>DGSK01000062.1:0-1574 GCA_002393955.1 Lachnospiraceae bacterium UBA4364 | reverse complement strand
CGTCATCGTCGTACTCGTCGTCATCTTCGTACTCGTCATAATCCCCGGCATCATATCCACCGGGCTTACGACGATTCACTATATGGCTTTTCCCAAATGCATTTTTCAGCATAGCGTCATTATCCTTACACTTTTATATTAATATTGTATTCTCAGCCCACCTCTCTCAGATAAGCAAAGACCACATACCCTATGTACATGATCAGCATGGTAATGCCCCTGACTCTTCCGATCTTCTTTCCGAAGAGGCAGTAAATGAAGCATATTATAGTAACTGCCAGAAGGATTCCAATATCGCACATTGAGGCAAAGTTTACGCCTACCGGAAGGATAGTGCAGGAAATTCCCAGTATGAGCATTATGTTGAAGATACTGGATCCTATAACATTTCCCACAGCCATGTCCACCTCGCCCTTTTTGGCAGCGACCATGGATGTGACCAGTTCCGGAAGGGATGTACCCATGGCTACGATGGTCAGGCCCACCAGCGTCTCTGACATCCCCATTGAAAACGCAATGTTTTTTGCAGACTCAACAACCGCTTCACCGCCGGATACGATAAGAACCGCTCCGAATATAATAGAAAACACGGTCTTGCTCATCGGCATGGACTCTCCTGTGTCCTCCTCTTCCGACACAGCCGGATTTTTCTTTGCAGCCAGCATCAGAACTACCATATATACAATGAAGAGAACTAACATTCCGATACCGAAAACACGTCCCAGATCATAGACCTTATCTGACATCCTGATATTATCTATTCCGACAGACATAATGGTCTTGATACCGACAGGCGCGGCAAAAAGCATTGCTGCAGTTGCAAGGATATTGAGGGGAAAGTCCCTTTTTAATATGGTAGATTCTACAGGCACCGGATGGAAAAGCGCACATACCCCCAGTACCATCAGAGTGTTAAAAAGGTTCGAACCCAGTACGTTACTTATTGCAAGTTCATTGGATCCCTTTATCGCCGATGTTACCGATACCGCCAGCTCCGGAGCACTGGTTCCCATAGCCACTATGGTAAGACCTATGATCGCCCCCGGCACCTTAAACCGCTTTGCCACGGAGGAGCTGCCGTCCACAAACATGTCCGCACCTTTTATCAATGCGTAAAAACCAACTACAAGAATTTCCAGATAAGTAAGCATTCTTCCCTCTTTCTGTGCGCCTGCACACCTTTATGACCGGCCGTTATCGCCGGTTCCTGCCGCTTCAAGCCGGGCCGCTTCCGTCGTCACGAATATTTGGCCCGTCCCGGTTCTTCTGCAGTTCCTGTGTCTCTGAGGTATAAAAAAAACCTACACCACAGAAAAACCATGGTGTAAGTCTCGCTTTTTAAAACATGCTCCGGGGAAACCGGCCTTATCATCACAGGCCACTTTCCCGTCCTGACGAAACACGCTGCAGCCTAAAACCAGACACCACAGCAAAAAGGCTCGCAAGCTACTCCCTCAACACGTCCTTATATTAAAAAACATTTTCATGGATTTGTCAACCATAAGAGACTATGGCCTCATCGATCATCCACACCGAGAATGTGCAGATAATTTACTAAAACTTCCCACTAACTG
>DGSK01000055.1 GCA_002393955.1 Lachnospiraceae bacterium UBA4364 | reverse complement strand
TTCCACAGACTATATGTGGGAAGTTTTAAATTATTACTTTTTTCCTACGGCAAGCCTCGCTTCTTCCAGGCTAATTCCGTTTCTTACAGCTATCCGGCTAAGGTCATCATACTCTGTCTTCCGTCTTTCCACTCCAAAGCCCGATGAAACTTTCTGATGGATCACACCATATTCCGTATTAATCTCTTCGCTATGGCGTTCAAGGGTATATCTGTCCATGATGCGATATCTTATTCCTATAGTCTTCGTATACTTAAAGATATTGCGTGCCATTTCCTCCCTGTCTGCATTTCTGCAAAGGACATGCAGTATCTGTCCCGGTCTGCCCTTTTTCATGCATGCTGCAACATAATAAACATCCAATGCTCCCTCTGACATAAGCCTTTCCATCGCAAATCCAAGCTCTTCCCCTGTCATGTCATCTATGTTGCAGACCATTTCCGTTACACTGTTTTCTTTATTTTTTCCATCTGAATTTTTTCCATCTGAATTTTTTTCATCTGATGAATCCACGCCCAGGATCATCCTTACACAGTTTGCAGCTTCAAAATCTTTCTTGCCCATTCCATAGCCGATGCCTGATACTGTCATCGAAGGCATATCCCCGAAATCATCCGCAAAATACTTTAAAAGAGCCGCACCTGTAGGCGTGCAGAGTTCTCCCTTGATATTGCTCCCATAAACAGGACAATCTTTTAAGACATACGCCGTTGCCGGCGCAGGCACGGGAAGTATGCCATGGGCACACCTTACCTTTCCGCTGCCCACATTGATCGGGGAGACGATCACTTTCCCGACATCCAGCCTGTCCATCAGATAGCAGACCGCAGTGATATCTGCAATGGCATCCATCCTTCCCACTTCATGAAAATGAATATCGGAAACAGGAACGCCATGAACATGACTCTCCGCTCCTGCAATCAGATCATAAACAGAACTTACGTCATTCTTTATTTTTTCCTTTAGATCAAGCTGGGATATTATTTTCTCTACGTCTGCCGGTGAACTGTGGTGGTGATGGTGGTGATGATCATGGTGATGGTGGTCAGATTCTTCAGATGGATGCTCTGCGCCCCCATCAGCATGCATAGACTCATCTTCCTCCACACCGTTAACCCTGACCGTTATATGAGTCCCATTTATACCACACTTGACAGATTTTTCTTTCTCGTAACATACTCCCGGTATGCCGAATGAGTTAAGTTCGGAAATAATTTCATCTGTATCCGGGAAAAGCTCCACAAGGGCTGCGGCAAGCATATCACCTGCTGCTCCCATGGAGCAGTCTATGTACAATACTTTCAAGATTTTACCCCCATGTGATTGATCATGTTCGCCATATAACCGGCACCAAAACCGTTATCTATATTAACAACCGACACCCCGCTCGCACACGAATTAAGCATGGAAAGCAGTGCAGATAGCCCGTTAAATGACGCGCCATACCCTACGCTTGTGGGAACAGCTATCACCGGGCAGTCCGCCATGCCGCCTATAACGCTGGCCAATGCTCCCTCCATGCCCGCAACAGCAATTATCACGGATGCGCTCATCAGTTCAGCCTTATGGGCAAAAAGCCTGTGTATCCCTGCTACACCGACATCATATACACGCACCACTTCATTTCCCAGAACCTCAGCTGTAACAGCGGCCTCCTCAGCAACAGGCATGTCACTGGTTCCCCCCGCAGCAACAACGATCTTTCCTATACCATACGGTTTGGTCATTACTCCCACAAGACCTATCCGGGCATCTTCATAGTAATCAAGCTTTACCTCAGCCCTTAGTATGTCCGCCGCTTCTCCGGACAGTCTCGTTATAAGTATCTGATCCTGACCGTTTGAAAGCATCGTCTCCACTATGCCCAGTATCTGCTCCGGCTTTTTCCCGGCAGCATATATAACCTCTGCCACCCCCTGTCTCACCTTTCTGTGAAGATCTACCTTCGCATAGCCGATATCCTCAAAAGGCTGCAGCCTTAAGTCCATAAGCGCTTCATCCACACTCAATGAACCTTCTTTTACCTTTTCCAGTATTTCTTTAATATCTTCATTCACAGCCGTTTGGGATCCTTCCTGTTTTTATTCCTGCCTTTTTTCCCGCCCTCTTTAGCCATTTTCAGCCTGTTTCCGCCAAACCGCACAGCATCAGCAGGAAATCATATCCACACATTATCATAGTATGCTATCGTTCTCTCAAGGTCAATCGTAATTTTACTTTTTATCTTTTACCGAAAACAGTATAATATAACCAGAGAGAAACTATTTTTTATCAAACCGAACAATCCATATGGGGACAGCCAATGCAAAGCATTAATAAATACAGAGAAAAAGACCTATCATTTTTAAAAGTTCTCATACCTCTGATTCTGATCGTTATTGGCGTGGTGGTGTTCCTCAACGGAAATGTCGGCGGAAAAGGGCGTCGCTCCATACCAAACATTCCCGAGCCCAAACAGACCGAAGCAAAGGGTGGCACTGATTTTGCTGTTTCAGGATATAATGTGCATGCGGACTATCTCTATGCCTATGAGATAGAAGCACTGGTGGTACACACAAAGAATTATTACGGAAATGACTTTGGTGCCAAGCTTGCCCCACGTGATCTGGCTCTGGCATGGGGAAATGTTGCCAGGTACAATAGCACCGTTGATTTCCACTGGGCACAGCACGGACGCTGGTATTTCTGGCAAGTTGACACCTACGAAGAGCTCGCTTCTGTAGGCACAGTTGACGATGTCAACAGACAATCGTCAAACAACCATCTGATAGCTGCCAACAGTACCGTCAGAAAAATCATAAAAAAAATACGCACCGGAGACCATATAAGACTCAAAGGATATCTTGTAAGCATAACTGCCACTGATTCCGGAGGAACACCTTATTACTGGAACAGCAGCACATCAAGAAACGACACCGGAGATGGTGCCTGTGAAGTTATGTACGTCACGGAAGCCACCATACTCAATTAGATCAGCCCGGCATCACCCACGCATTTTAAGCATCTTTTTTAACAGTTCATAACGAGCCTTTTTTTCTTCTTTGGAAAAATGGACCTCCCTGAACTGTTCAGGATTGTTTTCATAAGAAAGCACTTCATCACCAAACTGTTCACTTGTAAGATCAAATACGTGCCCGTCTACATCGTTATAGCAGTGATAATTTCCACCGTCCCGCAGTATGCCATACACCTTACCGCCAAAAATATCCTGCACCAGAAAAGCGGTTATTGAGCACTGACCCAGTGTCTTATTATCATCGCTCCATTTATCCCTAAGCCTTGGCGCGCAGGTTTCCTTACACCAGATCTCACTGAGTGCATCATAAAGGTCCAGTGGATTTTTTATTCCTTTATACTCATAAGCTTTTGCAGATACATCCGCCTGTTCCCACCCATAAAATGCATATTCCATATCACTGTCCTCCTCTTCAATTATTTCCTATCATACCACGTCGTGCCATATCAGTCACAGAAGCAAGAGATTTCTATTCCATCTTTGTTTTCTCTGACAGTTACCGCACCGGATTCATCCGTCCGGAACACATCTGCCCCATGCCGTCCCAGCCGCTCAAGCACATCATCGTGCGGATGACCATACGAATTATCTTCACCTGCTGAAATAAGAGCTGCAGAAGGCGAAACCCATGAAAGCCATTCTTCGCTGCTGGAGGTATGTGATCCATGATGACCGACCTTCAACAGCGGATAACCACCATCCGGAAATCTCAGACTTTGTCTTATTTTCTCATCCTCAAGCAGTTCAAAAACATTCTGTTCACTCTGCGTTGTAGCGTCCCCTGTAAAAATCCCCGCAAAAGAGCCATGGGAAACCTCCAGAATCTCCGAGTAAGTATTTACATCTTCTGTTCTGTATCCTTCCTCCGGATGCAGACAGAACACGCGCATACCGCTTTCGTCCGACAACTGATCACCTGCTGAAAAATAAACCACTTCGACCCCTTGATGTTCCGCAAGCTCTATCACTTCCTCACAGTCTTCATATATGCCATAAGCATCCGGCAGGATTATACTTCCTATTTCAATGCCGCCCATATCCGGGGTTTTAAGCATCTCAATAAGTCCGCTGGTGTGATCACTGTCCGGATGTGATATAAACCAGCAATCCACCTTTGAAAAACCATTATACTTTAGAAACGGCATTATCGTATATTTATACAGATCCTTTTTAGAAGAACTCCCCCCATCTATCATGCATACTGTCTTCCCCGACGAAACACATATTCCATCTCCCTGCCCCACATCAAGCATAGTCACAAAAAAACCTGACGGAAGTTTAAAAAACAACAGTGCAAGAGAAACAGGCAGCGTAAGTATCCTTTCGTAAAGCCTAAGCTTTTTCCCATATGCTATAACCAGTATAAAAACCCCATAAAATAAAACAATCTGCCATATGTCCGGGGCTCCGCATATATAATTATGAAAAGGCAGTTTATCAATACTTTCACAAAGAAAACTGTACCATGACATTATCAGACTGCAGGGCACAGCAGCTATCCACCCGGCATCCAGACTTATGCTTCCAATAACAAGAGCTGATAATCCCGTCACCATAAGCACTGACATAAGCGGAATGACCGCAAGATTAAGCAGCACAGAATAGACCGGCACCTCATAGTAGAAAAGAGCTATAAGCGGCATAGTGAATACCGTAACACATATTCCACTGCATACAGCCGACAGAACAGTTCTGAGATACCTGTTTTCAATCCTTATTTTCTGCTTCATAGCCGGATAGAATATTGCCACGCCGCCAACCGCCATATAGGACATCCAAAATCCGGATGTCATAAGTTCATATGGGTTTTCCAGAATGCCCGCCAGCGCAGAGATTACCAATGCTGTCGGCAGGTCATAACTTCTGCGCAATATATCTGCACCTGTCATTATCAGAAACATCGTTACAGCCCTGACAGTTGATGTTCCCTGTCCCGTCATCTCCGCATATGAAAGCATGACCACAGCCGAGATACAGACTGCCGGAGTAACAGGCATCGTAGTCCGTCTCATGGTTTTATAGAGGCCCAATCCTATTATGGAAATGTGCAGGCCGCTTATAGCCAGTATATGTGCAATTCCGTTCATACGATAAAGCTCTTTTATATCGTCAGATAATTCACTTTTATCCCCCAGTATCATGGCCCGCAAAACGCCTGCATCCTCCGGCTTCATGATCCCGTCATAAACACTCCCCAAATAACAGCGTAACCTCCACAGCCACTCCCTGTATAAACCATACCCGCCCGAAACGCTTTCCCAGGTATCGATATACATATTGGCTCCGTACCCTTTATACAGGTAATAATTCTTCATATCAAACTGCCCGGGATTGGTGGCTGTACGAAATTCCCCGACTTTGCCCTCCGCTATAATCCGCTCATCCATGCGTGGAAGCTCATCATACCGCCTCCCGTCAGCACTCAGATAACATACCACCCCCGATTCCATTAAACTGTAAGCTTCATAACCGGGATCTAATACATTCTCTACGGATTCACTGCCGTTGCTTCCTGTGACTTCGGCGATATGAACGTCGCCTAAATAGATTGCGTAAGAATTTGCTTTGATTTCTTTCCTTCTGACTTTGCCTGATATGATAACTCTTTCACCACAGTAATGGTCATACGGATCCTCAGGCGGGCCTGTCAGAATAAGCGTGGCCCATAATATCGACAAAAAGATCAAGCCGATAAAACACAACCTCCGCCGAAGCAGGTCTTTCATAATCTACCTCCGAAAAAAACATATATGTAACACTAAAGATAATAGATGTCCAGACAAAGAAACCGTACTTAGAGTTACTGCCCGACCACGATATCAAGATTTCTTGAGAATACCTGTGACAGATCCACACCATCCCTGATTATTTCTGTAATATTGCCATCTATCAGGATCTGTACTTTCCTTACGCTGTTTAGTTCAGCAAGAGAATTAACGATCGAATACACTGTCAGATTCATTCCCACAGGGGAATTGCCCGTTAAAAACTCGTTACTAAGATCAATATAGCAAAGTCCATCAGCTACACTTACAGAATTTACTTTAGTTCCGTTCGGCATAACACCTCTGAAATCCCCTGTAGTAGGACCAGCGATAAGCTCCTCTATTACAATCTGCTCCCTTGATGCGTCAGTATTTTTGCTTACCTCCCTGCTTATGCTTCGAAGGTAGTTTTCTTCCGCATCTGCAAAATATAAAACAAACTGCAACGAATTCTCATCCGAAACTACCAACCCCGGGTTGCTTACAAAGCTGTCAGCCGTCATCACGGGAATCTCTGCTCCCATGCGATCGGTAAGCGGAAGTTCCCCAAGCATAAACTTGACTCCGGATATACTGTCAAGCTGTGTCAGGGTTTTAACAACCGCAGCCTTCACCAGTGTCTGTCCGGCCACATCCAGACTTTCGTACCCGCCGGAAAGTGAAACCGTTGCAACTCCGCCTTCCACATCCACACCTATGGTGCTCACACCCAGTTCGCCTATCCCTCTGGCCGAAGGATTGCCGGTAACAATACTTAACTTGTTCAATAGCTCATACATATCCGTATCGGCATTTCCCTCATATTTCTCGGGCACCAGCGAGCTGTAATCAGAATCCAGATAATACACATCATAGATGATCACTCCGTCATCCCTATCCTTCCCGCACGACGAAACAAGCAGGGAACCTGCTAATATCATCACCAGTAATATACAGAATACTGTTTTTCCTCTTACCTTCGCTTTCACTTTTTAATCCAAACCTGATGTATTATCCGCAATGTAACTTAATGGTATCCTTATGGTAAATGTAGTTCCTTCGCCCGGTTCACTATCCACTTTTATAGATCCTCTATGCAGCAGAATAGTCCTTCTCGCAATGGAAAGCCCCAGTCCCGAACCACTTATTTCTTTTGAATGAGACTTATCAACTCTGTAAAATCTTTCAAATATGTGTGCCTGTTCTTCCTTGGGAATACCTATTCCCGAATCAGATATGGTAAGAGTAAAAAACCTGTGATCTGCATCCAGATGCGCCTTTACCCAGCCCGGCTTTTTATTATATTTTATTCCATTTTCTATCAGGTTCGTAATTGCGCTTGTAAGCTTCAGCTCATCAACATCTGCAGTCACATTCCGCATGCTTTCAAGGATTATATCGACTTCACTCTTCTTGGCTAACGGTCCCAGTCTTTTGATCAGATTCTCCAGCATGAGATTTATATCGCATTTTTGGATTTCCAGTGCACCGGCCCCCTTATCCATTTTTACCAGCGAAAGGAGATTGGATATGATCGCATTTTCCCGGTCTATCTCTGCCGAAATATCCTGCATAAAATCCTGATACATTTCTATCGGTGCATCCGGCATCATATTGATAGAATCCGCCAGAACTTTTACGGAGGCCATCGGAGTCTTGAGTTCATGTGAGACATTGCTGACAAATTCCTGCCTTGATTCATCAACAGCTTTCATCCTGGCACGGAGATCGTTGAATGCATCTGCTATTTCCTCAGTCTCCATATAATCCGACACAACCAGTTCCGAATCCTCATATGAAACCACCCCACGTATAGCCCCGGTTACCCGATCAAAGGGTTTTACCACTATACTTGAAATAATAAGTGCCACACCCAGAAGTATCACTGCCGCCAAAAGCTCTATCAGCAGCGAACGTTCACTTTTCTGCTCTACCGCATTAAGTACCGGTTTTGCTGAAACCTCTGCAAGTATTACCGCATTCACTGGCTTCCCCGCCTCTGAATCTGCCTCCGCGGAAGAGTACACCGGTACGGCGATCTCTATAACTCCTTCATCCTTGTCAAATTCCGATACAGACTTCCCCCTGAAAGCACTTATTGCATTACCGGCTAACAGGTATTTCCCGGTATCCACATCCGCAGTGTCAAACACGATCCTTAATTCAGAGTCTGTTACGATAAACCTTGCATTATATACTTCCGACAGAAGCTCAAGATCTCCTGTAATCCCGCCATCAGATATATCTTCCGGAAAAAAACTGCTTCCTATGCGGTTTGACAGGATACGCATCATTGACATAACACTTGAAGAGCGCTGATCAATGGCAGCATTTCTCTCATTGGCCAAAAGCCCTCTTCTCATAACGACAAGCGAACACATGCCGATCAGCATGATGATCAGAAATATGCGGAGCCTGAAACTCCGCAGAAATCTATACTTTAACAGGAAAGACTTACCCTTTGTAGAAGTAGCCTGATCCCCACTTGGTCTGTACATACTTAGGCTCTCCCGGAGTCTTCTCTATCTTTTCACGGAGTCTCCTGACATGCACATCCACTGTACGTGCATCCCCCGTATAATTCTCACCCCAGACTAACCTAAGCAGGTCATCCCTGCTGTAAATCTTTCTGGGATGCGTAACGAGGATCTCCAGTATCTCATATTCTTTGGAAGTAAGGTTTATCTCCCTGTCAGCGATAGTCAGGCGTCGATTATCCGTATCAAAACAGAATTCACCGTTGACAATAAGAGTCTCATTTTTCTCCGGCTTCGGTGCACGTGCTTTGGATCTTCTTATTATCCCCCTGATACGGGCACGCACTTCGAGCATATTGAAAGGCTTCGTGATGTAGTCATCAGCCCCGGACTCAAGCCCAAGAATCTTATCCATATCATCACCTTTAGCCGTAAGAAACACAATAGGAACATCAGAAAATGATCTCACCTGTCTGCAGACTTCCATCCCATCCATTTTGGGAAGCATCATATCCAGGAGTACCAGGTCAAATTCCCCTGTCTCTATCTTCTCCAGAGCTTCTTCACCGTCATACGCCGCATCCGTCAGCATACCGTCTGCCTCCAGCGCATACTTAAGGCCCTTTACAATGGACTTCTCATCATCAACTATCAATATCTTTACAGACATCCTGCACCTCTGTCGCTTATCTCACGATTATATAATCCTTCAGACTCTCGTATGTGGACTCCCCTATGCCCTTTACATTCTTTATATCTTCCGGTGAAGAAAAAGCTCCGTTTGTATCGCGATATGCAATAATCGCATCAGCCTTGGAGCCTCCTACTCCCGGAAGTGTCATTAGTTCATCCCTGGAAGCAGTATTGATATTTACCCTTCCATCTGAGCCTCCGGATTCCCTCCCCGTCATATCCTGCGCTGACGATACAATATATGCTGCCGTACCGCCTGCCGCTTCCGTCTCCGCATATGTAGGAAAATAGTACTGAACACCATCCGAAACCTCTGCTGCAAGATTGCAGGCAGAAATATCAGTCTCCTCAGTAAATCCCCCCGCCTTTTCAACAGCCTCATAAAGCCTCGATCCTGCAGGGACGGCGTATACCCCCGGAACACATACAGCACCTGTCAGGTACACATAAAAATCTTCTGTATACTGATCCGGCTCAGCACCTGCCCCTTTATCATCCCGGGCTTCATCAGCCGAAACAATGCCTGTGTCTGCCGTTTCTCCGACAGCACTGTCATAACTTACCGCATGTTCTTCCGACCGGTCTCCTGTCATATAAACTTTGGAATCACCGCATCCGCCAAGGACAAGAACTGCCGTCAGCATCACCAATACAGAATAAATATAAGATTTAAAACTATCAAAACCAAACATATGTAGCAACCTCCGGTATAAATGTAGTTATAAAGATTTACCTACATCTGCAACCGAAGACCTTCTCAGACGCCACACAATCATTCTATTACTTTTCAAAAAATCTAACAACTGCGAATATTAATTTCTTTCGCAGTAATTTCTCCCTGTACCCGTTGCATAAGATGCACCGGGCATCATAGGAATTTGCTTCTCACATATAGTGTGTGGGAAGTATTAAAAGCACTTAAAATCCATCATCAAAGACACGAATTTAATATATCGATCATCTCGTCCACATCAGACTTTTCGATAACAAGGGGCGGGATGAAACGGATAATATCTGTTCCTGCGTTTATAAGCACCAGTCCCTTATCAAGTGCTTTATTAATGATATCTGCAACAGGATGATCAAATTCAAGTCCCTGCAGTAATCCCACACCACGATGATCCTTTATATCATCGTGTGCCTTTGCCACTTCCTCAAGCTTTTCATAGAGATACTGACCCACCTCTTTTACATGATCGGTAATCTTTCTCTCCTCAAACTGCCTGAAGACTTCAACTATAGCCGCACCGCCCAGGGGATTGCCGCCATAGGTCGTGCCGTGATCTCCTGCAACAAGTGAATTCTGTCCCACTTTTTCCGTCATCATGAAGGCTCCCACGGGCACTCCGCAGCCAAGAGCCTTTGCACTGGTCATCACATCCGGCTTTATGCCAAATCTCTGCCATGCATAATACTCGCCGGTCCTTCCCATTCCGCACTGTATCTCATCTAACATCATAAGGATGTCATTCTCATCGCAGATCTTTCTCACTTCCTTTATGAACGCTTCTTCAGCCGGGTGGATACCACCCTCGCCCTGAACTGTCTCAAAGAGTATGGCACAGGTCTTTTCATTAACAAGAGCTTTCACGCTGTCAATATTGTTAAGCTCTGCAAATTTAATATTTCCTATCATTGGCTGAAAGGCCTCACGGTACTTGGGCGTACCGGTAACCGACAGTGCCCCGAATGTCCTGCCATGGAATGAATGATTCATAGCAATGATCTCGTGATCGGTTTTTCCGTCTTTAAGATAAGCATATTTTCTTGCTGTCTTTAATGCTCCCTCGACAGCCTCCGCTCCGCTGTTTGTAAAAAACACCCTGTCCATTCCGGAGACTTTCTTGATAGCCTTTGCCGCTTCTATCGCAGGGACATTGTAATAATAATTTGATGTATGAAGGATCTTGTCCACCTGAGACTTTACAGCTTCATTGTATTCCCTATTGCCGTAGCCCAGAGCAAACACGCCTATGCCTGATACAAAGTCCAGATAATCCTTTCCGTTTAAATCATAAAGGCGCACTCCGTCACCGTGGTCAAAAACCACCTGATAACGGTTGTATGTATGGAGCAGATCCCGCTCCGCTTCCTCTATATAATCCTGCATTATGCCCATACCGACTCCTTCTGCCGCAGCTATGCGGCCTAGCTTTAATCTATCACTGCATCATCCGGGAATATCATGGTACCGATTCCCTCTTTTGTAAATATCTCAAGAAGCAGACAGTGTGCCAGCCTGCCATCCAGGATATGCACTCTCTGCACTCCGTTTTCTACGGCATCCACGCAATTGCCAAGCTTCGGAAGCATACCGCCTCCAATGATACCGTCATTTATCAGCTCCATAGCCTGTGAAACTTTTATCCTGGATATGAATGACGACTTATCATTTATATCCCTGTAAAGTCCCTCGATATCCGTAAGGAAGGCAAGCTTCTCAGCCCCCACCGCCTTTGCCACCGCACATGCGGCATCATCGGCATTTATATTATAGGTTTCAAAATTATCGTCCATTCCTATGGGACATACGATAGGCAGGAAATCCTTCTCCAGCATATCGAAAAGGATTTTCGGATCCACATTGGTTATCTGTCCCACATAGCCTATATCCTGTCCGTCCGACAGCTTCTTTTCTACCTTAAGCAGTCCACCGTCTTTGCCGCTTATGCCTACGGCACGGACCCCCAGTTCCTCAACCATGGTGACAAGGCGCTTGTTGACTTTATTTAACACCATCTCAGCTACTTCCATGGTATCCGCATCGGTCACTCTGAGACCGTTTACAAATCTTGATTCCTTGCCGGTCTTTTTAAGCCATGCACTGATTTCCTTACCGCCGCCATGCACGATTATAGGTTTGAAACCAACCAGCTTTAAGAGTGTCACATCTTTTATGACATTGCGCTGTATCTCTGGATCAGCCATTGCGGATCCACCGTACTTTACCACGATGATGCGTCTGTTAAATGCCTGTATATAAGGCAGCGCCTCTATCAGTACTTCAGCTTTTTTTGCAACTTTTTCATATTCCCTGTTTTCCATTTTGCCCTCCGCAATAATGATCAAGATTACCTGTTAAAAACTGACAGTCCGTATGATTACCATCAGGATCTGTAATCAGCGTTTATCTTAACATAATCATAAGTAAGATCACATCCCCAGGCCGCTGCATCCTCTGTTCCTTCATGCATGTCCACAAAGACAGTGACCTCATCTTCCTTCATGATCTTAAGCGCTTCTTCTTCGTCAAACACTATTGGGGTTCCCCTGTCAAATACTTTAAGCTTGCCCGCTCTGCTCACGAAGAAAAGCTCCACGTCATTCTGATCGAACTCTGCACCGGAATATCCCATAGCACACAGGAATCTTCCGAAGTTCGCATCACAGCCGAATATGGCCGCCTTTGAAAGATTGGAACCTACTATAGCCCTTGCAAGCGTCCTTGCATCATCCTTGCTCTTTGCATTTACCACACAGGCCTCGAAAAGTTTGCTGGCTCCCTCACCGTCTGCTGCCATTTTTCTTGCCAGATATCTGCAGCAGAAAGAAAGTGCTTCAAAGAATATATCATAATCTGCGTTTTTCTCCGTAATGGGATCATTACCTGCAAGACCGTTAGCCATAAGAAGCACCGTGTCGTTCGTAGATGTGTCACCATCCACAGTGATCATATTGAAAGTATCCTTAACGACAGCTGAAAGAGCCTCCTGCAGCAGTCCTCTGTCGATAGCAAGGTCTGTCGAAAGGAAACCAAGCATGGTGCACATATTCGGATGTATCATTCCGGAGCCTTTGCTCATACCGCCAAGAGTGACCAGCTTTCCGTTTAATTCAAAGCTTACAGCCACTTCCTTATTTACGGTATCCGTCGTCATTATCGCTTTCGAAGCAAGGGTTCCTGCCGCCGCAGTATGTTCAAGTATAGGACACATAGTCTCCACACCGGCAACCAGCCTATCAACCGGAAGCTGCATGCCTATTACACCGGTGGAGCCGACAGCAACACTGTCCTTAGGAACGCCAAGATACTTTTCAACAGCCCCGGCAGTTGCCTCACATGCATCCCATCCTTCTTTACCGGTACATGCATTTGCAATTCCTGTATTAACCACTACGGCACTGAGTTTTCTGCCTGATTTAACGAGATTCTGATCCCACTGAACACAGGCAGCCTTTACACGGTTAGTCGTAAATGTACCTGCACATTCACAGGGCACCTCCGAATAAACAAGCGCCATATCATATCTGTTCTCATATTTTACACCCGCCATGCAGCTTGCAGCCTTGAAGCCCTCTGCTGCCGTTACACCGCCTTCTATCTGGATAAACTTTTCCATAAAAATCCTCCTTTTTTCCCGGGACGTCGTACCACTGTTCAGCCTTTCCCAAACTGTATGCAGAACGTTTTATTTATTAAACGCAGTAATATTCGCTTCATTGAGAGTAAAATCGTAATAGTTTAAATCTTCCCTCTTTGTCCACCCTATGCACTTCCAGAAAGCATTTCCGATATCATTCTGGGTGAATGCGATAAGAGATACTTTATTGATCTGCTCTTCCTTTAGGGCATTCATGCAGAATACAACCATTTCCTTGCCTATACCGTGAAGCCTGTACTTTTCTTCCACGCACACATGATAAAGACAGCCGCGCCTGCCGTCATGCCCGCACAGTATCGCACCGACTACATGACCATCCTCTATTGCAACCACGCTGGTAGCAGGATTCCGCTTTAAGAACCGCTCTATGCCTTCCCTGGAATCATCCACGCTCCGTATTCCAAAGCCATGAATAGTCATCCACAGTGCCTTCACTTCGTCATAATCTTCTATTGTCATTACTCGGATCATATGTCTTCCTCCGGGGTTTTAAAGGATGATTATAGCATATAAAGGCTTTTTCGTAAATAAAACGAAACATAATTGTCAGGCAAAATTCCGCAAATCTGTGGTATACTATTGACGCCCGTGCGGAATTTTATACGGCATAATGATACGATTCACCGGCCGAAAGTACTTTCTCACGCGCAAGCTTGCTTGCAATGGGACAAAAGTACCGAAGGGAAGTTTTAACAGCTTAATAGAAAGAGGTCATATAATGTTTTATAAATTATCCCAGACGATAGGACTTAAGGACGTAGATAAGAATTGCAAGGTAAAAAATGTAGCCATACTGGAAATGCTGGAAAATGCAGCCGGAGGCCACTCTGATGCTGTGGGCTATGGCATGCTGGATATAGACAATACCGGCATCACTTTCGTCCTGCTAGACTGGTATGTGCGTGTCCTGGACAGGCCCGGCTACAGCGAAGACCTTACAGTATCCACCTGGGGCCGCCCGGAAAAGAGGATGATGTCACTTATTCGAGACTATGAGCTCAGGGATTCAAATGATAAACTCCGTGCTCTTGCCACCTCCAGGTGGGTGATAATAGATATGAACAGGCACAGGATCACACGTGTCACCCCTGAGATACTCGATGCATTCGGTGCAGAGGAAAAACAGGTCTTTGAAACCGATCCCATGATAAAGATTGACAGGCCAAAGGCCGCAACCTCAGGCATTCCCGAAGCGGAGCCTGAATTAATGGGTACCTCAATCATAGGCCGCAGTGCTTTAGATCTTGTAGGACATGTGCATAACATAAAATATATAGATATGGCTGAGGATATGATGCCTGCCGATATCTGGGCGCAGGCCCCCTTTGACAATTTCAGGATACATTACAGAAAAGAAATAACCGAGGGTGAAAAGATCAGTTTTAAGTATTCGTTCATAGATAATCTGAAACACGAAATCAGAATGGAAAATGAAGCCGGCGAACTCAATGCGGCAGTAAGGATGTGGAACACTCCCCTCACATGATCTCTATCTGACCGGAGCCAATGATCCAGCAGGCAATACCTATCTGCGCCGCCATTATGAGGGGCATGCCATATACAAAATACCAATGCTTGGTCTTATGTCTGAATGTATACATGCCTATTATCGAACCGAGGGAGCCGCCAAATATCGCAATAAGGAAAAGAACTTTCTCAGGGATCCTCCACGCATGGTGAACGGCTTTCCATTTGTCTATCCCCATAGAAGCAAATCCCAGGATATTCAGCACTGCAAAATATATGATTATTACTGTAATAACACCCATGGACAATCTCCGATAAATCATTCCCGATCACAGGAAATTATTGTAAATATTGTAAAAAACAGGCTGTCCGCTTGATTTCCGGACAGCCTGCAGTTTTTATTCAGTATAATACTCAGTTACCGGCCTTCTCAAGCTCCTGGCGCTTCATGCCACGAACCTTGCTGGAAAGTCCGAAGAGATTGATGAATCCTTCTGCATCACGATGGTCATAGAGATCACCGGTTGTAAAGGAAGCAATGCTCTCATTGTACAGCGAATAGGGTGATGTCTCACCTGCCTTGATGATATTGCCCTTGTAGAGCTTGAACTTAACATCACCTGTAACATACTGCTGTGTTGACTCGATGAATGCCTGAACAGCCTCGCGAAGAGGTGTGAACCATTTTCCTTCGTATACGATCTGAGCAAAGAGATTGCCCATATCCAGCTTCATCTTGGTGGTCTCCCTGTCAAGTATAAGTTCTTCAAGCTGCTGATGTGCCTCGTAAAGAATAGTTCCGCCGGGTGTCTCATATACGCCGCGGCTCTTCATTCCCACTACACGGTTCTCAACAATATCAACTATACCGATACCATGCTTTCCGCCAAGTCTGTTCAGCTCTCTGATTATATCTGAAACCTTCATTTCCTTGCCGTTTACTGAAGTAGGTACACCCTTTTCAAAGTGCATTGTCACATACTCGCCTTCATCAGGAGCCTTCTCAGGTGTGGTACCAAGAACCAGCAGATGATCAAAATTAGGCTCATTGCCGGGATCCTCAAGCTCGAGACCCTCATGGCTTATATGCCAGAGATTTCTGTCACGGCTGTAAGAATTGTCAGCAGAGAAAGGAAGAGTGATACCCTTTTCACGTGCATATGCAATCTCGTCCTCACGGCTCTGCATTGTCCACTTTTCATTTCTCCACGCAGCGATTATCTTAAGGTCGGGAGCAAGCGCCTTGATGCCCAGCTCAAATCTGATCTGGTCATTACCCTTACCGGTTGCGCCATGGCAGATAGCAGCAGCGCCTTCCTTGCGTGCGATCTCAACAAGCTTCTTAGCAATAAGAGGTCTTGCCATTGAAGTGCCCAGGAGATACTTGTTCTCATATACGGCATGTGCCTGTACACATGGAACGATATACTCGTCTGCAAATTCATCGGTTACATCAAGCACATAGAGTTTCTCAGCCCCGCAGGATTTTGCTCTCTCATCCAGTCCGTCCAGCTCGGATTCCTGACCGCAGTCTACACAAACACAGACCACTTCGTAATCAAAATTTTCCTTAAGCCACGGTATGATGACAGTAGTGTCAAGACCACCGGAATAAGCAAGAATGACTTTTTCCTTCATGATAAGTTACCTCCGTAAGTATAAATATATATAAATTAAATGTTTCGTCCTTTCAGACGCATCTATGATACAACAAACACCGTCAGTTTGCAATTACATGGTTGCAGCGGATCCTTGTGTCATATATATCAAACTCCCACTCCCCTTCACCGGTTGAATATACACACTCATATGTTTTTTTAATATTATCTTCATTCAGCTCAAACCACTGGCTGGTCCTGGCTGACTGGTCCACGATGATGTAGCGGATGTTGTTCTTTTTTACAAGAGCCCTTAGTTCCTCCGGCGTATCAGCCCCGAACATGGCAATGACCTCAGCCTCCCTGCCGGCAGTATCGTATCCGGCACTCCAGGCAAAATAGGGCCAGCCGTAGTAAAGCATTGCGCCCCCCATGGTCACATTGTTAATGGCATAGGTATCCGAAAGAAAGAGGTCCCTTGAATCAGCATGTTCCAGCACCCACTTGGTAACAGGATCATCCCTTTTGAAAACGAAACCACCATTGATCTCATAATCATTCTGTTTCATCAGACAATTCAGATCATATATTCCTGTAGATGTCAGGAGTACAAATGACAGCATCACGGCAAGCCTCATAACGACATTCTTTTTCCCCCACATAAGGCATAGCATTGACGCAATCGGTATAGTGGAGAGCATTGCACCTATCAGTATATATTTGTGGTTTACATTCACATCCGTTGTCATCTGGAAACACAGTGCAAAAAATACAGGCGATGCAAATGAAATAACAAACCAGCGCCTTAATCCGTCCGCCACCAGAAAATAAGCAATCACAATGAAAAAGGCAATTCCAAAGAGCATGCATAAGAAAAAGATCATTCCAGGCAGGTTTTTCTGTTCCGCAAGATATCCCGGCTGCCACCTTAGATCCGTCACACTTCCCGATACAAAATATGCTGCCTCCACCGAGCTGAGTGCTACAGCCAGAGCTGCGGTTATAAGATATTCCAGACGCCTGTCAGCAGCAAAAGCAAGGAAAAAGAGTACAAGAAGACATGCTATAAGGACAGCACCGTTAAAGAATCCACTGAGTCCCAGCAACACTCCCAGCGCAGCTGCCATGCCGGCATGTTCTGGCAGCCAGGCTGCTTTATCGAAAATAAACCTCTTTACATTATCAAGCAGCTTTCCTAAGCCGAACACTTCTTTCCCAGGCTTAATCGGATTTCTTTCTGCATAAGCCGCTGTGCTTCCGGCTTCACCGGTCATAGTCATGCGCTCCTTCATGGCGAAGCAGTTTTCTGTGAGCAGTATCAGTGCCGCAAGCATCCCTGTCAGCCCGACACAAAAATGCCTCTGGTTCGTGAAAACATTCAGATTATACAGTCCCCAGCTTTCATTCGGAGTCTCACCGATGAAAACAAGGTTTTCAGACAAAGCCCTGTATACCTCTCCGAAGCTGCTGCCCGCCCTTGAAACAAACAGCCAGAAAGCGGGACTGCTTCTGAAAAGGAACAGTATGACACCGATCATCCCGGCGGCCTTTCTTCCGGTAAGCTTTACCGTATATACATAAAGCAGCATGCACACGGATGTGAAAAAGAAGATGCTTGGGAGATTAAAAGCTGCGTCCAATCGCATCCCCAGATGTTCCAGATTACCCACAAAAAACTGGTACATAAAATGATATTTAAGATCGGCCCCGGCAAAATGGGAATATTGCGTCGGAAAGTTATCGCCATATGCAAAGGAGCGTATCATGTCCAGATGTGTGGCAAAGTCTCCGAACACACTCATTCCGACATAATACTCATTATCTTTAAGATAAAAAGCAGATATCATTATCAGCGATCCAACCAATGCTGAAAGCATGATAACAATGATCTCGGTTATTCCGCAGTTTTTAAATATCGAAAGAAAAGAGTGAACAAAAGACTTCCGCCTAAAATAAATAACTGCAATATCAAAAAGCAGTGCTGCAGCACAAGCTATGATATCCGCAGTCGTAAGCGGCTTAGGAACATCTCTTAATATGCAGGCCGGTACATACGTCATCCATGAAAGAAGCATTGCTCCGGCAAATCCCGAGAAGGGAATTATGACCATGAAATCCGAAACCCCTATCTGTCTTTTTTCATAGCTCTTTTCACCAATCCCCCAGAGCATCCCGAAAAAAACTGCCAGGAAACAGTATCCGGTCAGTATACATATTATAAGATAAAATATCGCAGCCATATTATCAATTACAGTGCCTTAATCAGGCTTTATTCCCCGTTCCTCCCCCTCGTCTTACAGTTGGCAATAAGCAGTAAATATTATTGCCTGCCAACATCATTCTGTATTACGGATTAAGATACGCCTGAATCTTTTCCGTATCCCGATCATTATGTCTCCCCGCCAGGAAATATGCGTCCTGGCCCAGTTTTGTGATTCCGTACATCCGTGCACCGTTATCCACAGCAAAGACAAGCATCTCATATCCTCTGTCATCATCAAGATTATCCGCTATCGTCTCTACTATACCATACCCGGTATAATCATGTGCGCTTATATCCGCCCCTTCATCCACAAGAAACTTTACCACATCAAAATTTCCATTGGCAGCGGCTTCTAAAAGCGGGGTTCTGCCACATCCATCCGAATAATAGTAATAATCAGTTTCCGTCACATACTCATGTCCCTCAAAATCTTCTTCATGGTAATAATATACAGATTCAATATCTGCACCGTTATCTATAAGAAGCTTCATCATCCTTTCTTCATCGGCAGTAAACACTTCATCGACAGGATCTCCGAAATCATCAACGTATCCTGCGGCTCCGCTCATTATCATCAGCAGAGTTTTCTCACCGGGTGCCGCATGTTCATTAGAATCAATGGTACAGTCCGGACTGACGCCGCTTTTCAACAGCTTTTCAGCCTGACGGTAATTATTATGCATTACCTGATATGAAAGACTTTTGCTGTTATCGATCGAATCCGCCACCAGGGCATATGCCACAATAGCAAATGTTATGATCAGCGGAAGAAAGAACAGGATACCGATCCCCCCGGGCAGCAGATACCACTTCGAGATATGTGCTTTTCCGGCTTCATCATACTTAAGATCTTTCCCTGCTTTTGACCGCATGACAAATGCTATGATCAAAAATAATGAGCCCAGTATCAGACATGATCCCAAAACGATCACTGTGACGCCAAGAAACATGAATATCATTCCGGCAAATGCCATATTTCTCTCCCTTCCCCTTTATCGGATTCCGGCGAAAGCCGTGGTCCGCTATGATCTTATTATCCAAATAATCCGCATCCGCTCCTTGCCGGTGCTTCTTCCCCTGATTCGTAGTGTGCCCTGAACGACATATTTATCTCGCTTATCTCGCGTCGTCCGTCTATGTAGTCCTGATACATTTCAACAAGTCCGCTTGCACATCCATCGCAGGAACCATTAATGTTACCGATAGACTCAGACACTATCCGCTCCCGTTCTTCCCTTGTGGTATCTTTTATAAGTATGCTCATAAAGCCTCCATCATCCAGTATCCTGTCCGGTTCTGACCTTGCAGTCATTTCGCAAAGATACGATCCAGTTCCATAAGTGATACGGATAAAATGGGAGTTTTTATGGTTTATCTGCTAAATTTTTCCTTTTTTGATGAAAAAACCGGAAGCATTCAGCTTTTATGAAACCTTTTTTTCAACATCATAAATTTCGGCAACGTATATTTCCTCGTCATCGTCATAAATTGCATCGATCACGGAATCTACCGGCAGGCCGGTTATTGCCGATGCCAGATCATACATGGCGTCTATCTGCTCATCCGAATACCTCGGATCTACGGCCAAAGCCCTTAATGCATTCTTAATTGCAACAGATGAATATATTTCTTTCATTATCCTGCCTCCCTTAAAACTCATGCTTTGAGATGCCATTTACTTTTTCATTTAACATCCTTATTGCAAAACTCAGTGTTGGCTTTTTTAGAAAAAAATATGCTTCGAGCTAACATTTACTTTTTCAATTAACGGCCTCAACTGACCCAATTGTAGCAAATGACTTATCCTATAAAAATGGGAAACAGATGTTCGGGCATTCAAGATATCCTTCACCAAACAGTTACTTCAGTTTATCAGTCATCCTCTTCTATATGCTCAAGGCCTGCAGCAATTATTGAATGTACGTGCTCGTCCGCCAGGGAGTAGAATATCTGCTTGCCTTCACGCCGCCCTTTGATCAGGCGGTTGGCTTTAAGTATGCGCAGCTGGTGGGATACTGCTGACTGTGTCATATTCAGCGACTCCGCAATATCACTCACACTTACCTCCTCATCAAAGAGGACAAACAGGATCCTTATCCTTGTGGAATCCCCGAATATCTTGAAAAGCTCGGCCAGATCATACAGCTCTGTTTCCGGCGGTACCGGAGTATTTTTTACTGCTGGCATTGTGCTCACCTCCCATAATAATACTTTTTCTTATTTCCTAACAGCAATTGCTCAAAAGGATCTTCTCTTTACGCATATTTTACAGTTTTTTTACCCATAATGCACGGATTGCATTTAATACCGCTATTATCATGACACCAACATCTGCGAAGATTGCCAACCACATATTTGCCATTCCGAACGCACCAGCTAACAGACATAAAAGCTTTATACCTATTGCGAAATAGATATTTTCATATACTATGCGCATACACTTTCTTGAGATGCGTATCGCCTTTGCGATCTTGAGCGGATCGTCATCCATAAGGACTATGTCAGCAGCCTCAATAGCCGCATCTGAACCCATTGCCCCCATGGCTATACCTACATCCGCCTCCGTCAGCACAGGAGCGTCATTTATGCCATCTCCCACAAATGCAAGCACCTCATTTTTACCTTTCTCGGAGAGAAGCTTTTCTACTTCACGCACCTTATCTTCAGGAAGCAGCTCACACCTGACTTCCTTTATGCCAAGCGCAGAGGCAACATGCTCTCCAACCTTTTTTCCATCACCTGTAAGCATGACTGTTCTCTCCACGCCGGAACCGTGCAGTTCCTTAACAGCTTCTGCCGCCGTAGGCTTGATCACATCAGCTATCACAAGATGCCCTGCATAGGTTCCGTCAAGTGCCACATGGACTATGGTTCCCGGCTTATGACAATCCTTATATGCTATGCCCTCGCGCTCCATGAGTTTGGCATTTCCGATGGCAATATGTATGCCTTCCACCTCGGCTGTTACTCCGTTTCCGCCGATTTCCTCTATATTCCTCACAAGACTCCTGTCTATTGCCCTGACAGCAGGTTCTTTATCAGCTTCAGTTCTCCCCCAGCCTGACACATACGCATTGATAATGCTCTTTGCTATCGGATGTGAAGAAGCACATTCCGCATGTGCCGCATAAAAGAGCAGCTTATCATCTGAAATGCTCGAATGGTGTATGGAATCCACCTCAAATACCCCTTTGGTCATTGTTCCCGTCTTATCGAATGCCACGATCTTAGTCTTGGAAAGAGCCTCCAGATAATTCGATCCTTTTATGAGTATCCCTTCATGGCTTGCGCCGCCTATACCTGCAAAAAAGCTTAACGGGATGCTTATGACAAGCGCACACGGACAGCTTATTACAAGGAAAGTAAGCGCCCTGTATATCCACACGCTCCACATGGGATCAAGCTGCATCACCATTCTTCCTAACGGCGGGACAAGGGCAAGAACAAGGGCCGAGATACATACTGCCGGGGTATAGACTTTTGCAAATCTTGATATGAAAGCTTCCGACTTTGACTTTCTGGATGTGGAGTCCTCCACCAGTTCAAGTATCCTGGATACAGTAGACTCTTCAAAACACTTAGATGTACGCACCTTTATTACGCCACTCATATTGATACAGCCGCTTATCACTTCATCGCCGACATCTACGGAACGGGGCACACTCTCGCCTGTAAGGGCTGATGTATTAAGAGTGCTGTGACCATCCTCAATGACGCCGTCCAGCGGAACTCTCTCCCCGGGCTGAACCACTATAAGACTTCCCACCTCTACTTCATCCGGATCAACCGTTTCCAGCTCACCAGCATTTTCAATATGTGCAACATCAGGCCTTATATCCATGAGGTTACTGATGTTCCTTCTGCTTTTCCCTACAGCATATCCCTGGAAAAGCTCTCCTATCTGATAAAAAAGCATAACCGCCACTGCCTCGGTATAATCGCTGCTTTTATCCACCAAAGCTATGGCAAAAGCCCCCAGTGTTGCTATGGCCATAAGGAAATTTTCATCAAACACCTGACGGTTAAGTATTCCCTTTCCGGCTTTTTTCAGAATATCAAAACCGATAACCAGATAAGGGATGAGATATAGAATAAACCAGAATGGCTCACGCACCAGACTTTCCTTTAGCACTGTACCGTCCTCGGCTAATTCTTCTGCACCGAGAAAACGATACATGAAATGATACGCAACCAGAATCACTACTGTTATGATGATGCGTACGAGCATCTTTTTCTGTTTTTTATTCATATCTCGTGCTCCATTATTATCTTGTTATCAAAAACTTCCCACTTGTTGTATACCACTAACTTCCTCACGCCGGTAGCTTGCCTAACGGTGGTGCCGTTCGCACTGCTCACCTAAAACACCGTCAGACAAGATTACACGGTGTGGGAAGTTTTAATTATTGACTTACAGATATATCTCGCAGTCATCCTCAACCTTTTTGCAGTTTTTGAGGACATCCTGCATGACAGCCTTAATATCTGCGCCATCCTCAAATTCCACGCTCATCTTAAGCGCCATGAAATTCACTGTCGCATCTTTTACTCCCGCTGTCTTCTTTGCGGCATCCTCCATCTTATTTGCACAGTTTGCGCAGTCCACTTCGATCTTGTAAGTTTTTTTCATCTCTTTTCCTTCCCGGACACATCCTCTGTATCCTGTTAGTCTGTTATATTTCTTCTGAACATATGAACAGTTATTCATATGTTTAACTGTAGTATACCACCTGTATAATTATTGTCAAGAAAAACTTATGCTTCCCATTACAATATATTCTTGTCAATCGAGTAAAAATGCCCGCGGTCACCCACGGGCATTATCTGACAATATTATGATCCACTGGCCCAAAATACTTTCTCACGCGCAAGCCTGCTTGCACTGAAAGAAAAGTACCGGGGTTATTTATGCCCAGGGATCATCGGCTGCAGGGGTACGGATATCGCTAAGACACTGGATGTCATTTAAGAACCACTGTCCTGTGGATGGCTTCAGTCTCATCTTGATCTGCCTCGGTGAATCTGCGCCGGCACTCTGTACAAAGAGCGTAGCCCAATTAGGATCCGGATATGAATACGGATTGCTGCTTACAGTTATAGTATATGGAGCAGTAGGTGTATAGTTATTCGCTACAGTAGCACCTGCAAAAAATGACCTTGCCTTATATGCCTTTCCGCTCATTCTGTCCTTTATGAAACTCTTTCCCATCGGTGTCATAGGATCCGGTCCCCTGAGTGCATCAAGCATTGCAAAGCACATTTCCGGATTATTCTCATACTGAAGAAGAGCCACGAGCGTAAGTGCAGCAGTCTTAAACGGGCTATCCAGAGTTGCTTCCGGAAGCGCCATAAGGCTTGCAACATCCGTCGGCAGATTCGGGAAAGAAAACTGCTCCGACTTGTTTCCTGCATTGGCAAGACCATTCTGTATAGCACCGGATGCATTGTGAACCAATTCACTTCCGGTCTTCCTTGCCTCGTTTCTGATCATGTTTCCTGCCTGGTTTGCAAATGAATCAAATAAACCCATTACTTTTCCCTCCTGTATTTTTTATTATTAATTTCTCACTGTGCTCAAGTTGTTTTTAAGACTTCCCAGAGACTATATGCGGGACGTTATAGTAATTTGCATCCTTTAATTACCTTCCATCGGGCTGAAGAGTGCATAATATCCCCATGGCATATCTCCCTCCCAAGAGGTCCTGGTTATCTCCAGGTATCCATCCTCGTTAAAGCCGCTTATATTGACTAACTGCCTGCCCTTTGAATTCTTATAGTCGATCTCGTATCCGCCGTCCTCGCTCATCGTCACCTCGAGTCCGGATACTTCTTCCACTACTTCCCCATCCAGCACTTCCATATAGTCCGCAGTCATGTCGTCATAGAAACGGTAATACTCATACAGATCTGTTTCGTATGCATACTGCCCAGAGCCTTCCTCTTCTATATAGTAGAGTACCCATTCGCCCTCTATAGCCGAAAATTCAGAACCACCGAAATCTGCACTGCTGCCTGCTGATTCCGACTCATACAGTATCTTCCAATTCACTTCTTTTGTCCTGTATTCGGAAGTGTCAGTAATTTCCTGCATTTCCATGCTCGAGATCACATGAACGCCATTGTCTTCAAGCGCCTTTATAAATTCTTCTTCTGACTGCCTTTTTGATTCGGTGGAATCAAATTCCTCAACACTAACATATACCTCGCCATTATCGGCGTAGACATATATGAAAAATTCATTTGCATTGCCTATAAGCTTATCTAACTCTGTAAAGAGTGCTTCCCTGTCATCCACATCCAGATAGTAAGCCACATTTGCCGCCTCAAAACCGCTGTAGGAATTGAGTGACATCACCATCTCTGTCTCACCCTCGGAAGATATGCTGTAAACAGAATATGAGCCAAGGCCGCCACTGGCAACACCACGTTCAAGATATCCGGTATCGTACAGCTTACCGTAGCTCCTGTTTCCGTCGGTTGTATGTGCGCCAAGGATCAGCTCGCCCCTGTCATAATATATGTAACACATATAAGAAAAATACCCGGCATTATCGGCCTCAAAATAGACCACCAGCTCATTTGTTCCATCATCGCCAAGATCCATTATCACATACTTTACGGATGTTCCGATGCCCTCCTGCTTTTCAAAAGCCTCACGCAGTTCATCAATACTGTATTCTCCGTATAAAAGCCCGTCATAATTTCCCTGGGCATCGTCTTCCTTATACTGTTTGGACGTTTTAACCTTTCTTCCGTTATTCAGGAAATCATTATAAACATCTTCTGCTTTTTCCTGATCCGGATCAGTCTCGCCGCTTCCGTCCCCTGTCCCCGGTGTGGATGTAGGTGTAGGAACAGATGTATTGTTACCATCATTAGTATTGATTATTTCGTTTCCGTTCACATTCACATTTGCGTTGGCGTCAAAATTTATACCGCCGTTGTGGTACCCGCAACCCGATACAGCTGCTGCCACAGCCGCCGCAATGAGAATTGCTGAAATTAATTTCTTTTTCATCAGAGTTTTCCCTCTCTCCTGAACCTTCTTACTCTTGATTATAACACCGTCAGCCGCATTGTCACACAACAAACATCGGCATAAGATATGCTGAGTCCGTCCGCTCTTTTCGCAATTTCCGGAAAACTATTTTTCCGTTCTTCCGTCTCCCCGTACATTCATTATCATTCTGTGTGTCTTTCTCACCGCCACCGGTGCATCCAGCAGCAGAAGCAGATATCTGCGCTGTTTCTTTGTAAGGTAACGGTTCTTTTTTATATTTTGCTTTTCACTTCTTAAATACCTTACTATACGCATATAGAAACTATTGTCTGCCGTCATTCTCTCTATAGGTATATGCAGCATAAAATCCAGTGACTGCACATAAGTAAAGCGTTCAGCCTGGCTGATATGATCCTGGTATTTTTCTCTTGCGACACGCAGTGCTGTAAAAGCATTCTTCATCATGCTCTCGTAAAGCGACTGGTCATACTTTCCCCTTGTCACACTGCTGCCGCTTAACTCTATGTTATATCCGGGAGTATCCAGGGTAAGTATCCCCTCTCCCATCTCCGGAAGCATCCTCAGAAGAAGTTCAAAATCCTCATTCTTCTCACCCTCTGCAAATTTATACCTTCTTACAAATTCCCCCCTGAACACCTTGGTACACATAGAAGAATCTCCTGTGTGCATTATCAGCTGTTCATAAAAATCTTCCGTCTTTATCACATATACAGACGCTTTGTCAGTTCCGGTGTACAGTACCAGCGTGCCGTCTTCACTGTACTGTCTGTTCATAAGCTGCGCAGCGGGAATCTTTTCATGCCCTTCTTCGCAAAGAGCCTTTATTAACTTTTCATACATATCAATGTCAGCCCAATCATCAGCATCAATAAATCCTATAAAATCCCCGTCCGCAGCACCAATGCCTGTATTCCTTGCAGCTGACGCGCCGGCGTTTTTCTGATGAATGACCTCGACGGTATCGTATTCTGCCGCCAGCTCATCACATAGTTTAGGGCTTCCGTCTGTCGAACCGTCATCAACAAGGATAATGCGCGCGGGAGCATATGACTGTGCCAGTACACTGTCAACGCATCGCCTCAGATATTTTTCTTTGTTGAATACCGGGATTATCACATCCAGTGTTCCGGTATTATCTGCATTACCACCTGTCATTTTTTTGCGTTCCTTCTTACCCACTTTGCGTACATGGAGTCAAAGAAATAAGGTCTTTTCCCATCTGCCAGTCCATAAATTTTCAGTGACTTCTTTAATTCCGGGAAAACCTTATGCTTTATATAATAGTCATACATTATCAGCATCCCCTTGTCCTTTTCTCCTGGGAGATGCCATACGCACACAGGATTATAGACTGTGTTGGTGCTCACCAGATAGAACCGTTCTTCCGTCCAGTACCTGGTCACATAAGCACCGGCCTCTATTATCAGCGCCTGTCGTTTTAAATGTGCCGCTGCTATTGCCGTAAGCGTTTCATCACCTATATTGTCCTGCACATCATAATCCGATGCACATATCCGTTTATAAACCTCCCGGCACTCTTCTATATATCTGCTGATATTCTCTTTTCTGCCGCAGATAAACTCTCCTCCGTAATGTACGATATTTTCATCTTCCTCAGGATACAGCTTTCTGTAATCCTCAATTATCTTTACCCGCTCCGGATGTTCTATGGAATGGCATACATTGTAGAGAAGTATGCCCTTATCAGCCTCTTTCCAAAGCTCTTTAAAATCTTTCACGGTATACGTATCACTGTCTACAAGAAGTATTTTCTCGTATTCATCGTTATTCAGAAGGTATTCCAAGGCACACAGTTTAAAAAAAGCAAGAGACCATATGAATTTCTTAGGCATGCGGAAACTGTCAAACTCAATCCTTTCAATTTCCACACCGCCGTCTTCAAGTTCCTTCCTGTATTCCCCGGGGATATCGGCATTCGTCACCAGAACAGTTCTGTCATCGGGATTCATTCTGTGTGCCGAAACAAGGGATACCACGATATTCCTCATATACACCCTAATCTTCTGCTCATCCGATCTCCCGGTAAGCTGAGGTGAATTACCATAGTCTTCTTCAAACGCGAAAGCCGCTGCTATTACATTCATTTTAATCTCCATGCCGAGCCCAAACCGCCTCTTTCAGAGCGATTTTTTACACTCGGCTCCTGACGTGATCATAACCTTCTGATGTTTTTATTACCGGTGCTGCTGAAAGCGGTCCTGTCTTTTCAATTCCCTCAATCTGTGAGAGCATCCTTCCGTCATTCATACCTTCACTGCAGAGTTTCTCACAGAGCCTGACAAATCTTCCGGCCGCTGCTTCGGCATTCCACTCTGACCTGATAGTTTCATAAGCGGCCAGCCCCAGGCGCCGACGAAGTCTTTTGTCATTGCAGAGCTTCGCCACGTATAAAGAAAGCTCCTGCAAATTCCCGCTCCTGTATACCAGACCATTGATACCGTGTTCTATAAGGTATGGAACAGATCCTGCCTCATGTGATGCAACCACAGCACATCCGGCGTTCATCGCTTCATTTACAACAGCCCCCCACCCCTCCTGCATATCACTGGTCATCAGATAGATATCCGCATGATCCATTCGTTCTCTTATATCTGAGGATTTTTCAAATCCTTTTAATGTCACATATTCGTGGAGATTCTTTTCCTCTACTGCAAGTCCGATGTTTTCCCTGCACTCGCCGTCTCCCACTATAGTCATATGAAATGGGATGCCTTTTTCCTTTAAATGTTCCGCAACAAATACTGCTGCTCCGGGATGCTTCCAGTCTAACTGTCTTCCGCTCCAGAGTATTTCAGGCACTTCATTATCCTTATGCTCCATTATTTTACCAGGATCTTTTTTTATGAATTCAGGAAAATAACCATATCTGAGCATCTTCCCCTTATATGCACCTATAAGGTCAAAATCCGAAGCCACATATGCACCTGCGCACAATAAATATACAGGCAGGTGCTTCACTGCCCCGTGCTCTTTTTTGTTTTTAAAAAAAGAGCCTGACAGATACGCCTGCATGCGGCCTTTTTTATACAGTCTCTCATAATATCTGAATGTAAGCTTTCCTGCCTCCAGCCTCTTACTTATGTACATGGAATGTGTGCCGCCGCATATAAGCGCATCACAGTCCATAACATAACTCTCACTCACATCATAATCATCATCATAGAATGAAGCATACGGAAGATCCTTTATATCAGAAGACCACCCCATATCTTTTCTTTCATTTTCCATGATGGTAGTGGATATAAAATGAAAATCCTCTTTTATAAGAGCGTACATAGCCTCACAAAAGGGACGCTGATGCGGCGTCATATAGTTTGTGATAAAAGTGATCCTCATACGATCAGCTGTTTTCCTTCATTATCTCTTCATATATCCAGATAAGCATCTTATAATTTGCTATGCGGTCATGGGTAAGCGCAGCCCTTGCGGCGGCATTCTCACCCAGCAATGCCGCAAACATCCCGTCATCAAATATATCCAGTATCCTTTCCGCAAGCATTTCACTGTCACCGGGCTTTGTAAGCAGCACTTCTTTACCATCCTCCACAAGCGATGGAATACCGCCGGTTTCAGATGCCACTACAGGCACGCCCAATAGCATAGCCTCCCCCAGGGAATTGGGAGAATTTTCGATAAATGACGGCAGCACAAAAACATTGCAGGACAGATACTTTTTCTTTATCTGCGTTGCGCTAAGAGGCCCCAGGAACTTTACCCGGTCCTTCAGGTCATTCTTTTCTATAAGTTCCTTTAAGTATTTGCCATATGCGGGGAGCTTGATCCTGTCCTTGAGACTTTTTCCCCTGACCACGTCATCACCCGCCACTTCAAGCACCGTATCCGGATAGTGTTCCAGTATGGAAGGCATCGCATCCAGCATCACATGCAGTCCCTTTAACGGTATGTTTCCCTGCGTCATGAATATGCTGTGTGGGATGCACTTTTCTTCTGACCACCGTCCCTCGTAAAAGCAGTTTCTCACGGTCTCATTGAGACTGAAATACCTGCATGAAGGATTGATCTCAGCAACAGCATTTTTGTCAAACTCTGTCCTTCCGCAGACATACCGGACATTCTTTAAAGCTTCCTCCTCATTTGCCGCACGGAGCAGGTATTTTTCCTTCTGGCTTGCAATACTGTCCTTTTTTATACGATCCCTGAAAGTCACGCTCTTTATCACCCGCTCCGGAAGCATGCCAAAATACTGCTTAGCACAGTCCGACATCACACCCTGGATATGGATCATCACCCGATCGCGCCACTCAGTCACCCTGAGCATTGCCCTCGTATGTGGGAATTCCGTGCCATAACAATGTATGACATCAGGATGATACTCTTCACATATAAGTCCCAACGATGCCTCAAGAGCTTTATCGTACTTCTCGGGATGCTCTGTATCCTCGTAGAAACCGTAATAGCGGGCGCCCTCTGCTTCTCCCCTGAGTATATCGGTTTTTACCAGGTCCTCCTGAGACACCGGGAAAGCGAAAGCCACCTCCGGACTTTCCTGCTTTTTTATTTCTTCGTAAGCCCCGAGAATCCAGCCTTCCTTATAATGTTTTTTCTGCTTCATGGTCGCTGCAATAAAAGCAGGTACCATATTACAGAGCCAGAGGATCTTCATCTTTCCCCTTTCTTCCGCTTTGCGGCATCATTACTCAGTTGACCCTGACCATACAACCCGCCCTTTAATCTGTGATAGAGTGCAGAAAATTTCCTGCTATTCGCCAGTTTCTTCCTCAACGGCTGCAGTGTGATCATCATTATAAACTCGTACAACAGGCATTTTTTTCCAAGATATTTTCTTGTTATTATCTTATGCTCCCGATCGGAAATTCTGCTGTTCTCATCGCTTTCCGAAAACCCGTCCCCCATGTAATCCGCAACGGTAAAGGGCATATGGACTGCGACCGCCTTATACTTATACATACACCTAAGGAAATGCTCATAGTCTGCCCTGACGATAAATCTTATATCATACCCCTTCTTTTCAAAGAGCCTTTTTGAATAAAAGCAAACCTGATGGTTAGGAACATTCCTGTAACACACAAAACTGCTTATATAGTCAGGTGCCACATCGGTACTGGCAAGTTTCCTGCGGTAAAGGTCACCGTAAAATATATCGGCGTTGGTACCTTTCATAAATCTTGCAACTCTCTCCAGCACATTTTCATCGGCCAGATAATCCCCACAGTTAAGGAAATAATAATAGTCACCCACAGCATATCTGCATGCCTGATTCATGGCATCATATATTGAGCGGTCTTTTTTTACTATCAGCCTGACCTTAGGCGCATCTTTTAAAAACTCAGTCGAGCCATCCTCAGATCCGCCGTCCTTAACTATTATCTCGTAGTCTCCGTAAGTCTGCGACAGCACACTGTCTACTGTTTTTTTTAGTTCCCCGCCTGCGTTAAGACAGACGATTATAACAGAAAACTTCATAACCCCTGACTCTCATCTTCACGTATCAGAATATACTGTTCCATTTCCGGATAACCTTTCATATCCTCATTATCATAGGTTAACCAGGTTGAATACGGAAGTATTTTCACATTTTCCGCTGTTGCCTTATACATAAACATTGCAAAGTATACAGCCGCACAAAACGTCACTCCGGCAACAAGCACTTTTTTAATATTAAGCTTTATGTTTTTAATCTTTATCCCTTCTGACATCTTTATCAGTTCAGGTATCAGCAACACCTGGGAAATTATCAGGTAGTAGCCGAGCCTGGACAGGAACGGTACAAAGCTGAAACATAAATAAAGTACCAATGCCGCAACATTCATCCGAAAATAAAAGCCTATCGTCTCGTTCTTTTGCTGTTCCTTCCCTCTAAAGATCAGGACTGCTATCGCAAAAGCAAGCACCGCAGCCACCCTCAGGATATTAATGATGCTCATGCCTCCGCTTGCCAGGTACTCAGGTTCATTCTTATAGGACGGATAAAGCCTTACAAAAAGGTCCATATACTGTGACTTAAAAATAAGCCCGCTTATTCCTGCCGTAACAATAATCACATAATGATATATCGTCCACCTCATCCTGCATACAGGATAGATGAGCAGTACAGCAATGGCAGTCTTATGGAAAAGTGCCGCAACAAGTACAGCAATCAAAAACTTCACATACTGCCTGTCCCTTACAAACCGCAGTGCATAGAACACGATTGCCAAAGCCATATAATATCTGACGGTATTATATGTCTGGAAATACAGTCCGTATGCCATGAAAAGCATAAACGACATTCCGAAATCGCAGCTCTGCTCGTACATGGCCTTTAAAAAGAAAAGTATGGTCACAAACGCAAACAGCGCAAAAAGTACCAGAAAGTACTCCTCGTCCAAAAAACTGTACACATACTTTGCCACCGCATTAAAGCCTGCCTCGGTCACAACAAATATATCCCTGTAGGAATCATGGAAATGATATATGTATGTTCTGTAATCATTTCCTGTATATATCCTGAGTGCTGAGGGTATAAAAAGTATCCAGAAGATAATAGACAGCCTTATCCTGTCAGCCATTACATAACCTTCCCTGTCACTCACCCTGGACGCAACAAAGCACGAAGCAAGCGCTATGATCAAGTACAAAACATAGCCGGCCATATCTTATCTTCTCCCGCTGCTTTTATCCAGCTTTTTACCCTTACGTATACCGGCGCACAATAGCGAAAATGCCTTAAACGCATTTACTTCCCTGCACATAATCTTTCTTTTGGCAGCCACGAACCTGAATCCCCAGATAACAGCCGCCCGTCTGTACAGGAAATGATAGAGAACCCCCCTGTCAAAAAAGAATTTTTCATTGTATCCCTTAAACCAGGTAGACTCCCTGAAATCTTCCCGTCCCAGCTTTACCGGCACAGCTACTATCTTCAGTCCGCTTCTTATACAATCCATAAAGAAAAGTGAATCCTCTCCATTGCTGTAAGGGGCTCCGCCGCCGAACAGAAGCGAAAATCCGACTCCCGATTTTTTTATGCTTGAAAGCCTTGCCGCAGCACTATAGGCAGGATATCTTCCGCTGTTTAATCTTCCCACCTTTGTCTTCTTATCTATCCAGTATGTCCGTCTCCGCTCATCCACTTCGATATTAAAAAGGATAATATCAGCGTCAGCGTTTTCAGCAAAAGCCTTCAGGATCTTTTTTTCATATCCCTTGTCATACACTATATCTTCATCAGAAAAAAGAATTATCTCGTCTTCAGCTTTCGACAATGCCTTATTTCTTGATGCACCCACACCTCTGTCAGTACATTCAAAAATCCTGACCATATGATCTCTATCAAGGCTGACCGTACGCTTATCCTTATGGTCAGTCTGATTTATGATCACTGCATCAGACGATAGATTCATCCTGCCGATAAGCTGCTCCGGATCGTTATTCAGTGCAGATACCAGTACCTCAAGCTTTTTCATATCACAAATATGCTTTCGAATAAAGTGTATAAAAGTTCTGCTCTACATCCACTATAACAGTCGCCCTGCACTCTGCAGTTTTTATCTTTATGCCATTTGCGGCATTTTCAAGATCCATTCTGCTGCATCCCCAGGGAACTATCAGCAGGGCTGTTCCCCCTTCAGCCATGATCTTACATTCCGGAATATTCAGCCTGTTTTTTATACTTTCCTGCAGCGTTTTATCATCTGCATATGTGCCGGCAAAAAAAAGCCTTATCCCGTCTGACTGCTCACCGAGTACTTTAAGATTATCAGCCAGCTCTTTCTCCGCCTTCACACACTCCTTACCCTTTGCTTCTCCTTCAAACAGGACACCTGCCACAGGCACATCCATGTATGCCCGGATATCCGAGGGTATCCTAACGGAATCGTCCAGGGAATACCTGAGCATCATGAGCAGCACACCGAATATAATACCCACAACAGCTCCTGCTGCCGCAAAACGCCCATAATAGCCCCTAACCTTAAGCGCTGTTACCGCTTCACGGTTCCACGCTTCTATTGAAGTAAAACCCTCCGTACTGCCGCCGAAATCAGCAAGCGCTTCACCTATGGCATCCTGACATCTATCTGCCTTATCTGCATCCCTCATGTCCACATATACCTTTATCATCTTTATATCCGACATTGTGGGAATGCTTGTTGCTGCGGCAACCTCTTCTTTTGATAAGCCCAGCTTCTGCGCAGCCACACCGGCAATACGGTCGGTATCAAGTACATCATTCCATGTGTAGTCATTATAGTAATGAACTATAGTCCCGTCACTATCAGCATCAAAGGTGATGTAATACATCGCCTCACTCCGGTAAATCTTCTCACCGTGAAATACATTTATCCTGATCATATCTGCGATCAAAAACAGCACTGCCCCTGCCACAGCAAAAATCACCAGTGTAACAAAGAGATTCTTCCAGCAAAGAAGCAGAAATCTTTTCATATCAAAATATCCGGAAAACGATCTTTTCATTTTTCTTCTTTCATTTTGTCTTTTCCGCTGTTATGGTCAGCCGTTATCTGGCCGCTCTCCACCCCTTCCGTACTGTCAGGAGACAGAAGGACTTTCAGTGTCAAAAGCATCAGTTTAAGATCAAGCCATACGGAATAATTCTCTATATAGGCAAGATCAAGCTTCAGCTTGTCATAGGGTGTAGTGTTATATTTGCCATATACCTGGGCGTAGCCCGCAAGACCTGCCTTTACCTTCATCCGGAAAACAAACTCCGGCATTTCCTTTGTGTACTGCTCTATTATCTCAGGACGTTCGGGGCGCGGTCCTATGAAAGACATATCCCCCTTAAGTATATTGAAAAGCTGAGGCAGTTCGTCGAAGCGTATAGTACGGATCACCTTTCCCACGGGAGTGATACGGTCATCCCCTTTTGAAGCTAAACGTGCCACGCCGTCTTTCTCGGCATCCACCCGCATACTGCGGAATTTATAGATTTCAAACCTTCTGGCACCAATAGTACACCTGGTCTGATGATAAAGTATCGGACCTCCATCGTAACACTTTATAATAATAGCAGTAAGCAGCATGAAAGGAGCTGTAAGGATTATCAGTATGAATGAGCATACTACGTCAATACACCTCTTTGCCAGACGCTGCTCAACGGTAAGTGCATATTCCCTTATGAAATATATGGGAGTGTCAAAGATATGAAGTTCGTCCGTCCCCTTTACCAGCACATCCGAGATTTTCGGCATCACATATACACGTATGGATCTGCCATAACAATACTTAAGCAGCTGATTACGCTTTCCGGTTGGTATATCCCATATGATCATTCCGTCATAACGCTTCTCTATCTCTTCAGTGATTGCTTCCAGACCTTCGGATATTTTCATTTTTTTGCATATCCTGTATTTATCGGGACGGCTTCCAAACTTCCGCTCTATGTCATCAGTCGGTCTTTCACCCGATACAAGCAGAAGATTCCTGGGCGGGAAAAGACCTGAACAGATCAGATTGGATATCGCTGTCCATACGGCGATCCACAAAACCTGAGCCCCTATGAGAACAAGCATCGGCACCACATCAGTGATAAGCTTTGTGTACATAAGGGAAAGCACGGCATACATGATCACATCCGTGCCCAAAGTAGAAAATACCTGTGAAAAGAACACATCCCATGTCCTAAGATAGCCTATCCTCATACCGCCATACATCTCGGATATCAGTAGCAGGATAATAGCATATATGGCAATGAGCAGCAGGTCTCCCTTTATCCAGAACCTTATCTGGCGCGCTTCCATCATAGGCTTATAGTAATTAAACCACACAAAAACAAAGCCGGCCGTCTGCACAGCAAGCCCCACCAGCGACAAAAACAGTCTTATGATCCTTCTGGATGTCTCTAGCTTTTTCATAAAAGTTGTTTTTACGGACAACCTTCCTATGTTATGTTAACTCGTATTATAACAAATCTACAAACGTCTTACAACTGCGCGGAATGCCCAGCCCGTAAACAGCACACAGCTGTATGCCAGGGAGAGATGCTCGCTTTTTCTGTACAGATTCCATATGCGTCTCAGGGCTTCTATCTTGTCAGAAGAAAGACTGCTGCCCGTTATACGGTATACTACATAAACCTTGTTTATGCCATATGCGGTAACTCCGCTCTTAAGCACTTTCCACCACGAAGCCGTATCCTCGCTCTTTATATGCGGCATATATATAAGCTCCTTGCCGACATGGGCAAGATCAAACATAACAGTGGAAGTAAATATAACAGTCCGGGACAGCGCCCTTTTGTAATCCAGTTTTTCCGGCACACGTACCACCTTGCCGGTTCCCTTCGCATCAGCATCTCCGAATTCATATGCGGTAAAGCTGAAGGCGGCTTTTTTTTCTTTCATGAATGCCAGCTGTTCCTCAAGCTTATGCCTGCTCCAGATATCGTCGGCATCAAGATACGCAAGATAACGCCCCCTTGCAGCAGCGATACCTGCATTACGCGCATATGATGCGCCGTGATCACCTTCATTTTTGATCAGTCTTATACGACTATCTCTCCCGGCAAGCCTCTCAAGTATCTCCGGAGTTCTGTCCGTTGAAGCATCTTCAACCAGTATCAGTTCCCAATTTTGATATGACTGCCGCTTAACTGATGCCACGCTCTGCCGAACGTATTTTTCCGCATTATGTACCGGCATAACTATGCTTATCAGACTGTCATCCATTGCATATTTCCTCTCTCGCATAACAGATATAAGACTCATTCTCTGAGTACACCGCATAACCGCTTAAATCCGGCTGTTCTGCTTCCTCTCCTTCATCAGCAGCTGCCCCACTCTGCTCGGATCCTTCTTCAGCATCTTTTTCAAGTATTATCAGCGTAACACCGCACGAATCCGCTATGGCAGTAATATTCTCAACATCGTATGTATCCTCATGCATCGCCATATACGCTTTCTTTTGTTCCTCACTGTATACAATGCCGCGTACCATGCTTTTATTGCCCTCGACTATATCCCGGCCGTAAAGAGCACATACGCTTGTATCGTGTCGTCTCACGGTTTCCATAACATCATCAGATGAAAGGAGCAGAATTGACTCTCCCCCTTTATCCTCGATATAGCGTTCCACCATTTCCATTGCGATATAAGCCTTGCCTTCGGTATAGATACCTTCTGCGCCTGCAGGCAGAAAGCTTCTCTCCGTATATGCCGTAGCACCTGCCAGGAACATTATTACAAGAAAAGCCGCTCCCAGTTTTGGGATATTTCTGCTGTCCTTTATGGAATCTGATATAAGATACACAGTCCCCATAAAAACCAGCGTAACAGGCAGAAACCACAGATGCGCTCCAAGCACGGTCAGCCCCGGAAGATACCGGCTGCAGAAAACGCTGTAAAGAGGCGTTATTACCATTATCAGCATAACCGTAGCAAATACAAACAAAAACCTGATCCTTCTCGAAACCCTGTCCTTGGAATACCATAAAGCAATAAGTCCTGCCAAAAAAAGCCCACTGAGGCCCGCACTTGTACCGGCGCTTTCCAGGGTATCCCTCATTGTACGGAAGATGTCAAATATTCCCTCAAATGTCATCTTTCATCTCCCGTCTTCGCATTTCTTATCCATCCGTGCTTAAGTGCCACATCACTCCATATTATGATAACCGCACTGATCATTGTAACAACAATAAGCGGAATAAAACCGCTTATCATACTTGTCATCCCAAGAGAGGCAATATACGTCAGCACAAGATACGCGATGCAGACATGATCCCTGTCACGGAATATCCTGTAACAAAGATATGCTGTATACGGTACAAACACACTGAATATGATCACTTCCGGTCTGAATCCGCAGTGCATCTGATAATAATATATCCCGCTCGTAGAAATGGAGCCGCATATATTAAGTGTTCCAATTACAACGTAAAGGATACTCTTTTTCCTTTTCCCTTCCTCGGTTTTATCGCAGAGAAGATCCGCCCACATGCCGTAAGCCATATAAGAAAGCATTAATACCAATACAGGAAAAGACCTATACAACAGTTCTTCTGTTTTGAAATCTGTCAGATATGCGAGCATGGCATAAAACGAATCCAGTTCCGGAATACGCCCCAAAAGGTTCACTCTGTAGCCTTCGGAGATACCTGTTCCGGGATCTGTGATATGGAGCCGCCCATCGGAAATGATCGTCAGAACCGAAACCTTGATATTATCTTCGGAAATATCAGGCGCTATGCAAAAAATCAACGCAATCTGCAGCAGGAACACCACAGCAGCCAGAAGAAAAATACGCGGTACAATTATATCCGTGTACCATTTTTGAGGCTTTCTTTTACGATAAAGGATTATATTTGATACAATAAGTATCACTCCCATAACTGCCGCATATATCCTGACTATCAGCGTAAATCCCAGTCCCAGATATGATGCGGCAAGGGCCAAAATATCCCATATCACAAAAAGGAGAAACATTCCGTTAAGGCATGTTTCCCCTCTGTTCACCGGTATATGGTTCTTTTTATTTACCTTGAATAAAACTTCCGGCAGTCTGCCCGAAAAATAAGCAACAATGATCATAAATACCGGAAGTATATAGACCATATATTACATTCCTCTCGCCTGTTCCACATTTTCCCTGAACCAGTCATAAGCAAGCTTAACGCCTTCCTCAAGATCCACTTTGTGGTGGAAACCAAGACTGTGAAGCTTGGTTACATCAGTAAGCTTCCTGGGTGTTCCGTCTGGCATGGCACTGTTCCAAACTATATCCCCCTCAAATCCAACGGTCTTCTTAACAAGTTCCGCAAGCTCCTTTATAGTAAGCTCCTTGCCGGTTCCTATATTTACATGCTGCTCACCGTCATAGTTCTCAAGCAGGAATACACAGGCATCTGCCATATCATCAACATAAAGGAACTCTCGAAGGGGCGAGCCGGTTCCCCAGAGCTCTACAGTTGCGTCACCGTTCTTCTTAGCCTCATGGAACTTCCTTATCATTGCAGGAAGCACATGTGACCCCTGCAGTTCATAGTTGTCATAAGGTCCGTAAAGATTAGTAGGCATACAGCTTATGAAATTATCGCCATACTGCTTTTTAAAAAATCTGCACATCTCAAGTCCGGATATCTTGGCAATTGCATAGGCCTCGTTCGTAGGCTCGAGCGGTCCTGTGAGAAGCGCATCCTCCGGAATAGGCTGGGGTGCCATCTTAGGATAGATGCAGGTGCTTCCAAGGAAAAGGAGCTTCTTCACCTTGTAATCATGACAACACTTGATAACATTGCACTGAATCTGCATATTTTCGTATGCAAAATCTGCCGGTGCAGTATTGTTCGCATTTATGCCTCCAACCTTCGCTGCAGCCAGCACTACTATGTCCGGCTTTTCTTCTTCAAAAAATGCACGAACAGCCGCCTGCTCCTTAAGATCAAGTTCCTTATGTGTCCTTCCTATGATATTGTCATAGCCGTTCCTTTTTAATGAACGTACTATAGCGGAACCAACCAGTCCCCTGTGACCTGCTACATAGATTTTGTCTGTTTTTTCCATTTCAAATGTCCTTCCGTATAATTATAATATATTTGTTTGTTGTATTTTTGTCCGTATACTCTTATAATATTAAAGTTAGTTTTCAGAATGATATATGCACATCCGCAAGTGTTCATTTGGAGGCACTACTGATGGAGTTTTTTAAAGAGCTTTTACACAATCCCATAATACTCTCGGCCGCAGGCGGCTGGTTCGTCGCACAGATTTCAAAAACGATCCTGCATACTATAATGACCAAAAACTTTGATGCCGAGCGTTTAGTCGGAACCGGCGGTATGCCCAGCTCACACTCAGCTACCGTATGCGGTCTTGCTACGGCCGTTTGCTATCAGTATGGTGCCGGCGGTGTGGAATTCGCCCTTGCGGCTGCTTTTGCCATGATCGTAATGTACGATGCTCTCGGTGTAAGACGCCAGGCCGGTAAACAGGCCAGTGTACTCAACGAAATGATCGATACCATAAGCAAGATGGGAATAGATACCGATATATCCGCAGAAGACAAGCTCAAGGAATTCGTCGGCCACTCGCCGCTTCAGGTAGCAGTCGGTGCGATAGTAGGTATTCTCATCGCCCTGCTGGTCTGCAATCTTCTTCCCCCCATGCCTGTGTGATCAACAATCATCCCAGATATTCTGCTATGGCATCATGCCAGTCCTTAAATCTTATATCCGTATTGAGTTTAAACATATAATTCTCAAGTGCAGAATAGGACGGTCTGTCTGCAGACTCAGGGAATCTTCTCTTATACTCTTCAGAGCTGATCCGTTCCACAAACGTATTCCTGCCGGCCAGGCGGAATATCTCTTCCGTAAATTCTGCCCAGCTGCAGATTCCTTCACAGGTTCCGTGGTAAATTCCATATTCATCGGTAGGAAGAAGCAAGTGTATAGCCCTTGCCAGTTCAGCCGCGGATGTAGGATTCCCCAGCTGGTCATCCACCACGCCTATCTTGTCATTTTTTTCTGAAAGTGCCAGCATGGTCTTTACGAAATTCTTTCCGTCACCATAAAGCCATGCCGTCCTTATCATAAAGAATCTGTCCGAAAAACAGCTTACAAATCTTTCACCCTCAAGCTTGGTTCTTCCATATGCACTCTTAGGCGACGGTGTATCAAACTCCTTATAAGGCCTGTCACCGTTCCCCGGGAAAACATAGTCCGTAGAAATATGCACAAGCTTTGCATCCGCATCAGAAGCAGCTACAGCAAGATTGCGGGGACCGATGGCATTTATCTTCATTGCCAGGTCCTCGTTTTTTTCACACCCGTCAACATTCGTATAAGCCGCACAGTTGACTATGGCATATGGCTTTATCCCTCTAACATACTCAAGAACTGCAGATGATGATGTGATATCCAGTTCATCAACATCAGTACCTATGTACTCATACCCGGAATCAGCAGCCAATTCTTTCTGCAGCGCCCTTCCAAGCTGTCCGTTACAGCCTGTAACAACAATTTTCTTTCCCATTACAGTTCACCTCAAGTCACATATAGAACATTTTTGTACCTGGCAAAATATCACTTTCCACCCAGATCAAGTCTGTTGAATGCAGAAAATACAGCCCTTACGGAAGCCCTGGTGATATTTGAGCTTACGCCCACGCCATAGGTTGCCTTTCCGGTATCGGAATCCAACAGATGGATGTATGCAGCCGCCTGGGAATTTGATCCGCTCTGAAGAGCGTGCTCCTCGTAATCCAGTATCTTTATCCGCTTTTCAAAGGTCACCGTAAGCCCTCTCTGGACAGCATCCAAAGGTCCGTTCCCGACAGCCTCAAACTGTTTTTCCTCTCCGTGATCGGTATAGGTAAGCACTACCTTTGTATCGAACTCACTATCTGTCTCTCCGGAGAGATCTTCCACCTTGAGTTTTCTGAAATGCACCGGCTCTTTGCGGTTGAGATACTCCTCCCTGAATTCATCCATAATGGTATCCGGAGAAACCTCTCCCTGCTTTTCCGAAAGCGCCTGAATGACATCAGCGAATTCACGCTGCATCCCCTTAGGCAGCTTGAAGCCAAAATATGTATCCATGACAAATGCCACACCGCCCTTGCCGGACTGGGAATTGATACGAACTATAGGCTCATATTCTCTTCCTATGTCAGACGGATCGATAGGCAGATAAGGAACAGCCCATATCTCACTGTTACGCTCTCTCATAGCTGCAACGCCCTTGTTGATAGCATCCTGATGTGACCCGGAGAATGCTGTAAATACCAGCTTGCCGGCGTAAGGATGACGGGGATGAATCTCCATCTTGCATGTCCTCTCAAAAAGCTCTGCTGCCTCTTTTATATTGTCCAGTGCAAGTTCAGGATCGATTCCCTGTGAGAACATATTATATGCAAGTGTAACTATATCCACATTTCCGGTTCTTTCACCGTTGCCGAAAAGAGTACCCTCAATTCGGTCTGCTCCTGCCAGCAGTGCAAGCTCGGCAGTGGCTACTCCCGTCCCCCGGTCATTGTGGGGGTGCACCGAAAGTATTATACTGTCGCGCTTGTTCATATTTGCTGACATAAATTCTATCCTGTCTGCAAATACATTAGGCGTAGTCATCTCAACAGTAGAAGGAAGATTTATTATCATCTTATGATCAGGAGTGGGGCCCCACTCATCAATCACTGCATTGCACACTTCCAGTGCGTAATCCAGTTCGGTACCGGTAAAGCTCTCAGGAGAATACTCAAGGATAGTCTCCCCGTCATACTCATTCAGATGACGCTTTACCATCTGCACACCGCTTACAGCGATATCAATAACTTTCTGTTTATCCGCATGGAAAACCACATCCCTCTGAAGTGTAGACGTGGAATTATATATATGCATTATGAAAGACTTCGTTCCCCGGACAGTCTCGAAATTCCTTATGATCTGCTCTTCCCTGCACTGAGCAAGGACCTGAAGCTTCACATCATCAGGCAGCATCTTTCTCTCTATCACCTGTCTGATAAAATCATACTCTATCTGGCTGGCAGCAGGAAAGCCCACCTCAATCTCCTTGAAGCCGAGCTTTATCAGATAGTTAAAAAATTCTATTTTTTCCGAAACAACCATGGGATCTATCAGCGCCTGATTACCGTCACGCAGATCCACGCTGCACCACACGGGAGCCTTCATAATCTGCTTATCAGGCCATGTACGCTGCTTGTAGTCCTCTACCGGTACTCTCTGATACTTCTTGTAATTTAACATCTCATCCTCCATTTTCACAGGTTCTTAAGAACCTGTCTTTTACTAATGCGATAATAAAAACAGCCTACTTTTAAAAAGCAGGCTGCGAGTAGCGGAATATTATTTTTTATCCTTCGCCCAGTCCGTTCCGGATAGCATTCACAAGGTACTCCAATGCTTCTTCCTCATCTTCGCCGTCACAGACAAGCTCTATCTCGTCGCCGCACTTAACACACGCACCCAGAACGCTTAGGACACTCTTAGCATTTGCAATATTATCCCCAAACTTAAAAGTGGTTTGTGCTTTAAATTTCATCGACTCCTTGCATAGCACCCCTGCGGGTCTCAGATGCAATCCCGTCGAATTGATCACCCTGACTTTTTGGCTGACCATACGCATGTCCCCCTATGTATTTCATACCCCTGCAACCGATGTACCTTCTCAAATACTGTGTTATATTCTACCACACTACATTCTTTCCCGCAATCCGCTATAGGGGCAATCTTACCCTAATTCTTTCTCTATAAGAGCGGCCAGATCGGATGCATCCTTATCTATTACGGACTTATCACGCCCTTCGATCATTACTCTTACCAGAGGCTCTGTACCCGAAGGCCGGATAAGCACCCTTCCCTCGCCTGCATACTTTTCTTCGAGTGCTTTAATAGCACCGGAAACAGCCTCTGACTGCATAAAATCGTGCTTCTTATCATTTGAAGCCTTGGCATTTACAAGAGCCTGGGGCAGCACTTCCATAACATCTGCAAGTTCCGAAAGTTTTTTACCGCTTCTCTTCATTACATCAAGCAGGTGCAGCGCAGACAAAAGCCCGTCACCTGTAGTATTCTCATCCAGAAAAATGATATGTCCGGACTGTTCACCGCCGAGATTAGAGCCGGTTTCCTTCATTCTTTCCAGCACATACCTATCCCCCACCTTGGTCTGTTCCAGATTGATGCCGTTCTTATCTGCCATAATGGTCAGGCCCAGATTACTCATTACAGTAACAACCAGACGATCACCGGAAAGTTTTCCCCTGTTTTTCATATCCAGCCCGACAATTGCCATTATCTGATCTCCGTCTATTACAAGACCCTTTTCATCCACTGCCAGAAACCTGTCAGCATCTCCATCAAAGGCAACGCCGATATCAGCCTTTTCCTCTACAACCCTCCGGCAAAGCTCGCCAAGATGAGTTGAGCCGCAATCCCTATTAATATTTGAACCATCCGGTCTGTCATGGATGGCTATCACTTCCGCTCCCAGTCTCTTAAGCGCCTGCACCGAAGTTTTGAACGAAGCGCCTTCTGCGCAGTCAGCAACTATTCTCATTCCGGTCAGGTCCACATCTACCGAATTTACCGAATGGTTGATGTACTCATCCGCAGCATCAAATCTATAATCTATCCTTCCAACTTCCAGACCGGTCTTAGCCGCATCAGCTCCTGCCCCGTTTTTGATGATTGCTTCAATCTCATCTTCTGTTGCATCCGGAAGTTTAAAACCATGTGCGTCAAAAAACTTTATACCATTGAATTCCACAGGATTATGGGATGCAGATATGACGACGCCGGCATCCGCCCGGTATCTTCTGGTAAGATATGCTACTGCCGGAGTTGGTGCCACACCCACGTAGATTACATCTGCGCCTACAGAAGTAATGCCTGCCATAAGCGCATTTGCGAGCATGCCTCCCGATATCCTTGTATCACAGCCGACCAATACTACAGGCTTACGGTTTGTATCTTTTGCCAGAACACGGGCACCGGCCTGTCCTAACTGCATAGCAAGCTCTGCTGTCAGTTCCTTCCCCGCTACGCCCCTTACTCCGTCTGTTCCAAATAATCTTGCCATCTTTGTTCCTTTCCTTCCCAATTTCCCTAATTTTCTTTTTCCGTCAATCTGACATCCACGTATGTCACAGTCCTGGCACTTATCCCCTCAGGAAGAGCAAAGTCCACCTTTATACGGTATATACCCTCAGCCGGATCTGTATTCGCCGACTGGAAATATCCGTCTATATCCACTTCACCCTTTATGCCAAACGGATATACTCCGTCATAATAATGCTCTACCGCTACAGTCGTAAGGCTTACATAGCCTTTTCCGTCATCATCGTCCTCGTCGCCGCCGTCAGTCAGTATCTTTGCATCATAGCCTTCCGGCACGTCTAAAAGCGTGATATTATCTACAGGCACATCAAAGGTCTTGTCCACAAGAGGCACAATGGATATATAAACATTCACTATACCATTGAAATCACTTCCATCCTGTGATACCAGCTGCACACCGGAAGGAAGATAATCATTAATATCTATCTGTACGGTAAATTCTTCACTCTTTCCGTCAACACTGAGCACTTCAGATGGAATGACAAGATTATTCATCGTTTCCATAACGGATGAACGTCCCGCCAGCACTACCGCAGTCCTGTCAGCCTGCAGATCTCCGTCTACAGCATAGCCTTCTGCCGGAACGCCCGACATACTGTAAATTATATCCACAGCTTTTTGCTCAAGTATGGAAATATTAACATTTATTGAAGATATATTGGTCGTCAGATTTTCGTGTTCGACTTCATTCCCGTTTTTATCAAAAAGAACTATATCTGCCGTCGAAGAAATATCAGAGCTTCGCCCCGAAACGCTTACATTACACTTCGCTGAAGCAATGGTATCAACCACTGACTCCGGGCCGGAAATCCTGACAGTATTCTGGTTTGTCGTCACGTCACCGACAATATAGCCTTCCATCGGGGTCCCTGTCACCTCAACTTCTATAGGGAGATGTTTTTCCTTTCTGTTCTCTATTGCCAGCCTGACAACACTATGATCACCTACTATGGATTCAAGCTGGTTGTCATTCTTGTTGGTAGAAAAATCAATGGTAAGGGTATTTACATCCGTCATCTGTGTCATATCGGCAGTAGCACGGATATTCTCCTTGTTGAGACTGTCTATAACAGACCTCTTCCCCTCTATAGTGACATCAACCACATCCGTCTCGTCCAGTACCTCATAAACCTTGTTCTGATCCGTAAGTGCCTCGGGATGGAGAATCTCCACCTGTATCCCGCTGTAGCTGTTCATTATCACAGGATCATCATAATTTATAACTAACAGCCAGAGTGCAACAGCAACCACCACTGCAAGAAGCTTAAGCCCGAGGTTATTCGTTATTTTCTTTAGAAACTTTTTTATCACCCCGTCCTCCTCTCTGATGCAGTCTGCGGCCTCTCCTGGTTTCCTCGCCGTCAGCTTCCCTTAATAGCTCAAGTTTTTCCCTGAGTCCCTCCTGATTAAGCCCATTATAAAGCTCGCCGCCACAGGCAACGCTGACCTTTCCACTTTCTTCAGACACTATTACTACCAGTGCATCTGTGACCTCTGAAATACCCACACCGGCACGGTGTCTTGTTCCCAAAGCCTTGCTAAGATTAGGATTTTCCGACAGTGGCAGATAGCAGGTAGCAGACATCACCCTGTCGCCCCTGAATATAACTGCCCCATCATGCAGCGGTGTATTATGTTCAAAAATATTGATAAGCAACTGGCTTGAAACCGATGCATCTATGTTTATTCCGGTCTTCTCGTATTCGGAAAGAGTCTGCTGCCTCTCAAATACCATAAGTGCACCGGTCTTGACGCGTCCCATCGAAAAGGAAGCCTTCACTATTTCATCTATAGTATGAACCGAATAAGCATTGGAATACTTATCGCTGTCAAGCAATGACATATTCGAAAATATCTTATTGCTTCCCAGCTGTTCAAGAGCACGTCTCAATTCAGGCTGCAGGATCACTACCATTGCCACAGCAGCAACATAGAGACCTCGTTCGGCTATAAAAAGGATTGTTGACATATTGAACATGGCCGCAACAAGGAAAAAAGCCAGAATAACAAGAAGCCCCTTGAGAAGGGACCACGCCTTGGTTTTCCTCATCCAGACCATAATGTAATAGACCACTACAGATAATATCACGATCTCTATCACATCGGATATACGTATAGTGGGTACCCGGAAACTCGATATATACTTTTCTATAAACGAAGTAAGCTGAGTGAGCATCCTTTACTGATTATTCCTTCTGCGTTCCCTGTTTGCCCTGGCTTTTGCCGCGGTATCTCTTTCCAAAGACGAAGCCTGTGCATCCCTCTCAGTAAGAGCCCGGTGCATGCGATACTCGGTAGCATCCTTTTTCTCTTTTACCGTATCTTCCTTCCCTTGTCTCCGTCTTTCCGGATTCTTTTCCCGTCTGCTTTCCCTGCTCTTTTTAGCAGGATCAACAGTACCATTTATCTTCTTTACCTTACGGTCATTAACCTTTACCGTATTCTTAGGTATTGCCTTTACATAGTAATAGTATTCATCATCCTCAAACTGTACCCTTTCAGTACGGCTGTAGTCCACATTGAATACAAAGAACTTGATCACAAAAGCAACACCAACAGCAACTATGGATCCGAGTATCAGGCCGCCTATAGATACCGACAGTTTGAAATACAATGCCCCCACGATCATAACCAGTATGTCAAGCAGGGCACCTGCGCTGATCGCAATAGTCCAGGAATGATCCTTTGACAGCCGTCTTATAAAGTAAACACATATTATGGTCACACCGAATGCGGCAATATAAAGTATCATCTGCTTGTTGAACATCATATCATCCAGCAGGTACCTGAATTTATTTATAAGTTCCGCATCTACACCTTCACCTGAAGTTTGGGCAGCACTTCCGGATATATACGAGAGCATAAAATATACAACTACACCACAGCCTGCAGATACAACAGACGCCGGTGTTCCGAGAAGCCCGGTCGAAATGGGCACCACATAGGGAATTCCCAGCTTGAACGCCATAGGGGTTAACAGCAGCAAAACCGCATCCTTAGGTGTAAACCTGAAATAAAGCAGGAACATCACAAGGAAAAGTGCGGCAATTATTATCACACTTTCAAGCGACAGTGCGTAAAGATGCAACAGCACAATTCCGGCTGCCATTACAACGGTCACATTGACAGGCAGAAATGAACATACCAGAGCCAGCACCAGAGTAACCGCAAAATTAGTAAGACTCCTCGAATACCCTATGGAACCGTTTATCAGTATAAGGGTGACCAGCGCCAGCAGAAATTTCAGTGCCGGTTTGCAGAAATTGTCATATTTTGAATAAAACTGAAGGATCCTCTCCCTCGCCTGAAGTAAAAATACCATAGTCAAAAACCTGCTTAGTCTTTATTTTGTCCGTTCCTTTTTAGGCACGGACTCAGCATCCGCCGCATCACTCTCCTCTTTCTTATACATAGAGCTCAGCCTGCGGAGATTATTATAGTAAATGCGAAGCTTACGGCGCGCAGCCCTGTGCCTCAGTGCATATACAATATACGTTATGACGGAATATACTGCTATCAGAATAAGATACCTTTCCAGAATAACTTTTCCAAAAGTAAGAAGATCCATACTGTAGACTTCTTCCATAAGCACTTCAAAATCATAGGCAAGGTACATGCCCACCATGATTCCGTATGCAATAGTTCCATACACAATTGACTTCATGACTTCCTTGGCTATATAATCGCCACGGAAATAGGTACCGATGCGCATATTACGCTTTCCTTCCTCTTTCTCATAGGAAGCCATTCTGGTCATGAGTTTTATTCTTGATTCGTTTAGCATCTGTTCTTATCAATTATGGAAAGTATGCATCCTGTGGCTGGACGCATCCTTTTTATCACGTGACACAGCCACATCCGGGCGCCTGCCAGCTGCACTTATATTATTCGCAGTCTCTTTCTTGCATTTATCACAGTAGCGGCCGGTCTTTATCTGGGTACCACAGAGTTCACAGCTCAGTTTAATCGGTGATTCATCCGAGAATACCAGACGTTCTTCACGAACCCACTGCTGAACCTGCTTGTTCTCTACATCGCAGTCCTCACATATCTGAGTCATAGAAGCAGCTTTGTGTTCCCTAACATATTCCTTTACTTCCTGGAATTTCTTTTCAACCGCTTCCTTACAGGCCGGGCAGATCTGCTGTCCTCCGATGTAATTAAACATCTTTCCGCACTTTCTGCAATTCTTTACTTCCATAACCCCTGAACCTCCATTTCACATAAACAGCTAGCAGCCTGCCCCTATGGACAACGTAACGAAGTAAACATAACTTACTCCCGCATCCATCAGCGCATCAGCCACTGCATCTATCGTAGCTCCTGTGGTATATATGTCATCCACTAAAAGTACTTTGTTAAATTTTACATCATTTGAGACTATAATGAAAGCATTTTTCAAATTGGCAGCCCGTTCACCGGCTCCGAGCAGTTTCATAGGTTTCGTATTTTTCACCCTTTTTACCAATCCCGTAAACACTGGAATCCCGCTTTCACGAGCGATAGATTCAGCCAGCTTTTCTGCCTGGTTATATCCCCGCACCCGTTCCTTCCCCGAATACATAGGAACAGGTACAATTGCATCTATCTCCCATTTTCTGAAAAGATCCCCGAATGAATATACAAGCTCCCGTCCGAAATACTCCGCATACTCAGCTCTTCCCGAATATTTAAAGCGATACATTGACATCCTTATGGAAGAATAATCATACAGTGCCACTCCTCTGACAAAACTATGGCTTCTTTTTCTGCAGTCTTCACAGTATTCCTCATCCGGATCACTCAACTGCTTTCCACACTTGAAACAGTAGGGAGAGTGAATATATTTCGGCTTTTCTTCACATTCAGAGCAGATCAGTTTCTTGTGTTCATCACTGCTCAGGACCCTGTCACAAAACGGACAGCGCCTCGGATATACCAGATCCGTCAGTTCACTGAATAACCATTCAAAGTATTCCTTTTTTATGACAGGTACATATCCCCCGCCGGAAAAGACAGCGGGCATCATTTTCATTCCAATACCTCCTCCAGTTCAATCAGCCTCTGTCTAAGCGACGTATATCTGTGAAGTTCCGAATCGGTGTCTATCATTTCCAGCACTTTCTGTCCGCTTCCAACGATTATCACACACTGCTTCGCCCTTGTAACGGCAGTATACAGAAGATTTCTGTTAAAAAGCATCCTTGGTCCGTCCAGTATCGGAAGTATCACAACCGGGTATTCGCTCCCCTGTGACTTATGTATTGTGGCGGCATATGACAGTTCCAGTTCCTCCAGCTTATCTGCAGAATAATATACAAGCCTCCCGTCATCAAAAAGCACTTCCACCAGCCGGTATTCTTTATTGATATTCTTTATTACGCCTACGTCACCGTTAAAAATACCTTTGCCTTCCTTAATACTCACATCATAGTCACCCCTGATCTCCCATTCAATGTTATAGTCATTCCTGATCTGCATGATCTTGTCACCTTCCCGGAAGACCGTATCACCATATACTATTTCTTCCAGAGATGGTTTGGGCGGATTCAGCTGTTCCTGAAGCATACGGTTAAGCCCTTCCACTCCCAGCGGGCCCTTGCGCATAGGGGTCAGTACCTGCACATCATTCCCGTCTAGTCCCAGTTTCCTCGGTATGACATCCTTACACAGGGCCGCCAGATAGCCGTGAACAAGCTTTATGCTTTCTTTTTCAAGGAGAAAGAAATCCGGATACTTAACAGAAAGATCAATATGTTTTCCTTCGTTTATCATGTGCGCATAGGACACTATGTGGCTTTCCCCGGCTTGTCTGAACACCCGGTCCAGCTTTACGCAGGAAAAAGATCCGCTTTCCATGATATCCCTGAGCACCTGCCCGGGACCTACGCTCGGCAACTGATCCACATCCCCCACAAGAATTAGACGCATCCCCGGTACCATAGCTTCCAAAAGAGACTTTAAAAGACTTATATCCAGCATACTGGCCTCATCTACTATAACAGTATCTGTTTCAAGAGGATTCTCCCGGTTTCTGGAAAAAATATTAGGACTTCCCCCCTCCGAAACCTCCCCGTTTATTTCCAGCAGGCGGTGTATCGTCTGTGCTTCAAAGGACGTCGCTTCCGTCATCCGCTTTGCCGCCCTTCCTGTAGGTGCCGCCAGCACAAAATTCTCACCCGCATCCTCAAGCTCAGCTATTATGGTATTTATCGTGGTGGTCTTTCCCGTTCCAGGACCGCCCGACAGAATAAAGACGCCATTTTTAAGACATTCGTCCACCGCCTTTTTCTGTAATCCGTCAAGCTCTATTCCGTCTCCTTCAGCAGGAAGTTTTTCAGATGCATGCCCTTCCGCCGGTTTGAATCCATTTTTTAATTCCAAGAGCAATCTGGCACATTCCTTCTCTACACGGTCATAATATTCAAGATAAATATTTATCCTGCCGCCTAAATCATTTCGAAGCACGATCTGTCTGTCAGCCGAAAGCCCCCGTATACATTCTTCTGTTATAGCGTGACCGCTTTCTTCCTCCAGTCCCAATAATTTAACTGTTTCAGATACCACTTCATCATGCGGAACAAAACAATGTCCTTCGGCTGCAAACAGCTTCAGGACATATATCAGGCAGGAGCGCACACGGTACTCACTGTCCGCAACAATTCCTGATTTAGCTGCGATTTCATCAGCCGTCCTGAATCCCACGGAGGGAATCTCTTCTACCATGCGGTATGGATTGCTCTTCAGCACGGAATATACTTCATCCCCATAACGCTCTATAAGTTTGAGAGTAAGATTTCTGCTGAGACCATACTGCTGTACAAATATCAGAAGACTGCGCTGTTCCTTTTTTTCAAGCATCTGGTCAGTTATAGCCCTGGCCATTCTTCCGCTTATACCTTTTATTTCCGCAAGGCGTTCCGGCTCCTCCTCCATTATCCTCATGGTATCCTCGCCGAAGCGTCCCACTATACGCTCCGCAAGCTTCGGACCAACGCCTTTTATCGCACCTGATCCAAGATACCTCAGTACGGACACTCTGTCTGTTGGCGCAACAGGTCTTACTGAAAATATTTTTAACTGCTTACCGTATGTAGGGTGTTCCGTGTACTCACCCTCAACCTCCACAGTCTCACCTTCATCAAAACCGCCTGCGGGACCAACACAGACTATACTGCCCTTTTCCGTCATAACAGACATGACCGTGTAGCCATTTTCTTTATTCTGAAATGTAATATGATCTATGTATCCCGATACTGTTTCCATTGTTATACTCCCCACAGAACATCAAACAGACGCACTGTTCAATATTCCCAGTTATTGCCTTTCATATTGAAAAACGGATCACCCGGATACGAATGATCTGTAAACTCCTGCACTGCAGAAATTAAAAGATATGAATGTGACTTTTACCCAAGAACAAAAAGAACTCCTGAAGAGAACTTATTCCGTTTCATCTTTTATCACAGCTGATGCTGCTGAAGCCAGAACATCCCCCGTCGGAGCCGCATCTTCAGCATTGTCCGCTCCTGACAGCCGCGCCTCAAGCTCATCTGCAGTTATCCCCTGATTCCTCTTCATCTGCTCATACATCTGCATGGCAAGAGAATTTGAGCCCAGATTCTGATCAGTGATCTGCTTTGCAATATCAGCCATCGCAGTTTCCTTAAAATAGCTGACTTTCTGGTCATCTTCTTCGGTATTAAAAACCTCTGAAGCCGACTTCATACTCTTAAGCACCTGCTCCCAAAGATATGATTCAAATTCCTTGCACGCAGAAAGCATCTCCTCGTCAGTCTGAGCCGAATTTGCAGATTCAGCCTTCTTTTGAGCAGAGGATGCCGCTGCCAATGATGATGTATAATCTGTAAGATTTGATATGTTTCCTATATCCATTTGATCCACCTTTTATTCAGCAGTCACCAAAGACCAAAAGCTCTGGTTGTCACCATGGAAGACATCATGACCTCAGCTGGTTAGCCTGCTGCATCATCGTATCTGTAGTAGTGATTGCCCTGGAATTTGCTTCATAGGCTCTCTGCGCAATTATCAGATTCACCATCTCGTCTGCCAGCTGCACATTAGAATTCTCCAGATATCCCTGAGCTATTGTGCTTTTCTTAAGGTTATTGGATGTACTCTCATTTAATGCAACACCACTGGCCGCAGTCTCCAGATAAAGGGAGCTGTCCTTCTTTTCAAGTCCCGAAGGATTGTTGAACTGCCATACGCCTATCCTTATTCCCAGTGATTTAGCATTACCCTTATCATCCGGATAGCAGAATTCTCCGTCAGATGTAACCGTTATGTTGCTGGATGTCATATTTTTTTCAAATACTATCGGTTTTCCGGTTGTGTCAAGTACAGGATTGCCGTCTGCATCCGTAAGCGTAAGTCCGTCATTTCCGATAGACACATTGAAATTGCCATTTCTGGTATAAGCTGTTCCGCCATCCGGAGTTCTTACCGCAAACAATCCATCGCCCTGTATTGCAAAAGCAAAGTTATTGGATGACTCAAGGAAAGCGCCCTGCCTGAATATCGTGGTAATGGATGAACTCCTGACACCCAGACCTACCTGCGAATCAATCGGCTTAGTATCTCCGTTAGCCGTAGTGGTCTTAGTCTGCAGTTCCTGGTAAAGCAGGGACTTGAACTCGTTCTGGCTTGTCTTATAGCCTGTTGTGTTTACATTTGCTATATTATTTGATATCGTGTCCACCGCTGTCTGCTGTGCAAGCATTCCTGTTGCTGCCGACCATAATGATCTGACCATATTCCCGCCTTTCCGCGCATAAGCTCCGCTGTCTTCTGACTATCTATATTCCTGCTTCTGACCGGTATACCCGCACCATTTAAACGAATACTATCAGGATAAACCGGCTGTCCTCCGTTACAATAATATAAAACCGAAATGCAGATTATCAGCTCAGTCTTCCAAGCTGAGTTACCGCAACTTCCAACGACCTGTCATAGGTCTGGATGATCTTCTGGTTTGCCTCATACTGCCTGGAAACACTTATCATCTCCACCATCTCTGACACTATGCCTACATTCGAGGATTCAAGGTACCCTTGAAAAATCTTAGCACCTGTTGCATCCTGAAGTTCAGCCCCGTCTATGGGATAATAATAATTCTCACCGTAATGTTCCAGATAATTATAATCAGCAAAATCGGTTACCTGCATCTGTCCCACAAGCTGATCATTCTGGAAAATATACCCTTGTGTGTCAACCCTGAAATTCTGGGTAGGATCCAGCTTTATCCTTTCCCCCTGGCCATTTGCTCCCTTTCCCAGGACATAATCACCGTCTGTAGTCACCAGGTATCCATCTGTTGTCACCTGGAAATTTCCGTCCCTGGTATACATAGTTCTGGTCTCGCCGGCTTTGTTTGTAAATTCTATTGTAAAAAAACCTTTGCCGCCTATGGCAAAATCAACCTCGTTGTCGGTTACCTCAAAGGCACCTTCAGACCAGTCTACATAGCTTTCGCCGATTTTTACTCCCGGATTGGCAGTGCCGATGCGCCTGCCATAATGATAAGCTTCAGAACCGTCCTTTATCTTATCCACAAAGACGGAATCGAAAGACTGACTGGTGAGACCCTCTTTCTTGAATCCCACCGTGTCCGAATTAGCAAGATTATTAGTCAGCGTATCCATACGCTGCTGTTCCTGTATCATACCAGTATAGGCAGTATAAAGTCCTTTTAACACAGCACAATCCCCTTTTCGTGTTTAGGCTTCCCTGCCGGCTAACAGTGCCATTCCCTGCACCGATACATTCCACGCGGATATGCTTTCGCCTATCCGTCAATACATATATCGTCAGTTAGGGGCGTCTTCATTATAGCCAGACAAAAATTCTATATATCTTCCTGTACCGATAGCCACACATGTCATAGGTTCATCAGCAGTCATGGTATTGATATGCGTACGCTCCTCGATAAGTTCCTCAAGTCCCCTGAGCATTGCGCCGCCGCCTGTGAGCACTATCCCCCTGTCAACTATATCACCTGCCAGTTCAGGCGGTGTCTTTTCAAGTACGGAGCATATAGTATCAAGTATCTGACTGGTAGTCTGCTTAAGCGCTTCCTGTGTTTCGTCGGAAGATACGCGGATAGTCTCGGGAAGACCTGTTACAAGATTTCGTCCCCTAACATCCATATAATCCACCTCTGCCCGCTTAAATGCAGTACCGATATTGATCTTTATATCTTCTGCAGTACGGTCACCTACAAGCAGATTATATTTGTTACGCATATATCTTACTATCGCTTCATCAAAATCATCACCGGCAATCTTGATGGATGCACTCTCAACAGTTCCGCCAAGAGAGATAACCGCAACATCAGTTGTGCCGCCTCCGATATCCACTATCATATTTCCCTGAGGCTTTGAGATATCTATGCCTGCACCGATAGCCGCAGCAATAGGCTCCTCTATGATAGCCACTTCTCTCGCCCCAGCCTGATAGGTTGCATCTTCAACGGCCTTTTTCTCTACTTCCGTAACACCGCTGGGAACACAGACCGCTATTCTAGGCTTCCTGAAAGTTTTCTTTCCCATTGCCTTAACGATGAAATATTTCATCATCTGTTCGGTGACGGTATAGTTTGATATAACACCCTGTCTGAGAGGACGGACAGCTACGATATTTCCCGGAGTCCTTCCTATCATAAGCCTGGCATCTTCACCTATGGCCTTTATCTTGTTTGTATCCCTGTCGAAAGCAACCACGCTTGGCTCCTTCAGCACAACTCCCTTTCCTTTTATATATACCAGGATGCTGGCTGTTCCCAGATCAATTCCCACATCCGAATAATTCATATTTCCATTCCCCTTTCAAAGACCAGAAACTTATATCACGGCAACCATACTGCAATACTGCCGACTTTACCACGCAAAAAACAAAAATATTATATAACAACTCATTTTCAAATGCAAATATATTGATTCACCAGCCACAATATCACAAAAGGGGCTTTTTTAAGCCCCTTTCATTTTCAGCCATACTTTAATACTATCGAATGCGTTCTTAGAATATTCTTCTTACAGCAAGGACTCCTCTGTAATTTGCATTGCCTATAACAATACCGGTACGTGAAGTACTTGCATGGACAATCTTTCCTCCACCGATATACAAAGCCACATGACCGGAGTAGCAGAGGATATCACCGGGCTGTGCATTTGCAATACCACCGGGAACTTCATATCCCACACTCCTGTCTGCAGTAGACGAGTGAGGCAGTGATACACCAAACTGTCTGTAAACGCTCATTACGAAACCGGAACAGTCAGCACCGTTCGTCAGGCTGGTTCCACCATATACATAGGGATTACCGACAAACTGGCATGCATAATTTGCAACATCCACACCAAGACCGCTTCCCGGAATACTGGGTGCCGTATAAGCAGCACTGGAGTTTGATTTTGATGAAGAGTTCTTTTTGCTGTTCTTCTTAGCTGCTGCCTCAGCCGCAGCAATAGCAGCCTTCCTCTCAGCTTCTTCCTTGGCAAGTCTTGCTTCTTCTTCTGCCTTGGATTCAGCCTGTACAAAATCAGTCCTCAGATCCACATACTCTGTAGATACATAGCCGTCACCTTCTTCTATGGAAACCTTTACCCAGTCAGGTGTTTCTTCCAGTACCACAAGATCCTCTCCCATAGGGATAAGACCCAACACACCGGAATCCATAGACTTTTCCATACGGACTCTTAATGTAGTGGTATTAACAGTTGCCATACGGGTTCCGACCTTCTTGGCCAGCTCAATGGCGTTCTCTCCGGTTACACAGTACTCTGCCTTAACATACCCTGTCACATTACCGGACTTGATCTTATACCAGCCGTTTCTTTCTTCAATGAACTGTCCTGCAGAATTGTCATAAAGCTTACCGACCACATCACCATCAGTGGAAGGCACGGCACGAACATTCACGAAATTATCGACGTCAGCAATGACAAGGTTGCTGAAATGCTCAGGATCCCTTGCTTCTGCTTCATTTTCGGATACGATCTGGGCTTCCCTGACGTCCTCAACTGCAATCTCTGCCTCGATTATCGCACCTACAGCAGTCTTTGCAGCTTCCTTGGCTCCGGTATCATCCGTAAGCAGAGCTTTTGCTGCTCCGACTGAATAAAGCTCAGGAATGCATACTGCATCCGGCTTTTCCTCCAAAGCTTCTGCAGCACCTTTAACAGAAATAACTGACGCAGCATCTACCATTCTCACCTGCCGTGGCAGATCCAGATCCACCTCAGCTACGGGAACTTCAGCCATTGCCCTCGTCCCCGAAAAAACGGACGAAGCGAATATAACCGCAAGTGTTCCGGCTATAACCGCTTTGATTCTTTTACTTTGTTTTGACATATATATTAAACCCTTGTGAATTGTTACATTTTTGTTAAAACTGTTACGAATATATCACAGTTTTCCTGTTTTGTCAACCATTACGCCACCATATAGCCCTCGAATACACTACATATGACCATTATAAAAGCGGCGTACAACAATCAGCCGGATGCGTTTCGACAACGTATGGAAACTATTGATCATTGCCCCTGCTATTAAATCGATCACGAAAACAGTATACCACGTATCTTCTTTTTGTATGCAACAAATTCCTCAGATGTTGTATAAGACGGCTCACGCGGCTTCGGATCGGATATCGGGATCGCCTCCGACAGCCCTGCCGGAGTCCCCTGCATTATATATATCCTGTCCGAGATAAGGATAGCCTCATCCACATCATGGGTAATAAATATCGTGGAAAGCTTTATCTCATCCATGACTTCCAGAAACCATTCCTGCATCGCAGTCCTGGTGATAGTATCCAGTGCGCTGAAGGGTTCATCCAAAAGTGCTACTTTATTTCCGGTAAGATATGTGCGCAGAAGAGCTGCCCGCTGCCTCATTCCGCCGGAAAGCTGCGCCGGATATTTTTTTTCCGTACCGGACAGTCCGAAACGATCAAAATACTCCGTAGCTCTTTCCCTGGCTTCCTTTTTCTTAACCCCTTTCAATGTAAGAGGCAAAGCTACATTATCTATTACATACTTATGAGGCAGCAAAAGATCCTTTTGAAGCATATAGCTCAGAGATCCTGATTTTCCGGTAATATCCCGCCAGTCACCATTACCATCCCGGTTCAAAAGAACTCTGCCCTCATCCGGCATTGTAAGCCCCGAGAGAACATTAAATAGTGTAGATTTCCCTACGCCGCTTACACCGAGAAGGCATACGAGCTCACCCTCGCCAAGGGTAAGCCCTATATCCTTAAGAACCGTCTTATCGCTGTATGACTTTGTAACGTGCTCCGCACGCAGTATTTCTTTCATTTTAATTAGTTAATCCGTTAATCCGCTTTAGCTCTGTTAACTCCGGCGCATCCGTTAGAATTAGTTACTAAAACTTCCCACTAACTGAACTACTTAGAACGACACTCGCAATTGCGCCGGAACAATCACGATGCGTTGTTAGCCGAGGGGAAATCCAGTGC
>DGSK01000063.1:26688-67659 GCA_002393955.1 Lachnospiraceae bacterium UBA4364 | reverse complement strand
ACAACTTTAGTGCGACAGCCCCTTTATTATTACTTAATCTAAACCAGCTTAGTTAATCGATTAGTCAACACTGATGTAGGAAGTCTTAACTTTACCCTTACCCTTGGAACCTGTTGCATCTGTGTTAGGAATCCAAACAGATACGCTGTTACCGTCAAGGACATCAAAGTGGATACCATTTGCCTTAGCGTTGTAAGACTTAAGGCTTGAGTTAACATTAGCAGGAGTCTTCTCTCCGATTGTCTCCAATACAGCGCTACCAGGAGCTGTAGATGTGCTAAGGTCACCCATAGTACATGCCTTATTTGTCCAACCAGTTACTGTCGTGTCGTAGTCTTTTGCATCGTTAACCTCAGGATCTGACATTGCTGTTACGATAGCAGTCTGAACTGTTCCGCAAAGCTGTGTATCAGATGATACCTTTGACTTCTCGATGTACTTGATAAGCTGAGGTGCCATAACACCGATCAGGATAGCCATGATAGCGATAACGATGATCAGCTCAACAAGTGAAAAACCTTTGTTCTTTCTCATTTTTGTTTTCTCCTTTTCTTTTTGTTTTTTTGTTCCGGCAGTCTCTCGACTACCGCTTTCCTTTGTAATTAAATAGTACCATTACAACATTCATAATACAAGTTGCGTTCATGCTATGTTTTTTTTGTTTCGTGCACTGCATAAAACAAGTCTTTTACAGCATAAAATTCATAGAATAGAAGATTCTGTAATACAGCTCTGTGTCCCCGTCAGAAAGGTTGTAAAGCCCCTTACCCGGCAACAGCTGCAGTAGGCCGAAAAATAAGGTAATTATAAAAACGGCCTTCACTATAAGGAACACAGCTCCGTGTATTCTCACCTCTGTATTTTTACGCATATCTTCGTTTAATTCCATTACTCCGACAAATGCCCAGGTAAAAAACACCAGGCTGAACTCCAGGGTATATCTGTCTGTTATACAGCTTGTAAACCTTGTTGAAAACAGCATCAGAAGAAGTGCACAAACCATCAAGGAAACAAGAAGCTTCCAGATTCCTTTTTCTTTTATTTTATTCTTATATAACATGCACAATAAGCCCCCCCACAGTACAGGTGCCCCACTGAACAGACCTATCTCAGGCTTTGTGACAGCCATTATGCTGCTCCCCTCTGCAATCTGACGCCACGTCTGATATGTAAGAAAGGGAAATTCCGGCGTAAAAACAGCCGGGGCAAAAAAATACTCATATATAGAACGAACAAACTGGAAAAACAGATTCCCTCCGTTACCGTTAAAAGGAATTGAAGTTATATTTTTTGACACTCCGAAATCAAATGGTGAACCAAAGCGGATCAGATTATAATACATGCATATAATGCCAAAAACCATATACGGTATAGCTATCGCCAGAGCACAGGTTAAACAGCCTTTGGCAAAATTTCCATTGTTATCATTGTTATCATTTTTACTGTTTTTATCTTTTCCGGTCTTTATTGCTTTTGCAGTCATTAAACCTATAAGAACAAATCCCAGGATCAGAAGCGTGGGGCGGCATAGTGATACCGCTGCCATAAGTACCGAGCCTAATGCAAGATACTTTACCTGCTGTCCATTATGCTCCTCCAGCGGAAAAGCTGCTCTAAGCCAGCACATCCCCCCTGCAAGGAACAGCACCACGCCGAAACAGATAGCTATCGTGTAATGATCCGGAACACTTATAAAAAGCGGCAGATACATACCGCTGCAGGCAGCCCCTGTCATAAGCAGCCTCGCCGGGTATGGTGTGCCGCGGTAAAATCTGCGTATGAGCATTCCCAGAAACAAATATATCTCTGCGACAAGTATAAGACACAATGTCACAAACGGAATGAAATTTGGGAGATCACTGCCTGTAATAATATAGTAAGGCATATAAAATACTATGCATGGCAGTACGCCAAAATATACATAATATCTGCCATCATAATATGAATAGTCAAACATAACATCATTTGAATAGGAATTCCAGAATACGATCTTTCCCTCGGCCTCTTTTACAATCTCCGAAGCATCGCCTACTGAAGTATTCCCGCTAAGCAAAGCCCTTGCAAGCGGTCCATACTCATCCTGCAGCGGATGGCTCACATAAGGGTTTAAGGATGGCCAGATATAGGCGGGAACAGCTATCATCACCAGCAAAACTGCCGGCAGCACAGCTTTCCACCGAGCCTTCGTCAAGCAGTCTGTATTCCAGATCCTGCTATTAAAAAATACTAAATATACAGTCATCAGGATAACATATACCACGATAAATCTGATGAAAGAGAAACCCAGCGGTGCATTTGCGTTAAAAACTATGTTGTTTATCCTGAATACTCTTCCTACTCCTGATACGGAGGATATCCTGAATTGTGCAGATTTTACCGTTCCATATGTCTCAAGCCACAGATACTGTGAAGAAGTAATATCATGCGACACTTTCTTTGAGGTAGACCTGTACATGTCATTTTCCAGCAGAGTCCCCCCTTCAGCATCATCATTCAGCACCTCATGCAGGGATTCATCCCATACATACACCTCCACATCACAGATGTGATCCTCATACCATATAGACACATCTTCATCAACGATTTCCACATCCAGCCTGATATTCTTTAGCGGCATATCGATGTCATCCACAACTACTATAAGTTCCCCGGTTCCCTCATCCAGTTCTATATTTCCGGATTCGTCAAGATGCGCATTCTCTATCCTCATGGAATTTGCTTCAGAAAAAGGGACCTCATCATATAATGCCGTCTGGAAAAAGCGCATATTAAAAACAAATATCTCCACTAACAGGGATATTAAAAATATCACAATAACCGACAGCAGTATCTTTTTTTTACTCAGATTTTCTGACATAACCGCTCTACCCGAATAGCCTTAACGAATAATATATCTTATACCATAACTCAGTATTGCCGCTGGATAACGGCCGGATGCTCATCTCACCGCAGCAAAACTGCATCACGCCCCACCAGATGGAAACCATCAGAACAAAGTTAATCACTATCTGCAGTCTTCTCTTTAGTGCCGTATCCCGGATAGCAGAAACATCTGCATATATTTCCATCACCATAACAGCCGCACATAATAATACAGCCGGTGCAAAATCCAATGTATAGCGTGTATATATGGACCCGGTACATACCACCCCGTAGATCATCAGAATAAAAGCGGTTATGACTGTTACCAGGATAGGATTCCAAAGCTTCTTCTGCTTTAAGCTTTCCTTATATCTGCTTAAGGCTGCAAACGACCAGGTAAACGGGTTTGCTGCGATCAGTCCTCCGCAGAACACATCCATCACCATATGATTTCCGGCCAGCCGGATCCGTTCCCATGTGATAAATTTAGAAAACGGAAACTCAAATGCCACAAACGGCGGATGGAACAGATACTCATAAGATGCCCTGAATACCACATAAGGCAAAAACAGCTTTGCCCCCGTAAGCGGTATTGTTGTAGTATTGTAAGCCACGCCAAAATCAAAAGGTGAACCAAAACGGAGTGCATTGTACGCCATACATATTACGGCAAATGCAAAATACGGCAGACAGATTGCCAGTGATTCTTTTATAAGTTCACTTTTATTCTGCTGCCTTAAAAGCTCCAGCCTGTTCCATACCAAAAAGAATAGCAGTATAAAGCCATAAATCAGCATTGTAGGTCTGCACAGCGATACCGCTGCCATACAGATGCTGCCTAAGCATATCCTTCCGATTTTTATTTTCCCATCTTCGCCTTCCGGTTCACTCCAAAAGCAGGCCCCTGCCAGCACAAGTACCGCCCCGGAAAAAATAGGAATATCATAGAATTTAACAGCACCGACCAGCATAGCCGGAATATAGGCTGCACATACCAGTGCCCCCCATATAAGCATAAAAAGAGCAAGCGGTATATCTTTATAATATTTCTTTATAAGGATATACAAAAACCTGCCCATAAGCGCCACAAACAATAACCGCAGAATGATCTCAGGCACAATATTCGGAAGATCATTTCCGGTAAGAGCATAATACGGAAGATAAAAAAATATGCATGGCAGGACACCGAAATATACGTAATACTTTCCGTTATACATTGCATAATCAAATAAAACCTGCGTCGAATCTTCACGCCAATATACTGACTTTCCTTCCGTCCCTGCCAGTTCTTCCGCCGCCGTATCGACATACAGATGACCTTCACAGATTGCTCTTGCCAGCCTGCTGTAAGGAGAAAAGTCTTCATGAAGCAGAGCCCTGTTTAACAGTACTATCCACAATGTAAAAAAAACAAACAGTAAAAATGCCGAAACTACGATGACTGTATTTCTTTTTTTCCCGTCTGTGCATTTATCTCTCCAGCATATCCCGTTGAAAAAAAACATATACAGGAGCATTTCCAGCAAAAACATGCCGATGAGTCTAATTGGGAGAACTTTTAAAGGTCTGACAGCATTGAACGTAAGCTCATGAATCCTAAGTTTCTGCGGAATTCCCGATGCAGGATAAAGAACCAGCTGAATACGGTGTGTATCACCAAATGGTTCCAGATAAATATAGTGAGATTCTTCAACAGAATGAAGTATATCCCTTTCTATCAGCGCAACGGATCCCTCGCTCAGATATGACTGTCCGTTTTCATCGATCATTTCAAACAGCGCATCATCATATGCCCTGCATTCTGCTACACATACATGATCGATTGCAAACGGTGTAGTTTCATCATCCGGACATTCTATATCAAGCCGTATGTTATTAAGCGGATATCCGAAGCCGCCTATATTGAGCGTCACGTAATCCGCGTCGCTGTTCATTATGATATCGCCATTTTCATCTATACTGCCGCCTACAAGTTCAACCGTATAGGAATCATCCAAAGATTTCTCCGTATAACCCGCAGTACTGAAACTGCGGTAGTTAAATACAAATATCTCAATGATCAACGCAAAAAGAAACAATAGAAGTATTGTTTTTACGCTTTTTTTGTAACAGGCAATATCAACCATCAAATGTATACTCTACTCTCTTACCGCTTTCTGCCTACTATCAGTTCATTGCAGCCGCACTGGAATTTTTTATATTCCACTACTTCCAGCCCACAGGAGCTGAATTTACGCCTAAGCTCGCCTTCCGTCCAGTAATGCTTATGCTCTGCTATGGATTCCACGCTAATCAGATGCAGTTTAAATGACAGGAATTCAAGTATCGGCTTTGAAAACGGTGTCGGGGTAGTAAGCACAAAAAGCCCGCCCTTTTTTAATGCTCTGGCGCCTTCAGCCACTAACGGCGTATCCATATCAAGATGTTCCAATACCGCAAGCATAAAAACCCGGTCTGCAGTGCCATCCTTCAAGGGAATCCTTCCTCCGAAACGGCTGTTGTTGACCACCATAACATTGCCGTACTTTTTTTCATTTGCCCGGATATCTATACCGTAACCCTTGCGTATCTTTTTGGATATGCTTCTTAAAAAACGCCCGTTAAATCCGCAGCCGATATCCACACACACCGGTTTCGGAGACATCTCAATGTATCTCCTTATTTTCAGATACCTGAGGTATCCGAGAAACTTTTCAAAAAGCGGCCAATTATCTTCAAACTCATCATTACTCTTTTTACCCATATGCCCTCCTTTTTTGTTATGCAGCTTTTCAGAACCTATCGTTTCCTCCGGTTACGTCAGCCTACATTATAAGCTTTTTAAATTTATAAAAACATAAAAGCATAATAAATCCTGTAATAAAGATCTGAATTTCCCCAGATCAAGGGATACTTAAGTCCAGAAAGGAAATAAAAATTAAAATGGTAAACAAAAGACCACGCGATCGCCGCAAGTATAAAAAACCTTATCAATTTTCTGACTGCCGTACCGCCCTCTCCTTCGTACCCGTCAGCTTTCTGTATAATAAGCATTAATGCCGCAGCTGACGCAATAAGCAATGTAAGGGAAAAATCTGCCTCATAGCGGTATACGATACCGGCACTTTCGCTGTCAAAGACAAGCAGAATAAGAGCTGTCGCTACAGCTGTAATTCCAAAAAATCTCAGTTGTTTATTCCCTGCCCTGAAAAACAAAGCAGGAATAGCAAGCAAGGTCAGATTCACCGGCAACAGACCTGCAAAAATATACTCCATATGCATAAAACAGTGACCAAATGAATTTACTGATGTACCATCCCCCGGAATGGCGATAAACGGAAATGCGTAATTTAGATCAGGTAATTTAAGCAGGTACTCATATACCCCTATCAACAGTTTGTCCAAGGAAAGCGGGTTCAGTGAAATATCGCTTACTGTCATATTGTAATTGTTACCAAAATCAAATACAGAACCAAATCTTGCAGCATTGTAATACATAAGTCCCGCAGCTACGGGAATAAACGGAAGAATAAGGGCTGCCACGGATCCTGCCGCCGTTTTCCTGTCCGGAGATGCCTTTATCTTACCGGCAAACAGCGGCACTGCAAGCAATGCATATATTTCCATATTAGGTCTTGTACCTGCAATAAGTGCCATAATAAAGGATCCCGCCGCTATACGTGCATACAGTTTCCATCCTTCCGCTTTTAAGGACGATACCCAGAAATAAAGAGCCCACACAAGCATTGCCTCTGCGCAGGCGACAGGTACTGCGTAACCGTCAGGCTGATTCAAAAAGAAAGGTATCTGACTGCCGAAATAAATAAGCGTTGTAAGGATCAAGAGTACCGCATACTTAAGTTTTGGATAATAAACCAACGCCAATGCCCTGATCAAACCATATATTCCAATCAACAGAAATACTGCCGAACACAGAACCGGAATTGAATTTGGCATATGGGTCCCCAGCAATGCATAAATCGGCAGGTAAAAGATAAGGCAGGGAATTATACCGAAATATACATAGTACCTGCCCTTATAATATGCATAATCCCATTTTGCATAAACCCCTGTAGCCTCACGCAACGAATCATCGTAAGGGTTAGAAAGTGATGCAAGTGCAGGGTCAGGCTCCTCATTAATGAATAAATGCCCATCTGACAAAGCTTCAGCCAGATCCTGATATGGGTTAAACTCAACAAAATTTGTAAGATATGCATTGTCCCTGATAAGTATCCAGGCAGGCATAATATATACTATGCATAGTCCCAGCAAAACATATTTTTTCCACGATGCCTTTTCTGTTGCTTCCATACGCCACAGAATTGACGACGGACGGAGAGCATATACTGCGAAAAACACAAATACTGTCAGCAGGAAACGCCAGAAAGAAAAGATAACCGGGCGGTGTGCATTAAGAGTAATTCCCTTAACAGTTACAAGTACTCCGTTTGAAAGTGAAAACTCGGTCACTATGGCGCTTACCTTACCGGAAGTCTGCATGAATATATATTTTGATGCCTCATTAGTCTGTATAACAGGATGCGCTTCAAGATGCTCATATAAATCATTTCCTGCATCTTTTATGTGTGTTTTCACGTATAGAACACCTGATTCTGCAAAGGGCATATCTATCGAATCCGGTGTTTCTACATCCAGCTTTATATTATGTATATCAGCATTTCCCGTAAGCTCATCCAGATGTGTCAGATACAGAGCATGCACTGCGTTTCCATCCTCATCCACGCCGTCTCCGGTCCCGTATTCCAGCTCACTCTGAGTCTCTCCGTCCTTAAGTATATTTACCCCTTTTACGTCATCCGGCGTAAATTTAAAAACCCCTTCACCAAAATATTTCATCCCTGTCATCAGATGCCCATCAATAGGAACAGGAATTTCTTTATAAAACATGGACTGGACAGACCTGAAATTAAAAACAAGTATTTCCACTGCAAAAGCTGCAATGACTATTATCACTGCCGCCTTCACAAGGTTTGCATATTTTTTTGTCTGGTTTGCTTCTTCCTGTCTACTCTGATCAGACATTGCATATCCCCTCGTCATTTCTTGTCTTCATCCAGCTTCAACACGCTCATAAAAGCGCTCTGAGGAATCTCCACATTACCGATCTGCCTCATGCGCTTCTTGCCTTCCTTCTGCTTCTCCAGCAATTTTTTCTTACGGGTAATATCGCCGCCGTAACACTTTGCCAATACATCCTTCCGCATGGCTTTTACGGTCTCTCTGGCGATTATCTTGCCACCAACTGCTGCCTGTATAGGGATTTCAAAAAGATGCCTGGGGATTTCATCCTTAAGCCTCTCGCACATGCGCCTTCCTCTCTCATATGCGGAATCCGCATGCACTATAAAGGACAGGGCATCAACTTCCTCCCTGTTTATCAGTATATCCAGCTTAACAAGCTTTGAATCTTCATACCCCTTCAGTTCGTAATCAAAGGACGCATACCCTCTTGATCTGCTCTTCAGGGCATCAAAGAAGTCATAAATGATCTCATTTAACGGAAGGTCATACTTAAGCACAGCCCTGTCAGCCTCGATATATTCAATAGACTGATATATGCCACGCCTCTCCTGACAAAGCTCCATTATAGAACCTATAAAATCCTTGGTAACTATTATCTCGGCCTTTACTATAGGCTCTTCCATATGGTCTATCTCTGAAGGGTCAGGAAGATTGGAGGGATTGGTCAGCTCTATCATTTCGCCGTTTGTCTTATAGACCTTGTATATAACACCCGGAGCAGTAGTCACCAGGTCAAGGTCATACTCACGCTCCAGTCTCTCCTGTATTACATCCAGATGTAAAAGTCCTAAGAATCCACACCTGAAACCGAACCCCAGCGCAACAGAAGTCTCAGGCTCGTAATTAAGTGCCGCATCATTAAGCTGAAGCTTTTCCAGGGCATCCTTAAGCTCCTGGTACTTGGCTCCATCTGCCGGATACAGACCGCAGTATACCATTGACTGAGCCTTCTTATATCCCGGAAGCGGTTTATCACATGGGTTGTCCGCATCCGTAACGGTATCACCCACAGCAGTGTCCCTGACATTCTTTATTGACGCAGTGAGGTATCCTACCATTCCGGCAGAAAGCTCGTCACAGGGGATAAATCGTCCCGCGCCGAAAGTTCCCACTTCCACTACTTCCGCAGTCGCTCCGGTGGCCATCATTTTTACTTTGCTGCCTTTTCTTAGACAACCGTCAAACACACGCATAAATACTATGACTCCCTTATAGGAATCATATACAGAGTCGAATATAAGTGCCTGCAAAGGCTTTGATGCATCACCCTTAGGCGCAGGGATCTTCTCAACTATTGCTTCCAGAACGTCTTCAACATTAAGGCCTGACTTGGCTGATATCTCAGGAGCATCCATGGCCTCCAGGCCTATAACATCCTCTATCTCCTGCTTTACTCTTTCAGGTTCAGCACTGGGCAGGTCAATCTTGTTAATTACAGGAAACACTTCCAGATCATGCTCAAGCGCCATATAGACATTGGCAAGAGTCTGTGCCTCTATTCCCTGGGCAGCATCCACCACAAGCACAGCTCCGTCGCAGGCTGCCAGCGCCCGGCTTACTTCATAGTTAAAATCCACATGTCCCGGAGTGTCTATGAGATTGAGGATATACTCCTCGCCATTCTTAGCCTTATACACAGTACGCACAGCCTGTGCCTTGATGGTGATACCGCGTTCCCTTTCAAGCTCCATATTGTCCAGTACCTGGTCCTGCATCTCACGTTCCGTAAGAAGACCGGTCTTCTCTATGATACGGTCAGCTAACGTTGACTTGCCGTGGTCGATATGTGCTATAATGCAAAAATTTCTTATATGTGACTGATCTGTCATATTATTCCTTTCGTGATCATATAATATCTACGGTTATCCCACACCTAATTTATAATTGTACCAAAATATGTACTGTTTCACCACAAAAAGGCATGCTTTCAATTTCATTTAATAACCCCACATTATCTACCTGCTCTCATAGGTTCTCATCAAAAATTTGTAAATCTATAATTCTTAAAGCATAAAATTAACAGCATAATATAACCTATAATATAACTCAGTATTTCCATACAGAAGATGACGGCAGCCAGCCTCAGGTAGAATCATAAGTCCTCCAACAAAAATGGTCACAAGCAAAAAAATAACAACACTTTTCCGTATAACCTCACCTATTCTTCCACTTCCGTGAGACCGCACATTCACCCCCAGTTCCATTATGGCCAAGAATGACCATAAAAAGAAAACAAAACTGAAATCCATTGTATAGCGATCCGTTATGTAGCAAGTAAACACAGAGTCAAATATCATAACAAAGAAGGCACATACCAAAAGCGTTATCAGATAGAGAAACAACCTTTTTTTCTTAAGACTACGATGAAAGAAAATGCATAATCCCCCTAGCCACAGCATAGGAGAACTTATAAACAAACCTATTCCGGGCTTCGTTACATACAAAAGACTTCCTCCTTCCATTATCCTTTTTGCATTTTGGTATACCACAAAAGGAAAAGAATCAGAATACTCAGAAGATTCAAACATGTACTCGTAAAGTGTCCTAAAAATAATATAAGGCAAATATCCTATTCCTCCATTAAATGGAATGGTAGTCATATTCTTGGACACACCAAAATCAAAAGGGGAATCAAATCGAATATAATTATACCCCATGCAGAACGCTGCAATTACAAAATATGGAATAGCAATTGACAATCCCCCCTTAATCATATCCTTTGTGTTCATAGACTTAAGATTTGATCTATTGTAAAAAATAAATATCCCCCAAAAAGAGAACCCATATACCAAAATAGTAGGTCTACATAACGAGACTAGAGCCATGCACAAGCTTCCGATCAATATATACCCATACCTAAACCTAATACAACCATCATTAACTGTATCAATCCCCTTAATACATAAGATAATCCCACCAATAGTCAATGCCGTGGACATAAAAATGGGAATCATATACTGATCCGAAGCACTAATAAACAGTGGCAGATACATACCACATGACACAGCTAACGTCATAAGCATTCTCATTGCATAAGATGTATCTCTGTAGTACCGTTTTATTATCACACCAAAAAACACATATATTTCTGCCAGGATAGTCATACAAAGGATTATAACCGGAATATAATTTGGAAGATCTTTTCCTGTAAGCAACAGATACGGTATAAAAAATACTATACAGGGTAATACTCCAAAATACACATAGTACTTTCCATTGTAATATGCATAATCAAACCTTATTTCATTTGAGCTTGGATTCCAAAACACTATGTTTTCCGAATAGGCTTCCGCAAGATTTCCTCCCTTGCCAACATAAGTCTTCCCATGCAAAAGCGATCTTGCCAGTTGTGCATATTCATTTGGAAGAGTATTCCTTAATTGAAGATTTGACATAGACCACAAAAAAGATACAACTGCCACAACTGTAAAAAGTAATATTGGCAACCACACCTTCCAGCCGGCAGGAGAGATACAATCAGAATTCCATAAACGCTTTTCAAATAAAGACATATATACAAGAGTAACTATAAAAAAGATAGTAACCAGTCGAAACATGGAAATACGCATATCCTGCCTTGCATTAAACACTATATTGTTTAACCTGAAAGTCTTTCCCTGGCCAGATGCTGATTTTATTTCCAAGCGAATTTCTTTAACATCATCATACGTTTCCAACCAGATATACTGGGAAGATTCTATACTTTTCAACACACTTTTGTGTGTAGTTCTGTATAGACCGCTTTCAAGAAAAGTTATGCCATCATCCCCCATTTGTTCATGAAGTGCCTCATCACATACAAATATCTCCACATCACAAACATTGTCTTCCTGCCACATTGAAACACTTTCATCAACGATTTCAATATCCAATCGGATATTCTTCAAGGGCATATTTATATTTCTCACCAACAACTCCAAATGATCAGAGCCATCATCAAGCTTTAAATCACCATTTGCAAGCACATGTCCCCCTTCAATCTTCAACATATGCGAATCACACAAGATTGTTTCCTTATATACCATGGACTGAAAACAGCGCATATTAAAGATGAATATCTCAATAAGTATTGAAATCAAAAAAAGAATCACTATTTTTTTTACGATTTCCCTTCTCATCGTGCCACCCTAAACATATACATTACTCCATACCACAATTTTGGATTTCCTGTAATAACAGTCATTTCTCCATCAGAATAACAAAATAGTTGTGCGGCTCCCCAGAATATACTTATCAGAAGTAAAATAGCTATACATATCCATACTAGGCGCTTTATCTGATCATTATTCAATTCGAGCACATCTTCCTGTATTTCCATAAGCATCAGACAAGCAGAAAACAATATTGCAGGTGAAAACTCAAGGGTATATCGAGTAGAAATCGAGCCTGTATACAAACTTTCTATTATCATGACCAAAATGGCAACCAATAGCAAAGTTGGAATAATGGAATTCAATCCTCTTCGTTTTATTTTTTCTCTATATCGTCCCTGAAACAGCAACGCACCAACGAAAGGATTCAGCGCCAAAATCCCCCCCGCAAAAACGCTACTTGTAATAATACAACCAGCCTCGTTTATTTGTGAAGGTGCAGGAAATCTGGCACTCGGATAACCAAATTCTATAATCGGTGGTTTCAGAAAATAATCATAAACTGTCCTAAATATAACATATGGAAGAAAAATCGAACTTCCTTTCAACGGATGTATAGTTATAATATGAGATAAACCAAAGTCAAACGGGGAACCAAACCGTAACACATTGTATACCATACAGATTGCAACAAAAGAAATGAACGGCACAACAATTGCCATTACAGCTTTAAGAAGCCTCCTTCCTTTTATATTCTTAATCTGATCATAACGATTTTTAATAATCACCCCTAAGATAGCACCCCCATACAACAACATAATTGGTCTGCAAAGAGAAACTGCAGCAAAACATATACTGCAAAGCAGAATGCTCCATATCTTAATTTTCTTATCATCTCCTTCAGAACCTAATACAATGATAGTTCCCAAAAGGACCAAAACCACCCCGGAAAAGATAGGAATATCACAATGATCCACCTCTGTAGTCAGCATAACAGGTAAATACATTCCTCCTATTATAGCCCCCCACATAAGCGTAAACATTGCGAATGGAGTTTTTCTGTAATACTTTTTTATGACTATCCATAGCAATAGTCCAACTAATGCCGCCACCATAATTCTCAAAACAACATACGGAACACTATTGGGAAGATTTCCACCTGTTATAAGGTAATATGGAACATAAAACATAATACATGGCAGCATTCCAAAACAAACATAATATCGACCTTCAAAAAGAGCATAATCGAGCTTTACATTATCACTGTCAATATGCCAAAACACCGGGGTTCCTTCGTTATCACTGATCACAACAGGTGCTTCGCCAACATCCATTTTCCCAGCGCACAAAGCCTGTGCTAGCTCTGCATATGGGGAAACGGCATCAGTCACAATATTTCTGTTTGACAATGCCAAAAAGATAGTTGCAATTGAAAAAAGACAAAAAAGAAATGCTATAACTACGAGTTTCCACTTTTTTAAAACTACACAATCTGCTTTCCATAAGATTGTATTGATTAGTGAAAAATATACTATGACCAAACCCAAAAACACTAACAATACTCGCACCGGATTTATATCCATCGGCCGACTCGTGTTAAAAGAAATACTGTATATTCTAAAACCACATACATTATCAGACGAAGGATAGAGCAGAATTTCAAGTCCATGTGTATTCCCATAGCTTTTTAAATATATATAATGGGATTCTTTTATATCATGGATTATCTCACCTGCAACACAGGTAGCAGCACCATTTATCATTTTGGAAGCGCCACTTTTATCAACCTCCTCAAACATAGCATCATCAAATGGCATTACCTCGACATAGCAGACACCATCATTCAAATCTGATATTTGCGCCTCATCAACGCATTCTACATCCAGTACAATATTCCGAAGAGGATATCCGAATCCGGATATATCAATGCAGACACTATCGGCGTCATAGTCCATTACAATCAAACCATCTTCAGTAAGTGTGCCCCCAGAAAGTTGTACCACATACGAATCATCGATTACCTGTTCATTATACCCTGCAGTTGTGAATGTGCGAATATTAAAAACAAATATTTCTGCTAAAACTGATATACATAATAGCAGTACAAGTTCCGAAACCAACCGATATAAAATACTTTTATCCATATTATGATTACCTGTACGCTTTTTTTTTATCATAGACCTAAATTATTACACTATCCAAGTATTATTATTCCGTGCCAACGCTACAATGACCCTATAAGAATCATATATTGAATCTAAGACTTGCATCTAAAGATATATTAAAGCATTCACAAAAATTCACAGCTTAATTCTGACTAGATTTGTCTTATACATAAGGCTGTCCTTGTATGCACCTACACACTCAGTCAAAACCATACTATTTAAAGTCTATTCTAAGCTTAGCATTCTCCCCGCAGGATGATTCGCACATTTTCTTCAGGTTCTTCATATACTTGCTCATCATCACCTCAGCCTCCGCGGTATCCGTAAAGACTATTTCCGTATCTTCGTCTATCAGTTTAAAAACATCCCTCAGTTCTTCCAGAGTCCGCCCGAAATACGGTGGTATATCTATATTCTTTTCCAGCTGATCATAAAAATCATCCGGGTTGTACATCTTTGAAAGTGAAATTGTGTACTTCATTGCTTTTTGCCTTTCATAATTACTTTATCTAATTCCACAACCGATTATTAATTGTATCAAATCATACGCCATTTCTCCACAAAAAAGTGGGGACTAAATCCCCACTTTGTATACAATTCCAGTGATTCTATTAAAACCTGCTAATAATTATTAATCAAGATCTCCCGCTTCTCTCCAGTTGTCCAACTTAAGATTATCTATATCCACAAAATCCTTTGTGTTATCGGTAACAAGCGTGTATCCTTTTGACCTTGCATGTGCAGCTATCATCTTATCCCTGTCCTGATTCTGCTTTTCTTTTTTTTTCTGCTTAAGTTCGGCAAGGATCCTACCGAAATGAACCGCTGCTTTCGTATCAAAATCCAAAATAGGGATTCCCGCCAAAATCCTGTTTATAGCCTCTCTGTTCCTATCCGGATATTTACTGTTCATTATACCATATTCAAGTTCCGCATATGTTACAACAGAAATGCATACATCGTGACCTATATGCGACGCAAGTGTTTCTGTACACTTAGAGTCCGGGTGCCTAAGACAAAAAATAAGTATATTGGTATCAAGCATGTACATAATCACAATTCCACCCTTGTACCTGATACTTCTTCCGGTCTGCCATCTGCAAAGAAGTCATCGGAGAGTATTGAAAGGCCTGTATAAAACGCATCTTTCAATGATGCTTTCGGCGTGATTACAAGCGAATCACCTACCCTGTTAATTATAACCTCTGTATCCTCAAACTGGTATTCTTTAGGAATCCTTATTGCCTGACTGCGTCCGGACATAAAAGGTTTGGTTGTATGTAACGCTACTGCTTCCATAGTGTTTGCCTCCTTTATATCTAACATAATATATCATGATATATTACGTGTCAATATTTTAATCTTTTGTCAAAACCCTGAATGGACTCTCAGCAATTGAAAGGGCGTGACTAAAGCCACGCCCTCACATTCTTTTAAATTTAATAGCATTTATCTATTTGTTTAATTCATTTCTTAAAATATCACATCATCCCCTGGGGAAATTCTTGGCATAAACCTCCCTGAGCTTGTTCTGGGACATATTCGCATAAACCTGAGTGGTAGAGATATCGGAATGTCCAAGCATCTCCTGTACGCTGCGGAGGTCTGCACCATTCTCAACAAGGTGCGCAGCAAAGGAATGACGCAGGGTATGAGGTGTTATGTCAGATGTGATCCCGGCTTTCTTTGCGTAATACTTTACAAGCTTCCAGAATCCCTGACGGCTCATGGGCTGTCCTGAGCAGTTAGTGAAAAGCACATCGCAGTCCTGATCTGCCACCATTACCGGTCTTGCATTCTTAAGATAATCCGTAAGCGCACGTTTAGCAGGGGCACCAAAAGGTATCACCCTCTCCTTCCTTGCATCCCGGCACATGATATAGCATACCTGAAGGTTTACATCTGTAACCTTAAGATTTATCAGCTCAGAAACCCTGATCCCGGTAGCATACAGAAGCTCAAGCATAGCCCTGTCCCTGAGATCCTTGGGCGCACTGCCTCTGGGCTGGTCGAGAAGACGGTTTACCTCATCAGTAGTAAGAATCTCCGGTATCTTCTTCTCTATATGCGGTGCCTTCAGTCCATCCGAAGGGTCATCCTGGATATAATGATTACGGAAAAGAAAATGATAAAACGCTTTTATGGAAGCTATGTTTCTTGAAACAGTTGCCGCCGCAAAGTGATTCTTTTCCATATCAAGCACATAACCCTGAAGTGTCGTAAGTGTCACATCAGTAACATCATCAATGCCATGAGCTAAAAGATACGCACTGAACTTGTGCAGATCCCTCTTGTATGACATTTCCGTGTTGCTGGAGGTCTTCTTTACTTCCCCCATGTAGCTTATGAACTCATCCAAAATACTTTCTACTGTCATCTTATGTTACCGTCCTGTCTTTTTTTGCTCTTTTCGTAAACCCGATAGGGCTTTGTTTTTCAAGCATTGTTTTTCTGTTCAAGCTAAATTATAAAGACGAAATTTTCCAAAATCAAACCGTTTTTCAAGGGTTTTTCGGGCAAAAAAAGTCCATTTTTTCGGTTAACACAACATCTCGGAAATAATATTTTTATGTACACCACATCTTGAAAAAAATTAAATTTTCCTTTGACTAAAAAGGTCAAAAAGAGAGTTTTTGATGCTTTTTTTCAGCATATTTCACAAAAGAACAAGCCATTTTCGCTAACCCTTTGTGGATAAATGCTACAAGATTTCAATTACCTTAAAACACCGGTCATTCTATGTTATAATTAAAATCGCACTGTACAGGCAGTTGCCAAGTAAAAATAAATATTCAAGTTAGCAAAAAGATTGGCCCGGAAAGAAAATGCTGCAAATCCTTTATAACATCATAATCACGCCACTGGAACTGCTGATAGAAATAATATATACCTGCTCTTACCGTCTGCTTCATAACGCCGGCTTTGCCATTCTTGCGGTGAGTTTAGTTGTAAACACTCTTTTATTGCCATTATACCTGCGTGCTGATGCTTTAAGCGCAGAAGAATCAAAACGTCAGAAAGATTTGTCAGTCTGGCTTAAGCATATCCGTAAAGCTTTTGCAAAAGACGAACGTTTTTTCATATTAAACAGCTATTACCGGGAAATGAACTATCGTCCCATAATGGCTATATACAGTATCTTTCCCCTCTGTCTGCAGATTCCTTTTTTTATCGCCGCATATCATTTTTTTTCCGGTCTCAGTACTCTGTCCGGAACACCGTTTCTCATGATATCCGACCTTTCCATGCCTGACGGGCTTCTTGTACTGTCCTCACAGAATGCGGTCCATCTGCTCCCGATAATAATGACAGCTATCAACTGTCTTTCTGTATATGTTTATTCAAAAGAACTGCCTTTAAAAGATAAATTACGCTCATATGCCATAGCCCTTGTATTCCTGGTTCTGCTCTATCAGTCACCATCCGGGCTGTTGCTCTACTGGACTGCAAATAACCTCTTTTCCTTAATAAAAAATATTGTGTTATCTCATAAGACGCAGACAAAGCCTGTACATTCATCGCAGCAGGCTGACAAAGGATCCGGCATCATAACGTATTTACTGCTGGCAGAACTGACACTGCTTCTCGGCGGTATCATACCGGCAGATGTCGTTAATTCATCTGTGACTGAAATGGTTAATGTAGGCGTTAACACAACTCCTCTTCATTATGTTCTTTATGCATTACAGGTATATGGAGGCCTCTTTCTATTCTGGGGAACTGTCATACAGCTTATGCTCCCTCGCCGCAAAAGAGCGCTGTATACCGGTTTTCTTCTGGCTTTGTCCGCCTGTCTGCTGATCGGTTATTACTGCTTTCCATATACCGGAAGCAGCCTGACAAATGCCCTCACATTTGTAGGTACCCCGGTTATGCTCGACATCAGCTACATGATCCGTAATACTCTAGTCATGTTTGTCGTTCCACTGTTGACCGTACTGTTATGGAAGAAATATCCCAGATTTATATTTTCCATTGCAGCTGTACTTCCGGTTATTTCTATCATATTCTTTTTACGCGATGCGATAAATATACATGAAAAAAGCAGTGCGTGGTACAAAAGCCATCCTGACAGCGAATATCAGCAAAATAGCGCCAACATTCCCCTGTCAAGAAACGGAAAAAATATAATCGTCATTGGACTTGACCGTGCAATCAACAATTATCTTCCTTTCTTCTTTGCAGAAAAGCCGGAATTATACCAGTCTTTCGACGGCTTCACCTGGTATCCCAATACGGTTTCTTTCGGCATTCAGACACCGGTAGCCATGCCATCCCTTATGGGAGGCTATGAATACACTCCTTTTGAAATGAATGCTCGCGCAGACGAATCACTTATCGCTAAAACCAATGAAGCACTCAGGGTCATGCCTGCTGTCTTCAGCGAATCAGGTTTTAATGTTACCGTAATAGACCCTCCGTTAGCCAATTACCAGACCCCCGGTGATGTAAGTATCTATGATGACATTCCAAATGTAAATGCATTCCTGATGGATGGTTATTTTGCTTCAGAAGAAGAAAAAGCGATTGCGACACACCTGCTAGAAAGAAATACAGTATTTTTTTCACTCTACAGAAGTACCCCTGCAGTATTTAATAACTGCATATATGATGAGGGGCGCTACCTTAATGCCGAAGGATTTCTCCCACCGAGTTCCTTCATTGAGGCAAACTCGGTCTTAAAGAGTTTATCTTCCGTAAGTGATGTGAGTGATTCTGAAGAAAATAATTTTATAATTCTGTATAATAACACCACACATGAACCTGCCCTTTTGTCGTCTTCCGACTATGACGTATGTGCTCCCATTACCGGCTATAATGAAACTCCTCCCACGTCTCTTACTCTTGGAGACCAGACCATATCTTTTGTCGGCAGAGAAGACTTCGACACATCATTTTCTTTCGCACACTACCACATTAACATGGCTGCATTCCTGCGCCTGGCAGATTATTTTGATTATTTAAAACAAGAGGGAGTTTGGGACAATACCAGAATAATAATTGTCGCTGACCACGGAAAATCACTGAATAATTTTGATTATATGCTTTATAAGCTTGATCTTGATCCTCAATTACTAAGCACGCTCAACGACAGCACCAGGGCTGAGCTAAACAACTTTACGATAGATATTGAGTCAATCAACCCTCAGCTCATGGTCAAAGATTTTAATTCCGAAGGCTTTAACGTGGATTACAGTTTTATGACAAATGCTGACGTTCCCTGTCTTGCAACAGACGGCGTAGTCACGGCGCCTATCAACCCGTATACACTATCGCCACTGAGTATGGAACAAAAATACGATGAAGTGGATATACCATATATGGAAATTAAACACGGTTCTCCCTTTACAAACTGCTTTCCTATAGAAGAATCTCTCATCCTGCATGTGCATGACAATATCTATGACGAACAGAACTGGAGCTATAATTCAGGATATCCAAATGATTGATGTGCCTGTATTGCGTCATCTTTTGTCCTGATCACACACTTTATAGCTATATGCCATTACCGCAGCTATTGTCTTGGCATCTTGAAGCTTCCCCACAAAAATAAGCTTTGAAAGCTCAGCTATACTCCAGGCCTCCACATTGATGAATTCATCCTCATCAAGATTTCTTTCGCCTTTTTTCAGGTCTTCTGCCAGATATATATCTATCTTTTCATTTCCATAAGCTACTGTGGGGTAGATTGAGATCAGGAAAGAAACCTTATCGGAAGTGTATCCGGTCTCCTCGGCAAGCTCCCTGACTGCAGCATCCTTAGTGGGTTCATCCGGTCCATCAAGTCCTCCGGCAGGTATCTCTAATGTAAATCTGTCCAGAGCGTTCCGATACTGCCTTACCAGCAGCAATCTTCCATCATCCAGCACAGGAAGAATAGCTGCCGCCCCCTGATGCTTTATAAAATCATATTCGCAGATATGGCCGTTAGGTGCCTTTATCTTATCGTGGCAGTACGTGAGAATAGCCCCTCTGGCTATTTCCACCCTTTCAAGTCTCTCCGTACGCATATTTTCCTGATCATTCTGCCGAATCAATTCATGATCATCACTTTCCATTCAGAAACTCCTTTCTACCTTTCCCAAAACAAACCTCACTTAAAAACATATTCCTTTTATATGTGCAAATAACAAACAATACCACCCCCAATGCACCTAGTATTAACCCCATATTCACCCATCTACTCTTATATACAAACATCAGATCATGCTCCCCTTCCTCAAGCGCAATTCCTAAAAACGCACTATCCAAAAGCGCAAAAGTATCCACCCTATTTCCATCCACATAAACCTGCCAATTCTCATTATATGGAATGCTCGTGAACAGAATAGGTCTTTCAGCTGAAACATTGATATGACCCTCTATCCTATCGTCCCTAAACGACACAACTTCCATTGCTCCTGTCATGAGGTCTTTATATACGGACTCAAGCTCCTCTTTATTTTCACATGCAAAATAAATATCCTCATAATCAAAAGCCCTTGCCACCCCCGCATCCATGTATATATACAAACGATATAGACCATCATCCCCCATAGATAAAGGCAATATATGCGGCATAGACACTGTTGACATTCTTGAAGATGCTCCCCTATCAACATCTGAATAAATAATCGGCACGTTTTCATGTGAAGATGTCAGCCCCCACCGTCTCATATATGCATATACACATCCATCCCATTCCGGTTTTATCATGTATGTTACTCTGCCGGCCCCGCCTATTAGTTTCACCTTATAACCATCATCATACTGGATAAGTTCAATATTTTCCGGGATCACTAAACACTCCCCATCATATGGTACAAACACTTCGTGCCGGTCTCCGCACATGGTGCTGACCAACATATTTTGTTCCTCAAAAGGACTTTCCATTCCCGTATGATAGTCCTTCATTGCCGCATCTACCATGTATCCAATGGGGAGTGCATAGTCGTTCTTCTTAAATACTCCATGTTCAAATAAATCCGCAATACAGTAACCACATTCCACATCATATTTCTGGGAAAATAGCATCTGCATAAGACTAGTAGAACCGTAATCGTATACCTGCAGGGTATCCGTTGCATATCCGTATTTTTCAAGCAAATTCCGCACTTTTCCATTTTCAATCGAACAATAATAGCCTATCCCGTTATATCCATACTCTGATGAAGCATTATCAGTCATTGAATTGCGGAATCTAACACGGAAGAAATCCGATGCCCCCAGTTCTTCTTCCAGACGAATCTTTTCAATATTTTCAGCAGTTTGACTTCTTGCTACATCATAAACACACCTTTCTATAACCCTATCTTGCACAAATATCTGCCCTTTAAAAAGATTAAAAAAGAGTTCCGCTATCAATAGGCCCCAAAATGCGATAATAGCGACCTTTTTATTATATTCTTTTAGGATTATCACATATAATGGCATCAAACACGCCACTATTATAACACACCACATGGTCATTGTTTTTTCAGTCGTCACTCCCTGAACTCGTTGCAAAAGTAAAACAAAAATGCTGCCGGAAACCACCACACCACTGATAATCCATAAACTAATGGTACCTGCTTTTTTTTCTTTAATAACAAGAATTTCTTTAGCTGCTATTATTACCATACAAAAATCCAGCATCCATGAAAACCGGAACATGTACCAATTCGGAGCATCAAATGCATGTATAAAAAGATAAAGCGGTGGGACAAACGAACAGAGCACAAGAAAAATTAGCGGCACAAATGCAAAAAATCTTTTCCTTGCACTATTCCTTCTGTCAGAAAAAAAAGCCACTGTGAGCAACAGCGCGGGCATACCTGAATACATATATGGAATACTATTATGAGTATCCTGTGTTTGTCCAGGATATAATCCAGCCAAAAAAGTCCATGGGTACAGCTTATGCGAAAGCAACATATATGTATCCTCTGTCCTCATTGAAAATAGCTCATAACTAGATGGCAGTAGAACTGGTGATGCAATCAAAACTGCGATCATAACACATATAAAATACTTTACTATTGCCTTTCTCCAAAGAACCCATGTTCTTCCATACAAATACCAAGCGTATGTAAAAAAAATAACAGCTGAAAAAACCCCCATTATATAAGCGCAGTAGAACTGTACAATAAAACTATATGCGTAAACGATACAAAGTCCCCCCCACTTTCCGTTTCTCACAAAATGTTCTAATGCCAGAACTATAAGCGGCATGATATACAACATGTCCGTAAAACAGAGTGCTATATAGAAATAAGACATAAAAGAACATAATGCATAAGCAGTAGATAAAAGAACCAAAATTAAGTCATCCGTTTTAAGAAGTTTTTTAAGCAGAAGATGCATCGACACTGCAGAGCATGAAATTTTTAAACACACAATACAAAATACTGCAGTATCAGGATCAGGAATGAGGTAGCACAGAACATTGAACGGACTCAATGAATCAAAAGCGTTAATTGCCACTATAGGCATTCCCATTCCATTGCCAAAACTATAAATCAAGCTCTCTCCTTCAAACAGATTTCGCCAAAAGTCCTTTGCAATAGAAACATACTGAATCATGGCATCGCCATAAAGAAAGCAGTATTTTTGTCCTGGGAGCATACCTGATAAAGCTGTAGATGACACAAAAATCCCCAAAGGTAAAAGTGCAGCCAAAATACAGAATAATAATCTACTACCATTCTTCTTCATACTAATCCCATCCATCATATCATTAACCTTGTCAAATCACACAGTTATATCAAAGGAATTCTATTCTATTCCTAACAGCGAATACAATGTATATCGCCAATCCTACGATTCCGACCAGAATGCCCACAGACCTCCATGTGCTCTTGTATACAAATAGTACGCTATGTGATCCCTCTTCCAATCGCCCCCCCAAAAACGAGTTATCTACTAATGCAAGTGTTTCTGCCTTTTCTCCATCCACAAACACTTGCCAGTTCTCATTATAGGGAATACTTGTAAACAATATTGGCTTGTTATCTTTAACTAAAACACATCCCTCTATCCGATCATCTCTGAATGATACGACGTTCAGTGCACCCGCACTAAGTTCATCATATACTTTTACAATCTCAGATTTATCTTCATGAGCGAAATAAAGATTTTCGTAAGCAAACTGCTGCATCTTTGCCGCTTCCATAGTCAGATAGAGTCTGCAATTCCCATCTGTCCCTTTCGGAAGAAATATGATATGTGGCATTGTTACCCTTGAAAGCCTGAGCATCCCACCTATATCGCTATCAGAATAAATATATGGACTGACATTGTCAGAAGACGTTAATCCCCACATCCTCATATAGGCATAAACATTCCCGTCATACTCCGGTTGAATAACATACACAGACGTTCCATTTGGTGCATTCAGATTAACCATTGTTCCGTTAGTCGTTTCAGCAAATTCCATATTATCGGATTCAACATAACACTCACCTTCATATGGTATATATATTATGCTGCTTTCCGCATAGTGCTGTGGCCAGTGCATTCTGAACATCAAATGGGCTGTCTTCAGGCATTTGAAATTCCGATATATCCTGAGATGCCATAAACCCTATAGGTAAAGTATATTCATTTTTTTCAAATGTGTAACCGCTATCCTCTGTCACCCTTCCGAATTCACACTCTATATTGTATTTTTGAACCAGTACCATTTGCATGAAAGCCGTGGATCCATAGTCATTTGCTTGAAGATTAGCTGTGGCATAACCACACTTTTCCAAAAAATATCTTATATTCTCATTTTCAATTGAACAAAACCATCCCAAGCCATTGAATCCATACAGTGAAGATATATTATCATTAAGCGAATTGAGATATCTTATCCTGTAAAATCCCGATGGACTTACTTTTTCTTCGTTATCCACGCTCCGTAAAGCCGCCTTTGCATTTCTATCAGCTGTATCAAATGTCGCTCTGTCAAGGATATATTCCTAGACATGTGCCTGTCCCATAAGCAGATTAGCAAATAATTCCGACACAAATATGACTCCCAATAACAATATTCTTACTCTGTCCATTTTGTCGCTAAAGATCATATTATAAATTACCAACACACACATTATCATAATACCGGCAAACAGTGACATTGTATGCTCTGACGAAAGGTCCGAATTCTGCTGTATAAGCCATATAACAAAATAAGTTCCTCCCCATATCATACTGATACACCAAAGTATTTTTCGTGAAATTCCGTTTTCTTTTGCATTAGAAAGCTCTCGGGCTGCTATAGGAATCATACAAAAATCCATCATCCATGAAAACCGAAAAGCATATCCGTTTGGTGCATCAAACGCATGCATGAACAGGTATAACGGGCTACAAAAAGAGCATAAACACAGATATATCAGTGGAACAGCCGCAAATATCCTTTGCCTTTTTCCATTTTTTTTTATCTATAAAGAAAGCCGTCACGAGTATTAACACAGGCAAACCAACATACATATATGGAATTGTGTTGTGAGTATCCTGTGATTGTCCCGGATAAAAGCCTGCCAAAAATGTCCAGGGATACAGCACAAATTTTTCAAGCTTTCGGGTGTCAGACGCAAGAAAAGAATAAAGCTCGTATGCTGCTGGCAGAATCACAGGTGCAGAAATAAAAATCGCTACAACTACTGCAATTGCAAAACGGAGAATTACCTTTTTCCATAATTCAACAACTGTTCCATTGCAGTACCATGAGTATACGATAAAAAGTACAACAGAAAAAATGCCTGCCATATATGCAAAATAGAATTGAATGATGAAGCTATATGCATAAATAAGACAGAGCAATCCCCACCTACCGGTCTTTATCAACCTTACTATTCCCAATGCAATAAGCGGCGTTATGTACATGATGTCAATACAATAAAAAGCCGGATAAAAAAAACAAAAGCAAGAACATAACCCATAAGCTACCGAAAGAATCACCGAAACCACAATATCTGATTTGATCACAGTCCGTAAAAAAAGGCACATGGCCATAGACATACACATCAGTTTTGCGCACACCACAAATAAACATGCAACCTCAGCATCTTTTATCAAAAAAAAGAAAACATTAAACGGATTGATTGTATAAAAAGCGTTTATTGCCGCTGTAGGCATACCCATCCCGATTTCAAAACTATAGGACAGACTTTCCCCCATAAATAGTTTACGCATAAATGCAACAGAAAAATTAACGAATTGTTTTAAGCCATCCCCAGATAGAAAACAGTACTTCTGCCCCGGAAACATTCCGGATGCAACCGTTGCCGCAATAAAAATAGCAACTGGAATTATCCCCGCAAGAATTACACCTGACAAATTTGCTTTCTGTCCGTTTATAAAATTAACTTCTCTCTGTATTCTTAAATTATTCATCTTCTTAATAATTTTGGTTATTTTCACCTCAATGTCATAACTACTTCATACCGTTATATCCAAAACACCCTGCATTTGATTGCAGGGTGTAATATTCCAACATGATACTCATTATTCCTTTTTTACAAGCTCTTTAAGAACTTCTCGATCCTGTCCAATCCCTTCTCTATCTGTTCCATGCTTATTGCATATGAAAGCCTTACATGGTTCGGATATCCGAAATCTGCACAGGGAACTACCGCTGTATCAAAATCATTAAGCAGTATCTCTGCCATTCTGGCACCGCTGCCTATCTTCTCACCCTTGTATGACTTCTCACAAGCCTCATTGAAGTCTATGAATACATAGAATGCACCTTCCGGCTCAAGACACTCGCATAAAGGCATTGCCTTAACTCTTTCATACATGTACTTTCTGCGGCGGTCAAACTCAGCCTTCATTGCTTCCATCTCATCGGTAGGTCCTGTAAGTGCCTCAACAGCAGCCTTCTGGGCGATGGAATTTACATTGCTGGTTGCATGGGACTGCATAGCACTCATTCTCTTTGTTATCTCCAAAGGAGCACCTGCATAGCCGACTCTCCAGCCGGTCATGGCATAGCTCTTTGAAAGTCCGCTGCAGGTAATGGTACGGTCATAAATATCTTGCCCGAAAGATGCGATACTTACATGCTCCTCACCTGTATAGATAAGAGCCTCATACATTTCATCTGCCACTATGTAAAAATCCTTCTCAACGGCAATCTTTGCGATAGCTTCCAGTTCTGCCCTGCTGTATACCATTCCGGTAGGGTTATTTGGCGTATTAAGCACCAATGCCTTGGTCTTATCTGTAACAGCTGCTGCTATCTGCTCTGCAGTCACTTTATAGCCCTGCTCTTTTGTGCTGTATACGAATACGGGAACGCCGTCAGAAAGCTTTACCATCTCAGGGTAGCTGAGCCAGTAAGGTGCGGGAATGATAACCTCATCACCGTGATTGAGGAGCGCATCAAAAATATTCGTAAGCGCATGCTTTCCTCCGTTGGAGATTATTATCTGGTTAGGCTCATAATGCAGATGATTGAATTTCTCAAACTTTTTGCATATAGCCTCCTTAAGCTCGTTTGTACCTGAAGCAGGCGTATATTTGGTAAAACCATCATTAATGGCCTTAATGGCAGCATCACAGATATTTTTAGGGGTAGCAAAATCCGGCTCGCCTGCGCCGAAGCCCACTACATCCCTGCCCTGAGCACGAAGCTCCTTGGCTTTTGCGGTAATAGCCAGTGTAGATGAAGGCTTTACCTGCTCTGATCTCTTTGATAATGTCAATGCCATTGTTTTCTTCCTCCGTTGATCTGTTTATATCTAAATCTGATGACTCTTTGTAAGCCGCAGATCTGTAACCTGATTCATCGACATCACGTCAGCTTGCTTCCGCATTTTATGCAGAAAGCCTGCTCCGGCTTGATGGGTGCGCCGCACCTCGTACAGAAGCTGTTAGGTCCTGCCGTGACAGTACTCTTCGGGGTTCCTCCGTACTCAGTCCCCGGCTGCGGTGTAAGTGATACTGCATCCGTTGCCTGTCTTATTTCACTAGCCTTTTTTTCCATTTCCATGATCTTTGATTCATGGAAACGTATGGCATCTATTGTTTCCTGCAGTCCGAACTCGCTGTCTCCGCTTTCTTTATGAGCCTCGTAATACTTTTTGCCCAGATTTTTAAAAAGCTCATCTACCTGTTTCTGCTCAGAGCTTATCTGGCTGCGAAGCTTCATCACTTCGGTATTACCTTTGACTTTTTCACCAACTCCGGTCGTAAACGCCGTAAAAGACTCTTCAAACCCCATGTCTGCCCCCTGCACTTTTGGTGCCTGTTTTTTCACAACGGCTGTATTATAGCATTATTGACAGAAAAAACGCAATAATAATCAAAGGCAATTATGGTATAGTAAAATCAGTACGATTCGGAGACTGCACGATTGAGATATGAAGCTTTAAAAACAGAATTAGATCAAAAACTCATTTCCTACCGCAAGCCAATGGAAAGAATGTTTTATTTTTTCTTTGCGCTTGGTTTTCTTTATGAGTATCTGACATCATCCATGCTCTACAATCCGCTTCAGAATGCCCTTCTGTCCGCACTTTCCATATTCCCCATACGTGCTGTTGAAATGCTTTTTTACGGAATAATAAACCTGAGGTATCTGATCATATTTCCTGCCATCTATACGATCAGCTGTGAAATAAAGAACATGCGTGACAGGATAATCCTCTCACTACTGCTCTTTTCAGGCTGGTTTTATGCCCTGTACTGGCGTTCAGATCCGGAATGCCCCGTTTTTTATGCACTGCTCGTTATCATTGCCTGTGCAGAACGGGATATAAAAAAGATATTTAAAATATCGCTCATAATCGGTGCCGTAATGATCGTCATATCTTTCATACTCTCGCAAACAGGCATAATAGATGACCTGGTATGGCAAAGACCGGGAGAGGATCTGCGCATGAGACACGCTTTCGGAATGATCTACTGCACAGATCTGGCTTCTCATGTTATGTTTCTGATCTTTTTATATATGTTTATAAAGCGCGGAAAACTAAAATTCACAGAATATCTGTTAATTCTCACACTTGTTTTGGTAAACGTCCTTTTTGTGGATGGTCAGATAGCAGCTATATGCACACTTCTTGCTATGGCAGGCTGTGTCTATAACAGTGTGTCTTGTGGTAAAAGAATAACTCTTCCCCCAAAAATCCTGAAAATCCTGAAGCTGCTCATGATTTCTTCATTCGCCGCCTGCGCTGCCCTGCAGTTTATATGGGCCATATTGTACAAGGATGATCCGAATATCTGGTATAACAGATACTATTCCCTTGAAAACCGGATCCGCACAAATTACCGGCTGCTAAAAAGCTTTCCTTTTTCCTGGTTTGGAACAGATTTTCTTCAGGTCGGTCTTGGCGGAACCGAAGAAACACCGACTTACTATTTCTGGGTTGACTGTTCCTATACCAGATTATATGCAATGTACGGCATAGTTGCTTTTGTGATCTTTATGGGGTTGCTTACCTGGATAGTGATCCGGCTGATGAAAAAAAAGAACTATTTCGGGATGTTTCTGATGGCAGTCATCGCTCTTGACTTAATGGTCGAACACCACATCATTGAAATAGCTTATAATACATTCCTGGTAATTGCTTTCGCAAATCTTGATTCCCTGTCTGCCGGAGACAGGGATCTGCTTCCTTATTCATGCCTCAAAGAAAATATATCCGAACAAAAACAGCCTGAACCTATATCCGATCCGGCTTCGGATCAAAACTGAATCCATCCGCGTAGCCTTTTATCAGTATTTTTATTTTCCCGTTGCGGTTACCTTTTTCAAACAGGATTATGCGGAAAAAGGTATATACAAACTTAAGCACCAGGTATACACGCCCCTGCAGCCCGTATTTCCTGTAAAAATGCACATCATTCCGATACAGATAATAAAACCTTTCCAGCCTGTCTCCCCTTGCCTTTATGATATCTGCCTTTATATTTTCATCCTTTGCATGCAATACACGGCTGGCTGTGACCCAGTATGACGGAAATCTCCTGCTGATCCTTGCTGTATATTCATAATCTTCTGTCCCTATGAAATACTCTTTTATCGGCAGCCCGGCTTTCCTTACAGTCTCTGCCTTTATCATTATGGATGCCCAGGAGGCCATCTTCACTGGAATAAGATTTCGCTTTTTTGATACCGGGACAAATCTTAATGGTGCATTTTTGGGGATATTGGCCTTGCATAATGAGCCGTCCTTCCAGCAGGCCAGGCTCACTAAAAAACCCCATCGTCCTCCAAGATATCTGTCAGCTCTTAACAGCTGTTTAAGCGCTGTCTCATCCGGGATCACATCATCATCCATAAGCCAGAGGTTTTCATACCCCAGCGTGACAGCCTTTCTTATGGCATAATAAAAGCCCGCACTGCCCATATTGGCACCAAGGTCATAATATATGACCTCCGGATACTTTCCTTCCGCTCCGAATAAAGCCTCTGTACCGTCCGTACTGCCTCCGTCTGCTACCATTATATCAAAACAGACATCTTTCTGCTCCGTAACCGCATCAATACAGCGGCATAAAAGCTTTTTTCTGTTGTATGTCAGAATTACAGCAGCTGTTTTTTCCATACATATCCTGTACCATTTATAATAATCTGATATAGTTATTGCACTTTGACGGCAGAAAATGCTTATCTGTGCCCTGCCTTGTATTTCAGTGCTCCGACAGTTTCAAACATAAGCCTGATATCAGTGAGAATACTCATTTCCCGGATATACCTGAGATCCATATCCACCCATTCATCCCATGGAACGAATTCTCTCCTGCTGACCTGCCAGAAACAGGTAATACCGGGCTTTACGATCCAGCGCTGTTTTTCGTATTCATTGATTTCCTTATCTGTAACCTGTATTGGCCTGGGACCTACCAGGCTCATCTCTCCTTTAAATACATTCCATAGCTGTGGCAGCTCATCTATGCTGGTCCTGCGGATGAACCGACCAACAGTTGTTACCCGCGGATCATTCTTTATCTTAAACGCCAGGCCGTTTATATCACCGGCCCTTAAATATTTCTCCGTCTTGCTCTCAGCGTCGACACACATTGACCTGAATTTATGCATTGGAAAGATCTTCATATCTTTTCCATATCGCATACCACTGTAAAAGGCGGGACCTCCGTCGCAGGCTTTAACAGCTATTGAAGTCACTATAAATACCGGTGACAGGATGACCATTGCCGCTACAGACCCGAAAATATCAAAAAGCCTCTTTATCATCTTATATAACACAGGCTTTTTTTCATAGATTTCACGCATGTCAACACCGGCATATGCACCTTCCTTAGCATCTGCCGATACTGAACCGGTTTCCGGTTTTACGATTTTTCCCCTGTGCCTGTCCTCTCCCATAAATCCCCGCTTTATGATCGATCCGTCAGTCCTCAGCCGGCTTTACACCTTCCAGCGACGGCTTCACCGTCATGGAATAATTAGTATGATATATTACAAATCCCGGAGCTCCGCCGGGAGTTTTTTTCAGATTCTTCCTGACGGTATAGTCCACATCCACTTTGCCCTGACCGCCTGCCTTGGAATAATAAGCGGCAACAGCAGCCGCCGTTTCATAAACGCTGTCCGGAAGCTCTGCACTGTCTGTCTTTACGATCACATGGGATCCCGGGATCTTCTTTGCATGGAACCACATATCGCCGCCGTTTGCCAGCTCAAAGGTTATATACTCATTCTGATGGTTATTCTTGCCCACATATATATGGTATCCGTCTTCAGTCACATAGTGGAGCGGCGCTGAACAGAGCCCCTTTGCCTTTGTCCCGGCATTTTTTCCTTTGCCTTTGCCGTTTGAGCCCTTACCCTTTTTGCCGGACATGCCCTTTTCCCCACTGATATAGCCTGCATCATACAGCTCCTGCCTGATTTCCTTAAGGTCATCCTCATTCTGCGCCATATCCAGTGCCACCTGTATGCTCTCTAGGTGCTCAAGAGCCTTCATTGACTGCTTTATATATACGGACAATGCCTCATATGTTCTTTTCTGTTTCTTATATTTATCAAAATATTTATTGGCATTATCCTGTGGAGACAGTGTGGGATCAAGGCTTATGCATACATCCTCGCCGGTATTGTAGTCCTGCAGCACGCACTTATCTGCGCCTTCTTCTATCTGCCAGGCATAGGCTCTTATCAGCTCCCCGTAAAGCCTGTTTTTCTCCCTCTTCTCCGTATCGCGGCACTGCTTTTCCTGCAGGCCCAGCTTCTTAGACACTCTCTCGGTGGCATTCTGCACTGCGCGTCTGAGCTCTGCGCTGCGCTGCCTTATGCGGACATGGAGCTCCTTTTCCCTGTAGAAAAGCTCCAGAGTCCCTGACATACCGTAGCCTGTCTTCTTCTCGGGATACATCCCCGTATCGATGGCAGCATATTCAGCGGGGACACCGTCATGATAATAGACCACGGGTGAAAAGCCGCCTATACGTATCTTTTCAATTACTGATGAAAAAACCTTTTCGACACTTTCCCTTTCGTTTACATCAAGCTCTGAAACGATCCTGTCACCGTCCACCCCTGCCACTCTGATGAACTCTGACGCCGCAGTATTGGAAATCCCTATGTATGTTGCTAACGCCCTGTGTACAGACATATTTGCCATTTCCGGCAGATCCAGATATCTGCCGTCCTTTATGCTCAGGGGATCGATCCGTCCCCTGGTCTCCGGTATGAAATACTTCCTGCCGGGCAGGACCTCCCTTACAGAGCTCACCAGATTGGATATACGCTTGATGCTATCGATTATCTCATCCTTATCATCCGTAAGTATGATATTGCTGTGCTTACCCATGATCTCAGTGATCAGGAAGAGCTTACGCATATCCCCCATTTCATCCATGTGCTCCATCTCAATACGGATCACTCGTTCAAGCCCCGGCTGGGTTACCGACAATATCTTTGCATTCTGTATATACTTTCTGAGCAGCATACAGAACCCCGGTGCATTCAAGGGATTTTTCCTGTTCTCATCCGTAAGATAAACCAGCGGAAGTGACGCATCGGCAGAAAGCAGCAGTCTGTACTGCCCATTCTGTGCCCTTACTGTCAGCACTATCGCATCACTCTCAGGCTGGGCTATCCTGTACACCCTGCCGCCGGAAAGCTTTTTATTCAGTTCATCGGTAACAGCCGCTACCGTTATTCCATCATAAGCCATATTAATGTCAACCTGTTATTATTCATTTTAACCCAGACTGCACACAGTAAATTACCTCAGGTGCTTCAGAGCCATATTAACAATCCTAGTATTATGAACAATGAGCCGGAAACCATACGGATTTCCGGCTCATATTTTCATTATTCATTGCATATTATTTATACATTTTCGCAAGGCCTGTGCAGCTAACGCTTATAGCCTTACTGATCACTTGTCATGCTTTATCACCTATCAGCCAGTCATACATCTCCTGGTATTTCTGTGCTGATACATGCCAGGAGAAATCAGCCGCCATGGCCCTGTCTATCATCTTGTTCCATTCACGTCTCTTGTCATAATATATGCGTTCAGCATACCTGATGGAGGCTAACATCTCATGTGCATTGTAATTCATGAATGAGAACCCTGTACCGGTACTGTCAAATTCATTATAAGGCTGCACCGTATCCTTGAGTCCCCCTGTCTCCCTTACGATAGGCACTGTACCATACCTGAGAGCCATAAGCTGTGAAAGCCCGCAGGGCTCGAAAAGACTGGGCATAAGGAAAGCATCGCATGCTGCATATATCCTGTGGGAAAGCTCCTCGGAATAATAGATATTCGCAGAGACCTTGTTGCCGTACTTCCAGTCAAAGTGGCGGAACATATTCTCGTAGCGCTCCTCACCTGTTCCCAGCACAACGATCTGCACCGCATCCTGGCAGAGCTCATCCATTATATAAGCGATAAGGTCAAAACCTTTCTGATCCGTAAGCCTCGATACGATACCTATCATCATGACCTTGTCATCCTGATCCAGCCCTAACTGTTTCTGAAGCGCACGCTTATTCTTGATCTTCTCCTTGCGGAAATTCTTTGCATCATACTTAAACTCGATGTATTTGTCCTTGGAAGGATCATACTCCTCATAGTCTATACCGTTAACGATACCCCTGAGGCTTCCGGACCGTGCTCTGAGCAGGCCGTCCAGTCCTTCACCATAGAAAGGCGTCTTTATCTCCTCCGCATAGGTGTCACTTACGGTGGTTATCGCATCAGCATATACCAGACCGCCCTTTAAAAGATTAGCATCCTTATATGCCTCCAGCTTATCCGGGGTAAAGAAGCTTGCCGGTATGCCGGTGATATCACGCACATCCTTGACATCCCACTTGCCCTGGAACTTAAGGTTATGTATGGTCATTACAGACTTCATCCTTGAGAACATGGGATTGTCCGAAAAACGCTCCTTAAGATATACGGGAACAAGTCCTGTCTGCCAGTCATGACAGTGGATAAGATCCGGTTCAAAATCTAAAAGCGGGATTGCGGAAAGAGCCGCCTTTGAAAAGAATGAGAATTTTACGATATCATCGTAGACATTTCCGCTGTAAGGCTTAAAGCCGCCAAACATCATCTCGTTATCGATGAAATAGTACTTTACGCCGTCATATTCAGCCTCAAGAATGCCTACGTACTCATTGTTCCAGTGAAAGTCCATATAGAAGTGTGTCTTGTACTTCATCAGGTCCTTCATTTCCTGCTTCATGCAGGTATACTTAGGCATTATCACCCTTACATCAAAATAGCGCTTGTCAACGCACTTCGGCAAGGAACCAACTACATCAGCCAGCCCTCCTGTCTTGATAAAAGGAACGCCTTCTGATGCGATAAATAAGATGTTTTTCATTTTACCGTAACCCTCCATGTGTTATGAAAACAATCCGTTACCATCCGGTCCGGTAAGAAACACTTGATGTCACGAGTGTACCGGATAGTACATTCATCGATGTCATACCGGCCCCCACTACCGGTACAATCCATGTTTAATTATATAATATCCTGCATTTTTATTAAAGTGCCAACTATGCCGCCAATCGCATTTTTCATTGTGCATAAATCGGCTTATACATTCTTTTATAAAATGTCAACTGTCGCATCAGCCTGCTTTCACTCTGACGGCTTCTGCCTTAAGTTCCTGCGCATTTGCGATCGCAGTCTCCGTTATGCTGCCGCCGCCCAGAAGCCTTGCAAGTTCATTAAGGGACTGTTCCTCATCAAGCCTGCCTATATTAGTCTCGGTCCTGCCATCCACTTCAGACTTTTCAATGCAGAAATGTGTATCCGCCATGGCCGCTATCTGAGGCAGGTGTGTAATGCATATGGTCTGGTGTGATTTAGCAATGGCTGCCATCTTTTCCGATACCATCCATGCGGTCTTGCCGGATATGCCGGTATCGATCTCGTCAAAAATAAGTGTCCCTATCTCGTCCTTGTCCGCCAGAACGGCTTTAAGCGCAAGCATGATACGGGACAGCTCACCGCCGCTGGCTACCTCGGATAAAGGTCTTTTCTTCTCACCTGGATTAAGGGATATCATGAACCTGACATCGTCATTTCCGTCACTGCCATAGTTCTCCCTTTCCGTAACCTCTATAGTGAATGAAACCTTCAGGAAATTAAGATCCGTAAGAGCTGATGTGATCTCTTTTTCCAGCATTTTTCCCTGTTTTGTGCGCAGATCATGAGCCTTTCCGCACAGTTTTTTAAGTTTCTGTTCTGCCTCATCCTTCTGCTTTGAAAGCTTTTCCAGTACCGCATCCAGATTCCTGTATTCCTCGTACTCTGCCCGTCTTTTCTCAAGGTATCCGGCTATCTTTTCGGTGGAGCCGCCGTACTTGGACATCAGATGGTTCAAGACATCCATCCTCTCCTCAGTCTCCTTGAAAAGAGCCTCGTCAAACTCCGAATCCTCCATATAGTCGTCCAGTTCCCTTGCTGCTGTCCGCAGCATATCCTCACAGTCTGCAAGCTCTCCGGCGATACCTGAAAGCCCCTCGTCAAGTGCAAGAGCGGCATTCATATCCCGCACTGCCCTTCCGGCATATTCCACTGCCCCCTCTCCGTCAGGTGCAAGAGCCTCCCTTACTCTTCCGAGGATTTCGAATACAGCCCCGGAATTCTTCATTTTCCTGTATCTCTTTTCCAGTTCCACCTCTTCGCCAGGAATTATATTTGCAGCTTCTATCTCATTTATCTCATATTCCGCAAGACTCAATTCCCTCTGTCTTGACGCATCATCAACTGACAGTTCCTCTATCCTTCCGCATATGCCGTTATAATCCGCATATGCCTTTTTTATCTCCGAAAGAAGCTTCTCCATATCCGCACCGCAGTAAATATCCAGAAGCGCTTTCTGCCTGCTCTCCCTAAGCAGTGACTGGTGCTCATGCTGGCCATGTATATCTATAAGCAGAGACGAAAGCTCCCGCATCTGCTTTAAAGTAACCGTCTCACCGCAGACCTTTATAACAGACCTTCCGGGTTGTATCTTCCGGCTTAATATTATGGTTCCGTCCTCTTCTATCGGCATATCCAGAGCCTTTATGGCCGAGACAAGATTTTCATCATCCACATGAAAAACCAGCTCGGAAAAAGCATATTCCGCCCCTTCTCGTATGATATCGCTCACAGCCTTTTCCCCAAGTGTGAGAGCGATGGATCCGATCACCACGGATTTACCCGCACCGGTTTCACCCGTAAGTATATTAAGCCCCTTGGTAAACTCCACATCAGCTTCCTTTATCAGGGCAAAATTCTTTACCGTTAAGCTTTCAAGCATTTATTTTTCCTCCGTCAAACCATCTTCTTTTGGAGAATCTGCAGAAATCCGTCGTCAGAAAGACGAATGATACGCGTTACCTGCCCGGAACTTGTCACTTTGACCACATCCCCTTCCTGAAGGGCCGCATGCTGATTGCCGTCAAAGCTGACACCGGTTGCCACCGGATGACGCCCTGTAGACGGAAGTATGGAAACAGCTACCACGTCATCTCCGGAAAAGATAACACTTCTGTTATTTAAAAGATGTGCAGCCACAGGCGTCATCTGTATAAGCCTTGCATCAGGCTTTACTATGGCGCCGCCGGCAGAAAGATTATATGCAGTAGATCCGGTAGGGGTACTGATTATGATCCCGTCAGCCCGGAAGTCACTCAGGTACGATCCGTTTACGCTTATGCTGTATCCGGATAACATCATGTCCCCACGTCTGGCTATCACAACATCATTAAGCGCATGTCCGGTTTCCACTACTTCTCCGTTCCTGTATACTGAGCCCCGGAGCATCATGCGCTCTTCTATCTTTATATCATCCGTGAGGAGCCTTTTCAGCGCCTTCTCACTGTCAGAAGGCTCAACTTCCGCAAGAAACCCTACTGCTCCCAGATTGAAGCCGATAAGGGGCACACCGCTTCCTATGGTACGCTTTGCAGCCGACAGAACCGACCCGTCACCACCGATAACAATGATAGCCTCTATCCCCTTTGTATCAATATCTTCATCATCACAAAGATCCAGCAAGGGTGTATTGATCCCCTCTATGCCGGCTTCTTTAGCAAGCCTTACAATATCTTTCCTGATCTTTTTCCCCAGTTCAAGATTCTCATCCTTTATGCTGTTGGACAGTATACAAATATTCTTCACAGTTCACCTCATATCTGGTACGTCACCCAAGCACCGTCCGAATAGGACGCAGCAAAACGAAGGTAGCGAGTGTTAAAACCGCTAAAAGCGGTTTGAACCACGTGGTCTTGCGGCATACAGACGGACAAAGAACGCATCATTTGTCACTGAATTCTTATAAGCTCTCATGTGCCCTGCTGACTATAGCGCTAATCATATCCTTGTCAAAGCCACCATCCTCATCCGCATTCTTTCTAAGGTACATCAGGTACTCTATATTCCCCTCCGGTCCTCTCACCGGCGAATACTCCAGTCCGCATATGGCAAATCCTGCATCAGACGCAAAACCGAAAACATTCTGTATGACTTCCTCATGGACCTTTGGATCCCGTACAACACCTTTTTTCCCCACCTTCTCACGGCCGGCCTCGAACTGAGGCTTAATAAGACATGCCATCTCACCTTTTTCCTTAAGAAGCGGATAAGCCACGGGAAGGATCTTTGAAAGTGATATAAAAGAAACATCCACGGACGCAAAATCCACCGACTCCTTTATCTGCTCATCCGTAACATAACGGAAGTTGGTCTTTTCCATACAGACCACACGCTCATCCGAACGAAGCTTCCATGCAAGCTGCCCATATCCCACATCTATGGCATATACCTTTACCGCACCGTTCTGAAGCATGCAGTCGGTAAAGCCGCCGGTTGACGCACCTATATCCATACAGATACAGCCATCCAGATCAATCGGAAATGAAGCAAGCGCCTTTTCCAGCTTAAGCCCCCCGCGGCTTACATACTTTAAACTGCTGCCCCTTACCTCTATCTGAACATCCTCAGGGAATGTACTTCCGGCCTTGTCCTCACGCTGTCCGGCTACGAAGACATTACCTTCCATGATCATTATCTTTGCCTTTTCCCTTGAGGGCGCAAGCCCGTTTTTAACAAGAAGAACATCAAGCCTTTCTTTCATAAAACTGCCCTATCCGCATATCACATACTATGATCTTCTCACACCGCCGACTCAGCTGACGGTCCGGGAAAAATCTGTCTTCAGTCACAGAGCCTCCAGTATCCTCTCACAAATGGAATCCGCATCTATCCCGCATTCCCTCTGTAATGAAACCACATCACCATGCGGCACATATGAATCCGGCAGTGCGATATTGATCATGGGCTTTCTCTCTGCAGTCTCCGTATTACGGTCATACAGATAACCGAAGCGCTCCCCGAAGCCTCCGCAGAGTGCATTTTCCTCAAGCGTGACGATCAGCTTATGACCTTTATTAGCGATCGTCACAAGCTCCGGATCGATAGGCTTTACAAACCTCACATTGACAAGACTTGCTTTATGACCGCTTTCCAAAAGCTTATTCCTTACTTCAACAGCGGTCTTCACCATGGATCCCACAGCCAGAAGACATATCTCCTCTTCCTCGTATATGACCTCGCATCTGCCCTTTTCTATCGGTGCCCTGAATTCCTTAAGCCCGTCATAGGCCTCTCCCCTGGGATAACGGAATGCTATGGGATGTCCGTAATCCAGTGAAAAACAAAGCATATCGGAAAGCTCCCATTTATTCTTCGGAGCCATGACCGTCATATTCGGAATGGTAGAAAGATACGACAGATCAAATGCTCCATGATGAGTCTCGCCATCGCTTCCCACCAGACCGGCCCTGTCAATCGCAAAAGTAACCGGCAGGTCCTGTATGCATACATCATGAAGGATCTGGTCGTATGCCCTCTGCAGGAAAGACGAATAGATGGCAACTACAGGCTTTCTGCCGCCGGTGGAAAGTGCCGCCGCAAAAGTCACTGCATGCTCTTCGGCTATCCCCACATCAAAGAACCTTTCCGGATACATATTATGAAACCGCTTAAGTCCCGTACCGTCAGGCATGGCCGCAGTAATAGCTACAATGTCCTCCCGCTTCTGTCCAAGCCTGCACATTACCGTAGAAAAAACATCCGTATAGCCCGGCTTATCCTTAACCTTTTTGGGGATTCCCGTCTCGATATCAAAAGGCTCCGCTCCATGGAATCTCGAAGGGTGCTTTTCTGCCGGCAGGTATCCTTTTCCCTTCTCCGTGATCACATGGACGATAACGGCTCCCCTGACTTTTTTGGCCACTTCTATCAGGCGGACCATTGCCTCCACGTCATGTCCGTCTACAGGTCCCAAATAAGTGATGCCCATATCTTCAAAAAGCATGTTCTTAACAAAGAGATTCTTAAGAGTGCTCTTTGCTGTACGGATAGACCTCACGGTACCGTATCTTTTTGCATCCATGAGCTTGTAGTACACGTTGTCTTTGAGATCAAGGTAGTTGGAGCTTGTCCTTATTTTTGTCAGATAGTTGGACATCCCCCCCACATTCTCTGCTATGGACATATTATTATCATTCAATATGATTATAAAATTCTTCTTAAGGCGCTCATTAGAGGCATTGTTTAGTCCTTCGTAAGCCATTCCTCCGGTCATGGAGCCGTCACCGATAACGGAGATCACTGTATAGTCGTCACCATTCAGTTCCCTGGCCGCCACCAGGCCAAGTCCTGCAGAAATAGAGGTAGACGAATGTCCTGTATTAAAAGCATCACACTCGCTTTCCCTGCGCTTGGGGAACCCGCTCATGCCGCCGTATTTTCTCAGAGTATCAAAGCCGTCACGTCTGCCCGTCAGAAGCTTATGGGTATAGGACTGGTGACCCACGTCCCACACGATCTTGTCCTGAGGCAGGTCAACAGACAGATGAAGTGCCATGGTAAGCTCAACCGTCCCCAGATTGGAAGCCAGATGTCCGCCGGTATTACTGATATGTTCTATAAGAAATGCTCTTATCTCTGCCGCAAGGTTTTCATAATCCTCCGGAGAGATCTTCTTGATATCATTTTCTTTTTTTATCCTGTCTAAAATCGGCATTATATTTTCCTGTTTTATAAATTATTTTTTCCGTTTGCACGACCCACTTAAACACCTTCAAACAAGGCTGCACAGCGTGGAAAATCTTAGTTGGTCATTTCCTTCTATCCACAAGGGAATCAATAAGTGCGGTCAGAAATGCCCCGGCCTGTGCAGCGTCCTCGCTGTCTGCCACAGTAATCCCTGCCACCAGGTCATGAGCCTGTGCCGACAGTCTTCTCTGTTCCTTTTCAGCCCCTTCCATCCCCAGGTATGCAAGATATGTCTTCTTGCCATTTCTTTCATCGCTGCCGGCAGGCTTGCCGATTTCCTCGGTAGTGCCGGTTACGTCCAGTATGTCGTCCTGTATTTGGAAAGCAACTCCAAGACATCTTGCCGCTTCAGAAAATGTATCCGCTGTCTGCCCATCAGCACCTGCCAGCAATGCGCCGCATACCATTGATGCCTGAAGCAGGGCCGACGTCTTATTCTCATACACGAACAGTATGTCGGCTTCTGACAGTTCCAGGTCTTTTTCCTCTGCTTCCACATCGACTGCCTGTCCGCCTATCATCCCATAGATTCCCGCCCTGTCAGCAAGCACGGCAAGGGCTTTTAGGATATTCGCATTATCCTCCGCTGAAGAGGCAAAAGCAGTACTCTTAAGTGCTGTCTCAAAAGCACTGTTTAAAAGTCCGTCGCCTGCAAGCACCGCCATTCCGGCACCGTATTTAGCATGGGTTGAGGGAAGCCCTCGGCGTATCATGTCATTATCCATTTCCGGCAGGTCATCATGCACCAGAGAATAGTTATGAATCATTTCTATGGCTGCACAGAAAGGCTCTGCCAGCTCTCCTTTTCCACCGCACATTTCGTACGCCGCCATCATGATCACGGGACGCAGCCGTTTCCCCCCTGCTCCCACACTGTAGTCCATAGCCTCTATGACAGTAGCCTGAGGGCCCGTAATTTCCGGCAGGTATTTTTTTATGATACTTTCTGCACGGTCAGTTCTTTTCTTAAGTTCAGCTTCAAAATCCATGATCACTCCGTCAAATCCTATTCAAAATCAGAAGTACTTCCGTCTGCCATTAGAGCCTTGACTTTCTTCTCCACATCATCAATCTCATCTGCACAGGCTTTCAGCCTCTTCACACTATCCTCATACAGCTTGAAAGCCTCTTCCAAGGGGAGGTCTGACTGCTCCATTTTCTTTAAGCTTTCCTCAACTGCAGCAAAGTTCTCTTCCAAAGTTATTTTTTCCGTAGTTTTTTCCGTGTTCTTTTCTTCTGACATATCTCTTCCTCCGAAAATGTATACTGACTTCACCCTTATCCGTAATCTGTCGGGAACTTATATACTAAAACTTCCCACTAACTGAA
>DGSK01000063.1:0-26614 GCA_002393955.1 Lachnospiraceae bacterium UBA4364 | reverse complement strand
CTCGCAATTGCGCCGGAACAATCACGATGCATATTCTAAACTGTCATCCTCCTTGTACCCTTCACTTCTGTACTTATCTCACCGTCACTGACACGTATTATAAGCTTCTGTCCGGTCTCAACATCCTCTATGCTCTTTACCGGCTTGTCACCCCCGTCAGTCAGGTATCCGTATCCCCGGCTTATCTTTTCCAACGGCGAAACTGCTCTTAATCTCTCCCTGGTGACATCAAAACGGTGTCTGGCTGTCTGAATCCTCTGAGTGATCACAGCATCAGCACGGTCGGGAAATCTTTCATATCTAAGTCTCGTCTCCTTAAGCCTGTCTGTCATCAGTGAATCAGCATCTTCCCTCATTCCCGCATATTCAGATTTTCTTTCCGAAAGAAGGGCATCGATGCTGCGATCCAGCTCTTTCCTGTACCTCTCCGCCTTCTCCCTGAAAACCTTAAGCTTATTCTCAGGGGCCTGGCTGTCATTTTTGAAAGAGAGCTCTTCGTATTTATGTTTTTTATCCCTGAGTACCCCGAACATCTGCTGTATGATCCTTGCTTCCAGATGCTCAGAGTTCCTTTTTTCGGACTTTATGCGCATGCCTATCATAGAATCCAGCCTGTCCAGCAAATCTCCACGCTGACGCATAAGTGCATGATAGTCAAATACTGCAATCTCCGCAGCAGCTGAAGGTGTCGGAGCCCTTAAGTCTGCCACATAATCCGCTATGGTAGTGTCTGTCTCGTGTCCAACAGCGGATATGATCGGAACGGAACAGTCAAAAATCGCCTGTGCCACTTTTTCTTCATTGAACGCCCACAGGTCTTCCATGGAGCCTCCGCCCCTTCCAACGATCATCAGGTCCACGCCGTATTTCTCCAGTGCCTTTATGCCTTTTACAATACTGTCCGCCGCCTGCTCGCCCTGTACAAGAGCAGGATATAAAACTATCTGTATTCCCAGATAACGTCTTTTGGAAACATTTATTATGTCCCTTACAGCAGCTCCGGTGGGGGCAGTCACAACACCAAGTGTCTTTACATATTTTGGGATTGGCTGCTTATATTCAGGTGCAAACAGCCCGCGTTCCGCAAGTTCTTTTTTGAGCTTTTCAAACTGTTCCGCAAGATCCCCGGCTCCAGCGTCCTCTATTTTTTCTGCAATAAGCTGATACCTGCCGGATGGCGCATAAACATCTATCTTTCCATATGCCACCACCTTCATGCCTTCTTTCAGTCTGAATTTTAGACCTAAGGCCTTGTTCCTGAACATTGCGGCCGGTATAACGGAGTTCTCATCTTTAAGACTGAAATATATGTGACCTGAACTATGATAGGTGAGGTTGCTGACCTCACCGCTTACAGCCACCGATCCGAGAAACGGATCGCTTCTGAACATTCTTAAAATATAATTTGTTACCTGGGTAACTGTATACTTATTAACAGGCATACCTGTCTGCCTCACTTTAGGAAATTAGCACCCTTCATGGAAAACACAGTACCGGGGCAGCCTATGCAAATTTTGCCAGCACACCATTTATGAATTCCGGTGATTTCTCCTGCCCATACCTCTTAGCAAGCTCCACTGCTTCATTTATGGCAATCGCACTGGATACATTATCATCTTCCTTTATCTCGTATAAAGCTAACCTAAGTATCGTAAGCTCAACCTTGCCTATACGCTCTGTATTCCATCCGGTCATCTTTTCATTGAGCTGTCTGTCAAGCTCCGGAACAAGCGCCATAATAGAATGGAACTTTTCGGACACTTCCTTCCTGTCCTCCTCGCCTAAGAGATCTGAAACCTCCTCTTCCGGCTCTTCGTCCCAAATATCAGGTGCCTTGTCCTTATCTTCGATATCTTCCTGCCGGAAAAAAAGCTCTTCCTGCTCAGGCATATCTTCCGCACTATGAAATTCCGAACGGAAAAGCAGCATAAAAAGCCGCTTCCTTATCGCATGTCTGCTCATTTTTTCCTTTTTCTTTTCTTTGATGTATTTGCAGGTCTTGAAGACTGAGGGAACTCAACGGAAGCTATCCTGATATTAACATCAGCCACATCAAGCCCCGTCATAGTCTCAATAGCACTCTTAACTTTTTCCTGAACCTTCCTGCATGTATCGGGAATCGGATACCCGTAATCCAGAACGATATAAAGATCAACTGTAACTGTGTGGTTCAGCACACTGACTCTCACACCCTTGGTAAGATTCTTCATTCCCACCATGCTCATAAGCTCATTAGTTATATTGCCGAACATTGAGGAAACCCCCTCAACTTCAGCCGCAGCTAATGAAGCAATTATCGCAACGACATCATTGGCAACTGCCACTGTGCCGGAACACTTTGTATCCACGCCCAGCTTTATATTATTTGCATCCATAAAAACCTCCCTGGTGCGAATCCATCATCAAACATTTACGGATTATACCAAATATTCACATCTTTTTCAACTTGATACGGCCGGCAAAAAAGATTTCTCCGAACTGAGCCAGCAATATAGCAGCAAAAACAATCACACAGCCTGTTATCTGACGCAATGTAAGCCGCTCTCCAAGCAGCAGCCATCCTCCCAGGACGCAGAACACAGACTCAAAACTCATTAAAAGCGATGCAAGTGTGGGATGTACATTTTTCTGCCCGACAATCTGGAGCGTATAGGCTATTCCACAAGAGAAAAGACCGGCATAGAGTATCGAGCCCCAGGCATCAAATCCAGCAAATGCCGCAGTCCACCCCTTGCCGCACTCAAATATAAGCATCGGGACAGCGGTAAGAAGACCGCACACCAGGAACTGTATAGCCGCCATACGAACGCCGTCAACATCAGCCACGAACTTATCGATAAGTATTATCTGTACCGCAAAGGAAAGAGCACTGAGAAGCAGGAGTATATCCGGCCATGAAATACCCGATACATCAGTTACGCTCAACAGATATATGCCCCCCATAGTCATTGCCACAGCAGCCCATATATGTGCTCCGCATTTTTTCCCGAGAAATAAGCCGATCACGGGAACAAGAATCAGATAGCAGGCTGTCAGAAATCCCGCCTTGCCTGCACTCCTTCCGTATGTGATGCCTAACTGCTGGAGATTCGTTGCGAGAAACAGCACTATGCCGATAAGACTCCCTGATATAAACAGTTTCTTTTTTTCAGCCCTACTTTCCGGCTTTTTCCCATAGCCGAGACGGTCAAGCAGCGCTATCACCGGTACCAGTACTGCGGCACCGATCAGATTCCTTATCGCATTAAAACTAAAGGGACCGACAGCATCACCGCCGGTGGTCTGTGCTACAAAAGCAAAACCCCATATTGCTGCGGTAAGCAGCAACATGAGGGAATATTTAAGGTTCTTAGTCATATTATTCTTTAGTCCTTACGCTTCCAGTATCGCATTCAGGAAGTTCTTAGTCCTCTCCGCCTGCGGATTGGTAAATATCTGTTCAGGAGTTCCCTGCTCGGCAATAATGCCGTCAGCCATAAAAAGCACCCTGTCTGCCACTTCTCTGGCGAAGCCCATCTCATGTGTAACGCACAACATGGTCATTCCGGTCTGAGCTAACTCCTTCATTACCTGAAGCACATCGCCGACTAACTCCGGGTCAAGTGCAGATGTAGGTTCATCAAAAAGCATGATCTCCGGATTCATGGCCAGTGCCCTTGCAATGGCAACCCTCTGCTGCTGCCCGCCGGACAGACGGCTTGGATATTCATCTGCCTTCTCGGAAAGTCCTACCTTTGACAGAAGATCCCTGGCCCTTTTTTCCACTTCATCCTTTTTTTCTTTTCTTACAATGACCGGAGCCTCACAGACATTCTGCAGAACCGTCTTATGCGGAAAAAGGTTGAACCGCTGGAATACCATTCCCATTTCCAGCAGGAGCTCCTGCTGCTTCTCTCTTGGAAGTCTCTCCACGGTATGGTCATTTTCACGATGCAGAAAAAGCTCATCCTTTATGAAGATCTTCCCGCTGGTTATCTTTTCCAGCTGGTTAAGCGAACGCAGGAAAGTGGATTTGCCGGCTCCGCTTGGACCTATTATACAGATAACCTCGCCCTTTTTCACTTCAAGGTTTATGTCCTTTAAGACCTCCAGCGTACCGAATCTTTTGCTTACATGTTCTGTTTTAAGTATGTATTCGTAATTATCACTCATGGTAACTGCCCCCTTACTCATACACCGAGAATTTCTTCTCGATCTTATCAAAGATAAACCCGAAAAATGCGGTTATCACAAGGTAAATTACAAGTGCCGGAATGAAAACCAGATACGACCCCTCCGATGTCATGATATTTTTTGATACCGTGGTGATATCCATAAGCGATATGGCAAATACCAGCGACGCATCCTTAAGTACCATAATAAACTCATTGCTCACATTTGGGATCATACGCCTTACAGACTGAGGAATGATTATCCTGGTCATGGTCTGGAAATAATTCATGCCCAGTGCCTTTGCCGCTTCAAACTGTCCCTTGTCTATGGACTGTATGGCGCTCCTGACTATTTCCGCACAGTACGCGCCTGAATTCAGGCCAAAAGCTATAAGCGCGGCAAGGAAAGCACCTTTGTACACAGCCTCGGTATCGGACGCACTGAAAAGATCACGCCATGCAAAACCGAACACTCCGGGAACCGTAAAATATACCACAAAAAGCTGTATCAGAAGCGGGGTTCCCCTGAAAAAGAAGATATACACACCTGCTGCCCCTGACAGAAGCTTCTTCTTGCTTATCTTTGCCAGGGCAAGTAATGTTCCCAGCACCACGCCGAATATAACGGTAAGCGTCGTAAGCAGTATCGTGAGCTTTGCACCATGCATCAGGTTTTCCCTGCAGCCAAGCATACGGTAAGTATAATTCACCATCTGACCGGTGACCTTCATCACTCCCTCGTCGGCGGGATACACCCTGCCGACGAAGCCCACATATTTCTCACTCATCACCTTGGCCCCGGATGTGGAAAGGGACGCATAATTGATGATGAACAGGTCGTTGTATGTGACCGTGACACGTTTCCTGCTGCTTGACGCATCCGCCTCTATCATCTTCTGCATTTCAGGAGATGTATGGGACATAAGCTCTTCTTTTGCAGGCTTCAGTATTGCCAGCACTATGCATATGACCAGTATCACTGCCGCAGCTATAAGCTGCCTGGAATATTGTTTAAAAAACCCTGTTTTCATTGGCTAGGATCTCACTCCGATCAACACTTTTCTTACTCTGCTGCAGCTCCGAACCAGTAATCATATGTTTCCTGGATGTAGCCTTCTTCCTCAAGCTCTGCAAGAGCCTGGTTGATGGCTGCCTGAAGTGCGGTATTCTCTTTGCCCATTGCTATACCGAACTGCTCAGCCTCAGCTGTATCCTTATATGCGATCACAAAATCATCGGAGCTGTTGATATATCCGTCTGCTACAGTGCTGTCAACCACCACAGCGTCAACCTCGCCGTTCTGAAGCTGTGTAAAGCAACTTGTAACTTTCTCGTTGGCAACGATCTGAACGTCGATGGTTCCGGTTGATTTATAATCGCTCATAAGTATGTCTGATGTGGTTTCTTTCTGAACAGCAATGCTCATGCCGTCAAGGTCATTGAAAGAGCTGATGGTCTTGTCATCATCTGCAAGAAGCACTACTGACTGATAATTGTTGATATAAGGTGTCGAGAAGATCATTGTCTCCTGACGCTCAGGCGTGATGGTAACGGCAGAGCACACAACATCATAATTAACATCTATACCTGCGAATATGCCGTCCCATGCTGTATTGATGATATTTACTTCAAGTCCAAGCTTGTCCGCAACAGCTGTGATGATATCAATGTCGTATCCGATAGGTGTTGTTCCGTCATCTGCGAAATCCTCAAAAGGAGGGTATCCTACTTCACATCCTACGGAAAGCACACCGTCGCTCTTAAGCTTCACGCCTGAAAGATCGATAACTGAAGACGCTTCTGTCTCTGTATCCGTTTCTGCTGTTTCTGTTTCAGTAGTTTCTGTCTCTGTTGTCTCTGTAACAGTTTCTGTACCTGTCTCTGATGTGCACGCAACCAGTCCAAGTGTTGCTATAACTGCACACATTCCTGCAAAAAACCTCTTTTTCATAGCTTTCTCCTCCATAATCTGTAAACCAAAAATAAAGGAGCAAAACACACCGTTTGCCCCCTTGCAAAAACAATTGCAACTATATCAGATCCTGTACATATCGTCAAGAATCTTCTTTGCCGTGACAGCGAATTGCTCCACTGCATTTCGGATTTATACACAATATTTTTTTATTATCGGAATATTATTTAATACTGCCGATACAAGCATTGCGCAAATAATTACAACCCCCGATACTACCGGAACAGATGCTAAAGTATTAAATGATAGGGTACTAAAACCTAAATACAACGAAAATTTTTCTATAAAGAATGCATGTATTAAATATCCCCCAAAAGAAAAGCCTGAAATAATTAAAATAAAAGAATTAATCTTTTCATTTTTATACTTTTGGTATTTGATCAAAGTATGAACACACACTGCTTCAAGCAATATATTAACATCGAAATAATTATAATATCTATCGCACGGCTGTTGCGTTTTTAACGCCAAATCCAAATTTACAACAATTGTAAATACAAATCCAATAGCTCCTAAAATATATATCATTACACGATGCTTCTTACTTAGTTCGACACTATCAAGATAATATCCCAACACAAAATAAAAAGAATACCCCATCACCGTATACATCCCCATAGTAGTTACGTTTGAGTTAGCTACTTCGACCAGTTTTGTTAATTGCTCATGCGTTCCAACTGCGTAATCAAAAATTAACTTAATCCCCCATGGTATCAAAATTGTAAAAACAAATGATAATACCAGGAAATACTTCATTAAAAAATTTTCACTAACAATTTTTTTGTAAAACGGAATACACATGTAAATGCCGATAAGCATTAGTAAAAACCACATATGAAAATGTCCTGAAACAATCAAATCGCTATGCATCATAACTCCATTAAGAATGCCATCTGCATAATATTCAGGCGATGTCAGTGCATAGAATACACTCCAAACAAAAAAAGCTATTACTATCCTAAGAATATACTTACAATATATTTTTTTAACTGATATTTCTCTGTTTAAAAACAGAGAACCGCTTATCATCACAAAAACAGGCACTGCCCAGCGCACTACACTGTCATATAAATTTAACGCTTGCCATTCCATTCCATTAACATCTGTACGGCGCCAGCTTGTGGATGACACATGAAGTACAATTACTGCCAATGTTGCTATTACCCTGAGATAATCACAATATACTTTTCTCTTCATATCTCCTCCGACTATAAAAGTGTGTCTTTGCGTTTTTATCTTTTTACCAGAACACAGTTTCCCATTATATCACAATTGCCAATGATTCTATATGTTTCAATACATCTGGGTTGACCTTTATTCTAGGATTTCAAAAGATATACTTAATTTGATCATTTCTGCCGACTCACTGAAAAATAAATATCAGTATATTCTGGCTCTCATTTGATGTGTACTGCACAGATCCCACCCCCTCGGGAAGCAGATTAAAGACACCGCTCTGATTTACAAGCCTTTCATAAAAATTGTCAAATGTTGCCTTATCATCCAGCTTAATTGCAACATAGCCGTCACCGCTCTTTTGGGCCTGTTTAAACACAGTCTTAAGTTTCTGCTCATTATATGCAGAATAATACAGTCCCTCCCTCACATAATAATTTGCATCTGTCGCCGTGCAGGCAGGCATTTCCACCGGATTATCCGGAAAATGTGTTGATGCCATCTCCGCATCAGACACATTCAGGAAATCATAATTCACAGGCCTTATATCGGAGCCTTCCCCCCAGGTAGCATCCAGATAATAATACTCACCATCTATGCTGACGAGATTCCATGCATGTCCCGTACCATCGTATGTACGTCCGGTAACCATGCAGCACTGTACCTTTTTTGAATTCAGAAGGTACTGTATAGCTTTGGCATACCCCTGGCAGACCGACTTTCCATGTACAAATACAGAAAGGATATTCTGGTTATCCTTAGCATTTTTGTCATACTCCGTATTTTTCACCACATAATCATATATGTGCTTTACCTTTTCATACTGGGATGTATAGTCTGAAAGTCCTCTGGTCGCAGCCGCCGCATACTCATCGATCTTTGGCTGCATCAGTTCGCACTCGGCCTCAGTATAAGTATATTTGCCGGAAAAAACGAATACCTCCTTAAGAAAGCCGCTGTAGTGGCCGTAAGAATATCCCTCTATCCAGTATATCTCGGGGTGGTCACCGAACACGCACAGAAAGGCATATTTTATTTCCTCCGTATTCGATGCATCGATAAGAACCTCGGAAGCATGCTTTTCCAGTATCATAAGTATCTCCGCATAAAGCTCATGATACTTCGCATCCATATGATCATAATAATACCTGCCGGCCTGTTCCTTACACTTCTGGCTTATTGTGTCAGGTGTGATTCCCAGTGCTATGCGGGCATCTTTCAACGCCTCCATATCCGTGTACTCGCCGGTAGTTTCTTCTATTTCCGGGGCTTTATAATCCCCGGATGAAGCTACACCCTTCCCCGCTTCGGACAGGCTCTTTGCGGCGTTTATACGTCCGCAGCCGTAGACTATCGCAAAAAACAGCACCCCCGCAACCAGTACAGACATTAATCTTATGAAATTGTTATCACTCCCCGATCTGTACATAATCTCCATGCCGGCAAAGGCTTTTTATCACCAGTATTTTCCGAATTCCGTAAGCTTAAGTCCTTCGTTCCTGTCAAGAGTCATGCCTATGCTCCATTCATTAATAAAAATAAGCAGCGGATTTCCCTTAAGATCCTGGATCTTTTTCATGTCGGATGTACCGGTAAGCTTTGCAACATCCACCTCATCCTTATTCTCGATCCATCTGATATACTCGTATGGAAGCTGGTCCATGCGGATCTCCACATTGTATTCATTCTCAAGCCTGTATTTCAGTACCTCAAACTGCAGCACACCTACCACACCAACAATGATCTCTTCCATACCGCTCTGGAGCTCCTGGAATATCTGTATGGCACCTTCCTGGGCAATCTGGGTGATACCTTTTACGAACTGTTTTCTCTTCATGGTATCTACCTGTCTCACCCTTGCAAAATGTTCCGGAGCAAAGGTAGGAATACCCTCGTATTTTACTTCCATACCCGGAGCGCATACCGTATCACCTATTGAAAAGATTCCCGGATCGAATACGCCGATTATGTCTCCGCCATAGGCCTCATCAAGTATCTTTCTCTCATCCGCCATCAACTGCTGAGGCTGAAGAAGACGCATGGTCCGCCCTCCCTGTACATGCTTTACTTCCCTGTCCGCCTCGAATTTTCCGGAGCATATACGCATAAAAGCGATACGGTCCCGGTGGGCCTTGTTCATATTCGCCTGTATCTTGAATACAAAAGCAGAGAAATCATTTTCAACCGGATCGATAAGCTCCCCATCGCTCTTTCTGGGCAGCGGCGTAGTCGTCATCTTAAGGAAATGCTTTAAGAAAATCTCCACGCCGAAATTCGTAAGTGCCGATCCGAAGAATACAGGGGTAAGCTTTCCCTCCCTGACTTTTTCCAGTTCAAAGGCTGCTCCCGCCATATCGATCAGCTCTATGTCCTCATTAAGCTTTTCATAAGCTGCCTCGCCTATCTCGGCTATTACTCCGGTGTCATTTCCATCCCAGGGTATATGTCTCTCCTCGCCTTCCTTAGTCCCCTTCTGGGTATCGGAATAGGTTACGATATCACGTTCCTCACGCTCATATATGCCCTTAAAATTCTTACCGGATCCTATAGGCCAGTTCATGGGAACGGTCTCTATTCCCAGTTCCTTTTCAATCTCATCCAGAAGATCCAGAGTCTCCCTGGCATCCCGGTCCAGCTTATTGATAAATGTAAAGATAGGGATCCCCCTCATTCCGCAGACCTTAAAAAGCTTCCTTGTCTGAGGCTCAACACCCTTTGAAGCATCAATTACCATGACTGCCGAATCAGCCGCCATAAGAGTTCTGTAAGTATCCTCGGAGAAATCCTGGTGCCCCGGCGTATCAAGTATGTTTATGCAGTAACCGTCATATTCGAACTGCAGCACGGAACTGGTAACGGAAATACCTCTTTCTTTCTCTATCTCCATCCAGTCTGATACCGCATGCCTTGCCGTTGCTTTCCCCTTTACGGAACCCGCAAGATTTATGGCACCTCCGTATAAAAGCAGCTTTTCAGTAAGAGTTGTCTTACCTGCATCAGGATGCGATATTATCGCAAATGTCCGCCTTCTGTTTATTTCATCCTTTAATGTTGCCATGTTACTCCTTCTTGATCTTTACACACCGCCTGCCGGCTTAATCGCACATATAAAGGGGGCACCCGCTCAGGAACCCCCTTTAGTTTTTCCCTTTAATAGTATCTGTCCCGACACTCTGTCAAAGCATCAGTCCTCGTCATTTCCTCTTCTTCTGCCACCGCTCTTTAAGAAATCAGGTATCACAGGCTGCTCAGACCTGCGCTTAGGCCTCACGGAATTAGTCACGCGGGGTATGTTTGTGGTACCAATATTCTGGCGGTCAGCCGCTACATCATTGACAGGAGCATTATCCTGAGATGCAAAAGCACCTCTTACGGCATCCCTGTTATATGCAGGGGCCGGAGCAGCATCAGCAGGTGCCGAGGGCTGTACCGGGCGAACCTGTGACTGTACAGGAGGTCTCTGTAAAGCAGGACTGTCCTGACCGACAGGCGCCGCAGCAGGCCTTATTCCGTTGCTTCGGAACGCACCTCTGTTGGAACGGTAAGCATCCGAACTCCTGAGCACTGTGCTGTGAGTATCACTGGGCTCATCTATACCTGTAGCTATAAGGATTGCAAAACAGTTTCCGGTTTCAAGATCCGCATCCTCATCGTTAACACCCCAGATGAAATTGCAGTCATTTCCGGTAATGCTCTCTATATATTCTGATGCATCGCGGGCATTGAGCAGTGACACATTACCGAACATGCAGAGAATGATGTCTGTTGCATGCTCTAAGCTGGTCTCAAGCAGAGGACTTTCAACCGCAGCCTTAACAGCCTTGATCATGCCGTCCTCACCGCTTCCCGCACCGATACCGATGTGTGCCACACCCTTATCTTTCATAACTGTGGTAACATCCGCAAAATCAAGATTTACCAGTGAAACCTTATTGATAAGATCGGTGATACTTCTTACTGACTGAGTCAGGACTTCGTCAGCCTTATGGAAAGCATCCCTTATGCTGGTATCTGCAGCAACTATCTGCAGAAGCTTTTCATTAGGGATCACGATCATTGTATCTACGTTCTCACGTAGCTTGTCTATTCCGGCCAAAGCGTTCTGCATACGCTTCTTCTGCTCAAAAAGAAAAGGCTTCGTAACAACAGCAACTGTAAGCGCACCGATATTCTGCTTGGCGATCCGTGCAACAACCGGAGCAGCACCGCTTCCGGTTCCGCCGCCCATACCGGCGGTAACGAATACCATATCAGCACCCTTCAGTGCTTCTTCTATCTCTTCCGCACTCTCTTCTGCGGCAGCTTCACCAACTTCAGGTTTAGCTCCTGCCCCAAGGCCTCTGGTCTCTTTCTCGCCGAGCTGTATATGCTTGTCAGCCTTGCAGAGTACAAGTGCCTGCTTATCTGTATTGGCACCTATGAAATCCACATCGCGGACTCCGTCTTCGATCATGCGGTTAACCGCATTATTACCTGCACCGCCGACACCGACAACTATTATTTTTGCAAGCCTGTCTGTATCAGGATCAGAAATTTCGATAATGTTTCCCACTATATTTCCCTCCGCTTTAAGTGAATTCTTTAGTCCGAACACCCGAACACGTTAAATATTAACTTTTTTTAGCACTTTACGCAACCGATATAAGGCATAAAATCACGCTTTTTGAAAATACTTTGACTAAATCAGTCAATTTGTTTCCGTAACCTTGAAATAATACTTTTCATTGCCATTCCTGTAGTTTTCAAGATGAAGCACACCGGTTTTCCCCGCCAATTCCTTCTTTTTCAGCAGTTTTGATGCCATCTGTATCTTCTCTGCCAGTTTGTCCCCCGACCCAAGGCTCAGCTTTATCCTGCCTACGGAAACGGTTATACGGTATGAGGAATCAAAATTGATCTCATCCGTACTCAGGCCGTTTACCTCAAGTGCATGAGTGAGGTCGAGTATCGTCTGAAAGATACTCTCATTCGATACCGGAAGCGGCGCATACATATTGAAGCTGTCAAACTCAAGCCCTGTCACCAGCGGCAGACCATCCGTGGGTATATCGGAAGACTCCACCACTATCCCGTCCTTATCAAAATACATATAGCTGTCCATGTGATTCACATACCCTGCGATCTGCTTTTCATGTACAGTGATCTTGATTGCATTGACGCTTACCACATTCACATCGATAGTTTCAATAAAAGGCACATCCGTAAGGCTCTTGTCACGGTACTTTAATGACAGCATCAGGGTATTGTCGCCAAACCACCCGCGTTCCACCATATTGCGGATATCGGCAGCGGTATAATGCACATTTCCCTCTACTGTAACATCACTGACTTTGTACCTGTTTACAGCATACAAAGCGGCTGACAGCATGAAAAAAAGTATCAGCAATACAAACACTATGCGTTTTTTTACAGCTATCTTTTCCTCTAGATCCATCACTTACAGAAACTCCGGCATCACCGGCTATGCATTATTGTCCCTTGCCACTCTGAATACCATCCCCATCTCCGTCATAAGAAACAGTACCGAAGATCCGCCATAGCTGATGAAAGGCAGGCTCACCCCGGTATTAGGCATTATCGCAGTAACAACCATTACGTTAAGAATAACCTGTATGGCTATGTGGGCCATAACACCGATCACAAGCATTTTCCCGTATATATTGTCTATCCTCCAGGCAATCGCCCCCATGATCACAATAAGTGCGGCAAATGCTGTAAGCAGAAGGGCCGCACCTACTAACCCCGTCTCCTCGCAAATTACGGAGAATATCATATCATTATGCACCTCCGGAATAGTACCTAACTTCTGTATGCTGCGTCCTATTCCCTTCCCCGTAAGTCCCCCGGAGCCTATGGCGTACAACGCCTGCAGTGGCTGATAACCGCCTTCCCTTAGATGATCTTCCGGGTGGAGCCACACAAGAACTCTCTTCCATCGGTAACTCATATCCTCCGTGTATGTCATATTCTCCGCGTGCTTTATCACGCCCCATACCCCGACGCCTCCGAGAGCTGCTAAGCACAGATGGATCTTAACATCATTAGATGCCACAAATCCCAATGCGGCAGCTATTCCAAATATTATGATAGCACTTGAAAGATTATCGGTTATCACATAAACCAGTCCCGCAAGTATCCCCGGAACTATCATAAATAACACATAGCCGGGGATGCTGTCGCATATTTTCGGATAGTCCGCTACCAAAGCCGCAAGAAAAATAATAACTGCAATCTTTACGATCTCCGCAGGCTGAATGGACAGTCCCGCTATCTGAAACCACCTGGTGGCACCGTTTCTGGTAATTCCGAAAAACAGCAGCATTATTACCGAGCTTGCGGCTGCCGCAACGATAATGAAGCGCGGTACTTTTTTTCTGGCCACAGCTATGGCAAATCCTCCCAGCCTGCTGCAGATCACCAGTATGACACCTATCCCAACTGCTTCGGCCAGCATCTGCCTTTTCAGGAATTCATAGATATCCTCACTCTCTCCCACACCGCCGCTATAGGCACTGGATGAGAAGATCATAAAGAGCCCCCATATGAGAAGTCCCGCCATGACCAGCGCAAGAGGGAGCACTAACGAATATCTCCCATGTTTTCCTCCCCTGCTTTCAGCAGCTGTTTTAACCGGCATCCTTTTTATTTTGTTTTTCGATGCTGTTTCTTTTTTTCCCATTCGTTTCTTTCAGTATTTTACCTAAGCTCATTCACTAATGACTTAAAGATACGTCCCCGTTCCTCGTAGTCCTTAAACATCCCCCAGCTTGCGCAGGCAGGCGATAAAAGGACAGCCTCACCGGGCTTTGCCACCTCGGCAGCTTTCTTTACAGCTTCTTCCAGAGAATTAACAATAATGTAATCATTAAAGCCGTGCTTTGCCGCACATTCGGCGATCTTAGTCTTTGTCTGTCCCAAAAGTATGAGCTTTGACACCTTGCCGTCAAAAGCCTCTATCCATTCATCATAGGTATTCTGCTTGTCGTAGCCACCGCCTATAAGAACGGTGCGTCTGTTCATAGCCTGTATCGCTTTAATGGCAGCATCCGGATTTGTTCCCTTTGAATCATTGTAATATACGACATCCTTGAAACTGCGCACATATTCTATACGGTGCTCCACAGCCTTAAAGTTTTTGATAGTCTCTATGATGCTGTCCATCGGGATTCCCGCCGCCTCTGCCATGAGTATCGCAGCCATTACATTTTCCGCATTATGCCTGCCTAACAGCTTCATTTCGCTTACATTCATAAGCCTGCTCTTCTGACCACCGCTCACCCTTATTATGTCGCCATCCTGCAGAAAGCACCCCTCCTCTACTTCGCACTCAGATGAAAACCAGAGGACCTTAGCGGGACATCTGCTCCCGAAATCCCTGGTATAAGGATCGCTGTAATTCAGTACGCAGAAATCCTCACCTGTCTGGTTCTTTGCTATAAGCTCCTTGCATGCCACATAGTTTTCCATGGTATGATGCCTGTTCAGATGGTCCGGAGTGATATTAAGGATTGCGGAAACCTGTGGATGAAACTCATGGATAGTCTCCAGCTGGAAGCTTGAAATCTCAGCCACGGTCACGTCATTATCCCTGGTGAAAACAGCCGCATCGGTATAAGGATTTCCGATATTTCCCACGATCTTTGCTCCACCATAATAATCCTTCACTATCTGTCCTGTAAGGGCAGTTGTTGTAGTCTTTCCGTTAGTACCGGTTATTGCTATAAGCCTGCCCTTTGAGCAGGAATATGCCAGTTCTATCTCTCCGGAAATATACATTCCCCTGTTCCTGAAACGGTCGACTAAAGGCGTATCCAGAGGCACTCCGGGGCTCATCACAACCATTTCAACCCCCTCTAAGTCCATATCTGTCAAATTGTCTTTTTTTATCGTGATCTCTCCCGCCGCCTTCATGGCATAGGCAGTGCTTTTCTTTGCTATGTCACGGCTTGTTGCGTATTTTGCATCAGGTCCCGGCTTGATATTGAGAAGTGCATACCTTGTCATGGCAGATATAAGCTTTCCATGAACCTTTTCCTCGTCAAGGGAACTGTTTTCATCAAATATCACCGGTTCTGCACCGTTAGCCTTAAGCATTGCCGCTGCTGCAATACCGCTCTTGCCTGCTCCGACTACGATAACCTTTTTTCCTTTTAAATCCATGATAATCCTCCGTTTAGCCTGACTTTCCCTCTGCAGATTCAGTTATGCCGCCTCACAATTAAAACCCCGTCACTCACCTTCCAGCGAAACATCCTCATCAAGTGGTTCTATCTCGATATATGAATCTTCGTCATAATACTCTTCTTCTGCTTCATTTTCAGAAGCGCTGTCTTCTTCTGCCTCATTATCCGATATGGTATGGTAAAGTGTCGCCGTATCAGGAAGATTCTGCTCTTCTATCATTTCCTGGGTCACAAGCTCTGTCCTCGGAATATTTAAGTATGGCAGCACCTGGTTAAGTATATCCCTGCAGATAAGGCAGGCATAGTGGGTACCATGCTCCTGAGACGGGGTATTCGGCCTGTCGATAACAACATATATTGCTATCTGGGGATCCGCTGCCGGTGCAAATCCCATGAATGAAACCGTATAGTCAACCTTTCCTTTACCGGAATGCTCCGCTGTTCCGGTCTTTCCGCCTATACGGTAGCCTGCAGGCTGCGCAGCAGTACCCGTACCTTCATCAACAACGCCGGTACAATAATCTATCATCAGGTCCGACACGTCCTTTGACACTACCTGACGGACCACTACAGGCTCAATGGTCTTAAGCGTACTGCCGTCATCATTAAGTATGCTCTTTACCATATGAGGCTGATAAAGATATCCTCCGTTGACCAGACTTGAAAATGCAGTCACTGTCTCTATCATTGTAACATTATAACCCTGTCCGAAGGTTGATGTCATCAACTCTGTGACTCCCATGGTCCTTTCATTGAAAACCAGGGAACTGGTGACCATCTCTCCTTCAAGGTCAATATTTGTCTTGAGACCGAAGCCGAAATTCCTGTTATACTCCAGGAATTTTTCCTTGCCGATAAGCTGCCCCATCTTCATAAGGGACACGTTACAGGATTTTTCAAGAGCCTGCTTTACCGTAAGTGTTCCATCGCCGTACCTGTTGTGGCATCTTATGGTGACGGCACTGTGTCCGTCGCCGAATTTCAGATATCCTCCGCAATCGTAGGTATCCCCGTCATGTATGGCACCGATATCCAGTCCTGTAGCCACTGTGAATGTCTTGCACACAGAGCCCGGTTCGTAAGACTGCTGTATGCAGAAATTCTTCCAGAGCTCTGCCGATACAGCATCGGATATGGCATCATCTTCGGAAACCGAGTATTTTTCTGCCGCATGAGCCTTCATCATGCTTACGGTTTCTTCGGAGTACATCGAGAGATCCTTGGGATCATTAGGGTTGTAATAAGGATAGCTTGCCATCGCAAGGACTTCCCCGGTATGGACATCCATTATAATGACGCCCGTATTCTCGGAACCCATTTCATTTTCACGGAACTCATTCGCGTGTTCTTCATTATAATCCCTTATGACATTCTCACAGACCTGCTGGACATATGCATCCAGTGTGGTCACAAGGGTGGCACCGTTTTCTGCCGGTATCACAGTCCTTTCAAGCGCATTTTCATCGGTAAGATATCCGTATTCCCTGCCATTATTTCCGCAAAGCGTAGACTCGTAATACCCCTCCAGGCCGTAACGCCCCACTGAGTCGCTGACATATCCCAGCACATCCGAAGCCAGACTTCCGTTAGGATAATTCCTTTTATAATAAGGCTCAAAGCTGATGACAGCCTCATTGATCAGATCCGCGGAATTGACCTTTACGCCGTTCATGGAAGCCGATGACCTGACATTCCTGTTTTCATTCCTTACATATTCTTCGAAATTGGTCTTCTCCGTATATGATACTTCACGGACGATCACCTTGTACTGGTCCGTGGGATTGTCTGCCATAAAGCTCTTAAGATCCGATTCCGAGATTCCAAAACAGTCATTTATTGCATCCAGGGTCGTGTCAAGATTTTTCTTTTTATTCTCGCCTTCAAGCGCCTGCTTTGCATTGAATATAACTTTATAAACCTTTTCGGACTGGGCCAGTATCAGGCCGTTCCTGTCCTTAATGGAACCTCTCTTAAAAGGAATATCCACCGAGGAATACTGCTGCTGTGATAAGACCTGCCTGGTGTATTCATCACCTTTCTCCTGCATTATCATAGCAACTTTTACGACCAAAACAACAAAAAACAGCATGCTGACTGCTGTTAATGCTATCATTTTCCTGTCGGTTTTCCTTTTATAGGCAGCCGCCTCTTCACGGCGCAGCCTCGAGGATGCCAGCAGCGCCTTTAAGTCCGCGCCGCCCCTCCCCGGTGCATTATTTCTATTATTAATATTTTTATTTCTTTTTCCTGAATATCCTGACATTTATACTCTTGCCCATACTGACAATAAAACTGACGCTCCCCTTCAGACAGCGGTTCACCTCGGAGTCACATCCGCATACTGTTCCACATAATCATTGATATCTGATGAGTATGTAACAGTCTGTCCTTCACCCGGAAGCTTCATGCCAAGCTCAACCGTAGCTATTCTGCGAACTTCCTCCATATTTATATCGTTCTGTATAGCTTCCTCCACATTGTCATTGTCATCTTTGAGCTTCTCGTATTCCGCATATTCCTGGATATACTTATTTCTGGCCACAGCGATCTCTGACATCAGACGTATGGAATATACAAATCCGGATATCAGTATAACAAATATCAGGACAAGAAGCATCCAATTTGTCGCAGTAAATCCCGGCCTTTTCTCTGAAGCGCCGCCTTCCCATACACTTCTTTCCAGGACTTCCCTTTCCAGCTCCCTTGCTGCACTTCCATGTACATAATCTGTTTTTCTCATTTACGCTTTCCTCTCAAATATCCTGAGTTTTGCAGGCTTTGACCTGCGGTTCTTTTCAAGTTCATCTTCACCTGCGGTTATCGGTCTCTTAGTTACGCATTTCCCTTTCGATTCCTTTCCGCACACACATTTGGGAAATGATGGCGGACAGGTACAGGGATTTTCCGCTGTCTTAAAAGCATTCTTTACTATCCTGTCTTCAAGCGACTGAAAACTGATTATCAGCAGCCTGCCTTCCGGCCTTAAAAAATCTATCATTCCATCTACAGAGCTTTTCAGCACGTCCAGTTCTTTGTTACATTCTATTCTGAGTGCCTGAAATGTTCTCTTGGACGGGTGGCCGTTTTCGGAAAGCATCCTGGCCGGGATGGAAGCCTTTATGATCTCGTTGAGTTCAAATGTCGTTCTTACTGCTTCCTTTTCTCTCGCCTTTACTATATTCGCGGCGATCCTGTCCGCAAATTTTTCCTCACCGTAATCCCTGAGTATCCGTGTCAGTTCATTTTTGCTGTAAGTATTTACTATGTCGTATGCGGTAAGGGCATTTTCACGGTTCATCCTCATATCCAGGGGAGCATCTGCATTATACGAAAAGCCTCTCTCAGGGTTGTCCAGCTGGTATGAAGAAACACCTATATCCAGCAATATGCCGTCAGCTCCGTCTACTCCCATCCCCTGCAGCACGCTGACCGCATTCACATAATTGTCATGGATAAAAACAACCCTGTCGCCGTATTCTTTCAGTCTTTCCTTTGCTGCCGCAAGTGCTTCACTATCCTGGTCGAAACAGTAAAGCCTGCCATTTTCATTAAGGAGCTTTGCTATTTCCGATGAATGGCCGCCGCCCCCTACAGTACCATCTACATATACTCCGTCAGGCCTTATATTCAGTCCTTCGATCACTTCGTTTAAAAGAACCGGTATATGATAAAACTCCATTTCAGACATCCGTACACCATCTGTAAATATTTTATAATTCAAACTCTTTCGCTGCTCCGGCCGTATAGCCGCAAGCCCGGTATCAAGCATCAGAACGAAAGATCCGTGGCAAGTCCGGTTTCCTCCGCAAAAGCCGCAATCTCCTCGGGACCTGAATTGCTTTCTTCGAACAGCCTGCTGTTCCAGATCTCGATCCTGTTTGTAATCCCGCAGATCAGCACTTCTTTGTCAAGCTCTGCATACGCTCTAAGTGAAGGCGGCAGAAGTATACGTCCCTGCTTATCTGTTTCCCCGTCTATGGCGCTGGCACTGAAGTGCCTCTGCAGCTTTCTCGTCACAGGATTGAGCACTGACATGCCGCGAAGCTTATACTCAAGCTTATTCCAGCTTTCCGCATCCAGTATCCAGAGGCACCTGTCAAGTCCTTTGGTTATAACGAAACCACACCCCAGCTGTTCCCTGAATTTAGCCGGGATGATAAGTCTTCCTTTTTCATCAATTGTGTGAACAAAATCACTTTTATACACAAAAACCTGCCAATATCCTACGGAGATCCTGCCAAAATTCTACCGGATTCCCACCGAATTTCTATAAATCCCCGCCATTATTTTCCATATTTTGCCACAATTTGCTATTTTTCACCATTTTTCACCACATTTCCTATTTTAATCCCCCTAAGTCTTTTTTTCAAGGCAAAAATAATAAAAAAACCGCCTTCCCCTAAGGGAAAACGGTTTTTATTCTCCGGCTTAATTTTCAGACAGTGTGTGGCGCTATACCTTCGGATTTATAAACTCAAATCCAAGCATTGTTATATCATCAAACTGATCCGCATTCTGCTTGAACTCATTTATGCTTTCTGAAATTATCGGCAGTGTTTCCGTGATACTTTTGTTCCTTGCACCGTTCAATGTGTCAAGCATTCTTTCCGTACCATACTGCTCATCCGAATCATTTATCGCCTCAGGCACACCATCAGTATATACAAATACCCGGTCGCCATTATGGAGCTGCATTTCGTAGGGAGCGGCTTTTATCCCGGGAAAAGCCGCCAGCGGCATTGAATGTACATCCTTTATGATTTCATAATCCCCGCCGGCCCGTTTTATCACGGGATATTCATGACCTGCATTCGCACAGCGCATATGTCCGGTTACCATGTTCACGATCCCGATCCAGACCGTCACAAACATTTCCGCATCATTACCCTCGCAAAGAGCCTCATTTGCCTTTGATATAACATCTTCCGGTGAACAGCCTGATTTTGCGAAGCTCCTGATGGCAGTCTTGCTCCGCATCATAAATAGTGCCGCAGGAATTCCTTTGCCCGAAACATCCGCAATAACAAGGGCGATATTGTCCCTGTCTACAAAGAAGAAATCATAAAAATCTCCGCCCACTTCTTTTGCCGGCTTCATTGTTGCAAAAAGCTCAAGATCCTCCCGGTCAGGAAACTTAAACACCTGAGGCAGCGCCGATGCCTGTATGGTCTGAGCAAGGATAAGTTCCTGCTCTATCCTCTTTTCCGCAGCCTCGATATAACCCTTTAGTGCCACAACGGTCTGGTTGATGTCATCCGATAATGATGCAAATTCCGAAGAGCTTCTTACCGATACAACCTCGTTTAAATTTCCGTTGGTTATCTTTCCCAGAGAATCGTTGATCATCCTGATATTGTTGACAACGATCTGATTTACCAGAAAAGCTATAAGGACATAGATGACCGCAAACAGAAGCACGTCAGCAAGTGCCAGCTCGTACGCCTGGGCATTCCTGTACCAGTACACTTCGTCGATGCTCATTGACGTAACCAGGAGCGTGTTCACATCCATCCAGTCTGCATATACCATTGAGCTGACGCCCATAAATTCTTCCTTGCTGACAGTTCCCAGATTCTGCAGCAAACGGGCGTACTCATCCTCAGGCATCGCCTTCCCCCCGTCCACGCCTTTAAGTATCTGCCTGTTCATTCCAATGATGCAGTACGAGACTGTACTGTCAGCCCTGAGAGCCCTTTCCCCCGACTGGTAATTTCTTCTGATGGTTTCATAGTTCTCTGTCAGCGTAAGCCGGCAGTCCTGATCGGCAGACTGTGTCTGGAGAATAAAAGAAAACAGAAAGCTTCCGAGTATTACGATTGAAACCACAAGAAACAGCCATCTCTGAAACTCCCGAGACAGAGATTCGCTTTCCTTGTCGATTTTTCTGAAAGGATTATGCCATTCCCCGGTGTAGAACTGCAGCAAGCCTGATGATACAGCCATACCTAATCCTGTAAAAATTATCATGGGTATCGCGCAGGTACTTACCACAAGAAATGCCATCCTCATATCGTTCCTGTGGGTAACGAATACCACATACATATGGAATACTTCCATTACCGCACCCATGAAAAAAGCATAAAAAGGTGAAGGCTTCTTTCCTTTGAACATCTTACGGTTCATAAGCATGGCTACAAATCCCGCCAGGCAGGTTGATACACTGCACGCCACCCTCGTATATGAACCTACACCAAAATATGTGCCTGCGATATATCGTTCAATTCCGCCCATAAGCCCGGCAATGATCCCGGCAAGCGGTGAAAAAAACAGACCTGCCGCGAGAGGTCCTATATCTCTCACGTTGATAACCATATTATCAAATGCTATACCATAATGAGTTGATAATATGGAGCTGATGCCGAAAACGACGCCTATAAGCACCTTGCCCGTCAGTTTCAGCTTCTTATCTTTTGTCAGGTACCACAATGCTACCGTAAGCAAAACATACAGTGCTGTTACACCTGTCATTTTTAAAATCATCAAAGCCATAAATTTACCTTCGTAAATACTTCGCCGGAGCAGGAGTAATCCCTGCACTTAACACCGGCATAAAAAATACCGGACCGGAAACAGGTGCTCATAACGGAGCACATGATCCGGTCCTATCCCGTGTACATTCAAATGAATCATTCAATCGTAAGAATATCTGAAAAACCTGTTACCTCGAATATCTCCTTAACACTCTCCGAAACATTCTTTATCACCATGCCGCCCTGCTTTAACATAGTCTTGTGTGTAGAAAGAAATACACGAAGTCCGGCTGATGAAACATATTCAACATCAGCTATGTCCAGCACAAGTTTCTGTACACCATCAAGGCTTCCCTTTATCTCTGCCTCAAGTGTCGGCGCAGTCGTGGTATCGATCCTTCCCGATACACTGACAACCAGCTCGCTTCCATTAAGTTCTTTGTTTACTGTCATAACCTTCTCCTCCGTTTCTGAAACAGTTTTATAGTCAGTTCATTATAACATATCCAGCGGCGCTAAAAACCTTTTTTCGTATAATGATTTCCTAACGATTTCTTTACGGTTTCTTAAGCCGCTGCATCCTGCTCGTATTCTTCAATCAGTTCATCATACCTGCCTATGGCATCAGAGAGGCGCTGCATTACATCCGCAGCCTTATAAAGCCCGTTTTCATCAGCTTCTAACCCCTGCAGCTTAAGACTGTAGATCGCAGGCGGATCATCGTCACTAAGCAGCGACATCTGGCGGAGCTGCTCCGTCTTCTGATATACCAGATCAAGACTCATCATTTCCTCGCCGTCATTACTTTTCCATCTGCAGATAACCAGCTTTGCGCCTATAGGAGTCTTCTTCTCTATGGTTCCCGGAAGACTGTACTCCTCTGCTTCCAAAGCCGCCAGGACACTTGCAAGATTGGAATCATGGCCACATAAAAAGGTAAATTTCCTTCCATCCGTATTAAGTTCATTATCAATCTCTTCAAGAAGAGGATGCGCCACATTTACTGCAACTAAAGGGGCTGTAAAAAGCACATCCCCATACACATCCTTTATCTCAGATATCGACTCCCAGTCCGCCCTTGAAATATCATGTCCAAAAGAAGCCTTTGTATCATCCGGTTCCTCATAGTACTGCAGGACAAGTGCATCGCTTATCTGACATGCCTGCTTTAGCGAACCGTTTACAGAGGGTTCCTTTCCTTCCTCAAGGGCAAACTCCGAATCATCCGTTACAAAGCCTGTGAAAGCACCATTTTTATAATCATCCGATTCTTCCACATCAATGACTTCCCCCAACAGTGCATAATTATCGTCAAGATCTGCGATCACGGAATCGAAAGAATCATGGATCTCACTCTCTGCATCTGTCTCATATTCATCAGACATATAAGTAAGAACGGGATTGAACACAGGATCCATTGTGTCAAAGTCCGAATGATACTCCACCTCCATATTGGAAACCGGCAGAAGTCCGGCCGCAAAAAAACGCGCTGTAGCGATAGTTCGCTGCTTTGAATTGGCATATATGCGCACTGCCTCTGTCGTGGGCTGATAATTGGGAACAAACAGCCCTTCAGCCTCAAGCCACTTTCTGAAATACTGTCCCATCTCATTTTCAAGGTTTCCGCCTCTTACGGAAAGCTGGCTCGCCTCCGCAGACCAGTCGAACCAGTCATGAGGAGTGATGGTATCCAGCGCAGAACCTTCCGCTGACAGCGGTGCCCGAATGTTATGCCGGCTAAGGACCACAGTCTGTTCCAGGGAATAGCCTTCGCGGGAAAGCGATGCTCTCAGATTTTCATTCTGAGCCTCGTAAACCTCCTGCACGCTTTCATTTGAATCCGCCGTATAGTCGCTTAACTGTACAACATTTGAATCAGCCGCATTATCTGTTTCAATTTCATTGTACTGCTCATCAGCCCTGGTAATATTGTCGGGATAAATCTTTAAGAAATCATTTTTCATTGAGATCGGTACATAGCCCTGCTCCATATATGCTGCAGATTTTTCATTCCAGTCCTGTGTGCCCCATTCCCTGACATCGTCATCTGCCACTATCATATATGCTTCGGAAGGGTACGGATTCCTCTCATCCAGTACATAATTCATCATGCTGGTATCGCTTCCGCTGTTTCCAAAGGCAAGCACCGGCATCTGTCCGATCTCTCTTTCTATCCAGATAGTCTTATTGGCATTCAGATTTTTCTGTATAAACCCGCCGGTAAATACCAGCTCATCACCATCTGCGAATTTATAATCCATATTTGACGGAACATCCTCGTTCCCCTTTATTTTTACCTCGAACTCAGTTCCTATTACATGATTTGGTGTCACATATTCGCTGATAGGAGAATTTGCCACTATCGCCCTGGTGGTAGTGCGTTCCGTGCCGCTGACCACATATATCGTAAAGCCATTGTCGTAAAGATACTTCACCACCTCAACCATGGGCAGGTAGAAGCCGTCAATATACCGCATATTGTTGAAGCTCTCAGTTTCTTTCTGTCCGAATTCCACCGCATAATCATAAAGTTCCTGTACCGTCATCCCCGCATAAGCTTTTGCAAAATTTCTTGCCAGCTCCTCGCCTGCGGTATAGCCCGGCTTAATCTCGGCAGCTGCCGCCTTCAGATCATCCGATACTCTCTCAGGGTGATCCACCAGGCAATAATTTATGAACATCATAGTGTCATAGTAAGTATAATAAGTCTCGCAGGTAAGTGTACCGTCCATATCGAATACGGCTATACGGTCCTTTGCAGGGATAAAGTTTTCCGTATCTTTTTCATCCGTAACCTTTGACACATAACTCTTCAGACTTTCTGCCGCTGCGGAATCCGCAGCCCAGTATTCCGAAAGCGGAGCAGGCTCTGCTTTGCCGCAGCCGGCTATTCCTGCCAGACCGATAACCGCAGCCATCGCAAAAGTCAGTAACATGAAGCATCTTCCCTGGTTCTTCCTATTCTTTACTCTTCTCATTAATCTCCCTCTTTTCTTATTGATTAATTTGACCAATCATTAGATTCCGTATCACCAGCCATATCATTTTTCAGCTTCAATATGCTTTGCTGCCCTGCCAAGACCCAGACAATACAGCACAAAGAGTATGCTGGCAAATACTATGCCGGCCGGATATGCTATCTTCGAAGGCAGTCCCAGTCCCTCATCAGCCATCAGAATATATGTAAGGCTTACTGCAGACATAAAGGATGCAGGAAGTGCTGTCATAAGACTGTAATATATTTTTTTCGCATTTTTGACCAAATATACCGTTGCGACCCAAAGTGCCACCATGGCCAGTGTCTGATTACTCCAGGAAAAATATCTCCACAATACATTGAAGTCAAGCTGTGTAAGAACTGCCCCCAGCCCTAAAAGCGGTATGGTTATGATAAGGCGGTTGCGTATCGGTTTCTGATCCAGTCCGGTCACCTCTGACAGTATAAGTCTTGCCGAGCGGAATGCCGTATCACCGGAGGTAATAGGGCATGCGATCACGCCTACGACCGCAAGTATTCCGCCTGCAGTCCCAAGCATTCCTGTAGAAATGTCATAAACAACACCCGACTGCCCCATCTCTTCTATAGCCGCACTGAGACCTCCTGTAGCTCCATAAAAGGCAACGCCACCGGCTGCCCAGATTAATGCTATGACTGATTCTGTCAGCATCGCAGCGTAGAAAACCTTCCGCCCCTGTTTTTCAGAGGTTATGCATTTACTCATAAGAGGAGACTGGGTAGCGTGAAAGCCCGATATCGCACCGCAGGCCACAGTCACAAACATAAAGGGCCATACAGGAAGATTATCGGGATGGAGATTATGAAGCGTGATCTCCGGAATGTGGTATCCTCCTGCTATAGTGCCCCCAAGTATTCCTACAGCCATAACGATCAGTATCACGCCAAAAACAGGATAGAGCCTTCCTATTATCTTATCTATCGGAAGAAGGGTAGCCAGAATATAATACAAAAGTATCACTACAATCCAAAATCCCGTTCCCAGAACTTCCGGTGTAAGCCTTGCTAAAAGGGCCGCAGGAGAATTAACAAACACGGTTCCCGTAAGAAGCAGGAGAATAACCGAAAATCCCCGCATGAACCACTTAGCGGCCTTGCCCAGATATATACCGCTCAGTTCCGCAATGGATGCGCCATCATGCCTTTCGGATATCATTCCGCACATATAGTCATGGACTCCGCCCCCCAGAACAGAACCAAATATTATCCAGAGAAAAACCACAGGGCCAAAACACGCACCCATTATCGCACCAAAAATAGGACCGGTGCCTGCGATATTAAGGAGCTGTACCAGAAAAGCCTTCCATGTGGGCATGGGAATAAAGTCTACACCATCCTGTTTAGTATAGGCCGGTGTTTTTCTGTCATCAGGTGCAAAAACCTTTTCAACAATACTGCCATAAACTATGTACCCGATTATAAGAACTGCAAACGAAAGAATTAATGATATCATTTCCGTTTCCCCGCTTTTTTCAATTGAATTATTTTTTATTGAAACAGACTCTGTTCATGTGAAAAACCTTTGACATTGTTTCACAGTATTATATCATATTATCTTTCAGGAAATTAATATCAAATCCTGACATAAAAAGCACAGTGCAATATGCACCATGCCTTATTTTTATTACTAAAACTTCCCACTAACT
>DGSK01000004.1:6559-6782 GCA_002393955.1 Lachnospiraceae bacterium UBA4364 | reverse complement strand
ATACAGAGGATGTTTGCAAAGATCATCAAAGGTATGATGGATGAAGGTATCGTTAAGAATGATGATCCGGAACTGCTTGCGGTAGAACTTACCGCGCCTGCTGTTCTGCAGATTGCAAGGTCGGACAGGCAACCGCAATATGAGGAAGAATGCATGGAATACATCGAAAAGCATTTACGGCATTTTTGTAAGGTATACATGAAAAAGTGAGCAAAAACACGGA
>DGSK01000004.1:0-6493 GCA_002393955.1 Lachnospiraceae bacterium UBA4364 | reverse complement strand
CATAGGCGACGTGGGAGGACTTGATCATGAATGAATATATTGCATATTGCGGGCTGGACTGTGAGGCTTGCGAAGCTCGTCTGGCAACAATTAATAACGATAATGAGCTGCGGATAAAGGTATCGAAGGAATGGTCTGAGCTTAATGGAGTGGAGATCACGCCGGAAATGACGGGCTGCTCCGGCTGCAGGATTCCGGGAGTAAAGACAGTGTACTGCGATTCTTTATGTTCGATCAGACAGTGCGCGAGAGAAAAACAGATGGAGACCTGCGGTGGCTGTCCGGAAATGAAATCGTGCGAAAAGGTAGGTGCAATTATTGGGAACAATTCTGATGCACTTGGCAGGCTTGAAAATGCCGGAAGCGTATGATGGCAAATGTTATAACAGGAATAAGATGAACTGAAACAGATGAAGAAAAGAGAAAACCATAAAGGACATTGAGGGATGGAAATAAGAATAGAGAGACTAACTGAAGATAACTTTAATTCCCATTCACTGGATAACTTTATTAGGCATCAGGTTGTCACAGAGTGCCTAAGAAATGTGGATGGAAACTGGATTCTTCTGCCTGTTTCATTTGTGGAAGAATGGAGTCTTGATAAGTGCAGAGAAGAAGCGTCGGCAATAGCAAATAATCTATATGGGGGCATGATAGATTATGGGGCATTTGAAGGGACGGATTTGATAGGATATATCACGGTTGGTACAAAAAGGTTAGGAACAAAAGGACAGTATGTCCAGCTTGTTACATTTCAGGTATCAGAACCATTCAGGGGTATGGGAGTTGGAAGAAAGCTTTTTGAGAAAGCAGCTGGGGCGGCAAAGGGACATGGTGCAAAAAAGCTATACATTTCCGCTCATTCATCAAAAGAATCTCAGGCTGCGTATAAGGCATTGGGATGCGTACATGCCGAGGAGATAATACCCTGGATTGCAGATGAAGAGCCATTTGATGTACAGATGGAATATGTGTTATAAAACTGATTTTACTAAAACTGGAGGAGAGAAAACCGGAAAGGAGCTTTGCTGATTATGGTCACAAAGGAAATGCTAAAAAATGCGCTGACTCAACTTGGGGTTGAGACGGGCATGGTATTAGAGGTTCACTCATCACTTAGCAGTTTTGGAGAACTTGAAGGCGGAGCTGAAACAGTGATATATAACGACTAAGTGAGGAATGGACTATGAGTTTACAGCTGTTAAAGGCAGGGACTTCTGATGTGCTGACTTTAAATGGAATATCAAAGCGAGCGTTTGACAGTGATATCTTGGTGGGAGCCGCATCACCGAGCGGGCCTCCCGGATATATGTCAATGTCATTTCATATGAAGATGGCAAGACAGGGTCATCTGTATAAATTGACAGATGATGGATCAATCGTTGGCGGAGCTATTCTTTTTCTGGAGAACAATGTTTTGAATGTCGGCAGGATATTCGTTGCGCCGGAGCATTTCCGCAAAGGCTATGGAAGCTTTATGATGCGGGAAGTGGAGAGTTTATTCCCGAAGGTAAAAGAGTTTACACTTGATACTCCTGTTTGGAATGTGAGGACAAATGTCTTTTATTCAAAACTTGGTTACAAAGAAATAAAACATGATGAAGAATCTGTGTTTTATATAAAATACAGAGGGGAATCTTCCTAACTTGCATGGAATCTTTTGTTTCAGAATTGTGAATATGGGGAAATAAGCAAATCGGGATTTGTAGGGTGCATATGGATAATGAAGAAATAATTGAAATAAATAAGAATTACTGGAACGAACACGCAGATTTATGGTTTGGAACGACTGCTCTTCCGAAGTATGGTGTTCGTTTTCCAACAGAAGATGATTTACATCTGTTTAAAGACATAGAGGGTAAGAAGATGCTTGAGATATGTTGCGGCAGCGGACATTCACTTCTCTATAATGCAAAAAGAGGAGCGGGGGAACTTTGGGGCATCGACCTTTCAGAGAACCAGCTTAAGAATGCATCTGAATTACTTAAAGAAAATGGATATTCTGCTCGCTTACAGTGTGCCAGAATGGAAGATAAATTAGATATTCCAGCTAATTATTTTGATTACGTATATTCAATTTATGGTATTGGATGGACAACGAACTTGCAGGGAACTTTTGACAAGATAGCTTCATATTTGAAAAAAGAGGGGATTTTCATTTTTAGTTGGCATCACACACTAAATTACTGTATAGCTTGGTCTTGTGACGAAAGACGTGATGTTTTTGAGAATGATAGGCTTGTGATGACGAAAAGCTATTTTGATGAGTCGTATTTCAAGATGCCTGTGCATGACAGTGAAATTATATTATGTAATCGAAAGATGTCTACATATATAAATGCTTTAGCTAAGGCAGGTTTTGTTATTGAGCAGCTTGTGGAAGAAAGTGATACTGATTCCGAAGAAGCAGCAGATAGAGAAGATCTAAAAACAAGAAAGGCAGAAATGTTACCGATATCATTTTGTATAAAAGCAAGGAAGCTATAGAGCGGCAAATTCAAATTTGTCGTGCTGATAATAAGCAAAACCGAAAGACATTCCGTTTGACTCTACGTTCCGTAGGTACCGTTATCAGAAAAACTGATTTACAATCTGTGCATGGAGGTGAAAACGAATATGAACCAATATGTTACAGGCGCAGTGATTAAGGAACTGCGGGAAAAGAACAGGATGACACAGCTTCAGCTGGCGGAAAAGCTGGGAGTAAGCGATAAAAGTGTTTCAAAATGGGAAACTTCGAGAGGACTTCCAGATATTACCCTGCTGGAGCCTATTGCGGAGGCATTCAGCATATCGGTGATGGAGCTGATATCAGGCAATACCATTCATAATGCGAACGTATCGGCAAATATGCTGCGGTCAAAGTTTTATGTCTGCCCGGTCTGTGGGAATGTAATACACAGCATGGGTGAAGCGGCTATCCATTGTCACGGCATACTGCTTTCACCTTTAGAGGCTGAGCCGACAGATGAGCATCACATGGTTTTCATCGAGCGTGTTGAGGATGAATATTATGTGCGGATCGACCACAGCATGACGAAGGAGCATTATATTTCCTTTGTGGCGGCGGTCTCATCCGATGATATGCAGATGGTGAAGCTATATCCTGAGGGAGCCGCCGAAGCAAGATTTAAAATCCGGGGTGTCAAAAGAATTTTCTTTTACTGTAACCGTGATGGTCTGTTTTCGATAGAACCGGTAAAGGGCATTGATGACAAGGAAAGAGGATACGATGATTCGCAGGAACGCAGGGAACTGGAGAAGGCGGCAGATATGCTGTTTGGATAGGAGGCAGAGGATATGGAACAGGCTGTTCGGTTTTATCGAGGACTGAATAAATGAAAAATCTGAAAAAACCTTATTATATGGGCATGACACGAATCGTATCGCGGATGTGACGATACGTTTCTTTCCTTTTTCATGGGTCTTTGTTACTTTCATACTAACGAACGCAGCTACATATTTTTGAAATAGACAATGTTGTGATGCGTTCGTTAGTCGAAGGTATCGGCAGATGGTATTTTTTGCCGGTATGAATTACCGATGGGCAATACTAAATGAAAGGACGAAGAGAACATGAAGGAAAAAAGAAATCTGCTGGCAGGGGCAGGGTTGATCGCCGCTTTTGCACTATGGACTGTTTTGATCCAGTGCGTTGATGTGCAGGCTGTGGGGCAGAATGGAACGAAGATTGGGTTTGCTGATTTTAATGTATGGTTCCATCAGCTGACGGGCGTGCACATGACGCTTTACACGATCACGGACTGGCTGGGACTTGTTCCCATATTTATATGCCTCTGCTTCGGAGTGCTGGGGCTAGTGCAGCTGATAAAGAGGCGGAGCCTGCTAAAGGTTGATCCGGATATCCTGATATTGGGTGCCTATTATGTGCTGGTCATAGCCTGCTATCTGGTCTTTGAGATGATTCCGGTCAATTACAGGCCTGTTCTGATAGAGGGGAGGCTGGAGGCATCCTATCCGTCATCAACGACATTACTGGTACTATCCGTAATGCCGACACTCTGGTTTCAGGCAAACAGAAAAGCGGTTGCGGTGTTTGTAGTAACCTTTTCAGTGTTTATGGTGATCGGAAGGCTGGTCTCAGGTGTACACTGGGCGACAGATATCATTGGATCCGTATTATTAAGTGCGGGGCTATATATGCTGTATCGGTCAGCCGTTTTATCACGGCCGGGATTATCCCATCCGTGATAAAGCCTCCGGCGGATCGCAGACGCGTGCAGAGGAAGGTGCTACGCACCGCACGCGTCGCGGCAAGAACGCCGAGGCGTTCTTGAATTATGGACAAGGCAAAGAGAGCCGACAGGAGCAAAGATGGAATTTAATGAAAAACTACAGGAATTAAGAAAATCCAGATCACTGACGCAGGAAGAACTGGCGGAGGCGCTGTTTGTTTCAAGAACTGCGATCTCAAAATGGGAGCAGGGCCGCGGCTATCCCAGTCTTGATTCGCTTAAGGAAATATCAAGGTTCTTTTCGGTGTCGATTGATGATCTGATCTGCTCGGAAGAGATCATTTCTGCAGCGGCAGATGAGAAGAAAGAGTGCATGGATAAGTACATATCCCTGATCTGTAATACGCTGGATATCTTTCTGGTATTGCTACTATTCCTACCTGTATTCGGAAACGGAACTGATAGTCCGGCTTCGGTATCGCTGTATGCGATCACGGGCATAAGTACATGGATTAAAATAGCGTTTTCTGCCTTGATTGGCGTGGGTGTTCTGAACGGTATCTGCGGTGTAATCATCAGCCATTTTGAAAAGCCGGTCTGGAATCGACATCGGCTTGTGACGGGAATGGGGTTGTCAGTAGCGTGTGCGGCGGTATTTATCCTGACAAGACAGCCCTATGCAGGCATCATCTGTCTGGCTATTCTGGTCGTGAAGGGTTTGCTGATTGGAAAAGGGAAGAGTTTATTATGATGGAAAATGAACGCATAAGGATTTATCCTGCAAGTCAGGAACAGATGGAGAAGTTTATTGCCTCTGAAACTGATGAAGAGCTGAAGAAAGCATATAGTGAAATGCGGGAAGGCTGCCTTGCTCATCCCCGAGAATGGGATTGGTATGCGATGTGGATGATTGAAAAACCAGATGGAACGCATATCGGGGATCTCTGTTTTAAGGGCATAGTGGCAGGCCGTAATCCTGAGATCGGATATGGCATCCTGGAAGAATACCGGGGACAGGGTTTCGCCACTGAAGCAGTGAAGCTGGCACTTAAATGGTCGTTCCGGCATCCGGGGATAAAAGCGGTTGAAGCGGAAGCGGATACGGGTAATGCGGCATCACAGAGGGTGCTTATGAAATGCGGGTTCCGTCCGAATGGGGAAATTGGTGAGGCAGGCCCCAGATACATAATTTATGGAGGAAATGAGATGAATACAAACGATTATACGATACGATCAGAAAGGGAAGAAGAATACAGGGCTGTTGAGAACCTTGTGAGAGAATCGTTCTGGAATGTTTACCGTCCGGGATGCAGTGAGCATTATGTGATCCATGTGCTAAGGGATGATCCGGCATTCGTGAAGGAACTGGATTTTGTTATGGAACAGGACGGAAGGCTGATAGGTCAGAATATGTTTGTGAAGACGATTATTGAGTCGGATAACGGGGGGACGATCCCTGTCTTAACGATGGGGCCGATAGGGATCACGCCTGAGTTGAAACGCAAAGGCTATGGAAAGGCTTTGCTCGATTACTCTTTGGAGAAAGCGGAAGAAATGGGCTTCGGTGCTGTTCTTTTTGAAGGAAACATTGATTTCTATGGAAAAAGTGGCTTTGCCTATGCAAGTAAGTTCGGTATCCGGTATCATGACCTTCCGGAAGATGCAGATTCTTCTTTCTTCCTCTGCAAGGAACTGATTCCGGGATATCTGGATGATGTGACCGGAGTATATCAGACTCCACAGGGGTACTATGTGAAGGACGAGGATGTGGATGAGTTTGATAAAGGCTTTCCGAACAAAGAGAAACTGAAGCTGCCGGGACAGATATTCGGATAAGTGTTATGAGGATAAGGGCTGCAAAGTATTGACGCTCGGAGAGTGCATGAGGGAAAAGGAGGACAAGACATTATGAGATTGGATGGTTTCGGGTTACTTGTTGAAGATATGGGAAAGATGATCCGGTTTTATAGGGATGTGCTTGGATTTAAGATCAAGGAAGCGGAGGATGCTTCCAATGTGTATCTAGTGAAAGACGGAACGCTGTTTCTGCTGTACGGCAGGAATGATTTTGAGAAGATGACAAGCCGCCGGTATGAGTATGTTAAGGGTCTGAATGGTCATTCGGAGATTGCTCTTTATGTTAATACCTTTGATGAGGTTGATGCAGCATTCAAAAATGCGGTAGAGAATGGGGCAACACCAGTATTAAAGCCCGAGTTGGAACCTTGGGGACAGAGAACCTGTTATATTGCTGATCCTGAAGGAAATCTGATTGAGATCGGTTCCTGGAATAAGCC
>DGSK01000027.1 GCA_002393955.1 Lachnospiraceae bacterium UBA4364 | reverse complement strand
AGTTCAGTTAGTGGGAAGTTTTAGTTAATTCTTGTTATCCTCCAGCGTAGCTAATCTGAGCTTCTTATATTCGCTGGGGGAATAATTTGTATATTTCTTGAATGTCCTGCAGAAAGAAGGCAGTGTGTTGAACCCTGTCTGGAATGCTATCTCCGTCACGGACATATCAGTCATCAGCAGATCTTCGGCTATACGCATTCTCTTCAGTGTCAGATAGTCGTGAAATGTGTAGCCGGTCTGAAGCTTGAAAAGCCGCAGGAAATGGTATTTGGAAAAACCGGTATATTCCGCTGCCTGTTCGGTGGAAATATCTTCGGAGTAATTGATATCTACATAACGCAACAGTGCATTTATTCGGTTAATAGACTGTGACAGATTGTGTGTTTCTTCTTTTACGGCATTTTCAGTGTGTCTGGCAAGCTCGGCAAATACCTGATACATTTTTATATATACAGTGGTTTCCCAGAAGTTGCTGCTTGTAAAGTATACGGTATTCATTTCCATCAGCAGCTTGTAGACGTTATCATATATATCCGGACAGGTCTCGCTGTTGCACAAAAATGCATTAAAAAGAAGAGGCTCTATGGTCTTATAATCCTGTGACTTAAAGAAATGGTTTAATTCCAGGAGGTATATGAACCTGATACCATACTGGGAATTGACAACCTCATGAAGAGTGTGGGGCGGTATGATTATAATATCTCCCTCATTAAGCTGATAGACCTCGTTGTTTACGTGATATACGTAATTATTCTTTATGCAGAGGCACATTTCAAATGCGCCATGAGAATGGATATCGTATCCGTCAGTCTGGTTGTTGTACCATATCCTTATGTGGGTTGACAGGGTATAATATACCAGTTCCTTGCTGTTCCTGACGGTCCTGGAGAAAGCAGAGTCAGCATCATCAGGCTGCCTGTACTGCTCCGGTATTACGGTTTTGTTTTTTTCTGTCATAAATCCCCCCCGGTAAAAATGAAAATAACTATATACCGCTCACATCCTCACACCGATATTCACTCAGCCTTATCTTTAGACTGTCCCTCAATTTTCTCATAGAAGGAAACAAGGAACATCGAACATATATAGGCAAAAAGCGCTGTGAGTATCAGTCCCCACAGATACCAGGTGTAAAGCCTGGCCTTTAAATTAAAATAATAAAGAACAAAGGGCAGCGCCCAGATAAAAAACATCTTGAACCAGGCTCCCAGATGGGAAAGCGCCAGCAGAAGTGAATTGAATATGATCCTTGCGGTGGTGTTATCGTATCTTGCCAAAAGCGGGAACTGAAGGGGAAATGCAAAAGCAAAAAGGAAGAATTCCGCACCTACCAGTATGAAAAGGAATTTTGAAAGGCTGTCCTCGTGCGTGATCACATAGTAATACTCGCCGGCCATAAGAGCGATATATAAAAGGTCAAGCAGCCAGATCGCCGTTCCCTGCTTGAAATTTGCCTTAAAAGCTTTAATGTATTCTTTTGCAATGGGCCCCTCTTCGTTTCGGACCATTTTATTTGTAACGGTATACAGGGCGGTAAAGGCGGTTCCTATCGTAAAGACGGGAAAGCAGGAAACCGTGAAAAAAATATTCAGGACGAAAAGGTCGCCTAAACAGTCAAACATTTTCTTAAAGCGCTGGAGGGGAGTCAGAACTTTCGGCTCCTCCACAACGTCTTCAGACTTGTCCTTTTTTTCATTTTCTGCCATTTCAGTATCCCTGACCAGTTATTTTTCATAAAGTTATTGTAAACCATTATATTTTAATAATAACAATTTTTCAACAGCTCTCCCTTCGCGGGAAGAACTGATAAGGCGCACTAAAACACCGTCAGACAAGCCTACAGGGTGTGGGAAGTTTTAAGCAATAACTATGTTCGTTTACTTTAGTATAGACTCTGTGCTGTGGTATAATATAACACAGATGAATGATTGATGGGGCCGCATGCATTCAGCATGGATCCTCACTGAATTTCCGGGGGAGAATATGTCAGAAAAAAACAGAAAATCCGGACATGATGTCTTTATAAGCTATTCTTCAAAAAATAAAAATGTTGCGGATGCGATAGTGGCGGACCTTGAGAGTCATGGCATCCGCTGTTGGTATGCACCAAGGGGAATCATGCCGGGGCAGGAATGGGCCACGGCCATCAGCGAAGCAATGGCGGAGGCGAGTGTCTTTGTTCTTGTCTATACGGAAGAATCCAATAAATCAAAGCAGGTTATGAATGAAGTGGCTATGGCTTTCAAGCTTGAAAAGACGGTTGTGCCGTTTAAGCTGACTGATGACCTGATGAATCCTGAGCTGGAATACTATCTCAGCCGGGTGCACTGGCTGGACGCCCTGACTCCGCCGTTAACCGATGGTATCAAAGCCCTCAGGGAGCGTGTGGCAGTGATACTGCAGAAGACGGAGCCTGCTCCGATATCGGAAAGCGCATCAGAGGATATCGGTGAGGACATTGCGGAAATAGTAAAAAATGCAAAGACCGGAGACCGTGCCACCAGTGCACAGGAGCTTTACGAGCTTTTGCACACGGATGATGAGTATGAACCGGTAAGGGAAGGCAGCGGAAACAGGTCATTTATATTAATGGCGGCTGCTGCTGTTCTTCTGCTTGCAGTCTGTGCGGGGGGATTCTTTTTTATCAGAAATTACAATACAAAGAAGAACATAAGTCAGGGGGAGACCTTATTCTATTCGCAGTATCAGGGGACAGAGGACAATTCCGCATCGAGAAAGGCTTTTGAATCAGTGGCGGACAAAGGGAAAGCGGATGTCCTGTATTATCTGGGGAGCCTGAGTGAACGTGAGTATGATTTTGAAGCAGCCCGGAAGTACTATGAAGAAGGTGTGGAGCAGGGCAGTGCTCTTTCCTATGTCGGACTTGGGAGACTGTATTCGGAAGGAAAAGGCGTTGCAGTGGATTATGCACGTGCCAGAGAGCTGTGCGAAGAGGCAGAGGCAATGGGCTGCGTTGATGCAGAACTTATCCTGGGCAGAATGGTCCGTGGCGGTCAGGCGGGCTTCAATGCAGACGGGGTAATGGCAGTAGGATGTTTTGAGAAGGCAATGACAAGTGAGCGACGGGATGTAAGGGCGCTCAGTATGTATGAACTGGGAGCCGGATATCAGTACGGACTGGCCGGTATTGGCACGGATTATGATCTGGCACTGGAATGGTATGAACGTGCCAGAACGGAGTACCCGTATTATTCCGGAATGATAGACCGCAATATAGCGGGCATTTATACCGCTAAAATGGAAAAGGTGAGTGCTGATGATCATTACAGTGAGGCACTGAACTATTTCAAAGCGGCTGCTGAAGCTGGAAATGCAGATGCCATGCTGGGGGTCGCAAATGCATATCGTTTCGGAGAGGGCGTGGAATGTGACCTGCAGGAGGCGGCAGTCTGGTATGACAAGGCGGCCAATGCGGGCAATGCTGCAGGGATGATAGGATTGGCAGAGCTGTATCGGGACGGAAAAGGAGTAGAGCGTGATGCAGAGCTTTCCTACAGATGGTACTGCACAGCGGCAGACCGTGGGGATAGTGATGCAATGATCGCAATCGGCGACCTGTATGCAGGCGGGCTTTATGGCACAGACAGCAGGGAAAATCCGGATATCGCTTCTGCAAGAGCCTGGTATGAAAAAGCCGCTGCATCCGGAAACGGCAGAGCGTACAGGATGCTGGGAAGGACTTATGATGCGGATATGGCGGCGGCTGCCGGAGAGAATCCCGATCCCGAAAAGGCAATGTCTTACTATATGCAGGCCGTGGAAATGGGGGATGCCGGTGCCTGGAATGATATAGGGGATGCCTATGAATCCGGAAATACTCTAAGCGGTGCTGTTGATATCAATGAAGCGAAAGAGTGCTACGAGCGTGCCTCAACAGTGGGAGATGCTGAAGGAATGTCTAATCTTGCGGATCTTTACCTTTTAGGGAAACTGGGAGAAGCTGATCCTGAAACGGCGGTAGTGTGGTATCAGAAGGCAGCAAATGCGCAGAATCCCAATCCCCACTCAGAACTGTGCCTGGGAGTGGTATATGCGTCTGATCATCTCGGTAAGCCTAACTATGTGCAGGCTGAATACTGGTTTAACAGGGCAGCGGAGCACGGAGAGGTGTCAGCATATTATCTGATGGGGGGCTTTTACTGCGACGGAGTCTTCGGTGGTGCCGATTATGAGACTGCGGCCGCATATTTCCGGCAAGGGGCAGAGTCCGGGGATACGGACTGTATGCATTCCCTGGGCTACTTATATGAAAAAGGACTTTTAACGGACGGTGACAGCTGGCTGGAAGCAAGAGACTGGTACGAAAAGGCTTCACAGGCCGGGGATGTGGAGGCGCTGACAGATCTAGGGCGTATTTATTATGGAGACGGATATCTCCAGACTTCATTTAACTGTTGGAAGCAGGCGGCAGATGCGGGGAATGAAGATGCGATGGTTTATACGGGATGTGCGTACATTGCCGGTGAGGGAACCGCAGTAAATGAAATAGAGGCTTTCGGATGTTTTAAGGAGGCTGCAGATAAGGGAAATGCCTGTGGAATGAGGATGCTTTCATATTGTTATGAAAAGGGCATCGGCACGGATGAGGACATTGCGCAGGCTGAATACTGGCAAAAAGAAGCAGCAGGTGCAGGTTATGGGAAGGATGAGGCATACGAAGAACTGCGGGAGCATGTTGAGAAGTTTATTGAACAGTAAGTAACGTTTAACAGGGAAAAATACGGAGGTGTGCTTATGCCCAAGGGGAAAAGGCAAAAGATGAAACTCTATTATCTGGCAAAGATCATGCTGCAGAAGACTGATGATGAACATGGCCTGGGCATAATGCAGATAAAGAAGCTGCTTGAAGAATACGATATTACGGCAGACCGAAAATGCCTTTATGACGATATGGATGCGCTAAGGGAGATGGGGCTTGATATCATATGCGAACGTGAAGGCAGGGACTATTTCTATCATGTTGGCAGTAAGCATTTCGACATAGCAGAGCTTAAGCTGTTAGTGGATGCCATACAGTCGTCAAAATTCATCACAGCCAGGAAATCGGATGATCTTATTAAGAAGCTGACAGGGATGGCAAGCGAATACGAGGCAGAACAGCTTAAACGTCAGGTGACGGTCCGCGGCAGGGTAAAGAATATGAATGAGAGCATCTACTATTCCGTGGATGATGTACACCGTGCCATTGCGGAAAATCACAAGATAAAATTTGAATATATGAAATGGACCCCGGATAAGGAGCTGGTTAAGCGCCGGGATGAATCTTATGTGGTGAGCCCCTGGGCACTGACCTGGGATGATGAGAATTATTATCTCATAGCATATGATGAAGCTGCTGACATAATAAAGCATTTCAGGGTTGATAAGATCAAAAAAGTCAACGTACTGGACGAGCCCAGGGCCGGCAGGAGCAGATTCAGGGAGTTTGATCTTGCCAAATATGCCAAGATGAATTTTGGGATGTTCGGAGGCGAGACAGTTAATGTAAAGATAGCTTTTGCAGATGAGATGGCGGGAGTTTTTATTGACAGGTTTGGAAGAGAGATAACCATACGTCCATCAAAGACCAAAGGCTGGTCTGAGACAAGTGTTGATGTCTGCATGAGTGATCAGTTTTTAGGCTGGATATTTGCACTGGGGCCGAAGGTAAAAATCCTGGGGCCTAAAAATGTGGTAAAAGTATTCCGGTCTGAGCTGGAGGACAGACTGCAAATGTATGGAAAATAGGACAGACTGCAGATGTATGGAAAATGTTGACCTTTAGGTTTATGTAACTTATAATTGTGTAACAAGGGGGGAGATGAGCACAGTTTTATTCACGCTTGGATTTTGTGGCGTTGTGCTCATTTTTATTTTTCTGAAATTGTCAGTATTTTTCGACATAATACAAGTGGGGATGTATCGGAGTAATTAGGAGTAATTAGATGAAGCGCAGGGAAGCGATGGACAAAAAGAATGATCAGAGCATGGAAGACGTTATGAACGGTCTTAATGACAGGCTTAAGTTTTCCTGGGTTACCTATGTTCTCCTGTTTGTGCTGTATTTTGTTACGACGATTTTTCTTACTATCGTTTCCGATAACAACAGTACATTTAATGTCTTCGGTAATCCTATACCCCTAAGGACTCTTGCCGGAGTTTTTTCATCTCTTTCGAATATCTGTATAATTTTCTGGGTTCTGTTTTACAAAAAGACAGGTTTTATCACTTCGATGATAATACTTGGTATACAGTTCCCGCTTCTTTTAAGAAAAATATTTGTTTTGCATGTTTATTCAAGCATTCCGGGTGTCTTCACAAATATCTTTACCATAGTGGCTGCTATCATCATATATTATAATGATGTTCGCCTCAGTAAATATCAGCAGGGCATACGCAAACAGGCCGTAACGGACAGGCTTACGGGTCTGCCTAACAGATTTGCCTGCTATGAAATGATGGAGGAACTGACCAAGAAAAAGGAAGAATTTGCACTGGTAATGATAGACCTGAACAATTTCAGGGAAATAAATGACAGTATGGGATTCAATGTCGGTAACGAAGTATTGAAAGCGGTAGCAGAGCGGTGGCGCAAGCTTGCCAACTCATCTGAGACCGGCACCAGGGATATTGTGGCCAGGCAGAGCGGTGATGAGTTTATACTGGTTGTAAGAGAATATCTGGATGACAGTGATGTGCTTCAGACTATCAGGTGTTATGAAAGGGTGCTGGAGGAGAAGCTCACGATAGATGAATGTGACTACTATCTGGCTGCAAGCTTCGGATATGCGGAGTTTCCCCTGGATGCGGACAATGTGGAAACGCTGTTTACCTATGCCAATACGGCTATGTATGAGATAAAGAAGATCAACGGCAGCAACCACATAATGCATTTCACGAAGGAGCTTCTGAGGGAAGAACATACGCTTGAAATGGAGAGGAAGCTTCGTGCCGCATTGGAAAACAGTACCATATATTTTAACCTGCAGCCCCAGTATAATATGGACCATAAGCTTCGCGGCTTTGAAGCGCTGGCCCGTATGAGGGATGAGTCCGGACAGATTGTCAGCCCCGGTGAGTTCATACCTGTTGCTGAGAAGATCGGTATCATCGATAAAGTGGACAGTATGGTATTCGTGAAATCTGCAGAGCTTTTTGGAAGATTATTAAAAGAGACGGGGGCGGACATCACTCTGAGTCTTAACGCTTCCGTAAAGCATCTTATGAAGAGTGACTTTATGGATGAGCTTAAAGGGTTGCTGGATACCTATGAGATCCCTGCCGGAAATCTTGAGGTTGAGATCACGGAGTCGATAATGCTGGATTCGGCAGATAAGGCTCTTGCCTGCATAAACAGGATAAAGGAAATGGGTATAAAGATAGCAATAGATGATTTCGGAACGGGCTATTCCTCTCTTAGCTATCTCAGTAAAGTTCCTGCGGATCTGCTCAAGATAGACAAGTCCTTTATTGATGAGATGAACAAAAGCGATGCTTCGAAGAAATATGTTGCGGCTATCGTATCCATGGGGCAGATCATGAATATGGAAGTTATCTCTGAGGGCGTTGAAGATGATTCACAGATAGAGACTCTCCGGGAGATAGGCTGTGATTATATCCAGGGCTTCATATGGGGCAGACCTCTTCCCGCAGAAGAAGCGGAGAAGCTGGTGAAGGGACTGTAAGTCCTGTAAGATCAGTCCGTGGCGTCCACATCGGGTGTGATATTTAATTCATAGTCAGGGTAAAGCTCATGTACTTCTTTGGTGATGGTTTCCATCGCCATATCTTTCTTTACATCAAAGCTGAGTACCACATCAAACCGGACAGTCTTTTTTTCGGTGTCGGCGTAAAAACCGTGCATCTGAAGAGCCCACTCATGTGACATTACAAGCTCCTGTATGGAATTTCTCATGGAGGCTGCTACTTCATTCGTGGTATTGTAGGAGTAAACGCCTACGCCTGTGAGTATGACACCGGTTTCATGGTATACTTTTAACTGTACGCGTCTGGTGATCACATCCACCTTATCCACCGTCATGGTATCAGGGAGCTCTAAATGGACTGTGCCGTAGTTTTTGTTAGGACCGTAGTTGTAGATTATCAGATCAAAAGCACCCCGTACCTCAGGCTCTTCGTTCAGTATTTCCTTGATGCGCCTGCTTATATCAGCATCAGCGCGCTGTCCCAGTATATCGTCCAGAGTTTCCATCATTATCTCTGCACCGGCTTTTATGATAAAGATTGAAATGATGACTCCCACATAGGCTTCCAGTGAGATGCCCCATATGATAAAGATGACCGCAGAGGCTAAAACCGAAGCGGATATGATGGCATCAAAGGAGGCGTCGGCGCCCGAGGCTATAAGTGCTTTGGAATCCACCTTTTGTCCCTGCTTTTTTACAAAGGCACCCAGTATAAGCTTTACCACGATGGCAACGGACACGATCACGATGGAAGCGGTATTGTACTCGGCTGCTTCGGGATGCACGATCTTTACTACAGATTCATATAAAGATGTGATACCTGCGTAGCCGATGATGGCTGCGACTATAAGGGAGCTCAGGTATTCGATCCTGCCATGTCCGAAAGGATGTTTTTTATCGGGCTGCTTGTTTGCAAGCTTGGCACCAATGATGGTGACTACGGAGGATAAGGCGTCGGAGAGGTTATTTACCGCATCCAGGATGATGGCAATGGAATTGGTTATTAATCCTACCGTGGCTTTAAAAGAAGCCAGAAGGATATTGGTCAGAATTCCGATGATGCTGGTGCGTATTATTATTTTTTCTCTTTCGTTTGATGTATTGGACATATGTTTTCACTTTCTTATTATATTTACTAAAACTTCCTGCTTGTAATATACCACTAATACAAAAAATTATAAGGTGTATTATACAACAAAATAAAAAATTGCCGGTATCTGACAACAATTGTTTATCTGTTTTTTGTCGCAATATTTCTGTATAATTATTGAAGTGAAGCTTTTTACATATAGTTTGCGTATTAAGTCACCGTCAGGCAAGCTACCGGTGTGAGGAAGTTAGTGGTATACAACAAGTAGGAAGTTTTAATTATAGATTATTAAGTGAGGTTGGCATGAATATCACACAGATAAAATATGTACTGGAAATAGCATCATCTTCATCAATGAGGGAGGCGGCAACGAAGCTCTTTGTATCCCAGCCTGCGCTTTCCGCAAGTGTCAGTGAGCTGGAGGATGAGCTGGGAATACTCATATTCGAAAGGACCAATAAGGGTATATCACTTACCGATGAGGGCAGGGAGTTTGTAAGCTATGCCAAAAAGGCTGTGGGACAGTATGAGATACTTGAGGATAGATACCTGTCAAAGGATAGTGACAAGGAGAGATTTTCAGTATCCACGCAGCACTATAATTTTGCCATAAAAGCTTTTACTGATGTGATAAAGGCGTCTGACCCGGAAAGGTATGTTTTCTCCGTACACGAAACAAAGACCAGGGATGTGCTGGAAGATGTCAGGACTATGAAAAGTGAAGTGGGGATCATTTCTTTTTCAGGTGCCAGTGAGAGGGTCATAAAAAAGCTTTTCAGGGAATACCAGCTTGAGTTTACGCCGCTTATGCAGAGGGAGACTTATGCATATGTATGGAAGGATCATAAATTTGCCAAAAGAAAAAGTATTTCGATAGAGGAATTAAAAGATTATCCCTGCGTATCCTTTGACCAGACAGACGACAGCAATTTCTATCTGACGGAAGAGGCTATGGCGGATTATGATTTCCAGAAGATGATAAAGTCTGACGACCGTGCTACCACTATGGAGATAATAGCTGAGCTCCACGGATATTCCATTGGCTCGGGGATGCTTGCAAATGATAATGCCATACTTCAGGGAATGGTTTCCATTAAGCTTAAGGAAGAAGATCCGCTCATTATCGGATATATAATCAGAAAAGGAAGCCAGCTTTCCGTATATGGACAGGCGTATGTGGAAGAGCTGACGAAATATAAAGAATTATAATTATTGTGTAATGAAAATTTCCCACTTACAGTCTGTGGAAAGCAGAACGACGACTCGCATATACGGTGGGGAGTACTGCAGAAATGAATTGTGATAACTTCTGCTTATCACACACGATAAATTCTCAATAATTTTCAAATCTGTTTTCACTTGTTAAGATAATCCCAGAACGAAAGAGACACCCGATCATAAACAGAGGGTGATTACAGGAAAGGAGGTGCGGATGATGACAAATACAATAGTTACTAAGTGGATGGCTTGTATGTGTTGTCGAATGTTTAACTCCCGGGTGGATGAGATGGCCCGGATGAGCGGTGGATCCGCATATCCGGAGAAGATACGATGTTGAAACAGGTATCATGAAGTGTGCCAGCCGCCCGGGAGCTAAATGAAGCCCCGGTTTTTTTATCGGAAGATTAAACAATTCAGAAGAGATAAGGAGAATAAAAAAATGAGCGATTACAGATTTGAAACATTACAGTTACACGTTGGTCAGGAACAGGCAGATCCCACTACAGATTCGAGGGCAGTTCCCATTTATCAGACTACATCATATGTATTCCACAACAGCAAGCATGCGGCAGACAGATTCGGTCTTGCAGATGCGGGAAACATATACGGAAGACTTACCAACAGCACGCAGGATGTTCTTGAAAAGAGAGTTGCGGCTCTGGAAGGCGGAAGCGCAGCGCTTGCTGTAGCATCCGGAGCGGCTGCCATCTCATACACGATAGAAGCACTTGCGGCTAACGGCGGACATATCGTAGCACAGAAGACAATCTACGGCGGAAGCTTCAATCTTCTTGAGCATACGCTTCCTCAGTACAATATAGAGACAACATTTGTAGATGCACATAATCTTCAGGAGGTTGAAGGCGCAATTAAGGAAAATACAAGGGCAATCTACCTGGAGACACTTGGAAATCCCAACAGTGATATTCCTGATATCGATGCAATAGCTGAGATAGCACACAAGCATGGACTTCCTCTTGTGGTAGACAACACCTTCGGAACACCTTACCTTATCAGGCCTATCGAGCATGGTGCTGATATCGTGGTTCATTCCGCAACAAAGTTCCTTGGCGGACACGGAACCACACTAGGCGGTGTTATCGTAGAGGCAGGCAAGTTTAACTGGAAGGAAAGCGGAAAGTACAAGGGCATCGCAGATCCAAATCCCAGCTACCATGGAGTATCCTTCTATGATGTAGTCGGCCCGGCAGCATTTGTTACATATATAAGAGCTATTCTTCTCAGAGACACAGGAGCAACTCTTTCACCCTTCAATGCATTCCTCCTCTTGCAGGGTATTGAGACTCTGTCTCTGAGACTGGAAAGGCATGCAGAAAATACCAAAAAAGTGGTAGAATATCTTTCAAAGAATCCTAAGGTTGCAAAGGTAAACCATCCTTCGCTTGCTGACCACCCGGATCACGCACTGTATGAGAGATACTTCCCCAACGGCGGTGCATCGATATTCACTTTCGACATAAAGGGCGGACAGGAAGAAGCATGGAAGTTTATCGACAGCCTGGAGATCTTCTCACTGCTTGCAAATGTTGCTGATGTGAAGAGCCTTGTTATCCATCCTGCTACTACTACACACTCACAGCTTTCTGAGGAAGAACTGCTGGATCAGGGTATCAAACAGAGCACCATAAGACTTTCAATAGGTACAGAACACATTGACGACATCATTGCCGACCTTGAGAAGGGATTTGCAGCAATCTGATCCGGAAAGCCGGATAGAATAGCCTGAAAGGGCTGCATAACAGAATGAAGAATCAAAAGTATAACTGTCCGGGTGTTACAGACATCAGGACAGTTAGCTATGAAAAAAAGGAGGAAGGTATCAACTATGTCTAAGATTTACAAGGGAACATTAGGCCTGATAGGGAACACCCCGCTGGTTGAGGTGGTTAATATTGAGAAGGAGCTTGGGCTTGAAGCGACAATCTTAGTTAAGCTCGAATATTTCAATCCCGCAGGAAGTGTTAAGGATCGTATCGCAAAATCCATGATCGAAGATGCTGAGGAGAAGGGACTCTTAAAGGAAGGTTCAGTCATCATCGAGCCCACATCCGGAAATACCGGTATAGGACTTGCGGCTATAGCTGCATCAAAGGGATACCGTATCATCCTTACCATGCCTGAAACCATGAGTGTTGAACGCCGTAATATCCTTAAAGCCTACGGTGCAGAGATTGTCCTCACAGAGGGCTCAAAGGGAATGAAGGGCGCTATTGCAAAGGCTGAGGAGCTTTCTATGGAAATCCCGGACAGCTTCATACCCGGGCAGTTCGTAAATCCTGCAAATCCTGCGGTTCACAGAGCAACTACCGGACCGGAGATCTGGAACGATACAGACGGTAAGGTCGATATCTTCATCGCAGGCGTAGGTACAGGCGGAACAGTAACGGGAACCGGTGAATATCTTAAATCGCAGAATCCTGGTATTAAAGTAGTTGCACTGGAGCCGGAGGATTCACCTGTGCTTTCTGAGGGAAGGGCAGGTGCTCATAAGATCCAGGGAATAGGCGCAGGCTTCGTGCCGGATGTGCTTAATACAAAAGTTTATGATGAAGTCTTCAAGGCTGCCAATCAGGATGCGTTTGATACTGCCAAGCTTCTTGCAAGGAGGGAAGGTATTTCTGTGGGAATATCTTCAGGTGCTGCTCTTTTCGGAGCTATCCAGTTAGCTAAGAGGCCTGAAAACAAAGGAAAGACGATAGTTGCATTGCTTCCTGATAGTGGAGACAGATATTATTCAACACCGTTATTTACAGAATGATATGAACTATCAGAGCCCGGGGAAAGATTTCCCCGGGCTTTTTTTGTGAAATAAAAGGAGTTAGAGGAATATCATCGGGTCGTGATAATCATAATTTATCACAGAAGATAAGATATAGAGAATATCCAACTTATATGTCGGGTGATATGCTTATAACATGAAAACAATAGTTGCATTTGGAGATTCGAATACATGGGGGCTGGTACCTAAGTCTGAGCCTCACGAGAGATATCCTGAAGATGTCAGATGGACAGGTGTGCTGCAGGGCTTATTAAAAGATGCCCGTGTGGTGGAAGAGGGACTCTGTGGAAGGACGACGGTTTTTGAGGATGAACTGAGACCGGGGAGAAAAGGTCTGTCAATGCTTCCGGTCATACTTGAAAGCCAGTATCCGGTAGATGCCGTGATCATAATGCTTGGAACCAATGACTGCAAAAGCGTTTACGGCGCATCCGCACATACCATAGGCAAGGGAATGGAACTTTGCATTGATGAATTAAAGAAATATGTTCCCGCAGAAAAGATTCTTCTGGTATCACCGATATTTTTGGGGAATGATGTGTGGTGGCCGGATAAGGATCCGGAATTCGGACCGAGATCGGTTGAGGTAAGCAAAGAGCTGAAGGCGATATATGTTCGTATAGCAGAAGCTAAAGGCACTGCGTTTCTCGCTGCTTCGGATCATGCTTATGCAGATGATCTGGATAATGAGCATATGAATGAGAAAGGTCATGCAAGCTTTGCAAAGGCAGTCTATGAAAAGCTCGTAGAAATGAGAATAGCGTGACAGCCTCTTTCACGGTGTGGAAAGTTTTGATAGGTTATAAGTAAAAATTATCACAGGCGATAAGAAGTAACGATTTTTCGAAAATGCCTGCGGATGGTAATATTACCAATGTCAGATAAATTTTATAAAAGCAGGAAAAGGAAATGACTAAAGTATTGATGACAAAAATGAATAACACACAGTGTTGTTGCAGTAACATATTCCGGGCTGGATCGGCGGTCGGGATGTGGGAGAGTATTTCCTTGATTCCTGATAGAGAGCGATGTTAATGCAAGAACATTGTAACTTATGCCAGAAGCCCGGGAGTATATATCCCGGGTTTTTTTATAGATTATTATTAATTAAACGGAGGAAAAGAAAATGAGCTTAAAGATTGATTCGGTACTGATACACGGAGGCAGGGACGGAGATGAAACCACAGGTGCGGTAAATGTTCCCATATACCAGACATCCACATATAAGCAGGATGGTCTGGGAGAAACAAGGGGCTGGGAGTATTCCAGGACAGGAAATCCTACACGGGATGCTCTGGAAAAACTGATCGCAGACCTGGAGCAGGGGGAGTACGGATTTGCATTTGCATCAGGACTGGCAGCCATCAACACGGTACTTTCATTATTTAAGTCAGGCGATAAGCTGATCGTTTCAGATAATATTTACGGTGGCACGTTCAGAATACTTGATAATGTGTTTAAGAATTTCGGCATCACATATGAGATAGTGAATACTTCGGATGTTTCGCTTATAGAGAAGGCGATCGATGACAGCGTAAAAGCTGTATATGTTGAAAGCCCGGCGAATCCTCTGCTTACTGTCACGGATATTGCTGCTGTTGCGGAGGTCGCTCATAAATACAATAAGCTCTTAATAGTAGACAATACATTTCTGACACCCTATCTGCAGAGACCTCTTACACTCGGTGCGGATATAGTTATACACAGCGGTACAAAATATCTTGGCGGACACAGTGATACGGTATCAGGTCTTGCGGTTGTTAAGGATAAGGAACTTGCGGACAGGCTTTATTATCTTCAGAATGCCATAGGCGGAGTGCTCGCACCCTGGGACAGTTTCCTTGTGATACGTGGAATAAAGACTCTGGGCGTCAGGATGGACAGGCATGTTGCAAATGCAGGTAAGATCGCAGAGTGGCTTGAACAGAGCGGATATGTAAGTAAGGTATATTATCCGGGACTTAAGTCGGATCCCGGATATGAGGTTCAGAAAAAGCAGGCAGATGGAGCCGGTGCAATGATCTCGTTTGTACTGGATGAAAAGTATGATTATCGTAAATTTTTCAAATCACTTAAGCTGATAACCCTTGCGGAAAGCCTTGGCGGTGTGGAGTCGCTTGTCTGCCACCCTGCAAGCATGACACATGCTGCTATACCTGCGGATATCAGAAAGAAAGTCGGGATAGTTGATGAGCTTATACGTTTTTCTGTAGGAATAGAGGATGCTGACGATCTGATAGAGGATCTTAAGCAGGCGATAGAAGCATCTGCAAAGGAGGTGAAATGATCATGGATGTATATATGAGTGTTCATGAAATGATAGGTTCTACCCCGGTACTTAAGCTGAATCACCTGGGGATAAAAAAGGAAGTGAATCTGTATGCAAAGCTTGAGCTTATGAATCCTGCAGGAAGTGTGAAGGATCGTGTGGGAATGTATATGCTCGACGATGCTGAAAAAAGGGGACTGATAAAACCGGGTGGAACTATTGTGGAGGCCACTGCCGGCAATACCGGAATAGGCATAGCGATAGCTGCGTTAAACCGGGGATACAGGGTAATATTTACTGTTCCGGAAAAGTTTTCCATCGAGAAGCAGAAGATAATGAAAGCCCTTGGTGCGGAGATCATACATACCTCCAGAGAAGAGGGAATGCTTGGCGCAGAGAGAAGGGCTCAGGAGATACTTAAAGAAATCCCCGGCTCGATATCACTAGGGCAGTTTCATAATCCGGCAAATCCTAAGGCCCACTATGAGACTACGGGACCGGAGATATACAGGCAGCTTGACGGACAGATAGACTATCTCGTGGCAGGTGCAGGCAGCGGCGGCACATTTAGCGGAATAGTGAAGTATCTTAAGGAAAAGGATGAAAGTATAAAGGGTGTACTTGCGGATCCCTACGGTTCGATCATCGGTGGCGGCGAGCATGCAGACTATGATATAGAAGGTATTGGAAATGATTTTATAGCGGATACGATGGATGTGACGCTTATTGACAAGGTGATAAAGGTAACGGATACAGAGGCCTTTGAAACATCAAGAATCCTTGCGGCAAAGGAAGGAATCCTTGCCGGTTCATCATCAGGTGCTGCGCTCTCTGCAGCGATAAGGCTGGCAGACGAGATAGACCATGGAAACATAGTTGCGGTTCTTCCCGACAGAGGGGACAGATATCTGAGTAAGGGACTTTATGATTGATATTGGTAATCACTGTGAGGGAATAAGCTGGTCCTTTAGGACAGAATTCATCGCAGCAAACATGAAAAGGATATATACCGAAAGGTAAAGAAATGGTTGAAGAAAGAGAAAGCATAACCTCAAAACTGTGCTCTTTTGCAAGGGCGTGGCATACATATCATACAAGAGACATTATCTTTGATGACTATCTTGCTTTTGACATGATGGGTAAAGAAGAATATGAAAATATGTATGAGCTGATAAAGGAAGGTCTGAACGGTGACGGGCGCTTAAGCCGTGAAGACACGGAGAAAGTGATCGATGAATATTTTGCACCGATTCCGCTTTCAAGGATCCATTTCTGTGAAAGCAGACTGGCAGAATTTGCAGAAGGGAAGGATAAGATCCAGTATGTGATCTGCGGAGCTGGAGGAGATACTTTTGCATTCAGGAATGCGAATGACAATATAGAGATATTTGAGGTGGATCACCCTGATACGCAGAGATACAAGCTTGAGAGGATCAGGAAGTTAGGATGGCTGATGCGCCCTAACGTCCATTTTGTATCAGTGGACTTTGAAAAGGAAAAAATGCGTGAAAGACTTATTGAGTCCGGCTTTGATCCCAAGGTTCCTGCTTTTTTCAGTATCCTTGGAGTGACATATTATCTTTCACTGGATAATCTTAAGGAGGTCCTTGGACAGATAGCGAGTCTGTCCGGAGCATATAATGAAGTTGTATTTGATTATCCTTTTAAGAGCCATGGTTTTCCGGAAAGAGTTAAGAGACTGGAAATGATCACGGAATCATTGGGTGAGGTCATGTGCGGCGGTTTCCGCTCAGATGAGATCAGGTGTGTGCTCTGCGGATTGGGATACCGGATCAATATTTTTCTTCCACCGGAAGAGATACAGTCTCTGTATTTTGAGGGAAGGGAGGATAACCTGAGGGCATTTGAAAATGTGAGTCTGGTTTCAGCATATTTTGCGGGATATGGCAGCATCAAAGAGAAGGACGACATTAATACTATGACGCAGGCAGAATAAAGATAAGCGCTGCGGGAAGGTATGAGAATATGACAATACAGCAGTTGAATTACGTGATCAAAATTGCAGAAATGGGTTCGTTAAATAAGGCTTCTGAGATTCTCTATGTGGCGCAGCCGTCATTGACCACAGCAGTGCAGGAATTAGAGAAAGAGTTTGGGATATGTCTGTTTCACAGAAGCGGGAAAGGCGTGCGTCTTACGGCGGATGGAGAAGAGTTTATCCAGTATGCCAGAGGTATTGTGGAACAGTATGATGGGCTGATAGAGCTTTATGTGGGGGGATCCTATAAGAAAAAATTCGGAATCTCGACGCAGCATTACTCTTTTGCGGTAAAGAGTTTTGTAGAGATGGTAAAAAAATATGATACCGGAGAATACGAGTTTGCCATCAGGGAAACCAGGACACTTGAAGTCATTGAAGACGTATATACGGGAAAAAGTGAGATAGGTGTTCTGTATAAAAGTGATTTTAACCGTGCTGCTATTGAAAAGGTATTAAAGAGCAACCATCTGGAATTTACCGGACTGACGGAGTGTGACACATTTGTCTATCTTTGGAAGGGGCATCCCCTGGCAAAAAAGAAGAGCATCCGGTTTCCGGAATTATCAGAATATCCATGTCTTTCATTTGAGCAGGGAGGATCTGCATCGTTTTATTTTGCTGAAGAGATCCTGAGTACTGAAAAATATGCAAGGACGATAAAAGCAAACGACCGTGCAACTATGTTAAACCTGATGGTCGGTCTTTTGGGATATACGCTATGCTCGGGGATCATTTGCGAAGAGCTGAACGGCAGCGATTATGTGGCAGTTCCTTTTGTTCCCGAGCATGAAAAACAGAACAGCAAAATGGAGATCGGCTATATCACAAGAAAAAATGGGAGGCTTAGCAATCCGGCCACATTGTACATTGAAGAGCTTAAAAATTACCTCGGGGTATAGAACGAATCTATATACTGATATACGCAAGTGTTATTAGACGAATCAGGCCGGCTTAAATATACTTTAGAATATTATAGAGAACAGAGGATGAAAAAATGAGTGAGAGTTTAACCACAGTATTGGCACATGCCGGTGACGGCCAGGCAGAAAAAAAATACCGGGGATATGCATCGGTTCCTGAAGTGCAGCCGGTTTACATGACCAGCGTATTCGCTTTTGATGATGTGAAAAGTGTAGACGATATATACGAGGGTGAGTCTGAAGGTTATGTATATGCAAGAATGCATCACCCGAATAATGAGGCGGCGGCGGAGGCGCTGGCTTTTGCGGATAAGGCGGAAGCCGGGCTGGTATTTTCGTCAGGAATGGCTGCGATCATCTTAAGCATCCTGAGTGTTGTAAAAACCGGAGACCATATAGTTTCTTCACCGGTGCTCTACGGCGGTGTAAGGGATTATCTTGAAAATGAATTAAAACGCTTTGGTGTAGATGTGACATTTACTGATTTTGGAGATCCTGAAAATGTCAGGGCTGTAATAAGACCTAATACAAGAATCGTTTACACGGAAACCATCAGTAATCCGCTGATGCAGGTGGCGGATTATCCTGTTATAGCTGATATAGCACACGAAAACGGGGCATTGTTTTTCATAGATAATACATTTGCATCGCCTATAGTGGCAAATCCCGTAAAGTATGGCGCTGATCTTGTTTTATACAGTGCGACCAAATATCTGGGAGGGCACAGCGATCTGGTAGGCGGTGCGGCAACCGGTTCTGCCGGATTGATAAGCGGGATAAAAAAGAAACTGACATTGTACGGAGCTACACTCGGCGCTGCGGAAAGCTGGCTTCTGTCAAGGAGTCTCAGGACTCTTGATCTGAGGGTGACAAAGCAGTCAGAGAATGCACTGAAGATCGCGCAGTTCCTTGAAAAGCATGATGCAGTGGAAAAAGTATATTATCCGGGACTTGAGTCTGCGCCGGAGCATGCACTTGCAGAAAAGCTTTTTAATAATGGTTTGTATGGAGGTATGCTGAGTGCTGACATAAAAGGAGGCGAGGCTGCGGCGGTAAAGGTTGTTAATAACCTTGGTTTTATAAAATATGTTCCGAGTCTTGCAGGTACTGCCACATCCGTGTCATACCCTGCGAAAACATCGCACAGGGCATACAGCAGGGAAGAACTGGAAAAGGCCGGAATATCTTTGGGGCAGCTCCGGTTCTCGGCAGGAATCGAAGATGCCGATGATATCATAAACCAGCTTGAAAGTGCATTGGGGAGTCTGTAAATGAAAGAACTGACATCTACTGAAAAAGCCGCATTAAAAAGGAAACTTAAAAGAGAAGCCGTGGGTCTCGGTGTTAATATAGTGGGTTTCGCCAATGTGGAGCGCTGGGAGAAATACGGCCTGACAACGGAGGAATTCTATCCCCATACCATATGGCCGTGGGCAAAGACTGTGATGGTAATGGGAGTGCAGATCTATCCGTCCATGCTGGAGACAACGCCGTCTGTTGTTTACTCAGAATTGTACAACACCACAAACCGTATGCTTGATGAGATTGCATACAGGATAGCAAATAAGCTCAATACCTATGGTTACAGGGCGCATTTCTTCCCAAGAGATTGCTATGGTGATATTTCTGTGCTTGTGAAAAAACCCGAAGTTGCATTTTCACATGTGATAGCAGGTTATTATGCGGGACTCGGAACGATAGGAATGAACCATACTCTTTTAACGGAGGAGTACGGTCCCAGAGTCCGTCTGGTAAGCGTGATCACTGATGCGGAAATAACTCCTGACAGGATGCTCAAGAAAGATATCTGTGTCGGATGTAAACAGTGTGTGAAGAACTGTCCGGTGAAGGCGTTTTCTGTGGAAAACGGCCAGAAAGTTGCGACGATGGATAAGCATAAGTGTGCTAAGTATCACAGTGAGCTGAAAGGGAAATTTAAGTATCCATGTGGAAGATGCACGGCTGTCTGCCCTATCGGAGCCGATAAGAAAAAATATGGTAGCAGAAGCGTAAGTCCGGAAGGAATAGAGCATATAAGGTCATTTGGATCAAATTAGTGATGGGTCGGATATCATGTCTTCTCATCAGTCAGATTTGATATCCATATGCCCTTCTTAAATATGGCAAATCCGATCGCTGTTTTGATAAAGTCCATGCACTGGATGGCGATGTATATTCCGAATATATTCAGTCCGGTATAGTGTGCAAGGATATATGCACAGCTTGCACAGGCCACCCATGAGAAGACGGAATCAAACAGGAAAGTGATAAGAGTCTTCCCGCCGGCACGCAGGGTAAAATATAATGCGTTAAGGAATCCCTGGAGAGGGAAGAATAACGCGGTGATACGGATGAACCACTTTGCCATGTTTTTTGCGGAATCCGTAGTGTCATAGAATTCCGGAAAGCTTGCGGAAAATATAAAGAGTATGACCGTAAGTATTCCGCATATAATTGCAGTGAACCACATAAGCATAACGGAATTTTCCTTTGCCCGTTTGAAATCCTTTGCACCGAGTATCTGTCCTATCACGATACCGACCGCATTACCCATTGCAATGAATGCGACATTTAAGAGATTGCAGAGTGCATTGGATATGTTAAGACCGGCAAGCACATCAAGCCCGCGTACGGAATAGCACTGCGTCATAAAGGCAATCGACCCTGCCCAGAGAAATTCATTGAGCATGATCGGTATGCCTTTTTTTACTATAGGCATTACACTGATGTTTTTGATCCTGAGGGTCCTGTATATCCCTTTCAGGAAAAAGTGTTTTTCCCTGGCGATATGGGCCCATATGATCAGTACGACAAATTCAACTATCCTTGCAATCACTGTGGCCCATGCCGCACCGGCAACACCGAGCTTTGGGAAACCGAAATTACCGTATATCAGCAGATAATTGAAAACAACATCAGCTGCAACGGATATTATTCCTGCTATCATAGGCTTGAAGCTTTCGTCAGTCTCCCTTAAGCTGGTGGCATAGACCTGGGTGATGGCAATGAAGGGAATGCTCACAAGCATGATGCGGAGATACTCTTTGGCAAGCTTAACCGTAAGGGTGACATCAATGTCCTCAGACTGGCCCTGCATATACAGCCCTATAAAAAAGTTGTTAAACAGTAAAAATATCAGTGCACCGATAAGGCCTACGATCAGACTTTCCCAAAGTTTTAATCTGAAAACATCCTGGACGCCCTTTATGTTTCCTTTTCCGTAGTACTGTGCACCGAAGATGCCGGGACCGCTGAGGGCGCCGAACAGTGCGAGCCAGAAAACAAACATAAGCTGTCCCGAAACCGACACAGCTACTATGGCTTCCGTTCCCTGGCTTCCCACCATAAGATTATCCACAAGCCCTACAGCGTTGGAGATACCATTCTGGATCATGATGGGGATGGCAAGGACTATTGTCTTTTTGAGTAAGTTTTTATCTATCTTGAGCATAACGCACTAATTATACATAGTTTTGTATGCTTCATCAAATCTCTGTGGGAATTGCATATATAGTGGCAGATTATTGAAAAAAATATTGACAATGTTTTTTTCACCCTGTACAATTCAAAGCAACTGAATAAAACAAACCTGTGAAGCGGAAGAAAAAGCATTTTATCGCCGGAATAATAATTCCAAGCGAGTCCGGGATGGTGAGAGCCGGATGGTATGAGGGGTGCGTGAGATCGTGAATCATGAAGTTCGAAAGATTTCTTATATGGGCCGCTGAGGGCATGGGGAAAGAGTGATCGAGTATCCGTGACGTGGGGCATACGTTAGTTGCCGGGGATATGATGGTATCTCGCAAGGGCACGGTATCAGACCGTGAATCAAGGTGGCACCGCGGATAGAGAATTAATATTCGTCCTTGACAGAAGCATATTTCTGTCAGGGATTTTTTGTTTGTGCGATAAAGCCGTCAAGTGTCTGGCCATGCTTGCATGGTCAGACGCCTGACACACGGATGACCGAATGGACGCCGTGCTTGCACGAGCGGACAGTTGGACATATGTGTGTCAGATGTCGGCTGTGCTTGTCAGAGCAGACATTTGACGGCCAACGCATCATCCGGCAGGGTTTCCCTGCCGGATGCCGGAAAAGAACCTGGGCAGAGCAGCAGAAACTGTCAACAAAGTGAGTTATTTTACAAGGAGGAAACAGCAATGATCAAGGAAGCAATCGTAAAAATCGTAAACAAAGAGGATTTAAGCTATGATGAGGCTTACGCCGTGATGAATGAGATCATGAGCGGTGAGACTTCACCCACACAGAATGCGGCGTTCCTGTCCGCACTTTCCACGAAGAGTGCAAGGGCGGAGACCACTGATGAGATAGCAGGCTGTGCTGCAGCGATGCGCGACCATGCTACAAAGGTGGATACGGGAATGGATGTACTTGAGATCGTGGGCACCGGTGGGGACAATGCAGGGAGCTTCAACATTTCAACCACAACGGCAATCATTGCTGCGGCAGCAGGCATCAAAGTGGCAAAGCACGGTAACCGCGCGGCGTCATCGCTCTGCGGAACAGCTGACTGCTTAGAGGCCCTTGGCGTAAACATCGACCAGAGCCCTGAGCTTTGCGTAAAGCTTTTACAGGAAGCGGGGATGTGCTTCTTCTTTGCACAGAAGTACCACACATCAATGAAATATGTGGGTGCTATCAGAAAGGAACTGGGCTTCAGGACAGTGTTCAATATCCTTGGACCGCTTACAAATCCCGCATCTCCTTCAATGCAGCTCCTGGGTGTATATGATGAGTATCTTGTGGAGCCCCTTGCACAGGTTCTCGTAAGCCTGGGCATCAAGCGCGGCATGGTGGTATACGGAATGGACAAGCTGGATGAGATCTCACTTTCAGCTCCTACGAAGATCTGCGAGATCAAGGACGGATGGTTTAAGACAAGCATTATCAAGCCTGAGGACTTCGGATTCGAGAGATGCGACAAGAGCGACCTTAAGGGTGGCGCACCTGCGGAAAATGCACAGATCACCAGGGATATCTTAAGCGGCGCAAAGGGGCACAAGAGGAATGCGGTGCTCATGAACGCCGGCGCTGCCCTTTACATCGGCGGCAAGGCGGACAGCATTAAGGACGGCGTGGCAAAGGCTGCGGAGATAATCGATTCCGGCAAGGCAACGGAGACACTGGAGAAGATCATTGCGGTAAGTAATGGAAAATGAGTGGGAAGCTTAATATTGGGAGAGAAAAAATCATGACCATACTTGATGAAATAGCTGCATATGCGAGGGAAAGGGTAAAGGCTGCAAAAGAGATAAGGCCGCTTTCAGATATAATGGAAGAGGCGTATAAAATGCCCAAGGGTGAGCTGGTTTTTAAGCAGGCTCTGCTTAAGGATGACATTTCCTTCATTTGCGAGTGCAAAAAGGCTTCACCGTCAAAGGGCGTGATCGCTGAGGATTTTCCTTACCTGCAGATTGCATGCGATTATGAAAAGGCCGGAGCGGATGCAATATCTGTCCTTACAGAGCCTAAGTGGTTTCTGGGGAAAGATGAGTATCTTAAGGAGATCGCTTCTAAGGTAAATATACCTGTGCTCCGCAAGGATTTCACTGTTGATGAGTACATGATATACGAAGCAAAGCTCCTGGGTGCATCGGCGGTTCTCCTGATAGTAGCGATACTTTCCGATGAGGAGCTGAAAAGGTACTCGGCTATATGCGATGAGCTGGGACTTTCAGCGCTGGTGGAGTGCCATGATGAGAGCGAGATTGAAAAAGCGCTTAATGCAGGTGCGGGGATCATCGGCGTAAATAACCGTAACCTAAAGGATTTCTCGGTGGATATAAGCCTTGGCAAGAAGCTCAGGAAATGCGTGCCGGATGGCGTGGCCTACGTATCCGAAAGCGGAGTAAAGGAAAAGGAAGATATAGAGCTGCTGCGTGAGATTGGCGCGGACGCCGTACTTGTGGGAGAGACACTTATGCGTGCTGCGGATAAGAAGGAAAAGCTTGAATATCTGCGTGGTAATGCGGGATAATATTAAACTTAAAATGCAGAGAACGGTCAGACCTGTGACCATGGGGTATATTGTTATATAAAAAATGCCACATGTGTGATGAAACAGGGAAGACCGTATATTAAAGGAAGGAGCAACCATGAGCGAAAACAAAAAAGGACGTTTCGGCGTGCACGGCGGTCAGTACATCCCCGAGACACTGATGAATGCTGTGATCGAACTGGAGGAGGCCTATGAAAGGATAGGTAAGTCCCCGGAATTTAAGAAGGAGCTGTCGGAGCTTTTCAATGATTATGCCGGCAGACCATCCAGGTTATATTTTGCCAAAAAGATGACAGAGGACCTGGGAGGCGCAAAGATATATCTTAAGCGTGAGGACTTAAACCACACCGGTGCTCACAAGATAAACAACGTGTTAGGCCAGGCGCTTCTTGCTAAGAAAATGGGCAAGACCAGGCTCATAGCTGAGACCGGTGCAGGTCAGCACGGCGTGGCAACAGCTACGGCAGCTGCACTTATGGGAATGGAATGTGTGGTATTCATGGGTGAAGAGGATACAAAGCGCCAGGCACTGAACGTATACCGGATGAGGCTCTTAGGCTCGGAAGTTGTTCCGGTTAAGACCGGTACAGCCACTCTTAAGGATGCCGTGTCCGAAGCAATGCGCGAATGGACCAGAAGGATAGACGACACCCACTACTGTCTCGGATCCGTAATGGGACCTCATCCTTTCCCTACCATAGTAAGGGATTTCCAGGCTGTCATTTCGGAAGAGATAAAGACACAGATAATGGAGAAGGAGGGAAGGCTTCCTGATGCAGTGCTTGCCTGTGTAGGCGGCGGCTCCAATGCCATCGGAACTTTCTACCATTTCATAGAGGATAAGGATGTGCGGCTTATAGGCTGCGAGGCAGCAGGCAGAGGTGTGGATACTTTCGAGACTGCAGCAACTATAGCAACAGGCCGCGAGGGTATATTCCACGGAATGAAGTCATATTTCTGCCAGGATGAGTTCGGACAGATCGCGCCGGTTTATTCCATATCCGCAGGCCTTGATTATCCCGGCATCGGACCGGAGCATGCATATCTCCACGATACGGGGCGTGCCGAGTATGTGGCGATCACAGACGAGGAGGCGGTACAGGCATTTGAATACCTGGCAAAGACTGAGGGCATAATCCCTGCCATTGAATCGGCACACGCGATCGCCCATGCGAGAAAGATCGCGCCGCAGATGGGAAAGGATCAGATAATAGTAGTGACAGTTTCAGGAAGAGGAGATAAGGACTGTGCTGCCATCGCAAGATACAGAGGCGAGGAGGGAATCCATGAGTAAGATAAGTAAAGCATTTGAAAACGGCAAGGCATTCATACCTTTCATAACCTGCGGTGATCCGGACCTTGAGACCACGAAGAAATGTGTGCTTGAAATGGTGAAGGCCGGTGCAGATCTCGTGGAGCTGGGAATCCCTTTTTCGGATCCCACGGCAGAAGGTCCTGTCATACAGGAAGCAAATGAGAGAGCACTTAAAGCAGGCACTACTACGGATAAGATATTTGAGTTCGTAAAGGACCTGCGCAAAGAGACGGATGTACCGATGGTATTTATGACTTATGCGAACGTGGTATTTTCATATGGCTCGGAAAAATTTATGAAAAACTGCAAGGAGACCGGGATCGACGGTGTGATCCTTCCGGATCTGCCATATGAAGAAAAAGACGAATTTCTTCCTGTGTGCCATGAGTATGGTATCGACCTGATCTCACTTATCGCACCCACATCCAGGGACAGGATCGCAATGATCGCAAAAGAGGCGGAAGGCTTTATCTATCTGGTATCGAGCCTCGGTGTTACGGGCATGAGAAACGAGATCACGACAGACCTTGATTCCATAGTAAAGCTCATCCGTGAGAATTCAAGCGTGCCCTGTGCCATCGGGTTCGGCATATCAAAGCCTGAGCAGGCTGCAAAGATGGCGGCAATCTCAGACGGAGCCATCGTGGGCTCGGCTATAATCAAGCTGATAAATGAGGATAAGGATACCGCGCCTGAGCGTGTGGGTGAGTATGTGAAGCAGATGAAGTCTGCGGTTATCCCACGATTCCGTTTTGGTTAAGGAAGTATAAATAGTTACATGTGTTCATACAGAGAGGATTGCTATCATGAAGATTCTACCGGAAATCGATAAGGTAAAGGAGTATTCGGCAGATGGCCGCTACAAGGTCATGCCTGTATATACGGAACTGCTGTCGGACTTTATCACGCCAATTGAGACTCTTAAGGTGCTGAAAAATGTTTCAAAGCACTGCTATATGCTTGAGTCTGCCGGTGCTGACATGCGCTGGGGACGTTATACGTTTTTGGGGTATGACCCGAAGCTTTCCATTACATGTACAGACGGAGACCTTAAGATCGGGGATGTTCATATTAAGACCGATAACCCGTCCGAGCAGATCCGTCAGGTGCTTGCAGAGTACAGGAGTCCGGCAGTGGACGGGCTTCCTTCATTTACAGGCGGATTCGTGGGATATTTTTCATTCGACTATCTGCGCTACAGTGAGCCGGAAGCAGGCGGAGAAGTGCAGGATACGGAAGGCTTCAATGACGTGGACCTGATGCTTTTTGACAAGGTCATCGCCTTTGATAATGCAAAGCAGAAGATCATCCTCATAGCGAATATGAAGCTTGAGGAAGGAGAGGCCGGATATAATAAGGCTGCGCTCGAGCTTAAGAATCTGGCAGAACTTATAAAGCATGGGGATAAGATTAAAGAAAAGCCCGGCAATATGAAGAGCGACATCACTCCTTTGTTTAATAAGGAAGAGTTCTGTGAGATGGTAGAACGTGGCAAGAGCCACATAAAAGAAGGTGACATCTTCCAGATAGTGCTTTCCAACAGGCTGAGCATAGATTACGAGGGAAGCCTGCTGAATACCTACAGGATGCTGCGGACGGTGAACCCTTCTCCGTATATGTTCTATTTTTCCGGTACTGACATGGAAGTGGCGGGGGCATCGCCGGAGACTCTGGTAAAGCTTGAAAACGGCGTGGTGCACACTTTCCCGCTGGCCGGCACAAGGCCGAGGGGGAAGAATGAGGTTCAGGATAAGCAGCTTGAAAAGGAGCTGCTTGCGGATGAGAAAGAACTGGCAGAACACAACATGCTGGTAGACCTGGGCAGGAATGACCTGGGCAAGATAAGCAGGTTCGGAACTGTGGAAGTGGAAAAGCTCAGATGTATCGAGAGGTTTTCTCATGTGATGCACATCGGTTCAACGGTCAGGGGCGAGATCAGGGAAGATAAGGATGCGCTGGATGCTATCGAGGCAGTGCTTCCGGCAGGAACACTTTCCGGTGCGCCGAAGATAAGGGCCTGCCAGCTTATCGGTGAGCTTGAAAACAATAAGCGTGGCATATATGGCGGTGCTATCGGATACATTGACCTTACCGGAAATATGGACACCTGCATAGCTATCCGCATCGTATATAAAAAGAACGGAAAGGCTTTCGTAAGGAGCGGCGCAGGGATCGTGACAGACTCCGATCCGGAGAAGGAGTTCGAGGAATGTATGAATAAGGCCATGGCTTCACTTACGGCATTAAGGTTAGCACAGGAAGTGGAGGAATAAATATAATTTCAGTTGCTGATCATTCGTAGTGGATTGCATAGAAGGACAAAATGCGTTTAGCTAAGGGATAGCAGAGGAGAAAAAATGATATTACTCATAGATAACTACGACAGCTTTTCATATAACCTGTACCAGTACCTGGGGGAGCTGAAGGCTGATATAAAAGTGATACGTAATGATGAAATGAGCGTTGAGGAGATCAGGGCACTTAATCCGGATAAGATCGTGATCTCGCCGGGACCGGGGCGTCCTGAGGATGCTGGTATCATCATCGAAGCGGTAAAGGAGCTGGGCAAGGATATTCCCATTCTGGGTGTCTGCCTGGGACATCAGGCCATTTGTGCTGCCTTCGGGGCTAAGATAACCTATGCCTCAAGGCTTATGCACGGCAAGCAGTCACTGACTGACCTGGATACTGCGCAGCCGATTTTTAAGGATTGCCCTGAGAAAACTCCGGTGGCCAGGTATCATTCTCTCGTGGCTGATGAAAGCACCCTGCCGTCAGAGCTGAAGGTCATAGCAAGGGCTGATGACGGTGAAGTCATGGCAGTAAGGCACGAGAAATATCCTATATACGGCCTGCAGTTCCATCCGGAATCCATACTGACGCCTGAGGGAAAGAAGATGCTGGGGAACTTCTTATCGTGCTGAAAAACGCGTAATAATACCTGTATCATACTTGTATCATTAAGGGCGTGAGGTTTGACAATAATGCACGTGTGATGTAAAATAAAAGTGCTACCGATAGACGGTTAGCCTGGTTATATTTTATTCAAAAATAACCGCGGACTGGGCGGTTATTTTTGTGTTCTGCCATGATTGTAGCCAATCGTATAGCCAATTGCAAAGCAGGTCATGGCAAATGCCAATACTGCAATCAAACTTTCTATAGTCAGCATGTTCACGCCCTCCTTTCCTGGATTTCCGTATGAACAAAGTGTTCAAGCGGATCTTTGTCCGGAGGGACACAGTGCCCTCCGGAGAGGGCTAACCGCCTACCGTGTATGGTAGCACCAATAAGTATTATAACAGATTTTTCACAAAAGAACAAGTGTTCGATTCGACTGTTTTCTGACAAGTTGGCAGTTACTATATAAAAATGGTAAAATACACAAGTTAGATTTTATCATTTAAGTTAATTCACCCCCGGGATGGTCAGGCCATGTGGTATGTGATGTGGGTGCGAGCCCGTCATGAAGAAGAGATCATAAGACAGTGCAAAAAGCTCCTTGATGACGACGAGGATGTGTTTGTTATGTATGTGGAAAAGCTCCGCCGCACCGGCAAAGAGTGGACCGCCCACAGGGAGCTGGCCTTTAAAAACTACATTTTTGCCGATGTTAAGGATGTGGATGATTTCAGGGTCAGGATCAGGAAGATCCCGGATCTGACAAAAATCCTGCAGGTGGGCACAGAGATAGTCCCAATCTATCCGGAAGAAGAGGAGTTCTTAAAGAGCATCGGCGGCAAAGACCATGTCATCAGGCCCTCCAGAGGCCATTATGAAGGTGAAAGAGTAATGGTTACGGAAGGCCCGTTGAAAGGGCATGAGTCCGTTATCAAGTGGGTGGACAGACGGCAGCGCCTTGTGGGCATCGAGATACAGCTTATGAACCGTACAGTGGAGGTTAAGCTGGGAGCGGAGTTTGTGAAGACGGCCGAGTGAAAGCTAACTTCGGTAATGTCAAGCTGTTACCTGTGATTCAGGATTTCCGTTGAAAGAATTCTAATAAAAGAAATTTTGATGAAGAAATTTTGATGCAAAATCTTCGAAACGTATCTTTTGCAGATGGGGATCTGACAGGTTTTTATGACTTGCTGCCACAAGTGAAGGGTATGCAATTGAAAATATCCCGGAATAGGGGAAAACAAAAGATAAAGAGAGGCAATTTATCAATGGAAGAAAACACTAATATCAATCCTGCAGCACAGGAATCCACCGCGGAGCTTAAGAAGGAGCGGGCGGAAGAGGCGACCCACAGACAGAATGTGGAGGAGTACAATAAGCAGGCAGCTCTGATAGAGAAGAAACAGCTGAAATACCAGAAACTTTCTTTTTTGATGTCGATGCTTAGTGCAGTATTTACCGGCGGGATGCTTATAGTAGTTGTAGGATTCGTAATGTATGCGGTTCCGAAGATCAATACCATCTATGACAGCACCATGGTGTCACTTAAAAATCTGGAGCAGCTGACCACTGAACTGAATGAAGCAGACCTGGGCGGTACTGTGGAAAATCTCAATAATCTCACGATTCAGGCTACAAGCGACCTGTCTTCAAGCATGGAGCGTCTGAACTCCGTAGATCTGGAGACCCTCAATGAGGCTATAGTGAATTTAAATGCTACGGTAGAGCCCCTGGCGAGATTTTTTGGGAAGTAATAGATGAATATTCTGATCGTTCACAATAAATATCAGATCCCCGGTGGGGAAGACGTGGTGGTGGAAAATGAAGCTGCCATGCTTAAGAAACACGGTCATAGAGTGGTTCTGTACATCAGGAACAATTCAGAACTGTCGGAAGGCAGCAAGCTGAAAAAAGGCCTTATGTATATGGAGAGTTTTTTTTCTGTGCGGGTTTACAGGGATATATGCCGTCTGATCCGGAGGAAAAAAATCGATGTGGTCCATGTACACAATACGGTTCACCGTATCAGCCCTTCGGTTTTTTATGCGGCTGTGCATATGGGAGTGCCGGTGGTGCAGACTCTGCACAATTTCCGTATGATATGTCCAGGTGCAACTCTGTATAGGGATGGTCATATATGTGAGGAGTGCTTAAGCGGTTCGTATGCATGTAGACACTATGCGGCTGGTAGTTGCCTGTGTGGGGAAAACTCTGATTCTTTGGAACATAGCTATTGCCATTGCGGATGTGGAAAAGCCAACATGAAGTCTGTCAGGAAAGCGTCAGTTCGAAACTGCAGGATGCATACCGGATACTGCTATCTCCCTGCAATACAGCACGCCTGCTATCGTGGCAGCAGATTGCAGACTGCAGCAGTAGTCCTAAGCTTGGAACTTCAGAAAATATCCGGCATATGGGGGAAGGTACATTATATATGTCTTACGGATTTCAATAAGGAAAAACTGCAGAGTCTCAATAGCGGAAGTAAAAGGACTCTGATTCCTTCGTCACATATTCATGTCAAACCGAATTTTACGCCGGATATGCTTAAGTCTTATAATTACAGTATATCGATGAGAAATCGGAATTCCCATGACAATGATATTACAGTGGAGAATCCGAGTTCTTCTGTCAGCAGAGTTTCGGTTGATAAACTCTCCACAGATACCAACGGTAGTCATGCAGAGCTTTCAGATGCTAAACTGGATGAGCTTCTCTGCTCGATAGGACTGTCCAAAGATACAAAGTACTACCTCTCTCTCGGACGTCTTGAACATATAAAGGGCACTCACACCATCGTAAAAGCTTTTGCGCACAACGGAAAGACTCTTGTAATGGCAGGCACCGGCGAGCAGGAGGAAGCAATACGTAAATACTTGGAAAAACATCACATCACAAACATCCACCTTGCAGGACAGCTTCCCCATGCGGATGCGATGAAGCTTCTCTCAAAAGCAGAAGCTCTTGTCATCTGTCCTCAGCTGTATGAAACTTTTGGACTGAATGTGATCGAGGCGTATTCTTTCGGCATCCCCGTTATATCTAACAATATCGGAAATGTGGCATCCCTCGTAGTGGATGGTGTAACAGGCGCAAAGGGAAAAAACAGTGTCAGCGGTCTGTGTGAGGCAGTTGACAAATTTGAAAATTCGGATCGCCAGGAACTTTCTGCCAATGCTAATAGGCAGTATGAGGAAAAGTACAGCGAAGAAAAGAACTATGAGATTTTGATGGCAATTTACGGAAATTGTCTTCCATAGGAAAAAGGTTTTCTTTGTGCAGATACTATGTAAGTGATAAAATAGAAAGGCAGTATGTAAATTTAATAATAAAAGGAGGCGGAAATCATGAAATTTTACAGATGTGAGCATTGCGGAAATATAATAACAAAACTTAATGACAGCGGAGTGCCTGTTGTATGCTGCGGTGAGCCTATGAAGGAGCTGGTGCCGGGGGCAACTGACGGTGCATTCGAGAAACATGTACCTGCAGTAACGGTTGAGGGCAGCACTGTAAAGGTACAGGTAGGCGAGGTAGAGCATCCCATGGTAGAGGCTCATTACATACAGTTCATTGCTCTGGAGACAAAGAACGGCTGCCAGGTTAAGTACCTCAAGCCGGAGGAGAAGCCTGTGGCTGAGTTCATATTGGCTGAGGGCGACAGTGTGGTGGCAGTGTATGAGTACTGCAACCTGCATGGACTGTGGGTAAAAGAAATATAACGATTAAAGCAGACTTCGGATAAAAGCGTTACAAAAGCGAAAGCGGACTCTGAGTAAAAGCAAAATAAAAATGAAAGCAAATTTCCGGTAAAAAGGGTCAGAGCAAAAGGGGGATTCATAATATGGATAACAAAGCGATGTACAAGCTGTCATACGGGCTATTCGTACTGACGGCAAAAGTGGGAGAAAAGGAAAACGGATGCATTACCAATACGGCGGTGCAGGTAGCGTCGGAGCCCAATACCATTTCATTTGCAGTGAATAAGGCAAATTACACTCATGACATGGTGATGCAGACAAAGAAGTGCAACATATCCGTTATAAGTGAAGGGGCGGATTTTGATCTTTTTAAGCATTTTGGCTTCCAATCCGGAAGGGACGTGGACAAGTTTGCGGACTTTAAGGACTGCCGCTATGCGGAGAATGGTATTCCCTATATAACAAAGGGTACTAACGCTTATTTCTCAATAGAGATAACACAGACCGTGGATCTCGGTTCCCATACACTGTTCATAGGCGTACCTGTAGCCATGGAAGTACTGGCAGATACCGCTTCAGCAACGTATGCTTATTATCAGAGCAATATCAAGCCGAAGCCTGAAAAGGTGGGCGAAACAAAAGATGGTCAGACGATATGGCGCTGCAGGATATGCGGATATGAATATGTGGGTGAGGAGCTCCCGGATGATTTCATATGCCCGATCTGTAAGCACCCGAAGGCTGATTTCGAGAAGATAGTAAAATGATGAAATATTTGAAGGTGAAGGAAATATTGGCGAATGGAGACTTGCTATGTTAAATAATAAGACAATACTTGTAACCGGAGGAACGGGATCTTTTGGACATCATTTTGTGGATTATGTGCTTGCGCATTATAAGCCAAAGAAGATAATCATTTATTCACGTGACGAATATAAGCAGTTCGTGATGCAGAACCGGTATAAGGAACACAGCAAGGTGTTGAGGTTTTTTATTGGTGACGTGAGGGATGAGGGACGTCTTAAGATGGCTATGAAGGGGTGCGATTATGTGATACATGCCGCGGCTCTGAAACAGGTGCCTGCTTGTGAATACAATCCTAACGAGGCGATCAAGACTAATATCAATGGCGCAATGAATGTGATAAATGCATCCCTTGAAACAGGAGTTGAAAAGGTAGTGGCATTAAGCACTGACAAAGCTGTCAACCCGATAAATCTATACGGTGGCACGAAGCTGGTTTCGGACAAGTTGTTTTGTGCAGCTAATGCCTATGGCGGAGAGGACGGGACGAGGTTTTCTGTGGTCAGATACGGAAATGTAGCCGGCAGCAGGGGCAGCGTCATTCCCTTCTTCCAGAATCTGATCGATCAGGGTGAAACGGAGCTTCCTATTACTGACTTCCGAATGACCCGCTTCTGGATAAGCCTTGAACAGGGTGTTGAGCTGGTGATCAAGGCATTGGAGGAATCAAAGGGCGGCGAGACTTTTATCAGCAAGATTCCCAGTTTTAAAATTACGGATTTGGCCGAAGCAATGCTTCCGGGCTGTGTGAAGAAGGAAGTGGGCATCCGTGAGGGCGAGAAGCTTCATGAGATAATGGTAACCCGTGAAGATTCTCTGCATACCTATGAATATGAGAAGCATTTCATAATATATCCACATTACAACTGGTGGAGAGATCGTGATATGATTCCCGGAGGAAAGCTGGTTGATCAGGAATTCGAGTACAGCTCCGGCACGAATACGGAATGGCTGTCAGTGGAGGATCTCAAGGAAAAGCTTAAGACAGATTTGGACGAGCATTGAAAAATATAAATTCAAACAACTACTCCCGTAATCGGTCAGCGGTTTCGGGAGTATCTTTATTATTCATTTTTGTGCCGTAATTTGTTACAATTATATGCTAGTATGATTACATATAAGTGAGCTGATACAAAATTATCGGAGACGAATATCTGTTGGTTACAATGGAGCTGATTGATCGATTCTAAGCGCTTTTTTGGAGATTATCCGGTGGAGAATAATATGGATAATCCATATATTGAGGCTGAAATCAGCGATATCGTAAAGAACGGTCGTTTTCTGGTGATCGGCGGCACCGGTACCATAGGAAGTTCCATTTGTAGAGAGCTTTTCGCAAGTGATCCCAAGGTGCTACATGTAGTGGATATCAGCGAGAACAATATGGTGGAGCTGGTGGAGCTTTTCAATAAAATGTTGCTGGAGTTTAACCACAAAGAAACAGGGAATTTTTTGGACGACAGGATGTAGATCATGTTTTTTTCACTGTTATATGATCTTATAGTAAGACCTATAGAATATCTTATAGAAGTTTTTTTCTGGCTTATGTATGGGATATTGGATAATGTTCCGCTGACTCTTATTTCTGTCAGCATACTTGTAAGCTTTCTTGTGTTGCCATTGTATCTCAGGGCAGATGCCATTCAGGAAGAGGAACAGAAAAAACAAAAGCAGATGGAAGGCTGGATAAAACATATCCGTAAGAATTTTGTTGGCGATGAGAGATACATGCTGCTGACATCCTACTATAAAGAAATGAATTATCGTCCGCTGTTTGCCCTGCGCAGCATGCTGCCGCTTCTGCTTCAAGTTCCTTTTTTTATGGCAGCATACAGATATCTTTCACATCTTGAGCTGTTAAATGACAGCAGTTTCGGTGCCATCTTAAGTCTTGGGGCACCGGATGCACTACTAAACATAGGCGCTTTTCATGTAAATTTGCTTCCAATCCTCATGACCGTTATAAATTGCATATCAGGCCTTGTATATACGGAAAATGGACAGCATAAACAAAGAATTCAGATATTTGCTTTTGCAACTGTATTCCTTGTGCTTCTTTATGAAAGCCCTTCCGGTCTTGTTCTGTACTGGACTATGAACAATGTTTTTTCTTTGTTAAAGAATATCACCCAGAAGCATGTGAAGCAGCCGGGATTTATGCTTACTGTTTTGGCGGCGGGTTTTGCGGCTCTCATACCTGTTTGGATTGCGGTATCGGGACGGTGGTCAGACATCTGGCATGGTCGCGATTACGAAACAATGTTACTGTACCTGATGGTAATAATGGCGCTCTGTATGCCGCTAGTGAAACACTTTGGTTGGCTGGATTTTGTAATAAAGAAGCTGCCAGGGGAAAAGGTGGATATAAAAACATGGCTTATATGTGCGGCTGCGCTTACTGTATTTGTAGGGATGTATATCCCAATTTCTGTGGTATATTCGTCTCCGGGAGATTTTGTTAATCTTTATCATTATATTTCTCCTTTGCACTACGTAGGCACTACTTTCTGCGTGTCCATTGGTGTCTTTGTGCTATGGGGAGGCGTAATTTGGGCGGTGGCCTCAGAAAAGGCGAGAACATATTATGTCTTTTTCCTATTTGCGGTATTGTTCGGAGCTCTGCTGGACTTTATGTGTTTCAGAGCGGACGTGGGGACACTGAGCAAGGAACTTCTGCTTGGCCTGGAGCCGGATTACAGCCGTCAGGTCCGTGTACTGAATATGCTCCTGCTTATTGCCATAGGGGTTGTCTGTTGGCTTATTTGGTTGAAAAGCATAAAGACAATGAGGATGATAGTCATGATAGTGCTACTAGCTATGACGGCTGTGTCGGGATATCAGCTTGTAAGTGCGGGAAGTGAACTGAAGTCAATAAGGGCTGATGATGATTGGATGGATGAGGATATCTATATACGGCTGAGCACAGAGAAACAGAACGTAGTCGTTATCATGATGGACCGTATGATGGCGGTATACCTGCCGTATATCCTGCAGGACAGGCCGGAACTTACCGCGCAGTTTGACGGATGTGTCTTTTACCCAAATACCATATCTACGGGACTTTGTACGAATTACGGTTCACCGGGCTTGTATGGCGGTTATGATTATACGACGAGTGCCATCAATGCCAGGAGCAATCTGTCACTGATGGAGAAGCATAACGAAGCTCTGAGCATTCTGCCGAGGCAGTTTAGTGAGAGTGGTTACCGTGTTTCCGTGTGGGATCCGCCATATGCCAATTACCGTATCCCTTCTGATCTTTCGTATTTTAATCAGTATCCGGAAATCAATGCGCTGCATATGGAGGGCCGGATACAGATGCCCTTTGGACAGGAAAAATATAAGGAGCAGGTAGAAAGGAACTTTTTCTTCTATAGTATATTTAAGGTCATGCCTACATTATGGCAGGATGAAGTATATGATGACGGAAGCTACATGTCTGTGGAGCAGGTGGCAGACAATCAGGCGTTTTTGGATGCTTATGCAGTGCTGGATTCACTGCCGGAGTTGACAGTGACTGATGCTTATGCCGAAGGTTTCTTTCTAATCGCTGATAATAATACTACCCACGAACCGAGGGAGCTCCAGCTGCCGGATTATGAAGTGATTGAAAATGTCGACAATTCGGCATTTCCGGACATTTCCGCTGACAAGGTCTGCAATGGGATCACACTTCACTTTAACGGTAAAGGAGTCTTTGGGATTGAGCAATATCACGCTGATGTTGCGGCGATGATGGCATTGGGAAGGTGGTTTGATGATCTCAGAGCTAAAGGTGTATATGATAATACACGTATAATAATCGCATCGGATCACGGCGCGCCTGCAGGACAGTTCGACGGGCTGAAGATTCATGGCGTGGATACCATGACATGCAATGCCTTTCTGATGGTTAAGGATTTTGATGCGGAAGGATTTACAGTGGATAATAGTTTCATGACAAACTGTGATACTCCGGCTCTTGCCCTTGAAGGGCTTGTTGATAATCCTGTGAATCCGTATACAGGAAATCCAATAAATATGGAAGGAAAAAAAGACGGTGTGGATATACTGTGGGGATCGGAAGGTGTGATTTTCAATAATAATGGAAATACTTTTCTTCCGGAGAACCCGGACTGGTTCCATGTTTCTGGGGATATTTATGATGAGGAAAGCTGGGAAGGCCCGTTTGAGAAGGGGGAGTAATTGGAGAAACTCTCCAATAGGATGTTGCCAGAATTCTACCACGAAGAAACCGGCAAATTCATAGATAGCAGGATGTAGAATGATCAGGGCGATGATATATCTACAATACGCATTCGTACCCCTGTCAGATGTTTGTTTTGGGAAAGCAGATATTCTAATGAGTATGGTATATTGCTCAGTGCAAATGCTTTTTGTTCATAGTTTCCGTCCGGAACGATTTCATAAACCAATGGATATGTTCGTTCTATAGCTTCATAAGTCTGCAGTTCTGAAGAAAACATTTCCGGATACTGTTTATACGTAGCTAAATAATTATCAGTATAAGCAAAATATTTATATCCTGCATCTTCCTCCCGAATACAAGCGGCTCCGTCTGAGTATACGCTAAAATGATCCAGCAGTTCTTCACCATACCATGGTGAAAGTGTTGTATATATCTGAGATATCGTGTTATATGAATTAATCCCCATTTCGTCTAAGTCTGCCATAGCATATATACGGCAGTCCTTGAGTGAAAGATACTTTCCTTCTGCCAGTCCTGAAAGAACACTGTTGAGTATAGTTAAAAACATAATTGCATAACCGGTCAGCAGCAAAACCATTTTCTTTTCTTTAACATATTCCACTGTGTATGATAATCCAATTGCTGTCATTATATAGTAGTACGGAAAAATCGGCAGAGTCCAACGAACCAAAGTGACCGGAAGAACAGCCATACATAATGCGAATACAGGCGCTATACAAAACACATAACATGATTCTTTTCGTTTGGAAAATACAGTAATTATACCTATAGCAAATGGAAATACAGATAAATAACCGGCATCCTTAATTGCCGTGGCAAAATAAAACAACACATTTCCCGGATAACCCCGATCCCTGGCGAATGCATAACTGACCTGAGTTTCTTCTGTAAAATATCTCACAACTGAAGGAAAATCAGTAAGTAGATTCGGCATAATGATTGTTATTGTCAGCAAATATATTCCTGCGGAAAGTATGCCATACCAAAAAATTTTAGAATAACTATGATTTTTTATTGCACGGTATATTACCATGAATGCAATCATAATACATAGAATTCCTGCTGGATATTTTATCATTGTTCCTATTCCGGAAAGAATCGCGCATATGACCAAATCTCGTAGTCGCCCTTTTTCTATGTAGTACATAAAAAACAGACCAAAAAGAAGAAAAATACAGGTAAGTGGGACATCCGGTGTGATATATCCCGAGTGCTGGATTAAAATTGGAGAAAAAGTCATAAATAATGCGGAGATTATTTGTATCGGACGTTTCCTTATTTTCATTGATTCAGCGAGATGACCGGAAAAAATAAATGAAATAGGTACCATAAAAATTCCAAAAATAGAAATGCAAAAGCGGCTTATCAAATAGATTGCGACCGAATGGATATCAAATACAGCATTAGGGTTGCTGCCCCAAAGGATATGTGAAGAAATGTTTAATACAAGAGCTATTAGTTTAATTTCTACCTGATCCGGTCTCATGTATTGAGTACAAATATATGTTTTCTTCTCAATCAGCTTTAATGCCGGAAACAAAATAAACTGCTCATCAATATGAAACGCTAGGGGTGTTCCCCAATAACAAGCTATTACACGTAAAACTGTCGCTATTATCATCATCAATAATACTATTACAAGCCAGATGTGTTTTTTTGCTATTTCTGCCACTTTATTCATCTTAAATCCTCTATACTATCGTAAATCAGAAATCTTCACATTCTTTTCTGATAACCGGGATTAATTATATCAGAGACATTGGTGGCTGTCACGGCTAAGGAAATGCTGCAGAATGAGAACGGCGGGGTTTTTTATCGTGATTGCTGTAGTATGTTGCGAGGGGGGGCAGATTGTGATAAAATCATCGTTATTGAGCGGAAAAATGTATATTGTATTATGGCTGACACCGGAACACAATATGCACTGTGATCATGGAGGAAAAAATGATCCCTATTAACGAACTTGCAAGAGGATACAGACTTTATAAAGAAGAATACGACAGGAAAGCCATAGAGGTGCTGGAAAGTGGCTGGTACGTTCTCGGTAAGGAAGTAGATGCCTTTGAAAAGGAATATTCGGAGAAGCTTGGCGAGGATGTTTATACTGCGGGGGTGGATAACGGTCTCAATGCGATCCGTCTCGGATTGTATGCGGCAGGCATAGGCCCCGGGGATGAAGTGATCGTACAGGCTAACGGATATATAGCAACAATGCTTGGTATCACCCAGAATGGGGCGACTCCCGTATTTTGTGAGTCTGACAGTTACCACAATATGGATCCTGACAGGATAGAGGAGCATATCACAGACAAGACCAAGGCTATTCTCGTCACGCATCTTTACGGGATGGCGACCCGTATGGAAAAGATCATGGAAATCTGTGAGAAACACGGCCTCATGCTTTTTGAAGACTGTGCCCAGGGGCATTTTTCTTCTTACAAGGGAAGATATACGGGACTTTTCGGCAAGGCTTCGTTCTTCAGTTTTTATCCTACCAAAAATCTTGGCTGCTTCGGCGATGGTGGAGCGGTAGTTTCCCACGATAAGGATTTCATTACGAGGATCAAGACTCTGAGAAATTACGGAAGCGACAGAAGATATCATAATGTGGAGCTTGGCTTCAATGCAAGGCTTGATGAGATGCAGGCAGGACTTTTAAGAGTCCGTTTAAGCCACTGGGACACCTATGTCGGCAACAGGAAGAAGATCGCTGAACGCTACCTGAAAGGTATCACCAATCCTCTCATTACTCTTCCGAAGATCCCCGAGGGAACCGACCCCGTATGGTATCTGTTCGTTATCAATGTAGATGATCAGGCCGGCTTCAGAGAATATATGACAGGTAAGGGAATACAGACAGATGTGTCCTTCCCCATGCCACCCTATATGCAGCCTGCTCTGGAATACCTCGGACTTGGCAGGGGAAGTAATCCTTATGCAGAACATGATTGCGATACAGTAGTATCACTTCCTATGATGGACTATATGGATGATTCAGAGATAGATGAAGTAATTGCAGCGGTTAATGAATATAAAGGATAAGATTATGAGCATAGACAGAAAAAGATGCCATTTTGTAAATATTCCGGAGCACGTGGAAGCAGACGGAAGGCTTGTTGTTGTGGAAGAAAACACGGATGTGATACCTTTTGATATCAAAAGGATATTCTGGGTCCGGGATGTGCTGCCCGGTGCATCCAGAGGAGATCATGCTACCAAGAAGACACATCTGATACTTATACCCGTAACAGGGAGCTGTGACGTCGTAGTGCATGACGGAACAGAGGAGGAAACCTTCCATATGGATGATCCCACAAAGGGGCTTTACCTTGATGCCATGCTCTGGAGAGCTATGAGGAATTTCAAAGACGGATGCATAATGGAAGCGCTCTGTGACCGTCCCTATGCTCCGGGGGATGAGACCTATGATGACTTTGATGAATTCCTGAAAGCGCTGGGGAATTAAGTATGGTAAGGATAGGGATTATAGGCTGTTCCAATATAGCATATACAAGATTTGTCCCTGCGGCAAAGCGTGTTAAAGATGTACAGCTTGTATGCGCAGCAGAGGAATACGATAAGAGTAAGCTAAAAAAATTCTGTGAAGACTGTGGTGTTGCTCCGGAAGAAAGCTTCGAAGCCCTGATCGCAAGAGATGATATAGATGCGGTTTATGTTCCCCAGCCCCCCGCCCTTCACTACAAATGGGCAAAGAAGGCTCTGGAAGCCGGCAAGCATGTACTTGTGGAAAAGCCTGCCACCGTTTCTTTTGATCTGACTTCGGATCTTGTGGAGACTGCAAAGAAAAGTTGCCGTGCACTTCATGAGAATTATATGTTCGTATATCACTCACAGATAGCAGCCATAAGAAAGCTTGTGGAAGAGGGACGTATCGGCGATGTGAAGATGTATAAGATGTCCTTCGGGTTTCCCATGCGTCAGGCTAACGATTTCAGATATGATAAGGCCCTGGGAGGCGGAGCTCTTCTTGATGCAGGCGGCTATGCCGTTAAGCTCAGCTGCGTCCTGCTGGGAGATACCGTAAAGGTGGACAGTGCGAGGCTTACAGGTCTTTCCGGATATGAAGTCGATATGTACGGAAGCTTTACCATAGCGGATGAAAAAGGCACTACGGTTCAGGCGTCCTTTGGAATGGATTTAGGTTACCAGTGCAGGCTCGAGATATGGGGCTCAACGGGGACATTGACAGCAAACCGTATCTTTACTGCCGGTGACGGAGTGGAACCGGAGGTTGATATAATGACGAATGCCGGGACAGATCATATTGTTCTTCCGGCGGACAGCCATTTTGAGAGATCGATAGAACATTTCATCGAAGAGATAAATGATACATCCGCCAGAGAGAAGATGTATGAAGAGATGCTTCTCCAGGCAAGGGTGATGGATGAAGTAAAAAAAGCTGCTGAAAGTAATCTGTAGGCGGAGCTGAAGATATGGATATCACTTATGAGATAATAAGATCCTGGAAAGATACTGACGGAAACGTCAACAGTATGCAGGATATAATGAACTGGATAGAAGAAAGAAAGAAGAACCTTCATGTCAATATTGAGAAGGTTGATTTTTCTTATAACGGTTTCTGGTATTATGACGAGAACACCGGTTACATCAGGAATGAAAATAATTCTTTCTTCCAGTTAGCGGGTTATCAGGAAATCGAGAATGACCGCATCATTGGCGAGCAGCCTCTCATCATACAAAATGAGATAGGTTATCTTGGTATTATCTGCAAGATGATAGACGGTGAGCTTAATTTCCTTATGCAGGCCAAGATCGAGCCGGGCAATGTGAATGTGATCCAGCTCTCGCCCACGATCCAGGCTACGAAAAGCAATTTTACCAGACAGCATGGCGGACAGTCACCGGATTATCTTAATTATTTTATAAATTCTTCCAGGACAAGGATACTTGCCGATCAGATACAGTCGGAACAGGCTTCACGTTTCTATAAGAAGAGAAACAGGAATATAATCATCCTTATAGAGGAAGATGTTCCTGTTCTTGACAGTCACAGATGGATGACTCTCGGTCAGATCAAGGAATGCATGAAGATGGATAACCTTGTGAATATGGATACGAGAACAGTCATCTCCTGTCTGCCTTTCGATCTGACGGATATATCCATGAAGGAAGCGGGGAAACTGTTTAATGACGAGGCTCTTTTCGGATCGATCTTTTGCGAGCCTGATAAAGACGCAGAGAGAAGGATATTCAATGCTTTAAATGACCGAAAGATGTTTAGACGTGATAAGTCGAGACTTCTTCCTCTTCGCAGTTTAAAGGGATGGAAGATGACGGATAAAGAGATCGTCTGCAGAACACCCTATGATTTTAAAGTCATATACTGTCGTATAGAGATTGAAGGAAGAGAAGTTAATTACTGGGAGCAGCCTCTGTTTGAAGCCTGCGGTATCTCTGTTATAGGAACTTTCTCATGCGTGTCGGGGGGAGTCAGAAAGTATCTCGTAAGAGTAAGCGAAGAGATGGGATGCTTTGATACGGCAGAGCTTGGTCCTCTGGTTCAGCTTGGGCCTACTGCAGATAGGAAGTCTATGACAGAGCTTGAAAAGCTCTTTATGGATAAGCTTGAGAAGGCCGATGAGAACAGAAAAGAAGCTGATGTGATACTGTCCGAAGAGGGCGGGAGGTTTTACCATGAGCAGAACAGAAATGTTCTGCTTGAAATCGATGAGAAAGAACTGCCCGCGCTTCCGGCAGATCACTTCTTTGTAGATCTTGCAACACTCAATGACATGATACGATTTAATAACTGCGTAAATATACAGCTGAGGAACCTTATCTCACTGATAACGATCAAATAAGAATATGAAGATATCTATAATAATTCCTGTATATTATAATGAAGAGAATCTTGAAGACCTGTATGAGGATTTAAAAGCCAAGGTCCTTGGTAAGATTGGCGAGTATGAGATAGTTTTTGTTGATGACGGATCAGGTGACGATTCCTGGAATATTATGAACAGGATCCGTGAGAAAGATGACAATATCCGCTGTGTCAAGCTGTCGAGGAATTTCGGAGAGCACTGTGCCCTTCAGGCGGGATTGTCTGTATGCACCGGCGACTGCGCTGTCACCAAGCAGGCGGATCTTCAGGAAGATTCGACCCTGATCCTGGAGATGTATGAGCGATATAAGCAGGGCAATGAAGTAGTACTGGCTGCAAGGAACGCCCGCAATGATAGCCTTGCAACGACATTTTTTGCAAACTGGTATTACAGCATCATAAGGAAAATGGTCAACAAGAATATGCCTTCCGGCGGCTGCGACTGTTTCCTTGTGGGAAGAAAAGCTATCGATATACTGAAGAATATGAATGAGAAGAATTCTTCTCTCACCCTTCAGGTAATGTGGCTCGGCTTCAAAACGGATATAGTCTATTACGAAAGACTTGAGAGGGAAAAGGGGCGCGGCAGATGGACTCTGGCCAAGAAGGTAAAGCTTGTGATGGATTCCATAATGAGTTTTTCCTACCAGCCTCTTCGCATGATGATGTATGTGGGATGTGCATTTGATATATTTGCGGTGATAATGCTCATCAGTGTTTTCGTGGAATACTTCACTTCCGGAACGCCCATCGAGGGCTGGGCGTCTCTTATGTGCGTGGTACTTTTGGGATTCGGACTTATTATGACGATGTTAGGAATTATTGGTGAATATATCTGGAGAACTCTTGACGCTTCCAGGAACAGGCCTCCCTTTATCATAGATGAGATAAGGGAATAAGGTCCGGTGAAAATGGAAAAAAAATACGAAGAAATAATTGAGTATGTTAAAAATGATAAAGCAGTTTTATTAAGGGTGCTTTTTACTGCGCTTGCAGCTGCGGCGCTTGCATATTCCGTGCTTGCGGGTATAGGGTTCGGAGCGCCGGATTCTCTGAATGAGGGGCTGCTTTACAACCGCGCAAAGGATGCCTTTTCCGAAGAGGGCAGATGGGCAGTGAGATTTGTTCTTATTGTGACTCACTATCTTGCGCCGCCGCCGCTTATCATCTGTCTTTACTGTATCATTGCCGGAGCAACAGGTTATGTGCTTATCAAGCTCTGGAAGATAGAGAATGCATTTTCGCAGATCATCATCACTGCAGCCATGTGTGTCGCTCCGGGGGCTGTCTGCCAGCTTACTTATCTGTACATGGGACTGGTCTTTGCTTTTTCGGGACTGGCTGCGGCGATCTTTGTCTGTACCGGATACAGGAAGAATGTCCTGTCTATTATCATTGGTATGCTCGCTGTGGATCTGATGCTGGGGACATATCAGACATATGTGGGCTTGGCAGCGCTTGCCGGCGTTTTTACCATTGCGGTCATGCTGGCGGGAGGCTGCAAGGTAAAGGAAGCGGCCAGGGGGCTTTTGCTATATGCCATAACAGGTATCGGCGGAAGTATCCTGTATCTGATCCATATAAAGATCGACATGATGATCTTCGGACTTACCAGCGGATCCAGAGTCGATGAAGTCAATCTGTCCGAGACATTAAAGAGCCTGCCCATGGTTACTTCCAATGCATACAAGGATCTTGGCTGGTATTTCTTCTCTCCTGCTGTTGGAAGACACCTATTATACGGAGTATTCTTTGCTCTTTTGATCTTTGCAGTGATAAAGATCTCAGTGGGACTCATTAAGGACAAAAAGATCTGGAATCCCGTTCTTATGATAATGATCATACTTATCTCACCGATCACTGCGAATATATGTGCATATCTTACGCCCTTCCAGCCGGTGGACTATCTTATGAATTATCAGCTTATACTTATAATCCCTTTTACACTTGCTTTATTTGAGGTGCAGGGAAGAGAGGGTAAGAAAGATAAGTTATATAAAATAACTTCCGTCTGCTGCAGCTTTATCTGTGCAGTTATCGTCTGGACATACGTTATCTCAGCCAATGCTACATATATGTCATACCAGTACAGCTATAACAGGGCATTGGAACAGACCAGGCTTATACTGAGCGACCTGTATGCCAATGAGGAATTCAGAATGGCAGCAGACAAGCCGGGCCTGCATGATGATGAAGGTAACGGCGTAAAGCTTATGATCGCCGGCTTCGTGGATGACAGGACCGAGGAATATCAGCACAATGTATATAAGCTCAGTTATAAATTCAATTTCCACAATAATGCGGCATTTTACGAGGATATGAACGGCATCAGGAATGGTTGGCACTATTTCCTTCTGGAATATTTCGGGATAGAGACGGAAAGATTTTCCGAGGAAGAGTTTAAGGAAATGGCTGGGACAGAGGAGTTTAAAGCAATGCCTGTATGGCCTGAGGAAGGGGCGATCGGAAAGATCGGAGAGTACTTTGTGGTGAAGCTTACGGATGAGCTGCCGTGATGGGGGGGAAGAATATTCTAAACCTTCACCTCCTCATCATCGTATACACAATAAACTTAGTATTAGTAACCAGATACCTCTTTAGCAGTCGCTTGGGGTCCTGGGACAGGCGGAAAAGCCATTCCAGGCCAATCTTCTGCAGGATACGCGGTGCGCGCTTTATGGTTCCGGCATGGAAATCAAAGCCTGCGCCTACGCCCAGCATCACGCCCTTGATCTTGCCTTTATGAGAAGCCATCCATTTCTCCTGCTTGGGTGCTCCAAGGCCTATCCATACGAAATCTGCCTGGCTGGAGTTGATCCGTTCTATGATATCCGCATCTTCTTCCGGAGTAAGCTTGCGGAACGGCGGCGAATACATGCCGGCTATTTCCATACCGGGGTAGTTCGCTTCTAGTTTTTTTCTTAATTCAGTCAGAGTATTCTCCGTGGAACCGTAGAAATAATGTTTAAGTCCGGTTCCCTGGCTGATGCGGAACAGCTCTGCCATAAGGTCGGGCCCGGCCACTCTTTCCGAACGTAAGTACCCCTGGGCTGAAATACGGGCAGCGATAGGCTTGCCGTCCGGGAATGTTGCAGCGGAGCCGTTCAGTATGGCGCGGTATCTCTCATTATCTGCAGCCATGACGGTGGTATGGACGTTGGAAAAACATACGTATTTACCGCTAAGATCGTTTGAATGTTCCAACAGATAAGTCGCTGCTTCATTGACAGTGGAAACGGTATATTTCACGCCGAGCACCGGAACCCTGCGCTTTAACAGGGGACGGTGTGCTGATGTATTCCTTGATTGTTGTTTTGCTATTTGCATATCATCTTCCATTCTGATGCTTTTGATACGTTAAATCCTTTAAAAGATTATACCACATATGACGAAGGGCATATGCATTTGTGTTTGTGGCTGACATCTGTTAATTTTGTCAGAAAAAATGTATAATGTCGTATTAAAGTAAAAAAATTCAATCTTGTATACAAAAATCCGATATAGTAAGTAATCTGGAAGGAGAGATGATCCATGTATGATAACATCCTGCCCTTGATAGGGCGCACAAAACCGTTGTTTGTTGAGGACCTCGGAAAGATCGAGGTTCAGATCAGCGATATCGTAAAGAACGGACGCTTTCTTGTGATCGGCGGCGCCGGCACCATAGGCAGCGCCATCTGCCGTGAGCTCTTCGCAAGAGACCCTAAAGTGCTGCATGTAGTGGACATCAGCGAAAACAATATGGTGGAGCTGGTGCGGGACATCAGGTCCTCAAAGGGATACGGCTCAGGAGAGTTCGCAACCTTCGCAATAGACTGCGGAAGCGACATATTCAGGGCTTTCATAAAAGAGCAGAAAGAGCGCATAGGCGGATACGACTACGTGTTCAATACCTCAGCGTTAAAGCATGTAAGGTCTGAAAAGGATCCCTATACCCTTATGCGTATGATTGATACCAATATCTTCAATACTGATTCAACTATGCTCCTTGCCAAGGAGTGTGGCGCAAAAAAGTATTTTTGCGTGTCCACGGACAAGGCGGCAAATCCTGTAAATATGATGGGCGCTTCAAAGCGCATAATGGAGCACTACCTGAACAGGCGCAGTCTGGAGATGCCTGTATCTACTGCAAGGTTTGCGAATGTGGCTTTTTCGGACGGAAGCCTTCTGTATGGATTTAACCGCAGGCTTGAAAAGGAACAGCCCATTGCCACCCCCAACGATGTAAGAAGATACTTTGTTACCCCTAAAGAGGCGGGTGAACTGTGCCTTCTGTCATGCCTTACGGGTGAAAACAGGGACATTTATTTCCCGAAGCTTGATGAAGAATTAAATCTCGTGACCTTCAGCGACATAGCTGTTAAATACTTAAACAGCCTGGGCTATGAACCTGTGGAATGTGCCACGGAGGATGAGGCCAGGGCAAGGGTGCGTGAGCTCAAGGCAATGCACAAATATCCTGTATATTTCTTTAAGAGCGACACCACCGGTGAGAAGGATTTCGAGGAGTTCTACATGGACGGTGAGGACCTGGACATGGACAAGTTCACATCCATAGGCATCGTTAAGAAGGCGGCTGAATACAAGGAAGAGGATCTGGAGTACTTTACGGCCACGATCCGTGCTATGCGCGATAAAGGCAGCTGGACCAGAGGGGAATTGGTGGAACTCTTCAATAAGATGCTGCCGGAATTCCACCACAAGGAGACCGGAAAATTCCTGGACAGCAGGATGTAGGTAGATTAAACGGAGGGACACTGCGTTGCTACGCATATATTTTGGAAATCTTCCGGATGAGATTTATAACACAGGGATGTTTTACGAAAACCAGTATGACAAAAACTGGGTAATGGATGATTTTGCCCGTGAAGTGATCCGTGACATAGATGATTCGGAAGTGGTTTCACCGGATGTGATAAAAAATGATATATTTGGCTCATTTGCCTCCACGGAGCTTTCTGCCGGGGTGAAGACGCTGCTGCTGATCCGGAATATGCCGAATAAAGTTTTTAATATTTCAAATTGCGGTGACAATTGTGCAAAGTATCTGCTTAGGTTAGCGGAGGATCGAGACATAAAAGTTACCCTGCATCATGCAATGGATTTTGGAAATGATTTTTCTGTCAAAGTAATAAATGACAGACGGCGTAAAATTGTCAGTGATCCGGTTGAGTTTCTGATGCTTGCGGATCGTTATCTGAAGGGAGAGCCCATAGATGAAGGGTAGGATCTCGTTTTCAATCAAAAACAAGCATATAGGATTTAAACTGGACCTTGAAAGAAATGTAACCATAATAACCGGTGACAGTGGAACCGGGAAAACTAAACTGGTAAATATGGTCAGGCAGTATTCTGAAGAGGGAAGAGCGAGTGGAATCACCCTAAAATGCAATAGACCGTGTATTGTTTTGGATGGAAATAACTGGGATCTGATTCTGGAAAGGACAAAGGGAAGCATTGTTTTTGTTGACGAAAGTACGAAATTCTTAAATGAGTATAACTTTGCAAAAGCAATTATCCATACGGATAACTATTATGTACTGGTGACAAGAGAACCTTTACCGCAGATTGCATACAGCATAGATGCAATTAAGCAGATTATTAAGAATGACCGAAAACCTAGAATTGAAAAGATATATGACAAACTTACAATAAAGGATATAACCGCAGCCAAGTATGATCTGATCATTGTTGAAGACTCAAAGTCGGGCTTCCAGTTTTTCAGTAAGGCTGCGGAGGGGTTAAAGACAAAATGTGAATCTGCAAACGGTAAGAGCAATATTCTCTCTGTGCTGGAGGAATCCAATGAAGAAAGGATTCTTGTTATTGCGGATGCGGCTGCACTGGGTGCTGAAATCCAGAGATTGTCACGTTATAAGGCGATAAGCGGAAAAAACATTGATTTTTTTCTGCCTGAAAGCTTTGAATGGCTGATATTAAAGTCTGCTATTTTTGATGGAAACGAAAGAGTGAGAGGCATTCTTAAAAGTCCGGCCGACCACATTGAAAGCGGGAAATACTTCAGTTGGGAGATTTTTTTCACGTATTTACTGGTAGAAGAAAGCAGGAACAAGGAAAAGCTGAAGTATCCGAAAGGGAAGGGAAAACTTCCGTCTGGATATCTGACCGAAAAAAATATGGACAGTATTATGAATGCCATGAAGAGGAAATAACCTTAGCTTAATCTATGTATATCAATTATCCAGCGAAACCGTTCCGGAGAAAGGTGACGCAACTTGTACAACCTTTGCAACTCTGGTCCTGAACTGAAGTAAGAACCTGAGAATTGCTGACGGACACCGGAACAGGAGGAACTGCTAACGGAACGATTTCAGGAAGTGCCTGTGAAACAGCCTCGTCCTTTAGCTTGCGTTTCCAGTAGAAATAGCTGTTCCTTGATATTCCGTTCCGATGACACCAGTCTGCGACTGTCAGTCCGCTGGCTTTCTGTTCTGCAAAATGTGATGCCCAAGCTTCAAGTTTTGCGCAGTTGACGATAGATCTTGTTGACATGAGATGATACCTCCTTCGGTTTTGATTGGTAAACTGCGAAATGGTGATATTATCTCATAATTATTCATTTTTTTCTGTAATTTGTTGCATTCGTGCGGTATCCGAATGCAGGCTTTCTATGTTATCAGTACTCTAGTAACTCCTCAATGCTGCAATGGAGGGCTTTGCTCAGCCGAAGCAGGGTGATAGCAGCGGCATTGTTGATATTTCTTTGACGCTGTTCAAACAGCTGAATCTGGCGCAGCGCAACTCCCGAGCTGCTGGCAAGCTCGGATTGGGATAATTGGTTGTTAATACGGCGGGTTTTCAGCCTGGTATCCGGGATGGCTTTCCGCATCAGTTCATCCATTTCATCTGCAAAGTGGATGATATCCATTTCATGATAGACAGGATACATTTTTATGATCCGGGAAAGGGGCATAACAGCAAGGATTTCCGTAAACGAGCGTCCCGAGTACCACTGATAGAAAGCCAAAGCCCATCCGGCCCAGTATTCGGGAGATTTATCCAGATACATGACGTCTTCTGTATCGTCGAAAGCTGTATGCGTTTCTTTAAGAACCTCACGTGCAAGTTCGCATCCGTTTATCCCCACAACATACATGGGGTTTCCGCTGCTAAACTGTTTGGATACACTTGATACGGCAAATGCATTCCCGAAAACGTCCGGCTCGAGGTCCAATGATGTAATGGCAAAGTCTGCAGCATGTCCCAGATTATTCTGAGCCGTATAAAGGTATATATCACTGTAAGCGCGGATCTCCATTCCGGATTCCCTCCCTCATAATATCAATCATGAATAAATCGTTTATATTATCCGATGAGCTCTTGGTGCTGCGGTAAGCGCGCTGCGCAGCCATATCTCTGGCGTTTTTCTTTTCATAGTAGGTGGATGCGTATGCAGGTTCCGCGTCGATAAATTTGATACGCGTAAATGATTTGCTGCTCTTAAATACAATCTGTTCCCCGAGCTTGCCAAGATGCATCGCCTCCGAAAGTTTTGAGAGAGAAATCGTGTTGGCGACAAAGTCCTGGGCAAACGAGAAATAAGAGTCATCGGCGCGATAACCTATGATCACATCATAGGGATCCGGATCGATAAAGAAATGCTGCTGTAAATAATTTTTGGCCTCTTCTGAAATGCTGGTTTTCTGCCAATATGTCCTGTATCTTGTAAGAATAGCCAGCCAGTTTAGTATATTGTATTCCGGAGCATTTAAATTCAGAATGCTCAGACCGGTCAGGTCCGCCTCATAGGAATTGGAAAAACCATCCACATTTTTGGCACACGCCCATTCCTTGGCAAGTTCAGGGTTTTCGGTGGTATAGAATCCGTAACCGTAGTCGTTTGTTTTCCTGCTGCCGTTGTAAATTGGCATCTCTATAATGTGGTCAGAACCGTGATAAACAATCATGGGATTATGTCCTCCTTACATTTACTATATCGCTATAGCGATATATTGTCAAGCGACTACAAATTATCCGTTCCAGTTGTATCCTGCATTAGAGTATGGGGGCTTGTAAAATGCACAAATTCACTCACAAATCAGGAGTTGATGATTTTGTATCAGATCTCTTACCTTGCTCTAACGGTATAATTTTACATCCAATTGAGGTATAATCACGTATAGAGAAGGTTGCGTTTCCGGATCAAAAAACTTGGGACTTTTGGATCCAGTTACAGTTGTCTGTATGCTTGGGAATTTCAGTAAGAAGCAGCTCAAA
>DGSK01000029.1 GCA_002393955.1 Lachnospiraceae bacterium UBA4364 | reverse complement strand
CTTCCTCTATCGCACCGTCAGCTTTAAAATTCTTCTTGTTAAAGTCTATATAAAAAACCGGATATTCCTGCCATGCATCAGGATCATCCTTTTCAAGCTCCGCTATCTCAAGTCCCTCAAAGAGTTCTCGCTTCCCCTCAAAGTATGCTCGCAGGGTGGACAGAAAGAGGCTCTTGCCGAAGCGTCTGGGGCGGCTTAAGAAATACTGTGTGCCGCTCTGCACAAGGCGGTGTACATATTCTGTCTTATCGACATATACGTATCCCTCTTCCCTTATCTTTTCAAAGGTCTGTATCCCTATCGGAAGTTTTCTTTTTGAAATATCCATGCTCCCTCTCCTCCGTTGAGCGACGGAAAATCTTCTTTCGTTCCAATGATAACAAAAGTGGCAGCTCTCTTCAAGGCTGCCGCTTACCATCTCATAAGAGATTTCCTGTCATGTCCCCAGATATCGGGACCGCATTTTTCATTGATATGCTCTTTAAGAGCGGCAAGATCACCGCCATCGCTGTCGCACATTACCAGCCGTCTGTTATTCTGAGTCACAACGATCAGACGCTCACTGAAAACATTGCGGTATCTTCTATATTCTCTTCCGGTTACCGGACTTGTTCTTTTTGATCCGGGAACAGCTTCTGTGTGCCACTTTTCCCGGAAATATATTGTGATACCCCGGTTCCATAGGTATATCTCTATTCCTCCGCTTTAATAAGTATCCTCTCCGCCAGCTCTATCTGTTCCGCCGTCGGGGATTCCACTCCTTCAATAGTATACGGAATCCCCGCTATATTGAACCTCGGGTAATACAAAACCGTTTCAAGATAATACTGAAGAAATGCGACATTGAGTATGCAGGTCGCCCGCTGTACCGGCCTCACTGATACGCTGATATCTGCCTGAGGACATCCGGGACACTCTCTCCATTTTTCAGTATCCTTACCCTGTCCTTATCCCTGTACAGCTCCAGAAGTATATTCATGACACCCTGTATCTCTTTTTTTTCGACACCGGTCCCGCCAAACAGTTCATCATAGGTGAAGATAACCCATGGCTCCCTGTCAAATAAAAGCTTTGGTGTAAGCTGAGCCGTAGAACACCCTCCTATAAGGATATGCTCGTCACTTATCTGCTCCATCGCTATCATTTCCCACTGCCCGGCTTCCGTATCTGTCAATCCGTTTTTCATATTCGGAATTTCATTTTTTTCCTTGGGATGAGGTCTGATCACAAAACCTTCACCCAGAGAATCAATGTTTCTGCAGAGCTTTATATTTCGTTCAGCCACTATCTTATAGTCGGGATGATCCCCAACGGTCAGCGGTGAAAAATAAACTATTTTATTTTCAGCATAAATCCTGCTGCAGCTATCTCCAAATACCTTATGCAGAGCTTTTTTTATCTCCGGTGACTCGGGAGATCCGCATTCAAGCTTCGATATTTTTGGTGCGGTACAGCTCCTGCTAAACTCAGGGTAGCTTACCAGATACTCCACGGGTCTGAACCTTTCAGGATCTATACCGCATCCCTTAAGCTTTTCTGTCAGCCTGTCCGCATGATGATCCATCACGAACATATCACCATAGTATCCGCCTATGCCATCTTCATAATATACTATCTCCGCCCGAGGATTTATGACTGACAATGCCCAGGCAAATCCGGTCCCTGCCGGTGCCAGTATCTTATCATAAGAAACAAGCCTGTCAGCCGAGACCGTTCCTCCTGTCATAGACAAAGCACGCCTCACAAAATGCGAATAGGCTATTTTCTTCTTTAAAGTGTCATAACAATCCTTTTTCCCATATCTGCAGGTTAATCCCGAAAGAACACTTCCTGCATGACCGACCTCCACAGCTTCCTGATCGAATCTCACCACCAGATCAAAAAGTCCGGCAGCCTCAGGCACATATCTTTTCTTAAGCCTGTTATCGGTATTTTCATTTATATAGACATCAACAGTATCGCCTTCATTCCTGCAGGCACAGACATGCCTTACACACTGGAAAAGATGAAAAGATGTTTCGCAGATATATGCCATCTTCATTTACTTACCACCACACTTCCATCCCTGACCTCATATATCCGGTCACAAATAGCCAGAGTTTCCACTCTGTGTGCGATCATTATTATCGTATGGCTGCCTTTAAGACTGCTGACTGCCTCAATAAAAGCATCTTCAGTATTGTTATCAAGTGATGAAGTCGCCTCATCAAATATCATTACCTCCGGCTTCCTGTACAGAGCCCTTGCGATCCCCAGACGTTGCCTCTGTCCGCCGGAAAGCCTTACCCCGCGCTCACCTATCAGCGTATCCATACCCTTATCCATTTTTTCCACAAAGTCGTATGCCTGAGCAAGGACTAATGCTTCCTTTACCCGATCTCTGTCAATCTCCTCCGCTTCCATACCAAAGGCAACATTCTCCAGCACGGTTGAATTTGCGAGATAAATATCCTGCGGCACGTAACCAATTGACATCATCCAGGTACGTCTCACGCTGTCGATATTGACATCGTTTATGCATATCTCCCCTGACGCCGTTGTCAACAGTCCCATGAGCAGATCCACAAAGGTGGTCTTGCCCGCACCGGATTTGCCTACAACACCGATTGTCTCGCCTTTTTTTATCTCCAGATTTACGTTCTTTAGTATCTCTGCACCCCTGCTGTATTTAAAGCTGACATTTTTAAACTCAATCTTTTCAATGACTGTTTGCACATTCTGATCCGGCACATCACTATCTTTACGTTTTCCGGAGGTCTCCGCAAATTCTTTTATCATATCCAGTTCTTTACACAGGCTCTCAAGGGACGGTCTGTTAAATGCGATCTCGTTTATAAAGCCGTTTATCTTTCCCACAGAAGGAAGAAGCCTGAATGCGGCAACAGCAAACACGGCAAATACTGGGATCATCGTATTTATATCACGGCCTGACACTGTCACTGCAAGCATTATTATCATCAGCGCAATAACACACACTGTCTCTGTCAGAAGCCTGGGAATCTGGATATAGAACTGCTGCTTTCCCTCACAGTCTGCAGCATGTCTTCTGTCAGAAGTATAAAGATTAGTAAAATAATCCTCTGTTCCCAGTATCTTTAGTTCCTTTATGCCTCCAAAGGCACTCATCACATCCCGCATCATAAGTGTCCTGGCTTCTATATCTTCATCACCAAGCCTGGCCACCATTTTTTTTGACCTGAGTATAAAGAATCCGTCAATGATCCCAATGAACAGGACCAGAAAAAGACTCATCTTCCAATCCGTGACAAATAACAGGGCACCAAGGATCATACATATCATCACCTCCGACAGGATCTGGAGCAAGGGCTTCAGCACTCTGTACATTCCCTCCACATCGGATCTCACGATGCGTTCAAGCTCTGCAGTATCCCTTTCCATAAAGATGTCGTAGGGCGCCTTTATAAAAAGTGAAAACATCCTTGCTGAAGTGTCCGCAATACCATCTTTTATAAAAGAAAAAATACGATGATACATAAATGTGAGATAAAGATTTTTCAAAGCATAAATGACCATCAGCAAAACTGCCAGCACTATTATAAGTTCATACCGGCTCATATCCACACCGGCAGCCGTAAGGCGCTTCAGGATGCTGCTGTTAACATCCATGGCAACGGAAATAAGGGGAAATACCAGAGACACGCCAAGCAGCTCCATTATTCCGCCAAAGAACATCATGATAATAAGTCCCGCTATCTGTTTTTTTTCACGGGATGAAAGTACAGCATTAAGTTGTCCTGCGATACTTCTCATCTATATCTTTTTCATACTCCTCTATAAGTCTTGCTCCGTCTTCAAACGAAAGCTTTTCATATATGGCAGTTGCGGCTCTTTCACTTAAGCGCCTGCGATAATCCGGATCATCTCCAAGCCTCCTGATAGCTGCCGCTGCCGCTGCTATATCAGGTTCCGCCCACAGAGTACCCTTTCTGTACACCGACACGTCATGAGAAATCCTTACCGGCGTATACGGAACAGCAACCGCAGCATCCTCTGAAACAAATTCAGTAGTTGATGAATAATCAGTAGCTACCGCAACACACCCCATCTGCATCGCCTCTGCGATGGGAAGACCGAATCCTTCTGCCCTGTGAAGTGATATAAGTATATCAGAGGAAGCAATAAGAGCATCCGTATCACGCCTGCTTAGCAGTTCCTCTATCCATACCACGTTTTTATAGTCCTTAAGCAAAGACTTAAGAAGTTTCATCTGTTTCCTGTCCGCACACTTTGCTTTTACCACAAGCCACACATTTTCCCGTTCCTCAGGATAGGCTGCAGTATATGCCTTGATAGCCCCTTCAGGATTCTTTCTTTCGAATCCGCTGCGGCCGTCAAACATTATGATATGGACCAGGGCATCTCCCGGTATTCCAAATCTTTCGCGTATCTGAGCTTTATCACTTTCGGATATTTTTTTTTCATTCACCGGATTCAGTCCGAACCTTAATGTCCTGACATTTCGCTCTGATACTTTACGTACCGCGTCCGTTACAAATGCAGATGGTGTCCATATCTCATCATACCATGAACACAACGGCACCCACTCTTTGGGTATCTCAGGTGTCTCCCACAGCCAGAAACCGATATTTACATGACCGTCGAAAATCTCCTTAGGAAGTCCCCCATATACCACATTCCATACGGTGGGCTGTGCCATGAAAAGATTTATCAGTCTGTCATCCTCAGGGACAGAACACTCACCCGTTTGTCCCAGTTCTGCATGTACAACATCCACATCCGAAGCCTCAAGCATATCCAGCAGCATGGCAGCACCATTGCTCAATCCGGTACCGGATACCGTATCGGCAAAAAAACGTATGCCCCGTTTCCGTTCGCTTCTCCCGGCAATATCGGGTAGAACGCTCACGGCCGACTTTATCCGTCTTTCTATCCTGCGCCTGTTTCTTTCATTTAGCCATGCATTGGGAACATAGCTTCGGATAACTGATTTTATGCTCATAATTATAATTAAGTGGAACTTCTAAAATATAGTCTGTGAAATAACAATAAAGTTACTGAAACCGTCTACACCTGTAGCCTCTCTACCAGCGAATCTAAGCATTTCCGAAAACTGCTAAGGCTCAATTAAACACCGTCAGACAAGGATGCACGCATCTAATAACCGCATATAGCAGCATACACCGACTCTGCACTCTTCTTCCACGAATACTTCTTTAAACAGGACGGCATAGACCTGCGTTCCGTATTATCCCTGCACATTTCTGCCATCTTTGCAGCTAGTTCATTCTCATCGCCTGATCTGAAATATACCGCATCATCCCCAAGTACTTCTCTATGGGCCGGGATATCCGAAACCAGCACATGCCTTACCCCATTTGACAATGCCTCTAAAGGAGGCATTCCAAAGCCCTCATACACAGAGGCATCCACAAAGACGGACGCATGTGAATATACCGCCTTCAGGTCGGCTTCATCTATAAAGCCCGTAAGGCATATCCGGTCGGAAAGTTTCTCCCTTACAGCGGCAAGTTCCTTATCCACCATCCAGCCTTTTCTGCCTGCCACGGCAAGTTTTGGAACATACGCATTTGAATCCAATTTAGCGTAAGCATTGAATACACAGCGTATGTTCTTTCGTGGCTCCAGAGTCGACAGCACCAGGATATACTCTTCGGGAAGTCCATATTTTTTTCTTATCTCAATCCAGGCGTTTTCCGCTCTGTCTTTTTTTCCTTTATGTGCACATACTGTCCCTGATCTGACAGGACCGCCTTTACCCGGACATGCTGTTTTGTTCGGGGCTTTCCCTTCCCCGGCTTCCCCCTCCGGTGCTGCTCCGTCCGGGAATATTCCGCCACATATTGTGTCCGATATTTCGGACTTATGTTTCACTTCATTACCGACTGTAACACCACATGGAGCATATATTATATTCCTTACATTCTTATAATGTTTCCGGATCCTTTTTTCGGAAAAATGTGAGATCGTAATAACCGACTCACAGACTCTCACGCTGTGCCTGTACCCAAGCCCGAAAAGAAGCCTTGATCTAAGCTTCATGGTTTCCGGCACATCCAGCACGGCCGTATCAGCTATGAGTGCATATATCTTTGTCCTGCAACTCCGTCTTCTGCAGGTACGCTGACATCCCAAAGCTTTTCCAAACAAAAGTGGTACCGGGAAAGCCGGAAACAGATAGGCATCAGCTTTGATGTGGGACATTACCAGAGGAAGCTTTAGCTGGTTTACCAGTAACTTACCGCCGCTTACATGTACAAGACATATCCTTTCGGGATAAGCCCTTTTAAGCCCCTTTATCACTTCCGGAACATCATTCTTTACGATCAGATACCACCTGTCCCTTCCAAGACCTATCATTTCACTGACTATACAGAAAGCATAGCGTTCGAGTCCCGAAAGGTTATCCGATAATGATGTCATATCCGCCGCTATACGCATTATCAGATTTCCTTCCTGTATTTCCATGCCAGCAGAAAAATCTGCATATCTTCAATAAAGTATCTGTGAAAGAGCCGGCCCGGCTCCTGTAAAAATCTGTAAAACCACTCCAGGCCGCATTTGCGCATCCAAACCGGTGCCCTATGGCTTTTTTCTGCTGCAAAATCCACTGCTGCCCCAAAGGGAAGCGCCACATGGAAATCCATTTTGTCTTTATTGGAATAAATAAATTTTTCCTGCTTTGGCATTCCCAAACACACAAAGATAATGTCAGGCTTGGCCATGTTTACAGCCCTTATGGCTTTTTTCAGCTCTTTCGCATCCCCTTCAAAATCCATAGGTGGCTCGTAATACCCGCAGATATTCAATCCTCTAAATTTTTCCTGCATTTTCTTTGAAGCAGACTCAGCACTTCCCCCTGTGCCTCCCAGAATAAAAACCGACTTTCCGTTTCCCGCAGCTCTTCTGCAGATTTCCGGAAACATATCTGCCCCTGTTACTCTTTCCGTGATCGGATGTCCCAGAGATTCAGCAATCCACAAAAGCGGAGTTCCGTCTGTGATAACCAGATCAGCCTCCTTATAGATCTTTATGAATTCCTCATCCTTCTGAAGACGCATCACATGATCCGCATTCGGAGTGACCACATAATGTTTGCCCTCTTCTGCAAATTCCATGATACGGTCTGCAGCTTCATCAAAGCTCACATCATCCAGCTCAAAGTTCATATATTTTCTGCGTCCATGTGTCACGGATTCCTTAGTGTGACTATGCTTTGTCGAAAGTTTTGCCTTTATGTCACCGCACAACTGCCATATAAGTGCAGCTGTCATAACGCCTGCCATGTCTATTGCAAAATCTTTTATCTCGCTATACCGTCCAGGCACAAAAATCTGCATAAACTCATCCACCAGAGATACGCAACCTCCCATAGAACAGATATAAAAAACACGCAGTTTCTCCCTGAAGCCATTTACCGTAATCATTACTCCCAAAAGAAGTCCCAGTACGATATACTCATTCATATGGGCAAAAGTGCGTGTTATCTCATCAAATCTTTTCAGGCCGATATCCGTTACCGGAATCTGCGTCACCGTCTCATTTCCCCAAATCATCGCGAGAATCCATTTTGTAACATAAAGGCTGGTATTCTCCGAACCTTCGCCCGGTTGTAATGAAAAGGTAAAGATCACCACTATCCAGAGAACTACAGGGACCCAGGCAATGTAATCTATGACAGGATTTTTTTTTGACGGAACATTTTTCATTGCAGTTAACTGGCCACGCTTTACACAAACTGCCTGAAATATTCAATAGTCTTATCCAGTCCCTTATCCAGAGGAATAGAGGGCTCCCAGTCAAGCTCTTTCTTTGCCAGTTCTATAACGGGCCTGCGCTGTATGGGATCATCCGAGGGAAGAGGCTTATACACGATTTTAGAAGACGAGCCTGTCTTTTCAAGAATCATCTCAGCCAGCTCCTTGATAGTAAACTCGCCGGGATTTCCAATGTTAACAGGGCCCGTAAAGCCGTCCCTTGAATTCATCAGCCTCACCATGCCTTCGATCAGGTCATCCACATAGCAAAAACTCCTGGTCTGCGAACCATCGCCATACACAGTTATGTCTTCCCCCCTGAGGGCCTGCATTATGAAATTTGAAACCACTCTTCCGTCTGCCGGATGCATATTCGGTCCGTAGGTATTAAAAATCCTCATCACCTTAATATCCACATTATTCATTCTGTGATAATCAAAGAAAAGAGTCTCTGCCACACGCTTGCCCTCGTCATAGCAGGACCTGATGCCTATGGTGTTTACACAGCCCCTGTAACTCTCAGGCTGGGGATGAACCTCCGGATCACCATATACTTCGGACGTGGACGCCTGAAGAATTCTTGCATGAACCCGCTTTGCCAGTCCCAGCATATTCATAGCTCCGATAACGGAGGTTTTAGTAGTTTTAATCGGGTTATACTGATAATGAACAGGACTCGCGGGGCAGGCCAGGTTGTATATCTGATCCACTTCAATAACAATGGGCACGGTGACGTCGTGTCTTATGAATTCAAAATAGGGATTGCCGATGAGATGTCTGATATTGTCCTTGGTGCCCGTAAAGAGATTATCAAGGCAGATAACATCGTTGCCTTCCTCTATCAATCTATTACACAAATGTGAACCCAGAAATCCTGCACCGCCTGTCACTAATATTCTTTTGCCCATAATATTTCTCCTTATTATCTAATTTATTATTTAACTTCCCACTCACTGAACTAGCCAGAACGACACTCGCAATTGCACCGGAACCGAGGCGTTGCATCGGTTCCGGCGCATATGCGAGTCGTCGTTCTGCTTCCCACAGACTATATGTGGGAAGTTTTAAATTCCCAGAACAATCCTGACATACGGTGTCACTGAGTGGTATATCGCTGACAGTACGCCGTAGTTCTTCTTCACGAAATAAAACCAGTCCTTCGCCGGAAGTCCCTTGGGCGTTTCCTTTTTCATTACCCGCTCAAAAATTGGAAGCTCTGTATCCTGCCAGCTATCCTCTATGGGATTTGCTTCACATGTACCTACATATCCCGCACTGCTTATGACTTTGAGTCCCTTCCGCTTCATGCGGAGACCATAATCATAATCTCCCATGCTGTGGATATAGTTTCTGTCAAGATTTCCGTTCTGCCTCATGCATTCCACAGACATTAACAGACAGTTACAATTAAAAGTGTCACAGATAACCGGCTTATTCGCAGGAGGTATCACTTCAAACTTTGCAAAAAACTTTGATAATGCCCTTACACCGCCGTATGTCTGTTCACCACATTCAGAGCATACTGCACCCACTACGGCCGCTGCCCTGTAACGTCTTCTCCTCTTAATCAGCGTATCAATAGAATCCTCATAAAATACCACATCGTCATTTATCAGCAATATATCGTCACCGGGCTTTGCATGTTTTGCCGCATAGGACATGGCATAACGCATGCCCTGATTCCAATAAACATTTTTTTTGCAGTGCAGGATCTTTAGACTTATATCACGATTACCGTAGCGCCTGCTCTTTTTTGCATGTTCCATGCATTTTCTTAAATATATACCGGTCCCGTCGATGCTTCCTGCATCTACATCTACTATAACCATGGAACCCCTGTAAGCTCCTAACAGAGATTTGAAGCATTCCACAGTCTGTTCTCGTCTATTGTATGTTGTCATTAAAACCCAAAGCATACGTTTTCCCCCTGTTCTGCTGGCATTTTAAAAGCCGGCTATCTTCTTATCCGTCAGATGGAAAAGAACCTTGCTCTCAAAATCCACTACATCCTTGAGCCATGGCCATCCATTTTTTTCCGCACTGGCATATGCATGATACACATGCCTGCACCAGGATATGTTCAGCCTGTCTTTTCCTATTTCTTTCTGAAGCCTGTACACTTCCTTGCGGCGGGCCGCATTGTTTAAGCCTGTCTTATTATCCTCATACATCCGGTATACCGCATAGGGCTCATGGGTATATACTTTCCTGCCGGATGAAAACAATTCTATAAAAAACTTCCAGTCGAAAACATAGTGATACTTATCATCCAAAAGCCTATGCTCATTTCTCCAAAAACAGGCCGGCTGCACTATGTAATACCAGCGCCTTATCACATCATCAGATACATTTCTGTCCGATTTATTGTACTCAGTAAGTTTCTTATTCTTGTCACAGTACCAGGCGTCGCCTATGACAAGCTTCAGATCCTTTTTCCTTGAAAAAAACTTATCAACATTCTCGAGCACATGCTCATCATAATAGAAGTCGTCAGAATTAAGCCACGCCACGATCTCGCCCTTTGCCAGCCGCAGGCCCTTATTTATACCATCAGCCTGACCACGGTCCTTCTCGCGGATATATCGTATCCTACTGTCCTTCGCGACATATGACTCCACTATTTCCTTCGTGCCATCCTCAGAGCAGCTGTCCACTATTATATATTCAAAGTTCCTGAAGCTCTGGCCTAGTACGGATTCAATGGTATCGGAGATATATTCAGCCTGTTCAAATGTAGGTGTTATTATTGAAAATCGACACATATCAAATATTTATTATCTTTTTCTCTTATCTTTATTTTTAAAAAATTCCCGCTTGTTATATTCCGGTAACTTCCTCACACCGGCAGCCTGTTATTGTCTCTCATCGCTTATAACACGGGCAAGCTCCCTCACCACTCCATAACCGCCGTTTTTCCCGGATATCCAGTCAGCTATTTCAAGTATCTCAGGCTCCGCATCCTTTGGTGCACCCTTTATCCCAACACATCTCATGGCCTCTATGTCGTTTAGATCATTTCCGAGAAACATGACTCTGTCCAGACTTACAGCTCCATCGGCACAGAACTTTACAAGGGTTTCCCTCTTGTCAGACACTCCGTGTATAACTTCCAAATTAAGCTTTTTTGCCCGCATCTCTACCACAGGATTAACCTCGGTCGACAGGATCACCTGTCTGATGCCCAGCTTCCTTATCATACCCACGCCATAGCCGTCGCCGCGGTTAGCCATAACGCTCTCATTTCCGTTCTGGTCCACCATGACTCTATTGTCGGTCATAACACCGTCAAAATCATATACGATCAATTCTATGTTTTCAAACATATGCTAATATCCCCCGGCAGTCAGATTATATGAAGTTTTCTTTTCAGGACCTCCATAATTTTCTTTGTCCCGTAATATTTTTTTATGTAAGCCCTGTCGTAATCCGTGTCACGGCAAATTACTTTTCTCTTTTTCATAGGGAAACGCATTTTTCCATATGAGAAATCCTCGTCACAGCTTCCGTTCGTATGTGTAGCATCTTCCCTGTCAAATCCTATATTGCGTATCATGTTAACAGCAGGAACTATTCCCAGTCCGCCGTGTATATGCCTGCAGTAATCCCACTGTATGTCCCAGGTGTCCTTTTTATGGGTATAGACACTGTTTACGTTTTTCTTGATGAATATGTACGCAAGACCATTCTGAACTTTTTTGAGTTCTCCTTTACGTTTCACCTGCGGCCAGGTCTTAACATCCGGATCATAATACTTCCATGCCCTTGCCCATGTAGCCCATCCCCATATGTCAGAAAAACATGAAAATGTATATGTGCCCTTTATCCTTTGTCCTTTAAGCAAGTTCGTACCGGATATCATCATTACCTTTTTGTCATTCTTGTACATCTCAAGAAGCTCATCACAGTACCTGAAGAATTCCGGCGCCGGCACCACATCATCCTCAAGTATTATGGTATGGGGTTCCTGTGAGAGTACCCAGCTGATACCGGTATGCATTCTCTCCTTGCATCCCATATTTTCTTCTGCATAATTTTTTTTGAATTCACAAGGCCAGTCTATGTGAGACTCCACATACTCACGGCACTCCTTTACCTTATCTATGTCATCCGGCCGTCCCTTTCGGGGAGCATCCGAAACCAGATAAAACCTTGAAGGTCTTGCCTTCCTTATCTCCTCAAAAACTTCCTTTGTGGTATCCGGTCTGTTGAATACTATCATCATCACAGCCGTTTTTAACTTATAAACTTCCTCACTCATCACTTTGAACCCTTTCCGAATAAAACCACTCCCACTGTCTGCAGCAGTATCTTGCAGTCAAGCATAAGCGACCACTGATCTATATACTCAAGATCAAGCCTTACCACTTCATCAAAATCCGTTATATCACTGCGTCCGCTTACCTGCCACATTCCTGTAAGCCCCGGAGTAATGGACAAGCGTCTCCTGTAATGCGCATTGTATTTTTCATACTCATCCACAGTTGGAGGTCTGGTTCCAACCATGGACATATCTCCCTTCAGTATATTAAAGAACTGTGGCAGCTCGTCTATACTGGTCTTCCTTAAGAAACGTCCCACCTTTGTTATTCTGGGATCGTCCTTCATCTTGAACATCAGCCCTTCCATCTCATTTTTATCATACAGTTCTTTTTTTCTTTCTTCCGCATCCACATACATTGAGCGGAATTTATACATCATAAATTTCCTGCCGCTTCTGCCAACCCTTTCCTGTTTAAATATCACAGGGCCTTTTGATTCAAGCTTTATCGCAATTGCTACAAAAGGATAGAAAATCAAGAGTATTATAATACCGAAAATACTTCCTACTATATCAAAAAAACGCTTCACCATAAGCCGTCTGTAATCCAGGTTCTTTAAGGAAAATGAAAGCACAGGGTATCCCGCTATATCATCCGCTTCCTTTCCTTCTAGATTGAGTTCCTCAAGCCCTATGTCGTAGTGGCAGAGCACACCCATGCTCTCAAAGTCGAATATCATGTTTCTGATGGTATTTATGGGCACTTCCCTGGGCAGTGAGATAAACACACGGTCAACAACTTCCTTAGTGGCCACTTCAAGCATATTTGCCGAGTCACCAACCACCTTAACACCTTCAATCTCACGTCCCACCATATCCGCATCAGTAATTATAAGGCTCTTAACCTCATAATTCCATTCATTGGAATTAATGAGCTTCCTTATTATCTCTGCAGCACGGTCCTTTGTAGTCACCACCATAAGCTTGTCACTGTCAGCACCATTCCTGTAGCATTTCAGCATATACTCCTTGAATATTAGATGACATGAAAAGGTTATCAGTACACTCAGCAGTATAAAGAAGAAAAGTACAGTTCTTGAAATGGGGCGGTCCTTAAAAACCGTATACATCACAAGAGCCGGCATAGCTATTGTAACAGCAAGACATTTTATTATGGCGACAGTTTCCTTGAAAATGCCCCGGATAAAAAAGTCCCTGTTCCAGTCTGTGAAAATACTGTACAGCAGCAGGAACAGAACATATAGACCTCCAAAACTTATATAAAGTTCATAGTGGCCGTCACAGTACAGATTCCTGTATCGGATCAGGACAGCCAGCATAAGGGCAGCCACCCCTGACAGAACCTCTATTAGGATCAGCCCATATGTTTTTATGACATTGCTTTTTTTGTAAATCTTATTCATCAGCCGACTTATTTTTTGCCTGTAACAGTATTATACAGACCTTCAAATTTGCTTATTGCCGTATACAGACCGTAATCCTTATAAAAGGCTTTCATCCTGATCTTTTTCCCCAGGGGCCATTTTTCCTTAACAAAATAATCCCTGTAAAACCTGTCGAAAACTTCCTTCATTTCCTTCTTTCCCTCAGCATCAGCGGAATTTTCATAAAAATTGATGACTGAGTGCATCAGGAGATTTAACTCAAGGCGGTAAAGCTCCTCTTCTTTATACTTTGAGAAAAATAACAGTTTTCCCTCTCCGGCTTCAAATGCAGCATGATAGTTCTTATCACCGTTCATCTGCATTATGCTGTCACTTCGCTGCCTGTAAGCATACATAACCGCATCCGTCACTACCACCCGCTCAGCCTTGTATATCAGTCTGTATGTCGTATATCCGTCTTCAAAAATCTTCCCGTAGGGGTACCTTACCTGCGGCATGCCCTCAAAGAGGCTTTTGGAATATATCTTATTCCAGGCCACCATGCATTCGCCCATCATTCCCATACGGTAAAAAAGATACTCCGCATCCCTTCCGCTGAAGATTTCCTCCACGGTTCCCCTGCTGTCAAATTCCGCATCTTCTTCATCCGCTGCGGTTTCTTTATAACGACACCAGGCTATATCGGCAGAATTCCCATCGGCCACGCTTTTGAGATAGGCAATCATTTCCGTTGATATATAATCATCGGAATCGACAAAAACTATCCACTTACCTGCGGACACTTCTATTCCCGCATTCCTTGCGTCCGAAAGTCCGCCGTTCTTTTTATGTATAACCTTTATCCTGTCATCCTTTGCGGCATATTCATCGCACATGCGCCCGCAGGAATCCGGCGACCCGTCATCAACAAGTATTATCTCAAGTTCTGTATAGGTCTGTTCCCGTATACTCTTTATGCACCTGTCAAGATATTTTTCAACCTTATATACAGGCACTATTACGCTTACAAGGTCTTTATTATCTTCCATAAAATCCTCTAAACCAGTAACTAAACTATCCGCTGACTAAACTGCCGTTCTGTATTCCGGCAACAGTGTATGGAAATTTTCGGTCAGCAGGCTAAAACAATCCGAGCATTTTTTTTACAGCTCTTTTTATCCTTGTGGCATTATAACCGAACCACCCCCGCCTCAGACTTGCGTTTATCCATTCACCGCTCATGGAATAAACATCAAGGGCCTCTCTCATATCATGAGTCTTAGCCGTAGTATAGAACGGTTCCAGGTCCGCAGGATTAAGTTCAGTTCTATGCTCAGACAGATATTTTAAATCCGGATAATGCCTTATCTCGCTTAATTTCCTCAAGGAAGGTGCCACTTCCGTTTCCACACTGTATCCCACCATATTGGAGGCGCTGCGCTTAAGCAAGTCTATGGCGCTCCATGATGATCCTTCCACCTGCCTGTATGCACCCATGAATTCAGGTATATAGTACATCTTTCCGTGCTGCATCAGCCAGAACACTATATTATTATCATCAAATGTAGCCGACAGCCGCTCCCCCGGAATATTATCGGCATATATATTCCGAAACATCATGGCATTGGCCTGAATGAACATCATAGTCCAATACTCTTTAAGGCTTATCTTCCTTTCCTTTTTGGCAGACGACAATGGTATCATCCTGCCGTCTTCATATGAAAGATAAAGATTATGAGCACAGATCACACAGTCAGCATTGGACGGATCATCAAGTATGTCAGCCTGCCGTTGCAGCTTTTTATTATCTATGTAATAGTCATCCCCATCAAGGAAGCAGCAGTACTTTCCCTTTGCATTAGCTAATAGTCCCAGGCGGTTTGCCGCTGAGCGTTCCACCCTGTTGTAATTTTTCCCCTTCTCCCTGGGATTTTCAAAGAGCTCTATACGTCCCGGATAACGCGAAATAAAATCCTTTACTATATCCACAGTCCCGTCATCTGAGCCATCATCTCCGACCAGGATCTCGAAATCAAAGTCCGTCTCCTGCTCAAGTACGCTTTCAAGTGTCTGCGCAACGTACTTTTCCAGGTTATATACCGTTACAAGGACACTTACACGGATATCATTATCAGCTCTGCTATCTCCTATATGAGGATTTTCCATATGGTTATCCATCAACGCCAAACACCTTATTTGTAAGCGAAAGAACCGGCAGTTTCTCCGGACGCCTCATTTCTTCTGCAGATCATGGACAGAAGGCACCCATTTAAGAAAAGGCACACAATGTATCCCATGCATGATACTTCTTATCCGCTTATTGTTATTGTCCATATTGGCCGCAGGCTTTCTGTATGCAGCCTTCTTTCCATCAGCCACCTCAGATACCACTCTCTTCCACTCAGGGACCAAAAGTTCCGGCCTGAAATCATTCAGGGCAAATTCCACAGCATTCTTTGAAAAGGCTTCGCGTTTTGCATCATCTGTCAGAAGTCCTGCCAGTACATCCGGAAATTCGCTTATATCTTTAAATAAAACTCCCGTCTTTCCATCCATTACCGAATCACACAATCCGTTCTTCCTGCGGCACACTACCGGAAGCCCGCAGGCTTCCATCTCTACCGCAGCCAGCCCGAAGGTCTCGGTTGCCATGGGATTTATGACACCTATGCTGCACTTCCTGAACACATCGTATTTCTCTGCGCCGAGTATGCCGTGAAAGCGGACGTTAGGAAGTATCTCCCCCTTTTCATCCGTGAGCCATTTCATAAACTCCTGCTCATATGATTCCTCTGCAAGCCCGTACTTTCCCAGCTTTGCATTTTCATCATAAAGCCGGCCCGTTCCTATCACATCAAGACCTGCATCAGGCACTTTTACCCTCACCTTACTCCAGGCTTCAGCCAGCATATGGAAATTCTTATCCGGTATAAGGCTGCCCATATATGCGATGGACTTTTCCCGGCTGACATCATTTTTTCTGATGTCCCGTACCAGATCATCCGGCATTATAAAAGGATTATTTATATAATCCATTTTTTCTATAACAGGATCATCAATATACAGGTCGTACATTTCACGACAGACAGCTATCACACGCTTTACCTTCTGCTCCGCCGAAAAAAGCCGTATCTCCGGATAGGTGAGCCTGTTGTGCATCCAGAAAACATAATTCAGGTCATAATTTTCCAGGATCCCGTATATATGATCCTCCTGATGATTGCGGAGTATGACCGTTTTCCCGCCGTCATGCAGTACTTTTGAAAATGCATCTTCAACAGAATCGGCTTTTACCACATTATCGCAATGCAGCTTTACATTCTGCACGGAATATACGCTGACAGTATTTTCAGCATCCTCTGACAGATACTTGATCATAATGGCGAAACAGTAAGCCGTTCCGCCTACGCCGGGATTCCCCAGTTCCGGCCTTGACAGGTCCTTCCCCTCCGTCTCCGGTTCATGAAATATAAATATAAAATCAGGCATGATCCATTATCCCAAAGTTACGCTTCTGTTCACTCCGTTTAGCAAATACCCTGCAGACAGCATTTCATCAAATACAGCCACAAGATCCTCCGGCATCATAAGACGGCCTTTCTGATACACAGCCATCTCCTTTATCTTCGGATCCATATTCTTTAAAAAAGACGTATCCATCATATCCGGTGAGATCCCGTTTATCATAAGCTTACCCCCGCCATATTCGGCAGCGGCTGCCTTCATGGCACCAAGCAGGGCGTATTTGGCCACAATATAATCTGTCATGAATTTCGGAGGCATTTCATCAGCCACATACTTTGTAAGCATGACCACAGCACGTGCTCCCTCAATCTTTTTCATATCAGGGAAAAATCCGGAAGCAAGCTTTAAAAAGCTCTCTGCCTGTATCCTGAAAGACTGCTCCACCCTGTCAGTATCCAGCTCTTTTAACCTCATATAAGAAAAAGCAGGGGCCGGCAGGAACATAAACTTTTCCGGCACCCTGCCAGTATCCCGTATATCCTTTATCAGTCTCTCAGTTTCAGACAGATCCGAAAGATCAGCCTTGAATACTTTTATATCTAATTCAGGAAACTCTGCTTTTATCGCATCAAACTTTTCCGGTCTGCCGAAACAATGGGCCAGTATACACAGGTCTCCATCGTTCTTCTTAGCCAGATGCCTTATATACGTGCTCCCCACATCCGAGGATGCACCGATCAAAAGATAAGTATTGCTCAATATTCCTGTACTCCTGCAGTTATCACTGCCTGCGATACCTTCTGTCCATCCTGATTCACTATCACAGCTTTTATCCGGATGGTCCTTACCGCTTCATGAACCTCTTCTACGGTACCCATTACCGTAAGCACATCTCCGATATATACCGGATTATGAAATCTTGACTTCACCTCGTGCAGTATGCAATGCTCACCGGGAAGATAGACGCCTGCGAGCCTTGAGTAAAATGAAGAAGTAAGCATGCCATAGACAAGCCTTCCCTTGCAGCCATGCCTTTTTGCATAATCCTCATCTATATGCATGGGGTTAATATCTTCACTGATCTCCGTGAATTTATCCTGCATCTCCTCCGTAACCTCTACGGTAAAAGACTCCGTCATGCCTATCGTAAGCTCTGAGATAGTATAATGGTTCATATTCAGGATACCGCCTTTTCGATGATATCGAGCATCTCGCCGACATTCTGCATGCCCACTACGTCCTTCATCTGGAACTTCATGCCGAAGGCTGACTCAATCTCTGATATGAGAGTGATATGCATAAGGGAATCCCAGTCCTCTACGTCGTCAGCGGTGGTAGACTCCGTTACGACTATGCTGTCATCGTCAAATACATCATGAAAAACATCATTTACCTTACTAAGGATCTCTTCTCTGCTCATGCCGTCCCTCCGTAATCTGCACATAGTTTCCATTAACCGAAATATTATAGCATAATATGGTGATTATTTCCATTGGGGCTTTTTAAAGACGATATTGCTTAGAATCAATCCCCCGCACCGATAGCTCTTCTGCCGGTGGGGTCGTTCGCTAAGCAGTTCTTACGGAAATGCCAAAGTCTGAGCGTCACGTCCGGAACCGTTCACACGCTGCATCCGTGCAGCGTTGTTCACTCGGTCCGCCCTCCATGGCGTCCCGTTCCTGTTTTATCGAATCATTTCCGAGAACTGCTAAGCTCACTTTACACCGTCAGAAGAGTCTATACGGTGCGGATATATGTGAGTGTGACCGGTCTGCTTCAATTGCCTGAAGGTGGGAAGTTAAACTATTTAATATACGTCGCTCCGGGCTGATATTCCTCCACCCTACAGACATATTTGCCGGGGTCGGTCTCTGTAAAGCCCTTTTCTTTATAGATATCTTTAACCATGGCATTCTTAGCAGTGGGTATATACTCAGCGCGGATTTCATTAAATCCGTTGGATTTGGCAGTGGAGACGATCGTGTTTACAATGTAGTCTTCCATGGTGCGTTTGAGGACGCGACAGCTCATGAGCCAGGTGTCTACGAAGGCGTAGCCCTCTTCCTTCTTCATTATGACCACGCTTACCAGGCCATGGTCACCGAAGCGGTCCTTAAGGGTGAAATAGAGGGTGATGTAGGAATCGTCTGACGCAAGGGCTTCTATCTCCTCCTGGGTATAGCGGACGGTGCGCAGATTAAACTGGTTGGAGCGCTGGGTCAGCTGTGCGATCCTGGGATAATGGAATTTATCAAACGGACCGGCATAGGCTTCCATCTGAAGGTCCTTCAGATAATCCTCGTAGCTTCCGAAGCTTTCACGTGCCTTAGTACGTTTAGCCTCTGCCCTGTACTGGTCTGTCCTTCCGGCATCCTCTGCACTGAAAGCAACAGTTTCAAACAGGTTCAGGCTTTTAAGATAATTCAGGTATTCTGCAGGATCCTCGGGCATTTCGGGAACAGTTATGTCAGGGATAAGCTCCCTCACCAGGTTTCGCTCGAATGGATTATCATCGATGAATACAAAGCTGTCCATTCCGAGATTAAGGGTATCACGGATATGTCTTATATTCGAAGCCTTGTCTTCCCAGTTTGCAACAAAGCAGGCTATATCCTCAAGATGAAGTACCATTTCCGGATGTTTTTCAAAGGGTTCCTTTGCCTTATCCTCATCATTCTTGCTGCATATCGCAAGCAGAATTCCGCGTTTTTTTAATTCCTTAAGCCAGACCTGAAATTCCTGAAAGGCTCTTCCTATGCCCAGCTCACCTATCTGGATTCCTTCCAGTCCGTCATCACCAACTACGCCGCCCCAGAGAGTATTGTCCAGATCAAGGACCACGCATTTCTTTATGCTGCCCTTCATTGCACATATCACCTTCAAAATTTCTTCCGCTATCACAGGAAGGATTTCTGTGGAATAGGGCATCCTGGCCGCAAAATAAAGCTTGCTGTCGCAGAACCTCTCCAAACCTACACGGCTCTGCAGAGAATCAAGGTCTATGATATATACTCCGGGATGCTTTGAAGCCTCTTCCATAAGCATTAGGTTAAGCTTCCTCTGCTGGAAGATAAACGATGTCTCCACGGAATTTGCATAATTCCCGAATACGCGGTCATCTCTTTCAGGAAAATTAAACTGCAGAACTTTGCACTTAGCATTGCTTAAAAGCATCTCCCAGTATCCCGCTATCTGATCTGCTTTCTCCTCAGCAAAAGTCTTTCTTGATTCCACCGAAAGGCTGCAGAAATCCGCATAGAGCTTTTCCGTGCACATATCTATGAGCACCGCTTCCGGATCACTTTCATAAAGTTCCGACGAAGGATCGGTTATCTGTGCCCTGATCTCATCATAGTCGGCATCAAACACGGACATATGAAATCCATGCTCATACGCAGCTCCCGCTACAGCAGTTGCAAGATGCTGTGTGGCACAGTCGCCTGTTATAGCCATCCTTATCTCCGGAAGCCCCGTCATGTCTTTTTTCAGATTTTTTTTCAGTTCGATAAAAGTACTCATAATCACCTCAGAAAATGTAATATGCGAAGCCTGCGGCACTGCGGTCTCCCTTGCACACATATATCAGTAAAGCCACAGCTATGTAGATGCACCACCGTAATACGGGATTCAGCGAATGTATCATCGTCAGGATATCCTTTTCCCTGTACCTGAATATATCCACGATCAGGAGTATCACAAAAGGAACCAGGATCAGAAACAGGTCATAGACATTATGGTATATAAAATTTGCACAGCCGCTTATGTCTGCCTTGATAAATATTTCCCTCATCATAAGAAATGATGTGGAAAGCTCTGCCGGCCTGAACATCATGAAACTGAACATCACTATGATAAAGGTGCGCACTACCCTGAGCACATCCATGAATTTCGTCTTAAATATCTTCGGCGCTTTATCATTTACCGATGCATAGACAGGGCGCAAAAATTCCGAGAATATGATCACGGCTCCGCAAAACCAGTCATAACACAGATAATTGGCATCAAAGCCGTGCCAAAGTCCTATCATCGTCCAGTTCACCGTCAGAGCAATGGCGGTGGGAAGTGTTTTCATCAGATATTTGTTTTTCTTTTTTTTGAAATGCGAGCTTATGCCGGAGCAGAGCTTAGTCCTTAGCATCGGATAGAAAACATAAACCTTGAACCACAGGCCAAGAGACATATGCCATCTGCGCCAAAACTCAGCCATAGACTTAGAGGCATAGGGGACATTGAAGTTTTCCCTTATCTCTATCCCCAGCATTTTAGACATCCCCACGGCCATATCCATATATCCGGAAAAATCAGCATAGAGCTGTATTGTATAAAGAGCCATCACGAAAACAATGGTAAAACCATAGTAACCGGAGGCGTCCTCAAAAACCGGATCCACAACATAACCTATGCGGTCTGCCAGCACCAGCTTCTTTAAAAGCCCCAGCGCAAACCTTCCGGCACCATTGCAGACATTCGCATAATCAAAATCATGGCCTTCCTCAAGCCTTGACTTTAGTTCATTGTAATCTTCGAAAGGTCCCTGAAGTATATGCGGGAAGAATGATACATACAGAAGTACCCGGAGGGGATTCTTCTGGGCATCAGTGGAGCCGCGGTAGACCTCCGTCACATATCCGATACACTGCAGCGTGTAGAAAGAAAGCCCCAGAGGCATTACCAGGGAACCGAAGGGGGTACGCATAAGAACCAAAACAACAATAAATATCAGTACGGACACTGCAAAAATAAGGGATGCCTTATTCTTTGCCTTTTCTATAAACAGCGCAGAAGCCCAGCTGACCATGACGCTTAAGAGCATCATAATGAACCCCGGTATTCCGGCTTCAAAATAGAAAACCATAGAAGCCAGAAGGGTAACGATCCACTGCCATTTCTTAGGCACTATATAGTAAAGCAGGAAAACCGCAATGAAGAAATATGCAAATGTAAGCGTCGTAAAGGTCATTTCACATTCCGGCCTTTCTGATCTGCAGCCCCACAGTAAGTATAAGGTTTGCTATGATACCGATTACGATAACAGCATATACCAGGTATTTCTGCCATTTCTTATCCAGCTTTTTGTATAACAGATAACTGTCAGCTAAAAATGCAAAATACATAAATATAAGAACACGGTGCCAGGAGGCAAACATAGTCGGCGAAAGCATGAGTGCCATCCTCACGGCAAAACCCACACCCACACACCATATGCTGATAAGTTTTTCATTAAAGTCAATTCCCACATTCCAGAGCACGATCACCGCAGCAGCTATGTATATCACAAGTCCCGCCACTTCAGACAGCTGTATGAATGCAGTCTTTGCATCCGTCATATACACAGACGGAAATGAAAAATCGTAATTCCTCTTATGACCGATGATGAAATCGATCACAAAGTATACAGAGGTGAAAATAACATCGGTTACAAGCGGCACGAAAGATACGATACGCACCCACAGCTTATTCTCCTTTTTGATCCCGGCGAATAACAGCAGAAGAGAAAACAGAAAGAATATCACATCAGGTATCGCAACAAAATGTTCGAATACGAACACGCTGCAGAGTCTCGCCTTTTCAAAAATGGAAAGGTCAAAGAATTCCGGCATCCAGTTTGCCGCTTCCATTGCGGTGCGTTCTTCATTGCCGGGAGCTGACAGGGCAAAGATAAGACCAAAGATCCCTATGCAGAGAGCAGTTATCTCAAACCATTTGCTTTTTTTCTCTTTTATCATAAACCATAATACAAGGGCAAATGACATTATGACTACCGTAGCAGACTGCTCGCAGTTCGCCGCAAACACAAGCGCTATAAGTCCGCACCTGACGGCGCCCCCACTGACTTTTTCACCCCGGTATCTCCTCATGCTGCAGCTCAGGGCATACAGGAATGCCGCAAGGGGCCAGATGTAATTAAGGGATGTACATATCCATCCCGCAGACCCCATATGCATATAGGGATAGCAGGCAAAAAGCCCGAATATCAGGTAATTCTTTTTGTCATACTTATCATTTACCAGGATAACTGATGCGCTGTGTGCGATAAGGATACAGATAAGGGTATCCAGTATCTGCCAGACGATAAAAGGCATCTTTATCAGGGTAAAGAGTATTGCCTCCGACAGTACTCTCGAAGAATCCGTCCTGTATCTGAAAAGCAGCAGTTCTGTCAGGGAAGACCAGTCCTGTCTAAGCTGTACAAAATAGGAATCATCATTTGTAAAGCCCACAAAAGTAAGGTGCATGGCAAAGAAAAAAACAGCCGTAACGATCATCATACGGAGATAGTGATTTTTTTTGCCTGAGCTTTTATCTGATTGTGCAGTTTCTGTCTGAATATTGTCAGCCGTTTTATTCTTTGTCATTCCGTCACTTTTCCGATTATCTACTTACTAAAACTTCCCGTTCGTTGTATACCACTAATTTACTCACACCGGTAACTTGCCTGAATGTGGTACCACTCATCGTTCCGACCTTTATACCAGTTTCTCTTTGGTCTTCATCTGTGCCTTCATCTTGTTCATCATATGCATTGGCTTTTTTACCACATCCAAAGCACGCTGTACTTTCTTGGCATCCTTCAGCTTTTTCTGATAGTCCCTGCCGATATATACCATATTTCTGCGCTTTGCATTCTTAATATCCTGATCAAATATGTTCCGCAGAAACGCATCAGCGAAATCATCGCTCAAGATCTTCTTGGCACTTGTATCATCGGTAAGGATGGGTGCCTTAACCATTTTGAGGAAAAGCTCGTCATCCGCATCTATTCTCTTTACTTCCTCGATAGCGGCTTCCACGCTTCCAAATGATGAAGCATCTATAAAAGACTCCGGATTGAATTCCTCCTTTATCCTAGGATTCCCCCAATAGATGGGAATGGTATCTCCTGCAAAAGCCTCCAGTATCTTCTCAGTTGTATATCCGCTCATGCCGGAATTCTCAAAGGCAAGAGTAAACCGATAGTCTTTCTCAAAAGCAATCTTGTCATCAACGGGTCCGCCTACGTTGTTCCTGTATCTTCCGCCGGAGTCAACCTGCTTATATTCGGAAAGCTTCAGATACATCTCATCACGCTCTCCCATTGCATAAGGATTGGATACCACACGGTTGCAGAATTTCTTTTTTGAAAGATAGTAATCATCGCTGTAGGTATGCTTCTTAAGGGCCGGCTCTATAACCTTATCTTTGGAATAAAGGGCATATAAAGGCAGCCTTAAATAGCGATCCTCAAAATCTATGTAATGAAAGCCCATTGCATAGTCGTAAAGGTTAAAATCCGGTATTATATTTTCACCGGTAAAATAAATCTTCACGCAGTCCTGATAATTAAAATGCGTCTCCGAAAAACAGCTGCAGAAAACATAGTCCGGCGTATCGCTTAACTCCACATCATAGTATCTGCAGAGCGTGTTATAAAAAAGGTTATCAGTCTTATCAAGATCAGACCAGAAATCTATAAAATCAATTTTTATCTTTTTCATCTATGCCCTCCACAAAGAGATATTATGGCTTTTGCTCTGGATCTTCTCCATTTTTTTCTTCTATAAGATTCTCGTAACCGATCAGCATCAACCATAAGGGGTTCTTATTAAAATATGCCAGGTAACTTTCACCCATTGAATACGCAGCACTTTCTGCGAATACCACCTGCGCTGCCTCCCCCCTGTATTTATAAGCCTTTATGCAAAGAATAATAAATAATACCGAATACAAAAGGAAAAATACAAATCCTTGCTGTATTACGGCATTTGCAAATCCCATCTCCGTCAAAGTCTCAACGATCTTAATCCCAAACAGATTGAACCGGTTCTGCTGAAGTACCTCCGCAGCCCCCCACAGTCTTCCGGTAGTTATATTATCCAATAAATCCCACAGATTTTTCTGCTCACCAAAATTAGGTTGCGGAACAGTTACAAGCATATATACAATGACCAAAAGCATCTGTGTCGCTGCTGAAGCTATACTTATAACGAACAAAACCATTCCGGCAATTTTGTCTGGAAGGAATCTTTTTACCGCACACATAAAAACCGTCAACAGCAGCGCCGCTATGCCCATTTTAGAAGCAGACATAACTATCAGAGTTCCACAAAATACAGTCAGCAGGCAGAAACATACAGTCTTCCATTTAAATTCCCTATCCAGCAGGAAACAGCCCAGTATATACACCCGATAAACAAAAAATGAAAGACTGTTCGGATGAAAGAAGCCAAGACACAATCTGGTCTCTTCTTCACTTCTGAAGTAGTCCGTCATTGAAACCGTATTATGCAGCCCAAGCATGGACAATACTGCGGCATAAACCACTATGAACAAAGTGCCGTAAAAGAAGAACCTTACCACATGTTCTCTTTTCTGCCTTCTTCCCGCCAGCAATGCCAGTGCAATCCTCAGTACCAAAGCGGAATGCTGGAAATAATAGCATACCAGACCATAAGCGCCACATAAAACATACAGCTTCCAGTTCTTCCTGAATTCAGGAACACAGAGTATCGAAAGAGCTAAACAGACCATTCCAACAACTATGTATACCTTCTCATGGTACCATCCAAAAGCATATCCGGAGGGCGACACGATCAGTTCACATACCATTCCAATCCAAAAAAGAACATTCGATATTCTTTTTCTTATTTCAAAACCATCAAAATCCTTTTTTACAACACTATCTTTCAAGACTGTTACTTACCTGTCTCTTTCATCACTTCATCATAAACGGCCATCACACCATCGGCATTCTTCTCGGCAGTAAAGCACTGCGTTACACGTTCCCTGCCTTTTTCTCCCATGGTTTTCCCCAGCTCAGGTACGTCGATAAATCTCTGCATAAGTTTTGCCAGTCCGCTTACGTCATCAAACAAAAAACCGGTGGCACCGTCAAGGATTATCTCCGGTGTTGCACCGGATCTTCTGCCCAGCACAGGCAGCCCTCCCAGCATATATTCCGCTGTCACCAGACCGAAGCCTTCATATTCAGAGGCAATAACTCCCACATCGCTCTTTTTTATCAGATCAGGGACATTATCCGTAAACCCTGTCATTGTCACATGATTTTCAAGCTTATTCTTTTTTATATAGCTTTCCAGTGTCCTGCAGTATCTTTCATCGCCATTGCCGGCGAATGTTATATGAAATGCAGAACAGCCGTTATTAATCAACACAACAGCCGCCTTAAGCAGATCCAGCTGATGCTTGGCAGGAAAGATATAGCCGGTGTAAAGAAACCGGGTCACATTATCTCCGGCGTGGTAAGAGTTCCGGGAATCCGAACCGGTTCCACCCTCACCTGATCCACCCGCTGTCCTCAAGCCTGCCCTGCAAAGCGTAGGCGCTTCTTCTGTAAGCAACGTCTCTATCCCGTCATACACAACGGTCGTATGCGCTCCGGGATATTTCTTTTCCACAGAATCACGGACAGCTTCGGATATTGCGATCACTCTGTCCGCTTTTTCATAATATTCCTTAACTATACTCTCGGGATAAAAATACCTCATCCCATAATGCTCTCTGGCAAATTCCCTTATGTGCCAGATATGCCTGCACCCAAAACGCTTTGCAAGCATTGCTCCTGTCCCTATCACACTGGAATTGGAATGTATGATGTCAGGCGGGGCATCCTTAAAATGCTTATACAGGGTCTCCAGCTCATTTGATATGGCTTTTTTTCTCTTATTCTTTTTTATCTCAAAACTAAGAGCTTCGGCATAAACAGCCTGCCACTGGGTTATGGGACACACAAAATAAGATATTCCCTCTTTATCAAGAATATCCGTAAAGCTGCCTTTAGCAGGTATCACTACTGTGGGCTCATATCTTCCGCTTGCATGCATCTTAAGCACCAGCTTAAGAAGTGCTTTATTGGCACCATACATGTTGTCATAATGGGTAAGCAGAAGAACCCTTACCATCAGTTACCATCCTCCGCAACTGCATTTTCTATCTCTTCATAGGCAGCCCGGATCACTTCTTCCTTATCACGCTTTACAGCCCTGCCGTCCTTTATCTCAAATATCTCATCACAGTTCCTTATAGTGGTAAGACGATGTGCTACGATTATCATGGTCTTAACTCCATGCAGGGAATCTATAGCCTCCATAACAGCAGTTTCCGTCTCCGTATCCAGCGCACTTGTAGCCTCATCCAGTACAAGGATCGATGGATTCTGGTATAGAGCCCTGGCAATGGCTATCCTCTGCCTCTGTCCGCCGGAAAGCCTTACGCCTCTCTCACCCACCATGGTATCCAGTCCGTCATGCAGGTGCTTTACGAAATCGGCTAACTGAGCCTCCTCCAGTGCGCGCCACACTTCATCCTCATCTATCTCATTCTCATATATACCAAAGGCCACGTTGTTCCTTATGGTATCATCCGTAAGATATACTGTCTGGGGAACATAACCTATTATCCTCGCCCACTTGGGGAGATTTTCATATATGTCTGTACCGTCGGACATCACATGACCTTCCTGGGGTTTGAGCAGACCTAAGATAACATCCGCGAGGGTTGTCTTTCCCGCGCCGGAAGGGCCGATGAAAGCAACGGAGCTTCCCTTCTTTATGGTCATGGACAAATGCTCAAGGACATTTTCATCACCGGCAGGGTATTTCATATTGATATTATCAACCACAAGCTCCTTTTCAAATTCCAGAGGAACATAGTTGGATTCATCGATATGCTTAACCCTGTACATTTCCGTCTCTTCAAGGAGCTTTAACATATCATAAGTGGAATCGAGCCTGGGCTTATTATAAAGAACGGAATTCATGGCATTCGTAAGACGTCCCACAGCCGGGAAGAGCCTGAAGGCCGCTACGGCAACGATTGCCACTTTGGTCAGCATTTCAGAAACATCTTCGGAACTGTTGATTCTTAGTACCACTATACCTATCAGACCGCCCACACATGCTATCTCATATATATATGACGGGATACTGTTTAAGAAACCGTTCCGTCTCATGGTCTTTGCGCTTATGGTACAGGCTTCCTCAAAACTCTGTGAGAAATACTCCTGCCTGTTCATTACCATTATCTCTTTTATACCATTGAAGGCCTGATTAAGATACTGGTACATCTTTGTGTCATATTCTGCGCCAATCTTTCCGAACTTCTTTATAAGGCCTTTTAAGCCGAAAAAGATCAGCATCATGCAGGAACCAAGTATTGCCGCAAGTGAAAATGCAAGCACCGGATCAAGAGTTACCAGATAGACAGTAATAGCAAGCACCGTAAATGATTCTGCGAATATACGGAACAGATGGAGGAACAAGGCAAATACACCATCAACATCCTGACGTATGCTCCTTATTAACAGCGATGAATTAACACCTAAGTGAAACAGATATGAGCTGTTAAGGTAAGCTTTTTCCATCTTTATGGAAAGATCCCTCTGCACAGTAGTGGAATACCAGGACTGCACATAGGAGGAAAACATAAGATAAAGGTTCTTTACTATGAATACGATGATTATGAGTACGCCGAAAACGGTAACTGTTTTGGTCTGGCTGTCGAAATAGATATAGCGGGCTACTATCTTGTAATACCATTCGTTTACAAGGGCATCCGGCATCATTACGGACTGGATGAAAGGCAATACCGCAGAAACGCTTATCAGTTCACAAAAAGACCCTACCAGAGCAACCAGCATTACAAAAATATACTGGAGCTTCTGCTTCGAGGTCATTACGTAATGTATTTTTTTCAGTATGTCAGAGATGCTCTTCATTTAATAATCCTCTTGTTTTCTTCCCGCACCGATAGTTCTCCTGACGGTGGGGTCGTTCGCTAAGCAGTTCTTACGGAACTGCCCAGGTATATACAATTCGTCCGGGACCGTTCACACGCTACATCCATGTAGCGTTGTTCACTCGTCCCGACATCCATGTCGGGACGTCCCTGGTGAGCGTATGCAGTTCCGAGAACTGCTAAAGCTCACTTTACACCGTCAGGAGAAGCTATACGGTGCGGTTTCAAGTCATGAATACAAACATTATTAATACCATGTTCAACTTATCGTGTTCACAGAACTAACACTTTGTGCTGCCACTTTACATACCCAGATCTAAGTGTGGTATATCAGTCGCTTTCCTTTAGCAGGTCCACTTTCCTATCGTGTATGCGGTTAAGTTCTGTTTCGAAACTACGTCTGTTCTTGGTGACCATGTCTGACAGTATCAGGCCTGAGAAAAAGGACTGGATCGCTGCCAGGGCTATGAAGCCGCTCACTACCAGAGTGGGCATATTTTCGACCAGATGGGTGTTCAGGAATTTTGCAAATACCCAAAGGAACATCACCGCCGCTACTATCAGCATGACAACAGCCATACTGGTGAAAAACTTAAGGGGCTTGTAGTTCTTATAAAGGCTTACAATAGTCCCCAAAACTTTGGCACCGTCGGAATAGGTATTCAGCTTGCTCTCGCTGCCTTCCGGTCTGTCGCGGTAATCCACAACCACGTTTTCTATAACCATTTCGTTGAATACCGCATGTATGGTCATCTCCGTCTCTATCTCGAATCCTCTGGACAGGACAGGGTAGCTCTTTACAAACTCATAGGACATGGCACGGAAACCTGTCATGATATCCTTTACATTACAGTGGAAAAATCTGTTGATCGTGGATCTGACCATGGAATTGCCGAAATTATGAAAAGGACGCTTGTTTTCCTTAAAATAGGTTGAAGACAGCCGATCTCCGACTACCATATCCACATTGTGTTCAAGCACTCTGTCGGCCATTTCCCTGGCTGATTCTATGGAATAGGTGTCATCACCATCCACGCAGATATAGCACAAGGCATCTATCTCACGAAACATCCTTCTAAGCACAAAACCCTTGCCCTGCCTAGGCTCACGCCTTACTATGGCTCCGGCATTTAATGCAATCTCTGCCGTTTTATCCGTGGAGTTATTATCATATACATAGACCACGGCCTCGGGAAGTACCCGTTTGGCATCGGTCACTACTTTTTCAATTGTCTTTTCCTCGTTATAGCAAGGAATCAGCACCGCTATGCGATCCATATCCGTCTCCGTTATTTACCGAAATCCGCAGGTTCAGCCCATCTGCATTCTGCCGTATCTATTTTTGATTCACACGGATTGTTTCCCACTGCATGCAAGCTTATGTGTGAGAAAGAACTATCAGCCGGTGAATCATTTTATGCTGTTCAGATATTTTACAGTCTGCTTGGGCAGACCATGAGGATCCGCCTTAAGCACTTCCCTCATATGTTCTATATCCTTTATAACAGCTGGATGTATTTTTCCTGTCGAAACACCGCCTATGGAATGCTCCACTGTGACACAGTTCATAAAATCGATCCTCACACCGTTTCTCAGAAGATCCACCGCATAAGGATAATCCTCTACCAGTCTGTATGCGGTATCATATTTGCCATATCTTTCAAAAAGCTCCCTGCTCTCGAAAGTGCAGCACCCGCTGATAAGGTTCCTTTTCCTGACCATATATCCCGCCAGGGCCTTAGGGCACAGCCTGAGCGCGATCCCTAACATCAATGACGGCCTCTTTTTTACCCTGTCCGGATAAACGTCCAGGCGCCTGCTGGTCATCATAAGGGACTTCTTTTTTTCCATCGCAGACACAATGGCTGACACAGTACCTGATGTATGAAACTTCTCCCCCGGACAGCAGCTTACAAAATACTTTCCCTCCGACCTGTCTATCACAGAATTGATATGCGCTACAGTCCCCACATTTTCCTTGTTGAAAAATATCTTAGCGGCATAGCCACGGTTCCTGACCTTTTCAGCAAGCCTTTCCACCTTATCGGGATCCGTCACTTTAGATCCGTCGTCACTGAATATTACCTCGGCATTCGGATAATCCTGTGATATTACGGAATCTATTGTTCCATCCAGCTCGGCCGCATTATTATACATCAGTATCCATATACTGACTAAGGGGGTATTCTGCTTATCCATTATAAAGATTCACCACCGCCGTTTTTAGCCGCCTCATCCATCATACTTTCTGCCTGAGCACTTGCTGCTTCCTGCCAAACCTTTGCGGAGCTCTCATCATAAGTAAGTTTCCGCACATTGTACTGGACATCCTCCAGTATCTTTCTGTTGGCAGAAATAATATCCGCAAGCATACCGATTATGAAGGTCATGAAACCTATGATCATCAGCGTGCATGCAAGTATGAGGGACTGAACATGCCCGCCCGCCTGATGCTGGAAATACAATGTCAAAAACCTTACGCCGATACCGAAACCTACAGCAAAGGGCATAAATCCGAGTATCGTCAGCACCATTAATGGCCTGTACATGAGCAGCGCCCTCAGTATGGTCAGCATAGATTTCTTGACATAACCCCACATGCTATTGAAAAGTCTTGATTTTCTGAGTTCCGGATTGGTCCTTATGGGAACAGATGTGATCGCCATCTTGTTCCTTCCGGCCTGCACTATAGTCTCAAGGGTATATGTATATTCATTTACCACATTGATATGCATGGCTGCCTCACGGGAAAATGCCCTGAATCCCGAAGGCGCATCGGGTATGTCCGTCTTTGAAGCTTTCCTGACCACCCAGCTTCCTAAATGCTGTAGCTTTTTCTTTATCCAAGAAAAATGAGGGGTTTCATCTATGGGACGCTCACCGATAACAATATCAGCCTTTCCTTCCAATATGGGAGCGATAAGCTTTTCTATATCAGCACCACAGTATTGGTTATCCGCATCCGTATTAACGATAATATCCGCACCATAGGACAGAGAGGCCTCAATACCTGCCATAAATCCCTTGGCAAGACCTTTATTTCGGGAAAAGCTCACGATATGATGCACGCCCCACTCAGCTGCGACTTTAACGGTATCATCGGTACTTCCGTCATTTATGATCAGATACTCGATCTGGTCTATGCCGTCGATATGCTTCGGCAGATCGTTCAGAGCTATTTCCAATGTGTCTGCTTCGTTATAGCAGGGAATCTGAATTATAAGTTTCATAGTTTAACCCTTTTTAATGCCTTCAGCTGAAAATGCTTCAGGCTGTTTTCTCATCTTTATCTTGACCTTACATACAGGGCCACAGGCGAATCAAATGCCTCGGTACTTAACGGATATGGCCCGAAATGATCATAAAACGTTTCATACATGGAACTGTGCATCATATCCCTGTACACGAGATTCCACGACTTATCATCCGTATACTGACCCACATCATATGTCAGCAAGAATACATCATCATAAAGCTGATCATATATCTGCTTTTGGATTTCCAGATTGTCCCTGTCCACAAAATATACATCAGCCCCGCTGAGCATCTTTACAGGGAGCAAAAATACGGAATGGCACTGGTAGCCTTCTTCATTAATGAGCACTACATCCTTTGAGGATATACATGATGCCACCTTCTGTATCATATCGTACTGACAGTATGTCAGATCCTGATCCTTATAAAGGACTCTGCTCTGCCAGATCATCACCAATGTTCCAAAAGCGATCACGGGAGCAAGTACCTTTGCATTTAGCTTATTCAGTATATACCCCGACGGTATGACTGCCATAAAAGCAAATACCGCAAGATATCTGGCGTAATAGTAATAAAAATATATCTGCGGTATGACTATTATACAATATAGTACAAGCACAGACAAAAGTGCGGCCACAGACGTAGCATACAGCCTGTTGGTAAACCATTCATTGCCCTTTTTGATAACGGCCACAAGACTCAGCGGGAACAATACAAAGGCTGTCATCTGCAGGATCCCCATAAATGACATCCTGTTTATCTCAAGACCACACTGATATACATGGGCAATTCCGTAATATACAAAATATACCAGCAGCAGTGCCACCATCAGTGATATCAGGAGCTTCATTAATTTCCCGAGTCTCGCCTCGTGTCTCGCCATATGTATCGCTTTTACTATAATCCCCTTAGCTGCAAGGATGCGAAGCACTACAGTCATTGCAATGCATATGATCGCGATCAGCCATATTACCAGCTTGAAATTCCCCATATAAAACAGGTAGCCTGTCTTATAAAACAGGTGGCCAAAATTCTTTTCCACATAGTCATATGCCACATTGTGCATCATGGAAAAACCAAGGCCAAAGGATATCATCACCATAGTCAGGGCATTCAGGTAACCTTTATGGGATGTGCGGACATAGTTTATGAAATAGATAACTATCACCGCCGGCATAAGCATTGCCATCTGTACATGCAGAAAACATGCTCCCATAACGGGGATTGCCGATATAAATGTCACGCGTTTCCTGGCATTCTCAGTGATCAGCGCATAAAACAGGGCGATAAACATTGCCAGCACCATCTCGCTCAGCGAGTTCTGGGAGCACCACAGTACTATGGGGCAGAACATCATAACAGCCGTCAGCGTGATCTTTACCCAGGGCTTAAACTTATAGTTTTCACATATAAGCCATACACAGCACAGGAACAGCAGATAGCACAGCGTAAGGATGCCTGTAACATTCCTTATCCCGAACAGACTGCCCCAGAGGGCCATCATGGCCGGGAAAGTATTTATTCCATGTGTAACTCCGGAAGCTATCGCCTGACCGGTAGTGTCATCAGTAATATCCCAATTATAATACGCGGTCAATTCGCCCAGCTTTTCAAAATAAAAATTACGCTCCCACTCATTCAGGACATTGTTCATTTCGTGGAACGTGATCCTGTTGGAATTATAGCCTCCCATATAACAAAAGGCCCGCGCCACATATCCGCCCTCATCCTGAGTCATATTGTAAAGACCCGCACGATTCCCACAGGATATCAATGTAGCAATGGCAAGTATTATTGCAAGAGGTATATATTCTTTCCATTTAAAGCTGACTTTAGGAATGCCTCCTGTCCAGGCCAGAAGGAGCACAATGTCGATCAGGACAGCAACAGCCAGCACGCACACCGCTCCGCGCTTAATCGAAAATTTATCCCACCATATGAGCATTCCCGACAGGACAGCGTAACCGGCAAGATACAGGCCGGTACCCACTGCCACTACGCGCAGGACATCACTTTTTCTGAATGCCAGGGCTGTGAGGAACCAGGTCCCCATAAGCCCCAGGATGAAAATAACTAACAGCATTTTTCCACCTATTTCTTATCAACCCGCACCGATAGCTCTTCTGCCGGTGGGGCCGTTCGCTAAGCAGTTCTTACGGAACTGCCCAAATATATACAATCCGTCCGGGACCGTTCACACGCTACATCCATGTAGCGTTGTTCACTTGCCCCGCCTTCCATGGCGGGACATCCCTATTTAACACAGCAGTTCCGAGAACTGCTAGAGCTCACTTTACACCGTCAGAAGAGTCTATACGGTGCGGGAACACAAGCATACAACTAATCGAAGAACCCACTTCTACTTACCCAATAGGTCGTCGTAAATATCGTTTAATCCCTCATACATGGCCTCATGGGTAAATACTTTCTCAGGAATATCGATAAAGGCGCTTTCACCGTCACGGATCACACTCTCAAGCTTGTCAGCGAGATCTTCGGAATCTCTGTTCCTGAAGATAAGGCATTTGCCGCTTACTACCTCCGGTAAAGCGCCGGCATCGCTGCATATAAGAGGTGTGCCGGTCATGCAGGCCTCTGCGGCACTGAATCCGAACCCTTCCGTAAGGGACGGAACCACTACGCAGTCTGCCTGCTTTATGCACATCCCCAGCTCTTCACGTCCGACAGAACCGCGTATACGGACAAGATCTTTCAAACCATTCTTTTTTAGGAAAGTCAGGAATTCACGCCTCGGTGCAGCAGGCTCTTTACCAAGTATAAAACAGAACTTTACACCCGAGGTATCAATGCCCCGCTCTTTCAAAAGCTTAAGGGCATCAGCATAGACAAATATGCCTTTGGTACGCCCAGGTCTTCCGTAATAAAGGAATATAAAGTCTTTCTTAACCTTAAAATATTTTCGTAAGGAAAAGGCTTTATCATCCGATGTGATGTCACGCCACTCGTTATCCGTAGCATTATAAACGCGTCTGATATTTCCGTTCCCGATAAATTTTATGAAATCTCTTTTGGTGGCATCCGATACTACATGGTACACATCAAACTTCTGCCTGCAGGTATACTGTTCCACTATCCAGTAAATGCAGGCTTTATACCAGGCATCCGACCAAAACCACTTATCCCCCCTGATCTCATGTACGGTAAGCACTGACGGCTTATGATATTTTCTTGCCAGTGCGCTTACAATGGGGGAAGTGGTAAAGGTGGAGGTGTGTACTATGTCGCACCATTTTATATGTCTCTCTATATCCTTTTTTCTCGGGAAAGGATGACCGAACATGGACTTCCAGGGACAATACCAAACTGTCATACCGTCAAGCCGACACTTTCCGCTGTGCTCATCATCAACTTTCTCTGCGACCACCCTGACCTCATAGCCGGCCTTTACCATCTGGACAGCCATCTCGTAAAACAGCTTCTCAGCTCCGCCCACATAGGGATAGAAATGCGGCAGGATAAACGCTATCCTGCGTTTCCTGCTCTTTGATGCGGCTTTATCCTCCGCTCCGGCAGGTGCATTTCCTGTGGCATTTTTTCCCTTTTTTTTCACATTTAATTCTTCAGGCATTTTGAAGCTCCGTAATATTTATCTTGCCATTCTCTACTTTATACAGTATATCGCAGTTCTCAACAGTCTTAAGCCTGTGGGCTATGATCACCAGAGTCTTGCGCCCCTTAAGAGAGTTGATGGCATCCATTATGGCTGATTCAGTATCGTTATCAAGGGCACTGGTGGCCTCATCGAATACAAGCAGCTCAGGATCATTGTAAAGAGCCCTGGCTATACCGAGCCGCTGTCTCTGTCCGCCGGATATACGCACTCCCCTGTCACCGATCACAGTATCAAGCCCTTCCGGCAGGGACTTAACAAAGGTATCCATCTGCGCTTCTTTAAGCACTTCCCAGATACGTGCCTCATCCACTTCACTATCCTTTACCCCGAAGGCAACATTTGCCCTTATCGAAGTATCAAGCATATAGATATTCTGGGCAATGTAGCCGGTATTATGAAGCCATCCGGGCATATCTTCCTCGATATCAACCGAATCAGAAAGTACATGGCCCTTTTCAGGCTTAAGCAGACCTAAAAGGATATCGATTATGGTGGTCTTCCCTGCGCCGCTAGGACCGATCACCCCCACGCTCTTTCCTACCGGGATCTCCATATCCGCATCATCGAATATAGCTTTTTCCGTATTGGGATATCTGTAGGTGATGTGTTCAAGAGTGATCTTTTCCTCTGAGCTTATCCTGTTTTTACTCTCGATCATCTCAGTATCCTTAAGTTCTGTTATATTCAGATTGTCACAGATATAATTAAGGGATGTCTCGTAATAAGCGATAGTTGAAAGATGAGTTGAAATACGGTTTACGCCCGGCATGAGCCTGACAGCCGCAAAAGCAAAAGCCGACAGCTGAGGGAACATGGCCATCATATCCCTGCCGCTCACAACACAGATATACATATACGCAAGAGCTCCCACCATGCATACAAGCTCAATAGCCAGTCTGGGGGAATTATTGTAAACTGTATATTTTCTGTTGGCATTGGCCAGCTTATCATATGCAGCTGAAAAAGCGTTAAGGAAATGACCCTCCTTAGCAGCGACCTTCACATCCTTTATACCAAATACCGCCTGCTGCATCCATTTCATGGTGGCAACCTGCTGCTGTACCCTTTCCTGTCCAAGCCTGCCAAGCAGAGGCTTTATCACCAGTACTATCACCAGAACCATGGCAAACATAAGCCCCGCAAAGAACAGTGTCATAGCCGGGTCCACGATAAGCAGGAGCACGCACAGGCATATGGACACCGCCACTTCCGTAAGCAGGAGCATCACTTCCTGCAGAAGCAGGAACACGTGGGGTATGTCTTTATTTATGGTCTGGAATATTGCATTGACATCCGCATTCAGATAATACTCGTAGGAGCGGTTCAGATACTCGCCCAGGAGTCTTGAAGATGTACGGCTTTCCAGCTTATTTACATATTTTGACTGGACAAAATAAAGGAAAAGCAGGTAAAGATTCTTGATAAGATAAACGGCTATTGCTGCTATAAGTACCACTTTCACAAAGGCCAGGTTGTCGGCAGGATCCAGCCCCGCCCGGAGCATTGCGTCCTGCACCATGGCATTTGAGAGAATCTTATCAGGGGTAACAACAGCTGATATAATGGGGACGATAACGGAAACCCCCAGGGTCTCAAGCAGGGCACTTATGAAAATAAGCACCAGCATCCCTGCGAACTGCACTTTTTCCTTTTTCCCAAGCAGAGTATTCAGCCTGCGGTAAACATTCATCCGATGTATTTCCTAATTCCCTATAATGCAAATAAATCTGTAACCATCCGGATCATTGACCGGCCGGATTCATAGTCCCAGACAACATATCATCTATCGTTTACATAATATGGCATACACTTTTGTATTATACGATAAAAGCGCCCTAAAATCAAATAAAACAAGGGATGATCCCGTGCCTGATCCCGTGACACGCCATATATCTAAAAGTGATATTATTCAAGCAAAAAGCGGTACACCGGCATAACCGTGTACCGCCATAAATCCAGTTAATAATCTGCCCCCTTATCCTGTTCATCAGGACAAACCAATGTCTCCTGCTGCCGGAATCCTATTTCAGTGTGGAATATCCGAAACCGTTACAGATGGCATCCACAGGTGCTCCGCTCTTGCACAGCGGACAGTTATCCTGAGGATAGCTGCAGTAGTCCGGAAGATCAGCATTGGAATAAAGAGCACGGATCGGATAACCATCCAGCTGGTTGGCCACGGAATATATTGCTGAAATACCGATAGTCTCACCACCATAATACCTGATGGAACGGATGGCACTCTTCAGCGTTTCACCGGTCGTAGCCGTATCAATCAGTATCAGAACCTTCTTATTCTTGATCATGTGCTGAGTGTTTTCACGGAACATCATCTGGCCGCTGTTATTATACTCAGGTGCGGTGATATACATGGTCTGATGACGGTTAGCCGATATGATGCCGGCCTTGGTCAGCTTATTTGCCATATATGCACCCACAATCTCCATGCTGTTAAGGCAGAGTATGGTGTCAATAACATCCGAATAGTTATAGAACTCCGCAAGCTCCTCACCAGTAGCCCTGGCCTCACGCTGCCTGGACTTCATGTCACTCAGATCCATATAGTAATTAACGTGTGAATTCGGCGTGATGAAATGCCCCGGAATGTAGCGGAGTACCACATCCTTGTTTTTCGAATAATCAATCTTCTTGTAATCCTGCATAATCATTTACCCCCATTCATTATTTTGCCATAAGCCTGTCCTGATAACATGCGTACCGGACATTCTATGCCGTCTCGTGATTATAACTATAGCATATTTTACCATAATCGTCCAATGTGGTCATTTACATAAATTGCGTTATCAAACAGATATTACACAACGCTGTTTAAAATTTGGTATTTTAGAATCACTCGTCATAAAATGCATTTTTTCTTCTATAGCCTGAGCAAGAAGCATCCTGTCAAAAGGATCCTGATGTTCCATGCCCTCCCCAATCCATTCCAAACAGTTCGCCCCAATAATATGCTCAGCCTTCAAAGGCAAATGGATATAACCTGAATTAAGACACATATCATTAAATTCTTCCGTACTAAAAGTCAGATTATTATGCCTGCTCTTTGTTTTAAGATTTACTTCTAAAACAGACAATGAACTATAATAAATATTATTCCCCGAATCAAGTATCAGGTCACGCGCCTTTTGATTAAGCCTGTTGTCATCAACCATAGCCCAAATAGCAATGTGTGTATCCAACAGAATGTTCATAGAAGAGATCCCCCTGTCAGCATCTCGTATACTTCTTCATTGTTAGCATCAAAATCATCAGGGGCCTTAAACTTCCCCTTTGCTATGCCAATCCTATTTGAAGCAGGAGGACTATCAATCGGAACAATCTTTACTACAGGGTTACCATTTCTGGCTACTGTTATGACAGACTCCTTGTTTGTTTCCACAAGCCTTATCAGCCTGGACAAATCTTTTTTTGCTTCAGCAACATTAACCTGCATAATTTTGTTCCCCCTTTCCCTTTTTCAGTATATCCTATTGGTCACATTGACCATATTGATCTTCTTGACTATATTTTAACATAAAGTAGCTATTTCTCAATAGCTGGAAAACATTCACTTCACTTCTTCCCCACCCCACTCTACTACTGAAAAGCCGGTTCTTTCGAATCCGTCGAAGCTTTGGGGCTCGATCTCAACATATTCGTCTGCAGCCTGCCATGCCATCATGACGCGGAGCACATCTGCCACCTCTCCATCAGAGGCAGTGACCTCCAGCGGGCAGGACTCATCATAGTTGTCAGTCTGGAAAGAGATCAGATTGTATTCGTTATCCTGCATTCTGGGCAGCCAGTAGACTATGAATTCGTTGTACTCCTCCGGTGTAAGACCGATATCGGCAAGCGTGGTACGGAGGAATTCAGCAGTATCCTCACCCTTTACACAGAACCCCCGTGAAAAATCAGGGTCTGCATAACATGAAGCCTCCCAGAAAAGATATGAATACTCCGTCCCGTCAGCATCATAAAGAGTACCGTCGGGAAGCGCATGCATATTCCATACAAATTCGTCACCGTCCGTCTCAGGATCAGGATATGTGCAGAGCATCTCGCCTTCGTTTAACCTAAGCCTTACTTCCACATCAGTCTCATTCTCAGGATAGATATAGATCACAGGCTTCTCAGCCGCAGGATACTGATCATAGTAAGGATCATAGTCGTAATCAACGTACGGATCGTAATAGGGATCATTGTAGGAATACTCATCGTTTATGTAGTCAACAACAGACTCCATTCCATTGCTTATGGCACTCACCGTACGCCCCTGCTTGCAGATACTCTCCTCACAGTCAGCCAGATCAGCCGCCATCTCTTCCGTCACCATATCCAGCCTTATGAACATTACTGTCGTGATACCGGCAAAAGCCATCAGAAGCAGCGCATTGATTATAAGTGCAGCTATCATAATGCCTTTCTGCTTCTTTAATTCAGACACCACACTGTCCACAGTGTGGGTACTCTGCGTCTGTGCAGGCACATAGGCATTGCCCCGGTAAGCATTTTCGGTATATGATCCTTCCTGATATGAAGCCGGCTGATATGCATTCTGTACCGGAATATACTCCGACTGATTTCCCATATTGATATTCTGATTGTCCATTTCCGCTCCCCTCCCGTTTTTACCAATCCGCTGTAAATAAATCTATTACCTAAAACTTCCCTCTCAACATCTTAACAGATCACTTCACTTCTTCTCCGCCCCATTCCACTACAGAGAAGCCGTTTCTTTCGAATCCATCGAAGCTTTGCGGCTCTATCTCAACATACTCATCCACTGCCTGCCATGCCATCATGACCCGGAGCACATCCGCCGTCTCACCGTCAGCAGCGGTAATCTCCAAAGGGCAGGATTCGTCGTAGTTTTCAGCCTGGAAAGATATCAGATTGTACTCATTGTCCTGCATCTTAGGCAGCCAGTATACGATAAACTCGTTGTATTCAGCGGGTGTCAGTCCTATCTCAGCAAGTGTAGTTCGCAGGAATTCGGCAGTGTCCTCCCCTTTTACACAGTAACCTTCAGAGAAATCAGGCTCAGCATAGCTGGAAGCCTCCCAGAAGATGTACGAATACTCAGTCCCATCAGCATCATAAAGGGTACCATCGGGAAGCGCATGCATGTTCCAGACATATTCATCACCATCCATCACGGGATCAGGGTAAGTGCAAAGCATCTCACCATCGTTTAATTTAAGCCTTACTTCCACATCGGTCTCGTTTTCGGGATAAAGGTATATTACAGGCTTGTCCTCCTGTATGAACGGATAAATAGGATAGGGATCCTCGTAATAGGGATCGTTATATGAATATTCATCATTTATGTACTCAACAATAGTCTCCATACCGTTACTTATGGCACTCACCGTGCGCCCCTGCTTGCAGATACTCTCCTCACAGTCAGCCAGATCTGCTGCCATCTCCTCAGTGACCATATCAACCCTTATGAACATCACTGTAGTAATAGCCGCAAACACGATCAGAATAAGCGCATTGATCACGAGTGTGGCAATCATTATGCCCTTCTGCTTCTTTAATTCCGACACTACACTGTCGATATTATGAGTACTCTGCGGAGATGCCGGAATATAGGCATTGCTGCCGTATGAACCGGTCTGCCCGGCATTCGGCTGATAGGAATTCTGTACCGGGATATATTCTGACTGTGCGGCAGTCTGCTCCTGCATGTTCCCGTTGTTCATATTCTGGTTATCCATTTTCTCTCCCCATTATTTAGCTACTATATTCATTACAGCGTTTTTACCAATTCTATAACAGATACGAATATCAAACCCGCTTTTATGGCAACTCTTCCCAATTTTCCTCATCAGCAAAGTTATCTTTAACCCTAAACCACCTATTATCACTTGAAATAAAAGTATTTCCGTTATTCTCTGACACATTATAGATGTCACTCTTCAATACTAATATACCATTTTTCTTTCCATCCATGTTGATTGCATTGCCGGTAAAGGGATTCAACACAATCTCCTCACTAATACCTTCTGTCGCCAAAGCAGGCGTATCCGCAATAGTCATAAACGAATTATCAACCATAAACCCCTCACCATCAAAATCTTTTACCATAAGAAGAGCATTCACACCCTCAGCATCTACACCATTATCCATCATTAGGTCTGTAAAATTATTAAGCTCCCTACCGTGGTCAGACACTAATATTATTCGGGTATTGTCATAAACCCCCCATGTACGCAATTTATCAAACCACTCTCCCAGCTCCAATAGTGTAATCATTGCAGAATGATATGATCCCAAGCTGTATTCCATATTATCAGAATCAAAATGTAGAGTACGTTCTCCAACAGTTCTTTCATTAAATAACGCGTTCCTGAGTGTCTCCGGATCCGGAGAAGTCACTTCATAATCCGGAAGACTTAGCAACGCCGGCTCATGGGGAGTATCATTGCACAACAGGAAAAAACAATTCTCTTTATCGACGGTATAACTCAACTCTCCGAGATGATCCAGTACGGTATACTCATTATAAAACGACATCCCACCGCATTCCAGGACTCTACTCCCACTTAAATACTTGCCCCGATCATATATCTCATCCTGAAAAGATGCCGGCACAAGCTTCATCAGGCCATAAAAGAAAAATTTTCTCTCTCTGTTTTTTCGAAACAATGACTCATCAAACCCAAAAGGAATGTTACCCGAGTATTCGTGATATGTAATGCCCGGATAATCCTTATAAAGGGGATCGCCAGGTTCCCCATAATGAATATACGGAAGATCCGCCACATTAACCACATACCCTTCGTTATCAAAGATTACCGGCATGACTCTCAGCGCCTCATCATTCTTATCAGCCAGCAGCATATCATCCCTGTCATTCATTGCTTCCGGAGTATACTCATAACCACCATATAAAGATGGTGCACCGAAATTTGTATAAAAACCTGGAGATACTGTATTAGGATAAAATGTAAATCCTGCAAATTTATTCATAAGTTCAGGTTTCTCATCCATAATAAAAGGCACATATGCTCCTACAAACCTGTCCAGCATGATAACCACTACATTCTTTCCGTCTCTGCTAAAAGGAATTTCCGCTGTCACTTCATCTGATGAATCGGTTGTCTTAAATTCAATGTTACTCTTATTCACAGCGCGCTGTATCTTTATTCCATATGCCGACGCCGCAATAAACAGGCTGAGCGCCATTACCATGAGTACCTTCCTTACAACTCCCGGATTTTTTTTCACTATAATGTATGCAGGAATCGAACACGCACACAGTACCAAGAGATTTATTATTTGAACATGACGTTCAAAATAGGGAGGCATCATACACAGAAGGTCAGTGGTAATAGTACCTGTCTGTGCCCTGAAAAAAAACAGATTTATAGTAAACACAATTATAATTACAAACAGAACATTCGTAAGTACCCTCCATCCTTTGGGCGAAGAAAAATAATATGCTATACTTATCCAGACATAACAAGTTCCAGCCGCTGTGTAAAATGCAATAAGCACATAATAAAGAGGGGTAATACCCTTATATGCTACTAAAAACTCCATCGGCGAAGCTTCAATCAGTAAAAGTTGCGGAATCCCCGCCATGAGCAAAGAAAGAATAAACTCTTCAAGCAGCAAAAGCATCAATCCGCCTCTGCCATCTTCATCTTTAGTCTTCATATATTCAAATTTTCCGACCTTACCAGTCCCTCCAAGTGCCACTGCACACAGAATGATAAATCCGGCAAAATATAGGATTATCTCATCATCCTTGCCCGCAAGAGCTTCCATAACCTTGCCGCTTCCAATTGTATATACCATAAAGGCTGTCGCAAGAATACCATACAGAGCAGTAATGGCATACCCCGGATGTTTCATATATTTCTCTGCAATATTTTTACATAAAGAATATATATTGTTCATAGTCCAATACAATACAAGCAACGCCGGACTATTATACAAAAGCACCAAAAATATAAGAGCAGTAACATAAGGCTGTATTTTTTCCCTGAATGTCAATCCTTTTGTATAAATTGCGGAAGATACCATATTAATGACAGTCATCAAAACAGGTAGAACATTTATTGAAAACTTTCCGATATGAAGGATACCATCTGCATGCATCAGATCAGTAATAGGGCCAAAACTTGATACCTGTCCCAGATTTATATTGGACAGAAAATGATATGCCGCAAGGAAAAATGGAATTTGCAACAACAATGGTGCCATACCCTTAATTGAAGAAAGCTGGCTATACTTCATTTCAGTATAGTAAGCAGACAGAATCATCATTCTCTCATCCCCCGAGAAGGCTTTCTTAATCTGTGCAACCCTCGGAGCCATTTTTTTCTGACGCTGACGTTCTGTCTCCTGAACACGCTCAGCTTTATTGTAAAGCGGCAGTACCAGTGTGCTGACCAATATGCTGACTGCAATAACAGCTAACCCAACATTACCAAGAAAGCTGTACATAATCATAAAAACAACTTCTATTAAGTACTCTATTGGCTTTATAAAAATGTCATAAAGAATCATTTTCTATAATTACTACTCCGGCAACACAACGCCAAGCTTTCTGTACATCTCTTCGTGTGAAGCATATCCATAGACCAAATAGGTATCATTTTCGAAGATCATATCCTCATCGGATACTTTACCATTAAAGTATGACGCATCAAATTCGTCCCTTGTCAGAGAAATGAACACCTTTCCCTTCGGATACTCTGTAACATGGCGCCGATCCTGCAGCCATTTCCATAAATCATCCGGATTCTCAAGCTCATACGTATCTTCCCAGTGATACATTTCTATATCACCATTGGACAATTCCACTATAACATTGGCGTTTCCGTCCCAGAATGTTGCATATCCCGCATGATATTCCTGATCCTCAAGTACAGAAACCATTTCTTTTATATCACTTGTCTTATCAGTTTTTATGAATTCTTTATACACATCTGCCGCATCAACTATCAAAGCTGCATATATTATCAGGACAAACAGCTTATGCTTAATGTCTTTTTTCCCTTCAACCTGATTTTTAAGAAAAAAAGCAAAGATGGGAATTGCACTGAAAAAAACCAACAGCATGTATCGATCTTCATACCACATGTCAGTACAAGTGTAAAGGAACATATATATTGCAATTGAAAAACCAAAAAAGAGAGCAGTAATACGTTCCTGTTCCGTATATTCCATTTTCTTCTTTATGAATCTGTAAAAATACAATAATAAAGCCAGTACTACAACAAAACAAAACCCGTTTCTGCTTACCGTCGATAAAGAAATCTTTCCCTCACGATAGCTAAAAACCGATAAAATACCTCCTATAACCGTATCTATATTTTTAGCAGAAAAGCGCGTAAACTCCTTACTTCCCCATTTCGTACATGGATATATATCATTTAGTATCAGAGAATTCACAAGGTATCCTGCAGCAGCGCCTATAAACGAAACGACTCCACCCAAATATTCAATTTTCCATTTTCTTATGCTGACATATATCGAAACAAGTATCAATGGTGCATACAAAATAACTATCTGCCTTGGGCCACCCAAACCTGCAATAAAGGCAAATACCGTCATTACAGCCATCAAAACCCAATATCTGACATAATTTCCCTTTTCATACAGTTTCCTACTCCTAAGCAGCATCCCTAATCCTAAAAAACAAATTGAAATATGAGGAATATAATACAACCCACACAAAACAAATTGCATATACTCAAACGAAAAGGGGACAACCAGAAAAATTGCTGTGATTGCGAATGTAGATTCTATCTCAGCACACCTGCAGAAATAATAATAACACCCCACCATTATCATCACCAAAATAATTCCTGACAATACTCTGGCAATATGATAGCTATGAAACAATGTAAGAAGTATACTGAAGACAATCTGGTTATTTAACACCCTGATTTCCGTACTGTAAAACCAATTAGGCGAAATGATGCCATGCTCTTTGCTTAACAATTCACCCAAAACCATTTCACTCGAAATATCAGAATCCAGAATATCATCGATATTGAATATATAAAAACAGCAGTAAACAACAAAGGCTGCCACAAATAGTATAAGCGGTATTAACCTTTTTATCGTTCCATTTGTTTTATCTTTATCCATACCATCCTCCATAGGTTATAATTATCTTTTCACGACCAGCTGAATAATTCTCCCCAGTGTTCTTAGTAAACGTCTGGATTCTTCACTCTGCAAGGCAGCATGAAAGGGTAATAAAATCGACAGATACATTACCATTACATATATAATAAACTTATGTTTCTCCATCCAAACTTCAGCAGCAGACATCGTATCTCTCATTCCCTTTTCACCAATCCAGAACAAATACATTAATTCAAAGAACTGAACCGTAAAAGCTGCTGCAAACCATCTTCCCCAATCCATTGTAAGCATAAACTCCGGCAATATTGCAAGATTACCCAGACCTATAAGGACGTACAGCGCCTTTTGGCCCTTTGAAAATGCATTTTTCCACATGTAAATAAGCATCAGAATTATCGGGGAATTAATCAGAAGATTTAAAAAACCAAGTTCTCGCAGATAGTCTTCATTGCCATATTCTATCATTGGTCTGAAGAACATACTCCATGATTCAGAAACGCTGCCAAATTCTTCACAATAAAGGGCATCCACGCTGATTTCCATATCTGTTCTTGAAGATAACACTTCTACAAGCTGATCCAGATTATCATATTTCACATAAGAAAAGAACTGAAAGAAAAAGAAACTCAATGCGGTTACCAGACAAACAAACGCAGCACCGATTAATGAACTTCCATTTAACTTATACCCCCCCCCTCAATTTTATGTAAACCAATTTTGTTACCAGCTACATAAGTGGTAAAAATATCCACAACCATAACTGCAAAAACTATCGGAAAATATAAAAACAAATATGCCTGATAACATGCCATACAGATCACGCTTAACAGTGCCAAAACAGCATATTTCAAGTATCTGTTCTTTATAAAATTAAACAACAACACCGAAAGAAATAAAAAGATTAAAACAAAGGTCTCGACACGCCCCATGTTTTCCCGGGTCCAAAGAAAGGCGATATTTGCCGGCGACAGGAAATAAATCAAAAAGAGGAATACTGCCATTTTCTTTTTTTCTTCTGTCGCACGCTTAAGATAAAAACCTGCAAGAACAGAAACCATTATAACTACCAGCTCCTGCGCCACAGTAACATAAGCTATCAGCATATTCTGTGTAAGATAACCGCCACGGGTCAATATATGAAGTATTGTCCCGGGGAGAAGCCTGGAGCCCACTCCATCACCGTAATGCATCACGTACCATACTGATGCCCATTCATATAAATGACCATCCGATCGAAAGAAAAGCTTAAGTGACAGTAACACAAAACAGGCTATGCCATACTTTGCACCAGCAAAAATCCTGATAATAATGCTTCTTTTCCTAATAATAAAACATGACGCTAAAATGAATACTTTTTCAGCCAGTATCACAATACCTATTTTAATCAGCAAAAAGGCAATATAAACACCATATCGATTCGGTGAAATATGAATTGTTTGCCAAAGAGCCCAACTCACAGCACCGATAAAGAACAACCCTGATAGCTTGACTGCAGGAAGAAATATTGCAGGAACTCCTGTTTTTTGCTTTTCAGCCAAAAGTAGAACCACTGCTACAACCATGATCATATATATTTCATAATTGTTGCATAAAAAAAGCCAAATCATCTTCACGATCAATCTACTGCTCCTATATTTCAATCACAATCAAAATGAGACATTATCCCCCAAAAAGATTACACCACTTCTTCGACGCTTCATTCTACCACAACTAATCCATTTCTTTCAAATTCCGTCATTTTATCCATTTCCAATTATTAAGATCAAATATATCATCGTGAACCGAAATCCAGTGCTCTGACCCATTATCATATGTTATTGCATCAGGCTCTTCAAGATCAATATTTCCTGGAAAAATAATCACCTGATCATGGGAATATTTTTCCGAACTGTCAATCGGCACACCTGTATACGGATTAACCGGATTCTCTATCAGACCGGAAACAGCCAGTGACGGAGTATCCGCATTTGTCATAAAGGTATTATCATTTGATATATCCCCATGAGAATCAAAATCCTTCACCATAAGTACCGGCTGCAGCTGTAAAACATCACATTTATCCGACAGATCATAGGGATCGTCTATCATAAGATCCGGATATTCAAAAGTAGGCCGCCCGTGATCCGCCACTATGATTATACGTGTATTATCATACAAACCATTTTCCCTGAGATAATCAAAATAATCTGCCAGCCTCAAATACGCCGAAATACTGCTGTGGTAATAACAGCTGTCCATATTCAGATATATCCTGTTTCCAAGATCATCCTCTCTATAGTACTCGCTATCATCAATGTCATATGTCAATAAATCCGGGTCCTTATCATAATCCGGCGGGCTCAGCCTTATCGGCTCATGTGTTGTCTCATTGTTTATCATTAACAACGTATTCACATCATCTGATGTTATTTCTGTCAATACCGGGAGCTTTTCCAGCACACCCACTGCTTCGAAATACCTGGACTGGCCTCCCGACAGTTTTAGCAGTCCATCTGCCGAGTAATACCTGCCTGCGTCATAAACCTTGGACTGAAGGATCACCGGCGCACACTTCATGAGAGAATACATAAAAAATGCCCGCTGCCGGTTACTCTCATATTCATCAATCCCGTCCATGTAATACCCCATTGTATTTAAAGCTTTCACATTTGGAATATCAGAAAAAGCTGCCGGATCAGATACTTTTTCAAAACCGGCATAGGGTATGTCACAGGCTGTTATCTCATAGCCTGCATCCGAAAAAACCCTTGCCAGCATCGTGTCTGCTTCATATCTTTTCTGTTCCTGATCCTTCGAAAGATCGCGGTCTGCCACAGAAGGAACATATTCATATCCACCCCACACTCCCTGAGACCCCACAGAGGTAAATCTTCCAAATGAAACAGTATTGGGATAGAATACAAATCCTTCAAACTTATTCTTAAGCTCAGGCTTCTCATGCATGATATACGGCACATACACGCCCATAGCTGCATCCAGACATATTATCATGACATTCTTTCCTGTTTTGCTGAGCCTGAATATAGGTTCGTTCTGATCCCTTTTCTCTTTAACTGAAGCGTCTATACTTTCAGCAGCACGAAGCGTAGCCCCGCAATCTCTTAACGATACGATAAACAGAGTCAGAGACAGCAGCACCAGCATAACTTTCATCACCTGTTTCTTATATTTCCAGAGGACTATCCCAATGCCTAATAACAGGAGCACGACTATCAGGTTAAGCATTTTTTCACTCTGCTCAAAAGAAATAAAATTATCCTGATACAGCAGATCAGCAGAAATAATCCCCAGTTTATGACCGAAAAACATATAATCGGCCACAGCTATGCAGCTGCCTGCAGCCAGGATCATCGTCCCCCATTTTCTTATCGATGCTGTACTAAGCAGATAAAAAACCGACAGCCACACACCAAAATAACCAAATGCAATACAGAAAGTGCTTGCAACATAGTGGATTGGATGTCTGTAATCTCCCATCAGAATAAATTCCAGGGGCGAAGCTGATACAAGGGCTGCCGGTACAGCCAATCCGCAAAGTACAGTCAGGCAAACCTGAACCGGCACAATATCTGCAAAACTGTATTTTTCTTTACTCTGATAAGCCTTACTGTTTTCCCTTGCCCCCTGGAACTTCATAACAATGTTCTTGCACAGGGAAAACAGATTGTTGAGGGTCCAGTAAAATACAAGACCGGCCGGACTGTTATACAGAAAGACCAGAAATAACAAAGCCAAACCGTAGGTCTGGAGCTTGCTTTTCAGCGGAAAACCCTTTAAATAGATCACGCCGGATATAATATTGATCAGAGTCATAAGGATGGGTAAAAGATTAATACACATTCCATTTATAGCAATTATACCATCCGGCTGACTAAGATCTTTCAGTATCCAAAAGCTTTCACCTTTAAGAACATCCAGATTGCTCAGGAAATGATATGCTGCAATAAAAAAAGGAATCTGCAGGAAAACCGGTAAAATCCCGCGCAGCGCATACAGCGGACGATAACCGGCTTCCTTATAATATGCTGACAGCATCATATAACGTTCATCTCCGCGGAAAGAACTGTTTATCATGCTGACATATGGTTTCATCTGCTCCTGTTTTTTCCGTTCTTCTTCCTGAGCCGCATCCGCCCTTTTATAAATCGGCAGTACAAGAAAATTAACTGCCAGACTGACGCCAATAATAGCCAGCCCTGAACTTTCGAGCTGACGGTACAGGAGTACAAATATAATCTCCACGATCAGCTCTATCGGTTTTATAAAAATATCATAAATGTACATAATACTGACCTTATCTACATACCATTAGAATGCACCATGCTCGTCTGCTACAAACCAGTGCGCATCATTCGGATAATCGTGCCAGAATCCCGGCGGGCAGATACGTATTCCGTCCGAAATCAGTGCAGGCTTGTAGGAAAAAGAGCTCCTGCTGGTGATCAGCACATCAGCCCTAACCAGATGCAGGAAGGAGGCTTTATCCTCCATATCCAGACAGAAATGCAGTTCGCCGTCTTTTGCAAATCGCCTGAAGCTCTCAAAATCAGATTCAGATCCCTGTGAAAAAATATAAAAAGCAGGTTTGCAGCCCTTCTTTCCGGTCAATGCTGCAAAATTGTCATCCTCAGAAATCTTTTTTATCACATTTTCAAGGACATTCTCGAAATAATCATTATCCAGCCAGCGTTTTTTTAAATTGCTGTCTGACGAATTCCCCACATTTATATCTCCACGCCTTACGTGCACTGCAATATTCAGCCGCTCAGGATCATAGATCAGTTTATCATTGCCGCGCGCCTTTGCGGAATTAAACTTCTTCTTTACATATTCCGCTACTCCATACTGTTCCTTGTAGAACTGATCCAGTTCATTCAGGAAAACAACACGCTGACCAGAATAGGACGCAATGATATTCCGCACCATTTTTTGATCCTCAGCATTCTCATAATACGGAAGCCGAAACACTTTATATCCCTTTTTTTTAAGTGTTCTTAATGAAACCTCATTCTCACCAAGTCCAAGAAAAGATTCCCATTCCTTGTTCTTAAATCCCGGATATGCATATTTTACTCCGTAAAAAGATGCAAAATATACTCCAGCATTATAATTAGCAAGCTGGTGTCCTATTCCTGCTCCTTCGTTCGGAATCTGGGAAAGGTAAATTTCCTGTTCTCCTGAATTTACTACTGATCTAGGTTTCCCGCTCAATGTATACGCATGACGCCATGCCGGATAAAAGGGATTCATCCACTTTCTTCCATTCAGTTTATTAAATATAATCCAGTGGATTTTTCGGTATATTTTATTTCTTATACTTGCCTTATTCTTCATAAATCAGGTCTATACAGGAATTTTCAGTTCTTCTGTCGTTATACCAATTCTACACAATTATATAACAGAATGGTATATACCGCCATACTTGTACCAAACATGAATGTAGGTTATAATTCATCACTGGGAGAAATACTATGAAAAAAAGAATCACCTGGTTCAACCGGGCTGTCAGGCACACAATCCGGAATAAGATCCACGGTATTGGAAAACATCTTAAATATGTCCGAAGAGGAACGATAACATGCGATGAGGCATCTGATATTCTGGCAGAAAAGCTGCAATCCGGCCAGCCTTTTATGGCAGGACGCCTTGGCTTCTCCGAAACCGGCGTAATGCGCATGTACGAATTTGAAATCAAAAAGAAGTACGCCACCACCATAAATATCCTTTACAACTGGTCAGGATTTTTTCCCAACGATACACAACTCGGATACAGGTTCCTTGATGTAATGAAAGATGCCATAGAACAAACGGATGTCTTTGCATGCAACAGACAGTTTCTGGAGGATTATTTCATTGACACTTATCTTCCTGAAAATTCAAAAGCTGTAGAAAATTTCAAGATATTCGAACCGTATTCCTTAAAAAATTCCTGGACTTCTGCCCTGAAGGGGAAAAAGGTCCTCGTAGTATCATCTTTCTCAAAATCAGTGGAACATCAGTACGCCCGAAGGGAAGAAATCTATCCCGGAACAGACATACTTCCCGAGTTCACGCTTCTCACTTACCAGTCACTGGTCACCCTTGGGGACATGGAAGACAACCGTTTTGAAACCTGGTTTGATGCATTGGATTTTATGAAAGAAGAAATCCTTGCAATGGATTTTGATGTTGCACTGGTAAGCTGCGGCGCATATGCATACCCGCTGTGTGCAGAAATAAAAAAAGCAGGCAAACAGGCCATATGCATGGGGGGAGTTCTTCAGATTCTGTTCGGAATAATGGGAAAGCGCTGGGACGGATCAAGATTCGGCGGAATCGAGCATATGGATGAAAACCTGAAAAAATACTATAATGACTCTTGGATCTATCCATTAGAAGAACGTCCTAAAGCTGCAGACAAAGTGGAATACGGGCCCTATTGGAAATGATAAAGTGAAATACACAAAGGTTAATTGACATGGAACATTCTGAAAATATACAGACAGAAAAAGATCTGATCAGCATACTGGTCCCCGTTTATAACATTCACGAATATATCGGTGAATGCATAGAAACCCTGATCAATCAGACATACAATAATATTGATATTATCCTTGTGGATAACGGCAGCGACGACGGCAGCTATGAAATCTGCCAGGAATATGCTAAAAAGGATTCACGTATCCGGCTTTTCAGAGCCGGTGTACGCCAACAATACATTGCGAGAAATAAAACCGTTGAAGAAATCCGGGGAAAATACTACTGCTTTGTGGATGGGGATGATTACGTATCCGTAAACTACATCAAAAGGATGTATGATGTGATCACAGAATATAATGTCGACATGGTAGTTTGTGGTGTTACCGCAATGGTAGAGTGTCGCAATATCAAATTTGATGTCACACACAGAATCACTCTGGTAAATGACCCTCAAAAAATCAGAAAATGTATATGGGGCAAACTGTATCGAACAGATTTATTCAAAGATGTTCGTTTCAAGGATATGCGTATGGGATGTGATGCAGTCTATAGTTCTGAAATCTATAACATCTCAACTAATGCTGCCATATGCGGATATAACTTATATGGTTACAGGTCTTATATCTCCAGCGTAACCCACATACTCCTAAATAAGGCATTTTTTACCGAATTGGATAATTGCATAAATGATAAAAATGAGCAGCTTTTTCTAAACCACATTGTAAAATGCCTCCAGATTGTTTCACACCGCCATGAAGAGCAGCTTTTCCACAGAGAATTACTTGTGCTTAAAGAAAAGGTGGATATTGCAAAGACAAATTCTATTAATGTCAGCGATGAGCTCTATCAGCAGTTACAGACAATGATAGAAAAATCACAAGTAGGGATACTTAAATATGCCTACCTGAAATTGAAATACTTTTACACTTCACATATGGCTGCCTATCGCCGGAGAACCAACTACCATTGCAAACTTGATTAGCACAAACGAGTTCTCAGTCATGTATTACTCTTCCCTAACAGATGTACTATGCTGCAACGCTTCTTCATATGAAATGGACGCCGCCTGCCCATCGTTGAGCCGGTAGATAATGTCACAGTTTCTAATGGTTGTCAATCGGTGTGCGATTACTACCATTGTAATCTTACCGGATAAACGATATATCGCATCCATAACCGTTGCTTCAGTTTCATTATCAAGTGCAGAGGTGGCCTCATCAAGAATAAGCAGCTGCGGATCTGTATATAATGCCCTTGCAATTCCAAGCCTCTGTCGTTGTCCCCCTGAAAGCTGTACCCCCCTGTCGCCTATTGTTGTATCTAATCCATACTTCTGTTCCCGCACATAATCTGCCATCTGAGCTTCTTCCAGCACCTGCCATACCTTATCATCATCTATCTGATCGTCCGGCAATCCGAATGCTACATTTGCACGTATGGTATCATCCATTAAATAAATAGTCTGAGGAATGTAGCCTATTAGTGAATGCCACGAATCTATATTTCTGTACACATCATAACCATCAGACTCCACGCTCCCCTCCTGGGGCTGATAAAGTCCCAGCAGAATATCTGCCATAGTAGTCTTGCCAGAACCGGAAGAACCCACAAAAGCAACAGATTTTTTACTTGGTATCGACAGGTTAATGCCCTTTAACACTTCTACATCCGGTTTGGTCGGATATGCGTATCTGACATTTTTCACCACAACAGAATCATCAAGCGTCATATCATGTCCCTGCTGAGGCTTTAATATTTTTCTTTCCTCCTCAAGTTTTTCAATATCCTTCACATCCTTATATACTGCATCAACAGACGGCTTATTAAACATCAGGTTACTGAGATATCCGCTTATACGGTTGAATGAGGGAAGCATACGGAAAGCTGCCATTGCAAATACTGACAGCACTGACACAAACTGTGCCATATCAGCACCTCTTAAGATACTGACTGTCATATAAACCAGAATAGATCCGACCGAAACCATTTCCACCACAGGCTTGGTAAGATTGGAGAGAGTCACGTTTTTTCTCATAACATCAGCATTATCGTATGTTGAGCAAGAGTACTCTTTTATGAAAAAACTCTCTCTGTTCATTGTTTTTATCTCTTTGATACCACTTAACGATTGCAGGAACCATTTATTGGACCAGTATGATGTTTCTCGGTTTTTTTCTCCGAGCACCCTTAACCTGTTCTTATATATTTTAAAAAATAAAATCAGCATTACGAGCATCGCCAAAGATACCATCAAAGTAGTAAAAATATCCGTCACCATCAAAAGCAGAACTAACGCTAGGCACACAAACACTTCCGTAATAAGCTGTACAGAATTCTGTATAACGGAGAAAAACTGCGCTACATCTGAATTTACATTCCTCTGTATTTCAGCCAGATTATGCTTTACATGAAATATGTAGTCCTGCCTCATATAACAATCCATCATTTTTACTGAAAGCTTTGCTTTGTTAAAGTATATGAATCTATAAAGAAAAGCATTCATCCATATAATGAAAAGATTCTTTACTATGTACACTACAAGCATAAACAATGATGCCACAAGCAAAAAATCCCGTACATCCCCGATATTCAGCCCGGTCATTACTATACTGTAAATGGCATTATCGTTTACCTTTTCCGGCTCAAGAACAATCGACATGATTGGCAAGATTGCAGAAACCCCCAGAGTCTCCAATACTGTATTAATCAGTACAAGTATCAGAAAAAAAAGCGTCTGTCGCCTCTGTTTTCGATCCAAAATATAGATTATTTTTTTTAACATCTGTATGACATTTTTTATCATTTATTCATCCTTAGAACAATCTTGCGTAATGTTCAACTCCTGCACGGTAAAAATCAGTTTCTTCATAATCACAGCTTTCAAGAAATTCAATTGCATCCAGAGTTACCATATCATTATATTTCACAGTTCCGTCATTTTTCTCAAAATATTCCAATGCCATTTCATCCAGCATCTTCGTGTAACCATTCCGAATAAGCTTTGCAAAATCATCATCAAAGGCAACAGACGTTTTTTCTTTTTTCAACACATTTTGTATGTAAAATACTTTCTTGGCAGTAATTACCTGTTCGTCACTTAACGGCTTAATTCTTTTAATTTTCTTCAAACAGCTTTCATATTGTGATAATGACTTAGGTTCTAAAGTATAACCAAATCCCCTGTAATAGGGAAAACCCACTATCACAACCGGTACACCATAACAGGCAAATTCTCCACCAGCGCTGCCGCCTATGGTAATAATTGCATCAGCGAAATTTTTAATACTCTCAGCACTCACCTCATCAGAAAGGATAAAAATAGAATCCGTTTTGTATCTTTCATACATTTTTTCGATTGAATCCCGTGACTCATGATACGCTTTCCTTGTAGGATGAGGCTTTAGTACCCAATTCACATCATCAACAGTCCCAGCTATGCGAAGCGTCTGCTCCGTCCAGTCATAATAATCCCTAAAAAAAGTATCTCCGTAGTTAAATACCGCATCAGTAAAAGTATGAGCCATGATCACAATATTTTTCTTTTTGGGATCAAGTCCCAGCTCCTTAATCCCATCTTCCCTGCTCCATACCTTTTTCCCAGCAAAAGCACCTTTATCAATATTACGGCCATTCTTTCCCTGGAAACGCTCATCCAGATACTTTTCAGCAGCTGTTACCTCTTCTCCGCCAGCATCCTGAAGGTGTTCAAGACAATATTGATGATCCATGTACTGCCAACGAATGGTGCGAAGATTTTCGTCAAACTCAACCTTTCCCATGCCGGTATTGCTTACATTTCTTATGGCCGCGCCATGCTCGTGAAACAGCGCCAACTGTGCGCCTTCATGATATGCAAGGTCATCAGATACACAGAATAGGGGAGGATGATCTGTCAGATAATGATCCAGCGAAGATATCATCCATAACAAATGTAATATTTTTTTTATACATGTATAATTATAGACAGTTCTTATAGTTGAAATATCCGAAGTACGAAGTATGTCCTCATATATGGCACACCCTATCGGTATTTTCCCATACTTCAGCCCCTTCAAAAACTCTCCACTGCCGCCTCTCAGCAGTAACCCCAGAGTTTTTAAGCCTGAAGAGAATAAAGCCCTCATATCACTTCGGCAAATATCTTCAAGACTCTTCATTTCTATGCCATAAGAAGCCAAAAGTCCCTCAAACTCTTCATTTCTATGCCAAGTCAGCGCAATCACTTTTGCATGAGACTTTTCTGCCATTCCTAGAGCAAATAAAATCTTAGGCAATATCCAAGCAGTCTGTAACCGCACCATAGAAAGATTTATATAAATGTATTTTTTCGCATCTTTCCGGCCTGCATTTTTAATATTCTTCCTGTTGCTCTCTATCCATTTTTTAAGCACTTCGCTGCTTATTGGAAAATCTTCTTTTTTCATTCAACAAGCCATTTCCTAATATTGCATTATATTATCAATAGTCCGTATTTTATCATATTCCCAATATCCAAATCAAAAAACGAAATCTATATAATACTATTTAATATCATTTTTAACCGAATAAGATCAACCATTACATTTGACCTCAAGTCAGCCTTTACATAATTTTCTATCACATATCTGTCACGGTCAGACAGGCTCTCGGCATCAGGACAATCCTCAAAACCATTTCTCTCATCCAGTCCCTGCGCAGCATACAAATCCTCTGACTTATCATTGCAATGTTCACCGGTGCCGTCATTTCCTATATTCCTCACCTTTGAATACGCCGGCACTATCACATACTTACCACTTATGTATAGATAAATACATAGCATAAAATCCGGAAAATTCACAAAATCTCCGGCTTTTTCTCCCCGATAGTAGTAATGCTTGCCAGCAGCAACATATACAGCCTCGTTATATATATGTCTGTTACGCTTTCTCCAGATTCTGGCATATTTACCATCCAATACAGCATTTCTTATGTCATCAATTCCAAAGGATTTTCGAGCATCCATCTTTGCTTTCCATGTTCCGTACCCCCATGCACTGAACATATCAGATTTAAAAGTTTCCCCCTTCAAATCCTTTAAACACACAGGATATACATATCCACATACGGCATATATTGAACTATCTTCAGAATACTTGTCGAGATACATGTTCATATATTCAAGAAAATTTACGGAAAAAACATTATCATCCTCAGATTTGATAATCCTGTCATATTTCTTAAAAACTTCTTCATTTAAAAAAAGAGAATTTCTTGCTGATCCCAGATTTGTTTCCTGAATATAGACATTAACACCAGCAAATCCTTTTATGCCGGAGCTAACAAATTCCACAACCTTTTCATACCCATTCCTATATTTCTCATTTGGAGGATAATCTACAGAAATAAACAGCTCGGTTTTTTGAGCCAACTTATTTTTAGCCAGCGATTCAATACATTTTTTTAAATGTTCATATCTGTTAAGAGTATGTATCGCAACCGGAGCAAATTGTTCCATACAGTCACTATTCATCATCTAATTCACCAGTATTGCTACTAAAAACTTCTAAAATATCATGGATGTAAGTACTTCTGATTCTGTCAATATCTTTCTGTTCTGTTGATGTTAAATAAGTCTTTTGAAAATTTATCTTTTCATAAAATGAATTATCATTACTTAATATTTCAACCAATGAATCAGTGGTAAAGTACTTATCAAAGTCTGCTTTATTCTCTGTCCCATACAAACTCTCCAAAAAGCCAACACACTTATTTCTATAATATACATCTGAGCCATCTATCATTCTAAGCCATTGTATGCAAGCAATCTTATTCATAATGGAACGTACAAATAAATGATATCTGTCACATATGACAAATTTAGCACCACGGATTATTTCTTCAACATCTTCGAATTTAGCAAATCCATTTATCGGTTCAAGCTTAACCATACTGCCAAGCATCCCATAAAGGCACTGCCCCTGTTTTTCCCCGCCAAATCCCGGAGCAATCGGTAAATAAAACATATCATACCCAGAATCACGCTTTATTTTTTTTGCAAATGTTTCTATGAATTGTGCATATTTTTTTATATCTTCTATCGAACAGTATAGTTCAAGTACAAAATACTCTCGCTTCTCAAGCTTTTTTTTCACCTGTATATTTTTGACAATTGCAAAATCATCACAACTATCGTAAATATCATCCGATATACCTATACTTGATAATTCCTTGCGTGAATAAACCAGATCACGCACGCACAGGCTGTCAAAACATATATCTTTAAAAAATTCTCTAAAAAAAACATCCGCTTTCCCAAATGGCCCAAAAGTATTTGCCATGGTCACACACTTTTTTTTGTATTTTTTTGCCAATATAAGTGGTGTAATAATTGAATATAATTTCCATAACCTATGGTCCGCAAGCCAATAGTAATTCATACAGCCGCCGCCGCTTAAAACCATCACATCCACAGATGAAACAGCAGCATCCACTTCTGACAGATTTCTAACAGAAGACAATATCCCATTCCTATCATATTGGGGATATTTATACCTGATCTCAAACTTTTCTGAGACACAGTTCTCATACTCTATCAAACTCTCAATACAAATTATCTCTAATCTGGTATCAGGAATGTATTTTCTTAATACTGCTTCTAAGTTTTCTTTTTCATAAGAGAAAACTACCAAACCGCTTATCTGTCTATTTTGCGACAAAAAATCAAGGAGATTATTGACCAGCATCATATAATCTCCAAAATTGTTATCGCCATAGGGTCCAGTGAATGCAACAATCATAGATTAACGCCTCCAATCAACCAGACTCTCTATCATGTCAAGATCAAAAGCAGGAATACCTTTGCTGATAAATTTTTTTCTTTCGGCAAAAGAATCATCTATGAAAATACATTTATCACCTTTTATATACTCAATCTTTTCATCTTCCCTATTTAACACATAAATCTCATCAAAAATATTTTTATCAATTCTGTATTTAGCTAAATCCTCAAAAATATCACCTATATGCTTCGACAACAGAAAAATCTTTTTCCCTTCATTAACACACTGATACAAAAAAAACATCAGATAATTATTAACCTTACCATCTATAATCAATGTATCATCATAATCAACATAAACATTTTCATAAACCAGATCAAGCATGAATTCACTCTTAAAGCATCTGTCTATTTGAATTGTGTAATTATTTTCCTGTATTTCAACATCGTAGCCTTCCATCTCCATTATGGTCAAAAGAGGATAATTTATTCCCTTATTTCTGGAGATTCCCATTGTACCTGGGATTCGAGGAGAAATCTCCAGTAATTTCAATTTATTATTATTATCCCTTTTTACCTGGAAAAACCATGCACCAAAAAAATCCAGCCTTGAATTAATCGTCTCAGCAATGTGTATTACTTCATCATTTATCTCAACATGATTAGACCGAACGGCGATTCCTGCTTTTATTCTTTCTCTGCTGCGCATTTTTAAAGACAGGAGTTTTCCATCCTTATTTGTGTAACAATCTACCGTATATTCATCTCCTGGAAGATACTCGCAAACCACTACATTTTCATTGTAATAATGGGTCAGGTCCTTTTTATCACCTATTATGACAGCCCCTTTTGCTCCCTCACCCATTTTAGGCTTTATAAACACAGGAAAATCCCTTACATCTTCAATGTTTTCATAAACCCTGGGAATAAAAGATTCGTCATTAAAAAACTTATACGTATCTGATTTTGATCTGCACAAGCTTGTTGTTTTGTAGTCAGCAATAACAACTTTTGCATTAATTTTAGACATATTCTGACTCAAAAAAAGACAAACACTATCCAAAGCCGGATATACATAGTCTATATGATGTTCATCAATAGCTCTGTTCAAATAATCGATAAATCCTTCCTCATAAATACTCGGAAAATCATCGATAATATTTTTGAACCAGTATTTTGCATGATTATCCTCACTTGTTCCGCCAAACAGCGATACAAACTTAGAAAACTTAAGTGCATCATATATTTCATGCGCAATTTCCGATCCAGCCGGAAATACCAGTACATTTTTTCTCCTATTCACCTCAACCCCCTTTTAATGTTTACGTCATTCATGAATTATTACCTTGGAGTATCCTAAAATACAGATCCTTATACAGCTCCCCTATACTCTCTGCTGAGTATTTTCTTCTTATACAGTTACTGATACTGTCACGATCATATATGCGATTCGCACACTCCTTAATGCCGCCTGCCAGATCATCACAATCATAAGGACCTGCAAGATAACCGTTTTCTCCGGGAATTATCATATCGGGCATACCACCAATATTGAATGCCGCTACCGGGACGCCGCAGCAAAGCGCCTCCATCACAGTATTCGGAAGATTGTCCTGAAAAGACGGTGCTACAAAAACATCAGCTACATTATATATCAATGACAGATGCAGATCATCAGATATAAAACCTGTACTCACAGTTTCGAAGCCCGCAAAATCACCTTTTATATTTCCGCCAAAAATAAGCAGAAGATACTTTGATCTATCCAGTTTTGAAAGGGCTTTTTTCAGGTTTTCAAATCCTTTATTTCGGTCAGAGGTAGCATTAACCGCCCCAAAAAGGATCACTTTCTTTTTAGTATTAAGCCTTATTAGTTTAAAACATTCATTTTTATCACGGGGAATAAATTCATCCCCTGATATCGGATTTCCTATATTTACGCATGACAGATTATTATTCCTTATTACTGCACTGTTATTAGCTGATTCAGTCATCCACCTGCTCGGTCCTACAAACGTTATATTATTCTGCGCGTATAATTTGGACTTTATGCTTAATGACTTTGCCGAAATATCATTTACATCATTACTTTGAAGCACCGGACACGTCCCACAGGCTTTAGAGTATCTGCCACAGTTTTCATCACAGTGGCATCCGCCTGTAAACGGCCACATATCATGCATAGTCCAAACTATCGGTTTTTTTAACTTAGCTAACAGACACATCAGTTTCTGTGACCAGACACCATAATTAACCCAATGCAGATTTATGACGTCTGCTTCTCTGATGAACTCTGCTTTACTAAAATCTATTCCTCCCCCTGCCGGATTAAATAATGCCCGTTCAGAATACTTAGCAACCTTCATCTCATCACGCTTGATGTCTATTACAGCCTTAATCTGCTCATATACGCCGCGATGGATTTCATAACCATATGAACCCATGCCATGTCTAATTACATAAACATCAGAATCTATCCCCTGATATCTGACAGCATCACTTATTCTAACAGCCGTTCTTCCAGCACCATATTGATCTTCAGTTGAAAGATGGATTACTCTCACAGCATATCTCTCCACTTATTCAAATTGTTCATGATATACGTGCTATTTTCTATTATTATCATAAACATTAGCTGCCTCCATAATTTTTTCCTTCTCCAATATTTCCCCTGATGGCTTGCTCCAGACAAATAAATCATCATAACCTTCAGAAAACAGAAACGCACCAGCCGCTCCTGTAGTATTACCGGTCAGCAGACAATCACATCTTCCAAGATAATACATAGCTGCAAGATAAATCCTGTTCATCTCAATGGCACCCTGTTTGTAATCATCAAGGTGCCCCAGTTTATCCTTCTGCTGTCCGCGGTAACGTTTCTGATCTAAATAGAACATTCGATTCCCATACACAGCTCTCAATCCATCCAAAATATCAGCATCCTCAGTCGCAACAAACAACCTGTTACAGTTGTTTTTTTCGCTCATTTCATCGATTTTCTCTACCAGATCAGCGACTTGTGGCTGCTCCGGATGACCAACAGCCGGATTTAGATAATCTGTTCCTCTTGCCAATACTCCCAGCCAGCGATCATCGGTATTAAAAAGATCTATATGGTTATCCACTATTTTCTGCTGTTCACCAGAAAAAGCTATAAAACGTTTAACGACCGTACGCCAATAATCAGCAGCGATTTCCGAGCTTATCAGTTCACCAATCCCATCCATGCTCCTTGGATTTTCAAGTATTACAACGTTTTTTTTGCCTTTTATTTCCGAAAAATGAATCCCACCGGGCTGAAGGAAAAAATACTCCCATGCATTTATGCGCTTTCTTTCCTTATCGGTCATGAGGATGTTTTCCTTGGTCTGCATATCTATCACTGGGATAAAGCCATTGCGTATGCTATAGCTTATACCTGACAGTGCCTTAAGCCAGTGGCAAAATAATCCCCCCTCATCACTGTACAGACGTATATCACAATAAATCGGAGTATTTGTATTCCGATACTTTTCGATAACCTTTTTATTATGATACTCTATGTAATTGCTCTCAATTTCCCTGTAATCACCACTGATAAGGGTTCTTGTTTTCCAGTATAAGCTCATAATCAATTCAATCCCGGCATACTATCACCATGCCCCAAAGTGTATTATTCACCATCTGCAAGTATATCAGTTTTGCCGTCCTGATACAAATCGGCTGAAAATATGGCCTATGCGCCTAATATTCGTATCCGGTGAAAATTTGTAATACCTCAGATCTATTATTTCAAATTTTCCAATCCTGCTATATGTATGCACACCTATCATGTCTGCACGCTTTATACAGGCTGAAAAACATGTGTTATCAACTGTAATAGAATCAGATACACAAGGAGCTACATTATATCCTTTTGTATACTTGCGGAAGTTGATTTTAATCCCATAATCCGTTTCAGAACTCTCCTGGGTCGGTATATATTTAACACCATCGATAACAACCGGCTTTCCGGCATTTCGGTCAAAATAATTCCATCCAGAAGCAGCATATCCTTCATGGTGACAACTGTATTCTGATTCATTCTTTGTAATTCGATACCTGCTGTACCTTACCTTAAGCGGATCAGCCTTGTTTACTGCGGATCCCAGCAGGCACAGTTCATTATCCCCCATAACAAAAACATCCGCATCAACAAAAACCTCATCAATCCGCATCTGCGCTTCCGGCTTCCATCTGAGAGGGAATTCAACACATTTGTATAGGTTGATAGTCATATTAGCACTTGTTTCCGGGATCATATATATATCACCATTCCACATGAAAACATATGGATATGACATATGGTATTTTTCCTTTATTATTATCCTGGGCTTTGAAATATGCCCTCTATCATCAATAACTGAAACAGCGATACTTCCGACAGATTTCCTTCTGTCATAAGCCTCGGTAAACAGGTAATGCTTTCCGCCATATTCAAATGTCAAAGGATCTGCATACCAATAATCTTTCTTATAGGGAACACACCTGTAAGGCGTATCTGCGGTGCTTTCCATCGGCCTTATTCCGATTGTATATACTTCCTCATAGCCGACTACCTTCTTAAATAACACTACCGGGCCTAGTTTAAAAAATCTTTTTAATCTCATTGCTATACCATATTTCCTCACCTAACCTGCAGGATTAACGAAGAAATTCCTTATTATGATATAAATAATAATCCATCTTACCAAAGTGTATGACTCTGTCCAACTCTAAGAACGGCATTCCCACATCTTCGCTTCCCAGTATCAGCCACTCTTTCTCGCGGCAGTTCTTTTCCAATTCTTCCTCATTGTATCCCCATCCAAGTCCATCGCTTTCCAAATCCCTGCCCAGGCTCATACATATCATTCTGAGGCCTACTGCTTCACCATCTGCTCCTTCCGGCACATTTTCATCAAATATCTGCAGATACTGTTTTACTTTTCTGTAATCTGCTATAGAACGGTCAGCCAGGTTTCTTTTAGTATAGCAGACCACGTCAGGTATCCTAAAAAGAAAACCGGCTATCACCAAACACAAGACCATACTTGTTAAACGCCATACATTAGCTGAAACATCGTAACTATAAGCGCCTTTCTTAACCCGTTCTTTCGAAACAGCTACCATACGGTCGTAAACAAACATCACAACACACCCCATATAAGGAGCGATAATATTGTATTCTTCAGGACGTCCCATCCAATAAATAAATATCCCTGCAGCATAAAATACTATTAACACTTTAGGAAGATCATCACTTGAAAATCTGCGTTTTCCAAATAATCCTGCCCTGTCCAACAACACCGCCACACATCCCATCAAAGCTGTCTCAATATACATCCAGGGAGCATTCACCCAGTACAGGGAACCATTATTAGTATCCCCTGCATCCGACCTGGCTAAAGTGGCTATTTCTTTTCTCCAGCTCAGGAACTCTGAAAGAGCATTGCCATCGGATATCATACAGATGTTATATAGTTTAATCGTGCTATATGCAGCAAATACCTCCGCAATAACAACCAGTATCTCAATAAATCCGGATTGGAGGAGCATTCTAGCTGACATTTTTTTTCCGGAATGCAGCACAATACATACAGCCCAGCTAACGGCACAGACCAATCCGCTTTCTGTATTCCATACTATAGCAAGAACACAGATAATATAACCAAGCATCCTTTTAGTCATAGTCATTTTTTTGTCCTTAATTATTACACAGTAATATAACAGAACAAATGACCAGAGCATCCGCAGCGGAAATGACTGGAGGTAAAGGTAATCGGTAATGAGGTATGCTATCAAAACCATACCGGAAATCAGACATGAGATATCAGAACTGAGTATACGGTCAACGGACAATAAAACGAGAAAAACTGCCACTGCCGCAAAGAAAGCCGTCGTCACGCCTACCGTACGCATATTATTTCCAAAGATCAGCATCGGGATCTTATAGAACAGGGCAAAATGACCATACATCTGGTTAAGTCCACCACGAAAGGGCTCCCCCGCCGCTGTAAAAAACATGGTGTTATAAAATGTACCGGTATGATAAACATCCTCCCATCTGCCTGTATCCCAAAAATTAATAACACAGGAATTGACTGCAACAAGTGCAGAAAGCAATACATAATAAATCATGCGCACCGCTTGCGGAATCCTTATTCTCTTTCCAAAACGAAGGCTAATAATAATTACAATAAACAGTGCAATGAATAACGGATGTATCTTTATCCAGGAACGAGCAATGACAAAGATGCAAAGAACGGCAGACAGGAAAGCGATCCGCCCGGAAAAATAAGACCTGATTGTACCCAAAAAGAATCCAGACAGTTGTATACGTCCCAGAATGAGAAATAAAATGAGAAACACTGCAAATACTACTATGTATCCAAGTATCCTGCGTCCCGAATTCTCTCCACCGGTAAAAACGTACAATACTGACCCTGCGCCGGCAGAGAGCATTAGAAAATGAAGAATTATCGCAACGAATGCTGCTACTATAGCCCATACCCAAGGACAGTACTGCTTTCCTGATACGTTTTCTGCCTGTTCCGGCTGCCTTTGTGCGCAAATTATGGCAGTTACGCCAAGAAAAAACGCCCCTATCTGTGGCAGCACAGTCAGATAAGCCTCACCCCCGATAAAACCGGCATACTCCGAAACACCAAAACCTATTGCCCCCATCCCCAAACATACATATGGCGCAATGCTATTAAAGTACCGGTATAATGTCAAAGCAGAAAGACAGAGCAAAATTATCATTGCGGATATGACTCCCAGCGCAATAACAGTCGCCCTCTTCCATCTTTCCATATACGCCTGACTACTGTACCTTATGCACAGTCCGTCTGTATCCGCATCCTGATCACTGCCATAAACCGTCACCACATAGCCGCCACGATCATCAGCAACATAGCTGAAGGATTCTCCACTTTGAAGAATCACCGGTTCTGCTGCAGACGGTACCTCATCACCATAGTAATCCGAAACGGTAAACTGCCAGGTATTACCACTTTCATTAACTATATCTACCTCAGAAAACTTATTGGTCCAGAAAATGATACGGGACACTTTCTCAGAATATTCCGGGGCAAGATTGAATTCTCTCTCAGCCGCCGTGGACGCATATGCAATAAGCTCTTCATCATCGAAATACAGTTCCCCACCGGCATAGTTAAAATATGTATACTGCTTGAACCAGAGAAAAAGATAAGCAATGAAAAAAAGACCAACAATAAAGATTTCTATGCACTTTCTATTGTTTTTTTCTCCTAACATTCTCCCGAAACTCCGATAATCGCACAGCACATCTTTTTTCTATACTTATTTCCTATACTAAATAGATCATGTATACAGAGTTATATACAGGTTTCACTCCACATCTGATCTGCAGGGAACAAAAGATACCTTATTGTCTGCATCAACCTTTACAGAATAAATAGCCATTTTTTTTATGGATCCCAGCCCACCTTCAAACATATCCTGATAAGTTTCCGGGAATTCGCTGCTATAATCCTCCAGTACCAGATAGTTGTATCCATACCTTATTACCTGCCCAGACCAATCCTCCTGGGATAATTCACATTCAGCCGCCTCATAACTCTGAACACTTTTAGCAGGAAATACATAGTACTGGCAATGGTCCGGTCCAAGGCACAGCACATTATCCTCTTCACTCAACTCTACACCGGAATCGGCATACATTTTATTATATTCCCCCCAATAGTCTTTATTGTCGAGACTCAATATATGAAATATATTATTCGGCAGCAATAGCATAAGAAAAACAATAGCACAGACCAATACAATATTATGATCAATATTCTGTATGCTCAGCAGCTCATATAACACCACAACTGCCACAAGCATCAGTGCAGGCCCCAGATACCTGTCAGTAAGACCAAAGGACTCACCGCTCATATAGCCCCCTTGTATGGTCATATAGATAAAGCAATAAAAAAGCATATATATAGTGTATCCACCAAATACCACGCATGTAGAATTCATAAGGTCATTCATGGTTTCCACATATATTATTTTTCCTTTTACAATAAAGAATCCAATAACAACTATTACAACAGCAAGAATGATAGCAAACAATCCGTCAGATATTATCCATCCTCCTCCAAATCTATTTCCTCCAAAATGCTCCCTGTTAAACCACATTTCAAAAAATCTGAAGAATATCCCTTGCACAACACCACTATCACCCTTATAATCATTCGCCATATCCATTGCCTTACGGACCATCACATATTTCATTCCGCCCATAAAAATAAATAGAAATGGAACAGTGACAAGAAATATTTTTTTATTGATTAAAACTTTGATTATATAAACACTAATTCCCAAAACTGTATATGCTACTACACCACATAGTACTATCTTCACATAATTATAATTCCCGCCAAAATAGCCTGCCCCATATTTCTCACTATAATAGCTATCATAGGCTTCATTTATAAAAAAAGTAAATAAAAAAGTTGCAACAACAAACTCAAACATGACTATAATGGGAAATAGTTTACTAAACAACCCAATTTTAATTTCCTTTACGCTTATTCGATCAAGTGTGTACACTACCGCAATACCCACTATACCATATATACACATTCCTCCTACTCTCTTCATAATGCATACTAGAAATAACGTTATACACGCACCCAAGAGATACCCTATATCATTATACCTATCGATTCCACGATACAGCCGAAGTGTCATTATAGTTCCGTATATCATAGCGGCAGCTAATGGAATATCAGGCATAAAATTATATGAACAGGTTACGATATTAGGAAGAATAGAAATCATTATAGCTATAAGTATCTGTTTCTTATAGCCACCTTTTACAGAAAATGAAAAAAAAGGCAGAAAACCGGATATGATAAATATCTGCCACGCCCATAGATTTATTCCGTCAGAATACACAAACCATACTCTGTTACAGAAATAACACCAGGATGTGTAAACCGGAGCAGTATACAGCAATGAATAATTTACCATCCTCCTGCTCGTATTCCCCAAATCAGAATACCTGTACATATTCAAAATCTGTGGTGCATGTGCCCAAAAGGTGTCATTATCATCACCCAGGTCAGTCTTACCTATAAGCAATACCCCCAGTACCACAAAAATGATCAGCCCCCACAATAAACCGGGAGTAAACACACTTTCATTAAATCTTGCCTTATCTCTAATAAACATAACCAGACAATAAATTGCCGCACAAGTACCTGTTATAACAGCTGCCTCAACCCCATAAAGCGTATTGCCAAAATATCCTGCCACCAAAATAAACGATATTATTATTCCTATCGCCAGAAATAAAAACTCCTCTATTTTTTTTCTGTCCATTATCGCTATTGCTGCAGCTATAGGCAGAGCAACCAGTATCCCCATCACTCTGCCTCCTCTGATTCTTCTTCCTGCGAAACACCCGCAATGTATGCAATCTGCAACAGACCATCATCATCATATTCAACGCGATATATCGCATCATTCCTGATGTCAGCTCCGAAATTGGCAAAATCTGGATAATATGTCTCCCAGAAATAATCGTCCACATTTTTCAGATACACATATGTATACTTCCCATCCTCGATCACATCCGCCAGTTTTTCCGGTGTAAGGGGCTCCCTGATATCATCATCCCATTTATAGGGTTCAGGGTTAAAATAGAGGCCATTAATACTATTAGCCCCTGCAGGAAATACTTCCCATACAAATGATATCGGTAATTCATCTGTCAGTTCCCGGTCAATATAAAACACCCTGTCAGTTCCCGTCAATTCCAGAACACCTGCATCTTCGCAAGCTGAGATAAGAGGATATTCACTCTCATATTCAGGCTTATCGAATACAGCACTTACCGGGTCAGAAAAAACACAGGCAGTCAAAGCAACAGTTCCGGCACCAATAACAATCTCCTTCCTCCATGCTCTTAAGCACTGCTTAAAGACAGCCACTGCCGATAGTATGACCACCGGAGCAACATATACCGCTATAGATGGCTTCGTGGCTGAATGAGGCTGTCTTATGACATTTATATATAAAATACAGAGAATTAGCATATACAGAACAGAACCAAACACAAGTGAGAGATTAAAGGCATGAATCTCTGCTGTTTTATCCAATGATTTCTTTTCAATCCTGCCGGAAGCAAATCCGAAAATGACCATCATAAAAAACAGAAAAGGAACATCATATACAGGAATCACATGTCTGCCTATGATATAATCCGCCTCCTCCTTGCGCCCCACAAAGATCTTGTCAGTATACTCCATAAACCAATCCATTAAAAAGTCACTGTTCACGCTGTTCTGCAGTATAAATACAGCTATCGCCACTATACCTGCAACAATAAATAATACGATAATTAAAGATATCTTTTTATAGCCCTTCTCATAAAGCCTCACAAGAAGAGTCAGAACCATGGATAATACCACACTTACCAGACAGCATACAGGTATGTACAATATCATGTCAGCATCCATTCCGGCAGACAGTATCCCATATATGCTGAACACAAGCGAAAGGAGACAGCCTCCCACCAATGATGTCAATAAATACTTACGCTTCTCTGCATCCGAAACAGCAGCCGAACACATTACCATCGTAAGAGGAATAGATGCATATACACCATACTGAGTCAATATACAAGACAAAAACAGACCATAGGCAATAAAGCCTGCGTACCACCATTTTGAGCCATCACGCAGCCTAAAGCTTATGACCTGATTAAGCATAAGGTATGCATATACCATAGATACAGCCTGCGGAACGGCCATGTCATATGCGCTGTAAGCTTCGGGCAGCTTGAGGATAGGCAGCAGAATGCAGAACAGCAACAACATCATCCACTGCCAGGATTCTTCTTTCAGAGACTTAATACGGGTAAATATCGGCAGAACCGCCGAAATAATAAAGATATCATATGAAAAGATACATATCCATTCAGAAAAGCCGCCTCCCGTAAAACAGCAGAAATAAGCCCAGACGGATACAGTGGGAAGAGGCCAGTTAAGCTCATAATATGCACAAGTATCATTAAGGGATCCCGTCTCGAACATATTGAGGGCCACCAGACCATACTTGGAAAGAGCGGCATCGGTCGTAAAAAACCTTCCGTAAGAAAAAATCAGAAAAAATATAATAAAGACAACGAATGCCGGAAGTCCCGGGGTAAGCACGTATCTACGAAAATCCTGCCGCCTGACAATAAGAAAAACAACAGAAGCAGCCAGATACAATGGCACAACAAAAACCCCAACCTTAAGGGATCCTAACATACCGGCAAGCATAATCGTAACCGTAACTATGCCTACAGCCGGGAAAACCGTCTCTTCGAATTTACGTCTCCCAAGCACAGCCAATGCGGCTGCTATAGGAAAAATGACAAGTGCACCCATATTATTCTACAATCACACAGCCTAATATCTTAATCTGCTGGCGTTTAAGAAGCTCTATCTCTTCCGTAAGTTCACTGTAAAGGGTTCTGCCCGCCTTCTCTATGATCACTGCCCCGTCCATCTCTCCCAGCTTCTCTGTATTCTCAGGATCGTAGAGGACATTGTCCAGTACAGAAGCATTTATGTCTCCTGATTTCAGCTTATCAGCCATTTCCTGCGGAACATCCGGTACATTCTTTCCCAAATCACAGCCGATGAGTACCAGCTTTGATACCTCATCCTTTGAGCTCTGGACCTTTACCCTGGATACAATAAGGGATACAGCTTCATCCACGCTGAATATCCGCTTGTTCCTGTCGCGTATGGATATGATCCATCTGTCGACAAAGCCAAACAGACGCTTCTTTTCATACTCTGCAGGAATCATTCCAATGACAGCTATCTTGAAAAGATTCTCGATGGGATCCTCGGATTTTATCCGGTTATTAAACACATAAAGAACCGCCCATAAACCGGCCATACAGAAGACGCCGGCAAAAAGACCAATTGCGATCATTTTCAGGCTTATAAATGAACGGATTCCTGTCAGTCCGGAAGAAATACCAGCTTTAGCGGCATCATACGCATCATTATCGCTTAAAGTATTCTTATAGTATGCCAACTGATCAGCTGACAGTGCTTTCTTCTGAGCCGCCACAGTATCACCCAGCCTCGACAGAGTACTGTAATTTGTATTCTGCTTATTCAGGACATTTGAATCAATGCCTACGGTCGTACTCCTGCTCAACACCGTCAGACTGTGCTCCCCCATATTCGAAGCGATACTGCTTTTTTCCTGATTTAAGTATTCAAGCAAAAGATCAGCCATGCGCGCTGAGGCATCAGTGTCCTTACCTATAACCTCAACGTATATGGGAATCACACATTCGCTTTCATCATCACTACAAACCCAAGTATTTATATCGCCAATATAATTACTTGTAGCACCCACACTGTTAACAGGAGCAGGATCAACACTTATCAGCTCGGTAATGCCTGTATCATCTATTCCTTCTGACGCACATATATACTCAACAGCTCCGGTACCGGCTGCCAAGTCACGATACGCCTGGGCGATATTTGCCACCCTATCAGCGCCTTTGCCTTTTACGATGATCATTACCCCTGTCTTTGCTACATTATATCCATCAAGCGCCATATATGATGACTCTGACCATGCAGACTGCATAGACTCGTACATCTTGACGCTGTTTGCGTAGGTATTCACAGCCCCCATGTCTTCAACCGAAAGAGTCACCGAGGCCTCATCAACAGGCAATACTCTCTCTGAAACATTTTTTACTGCATTAAAAGTACAGGCTAAAAGCAATCCAATCAGCCCTGCTGCAATCAGGCTGCGCCAATGCAACAACAGATAAAATAACAGGCTTATAAGGTCAATTTCTCTTTCTTCCATGATCTATTCTCTCCTATATCTAGTAAAAATTTCCCGGATTAACTAATCAGAGCCCCCCTCAGCAGCATCCTCTTCATTATCCGCATCAAAGCCTTCAGTACTTTCTTTCTTAAGCAGAACCTTTAAGGTCATAAGTATTATCTTTATGTCCAAAAGGAGGGTGTATTTCTCTATATACATAAGGTCAAGGCGCAGCTTATCATATGCTGAGGTATTATACCTGCCATATACCTGCGCATATCCGGTAAGGCCTGCCTTTACTTTGCTGCGAAAAACAAATTCCGGGATTTCAGTGCTGTACTTATCATAGAATTCCTTACATTCGGGTCTGGGACCTACGAGGGACATATCGCCCCTTAAGATATTTATGATCTGAGGCAGCTCATCTATACGGAAACGCCTTATTATTTTCCCGACTTTAGTGACTCTGGGATCTTCCTTAGTGGTACCCTCTACCTTTCCTACTTCATTTGCATTTACTATCATACTGCGGAATTTAAGGATACTGAAAAGCCTTCCATCCTTAGTCACTCTTTCCTGCCTGAAGAAGACCGGTCCACCATCATCAAGCTTTATTGCGATTGCAACAATCAGCATCACGGGTGCCGTTATCACCACAGCAATTGTACCAAGTCCAAGATCCATTATCCTTTTTATCAAGCTCTCAAAGCCGGTCAGTCCTCTTCCCTCCACGAAACGTATAGGGGTATCGAAAAGATTTATATCCGATGAGCCGGACATTATTATATCCGAGATTATTGGCACCACGTATGTCCTGATATCATGATTATAACAGTATTTCAGAAGTTCATTTCTGGTATCGGCGGGAATATCATTCAAAATTACCGATTCAAATCCTGACATTTTCTCAAAAATTGGTTTAAGGACTGCCTTTTTATCCGTGCTTGCACCAAGCTCACCGAATATATGTTCGTCCAGCTTGATGCTCTCACGTATCCTGTACTTATCCCCTCGACTTTCAATTTTTTTCTTGATTGCAAGTCCCTTTTTACCACCGGATATGAGCAGCATATCGTGTGGAGGATTCATCATATAATAAACCACTGAATATATGTAACACAGAAGGGTACATACAGCCAGCTCTGCCAGGGTAAGCAGAAGCATGGGGACGGGTGGAAGAAGCCTGTTGGCCATCAGACACAGCTGAAGATAGCTTATGACATTGACTATAAGAAGTGCGATCCACGAAGACATGGTCACATCAAAAAATCTTAAAGAGCCGAATTTAAAGCCCTCACACATACCGAAGAGCACAAAAACCAAAAGGGCATATACCAGCATGAGAACATATTTACCAAAACCTCCAAAGGTCTGGATGCCGTACTGCTTATAGCCCCAATACCACATAAAATAATACATAGCCGAAAGTATTCCTACCTCCAGTATGCTTTCAAAATTCCTTATCAGATTATTATGTTTATGATTACGGCGACAATCCATAACAGAGAAATTATACTATAATATGAAGAGCTTGTCACTTGTTAAAGAAACGTTGTTCACTAGCTATACCTATCCCCCAAAACGCATCCTATACTGATATACACTTATTCCCAAGAAACATCTTTATCAAGGTGTCAATGCCCAGACATAGAAGTATGACCACAGCTGTTTCAACAGCTGTCATCAGATAATTCAAGGAAAAATCCCTTGTCATTTTCGGAAAGATATAGCTATTTAGCAGAATATCAACCAGGTAAACAGTAAGTTATATCCGTCCGTGGACCATTTGCGTCTTTTCGCCCAAGTAAGCCTTATATGTTTCAGATTCCAGATATAGCCAACCACAAAATACGGATACATAAACTTCCAAAGATCCGAGTCCGTCCGATACCGACGAGATTGTTTATGTTCTCCAACAGCTTAGACCATGGTGCGAACCAGGAAGCGCAATCTTTATCCTTTCCTCCACACCATTTTATTCACTACCCCCACATAAGACTGGATAATCTTCACCACCTTATCCGACACATTGGTATCCACGTAATCCGGTACCGGTATACCATTGTCTCCACTACGAACCATCTCCACTGCCAGATCCACAGACTGTAACAAACCTACCGTATCAATCCCTGACAAAATAAAACATCCCTTATCCAATGCTTCCGGCCTTTCCGTTGAAGTACGGATACAAACGGCAGGAATAGGATGCCCTATAGATGTATAGAAAGATGACTCCTCCGGCAGAGTTCCGGAATCACTTACCACACAAAACGCACTCATCTGAAGGCAATTATAATCATGAAATCCCATTGGTTCATGTGCAATCACGCGCTTGTCTAAGGTAAACTTTCCGTCTGCTGTCATCTGCTCCAACCGTTTTCGGGAACGTGGATGGCAGGAATAAAGTATTGGCATATCATATTTCTCCGCCATGGAATTGACAGCATTAAAAAGAGAAAGAAAATTCTTCTCTGTATCAATGTTTTCTTCACGGTGTGCAGAAAGCAGGATATACTTCCCCTTTTCTATAGCTGTTCCGGTCTCGTCAGATACCCTCTTATGGACATCCGATGCCTGTATAGCTTCCAGATTATTGCGTAACACCTCTGCCATAGGGCTTCCTGTCACATAAGTTCTCTCCTTAGGCAGCCCACAGTCAGCCAGATAGCGTCTTGCATGCTCCGAATATGCCAGATTCACATCCGAGATAATGTCCACTATACGCCGATTCGTCTCCTCAGGCAGACACTCATCCTTACAACGGTTTCCTGCCTCCATATGAAAGATAGGTATATGCAGCCTCTTAGCGCCGATCACCGACAGGCAGGAATTAGTATCACCCAATACCAGCACCGCATCAGGCTTAGTCGCCACCATTGCTTTATAGGATCTGTCAATAATATTCCCCATGGTAGCCCCCAGGTCATCACCTACTGCATCCAGATACAATTCCGGATCAGAGAGGCCGAGATCCTTAAAAAAAATACCGTTAAGGTTATAATCATAGTTTTGACCTGTATGCCAAAGCTGGGTATCAAAGTACTTCCGGCACTTCGTAATCACCGCCGCCAGACGAATGATTTCCGGGCGCGTGCCAACTATGATTGCCAATTTTATCTTTCCGTTATTCTTCCACTCAGGATATTCCATATCTATACCTCTCAATTTATTTTTTAACCGTACAAGACAAAAAATCCCCCACCTTAGTGAGGGATATTATATCATCATACGTTTCCCTTCTCAGGATTTATCTTCTCATCCCCGTCCCGGTTCACCTGCTCATAAAAGGTGTCCGGATGTCCGGGATCAAAGCTCTCATTCGCCCACATAACTGTCACCAGATCCTGAGTAGGCGACAGATTGATAATATTGTGCGTATATCCCGGCAACATCTGAATTGCTTTCATCTGCTCACCGGTCACCTCGAATTCTATTACCGGATACCCCTTTCCAGTCTCGGGATCAATTCCTATCCTTCGTTCCTGTATCAGACCATGTCCGGATACTACTATGAAAAGCTCCCACTTGCTGTTGTGCCAATGCTCTCCCCTGGTAATCCCCGGCTTAGCAACATTGACAGATACCTGTCCATGATCTGCTGTCCGTATCAGCTCCGTGAAAACTCCCCGGTTATCCACATTAGACTTAAAGCAGTAGCTCATCTTCTCTGCCGGAAGATAGGACAGATAGGTGCTATACAGCTTCTTTGCAAATGACCCATCCGGGATAGACGGTAAATACAGGCTTACAGGCATATCCTTAAAGGACTGCAGCTGATCCACAATCTCCCCTAAGGTAACATGATGGGATGTGGGCACATGGCAATACCTTCCGTCAGATTTTTCCATCGGAATCACGCTATCTGCACTACTTTCATACTCACATCTATGCTCCCTCCCCTCTAAAGCATCCAGCATCTCCTCAATCAGGTCATCGATATATACCAGATCCAGTTCAGTACTCCGGTCATTTACTGTATACTCCAGATCATTTGCCACTGCATTGCAGAAAGTAGCCACGGCAGAATTATAATTCGGTTTGCACCATTTCCCGAAAAGATTCGGAAAACGATAGACCAAAACCTTTGCCCCCGTCTCTTTCCCATAATCAAAGAACAGTTCCTCGCCCGCCAGTTTGCTCTTGCCATATTCCGATCCGGCATACCTTCCTGACAGACTCGCCTGTATTGACGAGGAAAGCATCACGGGACAAGTATTATTATACTTCTTCAGGGTGTCCAGCAGTGTCGAAGCAAAGCCGAAATTCCCTTCCATGAATTCCTTCTGATCCTTCGGACGGTTCACACCTGCAAGGTTAAAAACAAAATCCGCCCTGCTGCAGGCCTGCTCCAACGATTCCTGGGATGAACCGATATCATAACCATATATCTCCGTAATCAGCAGATCAGGCCTAGTATGGTTCTTCCCATCCCGTATTTCCTTAAGGTTCCAAACAAGATTGCGTCCCACAAACCCATTGGAACCGGTCACCAGTATCTTCATCCCTACGCCTCCACTACGTGCGGCCTGCCTTCCAGTTCTTCCTTTACATAGTCTGTTTCCATAATCTTCTTTACTACACCTTCCACATCCAGACGATTTGTATTGTGGCTGGTATACGCTTCATCACCTTCTGTCAGAACATCACCGTCAACATAGAACTTATCATAATTCAAACTGCGACCGTCCGGTGCAATTCTAAAATAGTTGCCCATATCAACAGACCGTAGTCTTTCCTCCCTGGTCATAAGAGTCTCATATAGTTTCTCTCCATGCCTAGTACCAATGATCTTCTTCTCCGTCTCACCGAATACCTTCATAACGCCATCTGCAAGATCACCGATGGTCGAAGCATCCGCCTTCTGGATAAAGAGATCTCCCGGTTCCGCATGCTCAAATGCGAAAGCCACCAGGTCAACAGCCTCATCCAGGTTCATCAGGAAACGGGTCATATTCGGATCAGTAATGGTGATAGGATGCTTATTCTTGATCTGATCTATGAACAACGGAATTACAGACCCCCTACTACACATTACGTTTCCGTATCGAGTACAGGAAAGTACAGTACCCCCACGTTCAAATGCCTTCTGTGCCCGTGCCTGCACCACTTTTTCGCCAACCGCTTTGGTCATCCCCATGGAATTGATAGGATATGCTGCTTTATCAGTCGACAAAAAGACTACCCTCTCCACTCCATTCTCAACAGCAGCAGTAATCACATTGTCAGTACCTATAATATTGGTTTTTACTGCCTCCATAGGGAAGAACTCACAGGATGGAACTTCCTTAAGAGCCGCCGCATGAAACACATAATTTGCCCCATACATGACATCGCGAACGGAATCCAAGCTCCGAACATCCCCAATGTAAAACTGAACTTTACCTGCATGTTCAGGATATCTCGCCTGCAGTATATGTCTCATCATGTCCTGCTTCTTTTCATCTCGGGAAATAATGCGAATCTCCCCGATATCCGATGTCAGAAAATGTTTCAGAACAGTAGAGCCAAAGCTTCCCGTCCCTCCTGTTATTACCAATACTCTTCCTTTAAAAGCTTCTGTAATCTGCAATTCTATTTTTCCTCCTCGAGCAATTGTCTGTGTTCTATAATTATGGAGCATTTGGGGTAAGTTCCCAACCATTAGTACCTTATATGGGTAACACTTTTCTGAGATAATATCCGTAATCTTTTGGTTCCAGGCAGGTCAAGGAAGAACCATGACCGTTTTCTTTTAGAGCAGTTTCAGTGCCTCATTCCTGATTATGAATACGCTTCGCTAATAACAGGTCATTGACAGAGTCCACTTCAGTCCACTCATAATTTGAAATATCCTTATAATAAAGCTTGAAATCATTCTTAAAAATCAACTGTACCAATGCATTCTCATACCATTGATCATAAAAGCCTTCTTCTATCATACTATCCATCTCTTCTCTCATCTGAATAGCACTATCATGATTCAGCTTTGTAACTCCCGCATATTCGCCGTAATAGTTATCCAAATCCTTGCTCATTACCAGAACCTGGTCTCCGGATACTTCTACATTATAATCACCATCAGTCTTGATTGAACTATCCACAAGAACTAATGGTCGTTCAACAGGTTTACACATTACATCTCTTACAAGCTCATCTGACATAACAATATCGCCATCAATTAATACGACATTATTGGCATCAAGATGTTCCTTTGCAAACCATAAAGATGCTATGGAATTCGTAACTTCATAAAAGGGGTTATAAACAAATGTTGCACCCTCTATCTGTTCTTCTATAGCCCTATGCATATGCCCCGTCACAATAACTATATCCGCTTCTGAATCATGCTTTTTTATAAGTCCTACCATTCTCTGTAACAAAGTGGTATCCCCATCAAGTTTATACATTGATTTAGGATGTTTCAACGTAAGCGGCTGTAACCTCGTACCCTTACCTGCAACCATAAAAATATATTTCATATGTCATTACTTGTATGATGATTTCAGAAGCTAAATCATCACATTTTCCTTTCTTTTAGTGATGTGACAGTACAATACATTCAGATGCTGTGGACTTTAGATTTGTTCCTGTAGTCCAACTACTTGAAGGAGTGTATTGCCACGGTTTTATCTGAATTGTTTATAAGCTGGATGTTGCCGGGAGATCTGTCTCCTAAGCACTTATTTCAATCAAGTCTATGAGGATAAACGCCTGTGGATTGTCACAGCATCCAATACACTCAGAAAGGAAGGTTTTATGATCTATGTAGGCATTGATATTGCCAAACTCAACCACTTTGCCTCTGCGGTATCCTCAGATGGTGAAGTAATGCTTCAGCCGTTCAAATTCACAAACGACTATGATGGCTTCCATAAGCTGAAGTCCAGTCTCGATTCCCTCGATCCTGACCAGCTCATCATAGGTCTTGAGTCAACGGCCCATTATGGCAACAACCTTGTTGAATTCCTTGTTCTTAGTGGCTACAAGGTTTGTGTCATTAACCCTATCCAGACTTCGACCCTACGGAAGAACAACATCCGTAAGACCAAGACTGATAAGGTCGATACCTTAGTCATTGCTAAGGCTTTGATGATGAACCCTACACGTCTCTTTACGAAGTACGATATCTCTCTGCTTCATCTTAAGGAACTCGGCAGATTCAGGATGAAGCTGATCAAGAAGCGTACACAGGCTAAGATCCAGTTGACTTCTTACATTGATCAGGCATTTCCTGAGATCCAGTACTTCTTTAACGGAGTTCATCATAAGAGCTGCTATGCGCTTCTTAAGGAAGCCCCTACCGCCGGTATGGTTGCTTCTATGCACATGACTCATCTTGCTCATCTTCTTGAAGTTGCTTCCCACGGCCATTTCAAGAAGGATACGGCACAAGAGATAAGAGTTCTTGCACAGAAATCTGTCGGTATCAATGACAGCTCCGTTGCTCTCCAGATTACTCAGACCATCGAATTGATAGAGCTTCTGGATAAGCAGGTTACTACTGTGGAATCCGATATGGAATCGCTTGTTGGATCCCTGGATTCCGTTATAATGACCATTCCCGGCATTGGTGCAATCAATGGGGGAATGATACTGGGGGAGATCGGGGATATATCCCGTTTCTCTAATCCCTCGAAGGTACTCGCATTTGCCGGTCTGGATCCTGCTGTATATCAGTCAGGCAATTTCGAAGCCAGGCATACCAAGATGTCTAAACGCGGTTCAAGGCCGCTACGCTTCGCACTGGTAAATGCTGCTCACAACGTTGTCAAAAACAACAAAACCTTCAATGATTACTATGCTCAGAAGCGTTCTGAGGGTAAATCTCATTACAACGCATTGGGGCATTGTGCCGGTAAACTTGTTCGCGTCATATACAAGATGCTGACGGACAACATTGCTTTTGATCTGAAATAATACGACCGTTTCATATGGATTTACGAAATCCTCATCCGATGAGGATTATTAAGGTCAGCCTTTTTTACGGTCATATCGCTAAAATAAATATTTGCTAATTTATGCTTGACTTTTCATAGCTGGTCTCCTTTCAATTAACTGTTCAGGTTCCTGCCACATTATCAGACCAAGACGCATTAATTCGTCATCAGTTGGAAATTTCACATCTATGCCAAACTTAGCAGCAGTTTTAACTATGTTTACTCCAGTTGCCTCCAATGGACTCCGCGACATATATGGATTATTGCACCGTTCCTTACCACATCCCCCCTTACAGAGTTTACAACTTCCCGCTCCGAAGGATATGACTGTTGACCTGTTATGATTATAAAACCACTTTTCCATTTGTAACAAAGCCTTGTGAAGAACTATGCTCGATTCCGATCTTATGCTTTCAAACTGAACCCTATCAGATACATCAAATTTGAAATATACAAAAAGTCCTTCATCATACTCAGAAAACATTCGAGGATAATCTAGATTTGGAAGATTGGGTGGACATCTCCAGTTTCTGCCATACTTTCCACAATAAAAGCAATTCATCTTTACACATTCTTCAAAAACGGCCCCTTTGGGATCCATAAAGACAAACTTCGCTTCAGGTGCAGTATTTTTACAAAACTCAAGAAAATCGTTTCTTAAGACTTTGTCCATGCTTGTATTCCCCTCACATTGCAAAATACTTCTTTATTTCTTCAATCAAATTATCATAATCACTATAATTAAGATCTCCCACATGGGCTACACGTATACTACGTTTTCCCAATTCACCGCCTACAGGATTAACCATAATTTGTTTTTTATCCTTCAAATATATGAAAAAATCCATAGCAATGTCTTTCTCAAATCTAATTGGTGAAATTGCATTAGAAAGTGGGTATGACGGAAGATGAATCGGTAATGAACTAATTTTACTTCTAAAATAATCACATCTCTCTTTAACTTCTCTTAATCTTCCCTCTATGCCCTGTTTATCTATTTTATGTAGCATATCATTCAATTCAAAACAAACTCCTACAGCCGGTGTAAAAGGGGTTTGTCCGCGTTCCATATTTTGAAAATAATCCTTAAAATCAAAATATAATGATTTAACATCAGTCTTATTTATCTTTTCAAACATACGGGGGCTTATGGTAATAATCGAAAGACCTGGAGCTAAACATAAACCTTTTTGAGAACTTACTATTGTCACATCAATATTATTCTGTTCCATATAGTATGGATCCGCCAAAAATGAACTAATCGCATCCACAATCAAGTACATATTATTCTTCTCACAAAAGTCCTTAATTATCTCAATATTATATAACTGCCCCGTATAAGTCTCATCAATGTTAACAAGTAAGCCGGTAAAACCCTTATTATCAAATGCATCAAAATGCGACGCTTTTAATTCTTCGTCTGCACCAAGTTTTAAAGTTTCAAACGGAATATTATGGATTTTACATATTTTCTCAAACCTTTCTCCAAAGGTACCGCCCGATATAATCAACACTTTATCATTAACATCAAAACAGTTTATAACTGACGCTTCCATTGCCCCACTTCCAGATGCGGTTAGAAAAACCACTTTCGAAGCTTCATTTGCAAATTGAAGTTTTTTTATTAATTTCTCATTATCAAGCATCAAACTTGAAAATTCGGTAGTTCTAAAATATGGAACAACATGTTTTCTAACATCAAGTGTACTTTGATACATTTGAGTAGGTCCAATGGTAAACAATTTGTAATCTTCAAATTTCATAATTCTGTTCTCTCCTTTATATGTAAAATTCTTTTATGAAGTGACCTCTGTCAATAAGAAAAACTAAACTTGTTTTGAATTATACTGTCACATTCATCAATCTCTGATAGCATATGGTAAGAGCCATTCTAACATTCACCAGCATACATACACTCCGTTATTCGTGGCTCGGTCAATAAAAAGCTAATATCCACTATGAGCTCTGCTATCTAATTTCTTGAATCATATTTTATGCCGATTCCAGGTTGTTTATTATAATTTTCCACCGATGTTTTCATTTAGCGGGACTTTCTACAAGAATATTTAATATTTATCCATCTAATCTTAATCTTACTTAATCCCTCCTAAACAGATCCCTCGTATACACCTTCTCCTTCACATCATCTAACACGGGGTCGTAACGATTTGCAATTATAGCATTACTCTCACTTTTGAACTTTTCCAGATTATTTACAACCACCGATCCAAAAAACGTACTTCCATCTTCCAATGTGGGTTCATATACGATTACAGTAGCTCCCTTTGCCTTGATTCTCTTCATAACACCCTGTATGCTGCTCTGCCTAAAGTTGTCGGAATTGGACTTCATAGTCAGTCTATAGACACCAACAACTATATTTCCCGTCTGCTCTTCCCTTCTGTGGGTATATTCTTCTGAATTACCATAAAGCCCAGCAATATCAAGCACCCGGTCTGCGATGAAATCCTTCCGTGTCCTATTGCTCTCCACGATTGCAGATATCATGTTCTGCGGAACATTGTGGTAATTTGCTAGCAACTGTTTTGTATCCTTAGGAAGACAGTAGCCACCGTAACCGAAACTAGGGTTATTGTAGTAATCACCTATCCTAGGGTCAAGGCTTATGCCTTTTATAATGTCTCCTGTATTAAGCCCCTTCATTTCGGCATAAGTATCCAACTCATTAAAATAAGATACCCTGAGCGCAAGGTAAGTGTTGGCAAACAGCTTTACCGCCTCAGCTTCTGTAAGCCCCATTAAAAGAACATCTATGTCCGGCTTTTCTGCCGCATCCTTAAGCAGTTCTGCAAATTTCTCCGCCTTAGCCCTTGTACTGTCAGTAGTTCCCACAATTATCCTGTTTGGATAAAGATTGTCATAGAGAGCTTTTGATTCACGGAGAAATTCGGGACTGAATATAATATTCTTAGTATGAAACCGCTCTCGAACCGATTCGGTGTATCCCACAGGAACAGTAGATTTAATAACCATTATTGCTGTATGGTTTACAGCCAAAACAGCCGAGATAACATTTTCCACAGCCGAAGTATCAAAAAAATTCTTTCTTGGATCGTAGTTGGTCGGCGCCGCAATAACTACATAATCAGCTTCGGCATATGCTGATGAAGCATCAAGCGTAGCAGACAGATTCAGTTTCCTTTTCTCGTGCTCTAAAAGATATTTTTCTATGTATTCATCCTGTATCGGACTCTTCCAATTTCTTAGCATTTCAACTTTGTCCGCAACAACGTCCACGGCCGTCACTTCATTGTGTTGTGAAAGCAATACTGCTAGACTTAATCCTACATATCCTGTTCCTGCTACTGCTATTTTCATAACAAAAACCTCCGTATACCATTCATTTCAAAACATGACACAATTATCGCTATTTTACATCTTTTTTGTCAATATTGCACTAGTTTTTAACCGTAATACTCCTTGTACCACTCAGCAAACCTTCTTAATCCAGTTCTAATATCTATAGTAGGTCTAAAACCATAATCTTCTTCAAGCGCCTTAGAATCTGCGTATGTAAGTAAGCCCTCAACCATCGATACCTTATATACCTTACCACTTTTTGAGATAATATCACCATTTCGCAGTTTATCAACCAAAGCCGAAGGAGGTATCATCTCATGTCAACAAGATCTATCGTCAACCGCGCAAAACTTGAAGCTTGGGCATCACATTTTGCAGAACAGAAAGCCAGCGGACTGACAGTCGCAGACTGGTGTCAGCGGAACGGAATATCAAGGAACAGCTATTTCTACTGGAAACGCAAGCTAAAGGACGAGGCTGTTTCACAGGCACTTCCTGAAATCGTTCCGTTAGCAGTTCCTCCTGTCCCGGTGTCCGTCAGCAATTCTCAGTTTCTTACTCCAGTTCATGACCATAGTTGCAAAAGTTGTACAAGTTGCGCAAGTTGTACAACTTTTGCAACCGACTCGTGCGTACGCATACACATGCATGACATCACTGTAGAACTCGGACCATCCGCATCAGAAGAACTCATTTGCAGGATCATAAAGGCGGTGCGCCATGCTTAAGGATGCTGACCCGGGTACCTTTAACGGTATCTATATCGTATGTGGCTTCACGGACCTGCGGTACGGCATCGATTCACTCGCTGCCATCATAGAGCGCAGGTACCACATGGAGCTGTTCAGGCCGAATACTCTTTTCCTCTTCTGCGGCCGTTCCGCATCAAAGATAAAGGGGCTCCTCTGGGAAGGCGACGGATTTCTCCTGCTATACAAGCGTGTAGAATCCGGCAGGTTCTCATGGCCCAGGACTTCCGATGAACTGCGTTCCCTTTCACCGGAACAGTTCCGCTGGCTCATGCGGGGATTCTCGGTCGATCCCGTCATCCATGATGTAAACCCTGAGCAGTCAGCGTGACTTCGAAAAAATCTTTTGTGCAAAACAGAGAAATTTTTCAACCGCTTTCCATCCATTCATTCGGGTATCATGCACAGCCCCAGAAAGGCTTTCAGCATTTCCGTTAAAGCCTTCAGGGCTCTGCAGTATACCTTTTTCTTTTATTTAAAGCTCCATTTCCACAGTACTGCATGGTCATTGTAGTGCGTCAGAACCATAGGCAATTTCACGAATGTCCAGGCTCACCTGATTAGCCTTTTTCCCCTGTTTTTGCTATGATTTATTCAGCAGAATTAAGGAGCTTTTCATGGCAGAACTTTCCCCGGAACAACTGAATTCCCTCGACAGGGAAACCCTGATCATCATAATCAATTCCCTGAAGGCACAGCTTGATGCGCTTCAGGCACAGCTTGATTCTGCCAATTCCATGCTTGCTGACAACAACCGCCAGATCGAACTCCTCACGGAACAGATCCGGATAATGAACCAGCACCATTTCGGTAAAAAATCCGAAAGCAGCTCCAGCATGATAGAAGGCCAGATGACACTCTTTGACTCTTTCAACGAAGCTGAGTTCCTGGTAAAGCCTGATGCCGCAGAGCCTGAGATAACCGAGGTGGTCATTTCCTCATACAAGCGTTCAAAAGCTAAGGGCAAAAGGGAAGCCGATCTTGACGGCCTTCCTGCACGCATAATCGAACACAGGCTTACCGACGAAGAGCTTGCCAAAAAGTTTCCCGAAGGCTACAAGGAGCTTCCGCCGAAGGTCTACAAACGTATGCACATAATTCCTGAAACATTCATCGTTGACGGGCACCATCTCCATGTCTACGCATCAAAAAACAATACCGGCGATATCGTTACTGCACCGAGGCCTGCCGACCTTTTCAGGAACAGCATTGCGACTCCCGCTCTTGTTGCCTCAATCATAAACGAAAAGTATGTGAATGCACTTCCTCTCGAGAGACAGTCAAAGACTTTTAAGTGCAACGGCATAAACTTAAGCTCAAACACCATGGCCAACTGGGTCATAGGCAGTTCCGAGCAGTACCTGTCCCTTATATACGACAGGCTGCATGAACATATCTACGACAGCAGGGTCATCCATGCTGATGAAACTCCTGTCAAGGTCATGCGGATAGACGGCAAAAAAGTCAGCGGCGGCAGGAAGACATACATGTGGGTCTACAGGAACCGCCCCAGGAAAAAATCCCCGCCGGTCGTACTCTTTGACTGGCAGCCATCCAGGCGTGCCGACCACCCAAGGGAATTCCTGAAGGATTTCTCCGGCACGGTGGTAACGGACGGCTACCAGGTCTACCACACGCTCGGCAATGAACGTGAAGACCTCTGCATAGCCGGATGCTGGATACATGCACGGAGGCCGTTTGCCGAATTCATAAAGTCCATAGGCGAAGAAACAGCCAAAGGATCCATTGCTTTGGAAGCCTACGGGATGATCACGGAGATCATGCACATGGACAACAGCTATGACGATCTTTCCCCAAGGGACCGTAAAAAGCAGCGTCAGCAGCATCTGAAAGAGAAAGTTGACGCCTACTTTGCGTGGGTAAAAACAAAATACGGACAGATCACTCACAACAGCACTATCGGCAGGGCCCTTGCCTACAGCATCAACCAGAAAAAGTACCTTCGGAAGTTTCTGGATGACGGAAGCATACCGCTTGACAACAACTATGCCGAGCAGGCTATCCGTCCCTTCACCATAGGGCGGAAGAATTTCGTCCTGATCGAATCCGATAATGGTGCAAAAGCCAGTGCCATACTCTACAGCCTCGTTGAAACGGCCAAGGCAAACCAGCTTAATACCTACAAGTATTTTGAGCTGCTTCTTACCGAAATCTCCAAACACACGGACGACACAGACCTGCAGTTTCTTGATGATCTCATGCCCTGGTCTGACAGGGTTCAGCGCGAATGTCCGAGTCTCTACAAAAAATCTTAAATTTTCAATGAACAACCGTTAAATATAGCTATGCCCTAAACTCCATATGAATACTGGAGTTTTTGACGTTTTGGTATCCATGAATGAGGGCTTACGTCCGAATAACTTAAGAACGTTGTCCGTATATTTTGGGAACATTGTCCGCGAGTTACAGGAACGCTGTCCCAGATTGGCAAGAATCATCAGATATTTTTCATTCCAACTCCGGATAAGCAGAAATCACTGTTCCAATCTAGATCATTATCATAAATAGGAATTACATGTTCTTTCTACGAAATAACCCCTTTATTGTGCCATAAAAAGCACTATTTATTTTTTTCCAATACAAAAAACAAATAGCTAAATAGAATAATGCTCCAACCAATATCTCAATAAATAGTTTCATTATCAAACCTGATGCTAAACAAGAAACTATCCTAACAATTACAATCATCATAATCCCTATAGAGAAATAAAATATGAAATGATTAGCCAACTCTCTGAACTTCAATTTTTCTTTCCTTATAAAGAAAAATTGAAAGAGACATGCAACAAGTTCTGCAAGCAATGTCGAAATCACAGCCCCTAACGCACCATAGACCGGGATTAAAATGAAATTAAATATTAAATTGATAATCGCGCCGCCTATCACAGATTTAATAAAAACCTTTTCTAAATTCATTGGGATTAAATATTGAGTGCGTACTATGGATGAAAAACTTTTTATTACAAGAATAGGAGAAAAAACAATTGTCAACAAAATACAAGGCTCATATCCTTTCCCATAAAAAAAAGGAATAAACTCATTTGAAACCGCCGCAATCCCGCATGTAAGAGCTACACTAATAGCAGCTACACCATCCAATGTTGCGACAAATAGACCATTGGCTTCTTCTCTCTTACCTTCATGTATAAGAGAAGACATTCTAGGAAGCATCACTGTTCCTATCCCATTTATAACGGCTAATGGAATATTTACAACTTTATCCGAGTTATAGTAGAATCCACTCTGTTCATATGTACTTATAATTCCAAGCATTGTTTTATCCATTGTATGATAAACTGACATAGCTAATAATGGAATAAACAAAACTAGGTTTGGATAAATATGCTTTACTAATTCCTTATAATAGATTTTTTTTAAAGAAACGTACTTGGGAAGATAAAATAAAAGAACAACCTGACTTAATAATGTTCCCCCTATCATAATTAGAGTGTATATCCATAAATCTTGTTCTTTTTTTACAAAAATAAGAATAAGAACTACAGTCAAAAACTTAATAATAATATTTCTGGTTACTGTAAGTTTAAACTCCTCAATCCCGAAAAAAAACCAATTAATATCAAATAAACAAGCAACAATGCTAATACCTTGCAGCAACGCAACAAATCTATTTTCTTTACAGATTAATATAATATAAACTGCATATGCACATCCGCACAAAAAAGTAACAACTAACTGCAACAAATATATTTCCCAAAACACTTTACTTCTACTATCTAGATCATTTTTTACCTCCGCTATAGCCCGTGTCCCATAGTTCACAGTACCAAGCATTGCCACCAATGTAAAGTAAGCCACAACAGAAAGCGTGAATGAAAAAATTCCCAGCTGTTCAGCACCAAGTGTTCGTGATAAATATGGGGCTGTGATAAGCGGCAGACACGTGTTTAGTATCTGAAAAATCGTTTGGAACCCCAGATTTTTTTTTACACTCCCCCTACTCATTGATTTACCCATTGCCTATCTTTTTGGAATCAATAAAAACCTTCTTCCGTCCATTCGAACAAGTAATTTTAAAATGATTCTTCTTAGGTTCCATATTTTTATTGTATGAAGCATTCAATATAGATATAAACAATACCGTAAACACAATTCCACCGGTATTTAACGCAATAAAAATACTATTATCATTCAATATAAACATTTGATAAGCCATCGCACATACAGGAACCACTATCGGAAGCTTTGAGCCTAACGAATCAACTGTTAAAAACAATAATCCAATTAATAAAGCAGTCAACACCATACCAACAAATCCCAAATCAGCAAACCCATACGAAAATACACCTGTATTTCCATTACTTATTTTTGACGGGCCATATATAAAGATATTAACAATGTGTCCAATAGATTGACTGTATGGATATCTAATACCTATAAGCCTACCTATAGTCCCTTCTGAAAAATAAAGATAATCATGGGTTGTAAAAAAATCATAGTATTCGAATTGTCCCTGTGAAGGAAGAATAAGCGTCCTATACGGAAATAACTTTAATAAAGTGTCGTTTCCAACAAAATATAATACTAGTGCCGCGAAGTTAATAATAGAAAACAGCAACGCTAAAATAAACATAAACTTATCAGACCACTTCATCACAAAATACATAATAAAAATCATAAAAATAGCCATCAGAAACGCCTTGAAACCATAGGACAAAAAAAACATAACTTGAAATATACTGACAATCATCGCACGAATATAGTCTTTCTTGAAAAGAAAAACAGCTAAAAGGAAGGGCATCATCGATTTTGCGCACCAGTTAAGCATATAGCCTATTATTCCGTTCAAGTTATTTTCACTTCTCACCAGATATATACTATCAAGTAATTTATGAAAATGAATTCCACCATTATTCATCACCAAATATAAACCCAAAATTAAAAAAACAAAATATGTAAATTTAATTAAAACATTAGAGTTCTCTATGATAAAACAAACTGGTTTAGATGCTATTCTTAACATAACAGAAACCACTAAAAAACAGATTGTTTCCATAATTATATATTTAGTCGGTTTATTATTCATCCAAAAAAAAGCCACTGTTGGTATATATGTAATCAGATAAAAAATATAAAATAAGAACGTTGACGCTTTGTTTAGATTCTTTGGAAAAAAAACATAAGTAGTTATAACTAATAATAACGAAATAGCTAATTTTTTATAATTGGGGTTATATTCTGTAAATGAATACGAAAACATCGGAGCTAGGGCTAAATAATAAGCAAAAAAAATCGAAATATAAAAAAGGGCAATGGCGCCTATAGATTTTAGTCCCAGATTTACCTTAATCCAATTAAAACGTATTTTTTTTAAGCCAATCTTCATTCAAGTGCCCTCTTTGCGATATCTTTATAAGAAAAAACACTCATACCTTTTTCAACAGCAATATTCTTCATTATTTCATATGTCGATCTGTCAGAAACTAATTTATTGATAACATTCTTAAGTTCTTCAACGCTATCATCCTTCAAAAAAACAACGTTTCCACCTAAATCTACATGATGGGTTCCCGGCCAATCTTTAACCACCAATGGGACTCCTTGCCCAACAGCTTGCTCCCACATTACCGAATGTCGCCCCGGAAAAATCACAAGATCAGCAGCCGCAAAATAATTATATGAGTCCGATGAGTGTATCCAACCAATATACTTAACCACATCGCCATCGGCTAATTCCTGTAATTTACCATTTAATTCCTGCGTAACAGAACCAAATACAACAAGTTTAACCTTATCATTATTAATTTCACGTACTGCTTGCATCAGTAACAAAGTCTGTTTTTTCCACTGATCAATTTTACCGCCTGTTACTATGAGAAAATCGTTTGAAGCAATCCCATATTTTTTTCTTATCGTTGCTCTAGCATTATTTTTTTTCGCATCTGACACAAGCTCATCATCAGCTCCCATAACTAATAATTGACACTTACTCTTTGGCAATTTGTAAACATTTGTTAAGAAGTCTACTCTAACAGGCAATACGCCATAAAAACACCTAGTATATGGTTCAATTCTTTTCAAACATCCTCTCCATATTATTTTATGTAATATATTCTTCGAAATGAAATTTGTAGCACTATTTGAAAAATCAGCATGATTATCAACATATATTTTTAATTTTCGGTTTTTCTTAGCATACTTTATAACCTTGTCTATATCCAAAAATTGTCCACCATGAATAAACAAAACATCTGGTCTCGCATTCTCTATAGCTTCGTATGTCCCTTTATATCTTTTCAATTTATGCCATATTTTGTTGTTACTTTTATATGAAAGTCTAGTTACTTTTATATTGTATTCATTATAATATGATCCGGGTTTATCTAAATATGATGTTTTTCCTTGTTCATCGAAAGTCTGCAAAGAGGCTATTACTTCAACATCGTAGCCCAACTCTTTATGAAATTTAGGCAACATATTTTCTTGATATGAATAATTATCGGGATAAAATGATCCCAAGCATAGATGCACAACCTTCATCATTTGTTCTCACCCACAGCATGAATCAAGTTTTCAGGGCTATCAAAAAAACAAGCATATTTTTTCAAATCACTATCACACCAATTCCACCATGATATATTATGCAATTTTCTTATAATATCGTCTGAAAACCTTTTTTTTATCTCTCTAGCTGGGCAACCCGCAACTATAGAGTATGAATCTACATCGTGTGTCACAACAGCATGCGCACCTATTACTGCCCCATCACCAATCTTAACACCTGACTTAATATAACATCCATCACCAATCCATACATCGTTACCTATTTCGACAATTCTCACATCGTTATAATTTATATGTGCAAAATTTTTTCGCATAATATTTCTTCCTTCTAAAAAAACCGGGGATGTAGACACCATATATATAGGATGACTCCCACCTCCAATTTGACACCCACCACCAATAGAAACAAAATTTCCAATCACAGCGTTTGTAATGTGGGATTCACCACCGACATATGAATACCTTCCCATTTTAACATAAGCCAATACACACTGTGCATCTACCCGTGATGTCTTATCTATCTCACATTTTTTGAACGAAGAAATACGCATTTTATATAGAATTTTTGCTAAAATATAAGATTTCAATTGAATCACCTAAAATTAAACTAGTCGAAAAAGCACTAGCCAACCAAAACATCAACATATTTTTTGGCATTGTTTTTTTGAAACAATACATTATCTGTTCTATCTATGTTCCTTAAATCTTGCAATTTAAGTTTTTTTATCAGTTCCACCAAATTATCTGGCACCGCACAATTCGTAAAATATACTCCCTCGACACAAGAAAGAGTCTCTTCCATTGATGAATTCTCATCCACGCAAAAAATAACCGGTTTCCTTGTCCGCAATATTGTTGCAGTCTTACTTGGCAAGGCAGTTTTTATCCCGCCAGTTCTTAACGGTATTATGTTAACATCAGCTTGTGCATATATACTTTCAGCAAATTTAGACGGCTGCATAGGCAAGAGTTTGACACTCACTAGCCCGTTTGTCATTTTTTCAATGTTATTTTTATTCGCACCATCACCTATGATATAAAAGCATATAGTTTGATCATCACTTAATATTTTAGCCGTCTCCGCAATCAGCTCCACATTCTGCATTTTTCCTATATTTCCAGCATATACAATGTTAAACTTACTACGATCCAATTTTAAATCATATACATTTTCTGCCGAAATAGACTCCAACGTAATTAATGAATCATCATAACTCCAATTGTAAATCACCACAACATTATCCTTATACACACCATCCTCTACAAGTGTCTGTTTCATATCGTCAGATATCGTAATAATTGTATCCGACTTTCTGTAAGCCATATTTTGTAATTTTCTAAGCAATGGGAATGTAATAAACTCAAACGGCAATTGCCCAGAAAACTTCAAATTATATGGGAAAATATCCTGAACATTAAACACTATTCGGCAATTTAATTTTTTCAATAAACGAATATAAAAATATGCTACAGTATTGGACTGTAAAAACACAACATCATATTCCCCATTATTCAGAAAATATTTACTGCATTTATATGCATATTTTATCTCTGCTATGTATCGTTCTATAAAACCTTTTTTTCTCTCTTCCTCTTCCCTAATAGCGTTGTAACTCAGATGGGTATTACTCGCCAATTCATCCGGCATAACGTCATCTGGACCCCCAGTGTCCTTAAGTATAACATCAACATTATGCCCAGCCTGTAACGCTGCTTTCAAAATATCTTGAAGAAGATGTACCGACGGACCTCCGCGATCAAAACCTATATCAAGCACAAAAAGAATTCTACTCATTAATTATCCCTATCTTCAAATGTCTTTCCAAATACTAAATCAATGCATTTTACCGCTGCTCCACCGCCATATTCCATATGTGCACTTCTAAACAATTTGCTTTTTCTGCAATCTTTCTCATAATCCATGTTAAGAAGATGCTCTAAAACCGTATCCTCATCTTTCATTACACCATTTGGCATAGTCTTTTCCAAATCAAAATAAAAACCACGATTCCCTTTATAATCATCATAATCATATCCGTAACAGATCTGAGGTCGTTCCAAAATGGAATAGTCTAATTGAATAGAAGAATAATCAGAAATCAAAACATCAGCAACTATCAGAAGATCATTAACAGTTGGATAACTTATATAATCTTTAACAAAATCATTAAATGTCACGTTCATCAGTTCTGTTGTATATGGATGTGTCCGAAGAAATACCACATAACGGTCCCCGAGTCTTTCTTCCCACTTCTTCCAATTAATCGGCGGAACAAGTTTGAAACTCCCACCACCATCATCACTCTCACGCCATGTCGGAGCATAGAGTATTACCAATTTATTCTCTGGCACACTAAACTTCTGCCTGAGTTCTAGCCTTTTCTTATCAGTCGAATTATAAAGAGCATCATTCCTAGGATATCCTGTTGGAATCAATGCCTCATCACGAACATTAAAATCCCGCTTAATAAACTCTCGCTCATATTCACCGTTATAGCAAAAATAATCTATATGTTCAAAATGAAAATCATGCCTACCAGCAACCGCATTGCCAACATAATTTAAACTTGCACCATGCCACGTGTTCAGGTAAATTTGTTTTTTTTTCTTAAAATGTAAGCCACGTTCAATATTTACACATGAAATCCAGTACTTAGCCTTCAAGGCAGTCTTAAAATAATCAAAAGTATCCATCCTAACCTTTAGTGCATTTCCAGGTATTTCAGCAGAGTCAGGATCGTTTAATGCCCAAACAATCTTATAATCATTTGCAATTCCTAAGTCTATCATTTTTTCATAAATTGCTCTTGGACTGTCATTATATTTATAACTGTGTCCATTCATAAGAACTAACTTATCATCAATTTTTAAAAATTTTCCCCATAGCCGAATAGCAGCACTCACTCCATATCGGTAAAGCAACTGAATAAATGAATTATGTTTGATGAAGTGTTCAAGCTTCAGATGATTAGAACTCCCCATTTACTATCAGACCTCCCAAGTCAAAAAATAATGTTCTTGTTGGACACCAGACGACTGTCCACTTATTTTGATATGTGATATAAAAACAAGTATTACTTTTTCATGATTCCGTTATATTTCTCTTAATAATAAATCTATTTTATCCCATATAAGTATTCTTTGAAAATTCTCTACCCTGATATCCGCATATTACACCATCTCTCTAAACGGAATTATCCAAATTAATAATCCAGCAAATTACACTTCCATACAAGGTGTCGATTGCCTCAACATATATTATTACCCTATTACTTCTCCGTTAATTCAATACTTTCTTCAAATCCAAATTTACTGACTCGATCTACTTGTTCATAAATTAAGCTTCCAAAAACCTTCTTAACCACGTTCATCGGTACAGTCTTAATCAGCCCATTGAACGCCTTTGTCAATCTTATTCTTTTTCCATTATTTTCCGCTATCAGGTATACCATTTTACTCGTATTCACATATTCTGCATTTTGCGGAAAGAATACCCCTGCTTTTTCCTGATCAATTACTTCTTTTACAAACTCGCATAAATTTCCTATGTAAATCATTGAACGTCGGTTTGGATATTTAGGAAACAGTGGGCTTTTTAATGCAAATTTCCTAAGGCTCTGATAGTTTCCCTTACATCCCTTCCCATATACCATAGGCGGACGCAAGCAGGCAAATTTAAAAGCATCATCTGACAGTTTTGCAATCTCTTCATCCGCCTCCGCTTTGGACTTTCCATATGAATTAATCGGATTAACCGGTGCATCTTTTGCAATTTTTCCTACTGTTTTACCATATACCGACATCGTGGAAAGAAGCACATAATGACCAACGCCAGCCGCCTTAGCGTTTCGAGCAATACTGACCGCAAGGTCTCTATTTATCTCGTAATACAGATGTCTGTTTTCTTTTGTCTCTTTTATATGTGCAATACCAGCCGCATTAAAGACCACATCAGTATCCTTGAAGTCATCTTTTTCAGGATTCCAGCCTATTGTGTCTTTCATCGTGACAGAATACTCTTCTGGCCACTGAGAAAGATATGTTTTAACTGATTCGCCTATATAGGAACCTGCGCCTGTGATAAGTATTCGCTTCATTTGCACTCCTGTTAATTATTGATTATTCATATAGTTTGCACACATTTATTGTTAAACGCCAATATGTCGAATCGAATTGATGTCGGATTACAAGACTCGCAAAATTCGATTTACGGAATAATACTATTTTTCAATTTTCAACATGTTCCGCCGATCATGTATTCTCATGATTCTCTATATCGTCAACAGTCACATCTATAAGGGCCACCATATGTGCCATTTGCACGAACATTCGTAAAACATAAAGCAGCTCTTGAACACCAAACAAGAGAAACCTAAGATAACCCCTTCAAGATAATACTCACTGTTTAAGGAACAGTCCGAAAGTGGCCTTTCCATAAAGGAGAGGAATTCATATGATCTCGGATATCATCCCCGCCATGTTTTTCCATTAAGCCTAGCCCTGCTCTTTCACCACCGTGCCATCAAATCTACGTTTTTCCTTCAACAATTTATCCATAGCTTGTTTTTGATTAATATATAATGAGAATCCATTCCGCCATTCACCCATCTCGTATCCCTCTTTCGCCAGTCTCTTCTCCTGCTCTGCACTGACCTTAAGATATTCTGGCGAAAGAAATGTAAATAATGTTGCGCCTATCTTCCCAGCAGGTATTGACTTGATGCTATAACATTGCTCATGCCAAGGTGACAACACAACTTTCTCGTTATCGACTCCCCAAAAGTTGATGTACTGCCTATAGAGAGTATCATATGATAATACTTTTATACCTTCATTCTCCATAAGATTAGCGAGATGCTTTCGTCTCTTCGTATTAAACTCTGTATGACCAGACTCTCCATCGTCCCTTCCCATAATGAGTACGTACTTGAAATATACCGGATTGTCCGCCATATTTATGGGTTGCAACAACTTCTCTATCTGTCGTAGAACTTGTTCCCTGTTCTCATCTATATAGACTCTCCAGGAACGTATCTGATCAAGTCCTCTGTTAAAGTCTGCAGTGAACTCCACCCTGTCACCTGATTCCTTGAAAACCTTCTTATGCTGGTTTTCGAGTTCAATCATGACAAATTGCCAAAGATTAGACGATTTCGTCAAATACGAAAAATCCGTTATTGCTTCATTTCCTAATCTAAACTTTGATATCACAGTATTCATATTCAAACCGTGATTCTCCATAATCGGCAGCGGTATAAGTTGAGTATGATGTTCTAAGAAATCCTGCACATCATCTTCTGTTTTATCCGGATCGTTCAGAACTTCCTTATACAATTTTATCAGCGATTCGTCCATGTCTACGCCATCATCAGGCCTTCTTCCATGCAGTTTAAGGCTTATATGCTATCTTATTTTTCTTTCATTTAAAAATGCACCCAAAAAATATATTATGATTTTCCTCCATTAAGCACAATAGTATCTCCACTAACAGCCTTTTCAATATCTTCCAATTTCATTGCAGACATAACCATCCGACGCTGAATATCCCCAGGAATACTCACTGTTCCTTCATATGCTAGGCAATATTTCAATAGTTCAAAAGCTCTCAATGTATACGCAAATCCGCCTTCAACCTCGATTAGTAAACCAACCGCCCTAAAATCATCTATAAATTCTTTATCGCCTTCTATTGTAGATGTTCCCGTTTTCTGTACATCGTTTGCCAAAAAAGATAAGTCTTCTTCCGTAAGAATCCTTACACAATTGCATAATTTAAAGAATTTATTTCTATCTATACAATCATTTAAGGTAGCTCTTGTCAGATTTGCATAATAAATCGATTTTTGTATTGTTCCTGCATCATCTATCAGCTTTACTATCCGCTTGGAATTTTCACGCAACATATTTAGGTTACCCATATAACCAGCTTCCAGATTCGGAGTATCTTCAGCCAATAATTCAGCAAGTTTTCTTTTATTGCAATCACTTATGTTTCCATTTTTTTCATCATAATCATAAACATGAAGAAGATATGCCATAAAATTTTCCCAATATAACCCATGTCTACCCTTAACTTTCAACCAAGTTGTAACTAAACTGATGCTAGTATAAAGTTAGTACAATTTAAAATGAGTTATCCCTCAAAAAAGTATAAAATACAAGAGGAGGAACTCATTATGCCACGTAACACAAAACAACACAGTAAACAGTTCAAACTTGATGCCATCACCTATCGTAAAGAACATCCGGATCTTACACAGGCTCAGTGTGCAAAAAATCTCGATATAGGTGTCAGTACTCTGGAACGCTGGGAACAGCAGTTCCGCAACTCCGATGGTGACATCCCCGTCCGTGGATCCGGCAACTACGAATCCAACGAAGCAAAGGAAATCGCACGCCTCAAACGCGAACTCCGTGATGCACAGGACGCTCTTGATGTCCTAAAAAAGCCATTGGCATTCTGGGAAACGACTGACGGAAGCCATCTATACCGAGTTTTCTGCAAAGGTGGAGGCTGCCAAAACCTGTAAACGCCGTGTCTCCATCTCCGGAATGCTTAAGTTTTTAGGCGTTTCACGCTCCGGATATCGCGCCTTCTTGAATCGTAAGCTTTCGCCCACACGCCAGCGTAAGGACGCTGTCAAGAAGGAGATTCAGCGGATTTATGACGATTCAAAACAAAATTATGGTGCTCCCAAAATCGCCAAAAAGCTCCGTGATTCAGGTGAAACCATATCCACCCGCACTGTCGGAAAATACATGCACGAGATGGGTATCAGGACTCAATGGGTAAAACCATGGACGACTACAACACGTGATTCCGACTTTATCAGCGAACTGCACACTGTCCTTAACGAACAATTCAATCCAGAACGGCCCAACGCCGTCTGGTGTACTGATATAACCTATATCTGGACCCACAGTGGCTTCGTATGCCTTAACTGTGTCATGGATCTGTATGTCCGCAAAATAATAGTCTGGACACGCGCAAACACCATGGAAGTTTCTACAGTGATCGAAACAATTAATACTGCAAAAACCAGACGCAATACGGATCAGCCCCTGATAATCCACACCGACCGTGGAAGCCAATATGTATCGAATGCCTGGCGTGAGGCAACCGAAAAGATGCAGCGCAGCTATTCACATACCGGATACCCTTACGATAACGCTTGTATCGAATCCTTCCATTCCCTTATAAAGAGGGAGTGGCTCAACCGGTTCAGCATTCTCAATTACGAGCACACATACAGGCTCATATTTGAGTATATCGAAACTTTTTATAATACTGTCAGGATTCATAGCCACTGTGATTATATGTCTCCCGACGAATTCGAAAAACTGTATGAGAGGGCTATACTTCTGCCGGCAGCTTAGCCGGTAGAACTTCTCATTTTATTTTGTACTAAATCTTGACATAGGACCATCTTCATAAATAGCTTTTTGTAGACCCTTTACTATAAACCGCTATAGTCGTTCCAACTTTCACCCAAACAGATTTCTTCCTGCCACTTCATTAATTGAACCAACAATCTGCTTCTCATTTTTCTCATGCAGGTATGCAGGATTGAGTTTCTCTTTCCTATACGCAAAAGGAGTTTCTACCGTCTTCTCGACAAGGAGCTTAGTAAAGAACCTCTCCCAGCTGAAATACTTCTCGCTTTCAACAAACTTTTCCGGATTCTTAAGTATATCCCGAAGTTCTTTTTCTTTGATCAATCCGGACTGCAGGATCAGCCACTCGAAGGATTCTGGCAGAAAGCAAACTAAATCTTTCACCCGCTTCAACGACATCACCCGTTCCATTTCCGGCCCGAATGCTGCCCCATCCGCTATTATCAGTATTTTTTCTTCTTTTGAATCAAGTACTGCTTTATATATTCCCGTCTTTCCTCCCGCAGACTCGCACAAAATCCGCTCCTTTTCGCAAACCGCCTTGAAAAAAATAAATGCAGAATTCGTATCCTCAATG
>DGSK01000007.1:20773-20942 GCA_002393955.1 Lachnospiraceae bacterium UBA4364 | reverse complement strand
CAAATTTTGTTGCAATCCAGAGAGTCTGATGTTAAAATGACCTAAAGAGTGGAGGTGCTATTATGCCTAATATCAAACCGATTTCCGATCTTAGAAACTACACCAGTGTTGTTAAAGAGGTAAACTATGGCAATCGTGTATATCTTACCAAGAATGGTCATGGGCAGAT
>DGSK01000007.1:5444-20571 GCA_002393955.1 Lachnospiraceae bacterium UBA4364 | reverse complement strand
GTGTTGAGTATTCCCAGCTTGTTAAAAGGAAGCTCCTGAAACTCAAAAAAGAGCTTGCCGGGGAGTATGGTGAGGAGAAAACGAAAGAAATTCTGACGGCTATGGCAGACCATGTTGATATGCTTGGTCAACATGAAGAAAGCGGTGTCAGCATATCCCGTATGTATGACATAGATACTGATTATTGGTATATATTCACGAATCACAATTATTTTATCTACAGGATTGAAGCAAAGAAAGTGGTCGTTGTTCAGATGTTTAATGAGCGTGAAGATTTCATGATGAAACTGTTTGGAATATCCGGACGGACTCAGGAATCTATAGATTATTGGGGAGAATGAAAATCCTGGGAGGTGTTTCAAAAAGAAACCACTGGCAACACTTTGGCAACAAAAAATCAGATAGTCAGAATAAAATGTGGAAATGAGATAAAAATAAGCCATATTTTACGCTAAAACTAAACATATATGCTAAAGTTCAGCTGAGAACTTATTGAGCTGGAGTGATACCGGTTGTCCAAGGGCAAAGCAGATTATCCTCCAAGAGGTAAACTGTCTTATCCTGAAAGAATAAAATAAAACATAAGTAACAGACCTTGAAAAGGCTTTTAAATCACCTTTCCAAGGTCTGTTCTTTTGTTTATTAATCCTTGTAGTATAAGGCGTTGATGGGATTAATGACTCTTATTTTAGTGCCTTTTACAGATAACCATAAGAAGAAGTACTTGGGTACTCTTTATCTATGGGTGGAGGATAAGATGGCTTTGCCCTTTGGAGGATAAAGTAGAGTGCCAGGGATACCAGGTGGCTTACAGGTAGGAATTCAATAGCAGAAATAAAAGCTTTCGAGTGCGTTGTGTACGCTGTCGGAAGCTTTTTTACGTAAGAAGATAACAATTTGATAACAGAAAATGAAGTGACGGGTACATCATGGGTACGGAAAGATCCGCATTAAAGCGCAAAAAAAAGCGCATTACGATAAAAATTGCGCGTTATACATATGTGTGTTTCTGTTGAAATATCTTGACAAATCGCCAGTGTATGGTAGTTGCATTTTGCGCCGGGTAGCGGCCACTGATGCGGTGATCAGCGGCCGGCCGGCGGTGTAAACGGCCACCCTTAGGTGGACCCTTTTAACTGAATCATAACAACATAATGTTTGGTTGCCCTTTTCATAATGGCATTGGCTGAGACCTCGTCATTCATGATCATGGACTTCCAGCTTTCAGGCTCTCGTTGAGAGCATATGATCGTGCTCCTTGACAACTCAATACGCTTCTCCATAAGTTCAAGAAGGATTTTTATTTCACGCTCATCTGTTATGGTGTTCAGGAGAAAATCATCCAGTATAAGCAGATGAAAGTTCAGTATTTTACGCATGCGCCGCTCATAACGTGAGTAATCCTCTGTCTTCAATGCTACCAGACTCTCAAGGAGTTCACTGCAGCGGTTATAACTGACACGAAACCTCTCGCATGCAGACGCACCCAGGGCTTTGGCAAGATAGGTCTTTCCGCTGTCTGATGCACCCAGGATGCATACATTCTGTCCGTCTTCTATGAACCGGAGCGAGGACAGTGTCTTGGGAGCACCATGCGGCTCATAGCTGCGTTTCCTGGTGTCCTTGCATGAAGAAATCTCACAGGGCGTTCCTATGATGTGTGCCGTACGAAGACGGTTATTGATCGTTTTCGTGACTTTGTCCCTGTATTCCGGTTCGAGGAGCTCTGACAGAAAATCAAGCTTGTCCATGTGCAGGTATTTCGGTGACCGGTACAGTTCATCCAGCTTGAGTGCCATGAGCGGCAGTTTTATGGTCTGCATCTGTTCTTCCAGATCCAGCAGCAGATCGTCGCCTTTTATCATTCCTCATCACCCCCTTCCTGGGATTCTTCAAGAAGGTGCTGGCTTTTAGCCAGGAGGAGGTTAAGGTCGGAGGCATCGGATCCCATGACATAGGCACCCTTGTTCTTCTCATCGTTGATCCGTCTGCGGTCAGCATCAGTCATTAACTCTGCGGCTATTGCCGGAATGGAATTCTTGATGAATGTATAGGTTGTTTTATTCAGCTCTAATGCCTGACGGCAGCATTCCTCAAGTGAAGGCTTGCTGTATTTCTTTGCAAAACCAAGGACACCGACACACTGGCGGTACGTCTGCACTTCATATTTCCTGCTTGTCAGGATCCGCCGGATCACATCGGCAGTGTTCGGTCCGATCGTAAGGGCTTTCTGGATAAAGTATGTACTGTTCCACTCCGAGAAGCCCTTGAAATTCTGCGGCAGATGTTCCGGATCGGTCATCCACTGACCTTTATAGTGAGCTCTTGGCCATTCACAGAGCGGCTGTCCTGCCTGGTCATAGACCTTAACAACAGAACTTGTGGCACGGATCAAAACCTGTTTGTGCAAATATTGCTTTGGTACGCTATAATAAGCGTTATCAAAGCGTACGTGGAAGTCGCTTGATACCTTTGCTGTCTTCCGTTCCATGTAGTGGAACTGCGTGGAAGGAAGAGGCATCAGTTCCGGTCTTTCTTCAAGAAGACGGTCATGACGGCTGTAATTCCTGCCCTTGAGGAGACCGCTGTTCAGCTCGGAAAGTTTTTCCCATAGATCATCGTTGAAAGCCTCCAGGCTGAAGTACTGGTTTTCTTCAAGCTCATGAAAGAATCCTTTTTCCAGGATGCCTACAGCGTTCTCAACAGAACTTTTGTACCTGGGTTTCCTGACTTTTGCAGGGAGGATCACTGTATGGTTATGCTCAGCCCATTCTGCATAATCCTTATTGAGTTCCGGCTCAATCCAGTCCCTGTTCGCAATTACGGCCTGCTTACAGTTGTCACAGACAACCAGGGGCGTAACACCGCCGAAAGCCCGGAGCGCATGGTTATTGACCTCAATCCATTGCGCCTCTTTTGTCGACAGCATTCCTTCCGCGTAAATGTACTGCGAGTACGGAAGAACAGCTACAAATACGACAATGGTGCTGATTTCTCCCGTAAACCGGTTGATCAGTTCAAATGTCTTTCCGGCAAAATCGATTTCGATCTTCTGTCCGACCACTGCATTGAGATGCATGGATTCAGCATTCTCTTTGCACCAGTGAAGATACAGGTCACAGAACTGCCTGTACGAGTAGAACTTCTTTCCTTCGGCACAGCAGCGGTTCTTGTATCTTCCCCACAGGAAGACGAGGGTCATGTTTTTACGGTGACTCATCTGTGCTTCGACATCAGCAAAATCAGGCAGCTCAAAGCTGATGTCACGGGTACCGTTCCTCTTTACGGAACCATACACCATCTCGGCAATACCGTAGTTGGTGATTCCTTCCGGAAGAGGATAGTGGAGCGTATCGCACTTGTCAAAAGCATTCAGGAATTCGTTAACACCTGATTTGCTTACGCCCAGGGCAGCCGCAATTTCTCTGCCTGACATGTGCAGGGCGTAGTGTTTGATAATGATGTCTTTATAGTCGAGCATGCATTATCCCTCCTTGATGTTAGATTTACCGCATTGCGGCATAACATCATTATGGGGAAGGATTGCTGCTTATATCAATGGAGGGTGGCCGCTCGCTCCGCATCGCGGCCGTTTAGCTCCGCACAAGCGGCCGTTTACGGCCGCCATATGCACTGTTCCCAAACTATAGTGTAATTGTTGAGCATAACGGACACGGATGCTATAATTTCCTTTAATAGGACAGATTAAGAATGATAAAACATTATATATATCCTTTGCGGGGCTGCGTTCCCAAGAGTTTTCTTGAGTAATGTCGGATAAATGCAAAAACCTAATTTACAATATGAGGGGCTCTTGAGAACACAATTCCGTAAAGGATATATTCAGGCGTGAGGTAATAAAAGCAGTGGATAATACAGAGTTAAAAGCTGAGTCCAATATGGCAAATGAACCCAATATAGCTGATGATCCTAAGGATAAAGCATCAGATAAGGCATCCGGTGGTGGAGGCGTTATAGAGGCTGCTATAGAGGGGATAGTGGATATTCTGGATGCCATAATCTGACTGTGTTGTATGTAGGATATGGTATGCTGACATAGGGTGTGCAAATGCTGCGTATAAGGTGTGGTTTTTGATAGAGGAGTTTTGATAGTACGATTATCTTCCAGTAAAATATACCAAGGTTTGTGAAATCCTGAATATAAGGAAATAGGGAGTTGAAATATGAATAAGAGTGCATATTTTGATTAGCATTCTGATCTGATATGTATTTTTGTGTAAGATGTAGTGATTACTTAATAAGGTGAGTGATATGGTCAACACTTCAGACAGAATAGAATATGTACGGTTTGAGAAATCTTATGAAGATGATGTATTAAATGTCTTCGTTGATTCTTTTGTAAAATATCCGTTGTTCTGGGGAGTTTTCGAAGACAGGTTCAACTCTGAGATAAAGCTGCGTAGTTTTTATGAGCATCTGATGAAGGGAATCTTCAGAGCTACAATCCGCAAGGATGACTGCTATATAGGTATTATTGACGGAAAAGTTACAAGTATCGTGATTGTTGAGAAACCGTCAGATAAGCCGGTTGGCTTTTGGGATTATGCTGTAAGTGGAATGGCAGGTATTATAGCGAGAATCGGGATTAAAGACACGCTTGAATTTATGGAAATGTCAGATAAAACGGAAATTGTTGTAAAAAGCATCCCGGAACCTCGTTGGCATTTATATTTTTTGGCAGTTGATCCGGATAATCAGAAGCGAGGCATCGGATCGGGTGCTATACAGGATTTCCTTATTCCTTTGGTAAAATCCAATGGTGGAAACCTGATTACCGTAACTACCAATTCTGAGAAAAATGTGGCGTTTTACATCAATAACGGGTTCACGCTTGTAAAAGAAGAAACGCTTGAATGCAATGCAAAAATCATTGGAAATTGGACGTTCAGAATGGATTTATGAAGATTATTTTCTTTCAATGTGACATTTCAAAAATGGCTCAAAGCGAATTCCGGGAAAACATATGGTGATGCCATTGATGCTTATTATGAGATCAAAAGAACAGCAAAGCAGGGGCAGACCGTTATTGGAAAGCAGTTTGAGTATAATACCTATATCAGGGATTTCTTTGCAGATAACAAAGGTGCTTCGCTGGATGATGCTATAAGATGCTGGAAGTATAAGAAAAGCCTCAAAGGTCAAAACAAATATGAGAGATCTGATCTTAAAGTGTTGGAATGGTGACCTGGAAGATAATCCGTCCAAAGATTATGCCACTGTAAGGCTGACAGACATTATATCTGCCAGCCTTTTGCTATCCGTAACAGCGGAACCCAGCCTACAGCTCAAAGTCCTCAGCTTCATACCCATGGTTCTTAAAGTACTGGGTAATGAGTTCGATAGCCCTGTCCTTCTGATAAGAGATAGTAGACTGCGTACAGCCCAGTTCTTCGGAAAGTTCTGTCTGAGTTTTACCTTTAAAGAAAAGACCTGTAATGATTTCGGACTGAACTGCGATAAAGTATCCAGAGCATCATAAATGAGATCTGATAACTGATTAGCAGAGTAGTCCCTGGCAGTAATGTCAATGTGGAGGTCATCTATAAGAACTTCCAGCTCATTAGAATCACCATAATTGTAAACACTGAAGCCATGATTTTTTAACTTTTTAGCCTCTGACTTAATGGCATGCTCACTATTCCTATAAATTTTTAATAATTCATCAAATTTTTCCGGTGCCAGATCCTTATATTCATTTGACAACGGGAAATATACGCAGCAAATTTTGATGAGGAATATCGTAGTAAAGAAATTGCCATACGGATCAAAGCCCTCAAAATACATAGGCTTATCGGGATATACCTTACTGTGTCCTTTGTTAATACGCTCCTGCATAATTTTCTGACAGTGCCTATCGTTACATTTAATGTACATAATTTTTTCCTCCTGTTGTGGTGTGTACCCCACCGGCACCGGATGATGCTGATGCCGGCAGAGTGACATTGGTTACAAAATTTGTTTTTTAACTTGCCTTGGTTTTGCTAATACGCATTCCAAAGCATCTGTTGCTGGCTTCCGTATCGCTGATAGTCTTATCCCTGAGGATCTCTATCTCTTCCTTGCTAAGACCTGCCAAGAGTCCATGAATGATGGTTGTCATGCGGTCCGGGCTGTAGTCAGGATCTGCAAAGTCATGCAGGGGAAGACCAAGCTTCCTGCCGAAGCTGATACAGAGCTGCTGTTCGAAGCTGTAGGGCATCCTTTTTAACCTCCTTTCTGTGTGCTTAATTGATGCTCTGTATATATATGAAAAAAATTTTTTAACCGTAAAATTTAGTATTTTTAACCGCAGATTTAGTATCAAAAGAACTAAAGGGAACCTTTGGTATTGTGTGATTTGCATAAAATAGGGGGGTGAAAAATAGATGTATATGATATTGATATATATAAGGTTAAAAATATATAATGCTTAAAAACATTCAGGAGGCAGATATGTCAGCATTTTATGAAATGGTTTTAAAAGAAATAGACAGACTGGATAAAGAAATAGCTCATTATGAGGCAATGATGAAGCCTCTTAAAAAAGGCACAACGAGGATTGTAGATGATAAATATGTTTATCTTGCTGAATATAAAAAGGAAGAAGGGGGAACAAGAACCACATACATAGGTCTTATACAAAGTAAGGAAGCTCAAGACACTATGCAGGAACTTCGGCTGAGGAAATATTATGAAGAATGGATTAGGCTTCTTAAGGCACAGAAGGATGAAATGGAAGCCTATGAGAGAGCAGGACGGAAATATAATAAGGTAAAAGAAGAATCAAAGGATAAGAAAAGCAAGACTAAGCTCATAAAAGCAAAGAAGACTGGAAAGAAGAAAAGCAGTCCAAGGTGAAAGAAGAAGATTATGAGCTTGAATAAAATGTTTTTGAAACTATTCGATATTAAGTCCGGCTTTCTTCCTTATATAGATAGAGGGGGAGAAAAAGGATCCGTTTATAAGCGATATATATATTATATTACCGGTTTAATGACGGGGCAGGATATTAATGATAGAGTTTAAGTTTTAGAGGAGGTTGTAACAATGGGTTATTTTGAGACAAAAGGATATGAGACAACAGCTGCTACGACGATAAGTATCTTTGGGAAAACCTGCTCCAGCGCTTAAGTTTAGGAGAAGATGCAGATGATGCTTATGAAGAGTCAAATAAATTGTCTGCCAAGGCTTCTTCTGAATCGTCAAGCATTACTATTAAATGGAACATAGAGTAATCATATTACAGAGAAATGGGGATGCATATCGGAGGTCATTATGAAGGTTTATATCATTACTGCAGGACAGTACTCTAACAACCGAATATGTGCAGTTGCTGAAGATCCGGAAAAGGCTGAGATCCTTAGACAAATCTATGACCGTAAAACCGGGCATGATCATGTGGAGATTAGGGAATATGATACTGATGATTATGATCCCGAATATGTAGGAAGACCCTTTTATGAAGTATGGCTTGATGATAAGGGGAATCTTATGCTTTGTGATGAGCAGGATGATACTTGCTGGTATGGGGATATGACCTACCATTTCAGAAGGGCAGACAATCATTTTTTCATTACTCTTTACGCTGATAGTGAAGAGGCTGCTGTAAAGATAGCTGCTGAGACACGGGCTAAGGCTTTGGCTGAGAAGCTTGGACTGTAGGATCACGGTTGAAAAATTATGGAGTATGATATGGGCTATCGATTTAGGGAAATAATCTGTGGATACTGTGAACATCGCTTTGTATATGATGCTACTCCCGGTGAATGGGAAGGGATGCTTACCTTCACCAAGAAAAATGGTGTTAAGGGCAAGGAAGTTAGATGTCCTAAATGCAATGAGTGGATAGTATCTTTTGATGATGAGACTGTAGCTTTGCCTTTTGAACTTCGGGATGATAAGGATGAGATAGAAACGCCCGTATTTTATGAGGACTGATATATTATGAAAGTATTTGTAATACCTGATATACATCTTAAACCTTGGATGCTTGAAAGGGCTGATGATCTCCTTGATAAAGACAGCTATGAAAAGATCGTTTTCTTAGGCGATTTTGTTGATGACTGGGATCAGCAGGACAATATTGGCTTATATGATGATACCTTTGATGCTATACGGGATTTTATAAAGAAACATCAGAATAGCCTTATATGCTTTGGAAACCATGATCTGTCCTATGTATGGCAGACCATGGAATCCGGATATTCTGTTTTGGCAAGGGATACTGTAGTAGCAAGGCTTCAGGAACTGAGAAAGCTTCTGCCGGTAAAGAGTGAGGCTATCATGCATAAGATAGATAATGTCATGTTTTCTCATGCAGGACTGACACGAAGTTTTGTAATGGAGCATTTTGGCTATGATACAGACGCATCCTTAGATCATATGATTGAATGTATAAACATTATGCGGAAGACTGAATTATGGCATGATTCTTCACCCATATGGGCAAGAACTGGAGGATACGGATTTGGATACGACTTCTATTCAAAAGGCTGCTTACAGGTAACAGGTCATACTCCGGTAAAGAGAACTTATCTTTTTAAGGATCAGAATCTGCTTGTATGTGATACATTTTCTACTTATGGAGATGGAAGTCCTATCGGGGATAACAGCTTTGTCTGGGTAGATACGGTTACTAAGGAATGGGGTGCTGTATGACGGCATTTGCAAATTCCTGAAACTGGAGGTAAAGAAATATGATCAACTATAACAACATAAAAATCTATGTGGATGATGTTAGAAAGGCTCCTGAAGGTTATGTATGGACCAAATCTGTAAATGAAACCATTGCTTTTATTGAGGAAGTAGAAAGTCATGGCGGTTCCATTGATGTTATAGACCTTGATCATGATCTGGGAGAGTATGCTTCTGATGGAGGAGATGCTATCAGGATACTTGATTTTCTTGTAGAGAGGGAGACATTTTATCCGGTAGCACTCCATACGGCAAATATCGTAGGAAGACAGAATATGGAAAGAATGATAAACCGATTCTGGAAATAAGGTGAAGCCAGGAATGATATAGATAAGAGTGCATTCATTTCACTGCAGGATGTGGCTGATATAATTAAAAATCATGAATGAAATCTGCAAATCGCTCTCATATAAAAAGAAAAGAATAACATGTTATAATATGATGTATATCGAAAACAAACGGGAGGGACGAAGAAGCAGATAAGGCGCTCAGACCACTGCCTTATAAAGTGGGCATAAATATAGCGCGGAAGTTCATGTTCCGGGCAAGGAAAGAGAAAAAGGTGTAACATGTTATGAAAAATCTGGATATTCTTTGTATAGGCACGGCATTAGTAGATTCCATCATAAAGGGCTTTGATGAGAAACCCGTTTCCGCAACGGGGTACAGGGCTGTATCCGGTACCCTGAATGTGGGCGGGGAAGCGGTGAATGAGGCTGCAACAGCCGTTAAACTGGGAATGAAGACAGGCATTATGTGCTTTCTGGGGGAAGATACGGCCGGTGATATGATCCTGAATTCTTTACGCGGATTTGGTGTAGACACGTCTTATGTGATCAGGGAAAAAGACCATCCTACTCCTGTCACAACCATGTTTGTAAATGATGACGGTACGCGAAGATCGATCACCAATAATGCGCACAGTTATAATTTTCATCCGGAGCTATATACGGATAGCTTAAAGGATACCGGGGCTGTTATTCTTGGATCGCTTTTTCGTGCACCGTTTAATGATCCTTTGATCATTTATAAGGTATTGGGTAAGGCTAAGGAAGCCGGTGTGCTTATCTTCGCTGATACCAAGCTTCCGAATTTTAATCCGCTGACTCTTGAGGATATAAAGGACAGTCTTCCGTTTATCGATTATATCACGCCGAACGAAGATGAGGCCGCTTATTACACTCATAAGGATAAGCCGGAGGAAATGGCAGAGTTTTTTCTGGATCATGGCGTGAAGAATGTGATCATCAAGCTGGGATCTAAAGGCTGCTATTTCAGAAATGACGAAAAGGAGTACCGGCTTCCTGCATGTAATATCAATGCTGTAGACGCAACCGGCGCCGGGGACAATTTTGTAGCAGGATTTGTTTCCGAGCTTATAAGAGGAGAAAGTGTTTATGAGGCACTGAGATTCGGCAACGGATGCGGGGCCGTATGTACTACGGAAGTAGGAGCGACCACAGCATTAAAGAGCAGGGATCAGGTGCTCAAAATGATAAACCCGGATCAGTAAGATCAAAGGACACAAAATCTTCACAAAAGAATTAGCACTCACCTCTTGACAGTGCTAACAATCGGATGTATAACATAGTCAGAACAAAGGAAATAGAGAAGATCCTAAAGAAGAACAGAAAGGTATGAGGGTCTGAACACTCCTTCCCCTTGCTCATGAAACCTATAGTTTATAGCTTTTATGTAAAAGGAGGGATGACTTATGTTACTGCCTAGTATTTTTGGAGAGAGATTGTTAGACGACTGGATGGACTTCCCGGGGATGGATTTACCCGACATCGACAGGAAACTGTATGGCAAGCATGCAGCTAACGTCATGAAGACGGATGTTCGCGAACACGATGATGGTTATGAGGTAGATATAGATCTGCCGGGCTTTAAGAAAGATGAGATCAGTCTTTCACTTGAAAACGGATACCTGAGTGTAAATGCGGCCAAAGGTCTGGATAAGGACGAGAAGGACAAGAAGGGCAAACTTATACGTCAGGAGCGCTACGCAGGTTCTATGACAAGAAGCTTTTATGTAGGCGAAGCGATCACCGAGCAGGAGGTCAAGGCGAAATTTGAGAACGGTGTATTGCAGTTGAGCATACCTAAGAAAGAAGCGCCTAAGGTTCCGGAAAAGAAACTGATAGCCATCGAAGGATGATGCTTTGGCATCACGGATAAGAATTAAATGAAGGGCGGCGGAGTGAAAGCTTCGCCGTCTTTTTACGTTTGTGGACACCCGGGTGTATCTGTGATATTCTTTGAATTATGGAAAAGCTGATAACCATTGATAATGCATCAAAATCATATGAAACAGGGGACTTTTTTCACCCACGTTTTATCGGTCGTAAATATGGCGTCTGCGGCGCCATACTGATCACAGTTCTGGCTGTTTGTAATCTGCAAAATAAATGATTGTGTTTTGTTCATTGTAATGCTATAACTGAAATCATAGTAAGCGCAATAAACGACAAAATGAAAAGGATTTTGGCACTTACTATAAATAAAACTCAAAAAAGGATCTGTCATATGTGTGAAAATAAGTTTAATAAGCATATGTCAATGCCGGCGGCATTGGCTTTTTCGATAGGAACCAGTATAGGATGGGGAGCGCTTGTAGTTACATGTAATACATATCTTGCGCAGGCAGGGCCGGCAGGAAGCGTTATAGGGCTTGTAATTGGTGGCCTGGTCATGTTTATCATCAGCCAAAGCTATGCGTATCTGATGAGAATGTATCCCGAAGCGGGTGGCACTTACAGCTTTACAAAAGAAGTGCTTGGCTATGATTACGGCTTCCTTACAGCGTGGTTCCTTCTTATGACATATCTCGCGATACTGTGGGCGAATATCACTTCGCTCCCTTTATTTGGACGCATCTTTCTCGGCAGTATGTTCAAATTCGGAAAACTCTATACTATATTCGGATATGATGTTTATGTTGGTGAGATATTGCTGTCGATAGCCGCGATGGCACTTACGGCTTTTGTATGTGCCAATTTCAGCCGCATTGTCGATATCGCGATGATCATCCTGGTGGGCATACTCACACTTGGGATTGCGGTATGCTTTATTGCAGCCATTATCGGTGGCCGGAGTGTCGGCAGACCGTTCTTTATCGAGGATACCAATGCTGTAAAGCAGGTTATGGAAATCGCCGTTATATCGCCATGGGCATTTATAGGTTTTGAAAACATATCGCACTTTACGGAAGAGTTTTCATTCGAAAGACGAAAGATAAACCGGATATTTACGCTGTCTCTTGTGATAACGCTTGCGCTGTATGTGATGATAACGCTGCTGTCGGTAACGGCTTATCCGGAACGCTATTCGAATTGGACAGAGTACATCGCGGACATTGAAAACCTGAGCGGGATAGAGGCGCTTCCTCCTTTCTACGCTGCGGATCATTACCTTGGGAGTACAGGTGTTTTTATCCTGATGGTTGTCCTTCTGGCTCTTGTCATTACCAGTCTTCTCGGTAACACAAGTGCACTCGGACGATTGATCTCGTCTCTGTCAAATGACGGGATAATGCCGAAGCAGCTTGGGGAGCACGGCGCAAACCATATCCCGCAAAAAGCCATCTATTTTGTCGGAGCGGTATCATTTCTGATCCCGTTTGTCGGAAGGACGGCTATCGGATGGATCGTTGATGTCACTACCATAGGCGCTACGATCATTTATGCCCTTACATGTGCTACCGCCGTTAAACTGGCAGATCAGTCCGGGGATAGGAGGGAGGTTACGGCGGGCAGGATTGGATTGTGCCTGATGGCTGTATTCGGAGCCTATCTTCTTATTCCCGATATTATTACAAGAAGTACTATTTCAAAAGAGACATTTCTGCTTTTTTCGGTATGGAGTGTCCTTGGCTTTGTATATTTCAGACATATACTGAAGCGCGATACGGAAAAACACTTCGGGTCATCGGCCATAGTGTGGATCGCGCTCCTTGGACTCGTATTATTTGTGGCATTTGTCTGGATGAAACAGTCTATGATCGCCTCTGATGATTCGACCAAAGCCGCAGTGATGGAGCATTATGAAAGAATGGCTGAGACAGATGAGACGGAGATTGATACTTTTATAGAGAGCCTGTTTGAAATACGGGAGCAGAACACAACAAAGATAGTGTTTATCACTATGATCCTGTTTGGATTTGTTCTTGTTGTAATGCTGACGAACCACTCCTATATGTCAAGACGGTCATTGGAAAGCGAGATGAGGGCTAACACCGATTCAATGACGGGAGTCAGAAATAAGGCGGCGTACCTGGCGCGGGAGAAGGAGATGAATGAAATGATCACCTCAGGTACAGTCAGGAGCTTTGCCGTCGTAGTATGTGATGTAAACGGACTTAAAAAGATCAATGATACATTGGGACACAAAGCCGGTGACGAATACATCATATCTGCCAGCAAAATGCTGAGTGAGATATTCCAGCACAGTCCCATATACAGGGTGGGCGGGGATGAGTTTCTGATAATCGTCTCGGGAAAAGACTACAGCGTAAGGGGAGAGCTTGTGTGGATACTTCACGAGCGCTCCAAGGATCATATTACAAGCGGCGGTGCTGTTGTGTCGGGTGGGATCTCGGATTATATACCGGATATAGACCCTGATCTGAACAGCGTCTTTGGCAGGGCAGACAAGAAGATGTATGAGGAAAAGAAACTCCTTAAGAGTCTGGGTGCCGTAACAAGAGATGATGAGAAGGACGGGACCGGTGCAGAGAGTGCCGGAGCCCTGCCTGATGCTCTTACAGAAGACAATTTCACCCTTAATGTCAGAAGATGTGTTATGATCGTTGATGATGAGTGGTCCAGCCAACAGATTATCGGTAATATGATCGAGGATGATTACGAAGTTTTGTATGCATCAGACGGAGTGGATGCCCTCAAAAAGCTTGTTGAACACAGAGAAGATATTGCGCTCATCCTTGTGGATCTGCACATGCCGAAGATGGGAGGAGTGGAGCTGCTGGGAAGACTTAAAGAGGATCCGGAGCTGAGATTTATACCGGTCATCGTAATGACATCCGATCAGAAATCCGAAGCGGAATGTTTAAAGCTCGGTGCGGCAGATTTTATATTAAAGCCCTATCCTGTGCCTGAGGTCATTAAGGCAAGGATAAATAGAAGTATAGAGTTCTCGGAGGACAGGAGCATTATCAACTCCACCGAGAGAGATACCCTTACCGGTCTGTTCAATACGGATTATTTCCTGCGTTATGTTAAAATGCTTGACCAGCATTACCCGGAACTCCCTATGGATGCCGTTGTTGTCAATATCAACAGATTCCATATGATAAACGAGAGATACGGCAGGGAGTACGGTGATCTCCTGCTTCGCCGTGTAGGTGAGAGAGTGCGGCAGCAGGCAAGGAAGCTCGGAGGTGTTTCGTGTCACCACGGTGCTGATGTTTTCTATATCTATTCGCCTCATATCGAAGATTATTCTGCTGTGCTCGAGAGACTTGGCGCAAATCTTGTCGAAGGACTCGAAATTCCGGAGGGTATGGATTCGTCGGGCAACGACAAAAGCATACATCTCAGACTGGGGGTATATTATAACGCTGACAAGACCCTGGACACCGAAAGGCGCTTTGACCGTGCAAAGATGGCTGCGGAAGGCGTCAGGGGCGATTATACCAATGCTATAGGTAAATACGACGAAGAGATGCACAAGGAGATGTTATTCAGGGAACGTCTTCTTGAGGATTTCAGGATCGGACTTGATAACAAAAACTTCACCGTATACTTTCAGCCAAAGTTTGATATCCGACATAAGGAACCGATACTGTCAAGCGCTGAGGCACTCGTTCGCTGGATGCATCCTGAATTCGGAATGATCAGTCCGGGACTGTTCATTCCTCTTCTTGAAGAACACGGGCTTATATTGGATCTTGACCGTTTTGTATGGAACGAGACTGCGGAATACATCAGACGCTGTAAGGACAGCTATGGCTTTTCGGTTCCGATATCCGTAAATGTATCGCGTATTGATATGCTGATGCCGGATCTGAAGAGGATATTCAAGGAGATAATGGATCGCTTTTCTCTTACAGGCGATGACATCATTCTTGAGATCACCGAGAGCGCGTATACGGGAGACTCCGAGCAGCTCATTTCGATGGCAAGTGAGCTTCGCGGAATGGATATGGGCTTCAGGATCGAGATGGATGACTTCGGTACGGGCTATTCGTCTCTCAGTATGCTCTCCAATATGCCCATCGATGTATTAAAGCTTGATATGTCGTTTGTAAGGAATGCATTCGGTGAGCACAGGGATATGAGGATGATAGAGCTTATCATAGACATTGCCGATTATCTGAATGTTCCCGTTATTGCGGAGGGTGTCGAGACCGAGGAACAGTATCTGGCGTTGAAGGCGATGGGATGTGATATTGTTCAGGGCTTTTATTTTTCAA
>DGSK01000007.1:0-5316 GCA_002393955.1 Lachnospiraceae bacterium UBA4364 | reverse complement strand
GGACGCAGAAATCATACAAGTATTTCAAAGGCGCTGACAAATGATTTTGAGCGTATCTATAATATAGACACTTTGTCCGACTGTTATCTGGAATTCTATTCGGGCTTAAACGGCGAACTGCAGCTTGCGGGTGACGGTTCATCCTTCTATGATACGGGGATTAGTGTGATAAAAGACCATGTTGTGGATGAGGACCGCGAAAAACTGCTCGCCGTACTTGATAAGGATAATCTTTCAAAACTGGCAGGATCATCCGAAGTATTTGAGATCAGATACAGAAAAATGTTTAAGAATGAGCTGAGATCATATGTACTACGTACCATTCAAACAAGGAACAGGGACGAGAACCATGTGGTCATCGGTATTTCTCAAGAGAAAAACCGGTGAAAAGCATTGGGGCCATCCAACTTTTCGGTTTCCGGGACAATAGATTCTTTTAATTATCTACGGAAACGACATAAAATGAATTGAAAATATCTGCAGGTTTATCAAAGAATTGTGTGAATGCAGCCATTCCGGTAATCACCAGCAATGGGATATGGTTATAAAGCTGTCTGTTATTTGCCTCCCAAAACATAAGGAAGAGGAATAGTCCAAAGAGGGAAATGCGGGCAAAAAGTCCTAAATTGTCATGGCAATCTATCTTCTGTCTGATTATAGAATTTACGCTTCCGAGAATATTAAGTAAAAGGAGCAGATAATACATTCCTGTCGATAACATCATCGTATATCCGCCGTAAACTCCGTACGCACTCAGAAAAGGATAGGCAGGTGACTCCGGTACGTATATATATGTGGAAAGTCCCATGAAACCTGCGGCAAAGTTGTGTCGTATTTTGCTGACTATGTGAGTGACGGAAAACATTTCACTAAGGTTCCGGCGTAAATATGAATAAGCAAATTCATTTTTACTTTCTATACCGGGTATTGAAAGAAGCTCATAGGCATAGTCGGCATTGTCACCCCAGTCGCCGTGGCCGTGTGAGCCAAGGGCAATCCAGTGTATTATGGGTACATGCATATCTGTCATTTTAGAAGCCGGTGAGGCACGCCATATCAGTTCGTATACAACAAAAAAACATACAAAAGCACAGCAGTATATGAGAATTCCCTGAAGTGTACGACGATTAAATGCTGTAAGAAGTTTCACTATTGTAAAAGCTATTACAGGTATCACTGCAGTGGGCTTCAGCCAGAAAGCCGTGCATGCAAACAAACCTGCAAGGATGATTTTTACAATGGATAACCATTTGTGGCTGCCGGAATCAGATACAATGAGATAGATGGGAAGAACTGTGAGCATAATAGTAGCCTGGTCGGAATAGAAGGCATAGGTGCAGCCGTATAATGGTAAAAAAAGGGCGTAGACCACTAATGCCAGAAAGCATACATATACCGGAAAACGGAAGTGTTCCATTACTTTAAAAATAAGGAGGGCTGTTATTGTTGCGCACAGAACCGAAAAAATAATAATCGAACATGAGCCGTCAAAACCTGCAAGATATGCGGGGAGTCTTATCAGTGCAAGCAATAACAGAAGCAGATAATTATTCTTGAACATGGCGAAATAATCCCAGCTGACTTCTTTGCCGGATATGAGATCCAATGAGCTTTCATATACTTCTCCGTAGTCATTGGTTGGAGGATTGGCAAATAATATTGAAGCGACTGAAAGGACGGCAAAAAGCAGAATGAGATATGCACTCAAAAGGATTGTCTTATGCTTTGTAAGAAATGCTTCGGATTTTTTTAAAATTAAAAAAGTAAAAAGAAAGCAGACAAACCAGAGAAGCGAAACGAATGAAACTTTGCACCAGGCTATATGGTGATATGTTCCGGTCACGGAAACAATAAGAACAGTTCCCATGAATAAAATATTAAGCCATTCGAAAACGGATATCAGTTTTTTGTCCATATGAATAATAACCTGCTATCAGTATGTAGTTATAGTCTCAATTTAACAGGAACATTATATATGCGGGGGTATATGTTCGCAACAGATTTCTCCGGATTCCGAATTATGGATTTTTGTTATGGTATAATAAGATCGTGGTAATCCTGCACTGTTACTTTACCAGGAGATCCTGAGAGAAAGGGCTATGGGCTATGATTCTTAGAGAGTACAAAAAAGAAGACGCACAGAGTATTGCCGGCTGGATCCGATCAGAGGAGGAGCTATACAGGTGGTCTGCTGACAGATTTAATAAGTATCCATTGTCAGGAGATGACATAAATGAAAATTACATTCCGCAGCTTGAGGCAGGACGGTTTATTCCCCTCACAGCAGCAGATGGTAATGGAAATGTGATCGGCCATTTTATTATAAGATATCCGCGCGATAATGATGACAGTACTGTCCGATTTGGGTTCGTGATAGTAAGTCCTGAGATTAGGGGCAGGGGATACGGAAAAGAAATGCTTCGGCTGGGGATTGAGTATGTAAAGAAGAATCTGAATGTGGCAAGGATTGATTTGGGAGTGTTTGAAAATAACGAAAGCGCAAGACGCTGTTATGAATCAGTTGGATTTAAGGCATATGCCGTCAGGGAATGCAAAATGCCGATAGGTATCTGGAACTGTACGGATATGGAAATGTTTATAGAAAAAGCCTGAATACTGAGGGCTTTGGTCCGGAGGAAAGGAGAAACTGCGAGTGCGTATATCTGAAAGCTGTGCCAAGTGTCTGTATGACAGACAGAGGAATAAAACCGATAATGAGGAGTATCTCGCAAAGATAAAGGAACTGCTTGATAATAGGAGTGAGGATGATACCAGTCCTTATATGGTATTCCGGTTTAATAAAGTACACGAGGAGCTCTTCGGCAAGACCGCTGACTATAAGGATATAAAGAAAAAATATAATGATCTGGTGCTTGGTATGGAAAATGATCTTCGCTGCGAGATAGAGGCGTCGGCTGATCCGCTGGCGAAGGCTCTTATCATGTCAAGGATCGGAAACTACATTGATTTCGGGGCCATGGACCGGGTGGATCAGAATGAGTTTATGACGCTTTTTAAAGATACCGGTATGCAGGAGAGGGATGTTCCGGTTTATGAAGCATTCTTAAGGGAGTGTGAAAAGGGCAGCTCATTTCTTCTCATATGTGACAATTGCGGAGAAATAGTATTGGATAAGCTGATGATAGAGCAGCTGCAGAAAAGGTTTCCCGATATTAATGTGAAGGTTCTTGTACGTGGCAGGGAAGTACTAAATGACGCTACTGAGGAAGATGCTCGTTACGTTGGGCTTGATAAAATAGCAGAGATCATTAGTAACGGAGAGGCCGTAGCAGGAACAATCTACGACATGATGCCGCAGGTTGCAAGGAATGCGCTCGATGGGGCAGACGTGATCCTTGCAAAAGGTCAGGGCAATTATGAGTCCCTGTCAGGACGTGGCAGGCACGTGTTCTATGCTTTCCTCTGTAAGTGCGATCTTTTTATGAGACGCTTTGATGTTCCGAAGCTAACGGGAATGTTTGTTGAAGAGGTATAAGGATAGTGTAGCCTGACTGTTTATCTGTACGCAGGCCTAATCAGTCATAGTCCAGCCGTCATCACGCCGGTTGTAGTAGAGCATGATTATACGCTCGCGGCTGATCACCGAAATTTTGCATTCATATATAAGCGTCTCGTCAGTAACGCACATCCCATCCGGCATCGTGCGTGATCCGTGGTGTGAATGATCCAGGTAACCCTTGATGTCAAATATCTGCGGCAGGCCGTCCTCATCTATCAGACGGATTCGCATGGGTTTGATTTTTCCCTCTTTGGTGTGAAGGCATATCACGTCCACTTTTCTCCGTATTGATTTGTTGTTTGCATAATAATTAGGCTCTTCCATAGCATTGTCCTCATTGATTTATTATATTATAGAACAAATGTTCTATAATGAAAAGAGTTTTTTCGGCATTGTTTTGTCGTTTGCTGTAATATGAACGATATACGGATTGTGATAAAATGAATAACGAGCTGATCGGATATGTGAATTGAAGATGCTGAGGTGATGGAAGTTGGATATAAAGACAATGCAGGAGAGGCGGGAGGTAAAAGTGCTGGCGGCGTGCGGAAATGATTGCGCATCCTGTCCCAGATATATAGCACATCCTTATGAGAAAACAGAGGAAGAGCTTCATCATACTGCAGAGCTGTGGTTTAAGATAGGATATCGTGACCATGTTGTGACTAATGAAGAGATATCATGCACAGGGTGCAAAACGGAGAACTGGTGCAGGTACCATGTTGTAAAATGCTGTGAAGAAAGAAGAATAAAGACCTGTGCGGAGTGTGATGAGTACCCCTGTGACAATATGAAGGAATGCTTTGAAGTTACGAAGTCTTTTGAACCCACGTGCAAAAAGATATGCACGGATGAGGAATATGAGCGGATAAAGAGAGCTTTCTTTGAAAAAGAGAAGAACCTTCGCTCTGTTCAGACAGTAAGTGATACATCGGATTGCATTTAATTTGCAGAAAGTCGAGGTGGAGCATGATACTTTATATCAATGCCTGTGTAAGAGAAAAATCTAGAACAAAGAGGATAGCAGATGCTTATCTTTCTAAAAAAAATGAACCGGTTACGGAAGTGAAGCTGGAAAATGCAGAATTGCCCGTGACGGATGAGGCATATTTGAGGAAAAGGGATGACCTGATTGCCAATGGCAGATTTTCGGATGGAATGTTTACGCTTGCAAGGCAGTTTGCTGAAGCGGACAGCATTGTTATAGCGGCGCCTTATTGGGATCTGTCTTTTCCTGCAGCGTTAAAGCAGTATTTTGAGCACATTAATGTTCGGGGGATTACATTTGAGTATACCCCGGAAGGCTATCCCAGAGGACTGTGTAAGGCGAAGGAGTTGTGTTATATTACGACTGCGGGGGGAAATTATTGCCCGGAGGAATTCGGATATGGATATATCAAAGCCCTGGCACAGAATTTTTATGGTATAGAACATATAAGGCAGATCAAGGCAACCGGTTTGGATATCGCGGGTGCAGATGCAGAAAAAATTCTTAAAGATGTGATGGATAAAGAACTGGACGATAGAATGGAATAATATTTCTGTGGTGGCAACAAATTTTACTTCCCGAACGCCCCTGAGTACATGTTTTTATTTATAGCATGGCCGTTGGACGGCTTATTGCTTTTAGCCGCAATGATTGTTCTTGGCATATTTCTTGTGAGAAAAATGAAAGAAGAACTGTAGATACTTCTTAGATATTTCAGGAAAAAAATAGGGCTTCAAACCCTGAAACCCTTGAAAATACTGAATCGGCGCAACAGGATTTGAACCTGCGACCTCTGCGTCCCGAACGC
>DGSK01000014.1 GCA_002393955.1 Lachnospiraceae bacterium UBA4364 | reverse complement strand
GCGTTGCATCGGTTCCGGTGCATATGCGAGTCGTCGTTCTCTTTCCACAGACTATATGTGGGAAGTTTTAGTTTCTAACAGAAAAAAACATAATCCAACCTGTTATATATGTTAAAATATTATAGCAAATGTTGGCTCCGTTTTACGCATTCAACATTGTCATAAAACAGATACATTATAACAGATATCTGATATCACACAAAAGATAAATGAGGGGGTAAGCAATTTCTTAAAGCCCATTCTGGTAGGAAATCCGGAGGAAATATACAAAAGTGCTGAGGATACGGGCTTTAACATTCGTGGAGCAAAGATAATAGATCCCTGCAATTATGAGGGGACAAATGAGATGACAGAAGCTTTAGTGGAATTGCGCAAAAGCAAAGGCGTCACTCCCGGACAGGCAAATACATTTATATTCCCTAATATCAATGCCGGAAATATCGGCTACAAGATAGCACAGCGACTTGGACGATTCGATGCATACGGTCCGATACTCCTTGGACTCAACTCTCCCATCAATGACCTGTCCAGAGGATGCAACGCCATAGAGGTATATTCAATGGCCATTATCACTGCGGCACTGGCATAGTATAATCTTGCTATAAAACAAATGCGGGTCTTTTTATTACTTGCATCTATGTATATCAGAAATATGTCAAACTGATATCATTTTTTCTACTCACCGGCACTGGTTATTACCTCTGCAATGGTCTTGTAATCCGCTCCCTTAGGTATAGTATGGCGTCCTGCACGGATATGCTTATCATAATTGTTCGCACAGAGATATTCGTCAAACTCTGCAGCTGACTCCACAGCCCCCAATGACATGAGCGCTTTTGCCACCTGGTAGGAATCTTCCCCTGAAGTGATATTCACTATCACGGAACCATCATTAGTACTGCTGCCGGCAGGTGTAGGTGTGGGCGTTGCTGTAGGCTTATCTGTTGGCGTCGGCGTAGCCGTAGGCTTGGTAGTAGGTGTTGGTGTGGCCGTAGGTTTAGCTGTAGGAGTGGCTGTAGCTGTAGGAGTAGCTGTTGGCTTACTCGTCGGTGTAGCTGTGGGTGTAGGCGTTGCCGTAGGCTTATCTGTAGGCGTTGGCGTAGGTGTAGCTGCAGGCTTTACCGTAGGAGTCGGTGTTGCCGTGGCTGTAGGCCTGGTAGTTGCTGTCGGATGAAGTGTAGCCGTAGGCTCAGGTGTTGCAGTTGCAGTCTGTGTCGGTTCAGCTGTCGCAGATTCTGCCGGATCAGTACCATCATCACTTACGCTGTCCGAACTTACAGTCTCAGAAATCAAAGCTTCATTGCCGCTTATATTACCGGCGCTTACAGACGCATCACCGGGAATCCCGCCTTCTGACACAGTACCCTTTCCCTCATTCTGTCCATTGCCTTCGTTATCAGATGTCCCCTGCCCCAGCTCCGAAAGCGTTACACTTTTTACCATTCCCAGTTCTTCTGCACGCCGCATTATCTCAGCATCAGACAAGGGTGCTGCCGATGCCCCAGAAAAATGCAGTATCAGCGCAGTTACTGCCATTCCGATTCCCAAACCTCTTATATAATATCTAAGTTTCATTCAAAACCACCCCGGTCAAAGCATACTTTCATAAAGATCTATCACCAGCTTGACCTCACCGATCCCCAGTCCTAAATCCTTTGCGATTGCCACATTTGATCTTCCCATTTTATGCATGGCAAGGATACGCTCGTTATTATTCTCAGGCATATCCTCCGAATCATTGAATCTGAGACTTATCCGTTCTTCCCCTGAATTCTTCTTGCTCCTTCGAACATTCCTTCTGCTGACACGCTGCCTGTCCGCAGCAGCCTCTTTTTCCAGCTCAGCCTTAAACTCAGACATATCCCTTTCTTCTGTCAGATCCCCCATATCGAGAAGAGTCATCTGGGCATTGTCAAAACTGTCATCATCTTCATCTGAAGGATAATCCTCACCTGCTCCTTCAGCATTATCCATCTCCCTGTCATCAGCAGAAACATTGTCTGTCTCTTCTACAGTTTTTTTTCTACGGCCGGCAGACCTTGCGGTCTTCCTCGCAACAGCCTTTCTTGCCCGTGAAACAACACTTTCATCCGATCCTTTTTCATCAGTCGGAACATTCTGCGATAAATCGTCTGCAACAGGAGCCTCTGTGTTCTGACTTCCGTCTGTATCTGATTTCTCCCCGGCAGCATCTACGGATGCTGCTAAGACATCATAACCTGACGCTGTCCTATCCGGATCACCCTCAATAAGCATACGTCTTGCCTCGAGCATCTTATCCTCAGCCACCATAGCCTGGGTTTCAGCCTTCTTTGCGGTCTCCATAGCATTCTCTGAAAGTTTCTCCGCATTTGACGCCAGATTGTAAGCATCATTCGCAGCCCTTGATGCTTCCTTGGAAATCTTGTCTGTTTCCAGCAGAAGCTTCGTAAGGTCCCCCTTATTCTTGTCCAGCATATCAGACAGAAAAACTACTTCCTGATGGGTTTTATTCAGATCGTTCATTATAGAATCCGAATAGTCCCCCACAGCAAGTATCTTTTCGTTTGTGATCTTTTCCAGGGCTCTTTCCGATTTTTCCATGGAATAGTTCACATTTTCTTCTGTAAGATCATCAATGCGGCGCTTTGCGTTATTCACCTTTTCATCTATGATCTCCTGTAGTTTTTCCTCATCCAGGCTTGCTTCTTTACCTTTACCCTCCGGAATAAAGAAGCTGATGACGAAAGCAATAACACCTGTCGTCAGCAGCACTATTTCAAACGCTGTCATTTTTACCTCCATGAAGAGAAATCACGAATGTGACTTCTCCGAGCCGTTTTACTTATTAAATCTTTATATCAAAGCCCCCCCGGCCCTTAACGACTACCCGGTCACGGGGTTTAGCTTCTTTTTCGTTTTCCCTGCGGCGTTTACCGCCGTCACCTGCGTAACCACCCCGCTGCTTTCCGTCAGCCTCAGTCTCCGCATTTGCATCTTCCTTTTCGTGCACATTTGTGCTGTTCTGCTCTATCTGTTTTTCGCCTTCAACATGCTGCTGAGACTGGTAAATGGCACCCTTGTCATTCTCAAACTGCTGCTGTGTCTGAAAATCCTGTACTCTGGGGATGCTCCCCTGCATTTCCACCATTCCTATAGCCATATGTCTCCTCCGTAAGAACATTCATGATCAAAGTGCAGCCATCTTCACATCTCCCTTTTCCACAACGAATCGGCAGTATTTGTATGTACTCTTCACTATCATTGACAGATCGGATATAGCTATTATAGTCCCCGGATACACCTCGCCGGTCACCTCTACAGTAGCCTTTGAATTATCCGTTGCAGTTCCCTTAAGTTCCTCCAGCTCCTTTGTATCAGCTTCCAGCTTCTGCTGCAGCGCCTTGACGGTTATCGCGAGCTGCTGAACATTCTTCACCTGATCCGGAGTCATCTTGATCCCATTGGCAAGCTTCTTCTTGGCCGCATCAAGTACCGGAAGCATCGTCTTCATATTCTTCTGTATATCGCCGATTTCCTTATTCAGCTCTGCTATGCGCGCGGAAATCCTCGTATCCATCCCCACGGTAACCTTGGTATCTGCACCCATGGCCGATCCAAGAGTTTTAGCACAGACCTTGGAAGTCGCCTGTACCGTACCCCCTACAATAAAGCCCTTTTTGCTCATGACATGAACTTCTGTCCCTGCGCTTATATTGGAATGAAGAATAGCATCTGCATCAATATAGCCAGCTGCTGTAGCAGTACTGTTCTCAATGAACTTGGCTACGATATTTCCGCCTGCCACGATCTTGGCACGCCCCATTCCATTTATGCCCCTGGTAAGAAAGATGTTGCCGCCGGATTCTATATATGCGCCTTCAACAGCACCTTTTACCTCAACATCGCCTTTTGCCTTGACACTGAAATTTGTATTCACATTGCCCATTACGACCACAGTACCGTCATATTCAATATTACCTGTGGAATTGTCCACATTGGTAACAGTCAGCACATCCGAGACAAATACCTTATTTCCTGTCAGAGACACATGTCCGTCGACCTGCGAAGTTATTGTACACTTATCTTCACTTATGTCAATATTAAGCCCATACTGTAAGCTTGTAACTTTCACTTCCCTGGGCAAAACCTTATCGCCCCTTACAGACATGCCGGCATTTCCTTTTACAGCCGGCGTAAGCTTTGCCAGCACATCCCCCTTTTTGCAGTGATTTACAAGATTGAGGTTGAAGAAATCAACCGTTCCGTCTTCCTTAAGTGTAGGCCTGATCTTATTATCCGTATTGAAAAAATATTCTATTACGGCATCCGTACCTTCCTCTACAGGCTTTCCTTTCGCCACAATGTAATCCGTACAGTACTGCTTATTTCCGATATACCCGGCTATCACATCTTCATCTATTCCGAATCTGATTCCGGCCAGTCTGCAGCTGCTTCTTATATCTTCCGCATTCAATTCACGCCCATTGGTAGCGGCAGGATAAAATCTCGCCTTTGCGGACATGCCATCCTCTGCAATGGTAACGCTACAGCTTTCAGATAAAGGCAGAAGCTTTGCCGGAGATAAAAAAATCGGCTTATCGAAAGAAGCCGAAGCAACGCCGTCATTAAGCTGCTTCAGATCAAATGAAATCTTCTTTTCATTCAGATATTGAATTATTTCCTTGAGCTGAACAGCCTCTCCGCCGTCCGTAGGTGCAAATAGCTGTAAAAAAGTACCTTTTGGATCCGACAAAACCTTAAAATATCCGTTCATAAACACCCCCAATGATCATCATGCAAGCTGTGCAAGTATTCCAACGTACTCGCCCATTACCTTCTTCATTTTCTGCAACGCCTTGGTATGGAGCTGGGAAACCCTTGATTCCGTTACTTCCATTACCTGTGCGATTTCTTTAACTGTAAGATCCTCGTAGTAGTAAAAAAGTATGACACTGCGTTCCTTTTCCGTAAGCTGATCGATAGCTTCCTCCAGCATGCTTTTAAGCTCGGAGCGCTCCATATTCTCCTCAGGAGAAGTATATCGTCTGCTGTAACTGTTGGCATCGCTTATTTCCATTCCGGCGTCCACGAATTCGTCCAGGGATACCACATTGGTCAGATTCATCTGCGACTGCCAGTTTACCAGCTCATCCGCTGAAATTCCCAGAGCTTCGGCAATCTCTTCGTCAGTAGCCTGTCTGCCGGTCTTAGCTTCAATATCCTTCATAACGGCATCAAGCTGTTTCTGCTTCTGCCTTATAGTCCTTGGAATCCAGTCACTTTTCCTGATCTGATCGATGATCTCTCCCCTTATACGAAGAGATGCATAGGTCTCAAATTTTATATTCTTCCTGGTGTCGAATTTTTCTATCGCATCTATGAGACCGAACACCCCGAATCCCACCAGATCATCATATTCGACGTTACTGCCGAGATACATGCAAAGCCGTCCTGCAACGACTTTAACCAAAGGGGCATACTCGACTATCAGACTGTCCCTTATCTCCTGTGTATGAAGCCTTGAATAATCCATCCATAGGCGTTCTCTTGCAGCTTCATCCATATCATCAAACTCCTGCAGAGCGTTATTTAAAGTAACCGGTCAAAACCTGCAGTTTCTTCCGGTTACGATTTAAATATCATCCATAGTCCGCTTCTCGACAAGATCTCCGGGGTCTTCAAAATAATCCGAGTACCTCATCGTCATATTAAACTGATCGACTATAGACTTTACTATGGTCCCAAGTATTGCAAAAACAAGTAAAGTAATAAAAAGAACCACCAATAATGTAAGCAGCGGCTGTTTCTGCACAAGACATATGACAAGTGCAACACACCCACCGCACATCATAAACAATGGTGGCAGATTTTTAGTTTTTAAGTTATTCTTTTTTCCGGAATTATCTGAACTCATATCACCTTAACAGGCTTCCCTACTGCCTTTATCTCATAATCACCGGTTTCCGGATTAAAGGTAACTGTCCGCCCGTAATTCTCACCCGTGTCCTCTGCGATTATAGGAATGCGAAGGGCAGCCAAAGCTTTCTTGGTAGCTTCCACATTGCGTTCGCCGACGGCAGCAAGTTCAGTCTTTGACTGGAAAGCAAACATCTTTGCACCACCGGCTATCTTGGCAACCATCCTGGTACGGGAGGCCCCCATCTTCTCAAGCCTGCTTACCAACTCCGGTATGCCTGTATCCGCAAATTTTGCCACATTTGAATTACTCTTTACTTCCTGAGAACTTGGAAGCATAACATGCACCAGACCACCGACCTTGGTAGTCTTATCCCTGATTGCTATTCCTACACAACTACCCAAACCTATTGTAGTGATAAGATTTGGTGGTGTACATACATTCAGATCAGCAATTCCGACTTTAATAGTCTCCGCCATATCACATCACTCCAAGTGCTTTAAGTATCTTTTCATACGACTCTGCATCCGGAACAAGTATAAAGAAACCGGACATATCTTCATCATCAGTAAAATCAGTTTCAATAAGCAAAAGCTTGTCTGCAATAGTACCGAACTCGATAGCCGGCACAGAAAGGATTGCTCCTGCCATATCGATACAAACATCAGGTACCGAAGGGAAAATAGTAAGATTAGTAAGCGTGGCAAGTGAATTAAGATACGCCCCTGTGATTATATTTCCTATTTCCTTAAGGGCTGATAACTCCATCTCGGAAAATTCATCCGGTTGTTCAGACGGCATACCCATAAGCTTGCTGATCATGGTCTTGGCAGATTCTTTGCGTTGTACGAACATGATACTGCCATGAATATCTCCATCCACCACCAGATATATGCCGGCAACTATCTGCTCCTCACCGCCCATGGTCGTCCCGACATCCTTAAATTCCATAAGGCGAACCTTTGGAACTGCCATATCGACCTTTTCACCCAGCATGGATGAGAGTGCTGTGGTAGCGTTACCTGCACCTATATTTCCGATTTCCTTGAGCACATCAAAATACTGACTTGATATCTCATCAACGCTTATTTCAGACATATTGTTAACCCCTTCTAAACCCTGAGTCCTCACATCCTGTAACAGCAACAGCCATTCAGAACCGATTATGGTTCTGAACAGCCATTACAAACTCACATATCCTGCATTACCTGCTCGATATCCAGAAGCGATATCAGACCTGTTTCCTGCTTTCCTATACCGGAAACATATCCGTCTTCCTTTGCCTCACCGGTCACCTTTTCAACCTGATTTGAGCTCAAAGTAACGACTTCCTTTACAGAATCGACCATAACTCCTATTGGCTCATGCTGATCCTGTTTTATGATGATGATCCTGGAATTCTTAGTCTCAACATCTTTCTCCAGACCCATCTTCACCCTGAGGCTCATTACAGGTATTACTTCACCTCGCAGATTTATTACACCTTTCCAGTACGGTGAAACCTGCGGAACTCTTGTAATCTGCTGCATGCGTACGATATTGTCGATATACTTGATATCTATACCATACTGCTCTGTTCCCAGTGAGATCACGATATACTGCGTTGTTGTAACAACACTGTTTTCCTCAAATCCTGCCTTGCTGATTGCTAATTCATTTTCCATTTTCCGGTCCCCCTTAGATCAATGCGTTCGCATCAATAATGAGTGCTATCTCACCGTCACCGAGAATCGTGGCACCACTGATGAATTTACACTTGTTGATATACTTGCCCATGGACTTGATAACGATTTCCTGCTGACCGATAAGTTCGTCAACAACAAAACCTGCAAGCTTGTCACCCTTTCTGGCGATTACCACTACCATATTCTCATCCGCCGAACGGGTGGATTCAACGCCGACAACCTGATCAAGCCTGATAAGAGGGATGACGTTGCCACGGAGATTGATAACTTCCCTGCCCTGTACGGTCTTTATATCAGCAGGATTAATGTCTTCGATGGTCTGTATTCCGCCCAAAGCCATAGCATACTTTTCATTGCCCACTACAACCATGAGTGCCTGTATGATAGCCAGCGTAAGAGGAAGCCTGATGCTGAATGTTGAACCCTCACCCAGCTTGGTCTTTACATCAACCTCGCCGGAAAGTGATTCGATCTTGCTCTTAACAACATCGAGACCAACACCTCTTCCTGATACATCCGTAACCTGCTTAGCAGTTGAAAAGCTGGGCATGAACAGAAGATTGATTATCTCATTATCATCAGCGGCTGCTGCCTGATCTTCTGTCATTACGCCGCGTTCTACGGCTTTCTTTCTGACTGCATCAACATCTATACCGTTACCATCGTCCTTAACCTCGATGACAACATTGTTACCGTCCTGATATGCATCCAGATAAATCGAGCCAACCTCAGGCTTGCCCCTGTTTGCACGCTCTTCAGGCGATTCTATACCGTGATCGGCAGAGTTTCTCAGAAGATGCATCAGAGGATCACCGATCTCATCAACCACCGTACGGTCAAGCTCAGTCTCTTCACCGGTCATATACAGCTCTATGGGTTTGTTGAGTTTCTTGGAAAGATCCCTGATCATACGAGGGAACTTGGTAACAACAGACTCAATAGGTACCATTCGAACCTTCATCACGGACTCATGAAGGTTTGTGGTCACACTTTCAAGATATTCAATATGGTCATTAAGCTGACTGTTATTGCTGCCCAGGCTTGTTGCCGAACTAACAAGCGAATTTTTGGCAATGATAAGCTCGCTGACAAGGTTCATCAGTGAATCAAGCTTTTCTATATCAACACGTACAGTCCTGTTTACTGCAGGCTTCCCTGCCGCTTTCTTAGCCGGTGCACTTCCGCCGCTCTTTGCAGGTGCCGCACTTTCAGCCTTCGCCACTTCCGTAGTCTTTGCCTCATGCGCTTCTTCCTTCTTCGCTTCCGGCTCCTTTTCAGCAGGCGCTGCCGTCTCAGGCTCTGAAGCTTCTTCAGCCTTACCGCTGTCTGATGAACTGCCCTCAAATACACCGCCATATGCATCCGCAATCTCGGATACACTCTTGATGGCAGCTATTATAGGAGCAAGCTCTCCGTCTGAAGATATGAGAACCTTGAACTCAAACTCAAAGTTTTCATCTTCTATATCCTGGGTTGAAGGATTTGCCGCAACCACTTCGCCGAATTCTTCGATAGCCTTAAAAACGAGGAATGCTCTTGCAGCCTTAAGCAGGCAGTTTTCCTGAACTTTAACCAGAACACTGTACAGCTTCTTATTTGCAAGCATTGCATCTTCAACGGCCTTCTGCTCGTCCTCATTAAGCTCGATTGAAGGAACCTCAGCCGAAGCCGTCTCTGTCTTCTCCTCAGCAGCTGCTTCCTTGGCCTTCTTTCCGCCCTTCTTGGATTTCTTTGCGCTTTCCTCTTTGGGTGCCTCGCCGCCCTTAGCATCAAGACATGCATTCAGTGCATTGATGATAGGCTGATTGTCATTATCACCTTCATCGGATGTCTCCTGAATGGTCGTTACATACTCTTCAAGTGCATCAAGGCACTGGAAAAGCGTATCCACCATGCTCGATGTTACTTTGATGTTGCCGTCACGCACTTCAGAGAAGACGTTCTCCATATCATGCGTAAGGTTCTGCATGCGCTTGTACCCCATGGTCCCGGCCATACCCTTTAAGGTATGTGCAGTACGGAAGATCTCGTTGATCGTGTCCATGTTTTCTGAGTCCTGCTCCAGAGCTAACACATTGGTATTAAGATTCTGGAGATGTTCCCTGCTCTCGTCAAGGAAAATGTCAAGATATTGGCTTACATCCATTTCATCGTACCCCCACTTTCGTTAGGATTTCTGTTGCTATATGATCCAGGCCTGCGACCTGATTCACCAAACCTGTTGCGACTATGCTTCCGGGCATCCCGTTAACGACACAGTCCTTTGCATCTTCTGCAATTATGAATGTGTCCTTCTTTTCATGCAGCCGCTTAATACCTTCCGTGCCATCCTTTCCCATCCCTGTAAGTACCACGCAGACTACAGTCTGCCAGCTCGTCTCCGCAAGGGATTCATACATATAATTGGCACAGGGCTTTACTCCCTCCCTGTTCGGTTCGTCAGAATATACTATCCTCGTACGTCCGTGACAATCTTCACATTTCATATGCATTCCGGCTCTGGCAATATACACATGCCCCTTTTCCAGGAATTCACCCTCAACAGCTTCTGTAACGGTAACCTCGCTGGATGAATTCAGCCGGTCTGCCAGGGACTTGGTAAATCCTACGGGCATATGCTGTACCAGAACTATAGGTGCATCTATATTGGCCGGAATCCTCGGAATAACCTGTTGCAGTGCTTTAGGGCCGCCGGTAGAGCTTGCTATAGCTACTATCTTAGTGCCCACTGCTACCCGGCCGGATTTTACAGGATTCGTCTTTATCACCGGCTGAGCCGGCACACTTCCCATATGCTTTACTGTTCTTGACGCTCTGTTTGAATAAACAACAGCTTCAAGGGTGTCAAAAAAGCGCTGGAGAAATTCCTTATTGTTCATCACAAAGGCGCCCTGCGGTTTCTGTATGAAATCAACAGCCCCCAGCTCCAGTGCTTCCATGGTGGTCTTTGCACCTTCTGCAGTCGCCGAAGAAAGCACCATGACCCTTTCATCCCTCTTCAGCTTTTCAAGCTCCCTGAGGAAATCCAGGCCATTCATCCTGGGCATATTTATGTCGGTCACTATCCCGTCAAACCTGTTTGTCTTCAGGATTTCCAGTGCCTCAAGGCCATCCTTTGCGGTAGCTTCGACATGAAATCTGCTGTCGGAGTTTATTATATCACAAAGCATTCTTCTCATGAGTGCAGAGTCATCAATAAACAGAATTTTTTTAGCCATTTTTCCCCTTTCTACCGATTTTGCAAGTCCAATTAAGAGAATCTGCCTAAGCAGATATCAGCTTCCTGTCTGATGTCTCCTTGCTTTGCGCTGCTCGTCAAAAATAAACTTAATTATGTCTTCCCGATCCCCGCCGTCAAGAAAGAGAAATTCTCCCCTGTACTCGGTATTCCTGGGATTTGCAGCTGAGGGATCCACATAAAGCAGCCGTACTACTACATCATACTTTTTATTCTCACCGCGGACATTCATTATGAATCTGACATGCACGAGCCCGCCCTTCTTAAAGTGGGCAGCCGATACAAATTTCATACCGCCTCCGCTTATATCCATGATAACGCACTTTTCCGTCGGATCCACCAAGGTATTCAGCACATGAGTATTCATATAATTCTGAGCTTCAGGCGCATCCAGTTCTCTTGCCGTCATTCCCATTATGCAGTCAAACCTGAAAAACTCACGCCTCTGTACCTTCACCACATCTGTGTTTATTGCCAGCACCGCAACGGAAACATTCGCATCATTGCGCCTGTCTATTACCTCTGTCTCGCAGGAATAGAGTCCCTTCTTTGCATAAAGGAAAAGCTTGTACTCATCCCCCACGTCAAGGACTATCATCTTGCCATGATCCATTGGCATCACTATCTCTATCGTATCATCGTCCGGTATATCATATACCTTTGTTATGTAAGAGATTTTTTTAAGTTCGTCATTGCCGGCGTAGTTTCCAAGCTTCTCAATATCCACACGCCTGCCGGGTTCCATGATATCTGTTATGTTCATACGTTTTTCTTATTGACCACAATATGCGAGAAAAATGCGGCCATCCCTCTCTTCTTTACATTTCCTGTTGTTTCAAGTCCTTCAAGCTTCTCAGCGATCATCCTGTATGCCTTTGCAGACTCCGCATTAGGATGTGCCAGGGAAACCGGCTTCTGCTGCATCACGGCTGCGGCCAGCATCTTATCCTGCGGGACCGCTCCCAGATATTCAAGCGGAACGCCTAAATAGCGGGCTACGACCACGTTCAGCTTGTTGAACAGAATCTCACCGTCCGCCATTCTGTCCACCCTGTTCGATATGACCTTTATCTTTGAATTTTCCTTGGAAAACCTCGGGTGTCTGTTAAGTGCCTTCAGTAACGAATAGGAATCCGTTATTGATGTGGGTTCCGGTGTGGTCACAAGTATGATCTCACCGCTTGCAACTAAGAACTCCAGCACCGCATCTGATATTCCTGCACCCGTGTCTATTATTATGACATCCGCTATGGCATCGAGTTCAGCCAGATTCCTGATTATGAGCGTTAAGTATTCCCTGCCCAAATTAGACAGGCCCGCTATGCCGGACCCACCCGAGATAAATCCCACGCCTCCCGGCCCCCAGGTTATGACATCTTTAATATTCATATTCTGGTAGATCAGGTCACTTAGATTGTGCTCCGGAACCGTACCGAACATTATCTCTATATTAGCCAGACCGAAATCGGCATCAAGGATTATCACCCGCTTACCCATATTCTGGAACTGCACGGCGAGGTTTATGGACGTGTTGGACTTACCCACGCCGCCTTTACCGCTGGTGACCGTTATAACCCGGGCCAAAGGACGCTGCGCTGCCGCACCGCCGTTTGCCCTGACCATATTTCTTAACTGTTCCGCCTGGTCTGCCATTTAATTTCCGCCTAATAATTTTTTTACCGTTTCCTGCGCATCAAATATATCAATATCATCCGGAACATTCTGTCCGTTGGTTATATAGCTCATGGGGGCTCCCGTATGCATATGGAGATTCAGGAGATTCCCCAGCGCATCTGTTTCGTCCAGCTTTGTAAAGATCAGCCTGTAATCCCCTATCTCCTTATAGGCATCTGCCACCTCCACAAGATCCCGATATTTCGTAGTAGCAGATACTACAAGATAAACCTCTGCATTACCGACTTCCTTAAGTGCGGACACAAGCTCCAGGTTATTCTTCTTAAGCTCCTCATTCCGGTGGGAATGACCTATGGTATCAATAAATACATAATCGTAATCCCTGTATATTTCCAGATTTTCAAGCACTTCCTCCGTGCTGTAGAGAACATGGAATGGTGTCTCCAGTATCTGGGAATACGCCCTGAGCTGTTCTGCCGCCTTTATCCTGTACGTATCCGTAGTAAACAGGGCTATGTTCTTTTTCTGTTTTATCTTAAGATTTGCTGCAAGCTTTGCAAGGGTTGTAGTCTTGCCAACACCGGTAGGTCCTATCAGCACTATTATCCTGCATTCGTTTCCGTTTGGCTGTATTGTCTCAGGTCTGCCGAATTTAAGTATGATCTTCTGGTAGATATCCGAAAGGATATGTTCCATCTTTACTTCCTTGGCTGAATCCATTTCAAGCTCATCAACCATCTGGTTTGCAACAGTCTCATTTACCTCATTGTCAACCAGTGTCTTATATAAAAGCTTAAGGAAAGCCTCTCTCTCGGAATTCTTTTCATTCTCAACAGGAGCCGCAGCTGTATCAGTCTTACGCACATCTTTCTGTGCATCCTCTTTTGCTGACGCATCACGGCCGAATTTCTGCTGCAAAAGATTTTCGATATGGTCAAGCTTTTCTTCCATCAGCGTGTCACTGCTGTGTCCGCCTGCGGAAGGTTCCGAAGACACACCTCTGCCTGTACCGGGCACGTCCCCTGCTGCCTTATCGTCCTGTTTGGTTCCTGCATCTGCCCTTTTTGCCGCATTGGCATTAACAGAAGAAACTTCTGCACGCTTTCTTGCGCGGTCAATGGACGCAATCCCCTCACGGATCTTCTTTTCCTTATCGGACTCATCCTCCGTAGCCACATTTATCCTGACCATACGTCTTGCAAAGATCTTGCCCTTAGGCCTCACATGGACTATATCCGAAGAAATCACCGTTATGTCGGGACCAAGCTGCTTTTTAGCTTCTTTTTCAGCAGCCTCCCTTGTTTTTCCTATAAACGGAATAATGTTCATTTTATGCGCTCACCATCCCGATGCTCTTAAGCTGAACATCGCTCTCTACTTCATTATACGACAAAACTGCCAGATCTTTATAATAATCTTCGGTAAGTCGTTTATAATACATTCGGACTACCGGCGAAGTAAGCACTATCGCATTCCTGCCCAGATTCTCCATCTTCTCGACAGCCTTGCCGGTACTGTCTATGATCGCCCTTACGCGGTCCGGTGCCAGGGTGATATAAGCCCCTTGTTCGGATTGCTTGACGCTTCCCATTATCTCCTGCTCAAGCTTGGGATCCAGAGTCACTACCTGTGCCATATCCTCTCCCGCAAAATACTTATTTGAAATGGCGCGCTTAAGCGACTGGCGCACATATTCTGTCAGAAGATCCGTATCTCTGGTAGTGGTCGCCCTGTCTGCAAGGGATTCGAATATAGTAAGCAGATCCCTTATGGATATGCCTTCCATCAGGAGATTCTGAAGGACTTTCTGTATCTCTCCTAATCCCAGAAGCTTGGGAGTAAGTTCCTCCACAATAGCCGGATTGGACTCCTTGAGATTATCAACCAGTGACTGTACATCCTGCCTGGTAAGGAGCTCTGCAATATGGGATTTTATAACTTCCGTCAGATGGGTCGCGATTATTGAAGGCGGATCCACCACCGTATAGCCGTAAGACTCTGCCCTCTCTCTCTGTCCCTCAGTGATCCAGAGTGCAGGAAGATGGAAAGACGGCTCTATAGTAGGGATACCTGTGATCTCTTCCTCCACGCTTCCGGGATTCATTGCCAGATAATGGTCAAAAAGAATCTCGCCCTCTGAGCACTGTATACCTTTTATCTTGATTATATATTGGTTAGGGTTGAGCTGTATATTGTCACGCAGTCTTATGATAGGCACCACCGTACCAAGCTCCAATGCCACCTGACGTCTTATCATTACAACCCTGTCTAAAAGATCTCCGCCCTGGCTTGCATCCGCAAGAGGGATGATACCATAGCCGAATTCCAGTTCTATGGGATCCACCTGCAGAAGCGATGTAACATTTTCCGGCTTTCTTATCTCCTCTGCCTCCGCCACTTCGCCCTGTTCCACGGATTCCTCCACCTTGGCCTTTTTCATCATGTTGTCCATGCGCTTTCCTATGATGATAAATACGATACCAAGCGGCACAAAGATAAATATCTGCAGCGGAGTTATTACGCCGAGCATTATCAGCACAGCTCCGACTATGTACATAGCTTTGGGCAGACCAAAAAGCTGCTTTAAGAGCACGTTTCCGAAATCCGCATCCTTTGACCCCTTTGTAACCAGCACGCCGGTAGAAAGAGATATAAGGAGTGATGGAATCGCAGAAACCAGTCCGTCACCAATGGTCAACACCACATAAGTATTGAGAGCCTCCTGGAACGGCATATTCATACGGAGCATCCCCATTGCAATGCCGCCCACGATATTTACAGCCGATATAAGAAGACCTGCGGTAGCATCTCCCTTAACGTACTTCACGGCACCGTCCATAGCTCCGAAAAAGCTTGCTTCTTCCTGTATCTTGTCACGCCTTCTTTTTGCTTCCTGATCGTCTATGGCACCGGTATTAAGGTCCGCATCTATTGCCATCTGCTTACCCGGCATGGCATCCAGGGTAAACCTGGCCGTTACTTCAGCAACACGTTCGGAGCCTTTGTTGATGACCATGAACTGTACTATCAGCAGTATGGCAAAAACTATGATACCCATTATCAGGTCGCCGCCGCCTACGAACTGTCCGAAGGTCTCCACCACATTACCCGGACTGCCTGTAGTAAGGATCAGACGTGTAGATGATATATTCAAAGAAATCCTGAATAACGTGGTAAACAGGAGCAGCGTCGGGAAAAACGACATATCCAGCGCTTCTTTTGAAAACATTGCGGAAAAGAGCACTGAAAATGCTACTGCCATATTTACTGCAAGCAGAATGTCCAGCATCCAGGAAGGAATTGGGACTATCATCATTACAAAAGCCGCCAGCACATAAACGGCCACGACTATGTCGCCGCCTGCCAGCAGCCTCTTACCCGGTGCTTTTTTTGCTTCTGCTCCAGCCATCTGTTCTCTATTTTCCTACAAACTCATATTCTTCCGGTCTTCCAAACCGATAATCGAAATGACAGCCCGTAAAATCCAAACGGTCATTTATTCTTTATCTCTCCGCTGGAGGATACTCTGCCCTCCGCACGGTATACAGCCGCAAGGATTTCAGCAACCGGTACATAAAGCTCCGGCGGGATTTCATCCCCCACTTCGGTGTTAGCATAGAGAGCCCTCGCCAAAGGTTTATTTTCAACTATCTCTATACTGTGTTCTCTCGCAGCTTCCTTTATCTTCTGAGCCATATAGTCGGCACCCTTTGCCAGTACTAAAGGTGCCTCGGCCACTTTTTTATCGTACTTGATCGCCACCGCAAAATGCGTCGGGTTCGTGATGACCACATCAGCCTGCGGCAGATTGTTCATCATCCTGCGCCTTGATGCCTGCATCATTCTCTGACGTATCTTGCCCTTAATCTGCGGATCACCTTCAGTGGACTTGTACTCCTCCTTGACTTCCTGCTTGGTCATCCTCATATCACGCATGAATTTCCATTTCTGGAAGCCGAAATCCGCAAAAGCCACCACCACAAAAACTGCGGCAATCTTCAGTCCCGTATTGATAAGTATATCCCCGGCTTTTTTCACCGCCTCTATCACGGGGATATCATAAACGGTATACAGAAGATATATACTGTCTACCAAATCATTATAAATGATTGCAAACATAACTGCAATTTTTAATACAGATTTAAGGAGTTCCACCAGCTTTGAAACCGAAAAAATGCGCTTCACTCCGTTTATGGGATTCAGTTTACTTAACTTCGGCGCTAACGGTTTCCTGGTTGGCTTCCATTTTACCTGGGCAACATCCGCCACAAAGGCTATTGCAAGACCCATGAGCAAAAACGGCAGGATAATAAGCATTATCCTGATCAAGGCATAGCTAATAGCATCACTGTAAGCCTTCGTGGCACTTTCATATGACGGCAGCCTTACAAAATAATGCATACGGTTATAAAAAAAAGTGAACACATCCCTGATCTGCCCTGCCATGACAGATGTGTACAGCTTAAGCATGATAAAGAGTCCCAAAAGCGTAAAGGAGCTTGCCAGGTCCTGGCTCTTTGCCACCTGGCCTTCTTTTCTCGCATCTTCCAGCTTTTTGGAAGTAGGCTGTTCAGTCTTCTCGCCCCCGGGACCTTCCTGGGCGAAAAACTGAAGATCATACTTAAGCATTGTTCAGTTCCTCTATGGCATCATTGCCTTTACAAAAGTCGCAATATTTGTCTTCATCTGCAGAAATATAATATCCGCTGCATGCGGCATTATGCTTACAGTCACATACAGGACTATCAGCCCCGCCATGCTTTTTATCTGTATTCCCACCGCAAACATATTCATCTGCGGTGCGATCTTTGCCATCACACCGAGCATACAGTTCACTATGAGTATCACGGCAAATACGGGAAGCGCTATCCTGAAGCCTATCATGATGTAATCAGCCATAAATCCCAGCAGGCCGTCATAGAATGCCTGCAGCTCAAAAACAGTCTTTCCCACGGGTATCAGTGTAAAAGTCTCCCCCAGCGCCTGCAGCAGATACCTGTGCAGCCCTGTAACCATAAAGAGCAGAAGAAACACATACTGGTAAAGATACCCGGTCACAGTTGTATTCTGCTGCGTAACCGGATCCATCTGGGCAGACATGGAAAAACCTATATCAGTATCAACGATCTGACCTGCGAAAGCCGAAATCTGCATTGCTACATTGGCAGAAAAACCTATCACAAGACCTGTAACAGTTTCTTTAAGTATATAGACCGTGTACCCTAAAAGTGTATCGTAGACGACATATTCATGAGGCATAATGGCCTCGTATAACAGAAATGATATAAATGCTGAAAGGGCCACCTTAAGCATTCTCGGCACGTTATTCTGCGAATAAAAAGGTGCCGTAAACATAAATGCAGTAATACGGGCAAATATAAGCAAAAAATATTCCAGTTCTTCAAGCGGAAATGCAAAATCTACCATCGAATTCTAACAGCGGAATTCATCCGAAAATCAACGCACTCAGTGGAGGTATACCGAAAAATCAGACCAGAGGTCTATCATAAAACCGGTCATATTATCCAGCATCCAGCCCCCGAGTATTATCAGTACCAAAAAAATAGAAAGGAGCTTTGGAACGAAAGTAAGGGTCTGCTCCTGTATTGATGTGACAGTCTGAAATATGCTGACCAGAAGCCCGATCACCATACTGATGAGCAGAGGAGGCGCCACAGTTATGATAACAATATACATCAGCCTGCTCGTGATCTCAGTTACGTCTGCAACAGTCATTATCCACCTCCGCTAATAAAATGTTTTTACCAGATTTACGATTATCAGATTCCAGCCGTCTGCCAGCACGAAAAGCAGTATTTTAAACGGCATGGAAATGGTTGTAGGCGGCAGCATCATCATACCCATGCTCATGAGTACGGAAGATACCACCATATCTATTACCAGGAAAGGAACATATATTAAAAATCCGATAATAAAAGCAGTCCTGAGCTCGCTGACCATATATGAAGGAATAAGCACCTGCATGGGCACGGAATCAGGATCACCGTCCCACTCTGTCTCACCTGCTATTTCCATAAATACGGACACATCCTTTACCTCTGTCTGACCGTACATATACGTCCTTAAAGGCTTAACACCAATCTCATAGGCTTCCTCTATGGTGATGTCACCATTATTCATAGGAACGATGGCATCATTGTACATAGTCGTAAATACAGGTGCCATGATATATATAGTTAAAAACATAGCAAGTGCAACAAGCACCATATTTGGCGGTGCCGTCTGGGTATTTAGTGCCTGTCTTGTAAAATGCAGTACTATTATTATCCGGGTAAAGGATGTCAGGGTAAGCAAAAGCATGGGGATAAGCCCTATGCCAGCCAGTATGAATACGATCTGCAATGCACCGTTTATAGAGCCGTTTCCGTTGTTCAACTCTACGGTAACGGTATTTCCAACATTTAAATCTTCAGTGTCAGAAGGATTTTCCGATGACCCCGGCTCATCCTCATATGTTCTTTCGTCAGTTGTTCCGTTATTGTCCGTATCCGTAGCATACGCCTTTAAAGGAACGAAAAAAGACATTGTGCCCGCCAGTACCAGCAGACACAATGCACCCATCAGTAAAAAACCGTATTTTTTTACGAATTGCGATAATTTCAAAATCCTACTACCCCTGACCGCCGGACTTATCAGCCGTACCGGTGTCATTGCTCTTTTTGAACTTGTTCAGGATATCAGAAAATGCAGGTGCAAGCGCTTCTTCCCTTGCACTCAGGTCAAGCATATCCTCATCCACCTCACATAGAAATGTCTGTGATTCTTTTCCTACTGCAATAATGATGTACTTACCGCCGACACGCACGAGCTGCAGCATCTTGCCCTCGGCATTCCGTACTGCTTCTATCACTTCTATATTCGCAGACCTTGCCCTGCTCTGTCCCGTCCTTCCAACAAACCTTGTCGTCAGGTACGTGATCCCCAACACAAAAACAAATATAAGAAGAACAGAAATAAATCTCGCAATACCGTTTATCGCATATCCCGATCGATCCAGCGTCCCTGTAGCCTCTGCGGCATTCTCACTCAGGCTGTCTGCAAGAGTATATAAAACAGTTCCCATTTCAGATAGCTTATTCATCATGAATCCTTGATTATCTCCGTGATCCTGACACCAAAGCTTTCCTCAATGACCACTACCTCGCCCTTGGCAACAAACTTGCCGTTTACCAGCACATCTATAGGCTCACCTGCTATCTTCTCAAGCTCTATGATGGTACCCGGTGCAAATTCCAGTATATCGTGTATGGACTTGGATGTACGTCCCAATTCAACAGTAACCTCAAGAGGCACATCCATGATAAGACCGATGTTTTCCTGCCCTATCATCGCCGCCATATCCGCCGTAAATGGCTGGAACTGCGCAGGCTGTATATTCATCTGCGGCTGAGGCATAGGGTTAGGGTAAGGCGCCATCTGAGGAGGCATCCCCTGTGGCGGATAGCCCGGTGCTGCTCCGTATCCATAAGGATCCATTCCAGGTGCAGGCATAGGCATCGGAGTCGGTGTCGGTGACGCAGCAGGTGCAGGCGCAGGTGCTGCAGCAGGCGCAGGTGCAGGCTCCGGAGCAGCCGTAACGGAACTGAAGTCATCCTCCTGCGATCCCATGAATATCTCATATAAAGACTTTGCAAAAGGCACCGGATAGAGCTGCATGATGGTTGAATCCACCAGGTCACCTATCTGCATACGGAAAGCAATCTTAACAAAGGTATCATCCTCGAAAGGATTGCTTTCGCTGCCGTTTCCTATCATCTCGTTTATCTTGACAAGACTTGCCTTAGGTGGTGAGATATCAATCTTCTTCCCCATCATAGATGAGAGAGAAGTTGCTGATGATCCCATCATCTGATTCATTGCTTCTGAAATTGCCGAAAGATGGAGTTCGCCCAGTTCGCCTTCCGTGTTGGTGCCATCCCCGCCCATCATCAGGTCTGTTATTACCTTAACATCCCGCTCGTCCAGAATAAGTATGTTAGATCCCGTAAGACCAACAGTGTACTGAATTTCTATGAAAACACACGGTGCCGGATATTCTTCGAGCACCGTATCCCAATTGGCAAGCGTTACCTTCGGGGTGGTGATATTGACCTTCTGATTGACCAGCGAGAACAGTGTCGTAGCAGAAGTTCCCATACTGATATTGGCTATCTCGCCGATAGCATCCTTTTCAATTTCCGAAAGCAGGCTCTGATCAGGGCCACCCGCAGAACTGCCTCCGTCTCCGGATGCATCTCCCCCTGCATCTCCTCCCGCATTATCGAGATCCATTCCGTTCAAGAGGGCATTAATCTCGTCCTGTGAAAGCATTCCATCCATTAGCTCTCTTCCTCCTCTTCTCTATAGATCGAGGTGATCCTGACTGCATATCTGTCATGATCCGTACCCGGCACAGCTGAAAACTTCTTATACATTCCCACATAAACATCAAGCTCGTTATCAACACGCCTTTCAAGCCTGATTATGTCTCCCGGCTGCAGAGTCAGGAAATCACTCACCGCGATCTCACTTCTCCCAAGCAATGCCTTAACTGGCACATTCACTTTCCTGAGAAGATTCTCAAGATCCTGCCTGTGGTCCTCGGCATCATCTGCAACCATATTTGTAAACCAGAATTTCGTATTCAGATTATCGATTATCGACTCGATGGTCATGAAAGGTATGCATACATTCATAAAACCTTCGATCTCACCCATCCTGACATTAAGTGTCACAATAGCAATCATTTCATTTGGTGCAATTATCTGGGCAAACTGCGTATTTGTCTCTATGCGTTCCAGAACGGGATCAACTTCTATAACATTCTTCCAGGGCTCCTTTAAAAGCTGGGAACTGATGGTAATGATCTTATACAGTATGCCCATCTCTATCTCGGAAAAATCCCGGACTTTATCCAAAGGCTCACCAACTCCTCCCAGCATTCTGTCAATGAATGCATATCCAAGGGAACTTGTCAGATCTATCAGAATATTTCCCGACAGCGGCTGGAAATTGATTATACCAAGTATTACAGGGTTTGAAAGAGCATTCGTAAATTCGTTAAACGTGACCGTTTCCGATGATACAACCGTAACCTGTATGTTCTTTCTAAGGTAAACAGGAAGATTAGTGGACAGCAGTCTGCCATAATGCTCAAATATGAGTTCAAGCGTTCGAAGGTGTTCCTTGGAAAACTTTGCCGGCCGCTTGAAATCATAATTTTTAACAGAACGCTCGTCTGCTCCTTTTATTTCATCGGCATCGACTTCACCGCTTGAAATTGCCGAGAGTAGATTATCAATCTCCTCCTGCGACAGGACATCGCCCACTCATCTCACCTCCTTTTACAGTATGCCAAACTCTTCTCAAATGATGATGATCATCAGCCGAACATTATGTTGCTGAATGACACCTTGTATATGAATTTTGATCCGTACATCTTCTGTACCCTCTCAAGTATCTCCTGACAGATAGCATCCTGATCCAGCTTTATCTCATCTGCCGTGTATGAAGAAATAACTGCGATCACCTCTGATTTAACAAGAGACTCATTAGTTTCAAGAGTAGCGGAATATGTCTCATAATCAGGATCCTTTGTATTCATGGAAAGAGCCACATTTACCAGACAGTAGGTATCCTTTGTATCACCCTCTGCCCGCTTGCAGGTGATGGTCATCTGCTCTGCGATCTGATAAACGGCCGTATCAGCCATTGCGACTTCTGCACCTTCAGCCTCATTCTGTCCTTCCATCTCAAGCTTAAGTATTCCTGCTATGTCGGTCACTATAGCTGCCGTCTTATTATTGGTGCTGACAACCGAGAAGAGCATTATGGATGTCAGGATGATATTGACCACCAAAAGCGAAAGGATGATTATTGACAAAAGATTCTTTTTCACGATATCTGTTCCTCCCTGAAAAATTACTGATAGCTGCTCATTGAATTATATATCTTAATCTCAACGCGCCTGTTCAGCGCCCTGCCCTCCGGCGTGGTATTATCAGCTACGGGAACATACTCGCCCCTGCCGGAATGCTTGATATTTGCCGGATCAAGATTGGTATTCTCGATCAGATAATAAAATACCGACAAAGCTCTTGCATCTGAAAGCTCATTATTGCTTGGATATCTCGCCGAATGAATCGGTACTGAATCCGTGTGTCCCTCAATCTCGATAACGGACTCGCTGTAACGTTCAAGTATCACGCCTATCTGTGAAAGAATTCCTGACGCACTGTCCTTAAGTTCAGCGCTTCCGGAATCAAACAGAAGTGCTCCGTTAAGTGTCAGCTCCACATACTGTGATGTATAGTCAAGCTCTACCATCTGGTCGAGTCCGCTTTCAGCAAGCGCCTCGCTTACCTTCTCCTCTAACTCCTCGGACTCAGCCATTGCAGCAGCCTCCGCTACTTCCATGGCTTCCTTTACTATATCCTCGGCATCCTGTTCTGTCTCCGCCTCATATCCGGTGGAATTGATATACTCATCCAGCATATTCAGCTGGCTGACACCGTTACTGATGAGCATGCCGTCACCGATAGCAGTCGCTCCCGACGTGAATACCGAGAAAGTCTGCGCAAAAGATGCGGCTACCTCTTCGAATTTCTGCGCATCTACGGTTGACATGGAAAAAAGCAACACGAAAAAGCACAGCAACAAATTCATCAGATCTGAGAATGTCGCCATCCACGCCGGTGATCCGGGTGCGCCTTGTTCTTCCTTTTTCTTCGCCATTGTTTCCTGTCTCCGCTGTCTGTCACAGCAATCTGTTAAATCTGCTACGTCCGTATTACCATGCGTTGATCACCGGACTCCGATAGTAAGCATATCATCCTGCAGCTTCACCGCCGTCCTCATTGGTGCCCCTGTCTTTAGGCGCTAAGAACGACTTAAGTTTCTCTTCAATGACACGAGGGTTCTCTCCGGCCTGTATTGAAAGCAGGCCTTCTATCATTATCTCCTTGACCTGAACCTCCATATCGTTAAACACCGCAAGCTTTGTGGATGTAGGTGTACATATCCAGTTGGCAAGCATGGAACCGTACAGGGTGGTAATAAGAGCCACCGCCATGGAAGGTCCGATAGCCGCCGCATCAGACATGTTCTGAAGCATGTTTATGAGACCGATCAGGGTACCGATCATACCCCACGCAGGTCCCATCGATGCAACGTCCTGCCAGAATTTGATCTTCTTCTTATGCCTGCCGTCAATATTGTCCAGCTCGGTTTCCATAATGCCGCGTACCAATTCAGGATCGGTACCGTCGACAATAAGCAGTATGCCTTTCTTCAGAAAAGCATCATCAATATCCGATGCAGCCTCTTCCAGGGAAAGGAGACCTTCCTTACGGGCTACATTTGACAGTTCTATTATTTTCTTGATGATATCGGGGGCATTAAGCTTTGGTGGCTTAAAAATAAGAGTGATACTCTTTAGGCCGGCTATGAAATCAGGCATGCTGTTGCACACCAAAACCGCACAGAACGCACCACCGAAAGTAATGATGGCAGACTGTACGTCTATGAAGTTTACCATGGCACCGAAATTGATACCGTTTGAGCTGTACACGATACCGAAAATGATCATGAACGCGCACACGACCATTCCGATTAATGACGCTAAATCCATTTCTCCCTGCTTTCTCCTATATCACAGCCTCAGATCAGCTATTTTCTGCCTGTCATTCCCTGCAGTTACGGCAGTTCTCCGGTCAGCGGATTAAAAATACGCTTTTACAAATGATGTCTGCCAGTCAGCATCTATAATCAACAACAATCAGCAAAAAAAGCAAAAACACGAAATCAAAGCACGACTTCCGCCCGTTTTCACGGAATCGTACCATAGATTTCCTGCTTGTAAGATTTTACAAGATTTTTGATGTCTTGTCTACTTTCTTTTACTATGAGGCGCTTCCCGGTGGTTAACGTAATAACACTGTCGGGGGTCTCCTCCACGCACTCTATAAGGTCACTGTTTATCAATACTACAGAGCCGTTTATCCTGGTTACTTCGATCACTGAAATGTCCTCCAAATTGCTTTGAACATGTGGATTCAGGCACCCCATGCTTATCCGTCACACAGATCATATCAGATAATATCAGATAATATCGGCAGATTTCAGTAAAAGCTTTACTGCCGTCCGCAAAAAAAACGGCACGCCGAACTTCGTCGCCGTGCCGCACAGATTATTCCAACACAGTTCTTACTGCTTTGCTGCCCATGTATTTTTGTCGGATTTATACTCATACTGCTTCCCGGCTATGGATACAACAATTTCCTGTACCTGGTTAGAGGAAACCGTACCACTTGTAAGTTCCAGCTTCTGTCCGTCTAACTTATCATCTTTATCAGCGCCGACAAGCTTGAAAATATCCGCCTTCTCTTTCTTTACTTCTTCCCACGTAACATCATCATCACCCTTGCCGTAAAGCTCATCTACCTCAGCCTGTACCGCAACTCTTACAGCCTGTGCCGTTGAAAAGTCCTTCTCGGATCTTGCCCTGTCGATGTAGCCTAACAGTGTAGGTACAAGGATAGCTGCCAGGATAGCCAGGATAACAAGTACAACGATCAGTTCAACCAGTGTGAAACCTTTGTTCTTGGATAATGCCTTAAGTGAATTTTTCTTTGCCATTTTTTATTCCCTCCTTGAGAATTTATTCTTTTTGTATAGAGCCTCTGCTCTCTCACTAACTATTATATCGGACACAGCGTACCGATTTCAAACCCCTAATACAATTTTTTTATATTTTCATATCAATTATGTATTACTCTGTGACAAATTGTCAGTCATTATATGCAATTCTCTGCAGTTCCTCCATGGTAGTGATGCCTTCTTCCACCAGTCTTATGCCTGCCTGCTTTATGGTCTCCATTCCCTGGTACTGAATTGCATAATTAGTTATCTCACTTGCAGTGGCACCTGAAGTGATCATGCCCCTGACATTCTTGTCAGCCACCAGCACCTCGTGTACCGCAATTCGTCCCGAATATCCGGTATTGTGGCATTTTGCACAGCCGCAGGCTCTCTTTGCCGTAGGTATATCCCTTCCTATGAAAGCTATCTCCGACTCATCAAGCCCCGTAACCTGGCTGCAGTAAGGACATACTTTCCTCATAAGTCGCTGTGCCACCGCACCCACAAGGGCTGATGACAGCAGATAAGGTTCAGCACCCATATCGATCAATCTGATAATGGTAGAAGTAGCATCATTTGTATGCAGCGTCGAAAGCACAAGGTGACCGGTTATCGCAGCTCTCAGTGAAATACTTGCAGTCTCGGGATCTCTGGTCTCACCCACCATTATGACATCAGGGTCCTGCCTGAGCAATGCCCGCAATCCCACCTCAAAGGTAAGCCCTGCCATGGGATGAACCTGCATCTGGTTAAGGTGCGGCAGGTTCTTCTCCACAGGGTCCTCGATAGTTGATATATTGACAGGCTTCGTGGAAAGTGAGCCGAGTGCCATGTAAAGAGTCGTGGTCTTACCCGAGCCTGTAGGTCCCGTGATATAAATAAGCCCGTTTGGAGACTTTAACATCCGTTCAAACTTCTGATAGTTTTCGGGTGACATACCGAAAGTCTCGCTGCGGTCTATTTCAGAATTAGACGCAAGTATTCGCATTACCACCTTTTCACCGAATACGGTAGGGATAACACTCACACGTACATTGACGATCTGCTCACGGATCCTGATACGGAAATGTCCATCTTGGGGAACACGCCTTTCGGCAATATCCAACTCGCCCATTATCTTTATGCGGGCAACAAGTGCCCCCTGCACATTTTTGTTCAGGGTCATATAGTTGAGCAGCACGCCGTCGGTACGCATGCGGACTAATATTTCTTTTTCAAAAGGTTCAATATGCACATCGGATGCACCGTCCTGATATGCCTTATCAAGAAGCGAGTTAACCAGGTTTATGATAGGTGCATCATCCGCACTTACGCCGGCATCAATTATTACTTCCTGAGTCTCACTGGTAGAAGCATTCTCACTGGCATTTGCGGCAGCCTGCCTGGTCTTTACTGCAGCATAATGATAAGTGATCGCATTCTTAAGCGGCTCCGCCTCTGCTAATAGGGTACTTAAATTCATACCGCTGGTCTGCCTTATATCTTCAAGCGCATACAGGTTCAGCGGATCGTTAAGTGCAACAGTCAGAACGCCGTCATGGATAGCTACGGGCAGCATCAGGTAGTGCTGTGCCATCTGCACAGGTATTGTATTTACCGCGTCCTCATCCACCGGATATGTGGATATGTCGATAAGACTCGTCTGCAGTCGGTCTGCAAGTGCCGTGAGCATTTGCCGCTCAGATACATACCCCTGCTCTATAAGGATCTGTCCTATACGCTTGGAACGATCCTGCTTCTGCAGAGCAAGTGCCTCGCCCAGCTGATCATCTGTTATATAACCGGCACTGACCATCAGGTCGCCCAATCGTATTTCTTTTATCGCTTTATTATCCATTCCCTACACCCCTATACGATATTCATACTGTAAAGTGAGTCAGTCCTCATCATCCGATGCCAAACCCGCCGAGTCCTTGTCATACATGTACAAGTTCAGCATTACCGTAAGCTGCTTATCGTCACTTTCAACGATCTCCGTCACACCTTCCTCATCAGTCACTGCAACAGGTGCCACATCATCCCATGCAAATCCTGTAAGTCTTACAGAAGGCATATACATAACTTCATCAAGAAGTGCCTGCTCCGTATCCGAATCACCTGTCATGACTATCGTGATCTCAGCACAGTATACACCGGCTGAAGATGTATCCGCAATCTCCCCCTGTGCCCCGGTGTATGCCTCCATAGGGGATTCCGAATAATCAAAAAGCATCCCTAAAGCTGAGTCTGCACTCACAGAACCATCATTTTCACCCGCAGAAGACTTTTTATCCTCCATCGACTCAAGCCTCTCCGCCTTTACCGCAGCCTCGGAATACTCGTACGGTACCTCTTCAACCGTCTGATACGGCATGGATATTATCAGATCCTTTGCATACAGTCCCTTTTTCAGTACATAGGAAGTGATCATCTTATCTATCTCAGAGCTGTCCATGGGCTCATAATACACTGCCATGGAATCATCCAGATCCGTCCTGAATCTTTCCACAAGAGTCCTTGCAGTGCTTATACCGGTTACTTTAAATTCATTCTGGCGCTTGAGATTTTCTGCCTCTATGATAGATTCTTCCGTCTTGTTTATCGTCACTATCATAGGTCTCATAATGAGCCATCCAAAGATAAAAACTATAACGATAAATCCGAGCATATAAAGCAGTTTTTTGTCCCGCTCCGTAATCTTAGTTTCCATCATTTACCTCTTTTCCACCTGCCAGAGTACATGTCACATTTATGGACCAGGTATTATCCCCTTCATTAAATGAATATCCCGTATAATCCACCTTTTCAAAAATTTCAAGAGCCATAAGATTAGCTATAAACTTATTGATCTTTTCAACAGTCCTTCCCGTAGCCACCAGATTCAGCAAACCACTGGATGCATTGTAGGAATCATATGAAACCTGCACATTTTCATCTCTTGCCGCACGGCTTATGGCTTCATTAACGGCCGAATCAGGTTTTGGATAGGAATCTATATACTCTTCCAGCAGATCGGCACTCCCCTGGGCACGTCCTAACATCGATGCCTCCATTACGATTTCATCATACTCAGCCGCAGCTGCAAGCACACTCTCATCAGAGTTATAAGCACGCAGCACTGCAAGCTTTGCTGACTTCCCGATCATCACCACCAAAACAGATACTGATGCAATCAGCAGTATCAGTGAAACAATAACATAAGGAATCACTACCTTAAGCACAGACTTCTTTGACTCATATTTTGTCGAGCTCTTCCTAAGCGCTTCAAGAAGTGTAAGTCCGCCTACCGTATCAAAAAGGCCTGCAAAGGAGAAAATAAATGAGCCAAATTTTTCCCGTCCGGTTCTCATGGAAACATTAGGAGGACACACTATAGGCTTGATGACATCTGCCAGAGGATACCCCTGCATCTCTGACACCAGTGAAGTCATTTCATCCACGCTAAGTCCCGCAACATATATATCACTTATCGGCTCCTCTATATGCTGCGCGGTAGCAAACTGCCTGATAGCAGATACGGCGTTCCTTATCTCACCTGCAAATTCAACAGTTCCCGGCTGTGAGTAAACACGGGTACTGAGGTTATTGAAGTACGTACCGCCTGTAAAAAGCATGGTGGTAAGGGTCATGCCATCAAGTATCAAATAGACCACAGTACCACGTCCCACCTGAGTCTGCATCATATTTACTGCAAGATTTATGCCGTTATGAACGGAATTCAGCTTAATGCCTACTGCGCCGAATATCTTTACATAGGTCTCAATGAATTCCTTTTCCGCAGTCTCGGATACAACGTTCTGGGTCTTTTTATTCTTAACAAGCGGATACCATCCAATAACAGGATCCGTAAATCTTGCGATATCCTTTTCATCCGCCTCGTTCATTATGTAATTGGTTGCCTTTTGCCCGGTAAGACAAGGCATCTCAATCCTTCGTGCCATAAGGTGAGGGCTGTTTAAGACCAGGTCAACATTTCTTTCCTTAATATTGTGCCTGCTCCAGGTTCCCCTGATAGTATCTTCAAGCGCTTTTTCATTAATTACGGTACCATTCAACAAAGTACCTTCAGGAACATCATCCTCAAAAAAGCGTTCTATCTTTGCCCTTTTGCTTCTGCCGTCGCCTATAACGACCTGTATGCTCCTGTTGGATAAAAATACACTTACTGACATATCTCCTCCAAATTCCCTTTATTATTTCTCAGCCTGCGCCGATAGTCGCATAGGACTGATATATAGGGGTAATGACACCTATCATTACAAAGCCTACTACAATAGCCATAATGACTATAGTAACAGGCTCAATATACTTTACAAGCCTTGCAAGTGCCTGGGCTGATTTAAAATCCAGGTCATTTGCAATGGAAACCAACATATTATCAAGCTTGCCGGTTTCTTCACCTACCTTGATAACTGAAGGAAGTTTCTTTATAAATCCGTCAACCTTGTCTATTGAATCAGACAGGGATTCGCCCGCCTGTATATTTTTAAGAACATCATCAAACTGGCTCTCCACATACATATTTCCGATGGTCTGCCTTGCAATAACAACACATCGGTCTACAGGAATACCGGCAGAATAAAGAGAGCTTAATGTCCTGGCAAATCTTGCCGAATATATGGTCTTATTGAGCTTTCCTATTAAAGGTGCTTTAGTCTTTATCCTATCAACCACCATCTTTATAACAGGAACGCGCAACAGTATCCTTCCAAAAAACCAGCAAAGCGCACCACCGATTATTATGGCCAGCCAATAGTTTGATACAAAATCACTGATGAACATAAGGAGGCGTGTAGTAAAAGGAAGACTGGGCATCTGATCAAAAAGCTCCTGAAACTGAGGCATAACATATCCGAATATTATCAAAACCACCGCTATGATCAGTGCGATCAGTATCTTTGGATAAACCAATGCACTTTTGGTATTTTCCTCAAGCTGGTTTTCTCTTGTATACTGATCTGCAAGATTAAGCGCTGTAACATCCAGATTACCTGATGATTCAGCAGCCCTGAACATATAAATAAGTAACGGTGGAAATGCCGGATAAAGACGCTCCATGGTAGTAGAAAGCGCTATCCCCTGCACCACCCGGTCACGCAACTCCGTATAAAGCGCTTTCTCGTAAGGGGTAATAGACTCATTTCCTGCCAATATTTCTAATGAACGAACTAACGGCACTCCGGCCTGAGTCATAGTTCCCATCTCTGTACAGAATGTCGCAAGCTCACTTTTCTTAAGAGGCTTTAAAGTAATCTTTTTTTTTGCCAGTCTTGCATCAAGGAGCATCAGCCCCTGATTATGTAGTTTTTTCTGCAGGTCAGCTTCATCAACGGCATTCATTCTGCCATGGACATTTGCACCTTTGCCATCCTGCGCTTGATATCTGTATTCAGGCATTTGTATTCTCCGATATTATATTCATCCGGCGTATGCTCCCGGCATATTATATGCAAATCCTTCCACCGGTCATTTATTCCGGACCATGTTCTGTGGTATATTTCATGAGATGGAAAGCATAATACACATCCCAAACATCATCGGGATCAGCCATATCCCCCACCGCCCTGAATTCTATTACATACGAATCCTTGCGGTAAGTAAAAGCTATAGGCACATTATTATCTTCATCCCAAGCCTTAAGCTCTATCTCGCCATCCGAATATGACATTGCCCTTATCATATCCGCAGCGCCCTTTGCCATCCCGTCATAAGCATTGCGATCATAGATGGAGCCATTTCCGCCATAATACTCAATACTGACGAGCTTCATAGCCGCCCTTACGCCTCTTGCTTCCTGCAGGGCATTATGACTTCCTGTACTTATACGTGCCCAGGTAAAAAAACCACCGGCCACGATAAGCACTATAAGCAGCAGAAAGATATATCTTCCTACCTTGTCCGCAATGGATTCTCTTTCAAATACGGTTCCTTCTTCCATATTCAAGAATTATACTACTTTTTTATTAACATAACAAAATTTTGTAAACTACAACCATTGACCTATACACGCCCATGGCCTGACGGCTACGTTCCTTCAGTCGTTTCGGAGCTGTCGGTCGGAGCATCAGTCGGTGTCGGTGTTGCGGTCGGCTCCTCCGTTGGTGTCGGTGTTGCGGTCGGCTCCTCCGTTGATGTCGGCGTTGCGGTTGCCTCTTCCGTTGGTGTCGGTGTTGCTGTCGGCTCTTCCGTCGGCGTCGGGGTCGCACTCGTTTCCCCGGTCGTAGTCGTAGTCGGAGTCGGAGTTGGTGTAGGTGTTGCTGTCGGCTCTCCCGTAGGTGTTGGTGTCGGAGTTGGCGTAGGCGTTGCGGTCGGCTCCTCAGTCGGCGTGGGAGTCGGATCCGGATCACGCTCATACCCCGTCATTTTTATGTTGCTTACCTGGCCTTCATTCCGTCCCATAACCCCGGCAAATCCGGTAGTCTCATCGTAAGTTCCGTTAAGGTCCACTTCGAACGAGCAGGTAAGCGTGCCTGCATCAGAAGCCACATACTTATCATCTGACTTCTTTACAACGCCGCAAAGTCCATCGCTCGTATTATGACCTATAACAGCACCCACATATCCTTTATCCGCATTAATCTTTACAGTTCCCTGTCCCGACGGAACCTTCATTGTGAAGTCTCCGGTCCTTCCGAACACTTTTGCATTCTTTCCGACTACACCGCCTGCATAACCCGCTTGACAGGATATGGAATAATCAGACCATCCGGACATCCTATACTCGATATCTCCAAGGAAAACATTTTCATTGATTCCTACCACACCTCCGGCATACCTGCTTTTATCAGTAGCTGAAACCGATGAATCACCTTCTACAAGCAGCGTTACCTTGCAGTCTTCATCCACTCTCCCGTTCTTAGCAATGATATGGCCTATCACGCCGCCAGCACCTGTCGGTCCACTGATCTTAGTATTTGAAAGCTTTGCCGTAATATCGCCATAGATCACAGACTCTTTACCTTCGGCCTCCTTGTTCTGCTGTAAGCCAATATATCCAACAACGCCTCCGACAGCTGCACTTCCGGCACTTTTATTACGGTCCCCGCCGATTTTAGTCGAGGTTATTTCCGCATCCCTTAAGTCTGCCACAATATTGTCATAAATCTTGCCACCGTCATTAAATATCCCTAGCCCGCCGATAACACCGCCGACGCCGTACTCACCTTTAACGGATTTAATTCCCGTAACCTCAAAATCATCAGGCTTGTCCTTTATTCCCAGTTCACCGTCAAGGCCGCCGATCCAGCCGCCCACATAGTACTGAGCCTGAACGGTAATCCTTACATCTTCCGCAGACATCTTTCCTGTGATCGGACTAAGCATATATCCGACCAATCCGCCTACATCGAATGCTTTGGCACTTCCCGGTTTCATCACAAAATCGTGTACCGTGTGGTCGATCGACTTTACCGTAATAGCGTTAAAATGTCCCCTTCTCGTCTCACACTGTCCGAGAACGCCGCCCACTGAGCTGGTTCCCGACAGAAGAGCAAAGTCCTCACTGAATTTAAGCACCATAGTGTCGACATTTACCACCGATTCCCTGGGGGCGATATCATTCACTTTGGTATGCGTACCTATCTGTCCTACGACACCGCCCACGCCCTTATTCTCTGCACTTGTATCCGTATTACCTGCAAGGGCGGATTTTTCACAGTCATTCGTAGAATACTTGCTTTCAATGTATGTCTCAAGCCAGTAAAAATCTCCGCTGAAAATATTGCCTATAACGCCGCCCATTCCACCATGGTTGGTAAATACCTGTCCGCCCTTGAAATGTGTCCTGAGATTCTTCGTAGCACTTCCGGATTCCACATAGCCGATAAGTCCGCCGGTATTATAGTAGCCCCTTACTATACTGCCAGATACCAGCGTGATGTCCACTTCGCCAAGGATGGTTCCACTGTTCTTAATATAGCCGATCACACCGCCGGTACCATACTGATTCTTAGCACCTTTGTTCAAAGCATATACTTTTATCACATTTGACAATTCAATATGACCGTCGCCGGTGCCTATTACGCCGCCATCAAGAGTGCCCACATATCCGCCCACATTATGGTTTGCCCTTACATCGATTGGAACGCTTCCTGTCAATTTTCCTATAGTACTGTTTAGTTCCACACATCCGGCCACGCCGCCCACACTGCCTGACTTATTGTCAGCATCATTTTCAGCCATAACTATATGCAGTACCGCAGAGTCTCCGCCCCGCAGAACCGCATTTGTCATAACGCTGTTCTGTGTCATTTTTCCGACAATACCGCCTATGTTATCCCCGGCCGTGGTCTTTCTCACTATTATGCTTCCGGTAGTGTTTACTGTAGCATAAGCATCTGTAACCTTAGCATTTTCGGTCATAACACCGATACATCCGCCCATGTCCTTATTGCCGCATATAGGTGAAAATGTATTTACGCTGCTCTCCGAACCCAAAACGGTTTCAACAGACCCAAGCGTGCCGGTATTGCGCATTAAACCAATACAGCCTCCGGCCTCATTTTCCGCCGTAACAGCATTTGCGGCATTAAGCACTACTTTTATGGAACGGGCACTGTCTGTCACTGAGAAAAGACCGGCTGCGCCGCCGACACGATTTTTACCGGTAACTGCTCCCGGAGAACTGATATTTACAGTTGCTACACCGTCAAATCCCGCCGCCTGGAACGAGCCGGCAACACCGCCAAGGTATTTATCTCCCTGAAGAATTGCCGCATTCCCTCCTGCGGGAATTGTAACGGTTACTGAAGACATAAATCTCGCAGCCGAATTTCCATTTGGAAATTCACTGTTATTATATGCATTATTGTCCCGGTTATCCGTAACCAAACCGAATGCACCGCCGACACACTGACCTTCCTTGCCGCCTCCGCCGATAGCAGTCAAAACAGAGGCAGGGTTCAACGTGATCGTAAATTCGGTTTCGCAGTTCCCGTGCTGAGGCGTTGCCCCCTCCAGCTCACTCATATAGAAGCTTCCAGCCAGTCCGCCTACTCCGGAATGCGCCATCAAATCCATCACAAGATTATCTGAAACGCTTTGGGCCGGCGCACTAACAGATGTCGTATATAATCCGCCGTGGTACCCGACTACGCCTATGACACCTCCGGCATTCAGATTTTCAGTGCCGAAACCGCCATTTTTATTTGTTGCCCTGATCGTCAGCGTAGGTGCCGAAGATGCTCCCTTAAGGCCGACATAAGCCCCGGCTGCACTTGCGGCCTGCTGGTCTCGTCCTGCCACGCCGCCCACATTAGCGTAGCCGCTTATTGAAACGTTGCCTTCCACATTGGTACGGAGCAGGCAGTAATCCCCCTGATTCCATATATTTCCGACACATCCGCCTACGTTTATTCCATCACTACTCTTTACAGATACGCCAGCCTGAAGAACAGAGGTAATGGTGAATGCATCCGAAGTGTTTCCTTTTGCTTCATTCCTGATGCATCCAACAGCACCGCCAACATTATTTCCGTTTGCTTCAATCACAGAACCGGCAGCATTTTCAACATAAATATGAGAAGTTCCTAAGGAACGGGCAAAACCTATTGCTCCGCCTACGCCGTAATCAGCTGTACCGCCCGTTTTCCAAAACTGGTCCTTGAACTGATCATTCGTTGTGTCTGCACCATATACTTTCCCGCTGTTTACCGCTTTTACAACAAACACCGGAGAAGCCGCCGTATCCAGCGCCCCCACAGCAATACCGACTCCCGCAGCCTTCTGGGTTTCCTTATTTGTTCCACCGTACAGAAATCCGCTGTTTTTTACATTGAAAACAAATTTCGAGTCGTTATTTCCGAAATTGCTGATATAGGCGATACCGGCTGCCGACGCATAACTCTTATCATCATATTTCGCTGAATCGTCGTATACGGTTTGGCCGTCTTTTGTTCCGATGCCGCCTGAATTATCCGCATTAATGTAGACAGCCGAAGCAGATCCCCCGTTCAGGAAACCGACTGTTCCAGATACATATCTGGCCCTATCACTGTGATCACTTAAAATACATCCGGCATTAACAGACTTCATGCTGAGTACTTTACCTGCAGTATGATTATCTATCCGTCCTACTGCGCCTCCGATTCCGTATGAATCTTCCTTACTTCCCGCCTGTCTTATGTATGTACCCGATGACAGATTTACATATACACCGTACTTATCCGCATCCGTCTCAACAATATTGACTATACCTTCATCATCATCACAGTTATAAGTCGGGCTGGTTACATTCTGGGCAAAATAGCCATCCTTCATCTGTCCGACTGCACCGCCGACCACGACCCTTCCCATGATAAAAGCATCAACATTCTGGAAATCCACTGCAGCCTTATCTGTATTCAGTGTGGTGTCAGCAATAAGATACGCGTCTACCCCCGCATAAGCGGACCCTATGATACCGCCAACATTCTCGAATCCTGCAACTCCATAATACCCTTCAGTTGAGATCGTTCCATACGAAGATGCAGAAGATGCATACTCTCCCACGGTTCCGCCTATGGATTTAAAGCCTGTATACAAAGTCCACTTACTGCCATCCCACTTGCCGGCAAAAACATTAACATTGCTCATTTTTACTGTATTTGATCCGACAGCTGAAGGATCGCCGTCAGCACCTATGACCCCTTTATTCAGCCCTATAAGGCCTCCGACCGGCACTGTGCCAAATTGTGTATTATCTAACGCTTTGGGATTCCCTGTTCTGTTCAGGAATCCATTTCCTATAAGATATTTCACTGCTTTATCCGCATTACCAACATCGCTTGCTGCCCCATCAGCGGTCTCATCCAGATTAAGCATAAAGTTCTCACACCTTATGTTCTTAATCGTACCATCATTTTCACATATGAAACCAAGCCCCTTATCCGTTGACAGGAAGGACTTCCTTCGCATCTGCACATTCCTTATGACTGCCGTCTTGTCTTCATCAGAAGAAAGCGCATTGTCACCCGCAACGATCTTCTGGCTATCCGGAAGCTTGGGAATTGCGGGCCACATAACAAGTTTTAGATCATTTTTACCGATATACTTCGCATTCTTCCCTACCGGTGAATAGTAATCAAGATATGCTGTATTGCTTACAATACCGTATACTTTTACATCACTCGTGTATTTTTCATTTGCAAATTTATACCAGTCCAGATCACGCTTTACAGAATATTCAACATCCCCTGCAAAGCCTTCCATGAAACGGATATTGTAAAGATGACGGAAAGCCGTTATCGGTGCGGAACCGGCTGTCGATCCACTGCCCAGACTTCCACCCTCCAGGTCTCCGAAAAACGAATTGACAACCGCATATCCGGCCGCTTCATCCTTATCCGGCGATGATAGATTCTGATGATCATATACTCCATTCGCGCCAAGGTATACAGGGTCATCCACAGATCTCATTGCCTTTGTGGGATCGGACTCCGGAAGATTATTATCGTCATTGTAGTCATCAAGGGAATCGTCAGCAAAGGCATCGGCAGCAACTGTCATTGAAACATTTAAGTTTTTCGGTGCCTTGGTCTTATCGTAACCGGAAGTATCTGCAAACAGTCTGCTTATACTGTAATTCAGCGCCTTCGAACGTGTTGAAGGATTCTCATCCACCTTATAAAGCGCCTCCCTTGACATCATGGAGTCAAGCGCGATGGAATACAGAACATAGCCTGTATCCATACCGGCAGCTGTCTTATTTTTGATATATGATATTTTTAACGGGAATCTGTAGAAATCCGTATCAGCGCTCAGATCCCCTGACTTAAGGTTGTTATAATCAAAGGCGCCTTCACCCGTATGAACATATACAAGTGCAAAAGTCTCGATAGAGGCAGCATATCTGGTAAAGTTTTCTCCTGATTTGTCCTTTATCTCTTCAACGGTGCAAAGAACCGGATAATCCTTGCCGCCAATCTTTGCTGTGGATATATCGCCATCCTTCGTAGTATCTTTTATAATACCGCCAAGCGCAGAATAATCAGCAAGACTGCCCTTTTTGGGATTTCCATTGGTGAGCGCAGCCTCGCTTATAACCAGATCCGCCAGCTTCTTACCCGTATCCTGATCGTATATTTCTGCCGTATAGTGTACTTTATACAGGCCTGAGCCGGTAACAAGTATTTTGTCATTGACGGCGCTGAATGACAGTTCCAGTGCTTCGCCATTCCTGAGGCTCAGCTCCGCAAATTCCATCTTTTCATCCATGCTGGGAACATATACCGAATCCACGGCTCCGGGCATGCCGCCGTTATAGTAGCCCACCAGACTGGTGCCTTTTCTGTATCCGCTGTCACGGTAAGGTACCTGTACCTGTACCTCATCATCCGGATTCTTCATGGCCGTCTTATCCCACTTAGCTCTTCCTTCATCATAGAAAACCGCATAGACATTAGCATTGTAATGAAGAAGGCCGTCGGAACCGATAGTCTTTTCCACATCAAACTCTACAGTGAATGTCGCCTGCATCACTGTAGTATCATAGAAATAGCTGCTTATAAGATCCTCCAGAGCCTTGCTTCCGGCATCCGTCCCGCCCTTCTCATATGTAAGGACATAACGCATGTGCACGGACTCACCGGGCTTATTAACTGTCGTACCAAAGTTTTTAAAATCATCATCGTCATAGATATCATCCAGCGCTGCGCCGTTTGAATCCTTATCGGAATTTGCCGAATCATAAGGATCCTTCTCGCCCGTTTTCGTGAGCACATCATTTATCCAGTCTTCCAGCTCACCGTTTGCCTTCTTATGGTTAACCGCCGCCTGAGCAGCCTGGAACACACTCTGGGCATTCTGCTCATTCTTATCAAAACGAGCCTTATCAATATATCCGATGACTGACAGCACTGCCGCAGATGAAACAATGGCAATAACAGCCAGAACGACAATAAGCTCCACCAGAGTGAAGCCACTGTCCGAAGGGATATTATTATATTTTCTTTTCTCTGCCTGTTTCATCTTCCTGTTATTCCTTAACATTATCCTGTGCAAAACACAGAACTGCCTTTCTGCTGTAGATCAGAGTATTTATTGACTGGTCCGCATAACCGCTGTCATAAACCTTTATCTCAGCCACCACATAGGCCGGGCGCTTGTCTGCCAGTGATTCAGATCCTTCCACTATTTTTTCATACGTAAAATTACTGTATGTAACATCAACGGTAAAACCGCTGTACGTATTCGAAGCAAAGGGGTTGGTATAGTCGTACGGTTTTGACGGATATACCACTGTTACGTTTTTGCCATCTATATCCAGTTTCGATGATGCCGTCTCATAATATGCGCTGTGCAGGTATCCGGGTCTGGTATCTACGGACATTTTATCTTCATCAAGGGTTTCGGCGGTATTCGGGAAAAACCTGTATACGGCTTTGCTGGTCACATTGCCATTCTTTTGTTCCTGGTCAGCCTTAAACACATCCTCATAGTCCTTCTGTGATATCCAGGCATTGCAATACAAAGCTTCTGCATATCCTTCATTCTTTCTGATAAAAAGTACATTACCGCCGGGAGCGCTCTCCGCAGTCAGTCCGTTCAGCTCTTTGAAAACAGAATCATCACCCTTTAAATAGTCGCCTTCCGCTCCTACATTTACTACTCTCGCATCACCATATCCTTTGACATATGATGATGCGCACTCTGCCCTGAGCGTATCTGCAATAGTATCCGCAACCATCTGTGCCCTTGAATGCTTCTGCACTTTCAGGAAAATGGTCACCGCGGGATGCATGACAGTTACCACAGCAGTAGCAAGTATTGCCGTAAGCGCCATGGAAACTACCAGCTCCACCAGGGTACTGCCCTTATCCCTATGCTTTTTTTTCTTAAAAAGATCAAGCATTTTTACTCACTCTTCGTTTGTAAATACCCAGTATACATAACCTTGCGCGGTGGTATACTGTGTTGCAACAAGGTTCTTTGACTGTATGGCCTCAGACTTTTTCCCGCCTGTTTCCACCCCGGTCGTTTCGCCGCCATGAAGCTTCTTTTGCATCAGAAGCATAGATTCATAAATCTCTGAACGTTTTTCCTTGGCATATTTATCTGCATTGCCTGTCGCAGTGATGGAAGTACCAAAAAGAGCAAGCACGATCAGAAGCAATATAAATGCCACCATGACTTCCACTATGGTCTCGCCTTTATTTCCAAGCTTTTTTTCGAAATATTTCTTCATAAGCTCCTGCCATCACTCCAGACATTTCTTATAGCCTTTGGCTGCACTGCCTTTATAGATCCCCTTCCATATATATGAAGCACTGCCCACTTTCGACGTGACCGTGAGCACATATCTGTCCGTGCCATCCTTTTTTACTTCGGCCGTAACATTAGATTTCGGAAGTCCGTCAAAATCTGACATATCCACCAGCTGATCACCATCAATAAGTTCCAGCCCTGCTGCCGCACCCGTATTCGCATCAGGATTGATGATCCGGCTCTCCAGACTGTTTCCGAGACTAACGGCCAGCTCATAAGCCTGATCCTGATTCAGCTGCTTGTTTGCGGATGACATTATCATCCCCGCTGCGATCCTGAGGGATACAGTAAGTGCAACTATTATTATAGTAAGCGCAGATACAAGTACCAGACTTGAACCGTTATTCGATTTCAGTATTTTTGATATCCGCATAAAATTTTATCCACTGCAAAAAGTGCCTCAACCCCTCCGGCACAAAACAACAACCGCATATCACATTACTTTTTTTGTTCATTATATCAGATTTTTCATCTAAATTATTATATATATCGGCAGAAAATTCCGGAAAAGTACCCCTAAATCACAAAATAACACCCTCCCCGGCAGGCAAGCGCACCTTCTATCTCCATTCCGGTCAGCTCCGACATCAGCATCTGGATATTTAAATCCGCAAAATCACCGCTATCTCGGATTTTCATGAGCAGTCCGTCCGCATCGCAGGGGTCCTGCATCAGCTCCCGGATCATTTTCTGCCGCAGATTATTTTCAGAACCGTAAGCAGAATGCTTTCTCGTGGGGGCCGGCGTATCATCGAACTTTGTTCCGGAATGTACTTCCTTTCGTCCGGATAAAAGCCTGCCGCTGCCCAGCCTTGCCTTCAGTTCTTCGATTATGTCCTCTGCGCAGCAGGCAACCCCCGCGCCGTCCTTTATAAGCCGGTTGCAGCCGGCACTTAACGGATCATCCACCCTTCCCGGAAGAGCATACACATCCCTCCCCTGCTCAAGCGCAAAGTTTACGGTTATTGATGTCCCGGATCTTGCCCTCGCCTCTATCACAAGGATTATATCGGAAAGTGCGGAAATGATCCTGTTCCTTCTCGGAAAATTAGCTGCCATAGCCGGCGTCCCCGGCACAAACTCACTGAGCACTCCGCCGTTTTTTATCAGTTCATGGTAAAGCCCGCCATTGCTCCTCGGATATATCACATCCGGCCCGGAGCCCAATACACCGTAGCTTTTTCCGCCCGAACGCAGGCACGCCCCCTGGGATATTCCATCCACGCCTGCTGCCATACCGCTTATGACCACAATCCCCGCCACGGCAAGTTCCCTGCCAAAATATTCGGCAGAGCGCCGGCCGTAGTCGCTGCAGCTTCTGGCACCGATTATCCCTACGCAGCCCGTTTCTTCCGGCGGAAGGCTTCCCCTGTACCACAGGGCGTACGGAGGCGCGGTGACCGTTCTCAGACGGGCCGGGTATTCTTCATCATCATAAGCCGCAAAACCTATCCCCAGCTTTTCCCAGTTCTCCGTCTTATCAAAGGGCAGCCCCCTTTTCTGCCCGGCGATTATCTCCGCTTTTTCTTTTTCCGTCAGATACGGGCAGGCCTCCAGCTTTTTTTCCGTAGCCTCAAAAACAGCCCTCGCTCCGCCCATCATCTCAGATAATATGACCGGCGTATCCGCTCTCAGTCCCTCGCTTAAAAGCGCAAGCCACATTTTGTATATCCGGTCTGTTTTAGAATTTTTCTCTGTTCCATGCATAATGCTCACCTCCAATATCTGTCCTCTATACTTCTGTAACAAAGCGCTTCCTGAAGATGTATGAGCTTCACTTCCCCGCTCTCCTCCACATCCGCTATGGTCCTGGCTACCCGCAATATCTTATGGTATGAGCGCAGGCTCAGGTGCAGCCTGTCATATGCTTTTTCCATAAAATGCTTTTCTTCCCGTCCAAGGGAAATGTATTTTTCAAGTTCTCCGGGTGAGATCCGGGAATTAAACGATATCCCGCCCTGCTTAAAACGATTCTCCTGTATCATCCTTGCCCGCATGACTCCCTCCCGCATGCCTTCACTTGTATACTGACGCCCGATAACCGCACCTCCGCTTACATCACCGATCTTAAGCCTGCTCATTTCCACACATATGTCAATGCGGTCAAGAAGAGGCCCCGAGAGTTTTGAAAGATACCTTCTGACCTGATCCTCCGTACACCTGCACAGTCTTGAATCCGGATAATTTCCGCAGGGGCATGGGTTAAGAGCCGCCAGCAGCATAAAGTCCGCCGGAAATTCGCAGGAACCCTGAGCCCGGTCTATCCTTATCTTCCTCTCCTCCATGGGCTGTCTTAGTATTTCAAGCCCCTGGGATGAAAAATGCACCACTTCATCCAGAAACAATACACCTTTATGAGCTCTGCTTATCAGCCCCGGAACCGGATTTCTTCCGCCGCCCGCAAGTGCCGCATAGGAAACGGTATGATGCGGCGCCACGAAGGGCCTCTTTGTGATAAGCGAATTTTTATCATCCAAAAGTCCCGCGGCACTGTATATTTTTGACACTTCCAGCATTTCCTCCTTTCCCATCGGCGGAAGTATGCCCGGAAGACGCTTTGCTGCCATTGATTTTCCCGCTCCCGGCGGTCCTATCATTATCAGGTTGTGAAAGCCTGCAGCCGCTATTACCATCGCCCTCTTCAGTCCCTCCTGCCCCGAAATATCCGCGAAATCCTCATATGCGTCAAAGCCTGAACTCACAGGCATTTCTCCGCCTTTATAAACCACCGCCTGTTCACGCCCGCCGTTTCCGAATATCTCCAGCACTTCTCCGATGCTCTTCACACCTATCACGCTCACCCCGTCAACAACCGATGCTTCCCTGATATTTTCCGCAGGTAATATGCACCTTTCCGCTCCCAGCTCCCTGGCTCTCAGCATCATGGGAAGAACGCCCCTTACACTGCATACCCGGCCGTCCAGCGCCAGCTCCCCGGCCACAAAAGTTCCTTTCAGCATACTTTCCGGCAAAATCTCCATTGCGCATAGAAGGCCTATGGCAATAGGCAGGTCAAAGCCCGTCCCCTCTTTTAATTCATCCGCCGGCGCAAGGTTTACGGTAATCCTCTTTGGCGGTATGGATATGTTTTCGTTTTTTAATGCCACCCTCACCCGTTTAGCCGCCTCTTTTACCTCCGCCGACAGGCGTCCTACCATTTCAAACATCGGCAGACCACTGGAGACATCCGTCTCCACCCGTACAGGCCTGCAATCCACGCCAAAAATACCTCCCGACAACACTTCCGTTACCATGATCAGTCATTCCTCCTTTCCTGACCGAAGAATCCGCAGGCAAAAGCATTGAAACACCTTTCCCGCAATGTTAAAAAGGATAAACGCACAGTCCGACAGGACATATGCATGCGGATAAAACATCCGCTATGGCAGAATGCCAATACCAGAATATTAATGGAATAATGAACTGCTTTCAAGTCATTTCCGATAAATCACCTCTTAAAAAACTATAATTTGTATAAATTACACATTGAAACAACTCTTTTCTTGTGCTATTTTATAGCGGTGTTTTTGCAATCATTAGAAATTCCGGTTATTTGTTTATCCAGAAAAGAGGCATTATTAAATGAAAGAAAAAAGAGAAGACATCCGTAACGTTGCAATAATCGCCCACGTCGACCATGGCAAGACCACTCTTGTGGACGGCCTGCTCCGCCAGAGCGGCGTTTTCCGCGAAAACCAGGTAGTAGCCGAACGCGTCATGGATTCAAATGATATAGAAAGAGAGCGCGGCATAACCATCCTCTCCAAAAATACCGCCATACATTACAAGGACACCAAGATAAATATCATCGACACCCCGGGGCACGCTGATTTCGGCGGCGAGGTTGAGCGCGTACTGAAAATGGTAAACGGCGTAATCCTTGTAGTGGACGCTTTTGAGGGACCCATGCCCCAGACACGTTTCGTAGTCGGAAAGGCAATGGAACTCCACCTTCCCATCATAGTATGTGTCAATAAGATCGACCGTCCCGAAGCAAGACCCAGGGAAGTGATCGATGAGGTTCTCGAACTTTTCCTTGAACTCGACGCTGACGATTCGCAGCTCGACTGCCCCTTCGTATTTGCATCCGCAAAGGCAGGCACAGCTTCAATGGACCCGGAAGAGCCCGGCACCGATATGGAGCCCCTCTTCAAAACCATTGTTGACTATATCCCCGCCCCCGAGGGCGACCCGGAAGCCGGCACACAGATACTCATTTCCACCATTGACTACAATGAATATGTAGGACGCATAGGCGTAGGCAAGGTTGACAACGGAAGCATCAGGGTCAACCAGGAAGCAGTGATTGTAAACCATCACGATCCCGACAAAACAAGAAAAGTAAAGATAAGCAAGCTTTACGAATTCGAAGGGCTGGACAAGATAGAAGTCACGGAAGCGGGCATCGGCTCCATCGTAGCGATATCCGGTATCTCGGATATACATATCGGCGATACCATATGCTCTCCGGACCATGTGGAAGCCATCCCCTTCCAGAAGATATCGGAGCCCACGATCGCCATGACTTTCTGTGTAAATGATTCCCCCTTTGCCGGACAGGAGGGAAAATTCGTTACCAGCAGACATATTAGGGAAAGGCTTTTCAGGGAACTTAATACAGACGTATCTCTCCGCGTGGAAGAGACAGACTCTACCGATGCATTCAAAGTATCCGGCAGGGGCGAACTCCACTTATCCGTTCTTATAGAAAATATGCGCCGTGAGGGATATGAATTTGCCGTATCAAAGGCAGAGGTAATTTATCATACCGATGAAAACGGCAAAAAACTTGAGCCCATGGAGAGGGCATACATTGATATCCCCGAGGAATTTTCCGGCTCTGTCATCGAGAAATTAAGCCAGCGCAAAGGCGAGCTTCAGAACATGGGCACCATCAACGGCGGATATACAAGGCTGGAGTTCATAATCCCCTCCCGCGGACTTATCGGATACAGGGGCGAGTTCATGACTGACACCAAAGGAAACGGCATAATCAATACGATATTCGAAGGATACGCTCCTTTCAAGGGTGATATCGCATACAGGGCACAGGGTTCGCTCATAGCATTTGAAACAGGCGAAGCAGTTACCTACGGACTTTTCAATGCGCAGGGCCGCGGACAGCTTTTCATCGGACCGGGCGAACGCGTTTATTCCGGCATGATAATCGGTGAAAATCCCAAATCCGAAGATATCGAAGTAAATGTCTGCAAAAAAAAGCAGCTTACAAATACCCGTTCTTCCGGTGCCGATGACGCTCTTAAATTAGTTCCGCCAAAGATCCTTTCACTGGAACAGTCCCTTGAGTTTATCGGAACAGATGAACTGCTGGAAGTAACCCCCGAACACCTCCGTATCAGAAAGAAGATACTGGATCCCCTTAAGAGAAAGCGCGCAGCTATCTCCGCAGCAGCCAAGGAATGACAGAAATCAAAGGGGCTGTCGCTTTAGTTGAGT
>DGSK01000031.1:34424-75829 GCA_002393955.1 Lachnospiraceae bacterium UBA4364 | reverse complement strand
ATATTGTCTAAAGCGACAGCCCCTTGTCTGCTTTTGGTATAGGTAGCTATTTTAAAGAATAATGGCAGGCTTTCCGGAATAGGGAGCCTGTTATTTTTATGTCTTTTCTGCCTGTGATGAGCAATTATGTCACACTTTACATATTTTAGTCACCGTGATATATTGGTCTTACATTTCTGGAAATATCTAAGGCATTCGCCACATTTTTCCAAGAAATTGCAGTTGAAGTAGTTATAAGTGGAATCTATAATGAAAGGAGAAATGAATGAGCGAAATCAACAGAGAGTACAAGGACCGTCTTTTTGTATTTATTTTTGGCAGGGAAGAGAATAAGAAATGGACGCTTTCTCTTTACAATGCGGTAAACGGCACAGACTATACGGATGAGAATGCGATAGAGATCACGACCATGTCGGATGCAGTCTACATGGGAATGCGCAATGATGTGTCATTCATCATTACGGAGTTTATAAGTTTATTTGAGCAGCAGAGTACTTATAATCCGAACATGCCGGTGAGACAGCTTATGTATTTAGGGCGTCTGTATGACAGATACATTGATGCCACGAAGCAGAACCTTTATGGCAAGAGACAGATAGAGCTTCCTGTTCCGAAGCTGGTGACATTCTATAACGGAAAGGAAGATGTGCCTGATAAGATACTGCATTTGAGTGATTCATTTTCGAAGAATGCTGAACTGTCGGATGTAGAAGTAAATGTCAGACTGATAAATATTAACTTAGGTAATAATAAAGAACTGCTTGAAAGCTGCAGACCGCTTAAGGAATATTCGTGGTTTGTGGACGGTGTGAGAAACAAGAAGGATCAGGGAAAGCTGTCTCTGGAAGAGGCGGTAGACCGCACCATTGATGAAATGCCGGAGGATTTCCAGATAAGGGAATTCCTGGTTGGCAACAGAGCGGAGGTGAAAAACATGTGCCTTACAGAATATAACGAAGCTGAAACGATGCAGTTGTTTAAGGAGGAAGGTCGTGCAGAGGGTCGCGCAGAAATGATCAAAGATATGTTAAAAAGAGGGAAGACAGTTGAAGAAATAGCTGATTTTTGTGACTACCCATACGAGAAGGTGCGTGAAATATCCGACCGCCTTAATGCAACAGAGCGGAGGTAAAAAACATCCTTGCTGATACACATATTCTGCTGTGGGCGATAGAGGATGATGAAAAACTACCGGCCGCAGCCAGGGATATCTTTTTGGATGAGAAATCTGAAATATATTATAGCTTTGCTAATATATGGGAGGTTGTAATCAAGCCCTGATAATTCAATACTCAACAGTCTGTTTCAATGGGCGACTTGTTGAGCAGACACTATTATAGAGATACGCAGATGATCTAAGGAATGCTCCGCAGAGGAAAGACGGTCGATGAGATCGTGGAATTTTGCGACTATCTGCGGGAGCTGGTGGAGAAGATCCGGGCGGATATGGCAGTAACGGTATATAAAACAGGCTTGTCCTTTCATGTCAGGCTTTTATGGCACCGTAGGAGGACAGCACTTTTTTGTATTATCCGGCTGCCGGATGTGCTATGATTGCTTTAAAAATATGAGGAGTACAAGGGATATGGATTCCAACACAGTGAGAAAAAAGAACAGCCGCAAAGGCTCGGTGATCGCCATTGCGGCAGTGGCGGTGCTGCTGATCGCGGTGGGGGTACTGAGCTTTGTAATGTCTGACTCTCCGGCAAAGAAATATGAGGAGCAGCTGAAACTGGCGCAGCGTTATCTGGACGAATTGGATTACGACAAAGCTATCGTAGCATACAGGGCAGCTATCGAGATCGACCCGAAAGGGGAAGACGCTTATCTTGGCCTGGCCGAAGCCTATGTTGAAAATGGAGATCTGCAGGCGGCTGTTGATATCCTGAAGGAAGGCCTGGAGAATACCGAGAGCGTTGCGATGGAAGAACGCCTTGCGGAGCTGGAACGGAAGCTCGCGGAGCAGAAGGCCCAGGAACAGGCAAAGCTTGCAACGCCGACCCCGACTCCGACGCCGGAAGCGGCAGGCAAAGGAGCGGTGAACTGGCGCGGCGGGGACTGGACAAATCGCGATGACATCTTGCCGCATAAGAATGAAGAGGGCTATATTGTCTTCGGTGCCTATGAACAGGACGGAGACGAATCCAACGGCCCGGAACCAATCGAGTGGGAAGTGCTGGAAGAAAACGGGAACGGAACATTCCTGGTGAGCCGTTATCTGCTGGATGTGCAACGATATAATGAGGAACGAACGGAGATGACCTGGGAGAGCTGTACACTTCGGCACTGGCTGAATGATGAGTTCCTGAATAAAGCGTTTACGTCAGGGGAGCAGGCACGGATCCGCCTCACGGAGCTGGCGAATCCGGATAATCCTGTTTGGGGTACGTCCGGAGGAAACAGTACAAGAGACCGGATCTTCCTGCTCAGTGCGGAGGAAGTCATATCCCATTACAGCTTTAACAGCTGGAATAAAAAAGAACAATATGGTTTCAGCCAGGATCTGATCATTCCGCCGACGGCCTATGCGGATCAGCAGGGAGCAATTTGCCGTATAATAGATGAGAACCACTATAATGATGTTCTTGCTTCCCAAAACTATAGCCGTGACTGCATTGGGCGCGAGGGTGCGTGGTGGTGGCTTCGCTCGCCTGGTTACGATTCCGATAGTGCGTGCAATGCCACGGACGAAGGCACTGCGGGCTGGGGCTACTCCCACCTCTATGTAGCTACAGGCGCTGGAGGTCTTCGTCCCGCTTTATATATTGAGCAGTAAGACAGGGGGACGGTCCTTTTGTCTTATTTTCTGAGAAGAAATGATTTCGGGGATTCAGCCGGCTGCAGACCTGCTGCAGCATGCAGATGACTTCCCGAAGGATGCCCCGATACTTCTCATAACTGACGGCATGATAGAGGAAAGTTTAAACGTCAAAATGGAACATGCCTATCTTCTGCCAAGAGGGAACAGGCTTCCATTCAGGGCAAAGGGCCAGGTGTTTTATTTTGAACAGAAATAGGTGAGGGATAACAGCATAATACCAGTTGCACATGAGGGGACAGTCGTATGGCTGTTCCTTTTTCTATTGAAAATAATTAGAGCAAAAATCTGTTGTATATATAAGAATAACAGAGTGACTAAAACAATTTAAATTATGGAGAAAGGAGACCGGACTAGGTAGCTATTTTAAAGAATAATGACAGGCTTTCCGGAATAGGGAGCCTGTTATTTTTATGTCTTTCCTGACTGTGATGAGCAATTCTGTCACACTTTACATATTTTAGTCACCGTGATATATTGGTCTTACGTTTCTGGAAATATCTAAGGCATTCGCCACATTTTTCCAAGAAATTGCAGTTGAAGTAGTTAGTAGTGGAATCTATAATGAAAGGAGAAATGAATGAGCGAAATCAACAGGGAGTACAAGGATCGTCTTTTTGTATTTATTTTTGGCAGGGAAGAGAATAAGAAATGGACACTGTCGCTGTACAATGCGGTAAACGGAACGAACTATACGGATGAGAATGCGATAGAGATCACGACCATGTCGGATGCAGTTTACATGGGAATGCGCAATGATGTGTCATTCATCATTACGGAGTTTATAAGTTTATTTGAACAGCAGAGTACTTATAATCCGAACATGCCGGTAAGACAGCTTATGTATCTCGGGCGTCTGTATGACAGATACATTGATGCCACGAAGCAGAATCTTTATGGCAAGAGACAGATAAAGCTGCCGGTTCCTAAGCTGGTGACATTCTATAACGGAAAGGAAGATGTGCCTGATAAGATACTGCATCTGAGTGATTCATTTTCGAAGAATGCTGAACTGTCGGATGTAGAAGTAAATGTCAGACTGATAAATATTAACTTAGGTAATAATAAAGAACTGCTTGAAAGCTGCAGACCACTTAAGGAGTACTCGTGGTTTGTGGACGGTGTGAGAAACAAGAAGGATCAGGGAAAGCTGACTCTGGAAGAGGCGGTAGACCGCACCATTGATGAAATGCCGGAGAATTTCCAGATAAGGGAATTCTTGGTCGGTAACAGAGCGGAGGTAAAGAGTATGTGCCTTACGGAATATAACGAAGCCGAAACTATGCAGATGTTCAAAGAAGAGGGCCGCGAGGAGGGGCGTGCAGAAGGTCGTGCAGAAGGCCGAGCGGAAGGCCGCAAGGAGGGGCGTGCAGAAGGTATTGCTCTTGGAATGGTTAAGCGCGACGAAGAAAAAATCACCGAAATGCTACGCTGTGGCAAGACGGTGGAAGAAATAGTAGATTTCTGCGACTATCCCGATGAGCAGGTCCGAAAGATATCCGACAGCCTTAGTACAACAGAGCGTAGGTGACAGTAAGCAGCTATTTTAAAGAATAATAACAGGCTTTCCATAATAGGGGCCTGTTATTTTTATGTTTTTTCTGTCTGTGACAAGCATAAAAATAAATTTGCATAAATCTTATAATGATAATATTATGGTAGCTGCGGATATAAAATCGGTACCCACGAAAACCGTATAATGTTAGTATAGTTCACACTTTTGGTTACGGAAATTGGGAGAAAAACAGCCATGAATTTCAAATTACACTCAGAATATAAACCTACCGGGGACCAGCCCCAGGCTATCGAAAAGCTTGTTGAAGGTTTCAAAAAAGGCAATCAGTTCCAGACCTTGCTTGGGGTTACGGGTTCCGGCAAGACTTTTACGATGGCAAATGTTATAGCTGCGCTAAACAAGCCGACGCTCATCATTGCCCATAATAAGACCCTGGCGGCCCAGCTCTATGGCGAGTTCAAAGAGTTCTTCCCGGAGAATGCGGTAGAGTACTTTGTAAGCTACTATGACTACTATCAGCCGGAGGCTTATGTTCCCTCGTCAGATACCTATATTGAAAAAGATTCTTCCATAAATGATGAGATCGATAAATTAAGACTTTCCGCCACTGCTGCTCTTACCGAGAGGAAAGATGTGGTGGTTATTGCCAGCGTGTCCTGCATATATGGTTTGGGAAGCCCTTCGGAATATGAGGACATGGTTGTTTCACTTCGTCCAGGGATGGTAAAGGACAGGGATGAGGTCATGAAGGAGCTGGTGGAAATAAGGTATGAGCGCAATGACCTGGATCTTAACAGAGCCTGCTTCAGGGTACATGGTGATGTGCTGGAGATCAATCCTGCGGAAGGCGGGGACAAGATTATAAGGGTAGAGTTTTTCGGTGATGAGATAGACCGCATCACCCAGCTTGATGCAGTTACGAGAAAAGCTGTCTGCACTCTTGAGCATGTAAGTATATTCCCGGCATCCCATTATGTGGTTTCTATGGAAAAAATGGAAGAAGCCTGCGCGGCAATTGAGGAAGAGGCTAAAGAGCGGGTCGAGTACTTCAAAAAGAATGACAAACTTATAGAGGCACAGCGAATTGCGGAGCGGACAGCTTTTGATGTGGAGATGCTCCGTGAGACCGGCGTATGTTCAGGTATTGAAAATTATACCAGGCATCTTAACGGGCTGAAGCCCGGCGAACCGCCCTACTGTCTTTTCGACTTTTTTGATAATGATTTCCTGATAATAGTGGATGAGTCGCATATGACGATACCCCAGATAGGCGGGATGTATGCAGGTGACAGATCAAGGAAGAGTACATTGGTTGATTACGGTTTCAGACTGCCGTCTGCATTGGACAACCGTCCCCTTAATTTCAGTGAGTTTGAATCCCGTATCGATCAGATGCTTTTTGTATCGGCTACTCCTGCAAAATATGAAGCAGAACATGAGCTTTTAAGGGCTGAGCAGATTATACGGCCCACGGGGCTTTTGGATCCCGAGATAGATGTACGCCCTGTAGAGGGCCAGATAGATGATCTTTTGGCTGAGATCAAAAAAGAAACGGCTAAGAAAAACAAGGTAATGATCACCACACTAACAAAGAAGATGGCCGAAGACCTGACGGATTATCTGAAGGATGTCGGGATCAGGGTAAAGTATCTTCATTCGGATGTGGATACCCTGGAACGTGCGGAGATAATCAGGGACCTGCGTCTGGATGTCTTTGATGTGCTGGTGGGTATAAATCTTCTCCGAGAGGGGCTGGACATACCGGAAGTGACCTTAGTTGCTATTCTTGATGCTGACAAGGAAGGATTTTTGAGATCGGCCACCTCCCTTATCCAGACAGTCGGACGTGCGGCCAGGAATTCTGAAGGCCATGTCATAATGTATGCGGACACTGTCACCGACTCAATGAAAATCTGTCTTGATGAGACGAAACGCCGTCGTGAGATACAGATGAAATATAATGAGGAACACGGCATCACACCTACTACCATAAAGAAAGCCGTGCGTGAGCTTATTGCAGTAAGCAAGGCAATAGAGAGCACAAAGGCTACCCTTGACAAGGATCCGGAATCCATGAGTGAAGCTGAGCTTGAAGAAGTGATCAAAAAGACCGAGAAGGCAATGCGCAAAGCGGCAGCAGAGCTTAACTTTGAGGCTGCGGCGGAGCTGCGTGACAAGATGGTGGAACTTAAGAAGTATCTGCAGGAATGAAAAATGTTTTTCATTCTGGTTCGACGTCATTCTGTCAGATAAAACGTTAAATTTCTGAAATGATGAGTATTATTATGGTACGGGAGAACAGGAAATGATATGTAAGAATTGTGGAAAAGAGATAGATGAAAGTGCTGCTTTTTGCAGGTACTGCGGTACCGCGCAGGATGTTAATGGTGGAAGTGGCGAGGAAACTGCCCAGATCAATAGAAGCATGTCAGAAAAGAAATTGGGTGAAGAAAAAAAGCCTGCGGAAAAAAGTAAAATAAGCCAAGGCACTGACACAGTGAGCAAAAAGAAGAACCTTCTTCCGTTCCTGATAGGCGGTATCGCAGCTGTGGCAGTACTTGTGGTACTTATAGTTGCATTAAGTGCTGTTGCGGTATATAACAGCCCAGGGAAAAAATATGACCGACAGCTTTCACTTGCTGAAAGGTATCTTGATGAGCTGGATTACGAAAAGGCGATAGCAGCATACAAGGCGGCCATAGAGATAGACCCGAACAACCCGGAAGCGTATAAAGCCCTTGCGGAACTGTATATGACCATGAGTGATAACGTATCGGCGCAGGAAACTGTACAGGCAGGGATAGATGCTACCGGTGATGCCGGACTGACAGCACTGCTTGAGCAGATAGGAACTCAGACTGAATCAGCTGTAGATGATGTATCGGATCAGCACCCTGCTGTCGGTACCGTAACGGTAACGGTGCTTGCGGCAAATGAGACAGGTGCGATAGGCGGTGCCGAGGTTAAGCTGACGGGACCGTCAGGTGAATTGTCTGCAGAAACAGACAGCTCGGGCAATGCAGTTTTTTCGGATCTTGCGTATGGAGATTATACCGTGAAGTGTGATGCGGACGGATATCATAAAAGAGAGCTGTCTTTTAATCTGTCCGGGCCGGACTATAATTCTATAGCCGCCCTTGTGCCGGAAGTGTCAGGGGATGACGCCTATGTACTGCTTACGTGGAATGGGGAACACGACCTGGACCTCTGTGCTTTCAATTCCGATATGAAAGAATATGTGAACATCGGACACCCCGCCGACAGCGAAGGCAATGTATTCCTTTATGCAGACCATGGCGCAGACCAGCCCTATGAAGTGATCTATATCCACAACGCAAGTGCTGAGATAGCAAAGACCATATATGTGGCAGATGCTGCTAATGCAAGAAATGGATCATCATCCTCGATGGAAAACGACGGTGTGACAGTCCGCATCTATGACAGCACCGGACTCATATATGAAAGTACGGCGGACACTTCCGAGAGTGCACCATTGTGGTGCCCCTGCTATTACTATGCTGGAACGGTCTATGACCAGCAGGACTATATCTATGACACTACCAGCGAGCAGTATGCATGGATAAGCTTTGATGAAAAGGATGCTTATACAGCACAGGGAAATGAAGTCAGTGAAGAAGAATGGAAAAAAGCATACCTGGGTGTGGTAAATGATTATCTTTCAGGGTGGGGAGAAGATTTTCAGTTATGCTGGGCTCTGATCTATCTGGACGATGATGACATTCCAGAGCTAATTATGGATACGGGTACAACAGCTGGTGGAGAGCAGGTTTACACGTATCACAATGGTGAGGCGACAGAGATATATTATGCTTATTCCGGAATTGGTTTTATATGTGGTGAGGGTTTAATTAACGGAGGGGCTGGCCACGGATATACGTCTGAAAGCGTGGAACGTCTGAAAAACGGAACCCTTACTACACTATGGATAGGTGAATGCGATGATCTGGCAGCTTATGAAGGAGAAGATTTCGATGCGGAGCCGATTTACTACAGCAATTCGGAAAAGGTTTCGGAGCAGGAATACAACGATGCACGCAACCGGGTATTTGACGGTTCAAAAGCAGTCTGTATAGCTTCGCCTTCTTTTTACAATTATCTGCAGGATAAAAAGGGATACATCTGCGGGATGACGAGCAGTGAGATCATCACGGCGCTTACTCCGGCAGCTCCGGTATCTGATAATGGTGACTGGAAGCAGGCTTACCTGGATGCGTTAAAGCATATAAAACAGGAATCATGGAGCGAATATGGGGTAAATGACGTGTATATGAATGTCTATATAATTGAACTAGACGATGATGGTATACCGGATCTGTATGTGGAGCCGATGACGGATCAGGATGTTCCGGGGTTCGGGCATGACAGTCATATTTTCCTGTCTTGCCAGAATGGGAAAGTGTACCAGGATTATATTGGTTTTTCCGGAGGAGTATTGCTGTACTATATTCCGCGGAGCGGAATTTGGGCAGAATGCACGCCACCGGCAGATGCCCCGGAACTTAACGGATGCAGAATTATTACACAGGGCGGATTTATGGGGTATACCGGAACCTTTGACATGAACAGGATGATAAGCGTTTATGATGGTGAATGCATGGATTATGACGAGACTGTCGAGTATCTTTCAAAATAGTATTTTCCAGTGATTTTAAGCGGTCAGGATACTGGATCATATCAGAAGGAGAGACTGAATTATGTATTGTAAGAATTGCGGAAAAGAGATAGATGAAGGTGTAGCTTTTTGCAGGTACTGCGGAACCCCGCAGGCTGATGATAGTGGGAGTGATGATGAAACTGTCCTGCTGCCCGGAAGAAGACCGGGGAAAGCATCAGAAGGAGAGAAAACGCCGGATGAAGCAAAGCTGGCGGCTGCTTCAGTGAGCAAAAAGAAGAACCTTCTGCCGTTACTGATAGGCGGTATCGCAGCTGTAGTTGTTCTTGCGGTACTTATATTTGCGGTAAGTGCTGTTGCGGTATATAACAGCCCCACGAAAAAATATGACCGGCAGCTTTCACTTGCTGAAAGATACCTGGATGATCTGGATTATGAAAAAGCTATAGCGGCCTATAAGGCAGCTATAGAGATAGATCCAATTAATCCCGAAGCGTATAAAGCACTTGCAGAGCTGTATCTTGCCATGGATGACAGTTTCTCTGCGCAGAATACAGTACAGGCAGGCATAAATGCCAGCGGTGATGCAAGCCTTACTGCCATGCTTACGGAAATGACCGCAGAACAGAATGCGTCTGGTACGCCTGAGGAAAATGTACCGGAGGAGCCACAGGTAACCACGGGGAATATTACCGTAAAGGTAATGGCAGCAAATGAAACCGGAGCAATAAGCGGTGCAGAGGTGAAACTAAGCGGAGCTTCCGGTGAGTTCTCAGGCGAAACAGGCAGTGACGGAAAAGTATCATTTAGTGAAATTGAATACGGCGAATATACCGTAAAGTGTGATGCAGAAGGCTTCCACAAGCAGGAGATGACGGTAAATGTATCCGGCAGTGATGCTTCGTCTGTTGTAGCCCTTGTTCCGCATGTGACAGGCGATGACGCATACGTTCTGCTCACATGGAACGGAGATCGTGACCTGGATCTCTGCGCATTCAATTCCGATATGAAAGAATATATAAATATCGGTCATCCCGCCGACAGCGAGGGTAATGTATTCCTGTATGCGGATCATGGAGCCGACCAGCCATATGAAGTAATATATATCCACAATGCAAGTGCAGAGATAGCAAAGACCATATATGTAGCAGATGCAGCTAATGCGAGAAATGGTTCATCGTCTCAGATGGAGGCTGACGGCGTGACAGTCCGTGTCTATGACAGCACCGGACTCATATATGAGAGTACGGCGGACACTTCCGAAAGTGCACCACTGTGGTGTCCCTGCTATTACTACGCGGGAACAGTCTACGACCAGCAGGACTATATCTATGACACCACCGGCGAGCAGTATGCATGGATAAGCTTTGATGAAAAGGATGCATATACGGTGGAGGCGGATCTGCCTGCAGAAGATGAAGTCTGGAAGCAGGCATATCTGGATATTTTGTGTGGATATGGGAAAGAACGAGATGGAATGGAAACAACAGCATCTATAGTATATCTTGACAGTGATGATGTACCGGAGCTAGCGGTTGTATCAGGCGGAGCAGGTTGGAGTACAGGTGGCGGGGTATATTCATATACTGACGGCAAGGCAGTAGAAGTATGTTCTGCAAACTGTTCTGTAATTTTGGGCGAAGGTTTGATCTTGGAAGAGTTTGGAGGTGATAGTTTTTCACGTGGTTTATGGATAGTAAAATGGGACAGAGGCAGATATCAGGAACTGTGGCGGGGGTGGTGGGAAACAGATGAATATTCTGGGGAATATAAATATGGTTCTAACGGTGAGAATGTAACTGAAGAAGAGTATTACCGTGATCAGAAACAGTATTTTGATTCTAGTAAAGCTGTTTCGGTAGGATATGATATGAGCTATGATGAAGCAATAAGATTTTTATCAAATTAAAATCATAGTGACAGGAGACGGAACATGTATTGTATAAAATGCTGCAAAGAAATCAATGAAGGTGCCTTATATTGCAGGTATTGCGGAGCACCGCAGGAGATGAAAAAGGCTGATGACGATAATGCAATTCAGTCTTCCACAAAAGCTACGGCAGATGGCGAAGGAACAGAATCCGGACAAACGGAAAAACGTCATCAGGAAAAAGAAACCGAAAGTATAATCAAAAAGAAAAGCTTTTTACCGTGGCTGATAGGAGGTGCAGCCGTAGTGAGCATACTGGTGATCGTGATTGCTGCGATAACCACAGTTGCCATATACAATACCCCGATGAACAGATATAATCGTCAGCTTTCTTTGGGAAACAGATATGTGGATGAGCTGGATTATGAAAGAGCGATTGCTGCATACAGGGCGGCCATAGAGATAGATCCGAACAACCCGGAAGCATATAAAGCACTGGCAGATCTTTATATTGCCATAGATGACAATGAGTCAGCACTGGAAGTGGCCTTAAGCGGAGTTGATGCAACTGGTGACAGCGGATTGAAGACCCTGGCGTCGGATATAGGGACCGAAATGAATGCACCAATGGCAGCAGAACCGAGTGATGAAGGAAATGATGCAGGAAATGATGAGTCCGGAACAGCCGGCGGAGACACGGAATACTCATCAGAGGCTGACGATCCTGAACCAGTGGATGATAGTTGGAAACTGGCCATGCGTGATGCCGTGGAAGCATACATGCTGGATAACTGGGAGTATGTATCAGAGTGTTTTCCTGAAGAGAATCTTAGCAGGCAGGAGTATTATGACGGATCGCAGTTCCACATTATATACATCAATGAGGATGACATACCGGAAATAGCCGTGGATCCCTATGCATACGGTGCCCTGGGAATGGGGCATCTGATACTGTATATGGAGGATGGGGCATTAGAAAGCCAGGGAATCAACTGGTGTGATACTGTCAGCTATATCCCGTACAGCAATATGGTATGCTTTTTTCACGGCATGCACATACCATACCTGGAGTATGTGACTCATTTTACCGGTACGGATTATTATGACTGTCCGGAAGAGGACATACTGTGGAAAGGATCATTCTGCTCGCCATGCGGGCATGATGGGACAGATCACAGTTTTAACGGCGCCTATATGGAATACAGCAGCAACGGCAGCTGGGTAACGGAGGAAGAATACAACAGTGAAAAAGCTGCTGTTTACAGCGGAGATGTTAGGGAAATATATGAAGAAAAGGCCTATACTTATGATGAAATCATGGAATACCTGGCAACGCCGGCGGATCAGTGAAGAGGATAAAAGATAATAATATTTGTTAGGGTGTACTAGTGGTTATAATCTGTCACTTATGGTAAAATAGGGTTGTGTTTCGGTATGTGCCGGAACTGCAAATCTTACATCATAAGGAGGGATTTAATAATGAAGTATTCAATCGAGGGCGAGCCGTTGCCCGTAGCAATCTGTGACCTTGAAGCAGGTGAAACACTGATCTGTGAAAGCGGTGCAATGAGCTGGATGACACCGAATATGAAGATGGAGACTGTCGGTGGCGGCGCAGGAAAAATGCTGGGACGTATGTTTTCCGGTGAAAGCCTGTTCCAGAATAAGTATACTGCAGAGGGCGGTCCCGGAATGATCGCGTTTGCATCAAGTTTCCCCGGCTCCATCCGTGCGTTTGAAATTGACTCCAAACAGGAAATCATTGCACAGAAGAAGGCTTTCCTTGCATCAACTGCCGGCGTAACTCTCTCTGTTGCATATCAGAAGAAGCTCGGTGCAGGATTTGCTGGCGGTGAAGGTTTCATCATGCAGAAGTTTTCCGGACAGGGAACCGTATTGGTTGAGTTTGACGGATATGTAAAGGAGTATGAACTTCAGGCCGGACAGCAGATGATCCTTGATACAGGATATCTTGCAGCTATGAGTTCTACCTGCACAATGGATATCAAGACTGTTCCCGGACTTAAGAATGCACTCTTCGGAGGCGAGGGAATCTTCAATACCGTTATCACAGGTCCCGGTCATGTATGGGTACAGACTATGCCTGTTCCTCAGCTTGCAGGTGCGATCATTCCTTATCTTCCGACAAGAAGCTGATCGCAGGCAATCAGGAATAAACAGTAATACCAATCTTTCGAAACTGCCACCATGTGTGGCAGTTTTTGTGTGATCATCTGAACGGCAATGTACTATCCTGCAAGAGCGCTGAAAGATGATTGACAAGGGAGAAATTCTTGTGATAGCATATAGGAACATTTGTTTGATTTATGTTTTAGGAAAGGAATGAATATTATCATGCCGGCCAAAAAGACTGAAGAAAAAAATACTTATGCCAAAATGCTTCCGGGATCAAGAACCATAAGGATAAGCGGGGCACGTGAGCATAATCTTAAGAATGTGGATCTGGAGATTCCCAGAGACCGCTTTGTCGTTTTCACAGGACTGTCCGGTTCGGGCAAGTCATCTCTTGCCTTTGACACTATCTATGCGGAGGGGCAGAGAAGGTATATGGAATCGCTTTCTTCATATGCCAGGCAGTTCCTTGGGCAGATGGAAAAGCCTGCTGTTGATAAGATCGACGGTCTGAGTCCTGCCATAAGCATAGACCAGAAATCCACAAATAAGAACCCCCGGTCTACTGTAGGGACTGTTACCGAAATCTACGACTATTTCCGTCTTCTTTATGCCAGAGCCGGCATACCCCACTGCCCTAAGTGCGGCAGGGAGATAATGCGTCAGACCGTGGACCAGATGACGGACAGGATCATGGAACTTCCTGAGGGGACCAAGATCCAGGTCATGGCACCTGTAGTCCGTGGTAAGAAAGGCAGACATGAGAAAGTCATAGAGCAGATGAAGAAAAGCGGCTATGTAAGGGTCGAGGTAGATGGTAATCTCTATGACCTGGACGAGGACATCGCTCTTGATAAAAATATAAAGCACAGCATTTCCGTGGTGGTGGACAGACTGGTTATCCGTGAAGGTGTGGAAAGACGCCTGGCGGATTCAATAGAAAATGTTCTTGATATTGCTGAGGGATTGCTGGAGATAGATGTCATCGGAGGCGAAAGGCTTAATTTCAGCCGTTCGTTTTCCTGCCCTGACTGCGGTATAAGCATACCCGAGCTGGAACCCAGGACCTTTTCCTTTAATAATCCCTTTGGTGCCTGCCCGAACTGTGCCGGACTGGGGATAAAGATGGAATTCACCGAACAGTCCATGATTCCTGATCCGAACCGGTCGATTAATGAAGGCTGTATAGCCGTTATGGGCTGGCAGTCGGCAAATCAGGAGGGAAGCTTTTCTAATGCACTCTTGCAGGCACTTAAGAAAAAGTTTAAGTTTTCATTTGATACGCCATGGTGCGAGCTTCCGGAAAAAATCCGTGATATTCTGCTGTATGGCACTGATGTGGAGGTGGATGTACATTACCAGGGGCAGCGCGGCTATGGTGTATATCCCATAGCGTTTGAGGGACTTATAAGAAATGTCGAGCAGAGGTACAGGGAGACCTATTCCGAGACTGCAAAATCCGAATACGAGCGCTTTATGTCAATAGAAGCCTGTGATAAGTGCCATGGTCAGAGACTTAAGCCGGAGGCACTGGCGGTGACAGTATCGGGGATCAATATTTACGAGATGACCGAGTATTCCATAGGAGAGCTGCAGAATGTTCTTGAAACATTAACTCTCTCAAAGCAGCAGCATATAATCGCAGACCAGATACTAAAAGAGATAAAGGCAAGGATCGGATTCTTAAATGAAGTGGGCTTAAATTACCTCACTCTTTCGAGGGCTACGGCAACTCTTTCCGGTGGTGAGGCGCAGCGTATAAGGCTTGCTACTCAGATAGGCTCAGGCCTGGTGGGAGTGTGCTATATACTTGACGAACCGAGTATCGGTCTTCACCAGCGGGACAACGATAAGCTCCTGGGGGCATTAAAAGGACTTCGTGATCTGGGGAATACTTTGATAGTGGTGGAGCATGATGAGGATACCATGCGCCAGGCGGATTTTCTGGTGGATGTGGGGCCGGGAGCCGGTTCGCATGGTGGTGAGATAGTGGCAAGCGGCAGCCTGGAAGATATTATAAGCTGTGAGAAATCCATTACCGGACAGTATCTTTCCGGTAAGAAAAAAATCGATATACCGTTAGTTCGCAGGAAGAGCAAGGCTTGTCTTACCATAAAGGGAGCACAGGAGAATAACCTTAAAAATATAGATGTGGACATTCCGTTGGGCGTGTTTACCTGCGTGACGGGTGTTTCCGGATCGGGAAAATCTTCGCTTGTGAATGAAATCCTGTACAAGTCGCTTGCAAGGGCGCTGAACCGTGCATACACAGTTCCTGGAAAGCATAAGAGGATAAATGGTATTGATAAGCTGGATAAGGTGATCGCTATTGACCAGTCCCCCATAGGCAGGACTCCAAGGTCTAATCCGGCAACCTATACCGGTGTATTCGATCAGATAAGGGATCTTTTTGCAAATACTGCTGATGCCAGGGCGAGAGGATACAAAAAAGGAAGGTTCAGCTTTAATGTAAAGGGCGGAAGATGTGAGGCATGCAGCGGTGACGGAATAGTTAAGATAGAGATGCATTTCCTGCCTGACGTATATGTGCCCTGCGAGGTCTGCGGAGGAAAGAGATATAACAGAGAAACTCTGGATGTGTGTTACAAAGGAAAGAACATATACGAAGTATTGGATATGACAGTGGAAGAAGCGCTGGAATTCTTTGGGGCAGTGCCTTCCATAAGGGATAAGATGCAGACTCTGTACGACGTGGGACTTTCTTATATCAAGCTTGGCCAGCCTTCCACGGAGCTGTCAGGCGGAGAGGCTCAGCGCATAAAGCTGGCTGCGGAGCTTTCAAAGAGGAGTACCGGAAAAACAATCTACATACTGGACGAACCTACCACCGGGCTTCATTTTGAAGATGTAAGGAAACTGGTGGATATACTGCAGAAGCTTACGGACGGTGGTAATACTGTAGTAGTCATAGAGCATAATCTGGATGTGATAAAAAATGCAGATTACATAATCGATATGGGTCCGGAGGGGGGGGACGGCGGCGGAACTGTCATAGCAAAGGGAACTCCTGAGGAAGTGAGCCGCGTAAAGGCTTCATATACAGGGGCTTTTCTTAAGAAAATACTTGCAAAATAAGGGCTTATTTAATAAGATTTAACCGTATTATGTTAATCGTTTTTCGGAAGTAATGTCTTCTGGATACAGAGGGAGGAGGAGAGAAAACATGATAGACAGAGCGGAGCTTAAAAGCAGAGGTATGAGGGCCTTTCAGGCAAATTACTGGCCCTGCGTAGGTGCAGGTTTCCTGACTACCATAGCCGTAGCAAAGGCTGGTGGCGGTGGCGGATCGGGATCAGGCAATTGGTCGAACACATTTAGCAATTCGTCAAGTTCGTCAGGTCAGATGACTGAAGATGAGGTGATGGGGCTTATCGTATTGCTCGGTGCCATTTTTCTTATCTGCATGGTGATATGGGTTGTAGGCATGGTTATTAAGGCGTTTGTCTTTAATCCGTTGCTGATCGGGTGTCGGAAATTCTGGGTTAACAACGCTGATGGAGTTGCAAGGGGTGAAGATCTTTTATATGGATTTAAATGCGGTTCCTACATGAATGTGGTTAAGGTCATGTTCCTAAAAGACTTGTTTGTATTTTTATGGTCCCTGCTTTTCCTTATTCCGGGTGTCATTAAAGCCTATGAATGGTATATGGTTGCGTATCTTATTGCAGAGGATCCCACCCAGTCATGGAACGATGTTAAGGAAAAAAGTTCACAGATGATGGATGGCTATAAGATGGATACTTTTATACTTGGGCTTTCTTTCATAGGCTGGGCAGTTCTGGCTGCTTTCACTTGCGGAATACTTGCGATATTCTATGTTAATCCGTACATTTACGCTACGGATGCAGAGCTTTATTTGTATCTTGACGGCTCGGCTAACTACGGCGCAGGAATGTCTGCAAACTATGGCGGACAGAATTATGGCGGTAAGGTTGACGACCTGAATTTCAGTAATCCCGGGTACAATCCCGATAATAATGGATACACAAGTAACGCGTATACCCCTAATAATAATGGATACACAAGTAATGCGTATACCCCTAATAATAATGGTGGGAACGGCGGACAGTTCTGAAATTAAATATTGATAAAGAAGTATATGGAAATGTATTTTCTTATATCATATAAACGGTCGGGGCAGATCACCCCGGCCGTTTGATTATGAGATCTTTCATGTCATTTGGAAGGATGTATCAGTTTGTCATCCAGAAGATAAAGCTTTGCTGTGGTGTCATAGATTTTCATCAGGCGTATCCCGTTTTCGGTTATCCGGTAACGGCCTTCACTTGTTTCTTCGATGGTTCCGGAGTAAACCTGTTCATGGAATCTTTTATCAAAGGCTTCATATTCACCGACATATTTTGACACGAAATATTCCTCTATCTCCTGCTCGGAAAAATCCTGCTCCGAATTGTCAGACATATAGCCAAGCATAAATACCGTGATGGAACGGTCGGCGGTAACAGGGAGATGGGTAAAGATCACTACATGTACGCAGCAGAAACCGGCAAATAAGAGCAGGACGTCCCTTGCGGTGATCAGCTCCCCAAATTTAAAAAACTTAAGGCACAGCATAGCTGCGGCTATGACGACGCCCCAGAATAATATGATGTAGATCCCCCTGAAAAAGAATACATCTGTACCGGAAAAAAGAGGGGTTCTGAAGCTTATGATATATGCAACGGTGCCGGCAAGCACCAGCACTGCGTATATCAGAATGAGCTGGAAAAAATTTCTGATATTCATTATAAGTTTTCCTTATTTTGATTTATTTTTCGTTTATTTTTCATTTATTTTTGTTCAATATAAGTGTATCATTAGGGTAACACACAGGAAATCAGGATAATGGATCGATATCGTATACCAGAAGGTCCGTATTATCGAGCGGGAGCATGGCGCCCCTTCGTACCCGGTAAACGGGGGAACCGTTTATCGAGAGGATCTTTACTCCTTTGTTTATGAAAGCGGCAATCTTCTCGGAGAATCTGCCGAATTCCTGAAAGGACATGGGGAGCAGGTAATCATGATGGGAGTGTTCTGTTGAAAGTACCGCAAAGCCGTTGCGGTTGTAACGGATGCCGTAAAAAGTGCAGATTTCGGTAGTTGTTCCGGAACTGCCGGCATCGGTGCATTCGTATTTTATGAACATAGGTACTCTCCTTTCGGTTGTTGTATTACGGTTAAGATTATTTTAAATCCTGAAAATTAAGCGTGCAAGTTGTTAATTGGAGGTTTGTATGTGGAAATCAATGGACAGTTCTAAAAAGGCTCTGATCATTGCCATTGCCGTGACAGTGATAGTTGGCGGTCTGTCGGCTGTATTCTTTCTGAGTATAGGAAAGAAGACGGACAAGGGCGAGGAAAATGCTGCTCAGACGGCAGCTGCTGCTGCGGAGACCGGAACCGGTGATGTGACGGAGATGGCGGCCGATGCGGCAGAGACATCAGATACTTCGGCGGCTTCAGAGGCATCAGGCGCTTCAGATACGAATGCACAGGAAGGTACAGCCTCAGGAAGCACTGATTCAAATGGCTTTTATGCAGAGATAAAAGAAGAGGAAAGCTGGGGAGATGCACCTGTAAACAGCAAGTACACCATAAAAATTGTGAACAAATCCGGCATGGATGTTGACGGTTGGAAACTTACCGTAAATGTGGGGAATGCTACTCTGGGTGACGGCTGGAACGGAAATTACAGTATCCAGGGAGGTGTGCTCACCATAACGAATGCCGATTATAACGGACAGATACCCAATGGAGGAAATATCGAGATAGGTATGATACTTGCAGGGGTAGATGGTGACATGAATTATGAGCTGACTGCAGGCTCGCTTAAATCTACGGGAACGACCACCCAGTCTCAGGATACACAGCAGAATAATGCTTCAAGCAGTCAGAGTCAGGATAATTCAAGTGCTGCCAATGTGCCAAATGCAGGTGCGCTTAATGTGCCGGCTGCAGATACGGATGACTGGCTGCATACAGACGGAAACGGTATCTATGACAGTAACGGTAAGCAGGTATGGCTCACCGGATGCAACTGGTTCGGCTACAATACCGGCACAAATACTTTTGACGGACTATGGAACAGTGACCTTAATACCTCATTGCAGGCTATAGCAGACCATGGCTTCAATCTGCTCCGTGTGCCTATTTCGGCTGAACTTATACTTCAGTGGAAGTCAGGCAATGCACCGGATGCAAACTTTAACCAGGCAACAAATTCATATCTCGTAGGTATGGACTCCCTTGAGATCTTCGATTATGTAGTAGGTCAGTGCAGGGCCAACGGATTGAAGATAATGCTTGATATACACTGCGCCGAGACGGATGCATCAGGACATGTCGTAAATCTCTGGTATACGGATAAGATAACTGAGGCTCAGTACAGGGAGGCACTTGCCTGGATCGCAGAACGGTATGCAAATGATGATACCATCATCGCTTTTGATCTGAAGAACGAGCCTCACGGCAAGCCTTTTGAAGGTGATAACGCAGCCATTTGGAATGATTCCAAGGATGCCAACAACTGGAAATACGAAGCAGAGCAGGCGGCAGCAGCTGTGCTGGCTAAAAATCCCAACGTACTTATAATGGTTGAGGGGACGGAAATCTATCCCATAGATATAAAGACCAACGGAAGCTTTGCTTCAACCAACGAGAAGGATTATTATTTCAACTGGTGGGGCGGAAATCTCCGCGGTGTAGCTGATTATCCTGTTGATCTGGGGAAGTACAATAACAAGCTGGTTTATTCACCTCATGATTACGGGCCTACCGTATATAAGCAGCCCTGGTTTGAAGGAAATTATACCTACGATTCCCTTATGAAGGACTGCTGGCATGACAACTGGTTCTATATCTATGAGAATAAGACCGCACCTCTTCTCATAGGTGAGTGGGGCGGCTATATGACAGAGCCGAACATCACATGGATGACGCATATGCGTACGCTTATAGGTACCTACCATCTGAACCATACTTTCTGGTGCTATAATGCCAATTCAGGTGATACCGGCGGACTGGTAAAAGATGACTTTGTCACATGGGATGCTGAAAAATATGATTTCGTGAAGGAAGTCCTGTGGCAGGAGAATGGCAAGTTCGTCGGCCTCGATCATAAGATCCCTCTCGGAACGGCAGGAAACGGAATAAGCTTAAGTGATGCAAAGGGACTGTAAGAAATCGTAAATTTAAAGGAGTCATTGGGTAAATACAGTGACTCCTTTTTTTATGGCATACCATGAAATTGTTATGTAAATTAAGCAGATGAACTTATGTAAACCATGTTCTTTTTTATGTGCAAAATCTTAATAAAATCCTTAAAAACCCCAAATACTTTAATTGCAAATATACCGTTCTCTATGTTAGAATATGTGGGCATGACTATATGAAACATTAATGTAACAATAAAAGGGAAAACGGAGGAAAAGCAATGTCAAAGAAAATCGTATTAGCAGGTGCATGCCGTACGGCTATCGGAACAATGGGTGGCGGATTATCCACCATTCCTGCTGCTAAGCTTGGTTCGATCGTGATCAAGGAGGCGCTTAACCGTGCAGGAGTTAAGCCTGAGGATGTAGACCATGTATACATGGGCTGCGTTATCCAGGCAGGTCAGGGACAGAATGTGGCTCGTCAGGCATCAATCGGTGCAGGACTTCCCAATGAAGTTCCGGCAGTTACCGTTAACGTAGTATGCGGTTCAGGTCTTAACTGTGTAAACATGGCTGCTCAGATGATCGCAGCAGGTGATGCTGATATCGTGGTAGCAGGCGGTATGGAGAACATGTCGATGGCTCCTTATGCAATTCCCCAGGGCCGTTATGGTTATCGTATGACATGGCCCAGCCAGAGCAAGGGCGCACTCGTTGATACTATGGTAAACGATGCACTTTGGGATGCTTTCAACGATTATCATATGATCACAACAGCAGACAATATCTGCCGTGAGTGGGGACTTACCAGAGAAGAGCTGGATGAGTTTGCAGTAAAGAGCCAGAACAAGGCTGAGGCTGCTCAGAAGAACGGCGCTTTCAAGAAGGAGATCGTTCCTGTAGAAGTTAAGAAGAAGAAAGAGACTGTTATCTTCGATACAGATGAAGGCCCTCGTGCAGGTATGACAGTTGAGAAGCTCGCAGGTATGAGACCTATCAATCCTGATGGATTCGTAACTGCAGGTAATGCTTCCGGTATCAACGACGGTGCAGCAGCAATCGTTGTTATGAGCGAAGACAAGGCTAAGGAGCTTGGTGTTAAGCCTATGGCTACATTCGTAGCAGGTGCACTTGCAGGCTGCCGTCCCGAGGTAATGGGTATCGGTCCTGTTCCCGCAACAAAGAAGGCTATGGCAAAGGCCGGCTACAAGATCGAAGACTTCGATATCATCGAGGCTAACGAGGCATTCGCAGCTCAGTCTGTTGCAGTAGGTAAGGAGCTTGGTATTGATGTTGACAAGCAGCTCAATCCCAACGGCGGAGCTATCGCACTTGGACACCCCGTAGGTGCATCCGGAGCACGTATCCTTGTAACACTGCTTCACGAGATGGAAGCAAAGGGTGCTAAGAAAGGTCTTGCTACACTTTGCATCGGCGGCGGTATGGGTTGTGCAACAATAGTTGAAAGATACGAATAATTATTATGAACACCTTGCCGGCAAGTGCCGGCAGGGTGTTTTAATGTTACTGTTCAAAAACTATTCAAATCAGCCGTGACTGGAAGAAACTTAAGGTTCTGAACAGTTATGCTTTATTAAAAACTGATACCGCAAAATGCGGCGGAAAGGAGAAAAATGGAGTACATTTTATATGAGCAGAAGGACGCTGTAGGCGTTCTTACCATTAACAGAGAAAAGGCTCTCAATGCCCTTAATTCACAGGTACTTGACGAGCTTAGCGAGGCTCTTGATGCTGTTGATCTTGCAACAGTAAGATGCCTGATACTTACAGGCGCAGGCGAAAAGTCATTTGTTGCAGGTGCAGACATCGGAGAGATGAGCACTCTTACAAAGGCAGAGGGTGAAGCTTTCGGCAAGAAGGGAAATGATGTTTTCCTTAAGCTTGAGAATTTCCCTGTTCCTGTTATCGCAGCGATCAACGGCTTTGCTCTTGGCGGCGGCTGCGAGATATCCATGAGCTGTGATATCCGTATCTGCTCCGACAATGCAATGTTCGGTCAGCCTGAAGTTGGCTTAGGTATCACGCCCGGTTTCGGCGGTACACAGAGGCTTGCACGTATAGTAGGACCCGGAATGGCTAAGCAGCTTATCTACACAGCAAGAAATATCAAGGCTGATGAGGCGCTTCGTATCGGTCTGGTAAATGCAGTATATCCCCAGGCAGAGCTTATGGATGAAGCTATGAAGCTTGCTTCCACTATTGCAGGCAACGCACCCATTGCTGTAAGAAACTGCAAGAAGGCTATCAACGAAGGACTTCAGGTATCCATAGATGAGGCTGTAGTGATCGAAGAGAAGCTTTTTGGTGACTGCTTTGAGTCATATGACCAGAAAGAAGGTATGGCAAATTTCCTTCGTAAAAAGGATGATCCTGCCAAGGTTAAGAAGGTAGCATTCAAGAACGAATAATACATACGGATCGTGTGAGTGCGGAGTGATCCGCAGTATATGATTTTGTTAATAAAAAATAAGGAGGATATAAAATGAAGGTAGCAGTAATTGGTGCCGGTACAATGGGACAGGGCATCGCAAAGGCTTTTGCACAGTGTGACGACTTCGAGAAGGTTTATCTGTGCGACATCAAGACGGAGTTTGCCGAGGGCGGACTTGCAAAGATCAAAAAGGGATATGAGAAGCTTGTTTCAAAGGGAAAGATGGATCAGGCAGCTGTTGATTCATATCTTGCTAAATTCGAGACAGGACTTAATTCCATAGCAACAGACCCTGATATCGTAGTCGAGGCTGCTCTCGAAGTAATGCAGATCAAAAAGGATTGCTTCAAGGATCTCATGGAGAATGTAGTAAAGAATGACAACTGCATCTTTGCTTCAAATACTTCATCATTATCTATCACGGAGATAGGCGAAGGACTTCCCAAGCCTATCGTAGGAATGCATTTCTTCAATCCTGCTGACCGCATGAAGCTTATCGAGGTTATCGCAGGTGCTAATACACCGGCAGATCTTGTTAACCAGGTTAAGGATATCTCTGTAAAGCTTGGCAAGACTCCCGTACAGGTTAATGAGGCACCCGGTTTCGTAGTAAACCGTATCCTTATCCCGCTCATCAACGAAGGTATCTTCGTATATTCTGAAGGCGTATCTGATATCGAGGGTATCGACAATGCTATGAAGCTTGGCGCAAATCATCCTATGGGTCCCCTTGAGCTTGGTGACTATGTTGGACTTGATATCGTGCTTGCTATCATGGAAGTTCTCTACGCTGAGACAGGTGATTCCAAGTATCGTCCCGCTCCTCTTCTCAAGAAGATGGTTCGTGCAAAGAAGCTTGGTGTAAAGACCGGTATCGGTTTCTACAATTATGCTGACGGCGGCAAGGTTCCTACAGATAAATAAACAGTGCACAGAGTTCCGGTCTGTGTGATCCACAGACCGGGATTTAATTAAATTATGGAGGATACAAAACAAGATGGAATTCACGTTAGACAAACAGCATGAAATGGCGAGACAGCTGTTCAGAGATTTCGCCGTGAATGAAGCAAAGCCTCTTGCGCAGCAGACTGATGAGGAAGAGAGATTCCCCAGAGAGACTGTTGATAAGATGGCAAAATTCGGTTTCCTGGGTATTCCCGTTCCGAAGGAATTTGGCGGACAGGGCTGCGACATACTGACATATGTAATGGCAGTTGAGGAGCTTTCAAAGGTTTGCGGTACAACAGGTGTTATCCTTTCCGCACACACATCCCTTTGCGCAGATCCCATCATGACCTACGGTACACCCGAGCAGAAGGAAAAGTACCTTATTCCCCTTGCAAAGGGTGAAAAGCTTGGTGCATTCGGCCTTACAGAGCCCGGCGCAGGTACTGACGCTCAGGGACAGCAGACAAAGGCTGTTCTTGACGGAGACGAGTGGGTACTCAACGGATCAAAGTGCTTCATCACAAACGGTAAGGAAGCAGATGTATATGTAATCTTCGCTGTTACAGGAAAGATTGAGAAGCGCGGTAAGTTCATGAAAGAAATCTCAGCATTCATCGTTGAGAAAGGAACACCCGGTTTCTCTTTCGGTGTTAAGGAAAATAAGATGGGTATCCGCGGTTCATCAACTTATGAGCTGATCTTCACAGACTGCAGGATCCCTAAGGAGAATCTGCTCGGCCAGAAGGGTAAGGGCTTCAACATAGCAATGCACACCCTTGACGGCGGACGTATCGGTATAGCTGCTCAGGCTCTCGGTATTGCTGAGGGTGCTCTTGAGACAACTATAGCATATGTAAAAGAGAGAAAGCAGTTTGGCAGATCTATCGCACAGTTCCAGAACACCCAGTTCCAGCTTGCTGACATGGCTACAAAGGTTCAGGCTGCTCAGTACATGGTATACAGTGCCGCTGCCAAGAAGGATGAGTACACAAAGAATCCTAAGATTTCCTACTCAGTAGAAGCAGCTATGGCAAAGCTTTATGCTGCCGAGGTTGCTATGGAAGTTACCACAAAGGCTGTACAGCTTCACGGCGGTTACGGTTATATCCGTGAGTATGATGTGGAGCGTATGATGCGCGATGCTAAGATAACAGAGATCTACGAAGGAACTTCAGAAGTTCAGCGTATGGTCATTTCCGCAAATATATTAAAGTAGGAGGTCTGGACAGATTATGAAAATAGTAGTATGCGTAAAGCAGGTTCCGGATACCAAGGGCGGTGTTAAGTTCAATCCGGATGGAACACTTGACAGAGCCGCTATGCTTGCTATCATGAACCCTGATGACAAGGCCGGTCTTGAGGCTGCACTCAGACTTAAGGATCAGTACGGAGCAGAGGTTACTGTTCTTACCATGGGACTGCCTAAGGCTGCTGATGTACTTCGTGAGGCTATAGCAATGGGCGCTGATAAGGGCGTTCTCGTAACCGACAGAGTACTGGGCGGTGCAGATACATGGGCTACATCAACCACTATCGCAGGTGCGCTCAGGAATCTTGAGTATGATCTTATCATCACAGGCCGTCAGGCTATCGATGGTGATACAGCACAGGTTGGCCCCCAGATCGCAGAGCATCTCGGTCTTCCTGTAATTTCTTATGCTGAAGAGATCAGTGTTGATGAGGCAGCAAAGAAAGTTACCGTAAAGCGTCAGTTTGACGATCGTTACATGATGGTTGAGGCTTCCATGCCTTGCCTTGTTACCGCTCTTGCAGAGCTTAATGAGCCGAGATACATGACTCCCGGCGGAATCTTTGATGCGTGCGCAGCAGAGATCACCACATGGGGGAGAGCTGATCTTAAGGATGTAGAGGATTCCAACCTCGGTCTTGCAGGATCACCTACCAAGATCGCAAAGGCTTCCGATAAGGTTCGTAAGGGTGCAGGCGAGAAGGTTACTCCCGATTCACCTGAAGAAGCAGTATCATACATCGTCGGCAAGCTTGATGAGAAGCATGCCATCTAAGGGCTGACACTTGAAAGGAGAAAGATCATAAGATGAATCTTGAAGATTACAAGGGCGTATTTATCTATGCACAGCAGGTAGATAACCAGATCAGCCCTATATCATTTGAACTGCTTGGTAAGGCAAAGGAGCTTGCAGCTCCCCTTAATGCACAGGTAACTGCAGTCCTCATCGGTTCTGATGTAAAGGGACTTTGCGATTCACTTGCAGAGTATGGTGCAGACAGAGTCATCGTTGTTGATGATCCTGAGCTTAAGGACTACAGAACAGAGCCTTATGCACATGCACTTGCTTCCGTTATCAACGAGTACAAGCCTGAGATCATGCTTGTAGGTGCTACGGCAATCGGCCGTGACCTTGGTCCTACCGTATCAGCAAGGGTTGCTACAGGTCTTACAGCAGACTGTACATCACTTGAGATCGGTGATTTCCCTCTTCAGCCCATTCCCGGCAAGGAGAGCGAGCAGAAGCACAATCAGCTGCTTATGACACGTCCTGCATTCGGTGGAAACACTATCGCTACAATTGCATGCCCTGACAACCGTCCTCAGATGGCTACGGTTCGTCCCGGTGTTATGCAGAAGATCGATCCCGTCAAGGGCGCTAAGGCTGAGGTTGTTGAGTACAATCCCGGTTTCACTGCAAACAACAAGTATGTTACTATCAAGGAAATCGTTAAGGCTGTTTCCGATACCGCCGATATCATGGATGCAAAGATCCTTGTTTCCGGCGGCCGTGGCGTAGGCAGCGCAGAGAATTTCAAGCTTCTTGATGACCTTGCTGCTGCACTTGGCGGAACTGTTTCCTGCTCAAGAGCAGTTGTAGATGCAGGCTGGAAGCCGAAGGATCTGCAGGTTGGCCAGACAGGTAAGACTGTAAGACCTAAGCTGTATTTCGCAATCGGTATCTCCGGTGCCATCCAGCACGTTGCAGGTATGGAAGAGTCTGATATCATTGTTGCTATCAACAAGGATGAGGATGCTCCTATATTTGACGTAGCTGACTACGGTGTTGTAGGCGACTTGAACAAGATCGTTCCCAAGCTTACAGAGGAGATCAAGGCTGCAAAGGCTGCAAAGGCAGGTGCATAAGTACATATAGTGATGATCTGATGGGATAAAACCGGATCGGATATCATGAAGAATATGGTAACCGGCATTTCTGTTAATGTACAGGAATGCCGGTTTTTGTAGTTTGCGCATCCACAGATTATAAGCAGGTCCCGTTATGGCTAAAAAAGTTGTTGTAAGAGCCGGACATGTAGGCTACAATAATTACTGTATGGACGCATATCAGGATGTTCGTATTTTGTGGGGGTTGATCAATGCAGCGTAACAGAATATCAGTAGGTTTATTTATCAGTAATATTAATGATCCGTTTGACCAGGCTGTGTATGCAGGTGCAGCGCAGCGGGCAAAAGAACTGGATGTCAATCTCTTTGTTTTCCCGGGAAAGTATATAAATCCTCAGTATCAGGATGTGGTGCGCAGCCGTTTTGAGTATCAGCACAACACTATCTTTTCATATGCCTGCAAACAGAATCTGGACGTGCTTCTTATACTTTCAGGTACCATAGCGTCTTCAATAAGCCTTCCGGATAAGAAGGCATTCCTTAAGATGTTTAAGGAAATCCCTACAATACTTGTTGCTGACAATATTGAAGGTTACAAAGCTGTCAGGATAGACAACCGGTCGGGACTGCGTGAAGGCATAGAGGATCTTATATTTAATAAGGGCTGCCGGAAAATAGGCATGGTGTCAGGTCCTGTAACCAATACTGATGCCATAGAGCGTCTGGAAGTTTATAAGGAGACATTGCGGGATAATGGGATCAGGGTTTCTGAAAAGAGAATAGTGTATGGCAATTTTTCCGAATACAGCGAGAATGTTGTGTCTAATCTCCTGGATGATAACCCTGACCTGGAGGCTGTGGTATTTGCTAATGACCAGATGGCTTTGGGCGGATATGACGTGTTTAAAAAGCGGGGCATTGTCATAGGCAGGGATCTGTATGTTATGGGTTTTGATGATTCACCTTCGGCGGGGCAGCTTATGCCGGGGCTTACCAGTGTGAAGTCTGATGTGATGGAATTGGGAAGAACCTCTGTGGAACAGGCATGCGAATATGTTCAGGGGCTTCGCACGGAGTTTGAACCCATGAAGACGAAGCTGATAAAGAGGGGATCAACCGGTTATAGTGACGGCGTGAGCATGAGTCAGATAACCGAATCGGATTTTTATAAGAATGTTGAATCGGGGAAATATGATATGGCAGCCGGGGAGCTGTTGCGTATTTCCTTTGGCGAGAGATATTCATGGTATGAAAAATCACCGTTTATTACATACCTTAAGTCGTATATATCGGATTTCCTGAACTGCATGAGCAATCATGAAAGGACGATCGATTATGAGAATGCCTATTTCAGGCTCGAACAGGCTGTGTTAAGCATGGAAAATGAGAGTGCCGATAAGAGAGTAGTTTTCGGCATGATGAATGTGTTAAAGAACGTCCTGATAGAAGCGAAAAGCGACAGGGAAAGGGAAATGCTGGATTTCCAGTACTCCTGTATGATGCAGATGATGCAGGTTATCAATAATCTGGGCCATAAGAGGGACAATGAGACTGTATTTGCGCAGTGGATATCCAATTCCATTGCCAGGGAAATGCTTACCTATGGAGAGGGAAATGATGAGGCGTATGCTTCATTAAGCGATAAGCTGCTGCAGCTTAATTTTACGGCGTCCTTTTTCTATACTCTGGAGAAACCGTATGTGTATTATGATGAACGGGTTACCCATGACTGGCGTGTTCCGTCCAAGGTTCTTTTAAAGAGCTATTATAACAATCCAATGGATGTTAAGGTGGTTCCGAAGGAAAAGCAGCTTATGGATTCCAGGGCGATGTTCGGCAATGAATTTATGGACCCGAACAGGAGATACACCCTGATCGCCAATCTGATCAGTGTAAACGAGGAGCAGCTGGGCTTTCTTCTCTGTGAGCTGCCAACCTCCTGGGTAAGGCATCTTTATACTATTACGGTTCAGCTTTCAAGTACCATGAAGATCATGAATATGATAGATGATCAGGCAGAGATCAGGAAACAGCTTGAATCGTCACTTGACCGTATAAAGGAGAATAATAAAGCACTTGAAAAGATTTCCAAGCTGGATGAACTGACAGGTATCTACAACCGGCGCGGTTTTATGGATGCGGCTGCTGAGCAGGTACAGAATAAGTATAATGAGGGACGAACCGCAATACTCATATTTGCGGATCTTGACAACCTTAAGTCTATAAATGACAAGCTGGGTCATGACGAAGGAGATTTTGCGCTTCGCTCCATAGCTGCTATATTAAAAGAGTCCCTGCGTCAGACGGACATAATATCACGCATAGGCGGAGACGAATTCATGGCGCTTGCCCTGGTAAGCGCAGATGACGGGAAGGGCGAACAGATCAAGGCCAGGATCGTAGAGGTCATGGACCGCTTTAATGAAAAGTGCGAAAAGCCTTATTATATAGAGGCCAGCCTGGGATTTGCAAAGTTCAACTGTTCAGCTGATATATCTCTCGAAGAATATATGGATCTTGCTGATGAAAAGCTTTATGAAGATAAGCGGAGGAAGCGGAAGAACATCATGAAGCGCGTGGTTGTGAGGAAGAAATAGAAAAATCCCTTTTTACAAAAAAAAACAACGCCGTAATGGCGTTGTTTTTATGCGGAAGGCGGGACTTGAACCCGCACGTCGTTGCCAACACTAGATCCTTAGTCTAGCCTGTCTGCCAATTCCAGCACTCCCGCAGACGAACGTTATTGTAACAGAATCGCATGGAATATGTCAAGAGAAAATTTTATCATTTATTGCCATTTATTGAAATTTATTGAATTTCAATCATTAAAAATCTGATTGACAGAAATCAAAACACAGAGTAGAATAATACTCGTTACTGCAGGAATGGCGGAATTGGCAGACGCGCACGGTTCAGGTCCGTGTGAGAGCAATCTCATGAGGGTTCAAGTCCCTCTTTCTGCACGAGAAAAGGGAGATGCTGAGAATTTGTGAAGTGTTGCATTTCTCTTTTTTTATGTTAAAATTACCGTTGGGGGGACAGAGATAAAATGGTATTTGAGGAGTTCTTATGGAAGAAAAAGCTATATTGCGGCAAAAGGTGAAATTTGTTTGCCTGGCAGTTCTGTTTTGCGCTCTTGTAGCCTCAGAGTCTCTCATCATCTCCGGATTCGGAATAACTGAAGAATTAGAGTTTCTTGTAAATCTGTTAGGTGTTCTGACAGTTTTGCAGATTTTGACTGCTATATTCCTTGTTACGATATCTAAAGAAGGCTATTACTATGTAATGATCCTTTTTGCCATAGAAACGGTTATAGTGGCGGTAAAGATGGCGCTGGCGAAGGAAATGCTGCTGGCACCTATGCTGGCCATGATACTGTTGGGAATATGTGTTCAGTATGTGATCCACAGGCTTATAATCAATCTGACTACAAAGGAAGAGCAGGTTGAGGAGATGTCGCATAAGGATGTCCTGACAGACCTTCCCAACAGGCGCTCGGTAAGGGAACATATGGATGAACTGATCGCATCACACTGTGAACATTATGCGGTCGCCATTATAGATATTGATAATTTTAAAAATGTAAATGATACCGCCGGTCACGAGTGCGGCGATGAGGCACTGGGGCAGATCGCAGAGCGATGGAAGGATATACTTGGAGAAAGCGATTATCTGGCAAGGCTTGGAGGCGATGAGTTTGCCGTTATCATATCTGAGTATGAATCTCTTGAAAGTCTGGACCGGATGCTGGGAAATATTCTTTCGGCGTTAAGTGAGAAATTTGTACTAAAGGACAGGGATTATTATCTGACGGCAAGTATGGGCGTGGCATTTTATCCCGGGGATTCCATTGATGCAAGCCAGAGCCTTAAATTTGCGGATATGGCTATGTATGTTGCCAAGAAGCAGGGACGTAACCAGCAGGTGTATTTTAACAGCATCATGAATGATGCCATAGAAAAAAATGTTAAGCTGGAGACTATAATCCGCGGCGCATTGGAGGCAAATGCTTTTACACTGCTCTATCAGCCTCAGTTCAGGACTACAGACAAGAAGCTCAGGGGCTTCGAAACGCTGATACGCATGTGGGATATCAATGGTATGCCTGTAAGTCCGGCAGAATTCATACCGATTGCAGAGCAGTCATCCCTGATAAAGGATGTGGACCGTTGGGTTCTGTCCCATGCTATGTTTGACTTTATGCTGCTGGTGGAGAAGAATCCCGATCTGGTTCTGTCCATCAATATTTCGGCGCTTCATCTGTTGGATGAGAATTTCCTTAATGATCTGGATGAAGTATTGGAAATGACTAAGTTTCCTACCGCGTGCCTTGAGCTTGAACTTACGGAGACCGTTATGGTCGAATCAGTTGAACACGCAAAGGATGTGCTTCAGAAGATCAAGGAAAGAGGGATACAGATTGCTCTTGATGATTTCGGGACAGGCTATTCATCGCTTAAATATTTAAAAGATCTTCCTATCGATCTGCTCAAGATAGATAAGACTTTTGTGGATTCAATAAAAGATAAAAAGGATGAGTCTTTCATAGCGGCTATTATTTCCCTCAGCCAGATAATGAATTTTGCCGTTATATCAGAGGGAGTAGAGGAAGAGTATCAGCGTCAGGTTCTTGAAGACCTGGGGTGCGACTATATACAGGGATTCCTTTGGGGCAGGCCTCTTATGCTTGAAGATGCGAGAAAACTGATATTTGGTTTTCCGGTGCATCCTGAAGAACCCAAGGAGATATCACCCCCTAAAAGGAGATAAGGAGAAATAATATGGCAACAGTGTCAGATCAGATAATCGATGAGGTAAAGAAGGTTATACACGGAAAAGATGAAGTGATAAAGCTTACGCTGTGTGCCATACTTGCAGGGGGACACGTACTTTTGGAGGATATACCCGGAGTGGGTAAGACCACTCTTGCTGTGGCTTTTTCAAGAGCGCTTTCCCTTGCATACAGGCGTGTCCAGTTTACGCCTGATGTAATGCCCAGTGACCTGCTGGGATTTAATCTGTATGATAAAAATGCCGGTGAATTCAGATTCCATCCCGGCAGCATCTATACAAATCTGTTTCTTGCTGACGAGATAAACAGGACGTCCCCCAAGACACAATCCGCACTTCTTGAAGTTATGGAAGAAAGACATGCTACGGTTGAAGGTGTGACCAGGTATATGCCGGAGCCGTTTTTTGTACTTGCAACCGATAATCCATTTGGATCATCAGGCACACAGAAGCTGCCGGAATCACAGCTGGACAGATTTATGATCTGCCTTACCATGGGATATCCTGATTTTGAAAATGCCTTGGCGGTACTGAAGGGAGATTCGTCAGTGACGCTTAACCGCGTGAATGCTGTTGTGGATACTGCAGGAATTATTGCTATGCAGGCCGAGGTAAGGGAAGTTTTTGTTTCGGATGTGATTTATGAATATATTGTAAGACTGACGGAAACTACCAGGGATCCCCTGTATTTTGCTTTGGGGCTTTCTCCGAGAGGCAGCATAGCGGTGCTTAAGATGACAAAAGCGTATGCGTACGTTCAGGGCAGAAATTATGTGATACCCGAGGATGTACAGGATGTATGGCAGGCTGTTGCCGGACACAGAGTGCGCCTTGGCGGTCAGGCTAAGGCTTCGGGAATAAGCACAGAGGAAGCTTTGAGAAGGGTATTAGGTCAGGTGGAAGTGCCCAGGATCAGTTAAACCCTTACGGGATTGTATATAAATGTACAGAACATATCATCCGCTTTATATAATTTCCTATATTATGACGATACTTCTGTTTGTTCTGGGGGCGGTTTTTTACCGGCAGCCTCTTATTGCCGTGCTGCTGCTTCTGATGATCCTCCTTGTCCCTGCTTCTGTTTTTATTACGCTGATGTGTGCGGAACGGCTTGAACCTGATGCTCTTTCAGACAGAACAGGTGATGTCAGTGTGGGACAGACTGTTAATCTTACATTAAAGCTTGTAAATCCAACTATCATTCCTTTACTGAATTGCAGGATAGATTTTTCACTGGGAAATTCTCTGATGGGAAGTTTTGAGAATGAGGTTGTCATGCCGGCAGAAGCAAAACGTACCAAAGAAGTGCGTATCCCGGTTGAAACCGGTATGCCCGGAATGGTGAGAGTGGTGTTTTCCTCACTGTCGGTTACGGATTTTCTTCATTTCTGTACATTCACATACCCTTATGAGAAAATCATAGAGCTGCCTGTCCTGCCTGCGGAAAGACAGCTTCCTTCTTTGAAATTCACAAAAGTCAGCATTCCTTCCGATGAAGCTGTATCCACAGGAGACGGTGATCTTACTACGGATATAAAGGAAATCCGTGAGTACAGGAACGGTGACAGGCTAAAGGACATACATTGGAAGATAACTGCGAGAAAAGATGAGATAATGGTAAAGGAATACGACCGGACAAAAGATCTTTATTATGTGGTGCTCCCGGAATTTGAATACGACTTTCTAAAAGATGACCTGGAATTGTTCTATGCATGCGGAAAGGAATTGCTTAGGAGAAAAGAAACATTCCGCGTGGCCATTGCCGGGGACAGCGGTGATTTTCTGGAATTGTTTAAGGTGGCGGGGGCTGAGGAGCTGGATACGGTACTTTACAGGATATATGATGTTTACAGCGGGCTTAAGAGCGGGGAAGCATCGCAGATTTATGATGTTTTCTGCAGACAGTATCCTGATATGCCCGGAGTGATAAGGATATGTAAAGGAAACATTGTTATGCCGGAGATTATAGAGGAGTATTAAAACGGATGGCTGTGATCTTTAGTGCAAAGAAAAAAGAACTTGTACACAGGGCTGAAGAACTTGAACGTTTCGGTCTTACTATGGGAGATCTCAGTACAGGGAATAAGTCCAACCGTTTCTTTTTATGCTTTATAAGGGCGTGCCTTATCTTTATGGCTACATACGGTACGGTAGGCGGAGTGGTTTCTGCTGTAGGACTTCAGTACTGTGTGCCGATAGTTATTGCCGCACTTTTTGTGCTGGCATTCTTCTCAGCATTTCTGTATTACAATAAAATATCTTTTTATATCGGATACATCGTAGTATTTGCCGGCTTTATTGTTTTTTCAATATCGTCATACTGGTATATAAATTCGGGCTATCAGGCCTTCGTGAATGTGCTTTATAACAAGTACAGTGATTTCTTTGCCCTGCTATCCGTCAGAGAGGCGACGGAGTTTGTAACTGACCGTTATGTTACCGTATCCTATGCGATGATATTTATCGGCTGGTTTTTCTCTATACTGCTTAATATAGCGATATCAGGCTACATGAACCTGCCGGCAACTTTCCTGCTTACGTTTCTGCCGCTCCAGACCGTTTTCTATATCGATATGACACCGGCCGTGCCATATCTGGTGATGCTTATCACTGTATATGTGACGGTTGCGCTCCTTAGACGTTCGGGACACTTTTCACTTCCGTATAAAAACGCAAAGGGGGAAGAGTTCGACCGGACAAGGAAAAAAAACAGGGCCGGTACAGAAAAACAAAGCCATGTGTATCTTTCCAGCAGTTCCGGAATGCTTACTATCGCAGGGTACAGTCTGCTTATTGCGACTGTGTTCCTGTTAGTTGTATCGGGGATTTTTTCCGAACTGGGCAGCAAGTATGTCTCGAATAAAGTGAAAAACACAACAGATGCTTATGTGAAGACGGCAGTTCAGGAGGGACTGACATCTCTCCTTAACCGGTACCGCGCAACCGGCGGTCTGGCAGAAGGGCGGCTTGGCGGGATAGGAAATGTTGCACCGGATTTCCAGACTGATATGTATGTCAGATTTGTGCCGTATTCGACGGGGACTGTATATCTGAAGGCGTATACAGGCGTTACTTATGAGAATAACTCCTTTAAGGGTTATGATAATGATGCGGCGCTGGATGTGCCGCCGATGCCGGATCCCGCATTTCCTGCCGGCGGGGAATATTCAAAGATGTGGATAGAGAATATTGATGCGGGGCATGATTACTATTTCAGGCCGTATGACAGTTACTATGCAACGTTCAATAAGTCAAAGTGCGGGGATGTGATCGCTGAAGAAACAACGGAATATGCCCGTCAGAATTACGATGAAAGCTTCGGAATGGTGGACAGCGAGGATGAAATAAATGGATTCTCTTCCGGTGCGGCATGGGACAGGTACGAGGTTTTATTTGTACCCTATGAAATGCTGGTATCATATCAGCCCAATCCGAATGTAACGGAAGAATATGAAGAATATGTTTATGACACTTACCTGACCGTGCCGGAAGAACACAGGGAGGAACTGGAAGGATTCCTTGAGGAAGCAGGGATAGAATATGACGCATCAAAGTGGAACGATGTGGATATAAACGATGCGGATGCTTACCGGCGCGCTCAGAGCGAAAGACTTGATGCAGTCTCGGATCTTGCTGTCTACTTCAAAAATAATTTTGACTATACCATGTCACCGGGGGTAACACCTTCCGGGGAAGATGTTGTGAAATATTTTCTAACTGAGCAGCAGAGAGGCTTCTGTGCTCATTTTGCATCTTCGTCGGCACTGCTTTTAAGATGCCTCGGAATTCCCACACGATATGTGGAAGGTTATGCTATATCCTATGAAGATGTTATGGATTCGGATGGTGTTGCGGGAGATGTTTCAAACTGGCAGATAAGCAATGAGACTTACGAAAATGCGGGAATAGTGGAAGTGGATGTTACAGACGCAAGTGCCCATGCCTGGATAGAGATATATCTTGACGGGTATGGCTGGATACCGTATGAGATGACTCCGCCGTCTGATAATGATGAACTCAGCGCGTCCCAGTTAAGCCTTTATTCGTTATTTGAGGGACTGCTCTATCAGACGGCAAGAAATACAGTCAACAATAATGACGATGGTGATGATGGTTTTGGCGGTGATATTGGAAGGGTCGGAGGATCGTTTAAGGCCTTGGATTTTCTCTTTAGGCCTTTTTGCTGGATAGCGGGCACTCTGGGAGCTGTATTTATCGGTGTGTATATGTATCGTTATCTTCAACCGGTCATAAGAAGCAGGAAAATGCTGAAAAACGGTGATTATGCCGGGGCTCTCCTTGAAAGATATAAGAGGATTCCAAGAACCCTTTACAGGAGAAGACTGCTGGATAAAAAGAACCAGACTCTCCGGGATACGGAGGAATTTGTTAAGATATGGGTTGAAAAGGGTAAAACCGAAAAGAAACAGGCTTTTGGAAAGAAAAAAAAGAAACCTGTTTATGTGAAAGCGCCGTCGATAACGTCAGATGAAGTCAGCGAGGTCATGGGGCTTTTGAGAAAGGCGGCTTATTCGGGGGAAACATTCGGAAATGATGAGTATCTGCGTGGGACAAAACTGCTCCGCAAAATGATATAGCCGGCATGAAATAACAGTGTTCTGCAATATTCGCAAGATTGCGGGTAGTACGTGATTATGGTATAATGACAAGAATACTGGGGCATATTCCTGTTAACACGATGTTAAAAAAGGACAAGAAGGAAAAAAAAGGAATAAAGGAAGACAGTTCGGTTAAGTCTATTCTGATCACTGCATTTATAATGCTTCTCTTTAGTGTGGGATTAAGTCTTGCCATGAGTATTTCCATGGAGTCCGCATATCGTAAGGAAATATCTGAAGATTTTCAGGAGCGTCATGTTCTGTCTTCGGCCATACTGGGACGTTACTATTCAAGGGAGGCGGAGACCGCCAGAAATATTGCGAGCTTGCTGTCAACATTTGAAGCAATGTATTCTACTTCTGATGTGCTTGATGTAGAGGGACGTTTTTCTACTGTGGATGAGCAGGCTCATATAGGCTATGTAGGCGGAGACGGGTTTATATATCTTGACGGTGAAAGATATTTTCCGGAAGTTCACGAGAATCTCTTTGAGTATTTTAAGCAATACCAGATAAATGAAGGCGAGACAATGGTTATGGAGGCAGGGACTCTTATTTCCTGCATTGATTCGTCTGATGTTGTTGCTGTTGCGCCTGTCCATATCAAAAGTGAGTGTGTGGGTTTTATTTTTATTCCTATTGATACGGAAAGGATTTTTGTGCGGGAGACTTTCGCATCGCAGATAAAGGAAGCAGAGCTTTTACTTGTCAATAAACAGGGAACGATAATAGCTGCAAGCTCAGGAATTTCCGGTTATGATTCAACCGCTAATCATGTGGCCACGGCGCCGGGGGAAGAAGGGCGGTCATCATCGGATGCGCAGGCTTCCGTCTCTGCTGATCTTATTGTGGGGACCGTCATTCGGGATCTGCTCAACAGTGAATCGGATGGCACGATAAAGTCGAGACAGACTATACAGAATCTCACCAGGGGCCTTTCCAATGATGAAGAGGGAATGATCACCGTGCGGGATTCCGAGGGTTATAAATTTCAGGTTTCATTTGCGCCGGTACAGGATTCATATAGGCTTTACCTTGTTACCAGATATAACTCCAATATCATCGAGAGTGGTGTGCAGCCCATGGTATACAGGAGTGTTGCAACCTGCCTGACGATCATCTGTATAATGATAGGTGCGATAATGTATGTATGGCTCATTGCGCGTAAGACCAGCGATACAGCTGAAAGACTGGCATATGAGGATCCACTTACGGGGGGGAAGAATGTAAACTATTTTAATGATTTTGCTCAGATCATTTTGCATGACAATAAGGAAATGCCTTTCGTGATTTGCCGTTTCGATATAGCAAATTTCAGGTATATCAACGAATCCTATGGCCACGTGAAGGCAGACCAGGTCCTTAAGGCCTGTGTTAAGGAATTCGAAGACTGCTTTGGACCAAGGGAAATATGTGTGAGAATGAACGCTGACCAGTTCCTTGCGCTTATGGTTAACGATGCAGGCATGGACGGAAGACTTGAGGCATTCCGTGCAGCCGTGAATGCAGCTGCCAGGGGTGTGGGCATTAAGTATCCCATTAAGTTCAAGCTGGGAATATATCAGATGCGTAAGCATGAAAAAGATGTGGATGTTATGATAGACAGGGCTAATGCTGCAAGAAAGATGCTAAGGGGGGACGAAAAGCACAGCCGTCTTACTTACTCCGAAGAGATAGCGTCCAACATGCATAAGGCTAATCTGATCGAATCACAGATGCAGCATGCACTTGCGTCAGGAGAATTTAAGGTATATCTTCAGGCTAAATGGGATATAGAGAAGAATTCTGTATGCGGCTGTGAGGCACTGGTGCGCTGGGTGAAGTCTGACGGAAAGATAGTAAGGCCGGATGAGTTTATCCCGTTGTTTGAAAAGAACGGTTTCATAGAAATGCTGGATTTCTATATGCTTGAGACAGTCTGCCAGATGGTATGTACGCTTCAGAAAGAGGGGAAGAAAGTTTATCCTGTTTCGGTAAACCAGTCAAGAGTGCTGCTTCATAATCCGGATTATCTTGATAATGTGGTTGACATACTCAGAAAGTACAAGATTCCGGAGGGGCTGGTTGAGCTGGAGATAACGGAAACTGTATTTGAGGATGAGAAAGACCGGATATTCGATGTCCTTGAAAAACTAAAGATGTGCGGCGTAAAGCTAAATATGGACGATTTTGGCTCCGGCTATTCATCATTGAATGTGCTGAAGGATGTTAATTTTGACATAATAAAGATCGATAGGACATTCTTCTCTGCATCTGTGGATAATGAAAAGAGTAAGGTTGTGCTCTGCAAGGTTGTGGAGATGATAAAAGGAATTGGTATGGATGTGGTCTGCGAAGGCGTGGAAAATCAGGAGCATGTGGATTTTCTGCGCAGCATAGGTGTGCGTAAGGTGCAGGGCTTCTATTATGCAAAGCCGGTTCCGGCTGAAGAGTTTATAACCAGCTATTGTGAATGATATGTGTTTACTTACAGATGAAGAGATACTGACACTTCCGAAAGATAATTTCCAGAAGAAAACAGATGAATACATAAGAAGCCTGCAGGAAAGGGGAGAGCGTGGAAAGCTTTTGCTTCATAGCTGCTGTGCCCCGTGTTCCAGCTATTGTCTGGAATATCTCAGGAAGTATTTTGATATTACGGACTATTTCTATAATCCAAATATAACAAATACAGATGAATATGAGAAACGCGCCGGTGAACTGGGAAGACTTATATCTGAATATAACAAATCCGGGGCGGATTCAATAGAATATGTAACAGGCAGATATGCGCCTGAAGAGTTTATTCAGGCCGTGAGAGGTCTTGAAAATGAGCCGGAAGGAGGACTCAGGTGCGTGAAGTGTTTCCGTCTCAGGCTGTATGAAACAGCCGGATATGCGGCGGAAAACGGATTTGACTGTTTTACGACTACGCTAACAATTTCTCCTCTGAAAAATGCATCTGTGCTAAACTATATAGGGCAGGAGGCAGCAGAGAAGTTTGGAATATATTTTCTGCCCTCGGATTTTAAAAAGCGGGGTGGCTATCAGAGATCGATAGAACTGTCACGGGAGTACAATCTGTACAGACAGGATTATTGCGGCTGCGTTTTTTCAAAAACTGAGTCAGAAAGAAGAAAGCAGCCTTAATTATAAGGAGGAGGCCGGTCGGATACGGCGGAAAGGAAGAAATGGAAAAATTCATCGTAAAACTTGAAAATGAAATGAAAAAAGCATTTGAGGAGGCCGGCTATGATGGCAGCCTTGGAAGGGTAACTGTAAGCAACCGCCCTGACCTTTGCGAGTATCAGTGCAATGGTGCTATGGCGGGAGCAAAGCTTTTTCATAAAGCACCGATCATGATCGCTGAAGATGTTGTAAAGCAGCTGGCGGATTCAAAAGCTTTTTCCTCTGCAGAAGCAGTGGCACCGGGCTTTATCAATCTCAAAGTATCGGAATCATTTCTCACGGAATATGCGGGAGAAATGTTTGCAAATGAGAAGTTCGGCCTGGAGACACCGGAGAAACAGCAGACCATAGTGATAGATTACGGCGGACCGAATGTGGCAAAGCCTCTTCACGTGGGACATCTGAGGCCTGCAATCATAGGTGAGAGCATAAAAAGGATATCACGTTATGCCGGACATAAGGTAATAGGTGATGTGCATCTTGGCGATTGGGGAATGCCTATGGGGCAGATCATTACTGAGCTGAAGGAACGGAAGCCGGAACTGGTATATTTTGATGAGAACTACACAGGTGAATATCCCGTTGAACCTCCGTTTTCCATATCGGAGCTTGAGGAGATTTATCCCGTTGCCAGCGGGAAGTGCAAAAAAAACGAAGAATATAAAAAACGTGCCCTTCAGAATACAAAAGAGCTGCAGGAGGGACGGCGGGGTTACAGAGAGCTTTGGAAACAGATATTGAAGGTCTCTGTTACGGATCTTAAGAAGAACTATGAGAAGCTGGATGTCTCTTTTGACCTGTGGATGGGTGAGTCTGATGTAGATGACATGATCCCTGAAATGGTAGATAAGATGAAAGCTGATGGTTTTGCATATTTTTCAGAGGGGGCGCTTGTAGTTGATATTGCTGAAGAGAGTGATAAAAAGGAGTATCCGCCCTGCATAGTGCTTAAGTCAGATGGTGCCAGCAATTATGAGACCACGGATCTGGCTACCATAAAGTATCGTGAGAAAGAGTTTGATCCGGATGCAATACTTTATGTAGTGGATAAGCGTCAGGAGCTTCATTTCATACAGGTATTCAGAACTGCAAAGAAATGCGGTCTGGCAAAGCCTGAAACCAGTCTCGAGTTTATAGGTTTCGGAACGATGAACGGGGCCGATGGTACTCCCTTTAAGACGCGTGACGGCGGAGTGCTCAGACTCGAGTATCTTCTCGGACAGATAGAAGACCGGATGTATGAGAAGATAAAAGAAAATAAGGACATACCGGATGATGAAGCTAAAAAGACAGCTGATATTACGGCTCTTGCGGCCATAAAATACGGAGACCTTTCAAATCAGGCTTCAAAGGATTATATATTTGATATAGACAGATTTACAGCGTTTGAAGGTGATACAGGTCCGTATCTTCTCTATACCATGGTGCGTATCAAGTCAATACTCTCCAGATATAAGGAGCAGGGCGGCATTGTAAACAGGGACATCAGAAGTTTTGGAGAAGTTCATCCTGCTCTGTTATGCGGAGCATCGGGCAAGAATGTTTTCCGGGATATGGCCGGATTCTCGCAGATGATCGACGAAGCTTTTAATGAACGGGCTCCCCATAAGGTCTGCGCATTTGCCTACAGACTTGCAAACGATTTTAATTCTTTCTATCATGATACAAAGATACTTGCGGAACCGGATGAAAACAAGAAGGCTGCATACATAAATCTGCTTAGTGCAGTGCTTGAAATGTTTGAATGTTGTATAGGGCTGCTTGGCTTTGATGCGCCTGAGAGAATGTAATCCGTTACAAAAAGCATTTTGCTGCATATTGACATATAAGGTAACAGAGTATAGGATTTGTAAAAGAATTTAATTTATGGAGGGTGAAAAAATGGCAGAGGTTAAGACAAGGGTTTTTCTCGAATATGGCGGGAAGCAGTATGATTTCGATAAGCTTGCAGAGCAGGCTAAAAAGGATTACAAGAAGGGAAACAAGGCGGAACTAAAGGATATAGAACTCTATATAAAGCCTGAAGACGGGAAGGCATATTATACGGCTAACTCTGACAAAGTGCATGGCGATATAGATCTGTGACGGTAGTCTGAAAAAAGTTTTGCTGATTAGTAGATAATAAAAAAACTTGAAGCGATGTGCTTCAAGTTTTTTATAGCGAGAGGGGGATTTGAACCCT
>DGSK01000031.1:32415-34354 GCA_002393955.1 Lachnospiraceae bacterium UBA4364 | reverse complement strand
GGGTATGAACCGCGTGCTCTAGCCAACTGAGCTATCTCGCCATGTGCGGAATTGACCGAACGTTTAGATTATACTCAACAGGATGTTGCTTGTCAACAGAATTTTTTTGAACATGTGTTTTTTGAAACGCGATATTGATTATTTGGTAGTTGTCGGATATACTATAAGTCGCAGGTTTTTATATTTTCTTATGAGGAGGCTTTAAAATGGCAAATATAGTTTGTCCTCAATGCCACAGAATTGTTGATGAAGGGACAAGGTCATGCCCGGGGTGCAAATTTAATATCAAAAAATATGTAAAGGATATGAAGAAGAATGGGGGGAGTTTTAATTCCACCATTTCTTTGGGAAGCGTATATAGTCATAATGATGATACCGCTCTTCCGGAACTTGATTTCTTAAAAAATCCGCCGGTAAAGGAGCCGGAACCGGCCCCGCAGCCTGTGCAGATGGAGGCACCGGTAGTGGAACCGACCCCGACAGCACCTGTAGTGGAGGAGACTCCGTTTCAGGAAGCACCTCAGGAATATACAATAATGCAGGGCAATGTACAGCCCACACAGACTTATGGAACAGCGCCTGTTCAGGCACCTGTTTTTACGTCAACGCAGGAATATACCATTACACCGGGAAATGCACAGCCGACTCAGAGTTACGCTATACCTCAGGCAGCTACTACAGTGTCGGGACAGTCCGTTCAGACAGTGTCGTCTGCAGCACCATCTCATGCCGGCTCGAGGTTTGCATATAAGCCCAGAACTGCTGCAGCAGCTCCGGCTTACGATCCTGATTACAAAGCAAAGCATCAGGCTGAACAGGCTAAAATAGAAGCAGCACAGGAGCAGCAGATTGTTGCAGAGGCACCTGTCCTGTCTGCAGAGCCGGCTCAGGAAGCTTTTGCTCAGCCTGTAACACAGCCGACGGAACAGTCTTCACTGTATGCGGCACCGGCACAGCCCGCAGCACCGACGACGCAGTCTTCGCTGTATGCGGCACCTCAGACGGATCCCGGGGCGCCTGCATCGATATATGGTACAGCACCGGCACAGCCCGCGGCACCATCAGCACAGCCTTCATTGTATGCGGCACCTCAGACGGATCCCGGGGCACCTGCATCGATATATGGTACAGCACCGGCACAGTCCGCGGCACCGTCAGCACAGCCTTCATTGTATGCGGCACCTCAGACGGATCCCGGGGCACCTGCATCGTTATACGGCACCGCACCTGCGCAGCCTGCAGCATCGCAGACCGATCCGGGAGCACCCGCATCGTTATATGGAACCGCACCTTCAAAGAATGATTCCGGGATCAAAGCGAATCTGTACACTCTTGATCCGGGACAGCAGCATACGGAGGTTGGAGTACATGCCGGTATAGGTGGAAGCAGCAGCAGAACAGTTATTGAAAAGCTGGGCGGAATGGAAGAAAAGAAGGAGTCGAATCTGATTCTGGTAGATCCCGCTCAGAACAATGGACCGGTGTTTGAATCTCCGCTGCTCAATCAGACGGTTGTTAAGAGTGGCGGCGGAGCTCTTACGGGAACATCCAGAGTATCGATCATGGAGAAAATCCGTCAGGAAGAGATGGCGAGAGAAGAGGCTCTTAATTCAGTGTTTGAGTCTCCGAATTTAAGAAAAGCCGAAAAGAATATTCAGTCCGGTGCCGGAGCAGTCGGCGGAGCCCTTTCCAATATGGGGGATATGTCTTTTGATTTCGGTAATCCTGAAGAAGATAATATATTTAAGACTCAGAAATACAAGATTGGTGCCGGCGGAGATGAGCAGCGCCAACAGCAGGCAATGGACAGGGCTCTTCAGGAAGCGCTGAAAGAGGCTCAGAGGATGGAACAAGGAAGGATACTTCCTCAGCCGGGGGTTGTTTCACCGCAGCCTTCCATGCCTGCAGGAAGTTCTATGTATGGTCAGCCGGCAGCACC
>DGSK01000031.1:1706-32310 GCA_002393955.1 Lachnospiraceae bacterium UBA4364 | reverse complement strand
CTATGTATGGTCAGCCGGCAGCACCGGGCGGAAGTCCTATGTACGGCCAGCCGGCAGCACCTTCAGGCAATCCTATGTATGGTCAGCCTGCAGCGCCTTCGGGTAATCCACTGTATGGCCAGCCAGCAGCACCTTCAGGCAATCCTTTGTATGCACAGCCGGCACAGGGCGCAGGCAGCAGTGTTGTTAATTTTAATCCTGCATATGGAACGCCGGGGCAGACGCCTGCAGGCGGAGCTAATCCGTTCCTTGGCGGGGGACAGTAAAGGCTTGCAGATATCGTTATCCGCAGCAGACCAATAAGTCATTAATAAATGGTAAACAGAGTCGACAACAGCAATATTTACGCTAATTCCTACACTCCCGGTACGGGGCAGCGGAAAAAGGTAGATGCTGCCGGTGTGCCGGCTTTTTTACTTGACCATGATGAACGGGGTGTGGTATGGGAAAGAAGCCGGGATGAAAAGACGGACGGGAATGAAACTGTTCTCAATGATAAACTGCCACGAGGAAAAAAGGATACATACGAAAGCCACATAGCAGAACCGGAGAAAAAGGATGAAACTGAGTCCGGCAATACAGATGCTCTCATTGAAAATATCTCGAATTTTCTAAAGAGCCTGTTTAAGAAGATACTGGACTTTGTCTGGTACGGAAATGATGAGACAAAAACGGAAGAATCCGGTGACAATGTTTATGAGGAGGCAGAAAATCAGGAATCCGGTCTTTCCCCTGATTTAGAAAAGGCATCCGAGGAAATAAAAAAATCCGAATCAGAAAAATCCGGGCTAAAGAAATCCGATAAAAGGAATCCGGCATTTGAGATTCCGGTGCCTGAAGGAACCCCTGCCCATAATACGTCAATTATTACCTATTATGACAGACGGGGGCGTATCGTTAAACCGGATGATCTGGATACAAGGCGCATTCTTTTCAATGAAACATTGGAACGTGAGATCGATGCCGGAGAATACGGCAGGTACAGGAAATATATGTAGCCGTATATTTGATCGATAATCCGAATATAGAACTGACAGGCAAGTTTATTTAAGATCCGGGCATTCAGCTCCGGACAGATTAATCTACGTATAGGAATATGGAGGAGTTATGAGAATAGGAAGCGGATATGATGTACACAGACTTGTGGAAGACCGTAAACTGATAATAGGCGGTGTGGATATTCCTTACAGAAAGGGACTGGAAGGGCATTCTGATGCAGATGTTCTTCTCCATGCGATTTCCGATGCACTCCTGGGAGCGGCTGCGCTGGGGGATATCGGGCTGCACTTTCCGGATACATCGGAGGAATTTAAAGGTGCTGACAGCAGAGTGCTCTTAAGGCGTGTTGCTGATATGGTAAATGAGAAGGGATACATCATAGAAAATGTGGATGCAACAGTTATTGCCCAGGCACCTAAGATGCGTCCGTACATTGATAGTATGCGGGCAAATATTGCCGAAGATCTTGACATTGATATTTCCAGGGTAAGCATCAAGGCTACTACCGAAGAACACCTTGGATTTACAGGACGTGAAGAGGGGATAGCTGCGCAGGCTGTCTGTCTGCTGAGTAATTACGATGATGCTGTGTCTGCAGATGTTACGGACAAAGGAATGACCGCAGCACAGGGCTGTGCTTCTGCTCAGGGCTGTATGGGGGCCGGTGGCGCATGTCCTGCATTAAAAGCACTCAGAGCCTCTGAAGATGTGCAGAAGGAAGATGTGCAGAAGGAAGATGCACAGAAATACGACGAACTGAAAAAAACAAAAAAGGACAAAGCTGAAAAGAGTCTGAAAAAGAAGCATAAGAAAGATAAAGATAAGGCTAAAGATAAAGCCGGAGATAAGGAAAAAAATAAAAAAGAAAAGAAAAAGTACAAGAAGATAGAAGTGTGACAGAAATGTGTGCTGCATGAAATTTAGCAATACAGCATAAAATTTGATATAATTACCATTTAGTGTTATGTGGCAGAATGTTTTATGGAGCTTTAGAGAATCCGGCTGAGCAGATTTTTTAAAGCGAAGCGGCGGGGACTGCTGCGGAAAGGAAAGAAATGAGACTATACAATACAAAAAGCAGGCTGGTTGAGGAATTTGTACCGTATGAAGAGGGAAAGGTAAAGATGTATACCTGCGGTCCTACGGTATATCATTTTGCACATATCGGAAATTTAAGAAGCTATATCTGTGAAGATGTGCTGGTTAAGACTATGAGATATGCCGGCTATGATGTAAAGCGCGTTATGAATATCACTGATGTGGGACATCTTACAAGTGATGCGGACACAGGTGAAGATAAGATGCTTAAAGGCGCAAAGCGCGAGCATAAAACGGTGCTGGAGATAGCTGATTTTTATACAGATGCCTTTTTTAAGGATTTTGCAAAGCTCAATATCGGCATGCCGGATGTAATAGAGCCTGCGACCCACTGTATACCTGAATTCATAAATATGATAGAGGTACTTCTGGAAAAGGGCTATGCATATCAGGCCGGTGAGAATGTATATTTTGATACATCAAAGCTTGAGAATTATTACGTGCTTTCCAACAGCAATGTTAACGAGAATGACCTTATGGTCGGCGTAAGGGATGATGTTGACGAGGATACAAATAAGCGTAACCGCAGTGACTTTGTTCTATGGTTTACCAAGTCTAAATTTGATGACCAGGAACTTAAGTGGCACAGCCCCTGGGGCTATGGTTATCCCGGCTGGCATATCGAGTGCTCATGCATCGGCATAAAGCATCTTGGGGAACATATGGATATACACTGCGGCGGTGTTGATAATATATTCCCTCATCATACTAATGAGATCGCGCAGAGCGAGGCTTTTCTGGGGCATCCCTGGTGCAAATACTGGTTCCACGTTCATCACCTTGTAGATAAGAATGGCAAGATGAGCAAATCATCCGGCGAATTCCTGACAGTAAGCGTGCTTCAGGAAAAAGGGTATGATCCGTTAGCATACAGGTTCTTCTGTCTGCAGTCGCACTACAGAAAGCCTCTGGAATTTTCCTATGATGTGCTGGAGAGCATGACCGGTACATATGAAAAGCTCATTAAGCGTATATCCCAGCTTTCCAAAGAGGGTGAGGTACAGCAGGATAAGTTTGATGAATACAGACAGAAATTTACGGAAGCGCTTACGGATGATGTAAATACATCAATGGCATTTACGGTCCTTTACGATGTCTTAAAGGCTGATATGAATGATGCCACCAAGCGGGCACTTGTTGACAGCTTTGATGAAGTCCTGTCACTTGATCTGATAAAGCGTGCTGACGCACTGTCAGAAGATGCCGCTGAAGGCGTGGATGAAGAAACCGAGAAATATGTTACAGAAAAGATTGAGGAAAGAAAGGCTGCAAAGAAGGCAAAGGATTTTGCAAAGGCTGATGCGATCAGGGATGAGCTTGCGGCAAAGGGGATAATCCTTGAAGATACCAGAGAGGGTGTAAAGTGGCACAGGGCGTGAATGAGACTATAGCACCGAATCGTCAGAATGATGCACATCAGCTATCGCCACTGGTGCTTGCTTACATAGGCGATGCCTATTATGAAATGGTTGTCCGTACTTATGTAGTGTCTGAAGGCAATATGCAGGTGGAAAAGCTGCATAAGAAGGTGACGGGTATTGTAAAAGCATCATCTCAGGCAGCCATAGCAAGGTATTATATTGATACGGATGAATTTACCGATGATGAGCTGGCAGTTTTCAAAAGAGGGAGAAATTCCAAATCACATACCATGCCTAAGAATGCGGAGCCTGCAGACTATCGCAGGGCTACCGGACTTGAGGCTGTAATAGGTTATCTCTATCTGGAAGGTCAGGACAAGAGGGCGTCGGAACTTATTCTAAAGGGAATAGAATATCTGGCTAAGCCTGATGCGTAAGATCAGGGAGTAACAAAAGACCGGCATTGCAGATAAAAGAATTAAATGAATTAGGCGTTTTCTATAACAAGAAACAGGGGAAAACAGAATGCATAATTTCAAAAACGGAAAAAGACCGTCTTCACATCCGGATCTGCGAAAAAAAATAAAAGATATAAAACAGGCAGAAAAGACTGCTGAGGCAGCAGCGCGCACATCGCCCGGAACTGAACAGTACGATGTGGCAGAAGACTCAGATGCGGTTAACGAAAACCGCATAGAAGGACGGAATGCTGTTATAGAAGCGTATCGTTCAGGCAGGACTATTGATAAGATCTATATACTGGATGGCTGTCAGGACGGTCCTATCCAGACAATAAAGCGGCTTGCACACAAAAGCGATACCATTATCCGTTTCGTGGATAAGAGCTTTCTTGATCATATGAGCGAGACGGGCATGCATCAGGGAGTTATTGCGTCATCGGCAGCTTATGAATATGCCGAAGTTGAAGATATATTTGCGTTGGCAAAAAAACGGGGGGAGGAACCTTTCATACTTTTGCTTGACGGCGTGGAGGATCCTCACAATCTTGGCGCTATAATAAGGACTGCATGTCAGGCGGGGGCACATGGCGTGATAATCCCAAAGAACCGGGCGGTGGGGCTGACTTCCACTGTTGCCAGAGCATCGGCAGGGGCGATTAACTATGTTCCTGTTGCCAAAGTCACTAATCTTTCGAGAACTATAGAGGAATTGAAGGAAAAGGGAATGTGGTTTGCAAGTGCTGAGATGGACGGTGACGTGATGTACGACTGCAACCTGACGGGACCTATAGGTCTGGTGGTGGGATCGGAAGGCTCAGGCGTAAGCCGGCTGGTCAGTGAAAAGTGCGATATACATGTCAGTATCCCTATGAAAGGTGAACTGGACTCTCTAAATGTCTCAGTGGCGGCTGCAGTGCTTTCATATGAGGTCGTCAGGCAGCGTCTTAAGAAGAAATGATCGAGAAACTGATGCAAATCTCTTTTACGGAAAAAAATGCAATAGGCTTTTTGGTGCTTATTCTTCTTATACTGTGCTCTTCCTTTTTTTCATCCGCTGAAACAGCTTTTTCAACATTGAACAGGACCAGGCTTAAGACTCAGGTGGAGTCGGGCTCTGCCAGGGCAGCTATGGTATCTGATATTCTTTCAAACTACAGCAGGATGCTCACGACCGTTCTTGTAGGTAATAATATAGTAAATATTTCAGCGTCCGCACTGGCGACTGTGCTGGCTACGGATATCTTCGGCTCCTGGGCGGTGGGAATCGCAACGGGGCTTCTGACAGTGATAGTTCTCCTGTTTGGGGAGATCGTTCCCAAGACTACAGCTATGCTCAAGAATGAAAAGATAGCTTTTGCCTATGCTCCGGTCATCAGGCTTTTGATGTTTGTTCTTTTTCCGGTGGTTTTTGTCATAGATAAGCTGTCCAACGGACTGCTCAGACTAATGCGTATAGATCCTGAAAAAAAGATCGTGAGCATATCTGAAAGCGAACTGCTTTCCTATGTGGATACAAGCCACTCCCAGGGGGTGATAGAATCCGGCGAGCGTGAGATGATCCACAATATGTTTGATTTTTCAGATGCTGTAGCCAAGGATATCATGGTCCCGAGAGTCAATATGGTCACTGCGGATTTCCATACGTCTTATTCGGAGCTTATGGATCTTTTCAAGGAAAATATGTATACAAGGATTCCTGTATATGATGAATCGCCGGACAATATCATCGGTGTCCTTAACGTTAAGGATATGCTGTTTATCGAAAATCCTGATAAATTCCATCTAAGGGATCTGATGCGTGACGTTTATTATACTTATGAATATAAAAAAGTCTCGGAACTGATGAGTGAGATGCGTGAAAAAAGCGTTCCTCTGACTATCGTGCTTAATGAATACGGCGCAGCAGAAGGAATGATCACTCTTGAGGACATGGTGGAGGAGATATTCGGCGAGATCCGTGATGAGTACGATTACGACGAAGATGAGATGATATGCAAACTGGGAGATGGGGTGTATCGTATAGAAGGCACCATGAAGTTAGACGATATAAATGATGCCATAGGGACGGAACTTGAAAGCGAAGATTATGATTCGATAGGCGGAATAATCATAGAATACCTGGATGACAGGCTGCCTGAGGAAGGCGAGGAAGTGACCCTTGAGGACGGGACCCTCCTCAAGGTGGAAAAGGCGGAAAACAACAGGATACTTTCCGTGCTTGCTTATCTTCCAGGAAAGGAAGAAGCGGCGAAAACAGAAAGTTAAAGCCGGCAGTTATTCGTGGAATGAACGCTTAAAATCTGATATACTATGTTTTGCTTGTTTTTTACTGCTTAAACCCGGTCTGCGTTACCTGCAGGCTGAATGGGTGAGGGATTAAGATGGATACAGATATTTTAAACTTAGTAGGAATAAATAAATCATTTGAGGGGACCATGGTCCTGGAGGATCTTTCACTGGATATCAAGAGGAATGAATTTGTTACCCTCCTTGGTCCCTCCGGGTGCGGAAAGACCACTACTCTAAGGATTATAGGCGGTTTCGTAACCCCTGATTCGGGAAAGGTTCTTATGGACGGTGAGGATATCACTTACATGCCGACGGAAAAAAGGCCGCTAAATACCGTATTCCAGAAATATGCGCTTTTTCCCCATATGACTGTAGAGGATAATATCGCCTTCGGCCTGAGGGTAAAAAAGAAGGACGAAAAGTATATACGGGATAAGATTAACTATGCCCTGGAGCTGGTTAATCTTAAGGGCTATGAAAAGAGAAAGCCGCGTTCCCTGAGCGGTGGCCAGCAGCAGCGTATTGCCATTGCACGAGCAATAGTTAATGAACCGAAAGTGCTTCTGTTAGATGAGCCGTTAGGAGCACTTGACCTGAAGCTCCGTCAGGATATGCAGAAAGAGCTGATACGTCTTAAGAAAGAGCTGGGCATAACTTTTATCTTTGTTACACATGACCAGGAGGAAGCCCTTACCATGTCTGATAAGATCGTGGTGATGAACCAGGGCTATATACAGCAGATCGGAACTCCGGAAGATATATACAATGAGCCCCAGAATGCTTTCGTGGCTGATTTTATAGGGGATGCAAATCTTCTGAGCGCAACCATGATAAGGGATGAACTGGTCGAAATAAACGGTACAAAATTTGCCTGCGTCGACAAAGGCTTTGGGGAGAATAAGCCTGTGGATGTAGTCATCCGTCCTGAAGATATGGAGATAAGAAAGAGGGGAGAAGGCATCTTCCCGGCAAAGGTATCATCCATTCTTTTCAAGGGTGTGCATTATGAGATATTTGCCGAAGGAATAGGTATAAACTGGATGATACACACAACCGAGTATCATGAGCCGGGAATGGATATAGATCTGTACGTGAAGCCTTTTAATATTCAGATAATGAATAAGCCTGAATCTGAAGACGAAGAGGTCAATCATAAGGAGTAATGATGAAGCGTAAATACGTGGCATTGCCATATATCATATGGATGGTGGCATTTATTGTCGTCCCGCTTATTTTTGTGGCCTACTATGCCTTTACGACAAAGGAAGGCGGAATAACCCTTTCCAACGTGTTTGCCATTCTTGATTCAAATCATATCAAGGCGACGATGCTTTCATTAGAGCTGTCGTTAATCTGTACCATGATATGCCTTTTGATCGCATATCCGCTGGCATTGATGATGAGAAGCCTGGATCTTAAGAATAAGAGCACCATGCTTATGGTTCTCATTCTTCCAATGTGGATGAATTCCGTGCTCCGCATCATGGCGCTCCAGATAATACTCAATAAGAATGGCATAATCAATACAGTCATCGGTCTTGTAGGACTGGGACCTTTTAGCATGTTAAATACAAAGGGGGCAATTGTTTTTGGTATAGTCTATGACTTCCTGCCCTATATGATACTTCCGATATACAATGCGGTTATGGATATTGAGGACGACATCATTGATGCCGCTGCGGATCTGGGGGCATCCAGATTTGAGAAGATATTCAAGATAATGATACCTTTGTCAAAAGCCGGCATTATCAGCGGTATTACCATGGTGTTCATTCCATCACTTACATCTTTCGTAATTCCCGAGCTTTTAGGCGGAGGAAAGATACAGCTCCTGGGAAATATAATAGAGCAGGAGTTCCTGACGACGGCGGATTACAATCTTGGTTCGGGACTTTCATTCGCTTTACTGATATTTGTTATAATAGGACTGCTTTTTACCGAAAAGCATGAAGGAAAAGACAGGGAGTCTAATGTATGGTAGGGCTTAAGAGTTTTTTCTGCAGATTTTATGTTGCAATAGTTATGATCTTTATGTATGCGCCTATCCTGGTGCTTATTGCGCTGTCGTTTAATTCCAGGAAGACGTATGCTTCCTGGGGAGGATTTTCATTAAAATGGTATGCGGACATGTTCCGATCCACAAGGATAATGAATGCATTCGGCAATACTATAGCTCTGGCGCTTATAAGTGCGGTAATAGCGACCCTGCTGGGACTCGTGGCCTGCATAGGTATCGATGCTATGAACAAGAGACAGTATTCACTTGTCATGACCATAACAAATATACCCATGCTGAATGCGGATATAGTTACAGGTATTGCCATGATGCTTTTCTTTATGAGCTTCATGAAACTCAATTTTACAAGCGTCCTGCTGGCACATATCACATTTAATATTCCATATGTGATATTGAATATAATGCCGCGTTTTAACCAGATAGATGTAAGTACTTATGAAGCAGCCAGGGACCTGGGGGGCGGACCTGTATATTCCTTTTTCAAGGTGATCCTTCCGGAGATAGTTCCGGGGATGCTTGCCGGTTTCTTCATGGCAGTTACAATGTCCATGGATGATTTCGTGATCACGTTTTTTACCAAAGGTGCGGGATTTGATAATCTGTCCACTATGGTATATGCGGAAAAGAGAAGGGGCATCGAACCCAGCATGTATGCTCTTTCTACAGTCATATTTATAATAACGGTATTGTTGCTTGTATCAGTCAATGTACTGACGGCACCGAAAAAGAATAAAATTAAAGCGGCAGAAAGGTGAAAAAAATGAAGAAAAGAATTGCTTTGCTGATGACCCTTGCAATAGGCTCGGTATGTGTATTTTCCGGATGCAACGGCGGTACAAAGGAGTCCATCACCGTATTTAATTACGGTATGTATATCGATCCTGAAATCCTTGATGATTTTACGGCAGAGACCGGCATAGAAGTACTCTATGAGGAGGCCTCAACACCCGAGGAATTATATGCTAAATTTTCGGCAGGAGCAGTTAAGTATGACTGTCTATGCACTTCGGAATATGTGCTTATGAAGATGATGTCGGAGGGATCTCTTCAGGAAATGGATTTTTCAAAGTTTGAGCATATAGATAATATCAGCCCTGAAATATGGGAGTTCTGCAATACATTTGACGAGGGAAATAAGTATGTGCTTCCGTATTTCTGGGGCACAGTCGGAATCCTTTACAATACCGAAATGGTGGACGAGGAGATCGACAGCTGGGATGTGCTGTTTAACGGCAAGTATGCAGGTTCCATATATATGCAGAACAGCATGAGAGATGCGTTCATGATAGCAGAAAAATATCAGGGACATTCCTGTAATACTACCGACCGGGCAGAGCTGGAAGCAGCTAAAAATCTTCTCATAGAGCAGAAGCCCGATGTTTACCAGTACCTGGTGGATGAGGTCAGGGATGAGATGATCGCTGAGAATGCGGCAATAGGCGTAGTTTATTCCGGAGACGGCATACTGGCTGAGATGGAAAATGACAAGCTTAAGTATGTCATTCCAAAGGAGGGGACAAACTTATGGATTGACTGCTGGGCTATGACGAAGGATTGTGAGAACCAGGATGCAGTCTATGAGTTCCTGGATTATCTGGTGTGCCGTGAGGATGTGGCAGAAAAGAATTTTGAGTACGTGTATTATGCTACATCAAATCAGGCGACTATTGCAAATCTGGATGAGGAAGTAAGGAATAACAAGACACTCTTCCCGGACCTGGATGATATGAGCGGCTGTGAGGTATATCAGCGCCTTGACGATGATACGGTAGATCTTATGAATGATTACTGGAAGGACATAAAGTCTGAGTAACTCATTATTGGGAGTATTATGATGACGGATGCAGAAAAAGAACGGATAATAAATGCGCAGCGTGCTTTTTTCAGGACAGGCGCTACGCTTCCTGTAGGTTACCGGATACGGGCGCTTAAGAAGCTTGCTCGTGCCATAAGAAAGTATGAGCCTGAAATACAGGCGGCTCTCCGTATGGATCTGGGAAAGTCAGGGATGGAAGCCTATATCTGCGAAGTGGGACTTGCGCTTAGTGAAATAAGCTATATGCTGCGTCACATTGGCAGGTATGCGGCTGTCAGGCGAGTGCCTACTCCGATCACGAACTTCCATGCCGTGAGCAGGATCGTGCCATGCCCTTATGGCAATGTGCTCATCATGAGTCCCTGGAATTATCCTTTTCTGCTTTCGATGGCACCGTTAATAAATGCTCTGGCGGCGGGCAACACCATAGTGCTGAAACCTTCTGCTTACTCACAGGAGACATCGGCGGTTATGGCCAAGATGATAAGGGAGACTTTTAAGAAGGAATATGTTGCGGTATTTACCGGCGGAAGGGAAGAAAATCAATTTCTGCTGAAGCAGAAGTTTGATTATATCTTTTTTACAGGCTCACAGGCAGTGGGTAAGGAAGTGCTGCATCAGGTGGCTGAGCATCTTACACCGGTGACGCTTGAACTGGGCGGTAAATGTCCCTGCATAGTCGACAGAACGGCAAAGCTTAAGCTGGCTGCAAGACGTATCGTATTTGCTAAATTCATGAACTGCGGACAGACATGTGTCTCTCCTGACTATATCCTCTGTGATGAATCGGTAAGGGATGAGTTCCTGGTATATGTGAAAAAGGAGATAATAAGGCAGTTTGGACGCCATCCCCTTGAAAACAGGGATTATGGCAAGATGATCAATAAAAAGCATTATGACAGGATATGCTCACTGATAGAAAAGAAAAAGGTGGTACACGGGGGAAAAAGTGATGCGGAAACTCTTCGCATTGAGCCTACGGTTATGGATAATGTGAGCTGGGAGGATCCTGTTATGGGACAGGAGATATTCGGCCCCATAATGCCTGTACTTACGTATAAGAAAATAGGGGAGGCAATAGAAATGGTGGAAGATCATGCTAAGCCTTTAGCCCTGTACATATTCTCAACGGATAAGGAAAATATCAAAAGGGTTACGGAAAAATGCCGTTATGGCGGCGGATGCATAAATGATGCAGTGGTACATATAGCAACCAGCGAGATGCCTTTTGGCGGAGTGGGAGAGAGCGGCATGGGTGCGTACCATGGAAAGCACGGATTCTATACCTTTACTCATGAAAAGAGCATCCTGGATAAAAAGAACTGGATAGATATGCCTATGAGGTATCAGCCATATACAAAACTGAATGAAAAACTGTTAAGATTATTCTTGAGATGACTGTTGTCAGAAAATGTCACTGAACATTGATGCCGCAAAGCGGCAGAAAGAGGAAAAATGACGGATATCAATTCATTGGGAAAAGTTCTGGTAGTTGACGATACGGATATGAACAATATCCTTATCAAAAAGCTGCTCTCCAAGCGGGGGATTGAGGTTGATACAGCAACCTCAGGAACGGAAGCAATACAAAAGACAGAAACAACTAAGTACGCTCTGATCCTAATGGACCATCTGATGCCGGATATGGACGGTGTGACTGCTTTTAAGGAAATCAGGAGCGATGCATCGGGGCTTAACGGCAGGACCCCCTGTATAGTACTTACCGCTAATTCTGTCGATGACGACGGTCAGGCATACAGGGATATGGGTTTCTGTGATTATATACAGAAACCTGTAAACGGAAAACTGCTTGGAGATAAAGTCATAGACTATATGACAGCCGTAAACGAAAGTGACACAGCTGAGCCTGATTCGGGAACCGATGCCATGTCAGTGCCTGACTGGGTTATAAAATTAAGGGCAATAAACTGGATAAACTTTGATAATGGTATAGATAACTGCGGCGGTACTGAAGAATACAGGGAAGCCCTGGAGATATTCCTGAACACCTCTGAGCTTCGGATAAAAGAAATCCGTGATTTTTATGAGAATGAAGACTGGGACAACTATACCATTAAAGTGCATGCGCTTAAAAGCACTGCGGGTATAATAGGAGTCATGAGCCTCTCCCATCTTGCGGAAGAGCTTGAGGAGGCAGGAAAGAACGGAAATATCAGCTGTATAGATGAAAAGACAGCGTCTCTGCTTGAAATGTACGCAGAGTGCAGCAGTGGGCTGGGTGACGCCTTAGGACAGGCAGCTGCCGATAAGAAAAAGAAGCCGGTTATTTCTGCAGATATGCTTGCAGAAGCTTACGAGATGCTTGGAGGTTATGCCCTGCGGATGGATTATGACAATATGGAATCCGTTATCAATGACCTTGAAACCTATGATGTTCCTTTATCGGAAAAAGATAGATATGATAAGATCAGGGAGCTTTGGCTTAAAATGGACTTCAAGGGAATTTCTGCATTGCTTCAGATGTAAGAAACAGGGAACTACTCATCCTCTCCGGTGACATCATCATCGGAAAGGGGGAGGGAGAAGATGAACTCTGAGCCTACTCCTTCGGTTGAAATAACATTAATATTTTCTTTATGAGCACGGATGATCTCACGGGTTATGGAAAGCCCGAGACCCGTGCCTTTTTTATCTTTTCCTCGCGAGAGATCGCTTTTATAGAAGCGGTCGAAAACCAAAGGAACGCTTTCCTTGGGGATTCCTATGCCACTGTCCTTGACAGAGACAAATACCTTATTATGCTTTTCCGCAGTCTCGATACGTATGATGGAATTCTTGTGGCTGAATTTTATGGCGTTATCGATCAGGTTGTAGAGGACCTGTTGTATCTTTCCAAGGTCTGCGTTTACATAGAGGATATCACCTACAAGAGCAAGCTCAATGGTGATCATCTTTCCGCGGCAGCTCCCCTCGAAGGTTGAAGCTGTCTGCCTGATCACATTGTTGATATCAAAATCAGTCCTATCAAGGATCATTCCGCTGGTGTTGAGGTTGTTAAGAGTGAGCAGGTTATTTGTGAGTTTTATCAGCCTGTCGGTCTCATTTATCACGATGCCTGTGTATTTGGGGAAAAGCTCAGGGGGAATGGTACCGTCATTCATGGCCTCAAGGTATCCCTTTATGGAAGTAAGGGGAGATCTGAAATCGTGTGAGACATTGGCAACGATCTTTTTCTGGTTGTCCTCGCCCTTTGCAAGCTCCTGAGCCATATAAGCAAGTGAGGCAGCGAGATAGCCTATTTCATCATCGCTTTCTATGGAAATCTCATAATGAAGGTTGCCTGAGGCATACTGCTCAGTACCTGTTATGATCTTCCGCAGGGGGATATATACCAATTCAGTAAAGAATATGAGGATTATCAGGGACAGGAGGAACATGATAAGCAGCAGTATGTAATCGAGGTTCAGCAGATGATTGGAAGATTCTTCCAGCAGGTCAATATCGTAGGAAGCAACAACATATCCATGAACTACCGGGCCGGAAGTGATAGGGGAGGCCACGGTAAGATACGTGCCGTCAAGGGAGTCATAAAATGTACCGACACTGTAAAAAGATCCGGACAGAGAAGTTACGTCAAAGTTCTCTATTACTTCCGGATTATCCACGTCCAGATCATAATCGGAAGAAACGATTATAAGACCCGAAGGATTTACTATACGGACTACCGCATCTGAAATAGCTGCATTTCTGTCGATGATATCCTTAAGTGAGATAAGCGACATTTCATTTTTGTAGACTGCCAGAGCCTCATTCTGTGCCATAAGGGAAGCGTTTTTGTAAAGTTCCCTGGCCTTATCCTGTTCCAGCTGCCTTACGGTCATCTGGTGCATGAATGTGGAAACGATGATAAATCCAAAAACACCAAAGATAAGGTAGGCTATGAGCATTTTTAAATAAAGGGTTTTTCTCATACTTTATATAAGGTTCTGTTACTGTGGCGTGGTGTCGAATTTGTATCCTACACCCCAGATTGTAGCGATACGCCAGTTTGCATTGTCCCGGATCTTTTCCCTTATCCTCTTGATATGGACATCAACAGTTCTTGTATCACCGATATACTCATATCCCCAGATCTGGTCAAGAAGCTGATCCCTGGTATAGACATGATTGGGGGTGGAAGCAAGGAAGAAAAGCAGCTCCAGCTCCTTGGGAGGCATATCTATCTTGCGACCCATGTAAAGTACGCTGTAGTTTGTTTTATTTACTATGAGGTCCGGATATCTGACCTCGTTTTCAGAGGATTCTGCAACGGGGGCAGCAGGTTCAACCTGATAGCGGCGCAGTACCGCTTTAACTCTTGCTACCAGTTCCTTTGAATCGAAAGGTTTTTCCATGTAGTCATCAGCACCGAGCTCGAGTCCCAGTACCTTGTCAAAGACCTCACCCTTGGCAGAAAGCATTATGATTGGTGTAGAGGAATCCTTGCGGATCTCCCTGCAGACATGATAGCCATCAATGCCGGGAAGCATAAGATCCAGGAGAATGAGGTTGGGGGCAAAGCTGGAAACTGCTTCCAGTGCCGATTCACCATCGCCTACGATCCTTGTATCGTAGCATTCCTTTGTAAGGTAAAGGCTGATAAGCTCGGCGATGTTCTCGTCATCGTCCACAATGAGTATTCTTTGTTTGTTTGCTGCCATGTTTCCCCTCCGTTATTTTAATTTTGCCACTGTAACACCTGCGTCACCCTCGCCGTGGGGGGCTATGGAAAAGCTGTCCACCACAGGGGACCTTCGTAACAGGTCGTGTATGGCATTTTTCAGTGCTCCGGTCCCCTTGCCATGTATTATCCTGACGGACTGGAGACCGGCTATGCACGCATCATCGAGATATTTGTCTACTTTTATTACTGCGTCGTCAACAGTATCGCCTATGACATTTATTTCCATGTGAATGCCTGATGATTTTGCATATCCGGTAGCTACCCGTTTGCTGCCGCCGGACTTTACCTTGTCGGACGACTGCGGATCCCTGGCAGGTGTCAGATCGGAGGCTTTCACTTTGGATGATATTACACCGTTCTGGATGGTAACATTGCCTTTTTTATCAGGCAGGCTTGTGACTGTGGCATCAATCCCAAGGGATTCCACATGTACTTTCATACCTGTTTTTATCTGAGCAGGATCCAGCCGCTTTAAAGGCGCAGGTGAGTCTTCGGAAGTTTTTTTTCTGCGGGAATTCTTCATTGCTTCTTCATAGATTGCTTCTTCTTCCTTTGAAATCCATTCACGCAGGGTAGAGCGTTTCTTTTCCATGGTGGAAGGTTTCATCTGTGTTCCCTGTTTGGTAAAAGCACGGATCGATTCGTCTGCGATATCCTTGGCATCCTGCAGTATATCTTTTGCTTCAGACCTTGCATCAGCGATTATTTTTTCACGCTTTTCAAATATCTTCTCTTCTTTGTCTGCAAGTATCTTTTCACGATGTCTCATATCGGCGAGTGCTTCGTCCAAAAGCTTTCTGTCATTTTCCATTTGTACCCGTCTTTCCTCCAGATCGGATACTATGTTTTCAAAGCTTTCTTCCTCGCTGCTTATATACTTTTCGGCTCCTCTTATTATTGCTTCCGGCAGCCCGAGCTTTGCTGATATGGCGAAAGCATTGCTTTTGCCGGGAATACCGGTCAGTAGCCTGTAGGTGGGTTTTAATGATTCAACATCGAATTCACAGCAGGCGTTTTCTACTCCGTCGCTTGTGAGTGCATAAATCTTTAGCTCGCTGTAGTGGGTTGTGGCCATACAGCAGATACCCTTTTTGTGCAGGTCATCCAGTATGGAGACTGCGAGGGCAGCGCCTTCCTCAGGATCTGTTCCGGCTCCAAGTTCATCGAAAAGACAGAGGGACTTATAATCAGCTTTTTTCAGGATATCCACTATTGAAGTCATATGGGATGAAAAAGTGGAGAGGCTCTGTTCGATGCTCTGCTCGTCACCTATATCTGCATATACCTCATTGAAAAAAGCAAGAGCTGAATGGTCTAATGCCGGAATATGGAGCCCGGCCTGTCCCATAAGGGTAAGAAGACCTACAGTCTTTAAGAAAACGGTTTTTCCGCCTGTATTGGGGCCTGTTATTATCAGCAGGTTGTAGTCTCTGCCAAGAGCTATATCTATGGGAACAACGGTCTTCCCGTCCAGAAGCGGATGTCTGGCTTTCCTGAGCTCTATTATGCGGCTTCCGTTGGTGTCGTATAAAGGCCTGGTGGCATCAAGGCTCAATGCATATTTTGCCTTGGCAAAAATGAAATCAAGAAGGGTAATGGTCTTCTGGTCCTCATTTATGGTGTCACTGTAAACGGAGCATTTTGCGGAAAGCTCGGAAAGTATCCGTCTTATTTCATCGTCTTCCGCAATCTCCAGCTCGCGAAGCTTGTTGTTCAGTTCCACGATGGCAGCCGGTTCGATGAAAAGAGTAGAACCACTGGCAGATCTGTCATGGACCATTCCGGGAACCTGGGATTTGTATTCTGCCCTGACCGGGATGCAGTATCTGCCATCGCGCAGGGTAATTATATTGTCCTGCAGGTATGAACGGTAGGTATCGTTAACCATCTTGGACAGGTGGGACTGTATCCTTCCGGAAGTAGCTTTCTTTTCGTTCCTTATATCCCGGAGTCTGCTGCTGGCATCATCATTGAGCTCATCGTCATTCAGGATGCATCGGGTAATCTCATCTGAAAGGAAGCCTAAAGGATCAAGAACCTTGAAATACTCTTCAAGGCAGTCGTGAGATTCCTGTTCCTCTGCAGAATTACCCTTTGTACTGTCGGATTCACTGTTATATGCAATTACAGATGCTACGTTGGCAAGCAGTCTGGAGATGCATAAAAGCTCTGATGCAGACAACATCCTGCCTATGGCAGCCGCCTTCAGAAGAGGACGTACATCAATGTTGTAACCGAAGGATATGCGGTCATTTTTCAGTATGCGTTTGAGTGCAGATTCAGTCTCATCCTGAGCATGTATCACCCAGTCCATGTTTGATGACGGACGAAGGGAATGACACATCTTTTTTGCCGGCTCGCTCCCGGCAAATCCGGATAGTGTATCTGTTATTTTATTGAATTCCAAAATTCGTAATGCTTTCTCGTTCATAAAGGATATATTAACACATAAAAGTGCGAATGGCTGTTTTTTTTGTTATAATATCCTAAAAAATCGAATGGGTTTTAAGCGAAACGTTTAGCGGTAATTTTAATATTATTGGGTGCATAGCGAGCTATGCATATAGGGAAAATGGTATATGGTTTGTAAAAATTGCGGAACAGATCTTTCTGATGGAATTAAATACTGTCCTAACTGTGGGGCTAAGACGGAGTCCGCAGCAAACAGCACATGGCAACAGGGTGGTGCACGGACAACGGGACAGGCATCTTATGGCAATGCGCATGGCATGAATAGTGGTGAACAGTACGGAGCAGGCAATGATTCCGGAATGAACCACGGCCCCGGGTACTATGTCCCTCCAAAGAAGAAAGATAACACTCTGCTGATAGTACTTCTTGTATTAGCACTGTTTGCACTGATTCCTATCGTTCTGGCTGTGGTAATAATCGTTGCGACGACAGTATTTCTTATCATTATCATATTAATCTGCGTTGTAGCGGGTGGGGCGATGAAAGCTACTGTTTCCGAAGCAATGGAGTCAGCCGAGATATCCGAGTATGGTGAGGAATGGCTTGAGGAGAACGGCTATTCGGAGTATGCATCATATTTTGAGGACACGCATGAGTTTGAAGGAGTACAGGATGATGGTGATGCACGGGACTCATATGGGCTTGATCCCAAAGGCAGTGCAGGTTTCCTGAACGGGAAGACCGTTCTGGTGGTGCTTTACTATGATGGTGAAGATGACTGGTCCGGAAGCATGAAGGATAACATTCAGAATAAGATGGATATTGCAACGGATTTTCTGGAAAAATCCGGCAGACAGTATGGCGCAGATGTAGAGCTTGTCTATGATGCGTGCGGCAGCAGTGATTTAAACTACGATATTGACATAAGCGCTTCTGTCCCCAGGGATATAGATGATGAATCCAAGTGGGAAGAAATCCTGTATGACACGGAAATGTATATAGATGACAATATTGATACACAGGCACTTATGGACGAGTATGGTGCTGATGGGATCGCATTTTTATGCTGTCTTAATGCTGAGGGAACGTCATGTACCTATCCGTACTATGAGGATGGCGGATCTGATTATTTCAATGAGATATGCTTCATGTATTACAATTACGAAGGTGAAGAGGAATGTCCTGCTGTATACGCTCATGAGATACTTCATCTCTTTGGGGCAAGGGATCTTTATTCATCAAATGAATATGATGGGATAACCGTGGATTTCGTGAAGTATATCGAGAAAAATTATCCTAATGAAATAATGCTTACTACTTACGGAGCTGATGGATACACGATATATCAGGACAGGGTTACGAATGAGCTGACCGATATAACGGCATATTTCATCGGTTGGCTTACAGATATTCCGGAGCTTGATGACTATCCCACCATAGCGGCCAGATACCCGGCAGCATTTTCGGAAGCCGAGCCCAACAGTGGTGATTATTCGGAGTACACGTCATATGGCGGTTATGATGATGAATGCTATTATGATGATGATTGCTATTACGATGATGATTGCTATTACGATGATGATTGCTATTATGATGATGAATATTACTACGACGACGATTATTACTATGATGACGACTACTATTATGATGGTTACTTTGACTATTTTGACGATGACAATTACGATTTTTGGTGGTGAGATACCGGAAAATGAGTACAGAAAAGAAAAAAGAGACAGATAAAAAAGAGAAAGATAAATTAGAGCCAGATAAAACAGAAAAAGATACCGGGTCTGAATCAGCCTCAAAGAGTGTTCCGGAAGAAAAAAGCGATTACGACTTTATCCGGGAAAAGATACGGGAGCGTCCTGTCAATAAGAAAAAGCTTATAAAGCGTTCGCTGTTTACTTCGGGAATGGCTGTTCTTTTTGGTATTATTGCCTGTCTTACATTCCTTTTGATGGAACCCCTTCTGAGCAAATGGATCACTTCTGATCAGGATATAAAACTAATGCCGGTGGAACTGAATGAGAACGTTGAGGATGAGGATTATCCGGTAGAGGCTGTAAGGCCATTAGAGGATTCGGAGATTTCTCCGGGAACCGAACCTGGCGATCCCGATGCATCATCCGCACCAGTGCAGATAGAGGTCGAAAAGCCCATCGAGGAAATGAGCTTAAGCGATGATGATGTGGGAAACAGTAATGGTGATAATAGTGCCACTACAGGTACGACACCGGCTGCAGAACCTTCGGTAACACCGGCACCTGCTGAACGTGAGGTGGAACTGGAGGATTATATGCAGCTCTACCGGAAGATGTATTCCATGTCCGGTGAGGTGTCTAAGAGTCTGGTCGTACTTACGGCAGACCAGGGAATTGACGACTGGCTCAATGAGGAGGAGCTTAAGGGAAGGCGTACCACCGGTGTAATAATAGGCGAAAACGGATATGAACTGCTGATACTTGCAGACAGCAGACGGATAAAGACTGAATCTGATGGAGGGCTGACAGTTAAATTCCCCAGCGGAGACAGCACCAGGGATGTGTATATGAGGCGCATGGATCGTGAGACCGGTCTGGCAATTTATGCCATAGGGCTGGGGGCGATTCCCGAAGGCGCAAAGGAATCGTATACGATAGCGACCATAGGAAATTCATCAGCAAGGAGCATAACAGGAAATGCAGTGATAGCTGCAGGCATGCCTCTGGGAAGCAGTTCGGTGTGCTATGGATCGGTTACTTCGGCCCAGACTAAGATTAATGAAACTGATGCCGCATACCATCTGCTGACAACGGATATATATGCAAGTGTAGATGCAAGCGGAATTCTTACAAATGTAAGGGGGCAGGTGGTTGGGATCATCTGCAGTGACCATCATGAGAAGGGGATGGAAAACCTCATATACGCCTACGGAATTAGCTCAATCAAACAGTTGATAGAGGATCTTTCAAATTCCCAGGAGCGGATCTATCTGGGCAATCACCTTGCAGAGGTGCCTGCCGATGTCATGATGGCATATGATGTTCCGGAAGGTGTTTATATTACTGACGTGGATATGGATTCACCTGCTATGAAAGCTGGACTTAACAGAGGTGATGTGATAATTAAAATCGGGGATATGTCAGTCAGGACAGTGGATGAATATATGTCAGCACTGCATAGCTGTGATCCCGGAGAGAACATAGTTGTTGAGTACGCAAGAACAAACGGGACGCAGTATGTCCGGATGACGGTTGAAGTAGAACCGGATGTATTTGATGATACGGCAGGCTGATTTTTGAAAAAAGGAGAGCTATATGAAATACATAAAAGATTTTGAAGATGGCAACAGGATTGACGGGATATACTACTGCAAATCCAAGATATCTACAGAGACTAAGAATGGTAAGCCTTATGACAGTCTTATATTACAGGACAAAACCGGGACCATAGATACAAAGGTGTGGTCACCCTATGACCCGGGGATACGCGAGTATGAGGCCGGCGATTTCATAGAAGTACGGGGTGACGTGATCATCTTCAATAATGCCAAGCAGTTCAGGGCAAACAGCATCAGGAAGTGCAGTGAGGATGAATACGATCCCGGGGATTATATGCCGGTCACATCAAAGGATATCGATGAGATGTATAGGGAACTGACCGGATTGGTTGAGTCAGTTGAAAATCCTTATTTAAAGCTTCTGCTTGAGTCATTCTTTGGTGATGAGGAAACAGCAGCAACTTTTAAAAAATCATCCGCTGCCAAAACCATACATCATGCGTTCATAGGCGGCCTTCTGGAACATACGCTGAGTGTTACGAAACTTTGCGATTTTATGTGTGGAAATTATCCTGTGCTGAACAGGGATCTGCTGGTTACATGTGCACTGCTGCATGACATAGGAAAGATAAGAGAGCTGTCACTTTTTCCGGATAATGATTATACGGATGCAGGACAGCTGGTAGGGCATATCATAATCGGTGCACAGATGGCCAAGGAGCATATGGATAAGATAAGCGGATTCCCTGAGATTCTGAAAAATGAGGTCCAGCACTGCATACTTGCCCATCACGGCCAGCTGGAATTCGGCTCACCGAAGAAGCCGGCACTGATTGAAGCTTTAGCGCTTTCCATGGCAGACAATATGGATGCAAAGATAGAGACTTTTTCGGAGGCTATAAATTCGAGTGAGCAGAAGGACTGGATGGGGTTCAATAAGTTCCTGGACAGCAATGTCCGGAAGACAGAGCAGGTATAGAGTCCCGGCGCAGGACTCCTGAAAAGGGAAATCTTAATGGAAATCACTATAATAGGCAACAATAATAAGGAATACTTTGAGGATATGCTGCCCGAATCATATGCGGGGGGCAAGGCTGCATTCGGCATCATAGAGGATGAAAAGGCTGTGGGATGCGGTATCTTTTCCATGATAAACGGCGCCGCAGAGCTTGAGTATGTTTTCGTAGAGCCGGAGTACAGGCGTAAGGGCCTGGGAAAAAGGTTCATAGCGGAGATCGCCGGCACCGTTAAAGAATCGGGTACGGATCTTATGATATCATTTATCCACGGGAATGAGGAACTCAGGGCATTCCTTGAAAGCTGTGGATTCATCTGCAGGCCTGCTTTTGAAGAATACTCTTTTGGAATAGCCGATATGCTTAGACAAAAAAGCGTGGGACGGATATTGAAAAAAAGTGAAAAAACCGAGGTATCCTCATTTCTCAGCCTCAGTACCATGGAAATACGGGAAATCCGGGACAGACTCCGCAAAACGGGAGCGGATAGCGTGCTTCTGGAAGAGGGGCAGTATGACAGGAAGCTCTCTTTTGCCGCATTTACGGGAAGACGGCCGGTCTGCGTCCTGCTGGCAAAAAAAGTCAAGGCGGATGAAGTGTATCTTTCGGTATTCGTTAATTATGAAGAGGATTATCGTTATATGCTGACGGTACTGTCCTATTTCCTTAGGGCAGCACTGATAAATACAGGGGAAAACGGAAAGGTGGTTTTTCTTGACGGAGGCACAAGGGCGCTTCCGCTTATAAACTACCTGCTTCCGGCTGGGAAAAAAGCCGGGGCAAGGGGCTATGGTTACTATGCCCAGCTGAATATATAGGAGTGACAGAGTATGCCTGATTATCAGGAAAGTATATTCAGAAAACGACAGAAGAATAAATTCGTAGAATATGGAAATCTGCAGAGGGATAAGGGTGAGTCTTTCTGGGGACAGGATATGGCTCTGCGCAATGTAGAGAAAACAGTCTCCGGGAGCTCGATCGACATATTCAAAGAAAGATATGCTGAAGAGAAGATTCCAAAAGAGGGTCTGGAGAACCGCGTCTCAGATACATACACTGCCGCAAGAAGCAATAAAACACTTTCAAATATGCAGAAAGGAAAACGTGCGGAATCGGCATACAGGAAGATAGAACGGCAGAGGAACCTTTTGAATGAGCAGAAACTGTTCATAAAAAAGCGTCAGGATGACAAGGAATTCGTATTGTCTATGCTGACCGAAGAAAGGGAAAAGGAATTAAGCAGCCGTATCGGTTCGGAAGATGAGATGAACCTGCTGCGGAACTGGGGCATCATGCGTGAGGAAGATGATGATTATGACGAGCTGCGTCTGGGTATATCGGTGGGAGAGGTACATAACAGGAATTATATTTATTATGAGATATGCAAGGAGATGGACAGTGATACGACGGATTATTCATATTCATCCGATGATGAATTCGTATCAAAGTTTGCCCAGAAATATGATGCTATTGTGCGCTATGCAGCAACACGCTATATCATAAATAAATATGAGGAAGACCCGGAACTGTCAAATAAACTGAGCCTCAGCCGGCTGCAGGCTAAAGTTGAATATTTCGAAGCACTGAAGGAAGATTATGAGGACAGGATGGAACTGCTCTCTTCGCCCTACTATACGTTATTATCAAAAAAAGATATTGAAAACCTTCCGGCTGACTCTGATGAGTCCATGCGGGAATATGCCGCATTGTACCGGAAATTATCGGAAAACCGGTTCGGCAAAGGACGCAATAAACAAAAAGACCTTCTGGCGCTGTATAAAGAAAAAAAGAAAGCCATGGTAAAAACCGATAAAAAGCGGTTTGAAACCGTAACCGAAGGGATGGGAATAAACTGGAAAGATAAGAAGACGTGGTCCGGCAAACCCGGAGATGATGAAGAAAAGAAAGAACAGAAAGAAACAAAGAAAAAAGATGTGATCATAAAGGCTTTTGAGAATAAAAAGAAGTGGATCGCGGCTAAGTATCCGAATGATGATACCGCTTTCCTCAAAGAGGTGAGGCCGGATGTGGGGGATTATCTGGCTGAGGGCGTAGACAATGCTTCGCTTCTTGCATATGAGAGTAAGATGCTGGAAATACTCGATAAGGGAACGATAGACGGGCAAAAACTCACAAAGAGCCATCTTACAAAGATAAAGAAATCCGTATCGGATTATGTAAAGGCAAGGAGGGAACATCTTTCCGCAATGGAAGCGGGATATGCGGTAAGCTATTTTGTGGATGGAACGGGCTTTGATATGCTGAATCCGGAATTCCGTAAGACTGAAGAATATAAGAATATAATGAGTCTGGACGGAGGTGGAGTACCGGTAAGTGTAGAAAAACTGAAAAGCGGACTGTATAATGCATATATTGAATCGATGTATTCGGTGTTCTGCGACATTGAGAAAATGGGATATAAGATTTCCCAAAAATATTCGGAGATAAGCAGCGATAAAGAAAAGCGTATTCTTGAGGATGAAAAGACAAACCGGAAAAGCCAGAATATGCCGGAGGATTTTCCCAGGTTTACGATAAACGGGAAAAAATTCATATCATATGAAAGAAGTAACCTGTCTGTTGACCTTGCAGGCAAGGAACTCAAGGTCAACAAGAAAGAGGAAAAGAAAGTTTTCGCTGCAATAGAGGAATATACGGAACTTGAAAAGAAGGAGCTGATACTGAACAGAGCTTATTTCGGAAACGGGGGAGAAAAATCGCTTGTATACGGCGTTTATAAAAGGAATACTGCCATGCGGCTGGAAGAATTAAGCTCTATCATCAAAGAATCCGTAAGAGGACAGCTGTCAGCCGATAATTAAGAGTGGAACAGATGGAATATGTAAAGAATGAAGTGGTGGAGGTAGGCATAAGCGATATAGGAACGGGGGGAGAAGGCATAGGTCATATAGACGGATATGCGCTTTTTGTAAAGGATGCCCTGCCCGGGGACAAGGTCGCAGCCAGGATCACCAAAGCTAAAAAAAATTATGCTTATGCGAGAGTGGAGAAGGTTATCAAGCCTTCTCCTTTTCGTGTCAAACCTGCATGCGGAAATGCCAGGAAATGCGGCGGATGCCAGCTGATGGAAATGGATTATGCGGCCCAGCTTAAATTTAAGGAAGATAAGGTACGGAATAATCTCATAAGGCTTGGCGGCTTTGACTCCGGATTTATAGACAGCATTGCGGAGCCTATAGCCGGTATGGAAGGAAGCACACTCAGGTACAGAAATAAGGCGCAGTACCCTTTCGGAAAGAATAAGGACGGTGAGATCATCTGCGGATTCTATGCGGGGAGGACCCATTCGATAATTCCGGCGACAGAATGCATGCTGGGGGATGAATCTAACAGCGAAATATTAAAATGCATATTAGCATTCATGAAAAAATACCATATAGAGCCGTATGATGAGAAGACCGGAAAAGGCCTGGTCAGACATGCGCTGTTGCGCAAAGGGTTCAGCACCGGTGAAAAGATGGTATGCCTTGTGATAAACGGAAATGACATACCTCATAAAGATGAACTGGCAGCAGATCTTGGCAGACTCGGCGTTGACAGCGTTTCATACAGCGTGAACAAAAAGAATACAAATGTGATAATGGGTGATAACTATCATACCGTGTATGGAAAAGGCGTTATCTGTGACAGCATGAGTGTCAGGAATCCGGAAAATGATTTCAGGGATGCCTATAATGAAAAAAGCCTTTTATTTAATATCTCTCCTTTGTCATTTTATCAGGTCAATCCGGTCCAGGTGGAAAAGCTTTACGGGATAGCTGTGTCATATGCGGAACTTACAGGCAATGAAGAAGTGTGGGATCTATGCTGTGGTATAGGTACTATAACATTGTCAATGGCATCTAAGGCTAAGATGGTTCACGGCATAGAGATCGTTCCACAGGCGATAGAAGATGCAAAAGAAAATATGGAGAACAACGGTATCACAAATGCAGAATTCATCTGCGCACCGGCAGAAGACTATCTGCAGGAGCATAAAAATGAAATAAAGGCAGATGTGATAGTAATGGATCCGCCACGTAAGGGCATGGATGAAAGGGCTCTTGAAGTTGTGGTGGACACTGCTCCAAAAAGAATTGTCTATGTAAGCTGTGACAGTGCAACCCTTGCGAGGGATTTAAGATATCTCTGCGACAGGGGGTATGAACTGAAGAAATACAGGACCTGCGATATGTTCCCGCAGACCGTGCATGTAGAAACGGTAGCGCTTTTGTCCAAACTATCTGAAGCAAAGCATCATATCGAAGTTAAGGTGGATATGGATGAACTGGACCTGACAAGTGCAGAAGCCAAGGCTACATACAAGGAAATCCAGGATTGGGTGCAGGAGAAGTACGGATTTCATGTGACAAATCTGAATATTGCCCAGGTGAAACAGAAGCACGGGATCATCGAAAGAGAGAATTATAACAAAGCAAAGTCCGTGGGAAGTAAGCATCCAGGGTGTCCGGAAGAAAAAGTAAAGGCTATTGAGGATGCAATGAGGCTTTTTCAGATGATATAAAGAACTATATAGTGTTATGGAGATTCAAACTATGCCAAAGAAATAAACTCCTTTACGAAATAGTAGCTAAAAGTTTGTTTCATCGACTATAGAGTAGGTACTTTTTATGAGAAAATACAGAGGGGTTTTTTGCCCGGTATGTGAGAAAAAATATATGACATATGTGTATGCTGACGAGGGCTATGATGTTACCATTCAACAGGCAGATAAAAATTTGTATGGGTGGTCTGATAGTTGTACTAAGTGCAATACTCATCTTTTTGTTGAGGATCACGTCCTTGAAGGAAGAAAAATGGATGATTTTGATAAGAAGGATGTTCATCAGAAGTTTATTTTTAGGTAGAAAACAAAGGAGACTGTTATGACAAAGGAAATTAATAAGATTCTTTGTAAAGCAATATCAGATTGTGGTTACTGGATGTGGTGGGACTTGTCCGAAGGCTGTGCTCAGGCTGAATTTGGTGGAGTTCTCCTTTATGATGAGGCAAAAGAAGGAAAAGAGCCAAGGTCCGGTCATATCGCTATCAGATTTGTGGATAATGCATTTATTGTATTCCTCGATAACGGTCCTGCGGAGGATTTGCCGGAAGACTGGTATGACAGATTATATAATGACGAGCTGGAACCTTTCACAATGGATCCTGATGAGCTTGTATTCGATGATGCCGAATACGCAGTAAAAATTCTGAAGGAATACAAAAATGTTAATGGTAAGGACAGCACTGTCGGTGAGGATGTCATAAGAAGTGCAAAACATATTCTTGCAGGAAGATGCGGATATGTCGGATTTATTCTTGGCGGCGATACGATTCAGGTTATTGGAAATAAGGGTGAATATGAACCCACTGAAATCAAAAGTGTCTGTGAGAAATGGTGGGAGTATTGGAAAGAGTACTGGAAGGTGCGTGGAACAAAGGATGCGTATGAGCAGGATTACGCCTGTGAAGTGACTATCCCTTGCAGATAGAGAACGGAGGTGTCTATGGCCAGATTAGAGATGGGGGCTTGTGCCGAGGTTATTGCTACAGGAAGAATTGGAGTAGTTGAAGATAGAGAACGAACAAAGGTAACGCTTTGCTTTTATGATAAAGAATACATAGAGCCGGAATATATCACGTTTAAAGACCATGAACTTAAGCCTGCAGAAACTCCGGCTATAAAAACATCGCAGTTAGGACCTTTTGTTAGGGGAGAGCTGACCCTGGATGCGGTAAGCAACGGAATAAACCATCTATCCGAATATGTAAAGACCGATTCCAAGGCATATAAAGTATCAGCAGAAGACCTTCTTGCCGGAGTGAACGCTTATGACGGAATGCCGCCCGAAGATGTTCTTAAATGGATTGATACGATCATGCAGTTTGAGGAAGATCTGTCATTCCCGGAGTCGCCTTGGGAAGATATAGTCGATGAGGTAAAAGAGAAAGATATCCTTAATCTCGCATACAATGAACTCGAAGAATTAAGATGGGACATTCTTGAAGAAAATCCTGTGGAATTGCTGCCCGAGGACTTTAAGAACCTAAGGGCATGTCTGGAGATCTGGGTAAAGTCGAAAGGAAAAGAGTACCCTGAGAGTCTTACAATTCGAATTGCCCAGCAGTTTGACAGTGACAGTATAGATAAGCAGTCGGAAAAGACCCAACAGCTTTTTAAGAAATGTCTTGATAGCCTTTGTGTTAAAAAAGACCCGAAGGCTATACAGAGAAGAGGTTACTGTTATTATTGTGGAACGAAGATTTATCCGAATGATTGGATCAAGGCAAGAGATGCATTTTTAGAGTATTACCAGTTGACCGGTGATGCATCGGCTGCGAATACATTGGGATACATATATTACTACGGTAGATGTAACGGCGGTGTGCCGGAATATGAGGAAGCATTTAAATACTTTAGTATCGGTCATGCATACACATATTTTGAAAGCACCTATAAGCTTGCCGATATGTTTGCTCATGGGTACGGCGTAGTAAAGGATGGTGAAACGGCAAACCATCTGTATTGGAGTGTTTACAAGCAAAATATAAAGAGATTCGTAAAAGAAGATTATGAATGTAAATTCGCTGATGCTGCACTTCGTATGGGTAACTGTTTCCGTGATGAAATAGGAACCCAGAAAGATCTGGAAACAGCATATTATTACTATCTTCAGGCTGATTTTGCGATAAGAAAAAGAACGGCGGTTGCAAATCACTACGGGGACACCGTTGTATTTAACGGTGTTCAGAAGGCGCTTGAAGAAGTCAGAAAAGAGTATACGAAAAAGGGCCGTACAGAACAGTTCTTTTATCCGGGTTGGACGAAATGGACGCTGATAAAACACAGAAGATGCAGATTGAAGATTAAAGAGTTGAAAGATGGAGTTCTTTCCCTTTCTGCTTCACCGATGAAACGCTTTGACGAAAATAAGGCACCTTTGATGCTTATTACTATTCCAAAGGCAGACTATTGCGAGTTGAGGAATAAGATAACCATCAAAACAGCCAAGAACAGTACATATGAAATAGCTGATGGTTCATCGGAAATCATTTTTGATCATGTAGAGTTTGATTACGGAAAGCGTACTACGAAGTTCTACTTATATGATAAGTGCGTTGGGCAAATCTGCACCGATGGTTATTCTTTCACTGCTCCGGCGGTAAAAAAGGAATTATCCGGTAAGGTATATCATTTCGTCAGCGTGTGCTTCGAAGAAAGCGGAAGGTGCTATGATTATCTTTGCGATGATAAATCTGTAAAAGTCGGAGATGAGGTAATCGTTAAAGGATATGATGGAGAAAAGGCAGTAAAGGTAGTTGCTGTTACTGATAAATATGAAAGCCAGCTTGGTCTTCCGATAGAGAGATTTAAGAAGATCATTAAAAAGCTGTAAATGCAAAAGGTGTTGTATGGGAAAGATAGCGTGGCACGACAGTGAAAATATAGATCAGATATTTAAGCCTTTTGTAGAAGGAAGGCCTGAATACCCGGTTGTATGCCCTGATTGCGGAGCGAAAAGAGCGCATATCTATATTAACCGATATGAAGATACCAATCGTGGCGGAGCGTGGGCATGGTGCAGTAATTGCCATTCTTACGGCCATTATAGTTATCTTGTCCCAGTATGGTGGCACAATCATTCCTGTGTAGATCAAAGAAAGTTGTGCGCGGCAAATCCGGATGAGCTTGTGCGATACGAAACCACATTGGATGATCTGGTAAACGACGGATTAATGCGATATTGCATGTCTGACGATATCTGCCGGTATTGTATTCGTAAGGAGTATGAAAACCCTAAGATAGGCAAATGCCCTGAATGCGGAAATGAAACCCTTCTCTGTAGCTTAGATGGCGCCTGTATGGCACTTAAGTGTAGCAACTGCGGGTTCGATGTTATCGGAGCAAGTTTTTTCCCGCCGTGTATAAATGATGATTTGGATTATACCATCACGGTGAGTAACATCGAAAAAGCGAAGAAAATCAAGGTATCAAAAGTATTCGAACTTAATGTCTTGGACTTATTAAAGATATTAGATGAAAAAGGAATGGTTCAGACTACAGTCAAGCATTACGAAGCGGTACAGATAATCAAAAGACTTAACGAGCTTGAGGTTGAATACAATATATCCCCTGATATAACCAAGAAGTATCCCGATTTATTGGATTGTAAGTATTTGTAGTATGAGGATAAGCTGTGGCCGAGATTGAATAAGATTAATGCAGATATTGAAGAGCTGAAGAAATATGGGGGAGTATCTGGTTTTGATCTTAGCCCGTGTGTCGGAATGCTTCGGATTAGGCAAGCAATTCCGAAAGATGCCGGATTTTTGATCGATATTTATAATGCATCATTTTATTCCGATTATGTAAGATATGGCACATGTCCGGGTTACGGAAACTCAAAAGAAATGATGGAAGAGTCAATTATGCGGCACCCGAAACATATCATACTTTGTGATGCGAAACCGGTTGGCTGTATTTCCTATACAAAGCTGGGCTGGGGAGAATATGCGGTTGCCTGTCTATGCATTGTTCCTGAATTTCAAGGTAAAGGAATTGGGACTCAGGCAATTCGATTTTTGAAGACATTTCTTGAAGATTGGAAGCAACTCACTTTAGTGACACCCATAGACAAAAAAGAAAATGTAAAGTTCTATACCGAAAAATGCGGTTTTCATATAGAATCGACCGAAAGAGATGGTAATGTCATGCTCGCCAGATTTGTTTTAGAAAAATGATCCCTGCATCGATGATAATTCGTCATGCTAATGATGGAAAAAAGTATTTATATGATGTAATAGACATAAAAAAAGAAACGAGCACCCCTTTGGAGTCGTAAGACTTTACTCGGCAAAAACCCATTTCCTTTATGGAAAAATATACTATATTAGAAGGAAAATGTCAAAACAAATAATCGAAAACGTCGGAGAAGTCAGATTGGTAAGGAAGCAAAAGTGAAAGATGCCAAAATGCTTGCAGCTTTGGCAATTCAAAATGTGTACTCATCATGATTTATGCATTCATCTATTTGTGGATGGCAACGAAATATGTAAATGCAAAACATATCCGTTGATTTTTGTTGCCCAAAGGAAACGACGTCGAAGTCTGTTGTTTGCTCGAACAACTTCGAAATGCAAAGGATTATGTCACGTTTACGCTTGATATGGAAGATTATTATCGGATTAAGG
>DGSK01000031.1:0-1615 GCA_002393955.1 Lachnospiraceae bacterium UBA4364 | reverse complement strand
GTACAAACTAATCGTTTTTGGTCAACTGGCTGTAATAGCTAAGCAAGCGCTGTAGTGTTGCATCATCTGCACTTTCTGTATTCTTTATCAGTTCAAATAAGAGAGGATTGATACTCTTATGAATGCTTACTACATCAGGAGAAATATCATCTGTTTCTCCTGATAAATAGGCAACTGATGTTTCCAAATTCTCAGCTATTGATATTATGACCTGTGGAGACGGCCTGCGGTCACCTGCTTCATATCTAACATAGGATGCTGCCGTTAAACCAATCCGCCTTGCAGCTTCAGCCTTGGAAATGTTAAGCTTTTCTCTTGCAGATTTGAGTCGATCAGGAATAAGAGTATTGTTCGTATGGTTCATAATAAACCTCCTTGACAATTACCAATGGTAACAATATAATATTACCATTGGTAATATTATATATATCAAGACTATGATTGTCAAGGAAGGTGGAGGATTATGAGATTGGAAGTAGAGTTGACAGAAGAACAGCTCAACCTGCTGATTTTGTCTACCGAAGTGTATGCCCGTTCTTTGATGAATCAGCCGGATATGGTAGCGGATATTTTAGCTGAAGACAGATTCTTTTACGATAAAGGGGATCCTGAAAATGATAAGAGATTTCACGAATGGATTGCTGCGAGAGATGAATTAACAGAGAAGCTACGGGCGGCTTTGAATACAATGTTCAGAGATTCTTATAAAAGTGAGTCCTGTCAGAACCTCATTGATATATGGCGTGTTCTCAGGCATCTTCAATATAATATTTCTGACATTATTGATAAGAGTCTTTATGATGTGAGAGCTTCCGAACCATACCCCGGTGGAACTGAACCGCTTATGCGGATTCGTATTTTGGAAAAGCTGGGAGTTGCAGGAGGGGAAAGGCTTGGAGAAAAAAACAATAACATTGTATAAGAAAAGATTTGATGATATCAGACATGAAGAGAATGGCATTGAATTCTGGTATGCACGAGAGTTGATGGAACTGCTTGAATATGCTCAATGGAGAAATTTCGAGAAGACCATAGAAAAGGCAAAGACTTCTTGTGAAAACAATGGGATAACTGTAATGGATCATTTTGCTGACGTCAGCAAAATGATAAAAATCGGTAAAGGCGGTAATAGAGAAGTTGATGATTATATGCTCACTCGTTATGCCTGCTATCTCATTGCTGAGAATGGAGATCCCCGAAAGGAGCAGATCGCATTCGCGCAGAGTTATTTTGCGGTGCAAACAAGAAAGCAGGAACTTATTGAAGAACGAATTGCATATATAGAAAGAACAGAAGCGCGTGGTAAACTTAGGGAGTCGGAAAAGCGATTATCTCAGAATATCTATGAGCGGGGTGTTGACGATGCCGGGTTCGCAAGAATACGCTCAAAAGGTGATCAGGCTTTATTTGGAGGATATACCACCAAAGAAATGAAAGAACGTCTTGGTGTCAAGGACTCAAGGCCGTTGGCGGATTTTTTGCCGACACTTACAATAGCAGCCAAGAATCTTGCAACAGAGATGACAAATTACAATGTTGAAGAAAAGGATTTACAAGGGGAGTCTGCTATAACGGTTGAACATGTTGACAATAACAGTTCAGTAAGAGAGATGCT
>DGSK01000052.1 GCA_002393955.1 Lachnospiraceae bacterium UBA4364 | reverse complement strand
CTGGATTTGCTTCCATAAAACTTTCTGACAACGCTTCGCATAGCTTTTCCATTGACGTTGAACCGGCGAGCGTTACCTTCCCCTCTAAAGCTTCGCCTTCGGAAGTCTTTGAACCACATCCCGTAATCGCTGCAGCCATTAAACACACAGCCGAAACTACTGCAAAAATTCTTTTTTTCATAATAATTCCTCATCTTTCTATCATTATTTTGCGCTTTGTTTGTCGCAACATATTCAGTTTATCTTTGCTATGTAAAAACATCACCATCCTCAGGTAAAACCTTGGTAAAACTTATGAAAATTCGTGATTACATAAATAAATTACCCCTCCAAAGAATCCTATAAATATCGCAGGATAGCCCATAAAACAAATAAGCCACTCTGTTCCCGGAAGAAATATCCTTCCTATCAAAAGCCATAATCCAGCGCCGATCAATATGTTTGCGACAGCCAATAGCCAAAGGAATACTCTTGCTTTCGCATCTTTTCTAACATCAAGACCGTTTACAACATTCCATAATTGCTTCATATGATTCACCTCCACGATACAAATGTTAAATGTGGCCAGTAAAATCAAACAACATGGTTCTGTAAAAAGAACGTAAAAAATGTGGGCATTGGAACTATAAGTCCAACACCCACTGTTTTAGTACTATCTGAAATAGGCTAAATATATATTATCTCATTACAAACCATTTCCTCGGCACTTGCTCGAATAATATTCATCATCCGCACCCACTTCATCTGATCCAATGCTTTCAGCTTTTCATCAACCCCCTGTTCCCGCGACATCTGCTTTATGAGAACATCCATCAGCTCTTCTGCCTGTTGTTGTATAGTCAAACAGTGCTCCTTAAGCGTACCCTCCAGCATCATTCCGGTGTATATACCTCTCCGATGCTCCTTAAGAAATTCCTTCCGCATTAATCCATATTTTGTCAGCGCTTCTTCCGGCTCTTTATTTGCCATCAGCGTCGGGATAGAAATTTCACTCCAGCTCTATCGTTCCCGGCGGTTTGCTCGTCAGGTCGAACATTACCCTGTTCACGCCCTTGACCTCATTTATAATCCTGTTCATCACAGTCTGGAGTACTGAGTACGGGATCTCCGCACTTTCGGCGGTCATGAAGTCAATGGTCTTCACACCCCTGAGGGCAACTGCGTAATCATATGTCCTCTCGTCACCCATGACACCTACGGAACGCATATTTGTAAGTGCAGCAAAGTACTGGTCAGGCATCCAGGACGGCCAGAAGCTCCTGAGCAGGGCGTGGTCCGGTGCATCCTTATCTAGGGGAGTGCCCGATTCCTCTGCTGCCTTGTATGCATACTCATTCGCTGCCTTTTCCACTTCGTGGCGATAGATATAGTCAGCATCCTGAACTATCCTTACCTTATCTTCTGTTACATCACCGACTATACGGATACCTAATCCCGGCCCCGGGAAGGGCTGTCTGAATACAAGGTAGTCCGGAATGCCAAGCTCCAGTCCCACCTTTCTTACCTCATCTTTGAACAGATCACGCAGAGGCTCAATTATTTCTTTGAAATCGACATAATCAGGCAGACCGCCTACATTATGGTGACTCTTTATGACTGCGGACTCTCCGCCCAAGCCGGACTCGACCACATCCGGGTAGATCGTTCCCTGTACGAGGAAATCAACCTTACCGATCTTCTTTGCCTCTTCTTCAAATACGCGGATGAATTCTTCGCCGATTATTTTCCTCTTCTGCTCAGGCTCCGACACGCCTGCAAGTTTTACATAGAACCGGTGTCTTGCATCCACCCTTATAAAATTAAGGTTGTAGTTTCCACCCGGGCCAAAGACAGACTCTACTTCTTCGCTCTCATTTTTACGAAGCAGACCATGATCAACAAACACGCAGGTAAGCTGCTCTCCGACAGCCTTGGATAAAAGTACTGCGGCCACCGAAGAATCAACACCTCCGGAAAGAGCACAGAGGACTTTACCGTTTCCGACCTTTTCCCTGATTGCCTTTATCTGCTCCTCAGCAAATGCGTCCATCTTCCAGTCACCGGCGCACCCGCACACCTTATATACAAAGTTGGAAAGCATCTTTTTTCCTTCCACCGTGTGAAGCACCTCAGGATGGAACTGGATCAGATAAAGATTCTTTTCCCTGTTTTCTGCTGCCGCCACAGGACAGTCGTTAGTGTGGGCTGTGATCTTAAATCCTTCTGCTGCTTTTTCTATATAATCATTGTGGCTCATCCAGCAGACAGTCTTTTCACTGACGTCGCTGAATATTGCTGATGATTTATCCACCGTCACTTCTATCTTCCCATACTCACGCACCGGGGCTTTTGCGACCTTCCCCCCCAGTACCTGGCTCATAAGCTGCGCACCGTAGCACAGTCCTAGTACAGGTATTCCCAGCTCGAACAGCTCACGGGAGCAGGTCGCCGCATTCTCCTCATACACACTGTTGGGACCTCCCGTAAGGATTATACCCTTAGGGTTCATTGCCCGAATTTCTTCAAGGGGTGTGCGGTAAGAATAGATCTCACAATACACATGGTTCTCTCTGACACGGCGTGCCACCAATTGGTTGTACTGTCCACCGAAATCAATTACTATGATCTTCTCTCTGCTGTTAGCTGCCATGATGTCCGTACCTTTCTGTCTGTAATTAAAGAATTTTGTATAAATAATCAACCTCCCGCTATATGCAGGAGGTTCATAAATTAACTATCCTTAAGTCCCGGAAGAGTCTTCACCCATTCTATCTGCTCCTCCGTATAATGAAAACGTCTCTGCTTTTCTTCAATCACGCCGCCATCCTGCATGCAGCCCGCATACATCCTGAAAAGCCCGCCTCTCTTGAAGGCCTGATGGAGAAGTCTTCCCTTAACTCTTTCATCCTCAATGCGGACCAGATGTGTGGCAAACCTTGATACCAGCGAATGCTCTTTTTCAGTCTTCCTGTTCTTAAGATAATAGCCGCATACCGCTTCATCCGAAGAATTGAAATCCAGCTTATATACCGAGGCAAATTCCCTCGTGGTCCGCTCATCATAATTTATGGTGATACGAAGCAGCTTATAAAGTTCCCTGGCAGGCGGAAGACACGATGCCGGCACACTGTATCCAAGACAGAATATGAGCTTTGTAGTATAAAAAACCGAATGTGATGCAAAAACCTTATCTGTAAGTGCCTTAATCTCAGCCAATTCCCTATAGGATGTATGTTTTCTATTTGCCTTTACGCCACGAATCAGTCCGGTGACTGTTTCCTTCGGTTCATTCTCTATAACGGCGTCTGTAAGGTCAAGCAGCTTATAAGTATCGGCGCCTGCTACAAATATCTTAAAAATCGTCTTATTGCCCAGTATCAGCGGATACATGGAAACAGGATCCGCGTAGGATTTAAGGAAATGACCCGCAATGTTCATCCTCTTGTCCGGACATTCTTTTACCCATTTTTCTATAGTCTCCGCATCCGGTACATACCTGTCTGCCAGCTCAAAAGAAGTAAAAGTCTGCATCTTCAATTCTGCCGGCATATCCGATTCCAATATGGCAGCTACATACTCATCTATGCCAAGGAAATCTTCCTTGTGAAATCCTTTTTTTTCCGCATAGACTCTTGAGAGGATGCTGAAAAGCTTTTTTTCATATCCTCCACTCGCCATTTCCGCACATATTTTCATCAGCTCTTCTGACGAATACTGCGCTCCTATTTTTCTTATCTGCGCCGTTCCGGGCACCATAACCCCGTCCATTGTTCCGAACCTCCCGGTATACTCAGGTATACCTTAGTTTTTGGAAAAACCATTATTTCTTTGCAGCCTTATTTTGCTTAACCGGCTTAACTATCACATCTTCTTCCTTTATCCGCTTCTTCTCCGGCAGGTCTTTTGAAATGATCTGTGGAAGCACATCGCAGACCTTATCATGAATAACCAGATCCGCATACCTGTCGGTATAATGCTCCTCTTTAGTGATGAGCACAAGAGGAGGTCGCTCTCCCTTGTAATCACCGGTGCAGAACCGCACCATGTTGTCATACATATTCGTTCCGAGCACTAAGATCAGGTCCGCTTTCTCGCATGCATTTACTGCCTCTGTCATAGGACCGTTCAGTATCTTCTCACCGAAAAGAAGCACTCCCGGGCGGATCGCACATTTGCACTCATCACAGGTTGGTACACCCTTAGCCTTCTGCATATACTCCACATCGAACTTTTTACCGCAGTGGGGGCAGATGTTGTGCTTTATATTTCCGTGCAGCTCTATGACATCCTCCAGTCCGGCCTTGCATTCAAGATTGTAATAATTCTGTGTAATGAATTTGCTGACCTTGCCCTGCTTCTGCAGGATCACCAGCTCATCATAAAGGGATGCCGGCTCCAGAATATTCGCAATTATCTCATTTTTATAAAACTCAAAAAATTTGTCCCTTCTCGCACTGTAGTACTCAACCGACATCATTTCATCAGGTGATTTGTGATACTTTTCTTCCAGGCGGTAACACTCCCTGGAAGACCAGATATTCTCTCCGCCGCTTTCGATAACAGTTCCTATCCCCAGCAGAACCACTATATTGTTTGCGTCACGAACCATCTGTTTTACTTTTGCGATTGTTCCGTTTTGATCATTCATAATACCGTACCCCCAAAATAAATTTTTTTATATTTATACTCACCATTTTTTCTGTGCGCTTCTTCCTTCTGCATATCCGTAATTCATAAAATGCAGATAGTACTGTTTCAGGTCATCACCATATGCATTCCTCACGTCCGCATAGTTAGCCTTATATACAAAGACATTGAAATTCTCACATCCCTGTCTTCCCTCAGCCATTCCGTGGTTCACAAAATGCGCCAGCGCACCCTTGGGATCTGTCTGGTACAGAACCCTCACGTCAGCATAATGACTCACATAAAATGAGTAATCATAAACTCTCGAATAATCGACTCCGTTATATACCTGAGCCTCGGCAACAGATTCGGTACGTTTGTCGCTTGAAACAGCCGGCAGTGAATATATGACCATCTTTGAGCCATTTGTGGTATACCAGTATATATTTGAACCTATCAGTACAGGCTGACAGTCAGATAAGCACCCGGACATGCTCTTTACTTCTCCACGCATATTTCCTGCGCCGTCTATGTAAGCATAATTAATGGTTTCTGTCTCACTGTACCCCTTTCTGGTCTCCCAGATCACTACGAAGTGATCACCGTCAACTTTTACAAGATACGGTCTCATCACTGTATACTCATCACCGTAGGCATAGCCTGTCAGATAAGCCAGTTCCGTATTCTTTCCGAAATTGCTCTTTGGAACGGCGGAAACAAACACGTTATGATTGGGCGAGGTACAGTCTGTCGTAGACATGGCCCCTACAGCCAGATAATACTGTGCGGAAGACTCCAATCCGCCGAGAGTAGCAGTTGACTGTCCGAGAAGCGGTACATCCGTGCTGTATGCATATTGTGTGAAACCGCTCTTGCCGGCAGGCGTGGAGTACTTTGACATCACCATCGAATATGGAGATGTCATGCTATGGTCAACAGTAACTATGTTACCATCAGATGCGTCAATGAAGGTTGCTGCCGTATTGGCAAAGCAGGCAGCTGTCACATTGGAATCGGCACACATGATATCCGAAACCTTGAAAGTAGAAGAGTCAAATGAAAAAGTGATGCCGGCCTGACCACCATTATATGTCTGGTGTCCGGTCTTTACATACACTGTATTGCCATATTCCGTCAGATCTGAATTGCTTCCGTAGAAAGGCATCCTGGTATTGCAGCCATATATTGAAGCAGAACCCACCCTTGCCCATGACTTGGTATACTTAACCACGCGGATAACTTCCTCGCTGGTATTATTGCCGGGGTTGGGATATCCGAAAAGTACATAATTATAATTAGCGCCGGAAAAACATCCGCCGTATATGGGAAGCTCCATATTTATGAAGCGCTGCTCAAGCAGGGCACCGGAGGTATTGTACTTTTCTACAAGCACTATATCGCCCATGTTTTCCACACGGCTGAAAGTTCCATCATTATTATTGACCAGCGCAGAATTTGCAACAGTCGCCGTACCGGAATAATTGTTGTCATGGATATTGTTGGTGACTACACCCTTGGCCGTTATGGAAGCAGCATCAGACTCAATGGATGCTGATGATATGAAAAACACGCAAAAAACCACAGCCACAGACAAGATAAAACGAACGGCATTTCTAACCCGCCTTGCAGGCCTGCCGTTTATCACATCTCCGTTATGTTTTTTTGATAACCAACCTTTTTTCATGCCAATAAAAAGCAAACACGGTCTGTGAAAGTTACATGTCTATTTTATCACAAGCAGGGGGCTTGTTCAATGCAACAAAGCCTCCAAAATATCTTAAAATCATCTGTGGGTCCGCCGGTACGGCATACCAATGATAAAACTTACAACAGCCCATACTGCAAATGCCAGTACTATAAGAGTCAACACGCCCAGTACGTCTCCCGCAATAACGGATATGACGCTGCTTTTTCCTGCTACAAAGACATTTATGGGCTGTGTCGAGTCAAAATCATTGTATGTCACGGCGTACTGCTCACCGCCCTCCGGGATCACCCCGTTTACCGTATATGTCACCCTGTCTATGCTTCCGTCAGAAAAACTGTTGAGGTCAAAACGTTCATTCATACAGATGGATGCATAAAGCGGAAAGACAGCCTGAGTGTTTGCTGTAACATATATCTCATTGTCTGCGCCAAAGGCCTGCTGCCACAGCGCATCCTCACCGACTCTGTCTCCTCCTTTTGCCTCAGACACTACCACTATGCTGAAACCGCCGTCATCAGACTCTATGCTCTTAAGCTTTATTGAAGACCGGCTGTCCTCTTCCGTAATGATACCGGCCAGATAGTTTTCCACTTCTTCTTTGACATCATTTATCTCTTCCTCAGAGATTTCCGTCGTAAAATGTATGGTAACAACGCGCTTTATATCTCCGTTTCTCTTCACGCTCAGCTCAATATCGGCACTGTCCGCATGTATGCCGTTGCTATAGGCATATTCCAGGCTGTAGACAGGTGATTCCTGTGAAAAGAATTCCGAATACCCGTTTGCACTGAACCTGTTGTCACCTATTGAATTTACTTCCAGGCTTTGTCCGTTCTCCAAAGTAAGCTTTCCCACAGCACTGTTTGAACGGAACACATAATATGCAGATTTTAAAGTATTGGTACTTCCACCGGTATAAAGACTCAGGTCAACTTTTTCCTTTATGCCGCCCATGCTGTAGAAAAAGCCGGCTGCGTTTTTGGCGAGAGCGTTATATTCGTTCCTGTATTTCCATGCACTTGGAATGGAAATCTCAAAATATGTTCCCGAATCCATTCCATAGAAATTCCTCATGAAACCATCCATCTCTTCGGCAGTAAGCCGCTCGGCACTTAAACAGTAAACTGTCTTCGTTCCCGAATCCTTCCATTCTCCAAAGATCTTTCCGCCTTCATTTGCCTCTAAAAATCTGGTGATCGGCACGCGGTTTTTCTCCATTGCCTCATCAGGGATACGTACTTCTATCTTACGGTCAAAAGTTCCGTCCCCGTTAGCAATGGTATATATATCAATCTCGTCAAGGGAATAGTATTCTATGTCATCTATGCTTATCGTCAGACCGCTTCCGCTTATGCCCTTTATGGTATAGCCGGAGACCTTCTCGCCGAAAATGTCCTTACGGTTGGATTCACTTAATGCTGTTTTTTCTATAAGAAGATTCTCAAGCCAGATCATTGGCTCATTCATGGAGAAATCTTCCCGGTACCTCATTCCGGAAGCAAAGGGTGAATCGGGCATCTCATAATCCACGGCATCTGCAGGTGCCAGGCCTCCACCGGCCACTATCAGCGCATCTATCTTTTCTTCATAATCCTCCAGATCCGTGAATTCCAACGTAAACTCAAGCACCGCCCGGTCTCCGGATGAACGGTCTCTGAAGCTCAGTTCTTTGGGCGTGCCATTCTTTATTTCATTTATAATTCTGCTGCCATCATCAAAAAAGCCGGTCCGCAGGTCTGATTTATTGGCAGTCAGGGTATAGACACGGGTTCCGCTCAGGTCATCGTTTACCTGAAGATCCGACTCCAGACGCCCCTCACAGCCGGTCAGCAATGCAATCCCGGCAACCATTATGACAAGAAGCATGATCTTTAACCTACTCATTATCATCCACCTCCCCGTCATGATCAGCATCCTTTAATGCCGTGCCATCCGGCACATCTTCTTCACCCGCATCAGTGGATCCGTCAGCTTTTATCCGGAGGAAGCCTTCTGCACCGGTAGCATCCATATCGACAAGCCAGCCTTCCTCTGTCTCTGCAAGGATATATCCCGTCCTGTAAGCTTTGCCGGAATCATTGATAACGATAACATAAAGCTCTGCACAGCTCTCTCCCTGCTCATTATCAAAATAAACAGGCTTCGATACTGTTACTTTTTTTATTCTTCCGTATACACCGGAATAAATTCCTGACAGCATGGCTTCCGTATCATCACCCTGTCCGGCAAGGTCCGTGGTGCCTTCTTTCACCATGTATTCTGCCTTGTCAAATTTTCCATTCCACACGGTTTTGGTAAATTTCACGGCACATTTGGCTGCGGGATCAGCTCCCCTGAACGAAAGAAAAAACATAAGCGCCAGCATAACAGCAGCTGCCGCAACCGTGATGAAAACAACGCCGATGGATGCACCGCTCTTATCGGTTATCACTTCATCATCTTTAACCTCGGCTGCTGCCTCGGCCTTTTCAGTCCCATTATCAGATTCTGACACTTCTACAGGCTTATCGTTAAGGCGCTTCTTTCCTGCAATATCGTCTATGATCACATAGTTCTTTTCTTCCGAAGAGTCCTCTATTACCTGCCCGGGAGAGCCGTTCGTGCCTGTGTCAAAATTTTTTTCATCATTCTCTGCCATATATTATTCCTCTGTAGGTTTTCAGTATTACATTCCCAGTATAACGGCCTCAAAATAACAGGATTATGTATATAAGGACTCCGTTATTCCAGCACATCAAAATACAACTGCATCAGTTCATTTGCATCCATAAGCACCGGCACGGGGTAAACAGGATTACCTTCCTTTGCTGCTTTCTTTGCCAGCATATATATATCATCTTTTTTAAGCTCAGACACTTTCTCCGGTATTCCTATCTCCCGCCAGAGTGTCCTGAGCGCTGATTTGAAATTAGCCGCAGCCTCTGCGTCGCTCATTTCCTTATCTGCCACTCCGGCTGCTATAGCCAGTGCATGAAGCTGCGGGTTGATCTTCGGACCATAGGAATCCAGCACATAAGGAAGCAGTATTCCGCAGGTCATGCCGTGGGGCACATTGTACTTTCCGCTCAATGAATGTGATACGGCATGAGCATAGCCCACATAGGAAACCGTAAAGGCAGAGCCTGCAAGATATGATGCCCTTGCCATGGCACGCCTTGCCTTCATGTCGTTACCGTTTTTATATGCCCTCTTAAGATATTTAAAAGAAAGCCTGACAGCCCTCAGCGCTTCCCTTCTGGTAAGCTTTGTAGTGGAATTTCCGATATATGCCTCAACGGCGTGGACTATGACATCAGCTCCGGTCCCTGCCGTCACAGCAGGAGGAACCGTTCTGGTATTTTCAGGATCAAGCAGGGCTGCATCCGGTATAAGAGGGAAATCCATAAGAGCATACTTATGTCCTGTCTCCGTATCCTGCACAATGGCAGCTACCGTGGTTTCACTCCCTGTACCGGCAGTTGTGGGAACAGCGATGGTAAGCGGAGTTTTGGCCCATATCCTGAGCATGCCTCCCAGTTTTTCCAGATCTGCATCCGGTCTGGCTATGAGCGCACCCACGGCCTTTGCGGTATCCATGGAAGAGCCGCCTCCAAACCCTATCAATGCATCACAGCCGTTTGCAATGTATATTCCCCGTGCTTCCTCTACCTGGGCGACAGTGGGATTGGGCGTTACCTTATCATATACGGTCAGCTTTATTCCATTCTCTTTAATCAGGCTTTCAAGATGCGCTGTTATTCCCAGTCCCCTTATGGCACTGTCTGTAACCAGCAGTACCGATGTCCTGCCATGCTTTTTCAGATAATCCGGTACCTGGTCAGCTTTATTCAGCACATCAGGATTTCTGTATGGCAGGAAAGGGATAGCCACTTTGAAACCGAACTGGAATATCCTGCAATAGACTCTGCTTGTAATATTCATGAATTTATCTCCTCGGATAGTTTTAACATCAACAATTATCCCCTATTTTTATTGTTTGAACAAGGAATAATAATATGCCTCATCCCCGTCTTCTGTAGATCCAGATTCCCAGGCCTCCGAAAAAGATCACGGCGATCACAAGTACCTGCGTAAGCAGTATGTTCCTTACCTGCTCCGAACCAAGATATATCATGGATACGGAGTCGTGGGGAGGAATAGTCACAATATCGTTTTCAAGCTCAACTAACTGTCCCAGAGTATTTCCGAAGAGCTTCTGGTTCATACCGCCGGTATAATAATCAGTTGCCTCAGAGAACATTCCGTATATTCCGTAGGGATCCATGAATACACCCGTGTATATTGCTGCCCTTGATACATTTCCATCCTCAAGTGTCTTCTGTGCACGAAGAGCTATCACGAACTGTCCCTCTTCATCACCTGCTGCCTTGTCAAGATTCTCAGCAGTCTGGTAATCAGTCTTTATATATGCCTTTTCAGATGTGCGAAGCAGCGGTGAGTATGAAATATTGTCATCAGGATCTTCCGTATAAACAAGTGCCTGTGAAAAAGGAGACATTACATGCTCGCCGGCACCGTCTGCAACATTTTTCGTTATATCATCATCACAAAGCTCCGGATAAAGATAAACCGGCACCTGAAGCTGATAAAAATACATAGACTCGTCCGACTCCACAACAAGTCCGGGCTTCTTCTCCACACCGTAATAAGAGAGCAGCTCATCAAAATTATCCATATTGGGCGCTGCATAGAATGTCATGATCACTATATCACCGCCCTTGTCCAGATAATCCTTTATCAGAGAGACCTCCTCTGACATATAGTCCGACTCGGGAGCATTTATGATCAGCAGGTCACAGTCCGACGGGATCTCCGAAACAGTCTTAAGGTCTATGTCGTGCAGATTCACACTGTAATTTGTGAATACCCGGTCATAGCTGGGATCAAATCCCATCTCATCATGGCCTATGACACAGTACGCATTGAGCAGCTGATCTGACGGAAGCATCACATATTGGATAGCCCCTGTCACCTGCCCCTCTATGTCATAGCCCGAGATATACGGCTGATAGCTATCGTCGTACCCCATTATCGTCATATCATAATAATCGACAGCCCGGCTCCTGCCGTTTGTATTGTCCACAACTATCACACTGTTGTATGACAGTTCGTTGTCTGTATACTGTTTTACAAACTGCGGATCAATGCTTATATCAACGTAACTGAAAGCCACATGCTTCCCTGTCCCGGCATAAAGCTTAAGTATCCGCTCGACATCAACATCCTTTTCCCCCTCTGTATCATTTTCCTTTGCGAGGAAATAAATTGTGACGTCATCCGTCATATTGTTAAGTATGTCCTTGCTGTCCTTTGAAAGGGAGTACATCCCGGTACCGCTGACATCGATATTTTTCACCGTCTCCGGAAACTCGGCAGAAGAAACATTTACGGCGATAACTGCCGCAACACAGATTATGATAAGGCTTCCCGAATATATGCCGGCACTGTACATGCCTTTTTTCAGGCTGTATCTCCTCTTTTCTATCACCTGGGTACAAAGAAACAGGAACAGAAGCGTAAGTGAAACAAAATAGATCACCGCAGTCCAGTCAAGGGTTCCCATCATCAGGTCTGCCAGCCGGTCCGTAAAATTGTAAGTGGAATCCAAAAATTTTCTGAGCCATTCGATGGGAATATGGGTATATGCCCCGGGCAGAAGTATTCCCAAAAAGCTTGCGATCAGTGAGAAGACTGCCGCAATTATAGGATTTTCAACCAGCGAAGACATGAACATGCACAGGGAAATGATCATCATTCCATAAAGAACAAAAGCAAGCACGCAGGTGTATGACCATTTATATGAAACATCTCCGTATTTGCCAAGTACAAGCGGAAGAAAGCAGGCCAGTCCCGCAGGTACCATCAGTACAGCCACAAGCGCCAGGAATTTTCCCAGAACTATGCCCGCTATGGACACAGGTGCCGTAAGTATCATCTGATCCGTCTTGCTTCGTCTCTCCTCCGCAAAAGTCCTCATACACAAGATCGGCATTGAAAAGGTAATTCCGTACAGGCACGCTCCGTAAAGGGCACCATTTATCACAGAGTACCCGTATACCATATTATTCACCGCAAAAAATATCATCATGAATACAAGTATTACAGTAACGGCAAGCGGTCCTATAAAACTGTGAAGATAGGATCTGAAATCTCTTTTAAATATAGCAAGCATTATTCCTCATCTCCCTTCCTGTCATCTGATTCCGAAACATCCGGATCTCCTATATGCCCCCTTGTCTGCTGTGTGACGGAAAGGAACACATCTTCCATTGAGCTGCTTTCCACATTCATGGACAGTACCGGCAATGCTGCCGCTGCGAGGGCCTTAGCCACCTCCGTACGAATGTCATCTTCGGAAGAAGTCTCAACAGTTATCTTTACGCTGTCACCGCTGTCTGCAGTGCTGCCGGTCTTTCCGGCCGCTTCATCAGCTTCATCATCAAGTCCCGCCTTCGCATAAAGCAGCCTGTCACCTGCAAATATCCTGTCGATTGTTTTCACGCCTTTCAATGCATTACGGACCTTTTCTTCACTTCCCAGTACCTCTATGTCAATCCGCGTCTTTTTCTCCAGTCTGCTTTCCAGCTCATCCGGCGTACCCCTGGCTGCAAGCTCTCCGTTGCTTATTATGAGCACCTCATCGCAGACTTCCGTAACCTCAGTCAGTATATGGGTGCTGAGTATCACGATATGTTCTTCCCTTAAGGAACGCATCAGATTACGCATTTCTATTATCTGCTGGGGATCAAGCCCGACGGTAGGTTCATCTAGAATGATGACCTCCGGATCTCCCACAAGTGCCTGGGCCAGTCCTACGCGCTGCTTATATCCTTTGGAGAGATTGCGTATCATCCGATATTCATATTCTTCAAGCCCCGTAAGCTTTAAGATCTTACTCAGTTCCTCCGGCCTGCTGTCTCTGGGGACCTTTTTAAGCTCCTGGGCAAAAGTGATATATTCACCAACTCTCATATCAGTGTAGAGGGGCGGGAGTTCCGGAAGATAGCCGATGTTCTGCTTTGCTTTTTCCGGTTCCTTCCTTATGTCATGACCATTTACCACCACAGTTCCTGCGGACGGTGCAATATACCCGGTCATTATGTTCATGGTAGTTGATTTTCCGGCACCGTTAGGCCCAAGGAAACCGTATATCTTCCCCTTTTCCAGTTCAAAAGACAAGCCCTTCACAGCCACCACTTCACCGTAGCTTTTCGACAGATTTGTTACTTTAACCAATGTTATGCCTCCTGTTCTGTTTCGGAAATTCTCTTCCCGATCATAAACCATATTTCATTTACATCCCCGAATTATGATGATACTACTTTTTTCACGATTTATGAGCTTTCTTTACGAATATTTCACTTTTTTTTCATAAAATAATTAATAATTTGCGGATTTTTCGTGTATAATCTTCTCTAAAGTATTGTTGGGAAGCCGAGGAATTCGATATGGCCGGCGGCAGAAAACTGATCGCTCTCTGCACATCCAGGGTCTATGACCCGCAGATACATGGTTTCATAGTGAAAGTAAATGAGAAGCTCAAGGCAAACGGCTGCTCTTTGCTTGTGTTTGCCATTAATTCCGACATCTACTGGGAAGAGGACAGACCTGCTACGGAAAAATACGTCTTTGACCTGATCCCCTATGACTCTGTCGAAGCAGTCGTTATCATGGACGAACGCATCAAGAGCCATAAGATAGCCAACAAGATCATCAGCAATTCAAAAAAACATAATGTTCCTGTCATTGTTGCAGATGGCAGCTACGAAGATACCACATGCATAAACTATGATTATGAAAAGGGCTTTGAGCTTGTGGTCCGCCACGTAATTGAGCACCACAAGGTAAAGCGTCCTCATATGATGGCAGGCCATAAGAATAATGAATTTTCAGACAGACGTATCGAGGTCTTTAAGAAAGTACTTGCCGAAAACAAAATTCCCTTTGACGATACAATGATAAGCCACGGCGATTTCTGGGCGGATCCCTGCCGTGTCGCTACCAAGGCGCTGCTTGAAAGAGAGGTTCTTCCGGATGCCATCATCTGTGCAAACGATGTCATGGCGATAACCGTTTCGGAAATGCTTTTGGATGCGGGATACAAAGTACCCGGTGACGTCATCGTTACAGGTTTTGACGGATATGACGGCATATATTTCACCTCGCCCAAGATCACTACCGCAGCCTGTGACACACTTCAGCTTGCTGATGCAACAGCCGAGCAGGTACTTGAAACGATCAAAAATAAAAATGTCTGCCACGACCGAAAGATCATGCCGGTCTTTATGGCTAATGAATCCTGTGGCTGCCCCGAGCATACCGAGCATCCGATTATACTCCGTAACTGGTTCAAGGAAAGCTTTGCAAGACACAATGACGACAACCGTGTTCTCCATATGATGACATCTGCAATGCAGACAAGCAGGGACATCAATGAGCTTACATCAAATCTCAGATCGTACAAAACCGATTCACTTTTGTGTGCTGTTGACAAAAGGTGCTTTGATAATGACATAAATTATTTTATCGAGCAGCAGACAGATAATTCCGGAAAGGAATTCATATTGCTCTATGATTCCGAGAACCCCCAGAAAGTATCGGAAAATATCACCTTTGACAGCCTCTCCGAAGATATCACCGAGGATATACTTGAACCCGCCATACACGACAGGATACTGGAGCTTACCCAAAGCGGATACCCTCTTATTTTCAATGCGCTCGACTATATGAACCGTCCTTTCGGTTTCGTGTGCTACTATTTCAAGGATTATCTGATCTCAAACTACTCCAATGCAATGGGAGTTACCAATGCCATCAGTATCGGCATCGGCGGTTTTATCAATATACAGTACCAGAGCATGCTTCTTGAAAAGATGGATGAAATGTACCGGCACGATCCTCTGACCGGACTGTATAACCGTATTGGTTTTATGAATATCTTCAACAGGCTTAAGAAAAAACCGGAAAATAAGAATAAGCCCATAACCGTGATCATGTCCGATCTGGACGGATTGAAGTATATTAATGATAATTTCGGACATGCCGACGGAGACAGTTCCATTGCCGCTGTGGCCCAGGCTCTTTTCAATGCTACTCCCGAGAAAAGCCTTTCGACACGATTCGGCGGTGATGAAGTGTTTTCAGTGATAATCGGAGACTGCGATCCCGATGAGATCATCAGGAATATAGAAAAATATCTTGATAATTACAATAAGGAAGCAAAAAAACCGTACACGGTCGCTACCAGCAGCGGCTACATAACCTCCGTGCTCAATGATGATTTCGATTTTAACACGGTATTGAAGTCTGCTGACGGGGAAATGTACAAAATAAAGAACCGGAAATACAGCACCAGAAGCAAGGACCAGAACAGCGGAAACTGAGTACTGTCTTATTCTGATCAGAATTCTACCAGCTGGTCCTTCCGCCATCACATATCACTGTGGAGCCCGTCATATACGTTGCAGCATCAGAAATCATATACAGTATGGTGCAGACATATTCGTCAGGATCGCTCATTCGCCCCATGGGTATCAGGTTGCTTATCTTTGCCACAAATTCATCATCCTGTCCGTTTGAGAGACTGGCAGGACAGAGAGTATTCACACGTATTCCCTTATCTGCCCAATAGATGGCAAGGTACTTCGTAAGACCTATGATGCCGTGCTTTACTACGGAATAGGAAACCGGCTTCACAGTCTGCTCTTCCTCCGGCAATCCCTCTTTTCTGTATATCCTCTGATCCGGCGCTATGATTCCGTAATCGGATGAGATATTGAGTACTACTCCTTTTTTCTGCTTTTCCATCACTTCACCGAAAACTTGGGCACAGAGCATCGCACCGGTAAGACCGACTGCAATATCCTGATTCCATATATCCACAGGGAAATTGGTAAATCTCATGGCACCGAGATTCTTGGAGCCTCCCTCCACCTTGGGATTATTGGCCGCATTATTGATCAGCACGTCAATATGCCCGTACTTTTCCATAAGCATATCTCTTACTTCGCAGAGTTTTTCACGGGAAGTGATGTCAGTAATTATGCACTCGCATCGGGTATCATCACCATACTCTTCCTTTAATTTGCAGGCATTCCTCTCCATTCCGCCACCGACTATGTCAAGCAGTACAGGGATGCCGCCGCCCTCAACGACTGCTTCAGCATGCTTAAGTCCTATGAGTCCGCCACCGCCGGTTATGATGCAGACACGGTCGGTGATCTCCATTCTCTGTAAGTATTTGGTCTTCATTGTCATATCTCCCATTTTTGTATGATGATCTTCTACACTCCCTGCCTTTTGGGTCAGCCCCGATATATGTTATGAGTCTGAACACTCATTTCTAAAAGGTAATTCCTCAAGCGTCTTATAATTTGCCTGCAGGTACTCAAGTACCGGATTGCTGTGGTCGCTTACATAATACTCAAGGAAATCCATATCTTCCTTGGCATCCACATCAATGCCGCCTTCAACGACATACCCGATCATCCGGTCGCCGTGCATCAGGTCGTTGTTTATTATAAATTCAGTCCTTAGCACATCCACATAGCTGTCCGGAATATAAACATCCGGGAATGCCTGCCTGGGGTTATTGGCTTCATCCAGCGTCAGTCCCGGTTTAATGCTCTTGTAATATCCGTCTTCCCTCAGGTTGAACCATTTGTATGGGGTATTGGGTGCCAGATGTGCCGAGCGCAGGCTGGTGGCTGACGGATCGGCTTTCATCCTTTTTACCGCTTCCCTTACTATTTCAGGCTTTCTTAGCGGATATGTGGGACGCATGTGCATAAAGTATTCCGGCAGAACGCCCTCATTCTCAGCAAGCCAGGTAATGGCATGTTCCATAAACTCTATATCAGTGGATTTGTCGCCGGATATCTCGGCAGGTCTTAAGAAAGGCGCCTCTGCGCCGTAATATTTTCCTATCTCCGCATAGTACTCCGAATCCGTGGATATGATCACCCTTGATGCTTCACCGCACATATTTGTCGCAGCAGCTGTAAATGCAATAAGAGGATACCCCCTAAGGCACCTTATATTCTTATTCTTTACGCCCTTGCTTCCGGACCTGGCCGGTATTATGGCATACACGCTGTCCTTTTTTATCAGATCAATGTACTCTTTTTTCATTTTTCTTAACCTCTGTTGTTGTTTTATTCCGAATTATGATACTAGGCTGATTCGGCTACGGTGTTCTTTAAATCTTCCCATATTCTTTCAACATCGTACTGTGGTGCATATTTGTCAGCTTGGGCCACTATGGACTGAATCAGTGATTCATCCTCTTCCAGCTCATCCGCAATAACATCAACAGACTTGCCCTTTTGAAGCTTTTTACACACCCTTTCTATCAGCTGAACTAATCTTGCCTTTTCTTTTGCTTCCAGCTCTTCTTTTTTTAGGCGTTCATTCTCCTGCTTAAGTTCAGCAATTTCTTTTCTCATTGCCTGAATATCTATGGTCTGAAAATGTTCAAACAGTTCGTTCATTTTGCCTCCCCTGATCTGATCACTCATATCACTGATTTCCTGCTCCGAAAGATTAATCTTACGAAGATAAGTTGTTATCAGCTTAGAAAATGTTATAAGCACATCTCCAGGCGCTTTATTTGATATATCATCAATATATCCATCCGGAAACTTTATGTTCCTGAATTCTTCCGCATTACGCAGTCTGTTGATGAGCATAATGAATGATATCTCATCACGTTTACCAATCAGCTCACTCTCACCATGCTCCTGCAGCCTGAATAGAAAATATCTGAAATCTGGAACATAGTCCTCAAAATACTCACTAAGAAATACACGATCTTTAAGCTGTATCGGCGAATTCCATTCCGCGGTATCTTCATAATAAACAAGCGGTAAAATAGGGGGACATTTAAAATCCTTCGTCTTGATTATCCCCTTCTTATTTGCTTCCATTGTACGTTCATACTCTTCCCAGATATACGACATATAATGGAACATCTGCATACACACATTATAATCCACTGATGATTTATGTTCAATCAGTGCAACTACAAACATTTCACTTTTATCTGCTAATTTCACTTTCTTTACGACGTCCGAGTCCCTTTCCTCTGTAAACATGGGCAGAAAACGTTCCGTCATATCTTCGATATCTTCCGGTTTTAGATTTTTGAACAGTTCCAATCCCGTATACTCCCTCAGAAACTGAGAGCACAGTGTTGCATTCTCAAAAATAATCCTCCCGCCATTGTCCCTAAATTTCGTATTGTCTGCCATTTTCCTTTCTCCTCCTTTTTTGTTTTCAGAGGTCAACAAAGAACACCTATACCCTGTCACCTCTCGCATAAAATAAAAATGTGATTTTGCAGTTGATGTCCTGATACAGATGCCGAATGGCTTTGAATCTTTATCATAGAAAATTAAACTGCTCGGTAAGAATGTACCACAATTATTTGTATATTTCAAGCAATACTCTTTATGGCCGCTATTGATGCCTATTTAAGTTAAAACCCCTAGCAAAATTCTCAGATATTAAGCTTCATAATGTGTACATTTTGATACCACTAAAAAAAGACCGATAAACGGTCTCTAAATCTATGGACAAACCTTTTCGGGACGTCCCACTTGAAGTGCATACTTTTTGATACCATCCCCTTAAAAATGAACATAAAAAAAGAAAGCATATTTCATCTTTCCAATTCATATAACAGGGCAGTTTTCAGACATACCCAGGTCTTCGTCATTATTAATGACACTTTGCTTTGTGATTTGCTAATGTTGTGCCTGCCTTACTCTTTGCTGGTTTAGAAGATGACTTCGTTGCAAGAGTTTTGCCAGCTTTTCCGACTTTTCCGCCGTGATGTACTGCCATAGCATTGTACCTCCTTTGCATAATCTCCTTGCAAATGATGGCACCCTTTGGTATCACTATTTTGCTAAGAATAATGTTGAAGGGTTAACCTTTAACAAGGGAATTGTCAGGGCCTAAGCTCTGACTTTTTCTATGTTATAAACACTTCTGTTTTAACAAGCTAATTGACTCTGAATATACTTCTTTAATCCCTCCTCAGATTTGAGATCAAAATCCTGCGATATCGACTTAAAGTATTCTCTGATAGCCTCTTTTGTAATAGGTTCATTTGTATATCCACAAACATTATCACCATCATAAGCATCAGCCCAAGGTGATTCTTTATGAGTAATTCTTTCCAATGTTTTACCACTATACATTCCAAATGAGTTAAGAACCATATCTATTACTTCCTTCTCCTCATCTGTGAGCATCTGAAATCTATCTTTGAAAATCACAAATCTTTTGTCTTCAATTGGATTATACTTAAATCCTTTGAACATATCGTACACTTCTTCATACACAGGACCATGCACCCAAGCCTTGCATTCCTCACTGAATAGCGGTCTGTCATAATTAACCATAAAAATCCCCTGTATATAGTAAAGAATCTTCTGTAAAGCAAGTGGGGTTATTTCTCCTGTCTTTTCAAAGATATATGAAATTGTAATAAGCATCTTCTCAGATACAGAATCCACAAGTTCCTTCAATTTCATTGCTGCACTCCATGACTTTCTGAATGCAGTATCGCCCACTTTTGCTTTATTCTCCTCGAGACAATCCATCATAAAATCAGCATCAGATAATGCCTTTCGAATAATCCTAGAGTATTCAACTGATGGATACTGTCCCTGAAGATATCTAGTAATTGTGATTTCACCAAATCCTAATGCCAATGATAACGGAGCTTTTCCTATGTTATAAACCTCCATTAATGTATAAATATCTTCAACTGATACAAGATTTTCTATATTTCTGTACTGTTCATCAATTAATTTAGCATTACTATCCATTAACCCTGGTAAGTTAACTTCCTCACCACATTCTTCACATACAGCTTTTAATACATTAAAGGTATATTCCTGTCCTTTAATGCAATGTGTACACTGTTCTCTTCTAATCTCATATCCAGTTTCTTTTCTGCATTCTATACAAAACTGTGTCCTCTCCTTTGCCATGTCATTGTCCTCCATTTTTTCCTTATTCTATTTTCCTTATTTTTCTGTTCTTACTTAAACTTATAAGTTAGCGGATAATCCTGCTTGTGGAAAGATATTACAATTACATAAAGGTTAGTCAGCTTATTAAACTTGATATACAATGCAACTGTTTCTTCGTCACCCCCGTGTTTTGGTAATAACGATACTTCCTTGCCAAATATATAAAGAACCTCCTCTGGATGCTGCGGGTGATCATTTTGTACTGCATCAGAAAAATCATTAACCTCCAAATCCAATAGAATTTCCTTACAGCGTTTTTCTGAAAAAACATAATCTATATATAAACTTTGATTCTTTGTTCTAGGCGATATCTGATAACGGCCATCATTAACAGATTTTTTTACCTCACTTAGATAGTCTCTTACTTCATCTCTAGTAACATCCAAATAATTGCGCTCCTTTCATGATAGACTTTTTATATATTGCTATCATGATACTCCAATGATAGATTTTTGTCAATATCCTATCACATTTCAAACAGTTTTGAGTTTGGATTCATATCCATAAGAGCCCAGACAGTAGATTGCACTACCACCTGGGCTCTTACGGATATTATCGAATTCTAAAACTATCCCTGTTTCATATCTACATCTGATACTTCCGAATAAAAGTTGTTTGTATAATTGTTGATAATCTGCGTATTCTGAGCCTTCTGTTTTTCTTCCTCAGTAAATGTCATCCCCTCTCCAATAATTCCATTTTCTTCAAGTAACAGGGCCCACTCCAATATTTTATTTCTTACTGTGCTGAGAATTCTGTATATTTCACTTCTTGATGTGTCAAAAGCAAATTGCGTCTCAAAACCATATGTTGTTTTATTGAGAAAATCATTCAGTTCAGCACTTAAGGTAAACTGTATTCCTTTTTCATGTGACGCATATGTTTCTGTCAAAGCGGAGACAGATTGGTGTAACGGAATCTTCGACATAAACTTGCCCATTTCTGGAGTCAAAATCACTGGCATCCATCCCCTATAAGGATTCCAAGCCTTATAATTTCCGCCTATCATCCTATAATCAGGCACTTCACCATTATATCCGTTCTGTTCCTTATTAACCCACTCTTCAAAATCTTTTAACTTTAATTTTCGTGCTACCAGATACGCTTTCCTTAGAAGCGATTCTACACTGACACTTTCATCAAGTGCTTCTTTTTCCAAATCAATGACTATTCCTTCCACTGAGTATAATTCCTCCTAAAACATAGGTATCTGAGCCGCAATACCAGAAGCAATCAGACTTCCAGATACTCCAATTGCCAAGTTTTTAAGCTCAGTTAAAAGAAGCTTGATCTTGGTTGGATTCTCTTTTTTCTCAACAAGCTCTTCTAATGCTCGTATCTTATCTCTTAGGTCTTCCGCCTTATCTCCAAATTCGGAATCAAGCAAATCATCATATTTCTTTATTTTTTCTATAATGTCGCTCACTTCCTCATAGTTGAGTCCCTGTGAAATTGTTTGATTCTGTGACGAATTAACCGTCCCTTGCTGAATCTGAACACCTGTTACATTGCCATAAAAAGTAGTCGTATTATAAGATTGTTTATCTTCCATGATCGCTTCTTCCTTCCTTTCAAAATAATCTAACAGACATGGTAAAATAGTTATCTCCCAGCATCCCGTAATATAGTATCCATACTGCGATATAAGTCCATACTGTTTTAATTTTTCAAATTCCAAAGCCAAATCGTTTTCCAAATATGCAGGAATATTTACATCGTTATTGGTCACCCTATAGTCATCTCTGCAATTTACTTTACATACCAGAGAAACCAGTTCTTCAGCTGCACTATCTAAAACCTTCATACTACCTATAGTTGGTTGTCCGTTTACAATAGATGCTGCTCTTTCTCTTCTTGCCGTAATCCTTGCTTGTTTCTCAGCCTCTCTACGCTGTTTATCCACAAGCTTCTTTTCTGCATCGATTTGCTTCTTGATATTTTTCTGTGCTTCCTTCTGATATTTTTCCAAGGCTTTTTCTAACGAACTCTTTGCCATATTTTTTTCCGCGTTATTTCAAAATCTGTTTAAGTAATTCCATCGATGATTCTTCCATAGGATTATTAGTACCGAGCTCACCACGAAAAGCTCTTGCAAGAACAGATTTTTTCATAACGTCTATCTTTTCAATCACAATCTCAGCATTCTCTTTTATACAAGATTCTTTCTCTAGTAATCTGTTTATAATTCTTATTACTTCTCTCTGCTCAGCTATAGATGGAAGAGGAATCAAAACCCCTTTAACATCCTGTTGATTAATGCTAGCTTGATTAACAGCCTGCTTAGCATTCTTTCTCAGTTCCAAAAGCCCTTCCGTAGAATTAAGGTATCGTATGATATATTCAGGCAATGCACGGCTATAATCCACTTTAATTCTCATCATATTACTCTCGAAAACACATTCCTCTGGCAATTCACGTATTAAGGCAGATTTACCCAAGAATGGCATACTGTTTACCCTGTTCACAACAATATCATCTATTTGTAATTGGTAGGCTTCCTTTTCTTGTTCTGATAGTTCTAGTCGTTTTAGTTTTTCCCATGGTTCAAGAAACCCATCATAAAAACAATCAATTCGGAGTATCTTTGTCCCATTACCATATGCTGACTTCGGCTTGTATAGTCCATTTTTGGGGCCATCAAGAATTATATTTCCAAAAGCTTCCTTATCCCACTGATATTCTACTTTATTGATGCCTCTCCATTTTTCAGTTAGTTTACCCGAGTAAGCCTTAAACAATATAGCTCGTTTACGTTCTTCATAAGAATCAATTACATCTTGAGCTTTATCCTTCACCTCATCAAGCTTAGAAAACAAGCTCTCAATTTGCTCCACAATACGCTGTTGCTCTGGAAGGGGCGGGAGCGGAAACTTATAGTTACCTAACGTGGTAGTATTTATATTTGCTATATTAGTTGTCTGGGTTGATTCTCCCATAAAGTTTCCACATAGAAACTCATATCTCAAATCATAAAACAAATATAAAGGATTGATACTCTTTGCTCGTATTCCAAGAACAAAGCCACCAAATGTCATAGGTTCAACCACTTCATGTACATATGATACTTTTCCAACTAATTCGCGTGAATTAGCAGAAGACATGATAACATCATCTTTCCTTACCAACTTATTCTGATTAGACTTCATGTAAGATTTATTTACATATAGTAAATCTTCAATATCTAGCTCGTCTTGTATATTGGCAGTTCTTATACAAGGAATATTATCATCTGTCTTTTCACTTTCTTTAGCTGAGGCAGGAAAAGTAATTCCCCGTTCAAACTCAGCAATAGCCTCTATTTTTGTCCAACACCAGTTCTCAGGCACCTCATAAGGTTGCTCGGCTACTGGCACCAACGCATCCTCCATAGTAATCTTCTTACTCTTCGCCTTTGCCATAGCTTATGCCTCCTTGCTTTCCAGAGACTTAAGCTCCTTGACTACGCTCTGTAAGAGATCAACAGCCTCTTCCAGTTGAGCAATACATTCTTCACCACTTTCAATAGGGTCAGGCAGATCATTATAATCAAGCACAGAATCATCCCTTATGAGTCCAAGATCAAGACTATGATTCTTCCCTTCTTCAGATATCTGATCATAGGTATATACGCTCCAACGCTCATCCTTAATGGAGTGTCTGTCACTTGCCGTATATGCTTTCTTAAAGTCATCAAAATGTTCTGCCTTAAGAGGGTTTGTCTTGCCAAATGACGGCATATTGGTTCTGAGATCATAGAACCATACCTCGTTTGTATTATTATGATCCGATGTTCCTCTGGTAAAGAAAAGCACGTTAGTTTTCACTCCCTGTGCATAGAAAATACCTGTAGGAAGACGCAGTACGGTATGGAGATTACACTTATTCATAAGGTCTTCTCTTATCCGCTCTCCATCACCATCTGCGAACAAAACATTATCAGGTAATACTACGGCAGCTCTGGCTTTTCCATCGGTCTTTAGTGATCTATAGATATGCTGAAGGAAATTCAGCTGCTTATTGCTGGTGGTAAAGGTAAAGTCATCACGTGTTGCACGCTCTCCCCCCTTCTTTGTTCCAAAGGGCGGATTCGTAAGAACCACATCAAAGCCGTTCATAGCTTTACCTTGGTTGGAAAGCGTATCACATAGATAAATCTTACCCTCGATATCATGAAGCATAGCATTCATAAGAGCCAATCTATGGGTCTCGTGTACCAGCTCACCACCAGTAAATGCTTCATACTTCTGAAACTTCTGCTGTTCTTCGTCAAGATCAAAAAGATCATTGGTATGTGCTTTAACATAGGTGTCAGCAGCAATCATAAAACCAAAAGTACCACAAGCAGGATCATTACATTTTTCTCCAGCCTGAGGAACAATTAACTCTGTCATGACATCAATAAGCACTCTAGGCGTAAAGTACTGACCAGCTCCAGACTTCTTCTCGTTAGCGTTCTTTTCGAGAAGTCCTTCATAAAGATTTCCAAGACCTTCTTCTTTTGCAGAATACCAGTCAAGGCCATCTATATTTGTGATGATCTTCTTAAGGTTAGCTGGCTCCTCGATATTACTACGAGCACCGTTGTAAATCTCCTGTATGCGTCCAGTACATTCTTCGCCCAGGACTCTCAGTAACTCCTCGTAATACTTTTTTAGTTCAAGACCGTCCTTACTCTTAAGGGCATCCCAGCGGTACTTCTCTGGTATACCCTTTTCAGAATCTGTTTCCTTCGCCATCTTTAAGAACAAAATATAGGTAAGCTCAGTAACATACTGATGATAAGTGATACCATCATCACGCAGTACATTACACAGATTCCAGAGTTTAGCGACAATCTCATTATTAGTCATTTCTTGTTATCCTCCCGTATTTATGCGGCGTACATATATGTGTTGATCTCGTCAATAATCTCGTCAAGCTTGCCAGCAAATGCTTTATTGACTGCGTTGTATCCGCCTTTATTCTTAAATGCTTCCGCATCAAATGATTCTTTGTTAAGAACCGTTTCCTTCATAAGATACGCCTCGATCTTATCAAGCCATCCGATCTGAATTTTGCTCATATCGGGATGTGCAGACTTTGTCTTCACAATAGCATTATGGATACGCTCCTCTTTGCTGATAAGAGCATCTCCCATACTTCTTTGTCTGATAAAGCTGATGATATCCGCAGCTATCTCTTCGTTTGTCATCTGCTTCCATGCAGTCTGCAACATTGTCTTGCTGAAATTATTACGATCCAGAGTCAGCTTAAGTTCCTTCAGCTCTGCTCTCGTAAGCTCTTTAGGTCTTGTTGCCACGATATTCAGTGCTGCAATTTGGTTCATATTATTATCTATGAAGTCTCTGAACTCCTTAAGATAATCCTCTGGCTTCGTAGCACCACCATAGCTTCGCTCATGACTGATTAGTTCATCCTGTTCGTTGCTGATAAATACAGGTCTTTCATGATACCCAGCATGTATGTACTTGAATGCATCCCTATGTTTCTTTACGGTCTCTACCGCTTTATCGATTGGTTCTTTGCGGAGATCTTTTATAAACTCCTCTGGCGATACCCCACCGCAAAGAGATGCAAACTGCTCACGGTTTTTATCAGACATTTTGTTTTTATTCCTAAGAACCTTGGCGATGATCATATCTATCTGATTCTTACGGGCTCCATCTGTCTCCAGTGCATCAATACCATCGATAAGATCATCAAAGGTGGTCTTTGGATTTGCCACGATAGGCTTCATAGTAGATACAGGAGCCAATGCTTTATAAATGCCTACGGCATCATATATTTCAAAGTGAGTCTTTCCTATTTCTGGACATAATCTCGTAGCACGACCAAGCATCTGCTCAAACAGAATACGAGAGCGGATACGTCGCAAGAATACAAGGTTTACGATTTCCTCAACATCAATACCCGTTGTAAGCAGATCTACAGTTACAACGATATTCGGATACTGCTCGTTTTTAAATCTTCTGATTGCTTCCTTTATTTTTACAGGGTTTCCATTTTCGATAGAGCCAGTGATCTTCATAACTGCTTCTTCACTGACACCCTGTTCTGTATAATAATCCTTCAATATTTTTGTGACTGTATCAGCATGAGCATCATCCACTGCAAAGATAAGGGTCTTTCCTTTTTCATTTGGATCAATATTCTTTGCAATCTCATGAAGAACTGTCTCATTAAAGCTCTTGTTTACGACCTTTCGGTTAAAATCTTCTATCTCGAACTTAAGGTCATCTTCAAGTTCTGCACTATTGACGATAGTATTCGTCTCAGGATCATATATCGGGGCTGTGCTGCCAGCCTGGAAGGTTATTCCTTCTTCGCTCAGCTTTGTTTTAATATAATGCGGTGCATCATGATCGCACAGATATCCATCAATAACCGCAGTCCTATAGCTATATTCATACACAGGCTTACCAAAAATCTCTGTTGTATGAAGTGCGGGTGTTGCTGTAAGTGCAATCTTGACCGCATCAAAGTAATCTATAACCGCTCTGTATTTACTTCTGAAATCATCCTGATTGCGGTATAGAACTTCATCATCACCCATTTCCTTGTCGAGGATATATCCCCTATGAGCTTCGTCAACAATAATCAAGTCATAATCCGATACACCAAGACTTGTATCCGAATCATTATAGAGAATCCGTTTTACGAGACTCTGGACGGTAGCGATATGTACCCTGGTATCTTTTTCAAATTCCTTCTCCCCAAGATCCTTGATGTCATATAACTGGTTCAATGTCTTAAGGTCTTCAAGACGTACTTCTTTAAAGGTGTCCATCGTCTGGTCACCCAACGCTGTCCTGTCTACGAGATATAGTATTCTCTTGAATCTCTTTGCTGACAGGAATCTATAAATCATACCTAATACGGTTCTCGTCTTTCCTGTACCAGTAGCCATAGCAAGGAGCACAGTGTCCTTTTTCTCTGCAATAGCCTTCTCAGCAGCCTTAATTGCTTCAATCTGATAATATCTAAGACTGAGACCATTAGGATCTTCCAATATCTCGTAACCAGTAGACGCCAATTTCTTATCAGCCTCAGCAATGTCACGTTCAAGATCTTGCTCGATACCTTCTGGAGAAGGCCATCCAGCTAACGCTTTCGGAGAATTGAACTGTTCTCTTGCATCTAGGAACCATATACCAGACATATCCTCATACTGCTTAATATATTCTCTTCCGTTTGTAGCAAAGAGGAACGGCACAAGATACTGACCGTATGCTCTCAATACATAATCATGGTGTTCTGCCTTGATATGCCTTGCGTAATCCTTACATTGACCATCCAATACGGAAGACACATTGGTATGCTTCTTCTTTGCCTCTACAATACCGACCATCTTGTCTCCGATAAAGAGAGCATAATCCGCATAGCCATTGTTTCCTGTTGTTGAGTCTGTAGGCCATTCTGCAATGGCCAGATTCTTACCCTTGATGGGTCTTGTACCTTTTGAATATCTTAAGGTCGTAGTGTCTGCTTCCCAGCCGACTTTACGGAGCTGTTCATCGATCAGTTCTCTCGTCTGGGCTTCTGACAGATGTACATTAACTGCCTTCTTATAAGCAAAGGCTCTACGTGCAGTATCAGCCTTCCCTTGATCACGTATCTGTTGAATTTCAACGAGTAAAGCTTGGTTACGTGCTTCAAGATCAGCATTTTCCTTTTCGAGATCTTCTATACTGACCGTTATATCAACAGGATCCACGTAATCTGTAGGCTCATAGTTATAATCGCCGTAAGTCTGCATATACCATACGCAGAGTTCATATAGGAGTTTCAGATTATTTAAAGCTTTCTCGCCTTCATCTGCTGCTTCATGAGCAGCATCATTACGAGCTTTTCGTAATATGTACAGGGTGTTGTTGATCTCATACGGCAAAAGATCATTCTGCTTCAGCAGTCTGATCCTGTTCGCATGGGTATTATCATATTCAGGTTCTGCGATTCCATCATAAGCAAGCATGTACTTTACCATTACTTCTGATAACATGCCTTGTTTGATAATCGATGTATTTGGATCAGAGTACACGTATTTCTCTGATAGATCCCCTAATTTAGCCAAATCTTCCCAATGACTTTCCAAGAAAGCAAAATTACTCATTGGCCGCAACCTCCCGTCTATTTCTGATTTTTCTTAAACCTCGCATCAGCGGGTTTCTTCGCATCTGAAGGTATCAACCAAGTCTTACCTTTCTTGATAGCTCCGTCAATACGACCTTCAGCACAGAGCAGACTAATCCTTCTGGATGATATACCCCATTTTTCTGACATTTCTGGCGATGTTAAGTATTCCATTCAACTTCCTCTTCTATGAAAAAGCACATAATAACTCACCATCTATTATATTCATTTATCTGAATAATGTAAAGCAAAAAAAGAAGCCTTTTGTGACTATTAGGCCTCGTTTTTACAATTCTGGCTAGGAAGCCTAGCAGCCGCTGTTTTCAGCGACTGCATGCTACTTGAGAGCATCAACCACATGGCTCGATACTCTTTCGGCAGCATCAGCGTCCATCTTCACAGCGAAGATGATGCCTACCACCGTAGCACCAAGGGCAACGACAAACTTCCAGTCGATTAAGACAGTGTAGTTCATAGCACTACCTCCTTTCCGAGCATACGCTCTAATCTTTGGGTAGACTATGTCGCCCTTGGTTTATCCTCAGTGGAATATTTAAAAATTACACTTCATCAATAATTTGTCAACAAACATTTTTAGATTTTCAACACATAAAGGAGGGGCTGTCGCTTTAGTTGAGTAA
>DGSK01000011.1 GCA_002393955.1 Lachnospiraceae bacterium UBA4364 | reverse complement strand
GGTTCGAGTCCGATCTGGGTCGTTTATGGAAGTTTAGCTCAGCTGGGAGAGCATCTGCCTTACAAGCAGAGGGTCACAGGTTCGAGCCCTGTAACTTCCACTGGGAGTTGTTCAGTATATTGGACAACTCCTTATATTTAGAGTAAACAGTATGTTTACCAGCCGGCGTGGCGGAACAGGCAGACGCGCGGGACTTAAAATCCCGTGATAGCAATATCGTACCGGTTCGATTCCGGTCGCCGGCAGTTAATGGGTGCTGTGGTTTTCAGTTTTCTGGGGGCTGCAGCATTTTTATTTTTTATTTTCTGTAGAATATTGATATGAGTATATAAGTGTGTTGTATCTTTAAAATTTAGTATGAATGGAAGGTAATATATGAATAAAGTAAGGTTTGCACAGAACAAAGATATCCCAGCTATACTTAAACTCCTTGTACAAGTTGACATGGTTCACCACAAAGGAAGACCGGACATCTTTAAAGGACCGGCAACGAAATATAATGAAGATGAATTAAGAAATATAATTGGGGATACGCATACACCTGTATTTGTATGTGAGGATGAAAATGGGGCTATACTGGGCCACGCATTTTGTATTCATAAACAGGAATTAAACAACAATGTGCTTACAGACATAAAGACGCTTTACATAGACGATATCTGTGTAGATGAAGCTGCGAGGGGAAAACATGTAGGAAGTCTATTATTTGAGTCTGTTTCTGAATATGCTAAAAAGGAAGGTTTTTATAATATAACCCTTAATGTTTGGAGCTGTAATCCGGATGCTGTTAAATTTTATGAGTCTATGGGACTTATTCCACAGAAAATAGGGATGGAACTGATACTGTGAGTTTCCTGTGTAGTGTAATGCTGCCTGGCTGGTTGATGTATTAAAACATGCAGGATTAAGATATCTTATATGCCTCGTTTCAGATCCTCTATAAGCTTGTGGTACTCATCCATGACCTCACTATGGTGTTCTTTAATATATTCGATATCGGAGTCCTTAGCGGCAAATTCCAGAGCTTTAGCATGTTCGGAAAGCTCCTTAGCACCTATGTTAAGTGATGTGCTCTTTAGTGCGTGTACTGCAATCTCGTAGTTTTTCCAGTTTTTTGCCTCAAAATACCCATCAAGCTCGTTGGGAGTCTCCCATATAAGATATTCATCTATCATTTCCAGAAACAGTTCTTCATCTTCCATACAGTATGTGAAAGCAAGCTCTATGTCGAGAGTGGGGAAGCGCTCCTCAAGTGGTCTTTCACTGTTATCATTTTTAATATGTTCGGAAGGAATATCAGCATCGCTGTCTGCACTATCCACAACCGGTATCTCTGTTGTGTTTATGCTGTAATCTTCACGGGAAGTATCAGTATTGCGGTTATTGCTGTTATAATTTGTTGTAGTATTCATGTTTTCACCGGCTTTGCTTTCTGATAATTTTTTCTCATTCTGTTTAGATACATTAATCATATCAGTTCCATTTTCACAGGGAACATAGTCAAAGAATACATCAAGTATTTCTTTTTCCTGAATAGGCTTTGTGATGTAATCTGAAAAACCGGCATTCATATACATTTCCTTGGCACCGACTATTGCATTAGCAGTGAGTGCAATGACAGGTGTATTCTGATTGGGATGTGTGTTATCTGCCTTGAGGGTTTTCAGAGTTGCCATGCCGTCCAAACCGGGCATCATATGATCAAGAAATACGATATCGTATTTTTTCTCATGCATCATTTGCAGGCATTCTTCACCACCGCCGGCAATATCTATAGTAGCGAGGGTGGAGCTTAGCAGTCCCTGGGCAACTCGCAAGTTCATGCGCACATCATCTACTAAAAGTACCCTGGCAGAAGGTGCAATACGGTTTTCGTTGGTTTTTTCTTCCTGCTGGATGTATGCACGATATTTTTCATCAAAGGAGCCCATCTTATGTGTGCTTGCCACGCCCTGCTTGAGTATAACCGTAAATATGGAGCCTACGCCGTATTCACTCTGTACCTGGATTTCACCGCCCATAAGATCTATCAGCTTTTTAGTGAGGCTGAGTCCCAGGCCGGTTCCTTCAATATTGCGATTTTTTTCTACATCAATACGTGTAAAATTCTGGAAGAGCTTTTCAAGGTTTTCTTCTTTGATACCTATACCGGTATCCTTGACCTCGATCCTAAGGGTGACATCCTTATCGTCCTGCTCCATAGCACTCATTCGCAGGAGAACGCTGCCTTTTTCAGTATATTTTACAGCATTGGAAAGAATGTTGTTGATAATCTGACGGACATGTACTTCATCGCCATAGAGTATGGCAGGAAGAGATTCCTCGATTTCAAGCTCCAGTGTCAGATTTTTTTCCAGTGCCCTTATGAAATTCATATTATAGCAGTCATTAAGTATTGAGAAGAGGTCATATTCCACGGGGACGATTTCCATCTTTCCGGATTCAATCTTGGATATATCAAGAATATCATTGATAAGGGAGAGCAGTGTCTGGGAGGCACTCTGGATGTTCTTGGCATATTCCATGACATCTTCGGTGTTTCCTTTATCAAGCTCTTTAAGCAGCATTGTGTTCATGCCTATTATGCCATTAATGGGAGTACGGATCTCATGTGACATGTTTGCAAGAAACTGGCTCTTTGCATCATTTGCGACCTGCAGCAGTCTGTCTGTTTCAAGGATCTTGGTCTGCTGTTTTTCGTAAAGATAGGTCTGGTACTTGAAGATGATGCCTATTATGCAGGAAACGATAACAATGGACTGCATTATGTCGTTTTGCATATAGTTGGCCGGCATCTTGGTAAACCATTCCGGGTGAAGCTCGCCGACAATTATCGTACCTAACAGGGCAATAAGATTTATGCCGTACATTATGTAGCAGAGGGCCCCCTTGAGAGTAAGCCATGTAAAAATAAGTCCGAGTACGAACCATAGTGGCATACCGCTGTATGAACCGCCGGATGTGAAATACATACAGGGAAAAATGATTATATTGGAAACTCCGGTCACCAGCGCACCGGCAAGGTTGGTCTTATTATATTTTACCGATAATACAAGGGAAATAAAGACTACTATAAGAATAAGGAATACAATAAGGGCGCTCATATATCCGCCGATGAACAGGGTACTTATCATTGAAATGAAGCCGCCCACAAGCGCTGCACTTAGGATCAGGTTAAGCAGTCTCTGATGGATTCCGAGGTTAGAACGAAATAAAATATTAGCAAGTTTTTTTACCATGTGCCCCTCCGCTCAGGTAATTAAGATTTGGGGAAAGGGAAATTCCCCCAACAAACTAATATTATCATAAAGCGTTGTCTGGTAGCAAGCAAGTGCATAGGCGTGTGGTTTACAGAACTTTATTACATTTGTTGCAAAATTCGTTTTTCAGTGGTATAATATTCACGAAATTTAGAGATTAGCGTTTCTTACTGTGGCATGGGGAGAGGGAGTATAGTACGAGGTCGCGGTTATGAAGGAAAAGTTTATTATCGTTGATATGGTTTCAGGCGAATATCTTGCAGAGAAGTTTTTAAGAGGTTTTTATCTTACATCAGATATCTCACAGGCTATCCAGGCCAAGTCTGAAGCAGATGCCCGGGCTAAGATAGACAAGCAGACTGTAAAGAGCAGTGATGCATTCAAGGTAGAGACGATATCTGTTTCATAAGCAGTAAACGGATTGTACTCTGGCTTTGAAAGGTTTCTGTATCAGCAGGTAATTTGTGCAAATAATTTAATTTGAATCATGTAAGCAGTTTGTTTATGCAGATTATTCATGATAATACATGAAAAAAATGTAGGACCACGGTATCATGCCGTGGTTTTTCGATGAAGGCCTGTTTGACAGGAAGAACATTACCGTGAAAAGAGCAGCAGTCTGATACCGATGGATAGCATACCTTGATAAAAAATGTCGGATAGATTATACTAACTTTGATTGCATTTGTTATCAATCATAGTTTATAAAGGTTCACCGGAAGGAGGAAGATATGGCAAGCGAGATCAGAGACATTAATCTGGCACCGTCAGGCGCTATGAAGATAGAGTGGGTAAAAAACCACTGTGACCTGCTCAGGACACTTGAGGAGGATTTCTCAAAGACAAAACCTTTTGAGGGAAAAAAGGTGGCTCTTTCAGTTCATCTGGAGGCAAAGACCGCGTATCTCTGTAAGGTGCTCAAGGCAGGCGGGGCGGACATGTATGTAACGGGCTCCAATCCACTTTCAACACAGGATGATGTTGCTGCCGCACTTGTGGCAGACGGCCTGGAGGTTCATGCATGGCATGGCAGCACAGAGGAAGAATATAATGCTCACATAAGGGCGGTACTTGAGATAGGCCCTAACATAATAATCGATGACGGCGGCGACCTGGTGAACATGATGCATACCGAGTTTAAGGATCTGATACCCGGTGTGATCGGTGGATGCGAGGAGACAACGACAGGTATTATAAGGCTGGAAGCCATGAACCGTGAGGGCAAGCTTCAGTTCCCTATGGTCAAGGTTAATAATGCACAGTGCAAGCATTTTTTTGATAACAGGTACGGTACGGGCCAGTCTGTATGGGATGGCATAAACCGCACAACGAATCTCATAGTTGCCGGCAAGATTGTTGTTGTGGCCGGATATGGATGGTGTGGCAAGGGCGTTGCCATGAGGGCAAAAGGGCTCGGGGCGAAGGTTATCGTTACCGAGATAGATCCTGTAAAAGCTATCGAAGCTGTCATGGACGGATTCGAGGTAATGCCCATGAAGCAGGCTGCGGCTCGCGGTGATTTCTTTGTAACCGTGACAGGCTGTGACAAAGTCATTGATGCTGAGGATTTCATGGAGATGAAGGATGGCGCTATCCTTTGCAATGCAGGACATTTTGACTGTGAAATAGATATGGCAGGACTGCGCAAGATGGCTGTTGAGTCACATGAGCTCAGGAATAATATAATCGGATATAAGCTGTCGAACGGTAATACCCTTGCGGTATTGGGAGAGGGCAGGCTGGTAAATCTTGCCTGCGGAGACGGACATCCTGCAGAAATCATGGATATGAGCTTTGCAATACAGGCTCTGTCAGCAAAGTATCTTGTTGAGCATGGCACTGAGCTTAAGGAAAAGCTTATAGATGTTCCGGAAGAGGTGGACAGGGAAGTGGCTGTCAAGAAACTGGCCTTCCTTGGCAAGGAGATTGATGTGCTTACACCGGAGCAGGAAAAATACCTGAATTCATCTTCAGTATAAAATGAGTAAGGTAATCTGCAAGTTCCTTATTTTCCAAAGGCTGTTACAATTGTGAGTTACGTAACTGACGGTAGATAAGTAAAATAAAGGCTGTCCCGATGCAGGGACAGCCTTTTATGTTTTGGACTTGAGAGAATGCAGTCGTCACTGTTTAACCGCAGATACGCTTCATTGTCTTTTCATTTTCGGCAAAAATCTTTTCTTCGTCCATGGTGAGTATCTTTTTGTCTTCCATGGTTACCTCGCCGTTTATTATCACGGTTTCCACTTCTGAGCCGTTGGCGGAGTAGGAAAGGGTGGCAAGGGCGTTGTTAGCCGGCCACATGGAGGGGGTCTTCATATTAAGAATTGCAAGATCGGCTTTTTTTCCGGTCTCGATTGAACCGATCTCTTTTTCAAGTCCGAGTCCCTTTGCACCATTTATTGTTGCAAATTTAAACGCATCAGCAGCGCTTACGGAAAGCGGAGAGCGGTGAGTTCCTTTGTGGATAAGGGTAACCAGGCTCATTTCATGGATCAGGTTCAGAGAGTTGTTGCTTGCAGCACCGTCAGTACCGATGCAAATGTTTATTCCTTTTTCCATCATTTCCGGAACGGGGGCAAAGCCATTGCCAAGTTTCATATTGCTGGCAGGATTGGTAACAACGCTTACATTATGCTTTGCCATAATATTCATATCTTTTTCATCAACCTGCACGCAGTGTGCGGCGATAAAGGGATGATCGAAAAGCCCTGTGCGCTCTGCAAGCTCAATAGGGCTGCAGCCGTAGGTCTTTCTGCAGTTTTCCACCTCATTGACGCTTTCTGACAGGTGCATATGTATTCCCATATTCTGTTCGCCGGCCTCTTTTGCAATGATCTTTAGGAATTCTTCATCGCAGGTATAGGGTGCATGGGGACCAAGACGGAAAGTGAGCCTGTCGCAGTCCTTAAAAGCGTCCCGCTCTCGATATGTCTGGTCTAGTCTTGAGCGCCCCGCTTCGTCATTGCCGCTTCCCACAAGTCCTCTGCAGATCACGGCGCGCATGCCGGATTCCTTTACCGCTCTTGTGGTCTGCATAATGTTCATCTGCATGTCATTAAAGCAGGTAGTGCCGGACTTCATCATTTCAATGATTGCAAGGCAGGCACCCCAGTAGGCTTCCTCATCAGTCATCCTGTCTTCTATTTTGCTCACCCGGCCGAAGAGCCAGTCCTCGAAGGAAAGGTCATCTGCCACATTTCTCATGAAAGCCATATAGGAATGGGTATGGGCATTTATGAGTCCGGGAATGAGCAGCCTGTCGGTGCCGTCAATGGTTTTGTCAGGGACAAATCCTTCAGGCACTTCATCGATGGCAGCAATACTGTCGCCACAGATATACACATCTGTATCAGGCTTTAATGTGATGCCGTTATCATCGGTAAGAGCTGCGAGTATCTTATCAATCTTTATGTTCAATGCATGATCCTCCTGTTTTTTCTGAAATATGTATGAACGCAGGACTATTATAGCACTATATCATTTTTGGTTCACGAGGATTGTTCCGTATCAAATATTGATTTTGACACTTTGTGATAAGTGTGGTAATATATCTATCGGATAGCATAAGAAAAAATCAGATAGACAAAAGAAGTTGTTTAGTGTATCATTTAATTGTTGTCGAAAGGCAGCAGGCAATAATTTTTGTGAGGAGTACAGTAAATGGCAAAGATACTTGTAGTTGATGATGCCGCATTCATGCGGATGATGATCAAGGATATACTTACAAAGAATGGTTATGAAGTTGCAGGAGAGGCAGAGAATGGAAGCGTTGCAGTGAGCAAGTATTCCGAGCTTAAGCCCGATCTTGTGCTTATGGATATTACGATGCCTGAGAAGGATGGCATACAGGCTCTTAAGGAGATCAAAGCCGGTGACGGAAATGCGAAGGTTATCATGTGTTCCGCAATGGGACAGCAGGCGATGGTTATCGAGGCTATCCAGTCCGGCGCGAGGGATTTCATAGTTAAGCCTTTCCAGGCTGACCGTGTTATCGAGGCCGTTAAGAAGGTCGTAGGCTAAGCGGTAAAGCTCAATAACGTAGAAATGAGCCTCCTGTGCGAATGCACGGGAGGCTTTTTGAATGTGCGCCTGGCGGCGCGCTTTATCATCTTTTCCCTTGTCTCAAATATGAAATCAAGCTAAGATACCTGAGCTTCCGGGTTTACATTTGTTTTAGCGTCCGCTATAATATTTCCATAAGCAACTTTTCGTATATCAAGCATTTATTATAGCATTCTATGATCAGATCTTAATCCGTTCGAAAATTCTTGCTTATGATCACACTAATTTGTAGGCAGGAATGAGAAGGATAGAGGCTCTTTATATCGCTCAGCTTCTGCCGGTGCCCAAAAGGAAGGAGAAAGTATGAGCGAAAAGAGAGTAATGAAGAACTACGAGGAACTGTGTTTTAGGGATGACTTTATGTTCGGTAAAGTCATGGAGGATCCGGAACTGTGCAGAGAGGTGCTGGAGTGCCTTTTGCAGGAACCAGTGGGTGTACTTAAGAAGCTGCAGACACAGCGGGAAATCCGCTATACTGCAGACGGCAAGCCGATACGTCTGGATGTGTATAATGAAGACAGTGGCGGAGCGGTATATGATGCCGAAATGGAAAATTTAAATCATAAGTCGGTCGATTCACATCAGCTGCCAAAAAGAAGCCGTTATTATCAGGGGGCGATAGATATCGACTACATGGATAAAGGCAATTCATATAAGAGCCTTCCGGACAGCAGTGTGATGTTTATCTGTACATTTGATCCGTTTGGGAAAGGACTCAGCAGATATACATTTCGGGAAAGCTGTGAAGAAGATCAGGCACTCAGGCTGGGGGACGGAACAAGGAAAATATTCTATAACTGCAGCTACAATGGAGAGGATCTTTCGGAAGATTTGAGAAAGCTGTACGATTATGTTGAGGGAGGCAGAGCCGAAAGTAAGCTGACACAAAAGATTGAAAATGCAGTAAATAAAGGCAGAAAGAATGCGATATGGAGGACACAGTATATGAAAGAATGGGTTGTCATACAGGATGCGAAAGATGAAGGCAAGGAAGAGCTTTTGATCAGCCAGGTCTGCCGGAAGCTTCGTAAAGGAAAACAGCTGCAGCAGATTGCGGATGAGCTGGAAGAAGATGAAATTCGCATAAAAGTAATATGTGATGCTGCACAAGCGTATGCCCCGGATTATGATGAGGAAAAAGTTATTGCAGCCGTTGGGGCAGGGGTTCTGGCGTGAATGTTAAAATGTAAGCGGGAGCTGCAGACAACAGATAAATAACAGATAAAAAAGGAAAGACTCTCTTCGCAGGGCTGGGGTGCTTTGCGTAAGGGAGTTTTTTAGTGCGGTTTTATTGTTGGCTTACTTCCTGCATGCCACTTTTGAAACTCAGCAGTACCTGCTTTGTTTCTGAACCGGTGCAACGCGCTGGGAAACTAATCGCTAACAGTCCGTAACAGCCTTGCACCGAACTGCAACGGTCTGTAAGCGCAGGATTTCCCCAGCCGCTAAATACGCACCGTTAATCGTTCAGAAACAAATGCAGGCTACTGCTGAGATGTGAGACTACACGGTGTGGGATAACAGGGAATAAAAGGAAAAAACGAAAAACAGAAAACGAAAGCCGGAAAAAGCATGGTTGGAAAAGGGCAAAAAATAGGTTGTGAGAGTCAGAAAACATACCGAAATATTAAATCCTGCCTTGACAAAAATGGGGGGTGATAAACTAAAAAGGTATGTGAAAATACGGGGCTTGCAGGCTTTTTTAAGACTGCAGGTCATGGCATGGAAAAAGAGGAGGAAAGTGATGAGGAAAAAAAGAGGAAGGCTGTTCGGCGCAGTAATTAGCGCAGTGCTGCTGACGGCAGAGATCGCGGGTGTTTCAGGCATTGCATTCGGAGCAAAGCCTATGTCGGCACAGGCGGCAAATGAGCCGGTTATGCAGTTTGGGACAGCCGGAATTGATGACGATGAGTGGATTTCCTACGGTAAGAAAGCGGAGGTCTATGCGCAGGGCACGACGATCTACCGCGTGTTAGATGCTGACACGGACAATGCAGGCGATACAGGCGCCATGTTCGTTATGTCGGAAGGTCTCTGGGGTACCGGCGGGAATTCCGGAAATGTTTACTTTGACAATACTGCCCCGCGTTCCAATGTATGGCAGGACAGCGGCGCGAAGGGCTGGTGCGGTGATTTCTATACAGCTAATTTCGGGACTGTAGAGAAGACAGCTGTTAAAGCCGTTACGAAAGGTGATGCTGCCGAAGAAGTATTTGGCATTTCGTGGGCAACAAGCAGCTTAAACGGAGAAAATGTGTTCTTCCTTTCTGCAAAGGAAGTGAGCACTTACATCAGTGCTACTGCAGGTGACGCACTGAAGGCAAAATATGGAGAAGACCCCAGCCGCTGGTGGCTGCGCTCGCCGTATGCTAACAGTGATTACTATGCGGCGCTTGTCAACATCTTGGGCGTTGTGAACCACGACGATGTGGATGACGTCGCTACCGCACGGCCCGCTTTTAATGTCGACACCAGCAGAGTGCTTTTCTCAATGGCTGGCGAGGCAACAAAATCTACATCGTCTACTCCTGAATCAGTAGAATATATAGATAATATCGGTACCCAGGGCAATCCCTGGACTCTGACTCTTTTGGATGACAGCATGACAGTAACCCCTGGTGTTTCATCAGGTTTTGAAGATAACGATCACAAGATACTGCTTTCCAATTGTACATCAACCGGAGACAGCAACAGGATATCTGTGATGATAACTGACAGGGTTTATGCTGCAAACAACGCAAACGGTGCATCCATAATTTACTACGGAAAGCTGGGCGAAGATAAGACTTTTTCAATTCCGGCAGAACTTGACCTTGATGATTGGGGAACAGGTTACTATATTTATCTCATCGCAGAAAAAACAGGAACCGGCTATGCGTCCGATTATGCAAGTCTGCCTACTGAGGTGACTGCGCCAGGGGAGGATCCGGTTGAGCCGGTTGTACCTTCAGATAATTCTAAGAACAAAGACTCTGACAAGAAAGATAAACATCATGTCCATGAGTATGTATGGGAGACTGCTTTGGAGGCTACAGCCTACACGAATGGTGAGTATGTATACAGGTGTAAGATATGCGGAAATGTTATTGAAACCGAAACTACTGACTATACCGCTGCTCTTATGAACGCAATGAAAGCTGCAATAGAAGCAGCACCTGCGAACGGTACCGTAAAGATGGACTGCGGATACTATGTTTCACTGAATTCCGTGGTTGCGGCGGCACATGATGCAAGACCTGATGTAACGACAATATTCACTTTCATATATAGGGGCGACACTTACGAGATCACCATACCTGCCGGAGTTGCAATAGTGCCTTCATTAAATGCGGAGGGCTGGGCAGGTTTCATGTGCATCAAGGATATCGATGGTGTGACGATAGTAAAGAAATAAGATATCCGCATAGCCAAATTAACGTATAAGCATAAGCAATAGAGAAGACTGCCATATCACAACATGATGTGGCAGTTTTTTTCGTATAAGCGGCCATGACTGTGCGCTGATATTGTTCCTTGTAGGAATGTAAATGTTGTATAATATAAATAACAGTAAAACTGTCACAGGGTATGGATTATGGGAAATCCGGCCAGGCCGGATATGGCATATACTCAGGATACGGAAAGGGGGCATCATTATGAAGGAGCATCAGATAATCACCATAGGAAGGGAGCTTGGCAGCGGCGGCAGGGAGATAGGCATCAGGCTTTCAGAGGAGCTGGGCATTCCTTTTTATGACAGGGAGATACTGGAGGAAGCTGCGAAGAACAGCGGCTTTACCAGAGAGTTATTTGAAAAAAATGATGAGAAGCCCACGAACTCTCTTTTATTTGCGGTAGCAATGGGGATGAACTATTACGGAGGCGGTTTCCAGAAGCCCCTGACACTGGAGCTGTACCTGGCGCAGTTTGATGCCATGAGGCGTTTCGCGGCAGAGGGGCCGGGGATATTCATAGGGCGCTGCGCGGACTATGTCCTTTCCGAGATGCCGGACCTTCTGAATGTGTTCGTCCACGCAGACCTGAAAACCAGGGTGGCGCGCACGGCGGCAAAGCACGGCATTTCCGAAAAGGAGGCCGAGGGAATGTGCCTTAGGAGCGACAAGGACAGGGCTGCCTATTACAACTACTACTCAAACCACGAGTGGGGCGACGGCCGTTTCTATGACCTGAGCATAAATACAGGAAAGCTTGGCATCGACAGGTCCGTGGAGCTGATCAAAGCAAGCTTAGAATGAGTTTTCAAAACAGGAAAGGTGAGGAAATGGAGAATAATAAATCAAATATAAATAAGCCGCTTGTGGCGCTGATAATAATAAGGGCCATCACTTTTGCCGAGCTGGTACTTTCAGGCATACTATTGTTTATAGCCGACAAGACAGAGCTTATCGAACCGAAACGGAGCAGCGCAATATATATGGTGTCGTCTGTACTGATGCTTGTGGTTGCTTTTGTCATACTGCCCTTAACGGTGGTAGTGCTTGACGGACTTGCAGGCTGGGTGCTGATAGTGATAGGAGCAGTGCAGACCTACAAAAAGAAGGCATACGGCTGGCTTATTTATGGGATAGCGGAGTTCGTATTCTCGCTTGTGACCATAGGCGTGCTTGTGGTATTCGCAATAAATGCTTTCAACAGCGCCATGTCGGTTTAAGGTTATAGAATTTATTTTTTTTTTGAAATAAAACCAATACCTGCGGCATTACATAACTAGACTGGAAGGAGATTTTAAAAGACATGTTTTTTATGACGGCCGATGTGGGGAGCATAACCGCGTCGGAGGATGTAAAAGAAAGGGACAAGCGGCTGGAAAGGGCGCTTAAGCGCCTTGCAAAGGGAAAGAGCCAGTCGCTGGACGATATATACGAGCTGACCAAGGGCAGCGTTTACGGTTTCATACTTTCGATACTGAAGAACCCCGAGGATGCGGAGGATGTGATGCAGGATACATATGTGAAGGTGTGCCTGAACGCATCCCAGTACCAGGCCCAGGGAAAGCCCATGGCGTGGATACTGACAATAGCAAGGAACCTTTCGCTGATGCGGATCAGGTCGCAGAAAAGGATAGCGGACATTCCGGACTACGAATGGGATGCCATAGCGGATGAAAATTCCGAGTTCCGCAGCGAGGACAGGATGGTATTAAAGGCGGCGCTGGACAAGGTCAGCAAGGAAGAATCCCAGATAGTCGTGCTGCATGCGGTGGCAGGGCTTAAGCACAGGGAGATAGCGGAGATGATGGACATGCCTTTAGCAACGGTGCTTTCGAAGTACAACAGGGCGATAAAGAAACTTGCAAAGATCATAGAAGAGGATTCAGTTCAGGCAAAGCAGGACCGGAGGGGAAAGACCCATGAATAGAAAAGAAACGGAAAGAAAAATAAAGAGATCTTTTGAGAATGCGGCTCCTGACAGGCTGGATGAGATCAAGAAAAGGCTGAACAAGGCCACGGATGCGGACGGCGTCGTGCCTATGCATATGGGAAAGAAAAAGAAGCATAGGGACCGCAGCATAATTTATACCGGCGTGCTGGCGGCAGTGGCAGCGGTGCTGCTCATAGTAAACGGCATAATGATCATCGAGCAGGGCAACAGGACCAAGAAAGAGGAAATGACTGTCGCAAGAACCCTTACCCTGGACCTGGAAAACAGCGTGGCCCTGGATGTAAATGCAGTTGGACAGGTAGTAACCGTAAAGACCCTGGATAAGGACACTGCCGAGATCATAAACGGACTTGACCTTACGGGCACGCCTTCTGATGTGGCAGTAAATGCCATTGTGGGCGCTATGTATCAAAAGGGCTGCCTTGGAGGAGAGGTGACGGACATAGTCGTAACTGAGACGGACCCTGCGGCAGCAGAGCCGGAAAACAGTGAACCGGCAGGCGTATCCGCGGATGAGGCCGAACAGAGCAGCGCATCGTCAGAAAACAGTGCAGTAACGCCTGAGACTGTGGAGAGTGCGTCGGATGAGCTTGCTGAAAAGCCTGAGGATACAAGCGTTTCTGTGGACAGTGCAGCAGTGGCGGCGCTTGCGGACAATACCGAGGAGGGAAAGAAGGCGGCCGTGACCATTGCCCTGGCAGATGCGGGGATAAAGACTGAAAATGCGACGATGACCAGGGCCGGATTTTATACTCTCGGAGACCTTATCTTCGGAACGGAGCTGAATGCGGAGACTTCATCCTCAGACAAGCCTGAGGATACTGAAACCTCGGAACAGAAAAATGACGGGGATGACAAGAAGGCTGAAGATAAGAAAACTGAAGACAAAAAGGCAGACGAAGCAGCTAAGACAGATGAGGCATCCGACGGAAAGCATGACGATAAGACGGCTGATACTGAAGATACAGCAGATGAAGACGCTGACAAGAAGGACAGCGAAAATGCTGCTGATGCCTTAACCGAGGATGCTAAGGACAGCGCTTCAGAGAATTCGGCTGAAAAGAAAGAAAGCAGTTCTTCATCATCTAAAAAGACATATGTAAGCCCTATTCTTTCCGGCATGGGAGATATGGATAAAAAAGTATGGTTTGTAGAATTTACCTCAAACGGTTATACTTACAGTAGTATCATCGACCTGGACGGGAAAGTGATATACTATTCAAGAAAGAGCAAGTAAGAGGCAGCCGTAAGGCAGGTAAATTACAAAAGGAGGACCATTATGTCAGATAAGCCGTATCCTACACCGCATATTGATGCGTCACCGGAAGATTTTGCAAAGACTGTACTGATGCCGGGTGATCCCCTCAGGTCAAAGTATATAGCAGAGACATACATTGAGGATGCGAAGCTCGTAAACAATGTGCGCGGCGTGCAGGGCTATACCGGAACATATAAGGGCCATAGGGTAAGTGTTATGGCCAGTGGCATGGGGATGCCGTCCATAGGGATTTACAGTTATGAGCTGTATAATTTTTTTGGAGTGGAAAATATAATCCGTATCGGTTCCGCAGGTGCCATAAGCAATGAACTTAAGGTCAGGGACATCGTATTTGCCATGGGTGCATCGACCAATTCAAATTATGCAAGGCAGTTTGAACTTCCCGGGGTAATGGCTCCCATTGCAGACTATGAACTGCTTAAGACTGCGGTTGCTGAGGCAGATACAGCAGGTGCAAGGTACATGGTGGGAAATGTGCTCTCATCGGATACTTTCTATGATGCACAGGGGGACGCCAATGACAGGTGGATAAAGATGGGGATACTGTGCATAGAGATGGAAACTGCGGCACTTTATCTTAACGCTGCAAAGGCAGGCAAAAAGGCCCTGGGAATGTTTACGATATCTGACCATATCCTTACAGGGGAAGCATTGAACGCCATGGACCGTCAGACTACATTTGACCAGATGATGAAGATAGCTCTGGAAACGGCTGTAAAGATGGATAAATAGGTCCATATAGATTAAATCTCGTTAAATATTACAGATTATAGTAGTTATTCGCTTGTTTTTTTCGGACATTTTCGCTATACTTAAACGTGGTGTGGTGTAGCGAAGATGTCTTTTTTTGCCACATAAAATACATATTTGTTCGTTGTTTAGACGGTTGATCGGACAGAGGGAATTGGGAGGCTGCAGCAGATGAAAGAACTTATGATAATGTATCATCCCGTAAAAAAGGAGATCAGATTTTTTACGAGATTTAAGGGCGATTTTGTGGAGATTCCGTATGAGGAATGTCCGCATCTTGAGAAATACAGCCCGGGATCAGGTGAGTTTCTTCTTCAGAATCAGGGTATAAGCTTTTTTGATGATATATGGGAGCAGTTTGCCAGGGATAATGTCAATCTGACATTCAAAGGCACGAAGATCGATTATGAGGATTTCCGTAAAAAGGTTGCTGATTACAACGATGAAAAGGGAAAAGAGATATTCAAGATAGCCGATTATGTGGAGCTCCCCAATGTGTCGGAGATATATGAAGCCATAAGTAAGTTCTGTGATGAGGCTCTTGTTTCATTTGATGAACAGCTTCAGAATCAGGAAACAAAGCAGATGTTCCGTCTGCGTAAGAAACTCTTTGATGAGAGGAAGGCTGTTCTTGATCAGGATGAAGTCAATCTCTGTCTGGTAGGTACATATTCTGCCGGAAAGTCAACTTTTATAAATGCGATCATTGGAAGACGCATACTTCCGGAGAGTATCAATTCCGAGACTGCCAAGATGTTCAAGATCCATAACGAGGTCAATCCTCGTGTCGGATTTACCGTGAATACTACGAAAGAGGACAGACCGGATAATATCCAGATCGTTTGGAATGATGCCATTGGTCAGTTTGAGCTTGTTAAGTCACAGTCAGCATCACAGGAGGGTCTCAGAAAGGCACTGGAGATGGAGACATCTGTGGTGGCTGAGCTTGGACTTAAGCGTCATGAGCAGCTCTGCCGTATCCTTAAGAAGCTTAATGATGTACCGAATCATGAGCAGCAGGACGGTTCAGGATATATCAACGGTGTTATAGAGGTAGGTTATCCTATTCCGCTCTGCCGTGATATCAACTTCACGTTCTTTGATACTCCGGGTACGGATTCCAATTCCTCGGAGCATCTGCTTATACTTAAAGAGGCTCTTCAGCAGCAGACTAATTCCATACTTATCGTAATGTATGAGCCTACCAAGATGGAGGGTACGGGTAATTCCGTGCTCTACAAGCTTATCAATGGGTTCCGTGACGGCTCCGCAGGCGACCAGGGCGTGTCCATTGATCTTGACAGGTCATTCCATGTCATTAATCAGGCCGATACCAAGACCAGCAAGGATCTGAAGCTTCTCCGTAATAAGAAGGTTGTTGTATCCCTTAAGGAAGAAGACAAGATCTGTGATGAAGAAGAAGTAGAGATCGATCTTTCGGAGGCAAGGCTGTTCTTCGTTTCATCCAAGGCTGCATACATAAGCAAGGCTATACAGGATGGCATAGATCTTGATGACGAGCGTACATGGCTTGCAAACCATAAGAATGAGATAAACAATGAGCCTACTGTCGATCCTTTCACTGAGGATCCCTCCAATATACAGGCTGACAGCGGAATATTCTACCGCTATGACAAATTGGCTAATGCGGAGTTTGAGACAAAGCAGCTCATAGCTGATTCCGAGAAGGCTGCAAAGGAATGCGGCAATGCCCTGGATGGTGTTGTGCGCAGGATATATGTCAATTCCGGTATGTATGCCATCGAGCAGGAAATCATCAAGTACGCTCAGAAATATGCGCTGGCTGTTAAGGCAAAGGGACTTTATGACAGCATAGAGAATCTCATCAATTTCGTCCGTGTGGACTATGAGGCTATTGAGAACCAGGCAAGACTTTCCAAGGAGCATATAGAGAAGAATATCGAGATCATGAAGACCAGCATGGTTCAGGACATCGAGACTGCCCATGAGGAATTCGTGGCCCGCATCACTGATGATTCCCTGGAGACACAGGTGGCTGAGATAAAGAGCCTGGTACACGAGATAGAGAAGCGTCAGGAAGCAGCAAGCCGCCAGGCAGACAAGATGCAGTGGATCGCTCTTAAGCCTGAAATCTTCGAAAAGAAGAACGAGATCATAATCAGTGAGCTGAACCGTTATCTGCAGGAAATAGATGATGTATATAAGCGTATAAGGGGACACATACTTGCGGCTCAGGTGCAGGAACTTAAGAACATTATCATAAAGAGGATAAAGGAATACAAAGGGATAGACGAAGGCCTTATCAGGAGAATTGCAAATATCTCCGATACTGAGATCCCGCCTTCAGAGCTTACCGCACTTAAGATGAATGATTACATCAACGAGCAGAAGGCTATCCTTATCTTCAATACCATGGATAAGAAGGCATACAAGCGTGACCTTGAGAGGGCTTTCAATGCGCAGACCGTGGAGCAGTTCGTAGCATACAAGGATGAGGTCATCCGTGTGGCAAGACAGCGTACCGCTGAAATGGTTGAGGAATTCAAGAACAACATCGATACCATTTCCGGTTCCTTGGAACTTCTCTTAAAGGATGAGTCCCGTGCTATCGAGGAGCAGAAGAGAGCCAAGGAAGTCCTTGACATGATCGGCGCAAAGGATGCTGAGCTCAACAGAAAGATCTGGGGCGAAAACAATCCTGAGGACGGCGATAAGAAATAAAATATTTATAGCCACGATTGAATGCAAGATTATATTTCACGTGTAAAAAAGTAAATTCTCATAATGTGGAATTTACTTTTTTGTTTTATTTGCTACATGTTAAGAACACAATCTTATTGTATATCAGTGCAAAATTTGATAGAATCAATAGGGGTTGATGGTGTGATACGGTGTTTTATAATGATGGGGGTAACTATCTGGTGGTGCTTGTGGATACTTTGATAGACGGACAGGATTTAACTGCAGGTTTTGAGTTTTCTCATAATCTGAGAAGTGATGTTTTTGTAAATAAAAACTGCATTTTGATATGAGAAATGCAGTTTTTTTATTTAGTAAATAGTGTGATTGTGGAAAGTACATTGATTTAATATAGAAAAGGGGTGGTTGCAAATGGCAGGAATGGGAAACATTTTTTCAAAAGACAAGGAGAAAGATGTGCAACAGGAGGATTTTGAAGAAATAAATTATGATCCGTCAGAAAATTATGATGGTGAATGTAATCCTGAAGATGACGAATTATTCGTTATACTTGATGAGATTCAGGCACATGATCAACTTGTGGAGCAAATGATTAGGAACCAAATTGAGAAGAAAGATGGGATGATTGATAAGCTTCACAAAGAATTGGAATTTTATAAGCAGGGAGAGGCTGATCGCTTTGCGGACCAGCTTATGAAGGAAATGATAAAAATACGAAAGGATATGGCGCGGATTATTCTTTCGGAAAAATGGGAAGATATGACATTTGAGGATATACAGCGAGAATACGAATACATATATGAGGATTTGACGGATTTACTGGAACGTCAGGGGATAGATCCTTATCAGACCGAACCAGGTGAAGCATTCTCAGCATCTATTCATCAAGCAAAGATAGAAAAAACGGAGGATCCTTCACTTGACAAAAAAATCAAGGAAAGTTTGGAGGAAGGGTATCGGAAAGGTGATAAAATCCTCCAGCCTGAGAAAGTAGTCGTATATCAGTATAATAAAAACTAAAAAAGGAGAAAAATAAAATGAGCTATGTATTTGGAATTGATTTGGGAACAACTTATTCATGTGTATCGTATATTGATGAGTATGGCAAACCGGTGGTGTTAAAAAATAGTGACGGAGACCATACGACACCTTCTGTTGTTATGGTTGAATCGGCAGACAATATTATAGTGGGAAATGAGGCAAAACGTTCAATTGAAATTGAACCTGATAAAACCGTTCAGTTTATTAAACGTAAAATGGGAAAAGAAAAGGATACCGTGACTTTAAATGGTATAGAATATCACGCACCTGAAGTCTCTTCTATGATTTTGAAAAAGATTGTCAATGATGCTAATGAAGAATTAAGGCAGACAGGTGTTCTTAAAGATGGAGAGGTGGTAAAGGATGTAGTCATTACCTGTCCTGCATATTTCGGAATGAATGAACGTCAGGCTACAAAGACAGCAGGTGAATTAGCTGGACTTAATGTGCTTAATATAATAAATGAACCAACGGCAGCGGCAATAAGTTATGGCGTTTCTGGTAGTGAAAAGAAGGAAACGGTACTTGTGTACGATTTGGGTGGTGGAACATTTGATATTACGGTTATGAATATCGATGGTGGTGAAATCACCGTGGTATGTACCGGAGGTGATGACGAGCTTGGAGGCAAAGACTGGGATGAAGCACTTATGGATTATGTAACAACTCGTTATGAGGAAGAAAATGGAGAAGATCTTACAGAAGATCCGGATTTTGTTGCGGCACTTTATGGTGATGTAGAGCAATGGAAGAAATCACTGACATCCAGAGAAAAAGTTAATATTTCCGTTAATGGACCAGCAGGAAGATTTCGTGAAGAACTTACTCGAGAAAAATATGAGCAGATAACAGCGGATTTGCTCAATAGGACTAAAAACCTTTTGGATGATGTGCTGGGAGTAGCGGAAAAGCAAGGGTATCCCATATCTAAGATAGATAAGGTTCTTCTTGTAGGTGGTTCATCAAGAATGCCACAGGTTTCAGCAATGATTGAAAGGGACTATCATGTAACTCCTGTTTTATCAGATCCAGATGAGGCTGTTGCTAAGGGTGCTGCTATATATGCAAGTAATGAGAAGGCTTACAATGATTTCGTTAAAAGCGAAGCAGATAAGGCCGGTGTTTCTGTGGAAGAATTACAGGAAAATAATATAGGTACCCTTGATCTGGAAAAAAAGTTTCAGGCGGCAACTGGGGCAACTAGTACAGTGGCTAGGTTAAATATCACAAATGTTTTATCAAGAACATATGGTATGACTGCCAGAGATGAGAATGGAGATTTAAGGATTTATAATATGTTGATGATAAATGATAAGCTTCCGGCGACTAAGACTGATAAATTTGTAACATCCTGTGATAATCAGCAGGGACTTACTACAGATTTATATGAAAGCCGCTCTACGGATGAGAGCATTCCATTAGAGGATAGGAAGGCATTAACAACAATAAATATGGAACTGAAAAAGCCGGTTCCGAAGGGGACACCTATTGAGTTTACCTTTTCGCTTGATAATTCGGGATTGCTTCATATTGTTGCTGAAGAGTCGTTGTATCATTCAAGGCTAGACACTACGTTCCAACTGTCTAATCAGATGTCTGATAAGGAACTTCAGAGTGCTTTATCAAGGATGGCGTCCGCAAATATTGATTAACGGGGGAAAATCTTATGGCAACGTTTGCGATTTTCTGGATGTCAATTATTTTTATATGCTTCTTTTGCCTAAGCTCGCTGTTAAGGGTGCTGAATGGTGTATTACAGGGAATTATGGAAGTGGGTAAATCTTTGTTTTGGATCGGAATTTTAGCAGGCATAGTTGAAGCTGTATTGTATGCATTATATAGTCTTGCAGTTTCTATTAAGGAACATGGGTGGGTTGCAATTTTTACTTGGATTGTTGTTATCGTATTGTGTTGCATATTGATTGGTTTGGCAGTGTGGTTTTGCGATGCGTTTGGCTCAGTAATAGTAGACGTGGTAGTAGCAATAATTGAATTTATCTGTGCTATATTAGAGACAATAGCGGAGTATTCTGACAGGGCCTATATAGGTGCTTACAAAAAGATAATGACTAAGATTATTGAACAACACCAGAAGAAGGCATAATAATAGGAGATAGTATAATGGCGGACGTACGCGATGAAATACTTATAAAATATGATATTGATATAAATGAAGAAAATATTTTAAAGTTATATAAGATTGAGAAGCCAGATATTACTGCAGATGAACTTAATGCTTGTATTAAAAATACACGTGAACGTTGGCAAAAAAGTATAAATGGTGCAAACGAGAAGAATGCAAAAAGGGATCAGGCACGTTTAGATAAGGCTGATAAATATGAGCAGATAATAAAGAATGACAAGTTGCGTAAAAAACTTTATGATTTTCACACTAATGGTGGTTCTTCAGGGAAAGCAGCAGGAAAGAAAACAGGTAATTCTACTGGAACAAGCCTGCGTGGTGTGGAATTTGCTAGAGAATATTTTAAGCTGGTTGGCAAAACTACTACTCTCAAAAATGATGATGTTGATTTTTTCTTTGAATTTTATCAGGCAGAAAGAAAGAATAAAAAAGCAATATTAGATATGCTTAAGTCTGAATTTAAGATTATAGGCATTAACAAGGTGGATAATTCGGAGGAGACAGAAGATTCTACAGACGCTGAAGAAACGGAAGAGTCAGGAAAAAAGAAAGAAAACGATGGCCCTTTTGTTGTAAACAAGTTTAAAAAAGAAACAGTTTTAAATATAGGAAAGTGTCTTAGATTTAAGGAGCAAGCTGCAGAGAGTAGTGCTGTGAAAGGCAGATATCCCAAAGTGTCTGATTCACTATATGATTTTTTTGAGACTAATAAATATGCCGATATAACTGAGTTTTCTCAAATGATAAAGGAGAAGAGAGCTGAATTTTTTTCTGTAAGGCAGGAACATGGCAATGATTATAAATCGTTAGTGGATCTGATTAATACGATTGATCAGTTAGTTGCCCAAAAAGATGTGATCGATAACTATAAGGAGTTTACGCTGCTTTTAAAGTATCCGGGGTTGTCTTCATATATGTATTCCTTTGTAAAAATGAAGAATAGCACTATGGATGATTTTGTGAAAGTGGCAAAGAATGATTATGGTTTTTTGGATCGTACGGATTTTTTGATTAATTATTATGAGCCGATCTATGATAATTTCGGTATCAGCAATGACGGTGCACTGAGTAAAGCGATAAAGAAAGCGAAAAAGAGTACGCTTTCTAATAAGGTTGTAAGATCCGCAGCTGAGAAAATCGGATTAGCTAACAAAAAGGGCAGCTTTACTCTCGGTGCAAGGCTGGTATATTTTATGGTTTATTGGCCGGTATTTTTTGCATACCTAATATTTGAAGTAATCCGATTGATATTTAGTTTATGTACTAAGCTTCCTATTCCGATATTTATTATATTGTTCATATTGGAAAACTGGTTTATGCCGTGGCATGTTTATGATATTTTCAGAGTTTTTTCAAAGCCTAAATGGATAGAATTTGTAAATGAATATTTTTATGGTATGAATTTAGAAAATGCCGGTGAATGGATATTTGCAACGTTGTTGATAATTGTATGGATTTTGGTAGCTTATATTGTTCCACCTGCGCTTATATCAATATTCCTAGATACTGTTGCAACAGTCGTTACTAAAGATAACGATTTGATGGGTATAAAGAGAACATTTAAACTGATGTTTGATACAGAAAAAGCTGCTGCTATGCAGGAGTTTGAAAAAAGCAAAAATTTTTATTATAAGAAAATGATACCAAGAGTAATTGTAAATCTTTTGTGCGTAGGAATAATAGTGGCAATTATTATCATTGTGCCATTGTTATTAAAAGCTACTGGATATTTTTGATTTAATTTTTTACTAAAGCCTGCTATATCCGAAACAGGAGGTTTTAGTTTTGTTCTAATACTGAAAATTAACTATATATGCGTTTGGGTTGACAAATATTCAACTTGCTGATGTGACAGTTAATACATTATAGCTGGGTATGTTTTACAAGGCAAAGCGTAATTGCTGATTGGGGGAATCTATTGTATCCGGTAAATATATATGCACTCACCAGGGTTTCCGACCCGGTATGCGTATCGAAGCTTGAACGCCAGATGTCGGGCAGGTCAGGTTGTCTAAAAATCAGGCAATGGGAACTGGAGGGCCTTAAGGCTTTCTGCGGAAAGCTGTGCGGTTTCATGGCGGATGCCGTTGAATATGATTTCTTTTATTCTTTTGTCCTGCCAAAACTTGGCAAGGAATTCGATCTCTTACGGATATATTCCGACTGTGTCATAAATATAGAATTAAAGAGCGGGAATGTTACTGATGAAGTTATCCGAAGGCAGCTTGTGCAAAATAAGGCATACCTTGCTATGCTGGGGCTTGATATGTATTTCTTTACATATGTAAGCGGAAGCGACAGGCTGGTGCGGCTTACCCACAGTGACAGACTGGTGGAGGCTTCCTGGGAGGAAATGCGGGCAGTACTTGAAAAAGGCAGGGATTGTTACAATGGCAGAATAGAGGAGCTTTTTAAAGAGGAGCGCTACCTGATCTCACCTCTTACGGATCCGGAGAAGTTCCTCAGGAAAGAATATTTCCTTACATCACAGCAGAGGGATATAAAGAAACAGATATTACGGCGTTTAAGACAGGCATCTGCTGAGGGCGTTGTTGCAGCGCCGCAGGGGTTTACGGGCTTTCCCGGGACGGGCAAGACCATACTTCTCTACGATATAGCAATGGAACTTTCCAGAAAAGATCCGGTGTGTATTTTCCATTTAGGCTCCTATATGCAGGAACTGGCGCATCTGGACAGGCGGCTTAAGCGTATAGATTTTTACTATGGCAGAGAAGCTTTTGAAAATGAGATAACTGCAGGCTATCGCACAATACTTGTCGATGAAGGGCATAATATGGATGGCAGGATGTTAAAAAAGCTTATGGAGCTTTCTGATAATTGGAATGCACCCATAGTGATATCATATGACAGGGAAGATGCAGTGGCAGTTGAGGAGCAGGGGGAATGCGGAAGCTCGCTGATAGAGGCTCTGGAGGGATTTAAGGGGTATCGCCTGACCAACAGGATAAGGCTCAATACGGAGCTTTCCGGCTTTATCAGGGCTGTAATGCATTACGGCTACGGGGAGCGGAGAAGGGCGTATCCGTCGGTTTCGCTTGTATATGCGTCCAATGACTCGGAAGCGGATTCACTGCTTGGGATTTTTACCAAAGAGGGATATGAATTCATTTGTGATGCGTCACTTGGGGAAACGGGGTATGCCGGCAGGCAGGTAAGCATAGCCGAGGCGGAAGGCCGGGAATATCCCAAGGTAGTGATGCTAATAGACAAGTCATTTTATTATGATGAAAGAGCCTGCCTGCGCCATGGGGATAATAATGATGAAACGCAGGCGGTGAGGAATCTTTTCAGGGGGTTGAGCAGGGCAAAAGAAAAGATTGCATTGGTGGTGAAAGGAAACGAACAGGTATTTTCACGGTTACTGTCTCTGCTTCAGCCGGCATAGAACAGGTCTCTATTTCGGGTACGCGTTCGGTACGCATATAACTTTATAATATGTTATAAGATGGTGAAGGTATTTTTTATATAACTAAAACTTTCCACAGACTATATGTGGGAAGTTTTAGTTATATAAAACAGAGTAGCGGAGGACTGGTCAATGGATTCTTTATTTAAGGAAAGCAAAAAAAAGGAAATCAAGGGAGCAGGTAAGGAGAAACGGCAGCAGTCATATAAAAGATATGAGGTAAAGCTGAACGGTGAGGATTCTGCCGCTACTGAGAAAAAGAAGAAAAAGATTCCTCTTTTTGCATTTGACGAGGAGAAGACTCTTAATGACATCGCATGCGATACCATAGAGAAATATGAGTCGAAGCTGGAGGAAGATCAGGCAGAATCCGGGCTCAAGCGCAGTATAGACAATTATACTATGAAGCAGCTCCTTGATCATATGGAGCATGATAATGAAAAAAAGCATAAGGCATTCCGCGAGATGGAGGATGCTTTTAAAATGCTTGTTAACTTAAGCGAGTACAATGAAAATGCCAGACAGAAGGGCTTTATGCAGGTTGATTACCGTGATGCCGTCAGGCTTGCGGAATCAACGGCAAAATACTATCAGCTTACCCATAAGAAGTGGATGCATCTTACGGGCAGCGGCAGCTCCAGATATCGTATAAGCTGCCGTATAGTTGATGTCGTTTCGGGGCTGAATGACCAGCTGATGAAGGCTTCTGCTGAAACAAGGAAAAAGATCAATGATAAGGTCAAGGATATGCAGGTAAGGGAAATCCTGTCCAATGAATCTATTTCCGATACTGTAAAGGGAAATCTTATAAACAAGTGGTATGGTAACAGTACGGAATATAAGGATGTACTTAAGAAACTTGTAAGCGGTAAGGAGTTTGATAATAAGGATAAGGAAACACTTGAAAGAATACTTGCGGATAAAAATAACAGGCTTATTGCAAACAAAATGACACTGAGCATGATCTGCGATGAAAATCCGCAGCTTACACTGGGGCTTTCGGAGCTGAAGGATAAGCTTGGCAAATATCTGAATGATAAGATCAGTGATGACCAGAATTTCCGCATGCACATGTTTGATGAGGTAAACGAGTTTAGAAAACATATAGGCGCTCTCCTTAAGACTTTTGAAAAGGAAAACAGCAGGCTTCTTGAGTCAACCAAAATAAAGAAGGATAAATATATCGAAGCTCTGGGAATCGATAGAAATGATGAACGTTTCTGGGAAAGGAGTGAGGTAAACGATCTTATCCTTAATTCAGATGACAGTTTTTTCCGAATCCGGCTTGATATTCTCAAGGAGCAGACAGAGTCCAATTACGAGATCATTGATCAGATCGTGGATGAGAAGGAATATTCGGGACTGTCCGCTAAGCGGATAAAAGACAGGATAAAGGCTGACCTTGGAGCTATGTACGTTTACGGCGGAGAGATGGCTATCGCTGATGCTGTTAAGTCATCCATGTCCTATGTCACATTTCTCGCTCCGGGTGAGATAAAGGCTGAGAAAACCTTGGATCATCTTATGAAAGTCTGTCAGATCCCGTCTGTGGACAAGACCGTATTTGCAAGATACCTTGCCGGAGGTGAGGAAATTACTGAAATAAACAAGCAGAGCAGCTATGCCCTTAGGAAAAAGGCTGAGCAGTTTCTTGTCAACCTTAGCGGTCAGTCTAAGGTCAATAAGAAATACGGCTTTAAACATCGAATGCTGAAAGCAGAGACATGGGAAGCAATCGAAAAACTTAAATTTGAAATGGGTGCATATACCAAGGAGGAATTTAAGGCAAAGTTTGATGAGCTAATAAGGAAGAATGATGAAAAAGTAGACCTTACAAAGCCGAACATAAAGTATGCAGACTTCATTGCCCACTGGACAGAAGTGAAGCCTGAAAGGCGTATAGGTTTTTCTAACCGGATACTCGGCGATCTATTCCTTGAGGACCGGGATGTCTGCAGGATTCTTGACGAGACGGACAGGAAATTCTTAAAGGATAATCTCATAAAAAGAATAACCGGTTCGGACACAGAACTCTCAAAGATGGAATATCTTCCCACATCAGACATTAAGCTGATAGCGGGGCTGCTGAAACGCAATATAGTAAATAATGAAGAATTTATAAAAGGTATGAAGGATGCACATAAAGATGACCAGGAGCTTATCAATAAAGTTGTGCTGGAAATTACTGCATTAAGCGGAACGGTCAGCTTAGCTGACTTAAATGATCTGGTCTCAAGCACAAAGGAGAGTCTGGAATCCTCCAGAAATATTGAACAGGAAAGGGAAAAGATGCTTGCTGCACTCAAGCCTGAGGCAAAGCCTGACGGAACGCTTGATAAGCAGAGGTTTGAGCGTTTTACAAAGCAGTTTAAATTCATTTGTCAGTATAAGAATGGAAGATATAAGAATTATGCTGAAAAACTTTGTCAGGATAAGAGCTTATATACCACAATGATGACTTTTAATGAATCATATGTAGCAAAATATCTGGATACTACAGTTGAGATAAAGATAGGAAAGGCGATAGATGCAATTAATTCTGCAAATGTGCCTGAAGCTATCAAGCAGCTCTATATTGAAAAGCGGTACGACCTTATCTATAACGGTAAGCTCACAGGAGATGCTGTATTTTTTAAGAATGAGCTTGAAAGGGAACAGAGAACTATCTTAAAAGAGGTGAATGCCGATGGTAAGAGTATTGAAAAGAATATCCAGACTGCAACCGGGGCTGCACTTAAGACGATAGTGGGAAAGGATAAGAAGAATGCAGGAAAGACTGCGTCAGTATACTTCTGTGCACAGGCAGTGATTACCGAAATGTATGGTGATAAGAACAGGTTTAAGAAGCTGCTGTCCCAGGAGTCACTTAAGGAAGAAATCGTCAAAGCATGCAGAAGGTATGAAAATAACAGTTTTCAGGCCGGACTGTACTTAAAGAAACTTGCTGATAGTGATACGAACAGCGTTTTTGCCGGACAGGAGGAAGGGAACAGGAACATTGCACGCTTTATCAGCTCGAATAAAGTGCTGATGGTCAATCTTAGTGAGGCTGATTTTAAAGCAAAGCTGGCTGAAATGGCTGAGGATTATGAAAAGATATACAAAAAGGATGTAAAGTATGCAGAGAGCCACAAAGCTAAGTCGGAAGAAAAGGACAAGGCTAAAAAGCTTATTGCTGCGAAGAAATCCGAGAGTACGATAAGAAACCGCAGGGATGTCTTTTTGGGAATATACGACGACCGGAAAGTCCTGGATGAAATATTTACAAGCAAGGCGTTAGTGAATGTCAGAACTCCCAAGCTGAATTCACTGAGTTCCGATGACTGGAAGCGGGCAAGGGACAGGGTGAATTCCTCACTGGCAAAATACTATAAACTTGATAAGTTTCTTATCGATCTTCTTGTGGAGAGAAATGTTAATGCGCGATTTGATAAGACAATAAATGAGCATGCGAAGTGGCTGGCGGATGTTTCGGACATTCTTTCCTCTGCTGAGGAAAAAGAGGAGAAGATTTCAGAAGATGAGCATAAGCTTCTTGTAGTGAATGCATACAGGCATATGGAAAAGTTCGCTGATCCTGACAGAAAGGGGAAGTTCCTTTCCGAACGCCGTTTCATAAAGACTGAGTGGTATACAACTTTCAGAAAGAACTACAAACTGTTAAAACAACTGGAAAGTCTTGAGATCACAAATGGTTCCCTTGTGCAGGAACGCATGGATATATCCAGAGATTTAAGAGCGCTTCTGGCTACCGGAATCAACATTAAGGAGCAGGATGATAAGGCAAAAGTGTCATTTGAGGAAAAAGTTGAAAAGGCAGTAAGCTATTTTAAGTACATGGATTCCTTTATGACATGTGCGGATAAGGTATTGGAAACAGATGACTACTACCGCAAGACAGATCGCTGGGGCCGGGACAGATATCTGAATTTATTAAGACAGTACTATCATGAAAGTATTTTTAAAGAGCTTGAAAGCGGTAAAGATGTTGTTTTTGATGAGACAAAGTGGAGTAACGAATTAAAGTCATTTGCATCTGATAAAACTAATCTCAAGTATATCGCACTTAATGAGAAAGAATATGAGGTCGCATCTTCGAAAGATTACGGAAAGAAAAAATGGAATTTCCTGAGAGGCACGGGTAAGGATTCTTTCCAGGATATTCTTAAGAGGTACGGATCACGCAGCTGTAATAAAAAATATAACAAGCTGAGCGCCGGAGAAAAGGAACTCTTTGCGCTTGGACTTATGCTTCTTGAAAAAGGAGCAATCGGTTTTGATGCAGGTTCTGCTTCGGTACTGGCTGAAAAGAATCTCAGAGACAAGGACGTTGCAGACCGGCTTAAGGAACTTACGAATTATATGGCGGGAAAGGATTATGATTTCCACATAGATTACAGTGTATGCGGGTATAAGCTGCTTAATCACGGAGAAGGTATCTTCGGAGAGCGCACTGCTTTAAGCAAGTCTGCTTTTGAGAAAGCCCTGCAGTTTACCAAAGCTGTAACAGATAAGGTAAAGAAGAACAGGGATAAGGTCACCGAAGCAGATAAGAAGCGCATGGGTGACGGCATATCATCAATTTATGAAGCTGCATTTCTTGGCAAGAAGCAGATAAACGATGTCTACGAATTGAGAAAGATGGAATTTACGCCGGATTCTGTTAAGGATAAGCTTATTGAGCTTGCCAGGGAAGATCATGATCTGAATGTGGCTGATGTATCGGTTGTAAAGGGTTCTAATCTGCGGAAAGAATTAAAGGCAAGGAAAAAGGTTGTAGAGAAACTGGCGAATATGGATGAAATCGATATGCACAGATTTATCGCCATTCTTCAGAACCGTGCTGCTCTGGATACCAGCAGTGCAGACAAAACTAAGCATATTGATGAGGAAAAGAGGGAAGAACTTAAGCTTCTGTTTTCCGAGGATAACCACAAGAAGTCTTTCAGTAATTTCGTGAATAATGGTGCATGCATGCAGGCGCTGGTTACTGCTTTCAGCTTTAAGATGGATGATAAAAAGACTTTGCAGGGCAGGGTACTGTCAAAAGCTGATTTTGATGCGCAGTCATTTAACCGATACGGAAAAATTGACTGGATTCTTCTTGCAAAGGCAGTTGATTTTATGAATGAGATGGAAAAGGACAACAGAGCGAGATTTGCTATGCGAAATGCTTCCAACTATGTCCTTGCCAGCGGCAATAAGAAGGCTATAGCTGCTTATGAAAAGGAGTTTGAAAAGGCTGACGGAAAAGAAATTGCCAGGGATCAGCTTGAGGAATTCCTTAAGAAGGAGTCTGAAAAAGATCGTGCAAGTGGTAAGAATAGGGAAGCGAAGATCGCTCTTGCAGGGTACAGCAGCCTTAACGAAAAGCAGAAAAAGCTTTTCATTAAGGTGCTGGGGCGCAGGGATTTCCTGGACGTTTCAAAAAAGAATTTCTATATGAATGTATTCCGGGCTTCAAAGGAGAGATCTTTTGCAAATGAGACAGGAAGGTTCAGGCTTATTGACGAGTATATTGATAAGTCCATGCGTGGAAATGAAGGTGTGAGCCTGGGAGAGAATGCTTATACGGAAGCTTTCAAGTCGCTGCTGTCTACCCAGGTGGATGATTCGGTTGATTTTACTGCGAAAAAGAATATAGGTGATATCCTCAGCAATGAAAAATGCTACATTTTTAAGAGAGATACTGCTGTTGACTGGAAGCTGTTCTTAAGGGCGCTGCAGTTTGTTCAGAGAGCTGATTATGAGCTGGAGATGCGCGAAGGTAATGACGAGCTGTACCGTTCTGCGGGTAAGATTTCAACCTATGGCAAGATTTCCATGGATTACAGTATACTCAGACGTAACCTGCATAATACAGGAAATGGCTTTATGAGGTTTGGAGTACAGCATGGCAAGAAGATGCTTACGGATGAAACCCTTAACAGTACAAGTATTCCCGGTATCCGTATGTCGGTAAAGGAAATCAAATCAGAGGTGAAGAGTCTGGCGACGATAGTACTGCCGAGTCTCAATGATAAATTAGATAAGCTGGATGAAATGCTTGCCAGTGATGAGGAGAAAAAGGAAAGCCACATAAGTGAGCTGCCCTCTTTCCTCACTACGGATCTTTCAAAATACGATATCAAGGGAATAGTTAAGAATCAGCTTACAGGTACTTTCTATACAAGTACGGCATCACTTACCAACGATATAAATGATCTGGTCATTAGTTCCATGACATCCGGTGTAAAACTGTCGGATATCGGAAAGCTGGTAAAGGGTAAGATCATGGAAAAGCCGACACCGGGCAGTGCATCCAGGATTGATGAGATAATCGGTTCGTATGAGATGAAGTACGAGTATGGTGATATACGTGATGATATCGACGAGCTTTTTGATAAGTACTCGAAACAAAAGAAAAAAGCTGACGGAGCAATCGATACCGTAAAGATCAAATCAAATACTGCTGTAAATATCGGAAATATGCTGCATGTAAAAATCATCGGTGAGATAAAAGAAACTGTGGAGAATAAGTATGCAGAGGCTGCGGCTTATGTTCTTTCAAATATTGACCGTAAGACCGGCAAGCTTTCTGATGGTGAAGAGCATTCGCCTTTTGTGACTAAGGTCAAGGAAATAGTGGAGGGTACTATAAGTGCGCTTGACAATCCTGATAAGGAGATCGAAGCTCTTCTTGAAAAGCCCCAGGAGATACTGAATAAGGTTCAGGAGAAAATAAAAAGCTCCACAAAGGAGATCGTTAATGGTGCTCTGGGTGAGAAAACCGTAAATATGCTTCAGGACAAATATAATGTAATAAAGGATTTTGGTGACAGCTTTATCAGCAAAGTATCGTTTGTTGTCGGAAAGATAAATAAGTACAAGGTATTCATTGACGGATTCAGGGATATCGCAGTCAGCATTAAGAATAAAAAGCTTCTGAGTGACGCAAAGGACCGGGCAAACGACATGTCTACGCTGATGAAGGATGAGGAGACACTCAGTAAGGCGGAGAAAGTTCAGGATGAGAGACAAAAGCAGCTAAATAAGAATACCGTGGAGGAGCACAGAAATCTTCAGAATCTTTCGGCTGAAACCGCCAATACGATCCAGAATATGGCTATCGTGAATGATGTAACTAAGATGGGAATGGCGGTTGCTGAGGAAATCTTCGGAAAGATTGATGCAGGCATTATGACCGGAGTGATTAATTCAGCGATAAATGCCGGAATAGAATTTGCATCATACTGTATCAGGTGCATGCAGGATCGGAAAATGCTCGCAACCTATTACACGGATACAGAGAAGGGACAGAGGACAGTACGTAATATAAAGGACAGCTATATATCAATGGTTGGTTCTGAGGAAGTTATGGATGGCGAGCTGAATGGTCTGTCAGTCCTTGAGTTCGTATGTGCCGGCAAAGGTTATGAGAATATTGATGAGCTGGTAGCCGATACCGGAATGAGGATGGCCAACTCCATCGCCTACTGTGCAAGTAAGTATAATCCGGTAAAGGAAACGAGGGTAATGGCAGCGACTGTATTGCTCGTATTAGGATTGAAGGGCAGTATAGGTAAGACGGATGCTGCTACGATAAACAAGATCTTCCTCAAGATGAAGGCAGCATAAAGAAGACTGGAGAAGGTTAAGACAAAATATAACGAATGTTCTAGGGCCAAAGTTTAATTACAAATCAATAAAAGCCCAGGCAGGCTGCCGAAATTGAAAAAATGAGCGTGCCACATTCATAATAAAACGTAAAATGAATGCGGCACGGCCAAATGACGGGGAAAATGTCGTATTGGGATTAAAACATGATTTAATAGAAAACTGCACATCCGGTGATGCGCAGTTTTTGTTTGCTTTATTATCTTTTGTATCCTTTTTAGTCGGGCTCGTTGAAAGGAACACCGTCCGGCAGGAACGCATTCTTGGTTGTGAACTTGATAACGTCGAAGGTAGGTACATGAGGTATCTCGATCGGCGCTATGGGAACAACCCTCCAGTTTGCAAAATCAGGATACTGGTCAATATCTGCCATGTAAGTGATGAAAGGATATTCACGTCCGTGGAGTATGAGAACCTCACCCTTCTGTTTATTGAAACGCTGCAATTCGGAAATGGAGATCAGCCGTCTCTTTTCGGCACCGCCCGGCCCCCAGGCATCGATCTCGCCGCAGAGGAAACTCATCTCGTTTAAGAGATCGCGTTCACGGGAGGTGAGGAATATCCAGTTATCACAGTTACCCTTAATGGTATCGGCATCTTCTCCGTAACGTCCCTTCAGCTGGTGTATGGACTGTACGATCAGGTAGAATCTCATATTACGGCTTCGTCCTGCGGATATCATGGAAGGCATATCCGGTATCTTCGGGATATTACAGAACTCGTCCAGTACGAAGTTGACTCGGACAGGAAGTGAAAGTGTAGGCTGTCTCTGTGCCTCACCGATCAGGATCTCATATACCTGCTTGATGAACATGGTTACAAGGAAGTGACATGTGGTCTTTTCATCAGGTACGATGATGTAAACCGCAGTCTTTTCATGTCCGAACATTCTCATATCGAAAGTGTTGTGGCAGAGCATATCGGTAAGTCTCTTGTTCAGGTTGAAGATGGAAACCATTCCGTAAAGCACTGACATTATGGAAGATATGGTCTTTTCATTCTCACCAAGCAGCGTACCTTTGAAAAGCATACCGATGGTGTTCTGTGAGCTCATCTTACCTGCCAGTGTTCTCAGTGACTCAAGCGAGGACTGTGAGCAGAGGGCTGTGAGGCTTCGCATATTAACTGCACCTTCGGCAGCAGCTGCTTCGAAAAGAAGGTACATATTAGCAGTAAGCAGTGTCTCAGCCATGAGAGGGTAGAGCAGATCGGTTGAGTTTTCTTTCTGTCTTGCTGAAAGAGTAGCAGCAAGGTCGTTTATGAGGTTATTAGCTTCATCCTTACGGCCTGTGGTGTAGTACTCAAAAGGAAGTGCCAGGGGATCCCACATGTCTCCGTAACCGATATCACGGAAATTAAGAACCACCAGCTTGTAGCCGCGCTCTTTTGCAAATCCACCGGTGCGGACATAAAGCTCGGCCTTGGGGTCGGTTACGATGAAAGACTCGCCTGCACGTATCATCATATTGATGGTAGGCATACAGAAGATACGGGTCTTTTTGGAACCTGTAGCACCGAATATAAGAGTATGGGTATCGGTACCGTCAAGGTAAGCGGTATTTCCGTCTGACATTACGGGGATACCGGCAGTGGGGTAAGAAGGTGCATGAAGATCCACTCTTGTAGCGGAACGCTGCATTTCTTCAATGGTTGCCCATCTGGTCTGACCGTTGTTTGCTTTATATCTTGTGTTTTTTATCTGATTACTTGCCATTTTTTAACCGGCCTCCTTATCTTTTAGTAACTGAACTGGGATGTGAATACGCGTGCATTGTTCTGTATCATCTCGGTGACATACATACCCTCCGGTCCGAAAGAACTTATCATGCTCCTTGTCACTATTCCGTTACTGGGCGGAGTGGTGCTGTAGAGCGAATATGCGATATCTGATGCCATTCTGTCAAGTAGAGTGTATCCTGCAAAATACTGGTCTTCTTTAAGTCTTGCAACAGATGCGTATATGAGCTGCTCAGCTTCTGGATCAAGAGCGAGACCATATTTAAGAAGCTCGTTCTTTGTGTAGAAGCCAAGGGCATCTGCGTCCGGAAGCTTTAAGGTGATAGGCTGTATATGGAAGAACAGTGCCAGTATCTGGGTAAGCTGTTCTATAGCCTGAGGATTGTAATTGGGTACCTGGAATACATAGAGTATGTCAGAATTTATACTCTGGAGGTACTTGAGTACATCGATGAAATTCTCTTCATTGAAGTGACCTATCCATTCACTTACATCGATAGACATAAGGCCGTGATATTCAGAACGGAATCCGGCAGCGCTGCGGATCTTTTCCATTATCTTTTCCAGCTCATGGAACTGAGATGACTCAGAAGGATATTCCATATAGTAATCAAGTGTCTGAACCGAACCATAAAAATCAATGAGATTCTTCTCCTCATAAACAAATCCTGTGAGCATGTTCATGAGTCTTGCAAGGTCCATTCCGCTGTCTGATGCCCATAAAAGACTGGGAAGAACAGGAGGTCTCTTTACATTGTATTTACGGATGTTTTCACTGAGAGTGTGCCACTGTTCCACAACATCTTTGAAATCATCCATGCCGCTGAGGCCCATGATTTCATTGTAGTACCGGTTTTCTGCCATTTAAGTTTTCCGCCTTTCTGAATTTTATAATCTTACTTAGAGTCTTACATTCAGTGGCAGAAACTGCCTGCTGGTGTAAGCGCTTAACAGGGAGTTTGACCAAACCCCCACATGGCATTATAGCAACAAGTTGAAAAAATTACCATAGCAAAGTGAATTATCGAGTGGGAAATTGTGAAAATTGACAATGCAATAATGCCGGATAGAGAAAATATATACAAAACGAATTTGTCGTAAATCGGGTTTTTGTATACAAAAATCTACGGAACTATCTCAAAGGTGCTTGAAGGCAGTCCTTTTTCGATCTCGTCCGCAGTGCCTATGGAAGAATAGAAATTTACGCCGCTCTGTGAGTAGCTTCCGTTCTGGATCGCACCGTTGTATATGTCATGCCCAAGACCATCGTAGTCGTTACTGTCTACATAGGTAAGGATCGAGCGGATAACTGCTTTGACATAGGACTGCGATGAGTCAGGGGAGTACTGGCAGATGGAGATCTTATCTCCGGATGTGCCGGGAGATACCGTAAAGACTATGCCGGTGTCGCCACCGTTTTCATAGAGGTGGTAAATATTCACATCATTTGCATCCGCATACAGTATCATTGAGTCAGCCTGGAGCTTGCGGTTCAAGTCGGATATAAGTGCTTCGTTTGACAGACCGGAGGTGTCGGCCGGAGTATCTTCTGTTGGCTCGGCATTGTCGTCCGGCTGTGCGGCATCTTCCGGTTCAGTATTCTGTTCGTTATTATCGGAGGTATCATCGGCCGGAGTGTATACTTCTACAGGCGTCGGAGTCTCGGGGCTTTCCCCGCTTTCTGCCGTCTCATCTTCCGAGTGGTCAGCAAGCGGTGAATCGGCAGGATATTCAAGGGTGCCGTTTTCGAAGAGCTCCGCGTACTGTCTTGCTACATTCCCGGAAACAGCGGAAGCGGTATTATTCAGGCAGTCATTACATATATGCCTGGTGGTGCCCATGATATCGAATTCCTTGCAGACTTTCTGCTGTCCGCAGAAATCGCAGGTGGTCTCTCCGCAGGCGCATAATACAAGTACCATTAGTGATATCAATACTGCCGTTATTATTCTGTGTGACGTTTTTTCTTTCATAATGCTATATTATATTACTTTTTGACGGCTTTTCATCTGTTTTTTTGACAAAGCTCCCTCTGTATTAATGTCTGGCTTACACTTGTTGTATACCACTAACTTCCCCACACAGGTAGCTTGCCTGACGGCAGTGCCGTTCGCACTGCTCACCTTAAACACCGTCAGACAAGGCTACACGGTGTGGGAAGTTTTAGTTCTTTATATTTATTTTATGTTGTATAATGAATAGGTATGTCAAAGTGGGGCTGAAATATGAACGGAAAAATGTCAACTCCGTCGCGGGACGGTGATTACAGCAGAATAATCGGCATGCCGCATCATGTTTCGGAAAGACATCCGCAGATGAGCATGGAATCCAGAGCTGCGCAGTTTGGAGCCTTTGATGCCCTGTCCGGAATAAAAGGGATAGAGGAAAAGGCGTCAGAAAAAGCAAAAGCTGAGGCTGAGGCACAGATGACAGGTGAAGAAGTGTTTGACTGGTAGCAGGCTGAAAGTATGACAGGGTCTTATCCTGTCGGGAGGGATGAGATGAGTGATAGGAACATACCGGCACCTTTTGAGAGGTTTAAGCATTTCAAGGGCGGTGAATATCAGGTCCTTATGATAGCGGAAGATGCAGGTACGGGGGAAAATGTGGTGGTATATCAGGCGCTTTACCCTCCATACAAAATCTATACCAGAAATCTGGAAGAATTCTTAAGTGATGTGGACAGAGATAAATATCCTGATGCAGCACAGAAAGAAAGGTTTGCACCGATGCAGGGACCGGTACAGGTATCAGCACCGATACAGCCTGTTGTCAATATAAATGCATCTTCCGGTACCGCAGGTGACAGAAATCCTGAAAAAATGCATTCGGTTGAACCGGCAACACCGTCACAGCCTGTGGCTGACAAAAGATCGGAAGGACAGATAAATCCTGCCCTGCTTAAGTTTCTGGATGCGGGAACTGTAGAGGAAAAGCTGGCAGTTCTTTATGAGATAAGGGATGAGATCACACCTGAAATACTCACACCTATGGAACTGTCGTTAGGAATGGAGCCTATAGATGATACTGTTGAAAAGAGGGTTCGGCTCATAAAGGAGACGCTTACCGTCAGGGATCAGTATGAAAAGAGAAGGCTCAGATAAAGGCTGAAATAAAGGCAGGAATTAAGGAGATAAAATTGTATGGTGTTCCGGAGGTGATTCAAAAGCTTTGGGGCATCGGAGAGTTATTAGCGTAATCACACGGGACCGCACAGAATGCGGAGAAAAGGGGAAATATGAAGATATCTGAAATATATAAAGAAGATAAGCCTACACTGTCGCTGGAGGTTTTTCCTCCTAAGACAAGTGAAGTTTTTGATAAGGTAAGCCGGGCTGTAGATGAAGTCGCAGACTTAAAGCCTGATTTTATGAGCGTTACCTATGGCGCGGCAGGCAGCACCAGAAAGTATACAACGGCTATTGCTTCTGATATAGAGAAAAAAGGCGTGACGGCACTTGCGCATCTTACATGTGTAAATGCTTCCGAGGAAAGGATAAAGGACCAGCTGGATTCACTTAAAGCTGCAGGCGTGGAAAATATCCTTGCCCTCAGGGGAGATCTGCCGGAAGGTGTGGAGAGCACTGATGAGTGGATATACAAGCATGCCAGTGAGCTTATCCCCGTGATCAAAAAGTACGGTGATTTCTGTATCGGATGTGCATGCTATCCGGAAAAGCATCCGGAGTCTGCTGATATGAAAGCCGACATAGAAGGCATAAAGATGAAGGTGGATGCGGGCTGTGAGTTTCTTACCACCCAGATGTTTTTCGATAATGATCTCTTCTATAACTATATGTACAAACTCAGGGAGTCCGGGGTGAGCGTTCCCGTGACTGCGGGTATAATGCCTGTTACAAGGGCGAACCAGATGGCAAGGATCATAAAGCTTTCGCAGGCTTTTGTCCCCAGGAGATATGTTGCTATACTTGACCGCTACGGTGACAAACCGGAGGCGCTTAAGCAGGCTGCAATCGCCTATGCCACAGACCAGATAATCGATCTTCTTGCGAATGGAATAGAGCATATACATATTTATACTATGAATAAAGCTGATGTGGCAGAAAAGATAATGGCAAATCTTTCCGACATCATTCCGTCATGTGCGGATAAGGGGAGATAATGGAGCATCCGGTACTGATTTACATACCTGCAGTGGATGAGCTTGAGATCAAAGTACAGGAGGTGACCCGGTATCTGGGGTATGGCGGAAATCCCGCTGAAGGCGAGGATTTAAAGCTTATTGAAAGAAAGATAGCCGAAGTAAAAAAGATCATGGCACCGAAAGCATGCTATGCCAGATATAGGATAGACAATGATGAAGAAAAATGCGTGCTGACTTTTCCCTATGGGGAGACAAAGAGTAAGGTTTTGTCAAAGCACTTATCAGGCTGTGATGAAGTTTTTATCTTTGCGGCGACCATAGGGGCGGTGTTTGACCGGATGCTGCAGCGAGCCAGGTTTCTGTCAATGTCCGAGACAGCGGTGATGCAGGCTGTGGGAGCAGCTGCTGTAGAGACCGTATGTGATTCCGTTAATGAAATGCTCGAACAAAAAGTGACGGAAGAATCAAAGTACTTAAGGGCAAGATTCAGCCCGGGCTACGGTGATTTCGAACTGGCAAACCAGCGGGGGATCTTTTCAGTTTTAAATCCGGCAAAGCATGCAGGAATTACCCTTATGGATACCATGATAATGGCTCCGGAAAAATCGGTTACGGCAGTTATAGGCATAAGCGACAGACCGGGGAAAAACGGATACGGGTGAAGCACGGCAAAAACAGAGAGATACGGATACGACAGATGACTGCCTGCGAAATATGAGGAAAACGGACACGACAGATGACTACTGACGAAAAAAATAATATAAAATCCGTAATGGTAATGAAAAAAATACGGGAGGGCTTCACCTACTTTGAAGGCGGGTGCGGCACCATACTTCAGGCGGCGGGGCTTAAGCCCGGTGAGCTTCCGGAGACATGGAATATTACCCACGGCGATGTCATTGAGAAGATGCACAGTGATTATATTAAGGCCGGTGCAAATATCCTCAAGACCAATACCTTTGGCGGAAATATCCTGAAATTCCCGGCGGATGATCCGAAAATGCCTCTCGATGTGATAATTGCATCGGCTGTCAATCATGCCCGGAATGCTATAGAAAAAACTGAGAAAGATCCTGCAGTTGGGAAGGATCATTATGTTGCTCTTGATATCGGCCCCCTGGGACATCTGTTAAAACCTCTGGGAGATATGGAATTTGAAAGAGCATATGAGATATTCAAGGCTACGGTGGACGCAGGTATTAAGGCCGGGGTGGACCTGATCCTTGTGGAGACTATGACGGATATTTATGAAGCAAAGGCAGCAGTCCTTGCGGCGAAGGAAAGCGGACTTCCCGTAGTGCTTACGACTGCGTACGATGAGTCACACAAACTGCTTACCGGTGCGGATCCGTGTACGGTAGTGGCAGTGGCAGAAGGCCTTGGAGTGGACTGTATAGGCGTGAACTGTTCACTTGGCCCGGATCAGATGATGGAGATCGTCGATGAGCTGGTTAAGTATGCGTCAGTGCCGGTGGCGGTTAATCCAAATGCCGGTCTTCCCAGAACAGAAAACGGCAGGACAGTCTTTGATGTGACTCCGGAGGATTTTGCAGGATCGATGGTAAAGATCGCGTCAAAGGGGGCAAGGGTTCTCGGCGGATGCTGCGGAACCACGCCGGATCATATAGCGGCAATGATAAATGCGGTTAAAGAAATGACTCCCGTTCCGCTTACTGAAAAAAATGATACTTTTATTACATCATATACAAGGTCGGTACGCTTTGGCGGCAAGCCTGTACTCATAGGAGAGCGTATCAATCCCACAGGCAAAAAGAGATTCAAGCAGGCTCTCAGAGAGCATGACATAGACCATATACTGCAGGTGGGAATGGATGAGCAGGACAATCACGCAGATGTGCTTGATGTGAATGTCGGACTTCCGGAAATAGATGAAGTGGCAATGATGTGCGAGGTTGTGTCTGCGCTTCAGGCGATCACCGATCTGCCACTTCAGATAGATACCACAGATCCTGTCGCTATGGAAAAAGCACTTAGGCTTTACAACGGCAAGCCGATGATCAATTCCGTGAACGGCAAGGAAGAAGTGATGGAGCAGGTATTTCCACTGGCTGCAAAATACGGCGGCCTGGTGGTGGCTCTTACCATTGATGAGGAAGGTATTCCAAAGACTGCGGAAGGCAGACTGGAGATTGCCAAGAAGATATATGCAAAGGCAGCTGAGTACGGCATAAGGAAAAAGAACATAATAATCGATCCTCTTGCCATGAGCATAAGTGCAGAGCCGGATTCAGCGCTTGTTACCCTTGAGGCCTTAAAGAGGATTCACGATGAGCTTGGGGGACTCACATCCCTTGGAGTATCTAATATATCCTTCGGGCTTCCCTGCAGGGAAATAGTCAATTCGATATTTTTTACACAGGCCATGAATAACGGCCTGTCGGCAGCGATAATGAATCCTGCATCAACGGAGATGATGAAGGCTTATTATGCGTTCTGCGCTTTAAATATGCAGGATGAAAACTGCATGTCTTTCATAGGCTTCGCGGAGGAGTATAAGGCGGCTGAAGATGAGAAAGCCGCGAAACTCGCCGCAGGCGGAGGTGCTGTTTCAGGGGGAAAAAAAGCCCAGGTAAAAAAAAGCAGCCTCTATGAAAGCATAGAGGATGAACGGAAACTTCCGCTTGTGGACTGCATTGTAAAAGGAATGAAAGACAGGGCGGGGGCTCTTACGGAGGAACTTTTAAATGAGGGAATGGATTCCCTTGAAATAATTGACGGTGCCCTGATACCGGCTCTTGATATCGTGGGCCGGGGCTTCGAAAAAAAGACCATGTTCCTGCCACAGCTCCTTATGAGTGCAGAATCCGCATCAGCTGCATTTGCGGTCATAAGAGGGACACTTAAAAAAAGCGGTGATGAAGGCCAGATAAAGGGACGTATCATTCTGGCTACTGTAAAGGGGGATATACACGATATAGGAAAGAATATCGTTAAGGTGCTGCTTGAAAACTACGGCTATGAGGTGCTGGATCTCGGTAAGGATGTGCCTCCCGAACTGATAGTTGAAACCGCTGTTGCGGAAGATATAAAACTGGTAGGCTTAAGTGCACTCATGACTACTACGGTTCCTTCAATGGAGGAGACCATAAAGCAGCTGCAGGAAAAAAAGAGCGATACTCTCGTCATGGTGGGAGGAGCTGTTATGACTCAGGAGTATGCGGATATGATAGGCGCAGACCACTACTCGAAGGACGCAATGGGATCTGTGCGGTATGCAGAGAAAGTTTTTGAGGTAAGTTGATCATGCTTTATTTTGTGATGAATCCGGCATCGGGAATCGGGAAAGGCCAGATCGAAAGGCACAATCTGATAGAGGATGTCAGAAAGATAGAAGAGCCTTTCAGAGGGTATCTTACTGCAAGAGACAGGGGCGCCGATCTGATAGTGAGGAAGCTTCTGGAAAAGGATAAAGGACATCTGACTGTTTTTGTGCTTGGCGGTGACGGGACTTTCAATACAGCACTGCAGGGGATGCTTATGTATGAGAACAGCCACCCGGAGGACGATCCTTTTAAGAGAGTGCAGTTTGCATATATTCCCGTAGGTTCATCCAATGACCTGGCAAGGGGACTTCAGTATCCGAAGAAGCCTGTGGAGATATTCAGGGGCATAATGCGGTCTCTGAAAAAAGAGGAAGGCCGATGTGCTTATTATGATCTGGGGAAACTTACATATCTTGAGGCAGAAGATGAAAAGCAAAACGGAAAGAGCAGATACTTTGCGGTAAGCTGCGGAATGGGGCTTGATGCTTCCGTATGTGCGGAGGCCATGCATTCAAGGGCGAAGAAGGCTCTCAATAAATTTGATGCGGGTGCGCTCAGTTACCCTGCCATATGCATGAAACAGCTGGCGCTGTCACCTGTTACCGATATCACTATCGAAAATGAAGATACCGGTGAAAAGAAGCGCATGTCAAAGAGCATGCTGGTGGCGGTGATGAATCATAAATACCAGGGCGGCGGGCTTATGTTTGCACCTGACGCAGCCTGTGATGACGGTGTATTTGATTATGTCTATACAAACAGGCTGACCAGGCGCGAGGTGGCGATGGCTCTTCCGAAGATGTATAAGGGAACACATAAGGATGTGGAGGGCGTTTATTTCGGAAAGGGCAGCAGGCTTACCATCTGGAGCGGCGAAAATCTGTATGTTCATACCGATGGTGAAGTGGAGACTAAGGCTGTGTCCATAGAAGTGGAGTGCATGCAGAAGAGACTTTGCATGGTCAGATACAGTGAGTAGGCTAGTTATATGGATGTGGAAAAGAAAAAGCATAACAATAAAAAAAATGTCCTTATCGCCAAAATATCAGTGCTGATACTGTTCATTCTTTTTTCTTTATCTACATGGATTCCTGTGACGGAGCGGCTTATAGTCGATCATGAGAAGGTTGACGGTGGAAGCGTGCGTTTTGCACTTATCACCGATCTGCATTCCTGTTATTACGGCAAAGACCAGAAATGGCTTTTGAACAGGATCGATAAGGAATCTCCGGACATCGTCATGCTTGGCGGGGATTTTTTTGATGATGTGCTGGATGAAGGAAATGCAAAGATCACTGCAGAATATCTTGTGTCAAAATATCCCTGCTACTATGTGACGGGAAACCATGAATTCTGGAGCCGCAGGCAGGATGAAATGAAGGCATACCTTAAAGGGATAGGAGTGCATGTCCTGGAGGGAAACTGCGAGACGGTGGAGATAAACGGCTGCCTGATAGATATATGCGGAGTGGACGATCCCACTGACATGACGGATAAGCAGTGGAAAGAGCAGCTGGATAGGGCATATGCACAGACCGATGATTCACACATCAGGGTGCTGCTTACCCACAGACCGGAGCGGGTGGATACATATGAAAAGTATGATTTTGACCTGATAATGGCAGGACATGCCCATGCGGGACAGCTCTTTATCCCATTTGTAGATAAGGGCCTTTTTGCACCGGACCAGGGGCTGATGGCAGAATATGTGAACGGACTTTATGGATTACCTAACGGGAGTCTTATGGAAGTAAGCAGGGGGCTGGGCAGGGAGAGCACGCCGCTTCCCAGGTATTTCAATCAGCCGGAAGTGGTGATAATTGAGTTGGAATAGACCGGTTTGCATAAGTTTAATATGTAAACCGCCTGCGGATGTGCGTAAAATAAAGCATTACGTCACCTTGATTTTTATACTGAAAGAATATAAAATTTATGTGTTATTTAATACAATTTATCAAATAGGAGGATATTTTTATGGCAATCGTTTCAGCTACAGAGATGGTCAACAAAGCGCTTGAAGGTCACTATGCTATACCGGCTTTCAACACAAACAACCTTGAGTGGACAAAGTGCATCCTCACGGCTGTTGAGGAGACAAAGACACCCGTTATGATCCAGACTTCAGAAGGTGCTGCAAAGTACATGGGCGGCTACAAGCTGGTTGTAGATATGGTTAACGACCTTATCGATTCTATGGGTATCACTGTTCCCGTTGCTCTTCACCTTGACCATGGTACATTCGAAGGCGCTAAGAAGTGCATCGAAGTTGGTTATTCTTCAGTAATGTTCGACGGTTCACATTTCGGTATCGAGGAGAACATCGAGAAGTCCAAGGAGATCATCGCACTTGCACACAGCAAGGGTGTTTCAGTGGAGTGTGAAGTTGGCGGCATCGGCGGTGTAGAAGACGGTGTTGCTTCCGCAGGTGAGCTTGCTGATCCTGCAGAGTGCAAACTTATTGCTGATCTCGGTGTAGATTTCCTGGCAGCAGGTATCGGTAACATCCACGGCAAGTATCCCGCAGACTGGGCAGGACTTAACTTTGACCGTCTTGCTGAGATCAAGGCTGCTATCGGTGGAAAGCCCATGGTTCTTCACGGTGGTTCCGGTATTCCTTTCGAGCAGACCAAGAAGGCTGTAGGTCTTGGCGTATCCAAGATCAATATCAATACTGAGCTTCAGCTCGTATTCGCAGCAGCTACTCGTAAGTACATCGAGGATGGTAAGGATCTTGAGGGTAAGGGATATGATCCCAGAAAGCTTCTTAAGCCCGGTTCAGATGCTATCATCGCAAAGGCTAAAGAGCTCTGCGAGGCATTTGAGGCAGCAGGCAAGGCTTGAAGACAGGCTGATCGCATAAACAATATTTGAAAATGGAAAACCGGGACTGAAATACGGTCCCGGTTTTTGTATTAGGTAATTGCTTTTACTATGCAATGTGTTTATCATTACTGTATCAGACGAAAAGAGGCTGGCCGGGGGGCCGGTGTGAATAGAAGAAATATGAATTAACAGGATGTGGTTTATATGAAGAAAGTGCTTAGAACGATCATTTCATCTGCATTAGCAGCCTGTCTGCTTTGTTCCTGTACTAAGAATGATGCAGGCGTTGAAAATGAGGCTGCGGAGGAACCTCTTCGTGAGGTGACTCTTATACTCAATCCGAATGAGGGGGGGACCGGAAGGAAAGAGAATATCGTGCAGATACAGCATGATGATGCACAGCAGGAAGATGAAAGCAAAACAACGGAAGAAACTGACGGAAATTCATCTGACGGTTCAGAAGGAAATGCACCTGAAGAAACTGTTTCGGAAGACGGAGAGGATGATGCAGGAACTGTATCGGAATCAGCTGCTGAGGCTGATTCCGGTGAGAGCGAAGCATATGTGACAGGTGACATTGCTGTATCTTCTGTGTCCCTTACTGACAGTATGACCTACGCATCTTTTTCAGCTATACACTCAGGGACGGCGACACTATATAAGAATCCCGATCCTGTCAGAGGAAAATATGTGGTATGCGTAAATGCAGGGCATGGCACCAAGGGAGGGCAGAGCGTAAAGACTCAGTGCCATCCGGACGGATCGCCCAAAGTGACAGGAGGTACCACGGGGACAGGTGCCACTAAAGCAGTTGCAGTTTCTTCAGGTATGACCTTCGGAGACGGAAAGTCTGAGAGCAGTGTAACCCTGGCGCAGGCGCTTATACTAAAGGAAGTGCTTCTGGATGCCGGTTACAGTGTACTAATGATAAGGGAGACCGATGATGTGCAGCTGGACAATGTGGCAAGGACGGTACTGGCAAATGAATATGCGGACTGCCATATTGCAATCCACTGGGACAGCTCAGAGTCCGATAAGGGGGCGTTCTACTGCTCTGTTCCTGATGTGGCAAGCTACCGTGCTATGGAGCCGGTGGCAAGCACATGGCAGAAAAGCCATGCTCTGGGAGACAGCATCATAACCGGCCTTAAAGGACAGGGGGTAAAGATATTCTCAGGGGGAAGCATGGCTATAGATCTGACGCAGACATCTTATTCCAGCATACCCAGTATAGACCTTGAGCTTGGGGATAAGGCCAGCGACCACAGTGAAAGCCGGCTCAGATTAAATGCCGCAGGGATAATCGATGGTCTGGATGCGTTTTTCGGGCTGTAAGCACCGGCTTTCTGTTTATGGAGCCATTTTAGGAGTATTTGAAGCTGATATTCTGATTGAATACAGTAGCCGAAAAATGGTAAAATATTAAAGTAATTATGGCAGCATTGACGGGGGCAACAACAAAGAAAGGAAAAAGAGTATGAAGGTATTTTACGGAACAGGTTCATCAGGACGGGTCAGGGATGCTGTAAGCGGGTTAAGCAGTCCGAAGCTTATCATCATGACAGCTACTGCAGATTACTTTGAGAGCTGTGTTGCAGAGCTCGAGAGTCTTTTCCCGGGAATCCCAAGTATCGGATGTATTGCGATGGGGTACAACAAGAATGTCCTGGAAAAAGGGGTATCAATAACTGCTTTTACAGACGGAGTGACATGTGCCGCGGGTGTTCTGGAGAATGTGTCCAAGAAGCCGGCTAAGTTTATATCCAGACTGCAGGGGGATCTTAAGAAAGTTAATCCTGGCAGGAATGATACGGCGCTGATCGATTTTTGTTCAGGTAATGATGCCGGTGTAATGAATACATTGAATCTTCTTTTGAAAAAATATAATCTGCAGCTCATGGGAGCAACCGGAGATGCAGGTAAAGTCGCTGCCAACGGCCGGATATATGAGGATGGTATGGCATATGCTCTTATAAAGAATAATAACGGCAAGGTTAAGGCTTATAAGGAAAATATCTACAAGCCTGCAAGCGATATATCACTCCTTGCGTCAAAGACTGACAAGAGCAGATACTACGTAGGAGAACTTAACGGACGGCCTGCAAAGCAGGTATACATGGAGATCGCGGGCTGTACAGAAAAGGCGATTGAGAAGCAGACCTTTGTAAATCCCCTTGGTAAGATGATCGGTGATGACATATGCATCGTTTCGATTAAGGGTGTAGAGGGAAACGGATTGACCTGCTTCCGTCAGGTTAATGATTCGGATATACTGACACTTCTTGCAATGCGTGATCCCATGGAAGTGGCGGCAGATACTCTGAATGCGATAAAAAATGATTTCAGATCCGTATCGGCTGTTTATTCTGTTAACTGCGTATTCAGATATCTTGTGCTTCAGGACAAAGGTGAACTGAATAATTACCTTGGCGCGATAGCATCACTCGGTACCTCCTGCGGGCTTATCGGGTATGGCGAGCACTATAACGGACAGTTTGTGAACCAGACAATGACCTGCGTGGTATTTGAATGATAGGAGGATGCTGACTATGGGATTATTTAGTAAAAACAAGGCTGTAAATCAGACCGCAGTAAAAGTAAGTGACGGTTACGATATCGAGAATGATAAGAATGCCATCGCATATATTTCTGAATCTATTACATACTGCAGGAAGGAACTGGTAAATAATGAGGTAGAATCGCTTACAGAACTCAAAAAGATGTCGGATACCTTCGAAGTCATACTGACATATAATCAGGAACTTAAGAATGAGATCAATGATTTCAGTGCCGTATTTTCAAATGTTAACGATACGACCAGGCGTCTTGAAGATGTTAAGGAAGAAATCACTGACAGTGTCAGGGCTGCACAGAATAAACTTGAGCAGATGAAGCAGAATTCAAATGAAGTAAAGCAGAGCTTTGAGGAAATGGAGACCAGCTTTGAGGGCTTTAAGGGATCTGTTGATGAAATATCCGGTTATATGCAGGATATCGTGGGCATCGCTTCCCAGACTAATCTGCTGGCACTGAATGCTTCCATTGAAGCGGCGAGAGCAGGAGAGGCCGGACGTGGATTTGCGGTGGTGGCGGAAGAAGTCAGAAAACTTGCGGATGAGATCAAGGTACTTATCGAACAGGTAAATAAGTCTATAGCTACGGTTGATGTCGAGAGTGAGAAAATGTCCAGGAGTATCCAGGTGTCGCTTGATAATCTTGACAGCAGCATTGCCACCGTGGATGAAGCCTATGTCACTTTCGAGAATATCATAACAAGTACCGGTAAATCCGATGAAGTACAGGAAAGCATACGTGTTGCTACTGATGAGGCTTCCGAGCAGATCGGTGTCATTGAGAATAAATTCGATGATATCAATAATGACTGCAACCGCCTGATGGTCCAGCTTGAAAAAGTAAATTCGCTGGGAACTACCAAGAGCGGTGTGTTTGAAAATATCGATAATCTTGTTTCCCAGCTCGATCCTATCGTGAAGGATATGCACTGATCTGCTTTAAGTGATATCCATAAACTGTAATGAAGTAATTTACAAGTGGCATCCTCAGGCTGATTATGGCAGGAGGGTGCCATTGTCAACTGAAACATCCTATTGTAAAGTGAATTTTATTGAGATAAATGATATAAATGCACCGGAGCTGGATGTGTTCGAAAGGCTTTCGGAGTCACAGCTGTTCAGGTATTATGAACCGGATACAGGGATATTTCTTGCAGAAAGCTGCAATGTGATCCTGCGGGCTCTGGAGGCCGGATATGAGCCTCTGTCGGTGCTGGTAGAAAAAAGCAGGATCGAATCAGAGGCCGGTCCTGTTTTTGATATGATGGAGAAGAAGTGGGGGACTGAGAAAGCGGAAAATATTCCGGTCTATACAGCAGATACTGAGCTGGTAACCAGACTTACAGGATATACACTGGTCCGTGGACTGTGGATGACACTGAGACGCAAATCTGTCCTTTCGGTGGATGAATTCTGTCAGGGCAAAAAGCGGATAGTTGTTCTTGATGATGTGGTGAATCCTACGAATGCCGGTGCAATAATCAGGTCTGCTGCGGCTCTGGGAATGGAGGGAGTACTTTTAAACTACTCGTCAGTGGATCCGCTTTCCAGGAGGGCTTCGAGAGTCAGCATGGGAACTGTGTTCCAGATTCCCTGGACCAAGGCGACAAAGTCTGAATCCGAAGGAACAGTTCTGATCCGAAAACTTAAGTCATTGGGCTTTGCAACGGTTGCAATGGCCTTGACCGAAGATTCCGTCGGTATAGATAATGAGGAAATACGGACAAATGAAAAGCTTGCCGTAGTCCTTGGTAATGAAGGGGCAGGTCTTCCGGAAGAAACCATATATGCCTGTGACTATCGTGTCATGATCCCTATGCATAACGGTGTTGATTCGCTGAATGTGGCGGCTGCAAGTGCAGTAAGCTTCTGGGAACTGCTTAAATGAAAATCCTGTGGATGGATATTGTATATTAGCGGACAGCCGTGTATTAAGGAGAGAAAAATGCATCAGGGAAAAGGGAAAATGACAGAAGCACAGAAGGAGTGGACATCAGCCAGGGATGAACTTATCCGGTCCGTGACTGCTCTTGGATTTCCGGAGGAGTTAGGAAATGAGATCGCAAGGAACCTCGGAAGTCCGAAGGCAATGTATAGAATGATGGCTTATCTGGATAACGTAAGGCCAAAGAAAGTGGAACTGGTGGTGGATGAGATGCTGGCCATTCGCAGCGAGATAGAGACCTGGCGGGAGAAGAAAGCCTGCGAGGAAGCAAACTGTGCATATAATGAAATGTTAATGAACGGACTTGGTACGGAAGAAGACTGAAGAAAGAAGCTTGAAGATAGAAACATGAAGATAGAGAAATGAGTCGTGATCGTATGCAGGTTAGACACCCATGCAGAGTTTGGCGCTGCACTCAGGGAAGCGGAAGAAGCGGGTGTCGAGATATTATTTCTGCAATGCCACGTGGAACCGGATGAGCTGAGGATTGTTTAAAAAGTGCTTGAACGGGATCCGTCAAGGTTTTCAGATGTGTGTTATAGGCAGGTTTATAAACATTGGATTCAGGTATTTGCCGGGTGAAGCATACGGAAATGAGCGGTAGTTTGTTAAGGGAGAGGTTAAATATGAAGACTTTGATCATCGGTACGGGAGCTGTAGGGTGTGCTGTTGCGATCGCAGCGGCTGACAGCGGAATGGAAACGGCTGTTTTGGCAAGGAGGACTACAGCTACATATATCAGGGAACACGGCCTTAAAAGAACCGGGATATTTGGAGATATCGTGATATCACCGGAGCAGATAAAGGTGTACGAAAACTATGACAGTATAGGATCAGGCTTTGATTATATTGTTGTTGCAGTGAAAACCATGGCAAACGAAACAGTGGCGGAGGAACTGGCAAAACATGGCAGTATCGTGGGGCAGACAGGGAGGATCATAATCTTTCAGAATGGGTGGGGAAACGATGAACCCTATCTAAAGTATTATCCGGCATCTCAGATATTTAATGCCAGAGTCATAACAGGTTTTGAGAGGACTTCACCCGGCGTCACGAATGTTACGGTTCATACTGCACCTATCCTTTTGGGATCCCTGCATGGTGAGTCCATAAAAGAACTTGAGCCATTGGCTAGGGCTATCAGCGATTCAGGTATTCCTTCTGAAACATCTGAAGAACTGGTGCAGGCTCTTTGGGCAAAAATGCTGTATAACACTACATTGAATCCCCTGGGCGCAATCCTTAATATGAGTTACGGCCAGCTGGCATCATCAGAGCATCTTGTCAGCATCATGAACAGCCTGATCACGGAAACATTTGCAGTTATGGATGCTGCCGGCTACAAAACATTCTGGAAAGATCCGGAGGAGTATAAAGATGTCTTTTACAGCAAGCTAGTGCCTGATACTTTTGCACACCGCGCATCCACCCTGCAGGATATCGAGAAACATCAGAAGACAGAAATAAACACCCTTAACGGCTGCATACAGCGTATCGGGATTAAATATGATGTTCCGACTCCCACCCATGATATGATCGTAAAAATGATCAGGGGCATTGAGGATATACGGTGTGGGAAGTTTTTATAAATAAGACATGAAATATCCGCTGACTTTGAATGGCCGGCGGATTTTTTTTGCGATGAATCCCGAACACCTGTTTCCTGTTTTTATGGTATAGGTCGTTTGAAGGCTAATGAAGGCAAATGAAGGGGCAAGATCCATAATTGTATAATCCAATGGAAAGCATGCGTTGACAAACAATTCTATTTCTGATAGTCTACAAATTGTTATTGGTAGTCTGCCAAGAACCGTAACGGGTGTTCGCCTGCTGCGTATACCACAAAATGATAAATATACGATGCTTGGGGCTTTCTGAAGACGTCTTTTTGGATTCCTGTAATCCTTTCCATTCTTAAATTTTCTTAGATTCCAGATAGCATCGGGAAAGGAGAGAGGATGAATACGCTAATACATATACATTGAGAACAGCGTTGAATAGTGCTAAACTGAAAGGAGTAAAGTTATATGGGCGAAAAAGATATAACTGAAAAAGCACTGATATCATGTAACGATGTCTTTGCTGACATAGTAAACAACCTGGTCTTCGGTGGTAAGAAACTCGTTGACGAGACAGAGCTTGGACAAGCACCGGACAGGGGAGTTTATCGTGGTGACACCGGTTTCCGTGAGTTGGAGCGTGATGTGTCAAAGTACTGGAGGACAAATAATATCCGCATAGCGCTGTTGGGTATAGAAAATCAAACTGTGCCGGAAGACGATATGCCAATGCGGGTGATCGGATATGATGGACTGGCATACCGTGACCAGATTAGGTATGAAACTGACGAGAAAGGAATTCGCAGAAAAATAGTAGAGCGATGCCCTGTAATAACCCTTGTGCTATATTTCGGTTATGAGAAACACTGGGATAAGGCACGTACACTGCATGAGGCACTTGGTGATACGCTTAAACCGGAGTTTAAGGGGCTGGTGAATGATTATGCGATCAATCTGTACGAGATTGCGTATTTGACTGACGAACAGCTGGAAGGTTTTCACAGTGATTTCAGGTATGTGGCAGATTACTTTGTACAGAAGCAGAGGACAAGGACTTATACAGGCTCACATGAAGAAATGAAGCATGTTCGTGAAGTACTTCAGTTAATGACAGTACTGACCGGGGACAACAGATTTGCTTCAGTGGCAGAGCAAGAAAACGGAGCAAGCGAGAAAGGAGAACTTCATAATATGTGTGATGTTTTGGATGCAATCGAGAAAAGAGGATATGAGAAAGGAGATGTGTCGAGGGCAAAAAAAGTTGCGATAAGCATGTATCAGGATGGTATTGATACGAGGCGTATTGCCAAAATCATGGATATCGATATCGAGACAATACTTGCTTGGCTGAAAGAGGCAGGGGAGTTATAGAGGATAAGTACTTAAGACATAATTCTGCACGTTCAATAAGTGCTGCAGTTAATGACAGTACTGACCAGGGACAACAGACTTGCTTTAGTGACAGAGCAGGAAAACGGAGAAAGCTGCCGCTTTATTGATTAAATTCAGTAGAGCGGCAGCTTTTTTTTATGCATTTTTACGCATAAGTGCCTCACGAACCTCACGAACGCCTGTTTCCCATTTTTATAGGATAAGTCATTTGCTACAATAGGGATAAATGAAAGTTTAAATGAAAAAGTAAATGTTAGCTCGAAGCATACTTTTTTCTAAAAAAGCCAACACTGAGTTTTGCAGCGGGATAATGGAAGGAGGCCTGTATGACAGCAGCGGAAGCACGCACGATAGCAGAGAAATTTGAGGAAAAGTCAGTTCATTCCGAGGAAGAGGAGTTTATGTTTATCGAGGCTTTGCAGTTCCTGATCGATACTGAGCATGATCCCCGGTATATGATGTGGCTGGGCGGTCATTATTATGGGAAACGGGAGTTTGACCTGGCACTTAAGTATTACGAAATGGCAAAGGCGATGGATTACGACGACGCCTATGAATGTCTTGGCTATATCTGGTACTATGGACGTACCGGGGAAAAGGACTATAAAAAAGCCTATGAGTGTTTCTCCCGGATGATGGATAAAGGAAACGCAGTGGCGGCCTATAAGGTGGCTGATATGTACAAGAACGGCTACTATGTGGAAAAGGACTATGACAAGTACGTAGAGATCATAGAAGATCTTTATGAGAACAGAGTGACGTCCTTCAGAAGTCTGTTCGATCCGTTTCCGGAGATTTCCACAAGGCTTGCGGGGATAAGGAAGAAGCAGGGGAGGATTGAAGATGCGATAGACCTCTATGTGATAGCAAAGGACTATCTGGCCAGGAGAATAAGCTGCAGCGATTTCTTTGGCAACCTGAACATAATGAAGTGGCTGATAGACGACCTGTATGAGCTGACGGATTTTGATTATGAGGAATTCGATCTTTTTGATCTGTATTACCTGCTGAAAAGCCCGCATGTGATAAAGTTTGACTATGAAGATACTATTTATATCATAGAGTCACAGGATGAGGACGGAATGTGTACAGTGCATTTTAATGATAAGTGGTACCGGGACAGGGATGAATTTTTTAAGAATGCGGTTATCGCTGACAGTAAGCTTACAGAACTGTACAATGAGCTATATGGATGGGAGGTACTGGAATGAGTGAGATGATATGGCTGGGAAATGCTGCTTATGATAAATATGTGGAACTTATCAGGGAACGGGACCGTCTGAAGAAGATCGCTTTTCAGATGAATCAGGAATACATCCGGACATTCGGGGAGCTTATCCTTTCTGTATTCAGAAAGAAAATTGAATGCATACGCAAGAAAAAGATGATAGCATTCTGTCAGGCTGCTATCAACAGAGGGGAGGCGGTCGACCAGGCTGCTCTGCAGGCTTTTCTTAAAAAGGAAATGGAAGAATACCGGAAGCAGCTTGAAGAAATGATACAGGAAAATGAAAATGCCCGGGAGAGAGGCAGGATAACACAGTCTGAACTGTTAAGGATCAGAAAAACTTATCACAGGATCGCAAAAAGGATACATCCGGATATTTTCCCAAAGACAAATGAAGAGCCGGTGCTTAAGGAACTCTGGAACAGGGCTGTTGCCGCATATGAGTGCAATGATCTTGAGGGACTCACGGAGTGTGAGCTGTTAGTGAATAAGGCATTGGATGAACTGGGGCTGGATATGGAGATAAGCGAAATCCCTGATATTGAGGAAAAGATCATTTCACTTAAGGCACAGATAAAGAAGATATGCGAGACGGATCCTTATCAGTACAAGTACCTGCTGGAAGATCCGGAAGCGGTAGAGGCAAAGAAAGAAAGTCTTGCAGAGGAGCTTAAGTCATATGAGGATTATGACAGGCAGCTTGAGGATATGCTGGCAGAGATAATGGGGAACGGAGGCGTGATAGCATGGCAAATGAACTGACAAAGACTGAGAGCGGAATGGTGTCCTTAGTGGAAAGCCATGAGCTGGGAGATGTACTGAAACCTCTGATAAAGGAAATCCATCTTTTTGACACATATGTCGCAGGAACCACCCACTTAAAGGATCCGGAGGTACTTGAGGGCGTAAAGGCGGGTGATATGCTGAACCTGAGGCGGGAAGATAATAAATTCGATGATAAAGCGATACTGGTACTTAACGATGCCGGACAAAAGCTTGGCTATGTGCCGGAAAAGGATAATGTGGTTTTTGCCCGTCTTATGGATGCCGGCAAGCTTCTTAAGGGAAAAGTAATAAGCGTGGAGCAAAAGGGCGGTTTCCACATGATAAGGATAGGAATCTTTCTGGTGGATTTCTGAAAGGTGCCGGGAAAAACCGGCGTCTTTTGTATTATTTTTAATACATTTTTGTAGACTGTGCATTACGCCTATGATAAAATATTACGGAAAAGGTTTTCATTTTTCATAAAAACAAATCTAAAAAAAATATGGGGGGTAATGGGAATGGAAGCTAAAGTCAGTTCTTCAAGAACGGCCGCGAAAGCCGAAAGTATCGGTTTCTTTTCAAGGCTGAGTACCAAGATTGCTTTTTTTGCAGGCGGAATACTGTTTGTCGCAATACTGATACAGGTTATCAGCGGCGTTTTAAATGCATCAAAGTCGATGCAGAATACTTATCTGAATTACGCCCTTAACCTGGCGCAGGAAACTGCTGTGGCGGTGGATTTTGCCACTGAATTTGGAGAGGAGGCATATGGCGGATATGCCAAGAATCTTGCGGAGGAAGCTGCGGTTTCCATAGATTTTTCCCGGGAGTTCGGTGAAGAAGTCTACAAGAATTATGCCTTCGATCTGGCGGTCAATACGGCTCATGCCATTGACAAGGTGACGGTGGACGGAATACGTCCGGACAGGGCGACACTTAAATCTGTGCTTGGTGATGTGACCATATCGGGCGTTGAGGGATCATACGCATACATGGTAAGTCCTGACGGCACCATGCTCTGGCATCAGACTACCGAAAAGATCGGCCAGCCTGTAGAAAATGCGGCAGTAAAAGGCATAGTTGCAGATCTCCAGGCAGGAAAAAAAGTAGAGCCCGGTGCGATATTCTATGAATACAAGGAAGCAACAAAGCTTGCCGGATATGCATTCACAAAAACCGGTGACATCGTGATCGTTACGGCTGATTATGATGCATTCATGAAGATCAATTACGATTCCCTTATAGGAAATATAAAGATAGATGTGGCAGAAGGCTCGTATGCATACATGGTATCTCCCGATGGAACGATGTTATGGCATCCCACTCCGGAAAAGATCGGCCAGCCTGTGGAAAATGCAGCGGTAAAGGGGATAGTTGCAGACCTTCAGGCCGGAAAGACTGTTGAGGACGGATATGTAATCTATGATTATAAGGACTCCAAAAAGCTTGCGGGATATTCATTTACAGATACCGGAAATATAGTACTTGTTACTTCTGATTATGATGAGCTTGTAAAGATTGATTACGATTCTCTTATTGGCAAGATTGAGATGACAGGCGTTGAAGGATCCTATGCATACATGGTTGCACCTGACGGCACCATGCTTTGGCATAAGACCCCCGAGAAGATCGGCCAGCCTGTGGAAAATGATGCGGTAAAGGGGATAGTTGCAGACCTCCAGGCGGGAAAGGAAGTTCCTGACGGTTCATGCATTTACAAATACAAAGGTGTAAATAAAGTAGCCGGTTATTCTTTCACAAATGATGGCAATATAGTGATAGTTACTGCAGATAAGGCAGAGATGCTTAAGAGCGTGTCAAAGATGCGCAACAAGATGATAATATATGCAGTGCTCTGCCTGATAGTGGCTATAATTGCGATAATCCTTGTTTCGTCGATGTTAATGACGGGAATAAATGCGCTTGTTCCTGTTATAAATAATATAGCGGGGCTTGATTTCTCTGATGACAAAACTGCTAAGGCTCTGGCTAAGCGGTCTGATGAAGTGGGAGTTATCTCAAGGACTGTGGAGCGGATGCACGAAAGCCTGAGGGGTGTTGTGGAGTCCATTGAAGGTGCAGGACAGAGTATTGATTCCAATGTTGATGATCTGGATCTTACAATCAGGAATGTGGGCAATATCTGCCAGGACAATTCCGCTACGACGGAAGAACTGGCCGCAGGTATGCAGGAGACTGCAGCTACCACTGCCGGTATCACAGGTAATATCGGAGATATACAGGATAGCGCCCAGAGCATTGAAAAGCTGGCTGCGGACGGCAGCAGCCTGTCAAGAGAGGTGTCCCAGCGTGCAACAGAGCTTGCGGCAACAACAGAAAAAGCAAGCCGGAAGACCATAGAGATATATGAGTCAGTTAAGGAAAAATCAGAAAAGGCAATACAGGCATCCAAGTCTGTTGATAAGATAAATGCTCTTTCCGGAACTATAATGGAGATATCTTCGCAGACAAGCCTGTTAGCACTGAATGCGTCCATAGAGGCAGCCAGGGCAGGTGAAGCAGGAAGAGGCTTCGCTGTTGTTGCTACAGAAGTAGGTAACCTGGCTACGCAGTCCTCTTCGGCAGTAAGTGACATTGGCCACATTGTAACCGAGGTGGTTTCGGCAGTTAACCAGATGGCGGAGTGTCTTACAGAAACAACCAGTTTCCTGGAAAGCAATGTACTTTCGGATTACGAGGAGTTCGGCAAGGTGAGCGTGCAGTACCGTGAGGATGCAGAAAGCTTCGGCCGGAGCATGGATACCATACGAAGCAGCATTGACAGTCTGAACGAAGCAATTGACCGTATAGCTGCTGCTATAAACGGCATAGACAATACCGTCAATGAGTCCACCAGAGGTATATCCGATATAGCGGGCAAGACATCCGATATGGTATCGGATACTACGGACAGCATGGCTAAGGTGGAACAGTGCAAGGCTGCAGTGGCAGAGCTTAAGGAAATCATATCCAGATTTGAAATGTAGTAAAACTGCTGCCTGAGTGTGCGGAGCGTATGACCGGGGGATGACGAACGCTGCGTTATTATGGTACAACAAGGATGTTGTACGTTAATTGCATGGGAATAAGTGAGCGGGGAATGGCGAACGCCATGCAATTATGGTATAATAATTCACAACTATGGATAAATCTGATTTACAACAGGATAATAAGATGCTGTCAGTGGTTATCCCATCCTATAATGAGGAGGGGATGATCATTAAGACAGCAGAAACTTTAAAAGCTCTGATGGATGATGCGGGCATCATTTATGAGCTTATTTTTGTTAATGACGGCTCATCTGACCTGACGCAGGATCGTATTGAGGAAGCTGCCGTGAAGAATCCTTCAGTAAGATATGTCTGCTTTTCCAGGAACTTTGGCAAAGAAGCTGCTATATTTGCGGGGCTTGGCGCTGCCAGGGGAGGCTGTGCTGCTGTAATGGACTGTGACCTTCAGCATCCGCCGGAAGTCCTGATAGAGATGTATCGTCTCTGGGAGTCCGGATATGAGATTGTAGAAGGTGTAAAGAAAAGTCGTGGACGTGAGTCGATATTTCATAAGTTTAGTGCCGGAACATTCTATGGGATAATGAGCAGGGCTACTAAGATCGATATGTACAGAGCTTCTGACTTTAAGCTTCTGGACAGACGGGCAGTGGACGCTCTGCTTATGTTTCCGGAATACCATGTATTCTTCCGGGCACTTTCATCATGGATAGGATATAAAAAGACTTCTGTTGAATTTGACGTAAGGGACAGGGAAGTCGGAAGCAGCAAGTGGAGTACATCTGCGCTCTTTAAATATGCGGTTAATAATATTGTGGAATATTCTGCTGTTCCCCTGCATTTAATAACAGGGATAGGAATTGTGTCACTTATATTTGCCTTTGCTTTGGGAATACAGACTCTTGTACGGTATTTCTGCGGGACTGCGGCAGAAGGCTTTACTACGGTAATTCTCTTGCAGCTTTTCAGTGCAAGTGTGATCATGATAGGCATAGGGATTGTAGGACTTTACCTGGCCAAGATATACGATGAGGTGAAACGCAGACCCAGATATATCATCGCAAAGATGAAGTGAGATGACTGTTTAGGACTGCCGGAAGCATTTGCTGATGCGGGCGTACCCCGACAGGTCCTGACGGTTACGAAATGAGGTTTTATGAAAGCTCTTATAACAGGTGCATCAGGTTTTGTGGGCCCTTATCTTGCAAAAGCGGTGCGTGAAAATCTTAAATATGAAGTTGTAGGTACCATACAGAATCACAATACGGACAGTTTTTCAGAGGGTGAAGTGAGGGAGCTTGACATAATGGATCCGGCAGCTGTTCTTGCCCTGCTTCAGGATGAACACCCTCAGTGCATCTTCCATCTGGCGGCTCAGAGCTCGGTATCCAGGTCGTGGAAGGATCCTGCCGGAACCGTGAGCGTCAATGTAAAGGGAACGCTTAATCTTTTGGATGCATTAAGACAGCTGGAATACAGCCCGAAAGTGATCCTCGCCGGTTCGGGTGAGGAATACGGATATGTTCGCCCGGAGGAGGTGCCTGTAAAGGAAGAACAGTTCCTTCGCCCGGGAAATATCTATGCGGCAACCAAGGCCGGACAGAATATGATGGCAACGGTTTACGCGCAGGCATATAACCTGCAGCTGATCATGACCAGGAGCTTTAACCATATGGGACCGGGACAGTCACCGGTCTTTGTTGTTGCTGATTTCTGCCGGCAGGCAGTCAGAGTGGAAAAAGGTTTGCAATCTCCGGAAATACATGTGGGAAACCTGTCCGCTATGAGGGATTTTACGGATGTGCGTGATGTGGTAAATGCCTATACGGCGCTGGCGCAGTTTGGCCTGCCCGGTGAGACATATAACGTAGGCACGGGAAAAGCGGTAAAGATCGCTGATATACTGGATCTGATAATAAAGATAAGCGGGGCTGATATAAAACCGGTTGTTGATAAAGAGAAACTCAGACCTGTTGATGTTCCGATCATAGAACCTGATGTGTCAAAGATTTACAAGGCCACGGGGTGGAGACCGCAGATAAAGCTTGAACAGACCATAGCCGATACCCTGGATTATTTCCGTGAGAATGAGGAGTTGCTTAAGTGAGCATGACAGATACAGACAAGAATAAATCTCTCATAATAGGTGGCACAAGCCTTTTCGGAAGGTACCTTATCCCAAGGCTTATAAGATGCGGAGAAGATGTTACTGCAACATATCTGAAGAAGACGGATATTGAGAATGATGATCTGGCTAAATATGCCGGATCGGAGAAGTGCACCGAATGGGTAGAAATGGACGTGCTGGATAAGGAAGGCATCATTTCCGTGCTGAAAAGCTATATGCCTGATGTGATATATGACCTTGCGGTGCAGAATTCCGTTGGCTATGCATGGAAAGAACCTGCGGAGACTGTGGATATCAATGTGATAGGTGCGCTGAACCTTTTTGATGCGGTAAGGAGCATAGATGGGTATAAGCCAAGGATAATAATGGCAGGATCAGGTGAGGAATACGGACGCAATGATTTTGACCGCATACCCATGTCAGAGGAACTGCAGCCAAGGCCTAATAATATCTTTGCGTCCACAAAGGTCTGTCAGGCACTGCTTGCAAATATCTACCACAGGGCTTACGGGCTGGATGTGATCACACTGAGGACATTTAATGAAATAGGGCCAGGCATGAGCAAGCGGTTTTCGGTTTCTAATTTCTGCATGCAGTTTGCGAGGGCAGCAAGGGAGGGCAGAAAAGAATTCAAACTACATGTGGGCAATATAAATATAGAGCGTGACTATACTGATGTGCGTGACCTGACCCAGGCCTTTATTGAAATCGCTGACAAAGGAAAAGGCGGCGAGATATACAATGCGGGCAGGGGAAATGCTGTCAGCGTGCGGAATGTGATAGAGATGCTTGAGGAAATAAGCGGCGTGAAGGCGGACATAATAGTAGATCCCAGCCGTATGCGTCCAATAGATACGCCTAAGTTTGAGTCTGACAACAGTAAGATAGAAAAGGATACCGGGTGGCGTGCAGTCTATAGCCTGCGGGATACAATAAAGGATATGTACGATCATGTATCTTCGTAAAATGAATTTAAAATATCTGATCTTACTTACTGTAAAATAACGGGGGCTAATGATAATGAATGTGATACTTCTTTCCGGCGGATCAGGGAAAAGACTCTGGCCGCTGTCAAATGATAACAGATCAAAGCAGTTTATAAAGATATTAAAAAGAGATGACGGAACGGTGGAATCCATGGTGCAGAGAATGTACCGTGGCATAGTTTCTGCTGACAGCGAAGCGGACGTGACTGTTGCCACCTCCCGTGCACAGGTGGCGGCACTCCACAGCCAGATAGGCGAAAACATTTCTCTGTCAGTTGAACCCTGCAGAAAAGATACGTTTCCGGCAATTGTTCTTGCTTCTGTTTTTCTGCATGAAATAAAGCATGTGGCTGAGGACCGGTTTCTGATGGTGTGCCCCGTGGATCCTTACGTGGAAGATGATTACTTCGAGGCGCTTAAGAATCTGGAAAAGCTTGCTGTTTCAGAAGAATCGGCTGATATATGTGTGATCGGGGCGAAGCCGACATATCCTGCGGAAAAGTACGGCTACATTCTGCCGGTGGAAAAGAAGGATGGCAGGTTTTACGGGGTGTGCCATGAAAAGCCCAGCGAGGAAAAGGCGAAGGAATATATCGCGCAGGGGGCTTTGTGGAATGCGGGCGTATTTGTCTTCAGGATGGGATATATCCTGAAGAAAGCCCATGAAAAGATCGACTTTACGGACTACGAGGATCTGTACGAAAAGTATGATACGCTTAACGCAATAAGCTTTGACAGGGAGATTCTTGAAGCAGAAGAAAAGGTAAGCGTATTGGAATTTGACGGTGCATGGAAAGATCTGGGAACATGGAATACCCTGACGGAGGCCATGGACGATTCCGCAACGGGCAAGACCGTGGTTGACAGCAGCTGCGAGAATGTAAACGTCGTGAATGAACTTGATGTGCCTGTCGTATGTATGGGGCTGAAAAATGTGGTGGTGGCTGCTTCGGCAGAAGGCGTGTTTGTTTCGGATAAAGAGGCTTCAAGCCATAATAAGCCGGTGGTTGATAAGATAGAACAGCAGGTTATGTTTGCCGATAAATCCTGGGGGAGCTTCAGGGTGCTGGATGTGGGACCGGGCAGCATGACCAATAAGATAACCGTTCTTGCGGGAAAGGCTATGAATTACCATTCCCATGCGCACAGGGACGAGATATGGAATATCGTATCCGGCAGGGGAACGGTAATTGTGGATGGTATGAAGCAGCCGGTATCAACCGGAGATGTGGTGACTATGGCCGCTGGATGCAGGCATACGGTGGTGGCGGAGACAGAACTGTGCCTTATAGAGGTTCAGATCGGTGAAGCCATAAGCGTGCACGATAAGACAAAGTATAAACTGGATATATGATATTGTAACTGTTCCTGATGGCTAAAGCACCTGCTGTTGGGACATACGGATGGTAAATTCGGGAAACCATATAAAAAAGGATTACCCTATGTGAGTTTGATCCCATGGGGATGAGTTGACAGATAAATACATGAATGAAGTCAGTACTGAAAAATAATGAAAAAAATTCCATAATGCCGTTTCTCTTAAAGCCTGCAGAGAAGGATTATCTCTGGGGCGGCAGGCGTCTCAAGGATGATTTCTGCAAGGAGACGGATACCGCACCGCTTGCTGAGACCTGGGAGTGCAGTACCCATCCGGACGGAGTGAGCACTGTTGCAAGCGGTGAATATAAAGGCAGGCTTCTTTCTGATGTCCTGAAGGAACACCCGGAATATCTGGGAACTCATCCGAGGGAGAACGGCTATGATGACCTTCCTATACTTGTAAAGCTCATAGATGCTGACAGCGACCTGTCGGTACAGGTACATCCGACGGATGAGTATGCCAGAGTGAATGAAAACGGTCAGCGTGGAAAGACAGAAATGTGGTATGTGATAGATGCAGCTCAGAACACGTCTCTTATATACGGTTTCAGACATTCCATGACTGCGGATAAGGTGAAAAAAGCCATAAGTGAAGGAAATCTCACCAGATATCTGCAGAAGGTAAAGGTTCACAAGGATGATGTGTTTTTTATAGAGGCGGGGACTGTTCATGCCATAGGAAATGGTGCGGTGATAGCTGAGGTGCAGGAGAATTCCAATCTGACCTACAGGCTGTATGATTATGACAGGGTAGATAAAAACGGCAATAAAAGAGAACTTCATGTAGATAAGGCACTGGATGTAATGAATTTGTCCGGGGCATCGGAACCGAAGCAGCCCATGAGGGTACTGAAATTCAGGCCCGGTTATGCTACGGAGCTTTTGGGAAGATGCAAGTATTTTCAGATGGAACGCATGATGCTGAATACCGAGCGCATAAAGCAGATGGCAGGGATAAAGACTGAGGCTAATTCCTTTGCAGTGCTGTTATGCGTAGACGGATGCGGTATTATTAAGGGAGGAAGCAAAGGAAAGGATGTGCTTCCGTTTTTCAAGGGAGACTGCGTTTTTATCCCGGCTGATTCTGAAGAAATGCTGCTGCATGGGAATTCCACGTTATTGAAGATCAGCTGCTGACGGTGCAGCATATAGCATAAAGATTGATGGTGTATTGAGAGGTTACGGAAATAATGAAGGAATATGCAGATTATATTGATGACCTGACAAAGATAGCGGATGATTTCGTCAGGCGGTACGAAGAGACTGCGAAAGACGATGGCGGGGATAAGCTTTACGAGCATCTTTCCAGCCGTATCAAGTCCGTGGAGAGCATGCAGGAAAAATGCAATAAGATCGGGGTGGAGATGACAGCGTATAATGCTCTGAAGGTGGTGCACGACGCCATAGGTGTAAGAGTTATATGTCTTTTCATCGACGACATAATGAAGAATGTGCGAAAGATACGGGAGATGGAAGGTATAACCGTTGTAAAGGAAAAGGATTATATAAGCGCGACGAAACCCAATGGTTACAGGAGTTACCATATGCTGCTCGAGGTAGAGAGTGATGTACCGGATGCGGCGGGCAATGATCCCGGGAAATACTATATTGAGGTACAGCTCCGTACTATAGCGATGGATACCTGGGCGGCGCTGGAGCATGAACTCAGATATAAGAAAGATATAAAGAACAGTGCGATCATAGCGGAAGAACTGAAACGCTGTGCAGGAGAACTGGCAAGCTGCGATATTTCCATGCAGACGCTGAAGGATATGATACGCGGAAGCTGAGGAAAAAGCAGGAAAGAGGTAAGTGATGAATATACTTGTAGCAGAAGATGAAGAAGATCTTAAGGATGTCATAGAAGCCGTGCTTGATGCTAACGGTTATACTGTGGATGTGACGGAAAATGGTGCGCAGATGCTTGAAAAGGCAAATTCAAAAGAGTATGCGGCCATTGTGTCTGACATAATGATGCCGGTAATGGATGGGATAACGGCATTAAAGAAACTAAGGGAGTCCGGCAATGATACGCCTGTGCTTTTCCTTACGGCAAAGACAGAGGTGGATGACAGGATAAATGGTCTGGATGCAGGTGCAGATGATTACCTGACCAAGCCCTTTGCAGTGGGAGAATTACTGGCCAGGGTGAGAGCCATGACAAGGAGAAGCCGGGCAAATACGCAGAAGGTAATATCTGTATATAACATAACTCTGGATACCGATAAAGAGGAACTTACGGGGCAGAACTCCATACGGCTTCCGGCTAAGGAGAGTCACATGCTGGGATTCTTTATGAATAACCCGGAAAAGGATTTTTCTTCGGAGGAACTTATAGAAAAGTTCTGGAAGAACGAAGATAATGCAGATGAAGAAGCAGTCTGGCTGTATGTGTCATTTCTTAAGAATAAGCTGCGTGCAGTAGGTGCAGCTGCGACTATTGAGGGAGAAAAGGGACAATCATACCGCCTGGCTGGTACGGAATGACTGAAGAGACTCTGAAACTGAGCGTATAATGTATGGATAAAATGCTGTTTTGCTGCAGTGTGGAAGGCTTAGCGGGATATGCTTGCAAAACTAAGAGTGAAATTTGTATCGTTGGCGGCACTTACGCTTCTTATATGTCTTACCCTGGTTCTTTCCATGGTATTTTTTCTTACGGACAATTTTTTTGATGCGCAGGTAAATACCATGCTGACTGTGCTGCTTGAAAACGGCGGTGAAATGCCGCCGGACATGGTATGGGCTATAGGCAGCAAGAGGATGCCCGGAGGATTGTCGGAAGAACTGCAGTATGAAACCAGGTATTTCAGTGTGATAACCGATAAGGATGGAAATATCACCCATGTCAATACGGAGCATATCTTTTCCATAGAGGAGGCTGAGGCGGAGGAGATAGCATATTCCATATATGAGGGAGTGACCAATGACATCGATATGTCTATAGCGGAGTCTATACGGAAGCTTTTTACTGATACGAGTTGGAAGTCTGGAAAGTTTTTCCATGAGAACAATGTATATTATTATGACAGCATGGAAAAGGGAAACGGAAGCCGACTCTACGTTTTCGTAGACTATACATCAAGATATCTGATAGTTCAGCAGATATATTCTTACCTGCTGGTAGTTGCAGGAGTTATACTTCTGGTATTCTGTCTGCTTTTCATATATTTTTCCAAGCAGCTCATGGATCCTTTTATTAAAAACCAGGAGAGGCAGAAACGTTTCATAACCAATGCAAGCCATGAGCTGAAAACACCTCTTACTGTTATCTCAGCCAATACAGAGATGATAGAGATGACCTCCGGCAAAACCAAATGGACGGAATCGAATATCAGGCAGATAAAGAAGCTTAACGAACTGGTCTCGAATCTGGTAGTGCTTTCCAAGCTTAATGAGAAAGATGTTCAGGTCTTTTCGTCGGTAGACATATCAGGTATAGTCAAGGATCAGGCTGAGTCCTTTGCTTCGGTAGTAGAAGGGGCAGGGAAGAAATATGAGCTGAACATAGAAGAGGGGCTTACTGTGAAGGCTGTCCAGAATGGCGTACAGGAAGTGACATCCATTCTTATAGATAATGCTTCAAAGTATTGTGATGACGGAGGACGGGTCCTGGTAAAGCTCGAAAAGGGGTATATGGGCAAGGGTGCAAAGCTTTATGTACAGAATACATATAAGGCCGGAACAACCGTAGACTATACAAGATTCTTCGAGAGATTTTACAGAGAGGATGAATCCCACAACAGCAAGAAGAGCGGATTTGGTATAGGACTCTCCATAGCGGAGGAAATGTGTGCGAAAATGAATGCGAATATACAGGTAAGCTATGACCGGAAAAGGGAAGAGATAATGTTTACGGTAACATATAAGCAGTGAGAATTTCTCGTAGAGGCCTATCAGTTGTTTTTTTCGGAATTTGGGGTTAGGAAACTTTTGGCGAGCTGATCATAAGATGGAATGCGGGCAATATATGGGAGTGGCTGAAGAAACCGCAGCGTGGATGGGAAACAGCATAAATTCAGAGATAGCGGCAATGCCGGGATGGGCTGTTGCCCTGTTTTTTATTGCGGCCGGCGGTGTACTGTGTTTCCAGGGGCTGAACCTCTGCAAGATAGTCCAGTTCTGTGCCTGCGCTGTACTGGCAGGCGGTACCGTGCTTCAGATAGGAAAAAACTGGGACAGTGTCTGGGTGTATGTGGCGGCAGCAGTGGTGGCTGTTGTGGCAGGATATGCAGGACTAAGACGATATAAGGCAGGTTTATGTGTTACAGCAGGAGTGTGCACTTACCTTGCCGTGGCAGGATGTTTTGCCAGGTCTGCACTCATCATGGCGAGAAAGGCAATAAGCGATATCCCGGATACCGGGGCGCTGATTCAGATATGGATAACAAAAATATTTAACCATGGAGATATATCGGCGGCAACCGGTGAAATGTCGGCGGAGTATGCACAGCCTGTGATAGATCAGATATCTGAGGCACTGAATGTACTGCAGACAGGATTGGTGATCGCATCACTGGCGGCTGTAGTGGTGTCTGTTCTGGTAAACATATTCGGAGATGTGATAATAATAATCTTTACCAGCGCAGCAGGGGCATTCTTAATGGCGGAGGGAGTATCGGGACTCTTTGAGCCGGGGATAGAAGTGTTTTATGCCATAGCAGGGGCGATGGTACTGATAGGGGGAACATTTCAGTTCTTTAAGAAGACATAGAGGGAATCAGATCCATTCGGTAAAATGGAAGAAAAAGGACGGCAGCAGTCACACGCTTGTCGCAACACCTGCGATCATATTGTTTGCAAGTTCATTTATCAGATTGCGTCCGGAGAAAGAGCTTAAATATTCCTGTGCCAGCTTCGTGTCCGTAAGGAGTTTATTCAGGCTATCTGAGGATGATTCGTAAGATTCAAGCACGGAAGAATTATCATCGTCATTATCCGTGTCATTAAGAAGTGTATCTAAAAGCGCCTCGGCAATATTTCCGTTATCATCAGTAAGCGCATTCACCACATCAGGAGCGAGGTCATCAGCATTTAAAGATGCCCTGAGGCTGTCAAGTTCCGTATCGGAAAGGGACGCCTTTAATGCAGAGGCGGCATCGGCGCTCATATCCGAGTAGGCCTGCGTGGCGGAAACACTCTGTGTGTTTTTGGAAACATGATCTGAAAGTATCTCCGAAAAACTTCTTGTTTCAGAATTTCCGGTGACAGAGGCCGAAGGCTTGCCGGGATAACTGCGGAATTGCAGAATATCCGTATTTTTCAGTCCTGCGACCTGATATACATTTGTGGAAAGCTCAGCGACATTCATATATATATTATAAACTATATCAGGGTATTATGTAAATTGGGAATACTGCATATTCACGCCCTCCTCATAGATTTCCGTATGAACAAAGTGTTCAAACGGATTTTTTGTCCGGAGGGACACAATGCCCTCCAGAGAGGGCTAACCGCCTACCGTATATGGTAGCACAAGCTATTATTATAATAGATATTTCATCAAAGAATAATCGTTCTATGTGCAGGCCTCTCTACGGTACCCACCTTCCGCAGGCTCCACACGGAAGAATGAGGGTGTCAGAACCTTCTATAGGAAGCCCGATTTCTGAACTTTCCACATGGCCGCCCCGTTTGGCAGTGAGGGCTGTGTTCAGCATGTAGGAGAGCACTGCCGGCTGTAATCCGGTAGTGTAGGAGTTAATAAGGAAGAAAAGCGGCTCGTCGGAAAGCAATTCTGCGGCTTTGCAGATCAGCGGGAATACCGCATCCTCGATCTTCCATACTTCGCCGCCGGGGCCTCTTCCGTAGGAGGGCGGGTCCATAATGATGGCGTCGTAGGTGTTGCCGCGTCGGATTTCTCTTTCCACAAATTTAAGGCAGTCGTCAACTATCCAGCGGATGGAGGTCTGTCTGCAGCCGGAGCTTTCGGCGTTTTCTTTTGCCCAGGCCACCATTCCCTTTGCTGCATCCACATGTGTCACAAAGGCACCGGAAACTGCGGCGGAAACAGTAGCTCCGCCGGTATAGGCAAAGAGGTTAAGAACACGGACACGGCTGTCGGAGCCTTCAGCGTTTTTGGATCTTCCGGCGCGGACTATGAGCCCGGAAGCCCAGTCCCAGTTGACTGCCTGCTCAGGAAAAATGCCTGTATGCTTAAATGCAAAAGGCTTTAAATGGAAGCAGAGCTTTTTGCCGGCAGGGGTGAGATCGTACTCTATGGTCCATTCTTTTGGAAGGTCACGGAAATCCCATTCACCGCCGCCTTTTGTTGAACGGTGGTAATGGCCGTTTACCTTTTTCCAGGCCGGATTTTTATGGCCGGTCTGCCATATGACCTGCGGATCCGGACGTACCAGAAGATATTCGCCCCAGCGCTCCAGTTTTTCACCATCGGTACAGTCTATTACTTTATAGTCTTTCCAGTTATCAGCAGTCCACATGTGTATAATTCTCCTGTCTAATAATAGGATGTCCTGAATAGTTACATTTCACCACTAATAGTCTATAATTCTTTCCCTTTTTTGGCAAGTATGTGGTAAAATTTACCTATGAATACAACCTCATTCATTTACTATGGATACAGCAGGGATACATACAGGGACTGTAAGCCCCAGATCCAGCTGACGAACCTCAAGCACATGATGTTCATGAACAGCTGGCTCCTGGCGGTTACACTGATATTCCTGGGAATCAGGATATACGATAATTACGCGGTATCCAGTGTCTTTGTGCGTTACAACATGAACGGACTTGACCGTGTGGGAATAGGCACATTCGTATGTTTCTTTGTTCTGGCTTTGATAGAGGAAATATATGTTGTACTCTGTCTAAAGAATCCTAAATGGCAGTTCCAGTTTTTTATATATCCGAGCATGCTACTTATGATGGGTTTCAGCTTGCTAGTATCGATAGCCCAGCCACAGAAACCGGCAATTCTCTTTTATGTCCTTCTGGTACTTATTGCTGTTTCCTATATTGATACAGTCGTAAATATGAGCATAGCGTTAACCATATTTTCAATCGCCTTCTGGCTGAGCGTAAAGTATGGCTTCTCGCCGCTGCGTTTTCAGCAAAAACCTCCTTCAATAGTAAATGAGGATATTTTCTACACGGTGCTGGTGTTGTCCCTTTCTCTGGTCCTGCACTATACCAGGCAGAGGACAAGGCTGCAGCAGTTCGTCACATATCTTAAGAATATCCAGATCACAAATGAGCTGGAGATCAAATCCAGCTTTGACGCCCTGACGTCACTTTTCAACAGGGCAAGGTTTATGTCTATGGCAACTGAGGTCCTTAAAAGTTCGCATGAGGACTATATAGTGGTCTGCCTGCTGGACCTGGACAGTTTTAAACAGATAAATGATAAGCTGGGGCACCAGATGGGTGATAAGGCACTGCAGATCACGGGACGGACTATTATGGGAGGTCTTGGCGGTCATACAGAAGCTTTGGGTGATGACAGGAAAGGACTGGCACATTTTTCCGAGCTGGTAATGGAACAGAAATTAAGCTTTGCGGGTCGTCTGGGCGGAGATGAGTTTATTGTGATGATAAGGGGTGAGGCTGACAGGGAAGGGGCAAAAGCCCGTCTCCAGGCAATTCTTGACAGCCTGAATGCCGTGAGCTTTGGAGAACTTAATGGAATACATGCATCATTCGGCGTGACAGAGATTACAGCAGATGATAATGATATAGACAAGGTATATAACCGTGCGGATGATGCACTGTATCGGTCGAAGAGGGCAGGAAAGAACCAGATAACATTCAGCGAAACAAAGGAAGGATTGGTATGAGCGGTGATATTTTAAAATATATTATAATCATACTGATCATCGTGCTGGGGGTCGGGGTTTTTATTGCTTTAAAGCAGATGAAAGAGGATCGTTTTGAGATCATGCAGGCCCTCGTGGGAGTGGCGGAAGCCGGGGATCCCGGACTTGACGGCCATTCGCTGAATGTCGTTAAGTTAAGCCTGCTGATATATGATGCCCTGCCTGTTTCATATCGGTTTCGGGTGGACAGGGAAAAGCTTGCCTATGCAGCACTGCTTCTTGATGTGGGGAAGTTTGGTGTGCCTGTAGAGGTGAGGAATAAATCCGGAAAGCTTACGGATGAGGAGTGGCGTATGATACAGCGCCACCCTGAAATAGGTAAAGAGATAATGGATTCGCTTCCGGCTCTTAAAGGTGTCGGTGACTGGGTTCTTTATCATCATGAAAGGGTGGACGGCAGCGGATATTATAAACTTAAGGGAAATGAGATCCCTGTAGCTTCAAGGATACTTGCAGTGGCTGATACTTATTCGGCCATTACTGGAGAGCGATCCTACAGGCCGTCCCTTAGTTATGAAGAAGCAATAGCGGAGCTTAAGATCGCTTCGGGAAAACAGCTGGATGAGGAAATCGTGAAGTGTTTTTGCGATATACCGCCCCAGCGGATAAAAGAATGTACGGATGCAGTTAAGGTGAGGATGGAAAGTCTGTCGTATCGTAAGGCAAAAGTGTGAGAAAGGGATATAGGAGGAGATAGTATGATAAAAATAAGAAAGATCATGGCGCTGGCCCTGGCCGGTGTGACAACCTTATCTTTGGCAGGAGGATGCACCAGACAGAATTCATCCGGGCCTATAGAATTAAAGATCGGTGTGTCTACCGGCGAAAGCGATCCCAGAAATATCGCAGCCCAGGCATTTGCTGACGAGATAGCGGAGAAGACAGGCGGTCAGGTGACAGCTAAGATCTATCCTTCCGGCGAGCTTGGCGGTGATTCCGACATGATAGATGCGCTGGCAATGGGGGCAGGCAAGATAGATATAGTAATATCCGATGCATCGAATTTTTCTCTGTATGAGCCTACCATGGGTATTTCAGCCATGCCTTTCCTTTTTGATGATTTTGATACCGCCTGGGCATTCATGGACAGTGATATTGAGGCTGAGGCTGAAGCGAAGCTTATAGACGACAATATCCGTGTGCTGGCTCACTATGACAACGGGTTCAGGTGTGTTACCAATTCCATAGGCCCCGTTAATTCGCCTGAGGATATGAAGGGGCTTCTGATCCGTACTCCGGAGAATCCTATCATAATGTCAACTATGACAGCCCTGGGTGCAAATCCCCAGCCCCTGGCATTTTCAGAGCTTTATGCGGCACTTGAGGCCGGAACTTATGATGCACAGGAAAATCCTATTCCGGTTATATACAATAATAATCTGTATGAGGTTCAGAAGTATCTTTCGGTGACAAATCATATTTATTCGGGAATGTGCTTTGCAATATCCGAGAATACATGGCAGAAACTGACTCCTGAGCAGCAGGAGATAGTAAGTGCGGCAGCACTAAACAGTGCGGCTTCTGACCGTGAGAGCAACCGAAAGCAGACTGAGGAGCTTATATCCAAGCTTGAGGAAGCTGGCATGGAGATCAATTATCCGGACCTGACACCTTTTGCGGAGGCTACGTCTCAGGTGCTTAACGATAATGCATCGGTTTATGGGGACATGATCGACAGGCTGAAGGAGTGGCAGGCTGCAAGGTAAAGCGGTAAGGCAATGGTTTCTGAGCAGCGGAGTCCCTTTCTTTTTTCATAAGAGGAAGGGACTTTTTACTAACTAAAACTTCCCACATATAGTCTGTGGAAAGAGAACGACGACTCGCATATGCACCGGAACCGATGCAACGCCTCGGGAAACTAATTGCTAACAGCCCGTAGTTATCCGTTACAT
>DGSK01000051.1 GCA_002393955.1 Lachnospiraceae bacterium UBA4364 | reverse complement strand
TATAGTCATATCTTCCATCGGCAACCAGGTATTTAATTGCCTGCCTTACCAGTGGCTGACGCTGAATTTCATCAAAAATAATTACAGACTCTCTTGGATATAGCGTAACACCCGTCACAGTCTGTAATCTTAAGAAAAAAACTTTATGATCAGCTATGTCTTTGAACACATCCAGAAGTTCCTGCGTAATGTTGGCAAAGTCAACCTTTATGTATGATTTATAGTTTGCCTTGGCAAATTCTTCCGCCACGGTGGATTTACCCACTCGCCTTGCGCCCTCAAGCAACGCAGCATATTTTGGTGCGTAATTGTTTTTCCAATCCGTAAGTTCTTCAAATACTTTTCTTCTAAACATATAATGACCTCTTTATATCTCTTATAGATTTTTCATCTGTTCACCATAATTCTATTGTAAATATGCCATTTGTTCAACATTATTTTTATACAAAAATGTCATTTGTTCAGTATTTGCCCTGTATAGAAATGTCATTAATTCACTATTATCTTTAAAAATTGCCCTTTTCCAATATAATATACCATCATATCTCCAATCTCATCTGCAGATCCATCCAGCTTTTCTGCTCTGCCTCATGGATTACATCCCCGGGCTGACTGTTCCCGATCAGGAACGGCGACTTAGGATCGTGGTTCTTTAGGTTCTCTTTCACAAGTGCCGCATTCGTATTGGCATAACAGTACCTGCAAAGACGGCCGCAAGTGTCATATGCCCCGATATCGGTTCCCAAAAGGCAGGCGCATTCATTGTTCCTCTGATTCCTGCTTCGTTTAGGAACATCGAGTCTTGCATGGAGAGCAGTCTCAAAAGTCTTTACCGTCATGCAGCCGGAGCAGTCTGCACCGTAGGCTTGCAGGTCATTTCCCTCCGCACACGGTCTGATGATCATATCATGCTGTTTTGCGATTTCAATAAAAGCTTTGCCGATCGTCAGTCTGTCCTTCTTAAAAACCTCCTTGGCATCCGGAAAGTTCCGCTCCACTTTCTTATAGATGTCGATGAAGCTGATCACACAGGTCTTCGTATATCCTGAAAGTGTTGCCGCCATATGCTCAAACTGTTCTATATGCCAGTCCACGGAATGCTTATCATCCACAAAGATCGGATCATATCTCCAGCCAACACTGTCTACACTGACGGCATCAGAAAGCTTCTTAAAGTCTTCCATCACTTTCTGCTTATCCGGCACATTAGGCTCGATATCTTTCCCATACGGCGTAATAGTAACGAACCAGTATTGTCCGTATGGCTTTAATGTATCCATATGCGGCAACATCGGTGCCGGATTCTTCGTACAGAATGCGATCAGATCAACAACCTCCGGGGACAGACTGTACCGGGTCACCTGAGAGGGGTTGTAAGGATTACGTACCAGCACAAAGCCTTCTTTTATTCGATTTATCAGCCACTCATGGTAGAATGCCGGTATGTCCGTTCGCATACCTGTATTTATGATCATGAAATCACTTCCTCAATTCGTCTATTCCAGGAAAAAGGTATCCTCAATGTTAACCAGATTTGTATTTATCATTCCAAAGCCGGTATCTACCGTCTGCCCAAAAAATCCATTGCAGCTGCAATATTTATAAACAAATACAGCGCTTCGAGCACAAACGCCAGCACGAGAGTAGAGACTGCAAATTTCCATACAATAATTGTTCCGTTCTCGGTAAGCCATATACACTTACCTTGTTTTAGCATTCTTTTTTGATCTATAAATGTAAAAATGACCACCAGGATCATAAGGATCAAATGAACAGCTGCCAGTATGAGCAATAAAACAGCTTTTGTATAGTTATCATTAACGGACAGGATCAGATAACTCAAACCCATCCCGGCAAAAAACAACAATAGACATATCGCACTTCCTAACAATGCCCTGATTTGTTCAACTAAATTTTTCCCTTTATTAATATTCTTTCTACTCATTTATCGTTTAGTTATGTCTAATAATATCTACCCTCAATAGAGTTCTCCCTATCCTAATACCATAAAAAGTATATTCAGTCGCCAACAAAAACCAATTCATCATTTTGGATTTGAATTGTCCCTAAGCCCTCTTATTTCATTATCCTGGATTTATCATACTAAGTTTTCTTATAAGATTTTTTGCTTGCAATTTTAAAATATATCATAAACCATTTATTCTGAATAGATGAAAAAAGGCGTTACAAGTATCTATACTCATAACGCCCTGCCACTGTATTTATATTACATTTCTTAACTTGTCATTATACTCGTAGTATAAAAATAATTAGTCTTTTAACAGATCCAGTAATGTATATTCCCCTTTGCGAACATCGGATACACTTCCTGCTTTTCAGGTTCTCATTCTTAAAGATCTGTTTACAGTATTCGCTGGGTTTCTTTCCGGATTTTTTAAACTGATCATATTTGCCTTCGTTAAGAATGATCAACATTTCTATCTCCGGTGCCGTGATGACATTTATAACATCTACCTCATCGCAGTATGGCTTCTCTTCCAATGCCAGTTCACAGGCGATATCCATGGATATCGTTCTATCAACTTTTTGTTTCTTAGCCTTTCAGCTTTTCTTTTCTTCGCTTTACCTTTTCTGCTCATACATCACACCCCCTGAACTTACAAATATCAATCCCACAAGGAAAAAAAATATTTCTTCAGCATCCCTCGTTCTTCAAAAGGTATTTGTTGCTCACAACCTTCATGGAAAGAGCAGCACCGATCCTTTCATTAAATACCGGTTCCGTTGGACGTATTACAATGCCTTCCTTCTTTCCACCTTTTGGGTATTCTCCGTCTGCCCTTTCAAGTAATGCTTCCACTGTTGGATACTTTGATGGCAGATCCATTCCCACCTCCTCAACGGGAACCATCATCAATCCTAAAGAGTCACAGATTTCCTGCATCTTACGAAGTCCCACTCTCTTCCCATTGATACGTATCGTAAACACGTACCATTCCGGCCTTGTCAGCTTAAGCCTGTTCTGCTGGATTCCCGGAGCACAAAGCTCTCCCTGCAGAGTAATCAATTTTAATCCGTTCTCTTCAAAATACTTCCGCACCTTATCTTTAATATTGTCGCGCTTGACCAGATCATAGAATGCACTCTTACCATCATCTTTATACTCATAATTATGACCAGTCACATGGAAACCGTCCTCATCTATGGATACCGAATGAGAAGAACCATCCATCTTTGTAGTGATGTAATACTCCATATTGGCAAAATCCCCGATCAGATCAGGCTCAGCCTGAACCCTGGTCTCATCGGTATGCGGTACATCGATTGGAAGCGTACCGATCACGGTTCCGCCGGTAGTCACTTTCTCCTCGATTTCCCACTTACGTATTCCAAGGATCTCTGTTACATCTGCACCGAGTTCAATATCTACAGGCAACTCTGCAAACTGATTGATGGGAAGTAGCAGCCCTTGCGATATCTGTCCCCGAAATTTCATAGTTCTGAGGCGAAATCCCTCACCCATAATATCCGTCTTACGATAACTTGACGCTCTCATAAACTCAAACTCCGGACGAACCGGAAGGAAACTGTCAATCTCGAAATACACCGCCAGGTCCATAGGCTGAAACTGGCCCTTATTTACTACGCACTGCCATCCCAGCACATTCGCAAGTTCAATCCTATCAGCTCCCTCGATCGGATCCATCTTCCATATTCTCTGGATACTCGCTAATTTTCTCATTTTAAGCCCTCCTTTAATGTTTATGCAAATTTTTTGCTTTATCGAATTATGTGGTCAAAAAAAATCACTGTACCTCGGCCAGATGCTCGGGTAACCATATCACCTTGTCAAACCATCCGCTTTCTCTTTCGTATGCATATATGAAATGCATTCATTTGTCATAATCATCACTTTTTGCCATCGCATTCTTGTGCCAGAAAGTGAATTTCTCCGGTTCCTCGACACACCATACCATGAATCTTTGAAGTGCTTGCTCAAGACTGATCCCATGCTTATATGCGACGATTTTCTCCAGTTCATCTTTTACAACTTCCGGCATCCTGACGCATATCATATCCTCTTTAGGACTCGTAACAACTATATCGCCCAGAATCTTCTCTACTCTATTATTTTCAACACATATGTATCCCCAGTCACTCATTCTTTCGCCGGAGTAAAAACACTTTCCAGATAACACAAAACCCTCAGGCTCGAAAAAATACCTTATCAGATATTCGAGCCATTCCACGTACTCATAAAACTTCTCCGCGCCGCTCCATACCAGTTCCCCATGTTTATTTATAATCCAATGACACCATAGACTCGGTTGCGACTCCGGAGGGTAATTATCATCCATAATTCCGTTCCTTTGATAAAAACCTGTCATATCCAGCCTGTCATCACTCTGATAATTAACTTCATTATACGGTTGCAGAAAGAATTCCGCTTCTCTTCCCAGCTTTCCTTTCCACGTTCTCTTTTCCCAATCAGGAAAAATCTTCTGAATCACTTCAACATCTCTCTTAACATGCCTGGTCTTTGCGAAGCAGTTTATATAATCTTTCAACTCCTGCGATGGTTCTCTGTTGAATGTAAATTTTCCGATAAATTCCGTAGTATAGCCCATACTATCACCCCTTGCCCTCTTTTAAGATGGTCTCTGCCTTGTCAAATAACTGCCTCCCTTTTCTGTTTCTTCTCCTACCGCCCTGTCTATCGTCTGGCGATGGATGCTGTCAATATCCGAAAGGATCCCTTCTTTTATGATCTTTCCAAGCTTCCTTTCTCCGACCAATGCCTGAATGGCTCATACAATGTTGATATCATCTTCTCACAACCTCCCATTTGTATATCCAACTATTACAGCAAGATCCAAAATTTGGACTCTATCTTATTTCTCAGCCACGTCCGGATTAAAGTGACGGTGCACCGTACATTTTCATTTTATTATCTCAAAATACTGTTGTAAAACTATTCATAATACAATAATTGTTTGTATGGATTCTTCGCTTTGTCGAATTCCATGGGTAAAAAATTTTCATTTCTTTTTTTCATTCAATGCATAAATATATCCTAAAAGCCGGTTTCTGCAATCTCTGTTCATTTTCCTGTATTCAACCAGGATCTCATATTCTTCATCTTTCCGGTATACCGTCAGATAATCATTGTTCAATGATTCGTTAGTCTCGGAGCCGGATACTAAGTAGTATGGATCCACCTCTAACGTATCGCAGATCACCTTCAGCTTATCGATCGAGGGATTCTGTTTCTTTCCTTTCCAGCTGCTCATCGTACTCTGGGGTATACCTGTCTTTTCAGAAAATTCCTTTTGAGTCATCCCTCTGTCATGAACAAGTTGTAATACTCTTTCACCAATCGTCATATATATTCTTCTTTCAGAATCATTCGTTTAGGCAATAATACTACATCCACATATGATAATCAAGTATAAATCTCTATAAATGCATTGCTTTTATTTTTCTCCCTTTTTACATTTGTGTGTCCAGTAGTCTGACACCGGCAAAATGCACAAAAGGAAATTGCATGACAATTTGAATATAGTATAAACCAATTCTGATACCTAAACCAAGAGCCTATATTTTTCTTTTGTCATACACTGTCTCCGTTCCACTCCGGTCAGCGCAAAACCAACGTCCACCGGACGTTGTGCGCTCTTAACTTTCCTTACGAAAGTCCTTTCTGATTCTCTCCAAATACTGTTTATCTGACTCCTCCCGGCTATCAGTCAGCAGATCATTTTCACTGTTGTGCTCCATGTTATCAAGCAAACTGCCAAAAAATGAAAGCTCCCTGCTGTCCTGCTGCCATCCCAGTGCCTTTCCGGTAAGCATTATACGTTCAGACACAAAAGCAGCATCAACCATGAGCAGCTCCTTCGTTTTAGCAGGCGTGATATTGTGATTTTCCGCAAGACGTAATACAACGGCTTTATATGGAAGTGCAAACAAATCCATCAAAGTCAAAACATCATCTACAGAAATCTTTTCTCCCACTATACCATATAGCTTAAGCTGCTCATCCAGCATATTATCAGGCATCAATAATAATCCTGCAAATGCATTTGCCTCAAGATCTTCCTTTGACACATCCAGGTCATCGACGGTTTTAGAATCCAATAATGATCCGCATGCAATCGTATCAGGACCAATATCTTCTGCATAGCAGTGAATATGATACAACTCATGTGCTACTGCAAAAATCTGTTTGCATATGGCAAGTTCAGAATTAACGCAAAGAAACAGGGTGTCTTTTTTTACAAACGTAAACGCCCAAAGTTCATCATCCTTGAACGGATACCTGAGTATCTCCAAAGACAATTCCCGTTTTCTTGCATAATTCGATACCATTCCGAAGATAGAATCACGAATAATTGAGCTCCCACAATAGTTTGCCGCAAAAGCTTTAGCCAGAGAATCTATTTTCTCGAATTGCTTTGGTTGCTTACTGAATAAGCTTTCCTCAAAAACATTTCCCATTAATCATCCTCCCAGGCAACCATCATGGCATTGGCATTTTCACGGACTCTCTTATGAAACAGAATCATATCCGATAGCTCATCAGCGATTTGCAGAGCCTGCTTCGCTTGTTCAGACTGAACCTTTCCCATAAACGCATGAACAACATTAGTGTCGGAGTGTGCTTTAGATATTTTAGTAAGCTCCTCCATCCTTACACCCAGGTAGTCTGCGATAGCTTTAAGCTCGACGGCATTAATCATGCGTGTACCATTAAGCATCTTGTTTACCGTCTGCTTATTGGTCTTAAGCGCATCTGCAAGATCGGTCTGTTTTCTGTTTTGGCTCTTTAGCAGTGCGAGTATATTATTTGCAATCATTACGTTCATATCAACCATTGTTCTTGCCTCCATCTTTAATAAGGATCCCTCTTTCTCACTTGTATTGTACAGTGGGAAATCACAGCGGTCAACATTTCCTTTACCCTATTAATATTGCTTCTAATTTAGTAACCATTTTAATTACTTTCTCATATGGGTTTTCACTTTCAATTTTTCTATCTTGCTTATGTTACAACATATTTTCTTGTGATTAAAGCTATAAAAAAGGTAGATCACATTTGACCTACCTCTTTAAAATTCGTACTTACTGAAATATATTCCCATTTATAGAATCAGTTTTTTTCTCACCGTATATGTATTGCCGGACAGTTCAAAGATTTCAAAGCCGGCCTTTTCATATAATCGTAACGGTCCAGTAAAAGCCATCTCTATATTCTCTCCATCCTTTACCGGATATGCTTCAACATATTTGTATCCTTCGAGCTTTGCATCATCACAGATTCTACGTAAAAACTGCGTTGCAATTCCCTTACCTCGGTATTCCGGAGAAATTTCAAAACATACTATAGCCTTAACTTCACCTGGAGCAATGTTATGTGTGTATTCCTCATCATCAGGCAAAGTATGCAGATCAAATTCACCGGTTCTATAGTAGCTCATCCTGTCATTCGAATTGCACCAGCCTATTGCTATTCCATTATCATATGCCAAATAGCCCTTGATTTCTCCTGCGTGCACCATTCTTTCAGCTGATTCCCTAAGCGCTCTTATCCAGCCTTCCAGTCCGTTACCATAATCCTCGGCCCTCTGATACAATTCCTTTTCCATTCTTTGTGGAAAAAATACACGCAAGACTATTATTCACTCCTCTCTGCGATGTAAAAAAGTCATTACCCAAAGTGCTGGTTTTATTCTACCGCTTGCAAGACTCTTTAATCATAGAACAGCATATAATAGCTATCTAGATGTAATGCGCAAACACCGTTTACATTATGCGAACATGAAAAAAGCCCAAACCGGGGCAAGAAATATCTATATAACGAAAAACAGAGCTAACATCACACAATGTGCAATGCCGCTCTGCAAAAGTCAAACTTTTTCTTTGTGATTATATTTTACTCATGGGCAAACCAACTGTCAACCACCATTTTCAGAAAATCAAACGTGCTCTTGAGCATAGGATTATTCTTATAATAATCCTTATTCTTGTAGGCTCTGTCCATAACTTCATGAAGTCCTTTAGCTTCCTTAGTGTGAACACCACTGCTTGAGACAATCTCCTTATGCATATATAGGAGCGTTACAATCTGTTGAATCCTAGCATTACTCATGCCCCGTATTACATAATCACCATGGTCTTCCATGATCAAAGCAACGACATCCAGCCGGCCATACTCCGAGATTCCCTCTTGCTGCACGGTGCTTATATTCCTTCTCCAGCTTAATAATGTAGCTTAACGACTGCTCGTACCCTTCCACCTGCCGAAGGAAGTTGGGATAGTATTTGATCAGAATATCTATCCGCCCGGATGTATCTGCATCCGCATACTGTTCTACAATATTTGCTTCTTCTCTCATCGCTTCCTCCTTTGAACATCTGAGTCTGAAGCAAACCGGTTTGCCTGTCTGTCACTGACAAGTATTATTCTATCGGTGATAACAGGAAGCCTCGAGGCCCCTTTTGGCAACAAAAGTTTCCTCTCAGGAAACTTCCTCAAAAGAAAAAAGGTGCCTGCATAAGCAAGCACCCATAAAAGTAGTTATATTCTGTTACCAGTCAATCACATCAAAGAACTCTTCAATATTGCTGACTTTTCGACCAAGCATATCCTCATTAAACTCTGTCGATTTTATGCTTATCTCAAAGGTTTTTTTCTTAATCTCATACTTGTTCCCTACCAGCTTTTCCTGCACGCGGATAGCATTCAGCATCTTTTCAAAAGATCTTTTACCTGTATTTAAGAACTCATAAACATCCTTGTCATTCTTAAAGGCATCCAGGTTCTTGTATCCCCATGTCTTCACAATATAATTCTTAGTATCCTGTCCCTTGTATTCTTCATCATGAAGACAGGCTATGTATTCAAAGTCTGGATTGTCTGCTACAACAAAGATTGGAGCATTCCCCTTATCGTTCTGGATTCGACAATATTCAAGAAGCTTCAGGAAATTCTCCTTCTCTCCCGAAACTGTTGTAATCCTGTCAGCATCCACGATAATAAACCTGGCAAGATACCACCATGCATATTTATGGGCTTCAGAACAAGCTCAACTCCCTGATTCTTTCTCATCTTCTCGGTATAATTGTATTCGGTATCGCCTTCACAGAAAATGGCATACCGTTTTTTCAGTATGCGTTGCTTTCTACTCAAATGCTGTACCTCCCAAAATACCCTTCATATAGAATTCGTAGACTTTTGTATTTTCATATCGGACATCCGGGAAATCCGCAAGTGAATACAATTCTGATGTCAGACTGTCTTTACTCTTCGTTACAAAATAAATCTGTTCCTTCATATAATTCTTCAAGTCCAAATGCAGCACATTATGTGTAGAGAAAATGAATTGTCCATGATGCTCAGCCCCATTCACAAAAGCTACCACTCTATCAGAAAGAATCGGATTAAGTACCCTATCCATCTCGTCTGCAAATACAACCCTGTTCTCATATATTACGCGATAAATCTGAACTGACCAGGCAAAGAACTCCCTTACGCCTGTTGAATCCTGCTGAAGTTCTCTTCTGATTTCGTGCCCGTCTGCATCCTTTCGGATGATAAGTGTCTTTCCGTAAGGCCTGTCTTTATCCACCTCAATACTGCAAATGCTGTAATCAACCATGCGGAATATTTCCATAAAACGAGGATCATTCAGTACTTTAATATCCTCATCCCTTCCTGCAGGATTATTGTCCTTATCCTCCGGAACAGCTCCGGGAAGAAGTATGTTCTTAAACCAGTCTACTGCCTCAATGGCATCCTTGTTCCCCAAGAGCGCCAGTTTACTGACAAAAAGCCCATAGCTGTTATTGCTGTTTTTTAAGGCTGCTATCAATTCTCCGGCTTTGCCGTCTTTCCTTACATACTTTCCATCAATTCCTCTCTCAATATCAAAGAGACATGAAAAAACCGCTTTCCGCTTGTTTTGTTTAAAAAGGCCTTCTTCGACAATCCCTGATCTGTCAATGTTCAGAGTATATCTGTATATATGATCTGACGCTGATATAAACGTAACTTCAAACCGTTGAACTGGATTGCTCTCTGTAAGAGAACTTGTCGCATTAACATACGCGCCCACGGATTGCACCTGAGAATTAACATCCACCAGGCTCTTAAGAAACTTCAGGCTTCCGATAAAATTTGACTTTCCTCCTGCATTCTCACCTACAACAACAGCCGTCTTCAGCAGGTCGTATCCGACATCCGTAGCGGTATAATTGTCCGGAAATCGCGTCTTAACCTTTCCTGTTGATGCCTCCATACTGAATTCGCTTTCGATATTGAATGAGCAGAAATTGTTAAAGGTAAATCCAATCAGCATCTGCAATCTCCTTTCACGTATCTACCATCACTCTTGTAGTATAACACAAAAACTTCTCATGTAAACCAGATTTCTGTTTTAGTCGAATTATTTTCGACGAATTTGCTGTTATTTCGGTCTCAAAAACACTTAATTTACACTTGGTCAGCAATATTGCCTGATATCATACCTCTTCAACGCACCTTAGCTGTTTCAATGCAAGCCTCCGCATTTCGGGTAATTGTATATTTTCCATCAGTTCATACATCTCCTCCATCCAGCCTTCTTCTTTCGCTTCCCCAAGCAGAATAATACCTACCACAAGCAATGCTCCACCCAGTAATTTGCTTCCGTCATTCTTTCCGCTAATAAGCAGATAACCTCCAACCAACGGCATTGCAAAGATTGCAAGCAATATCACTGCCAAAAGTGTAATTATTCCACCATCTCTTGATCCGCCACCATAATATCCGCCATGGTATCCATCCAAAACATTTCTTCCTCTCATATTCGACACCTATGCTCTGTTGACTAACGGGAGCTTAATATCTGCCTTCCACCTGTGTCATTCCGGCATTGATTCTGGCATCAAGTATAGCTCTTGTAATATTTACTTCCGGTTGTATGGCTTCATACTCCTTAACAAACTCCGGATCCTGCATAAGCTCATTAGTAAGCTCCTGTAAATCACTCATAAGTTCCAGCCTCCTTCCTTCGGTGATAATCAGATCTTCTATCCTTAGCCAACTCTATTTCACTTCGTGGTGTCTTTTGCTGTTTTTTACAAACCCATTGGTTGCTATGATTATTCTATCCTTATCAAAGAAATATAAAACGCAACTTTTGTAAAAATCAACCTTAGGTCAAATGAAAAAGACTTTCTTCTTTATCCGTAGCAATATTCTGTAATCAATTTCTCCAGTTTGGAATGGCTGAGCGCCTGCATCAGTTCCTCTACGGACTTATCGTTGCCTATAGTTGCAAAACCGGCCCATGCATATGGAGAATCCTTTATCTCAGATGCAACGGCACGTCGGTCATGATCATATTCTTCGTAGAGTGCTCTTGCATATCCGACCATTTCATCGATATTATGCCTGACCTCTTCGAACTGCCAGTCATAGTATTTTATGATATGAGCCTCGCCCGGAAAGTCTTTTGCAAGCTTAACAAAATCAGCACCCTGCTGATACAGTTCAGTCATTCTTTTGACAGTAAATACCTTATTTGTAACTGCCCTGTGAAGTGCTATATATGCCGGGGATTTTATTTTGATCCGTCTATGCAGACCGTCGACCACGACAAATCCCTCATCTTTGATATCCTCTTCAGAGTCTCTGTTTAGTTCCATCGCTGCGCTGATACACTCATCTATTGTCTTAAGCGGAAAGCTTCGCGGTCTCTTAAACTCTTCAAATAAATCTACATCAACTTCTTCTCCGGTCATGTTGTCAAAGCAAGTCAGATAATACAACGATGTCTTATCATACCTGATCACAACCTGTGTCATCGGAGAAACAAGTTCAAATAGATATGTGCGATTTTTGTTAAGATCATCAAATGGGATCCTGCTGTAGTTATCTGCCATGGCTATGATGTCGCGAAAGGTAACACCTTTATATCCTGCAACCGAAGCCTCGATGGCATCGCAGGTAGAACTGGTCGCAAATGTCCACTTCCCGTTATACCAATAGAGCTTTATAAGAGAGCCATCAATCTTCTCAAGCACTTTGGCCGTGTTCCAGTCTATATCCGCCGCATACTGTTCCTGTACATTAAAGAACTTATCAAATGGTCTGCAAACAACCGTCTGATGCTTAACATCAATAATGATACCTCGCGCTTCACAAACAAACGGATCAGAAAAATCAGCTTCTATGCCATACTTAAAGCAGACAAGATTACCCTTATGGCTTGTTCTGATCAGACGATCTTTTATTTCCTGCTCCCAATTATCAGCATTATGCTTAATATAATAAAGTAGCCGGGATCCCATATACTTTTTTTCTTGCTCATTCTCAATCAAACGGATCTCCGATCGTAGCTTTTCAAATACCTCTTCTGCCGGATAGATCCTTCCGCACCTTATATCATATTCGCCCTTATGCAGTTCGTTATGTAGCCAATTCACCTGTTCTTGCAGTATAATCGCTTCATCATATTCAAATTGCTCTTCAAACAGATATGACTGATAACCATATTTAGACGGAAGCTCTTCAAGATAGACCATGTTCCCATAACTTTCAGCGG
>DGSK01000046.1 GCA_002393955.1 Lachnospiraceae bacterium UBA4364 | reverse complement strand
CTATATGTGGGAAGTTTTAGTTATTGAATAGTTGAGCGGTGTTCTGTGCAGACAGTTCGGCTATTTAATAACCGCTATACCGGAATGCCGGATGAATGTTTATACGATAATTCTTGAAAAATAAATAAAAGATGATATTATACAAGGGTTGTTTATTAAGGACATAAATGGAACGGAATGGGGGGCCGTTCGAAAAGGAAGGAAACTATGGAAACCTACATAATACTCAGAGACCTTGCGATCATCATTCTTGCGGCTAAATTTATGGGACTGGTGGCTAAGAAATGCAGGATACCTGCGGTGGCGGGAGAGATCGTGGCAGGTCTTATAATCGGCCCCTGTCTGTTAGGCTGGGTAAAGCCCAGCGACTTCATAAGCCAGATGGCTGAGATCGGTGTCATACTGATAATGTTCTCGGCAGGCCTTGAGACTAATCTCAAGGAACTTAAGAAGACCGGCATAAAGGCGCTTGTTATCGCATGCTTTGGCGTGGCAGTGCCCCTGGCCGGAGGCGCGCTTTTATATGCTTTATTTTATGGGACGGAAGGTCCGGGTTCCGAGAGCTTTTTCAAAGCACTCTTTATAGGCTGCATAATGACTGCTACTTCCGTAAGTATTACAGTTGAATCCCTTAAGGAAATGGGACACCTGCAGGGTACCATAGGGCAGACCATACTCAGTGCAGCCATAATCGATGATGTAATAGGAATCATAGTACTTACCTTTGTGCTGGGCATGAAGGATCCTGCAAATAATCCGGGAATAGTTATATTAAAAACCGTAGCATTCCTGGTGCTTGCCCTTTTGTTTGGTATTGTTTTCTATCAGATATTCAAGAAAATAGATGCAAGATATCCCCACACCAGGCGTATTCCCATAATCGGATTAGGGCTCTGCTTTATACTTTCTTATATAGCGGAGAAGTATTTCGGAATTGCTGATATTACCGGCGCGTATATCGCAGGTATCATTCTCTGCAATGTAAGGGACGCGGAATATATCGACAGGAAGGTAAATATCAACAGTTATATGATATTCGCTCCTATTTTCTTTGTGGGGATAGGATTAAAAACTGACTTCTCTCATATAGTGGTGGATATGATACTTTTCTCCGTATTATTTGTGCTGGTGGCCTGTCTTGGCAAGATAATCGGCTGCGGAGTCGTTTCCAAGTGCATGAAGTTCAGCTGGACTGACAGCTTAAAGATCGGTGTGGGAATGATGACCAGGGGAGAAGTGGCACTGATCATTACAAATAAAGGAATGAATCTTGGTATAATAGACTCAAGCTATTTTACGGCAGTTATCCTGCTGATAATCGTATCCAGTATAAGCGTGCCTATAATACTGAAGCTTTTATACAGTAAGTTTCCGGATAAGAAGACAGCGTGAGGATAGCGTGTGAGTGTGCATAGCCGCAGCGGCGGATCTGACATTTGATGCGTGAGAGCTGCATCATGCATGGAGGTTTAATATGGACAAGTCTAAGAAACAGCTGATAATAATAATCGCAGCTACTTTCATAATCGGAGCCGGTATTGCAACACTTGTTTTCCTGTTTAGCGGGAATTCCAAAACGGAACCTGCCACAAATGTTGCTGAAAGCGAAGTGCTCACTGCAGACGCAGAAAGCACTGCGCCGGAGGAAGATGTTCCTGAGACAGTGGATGCAACAGAGGAGCCTTCCACGGAAGAGTCAGGCTCTGCAGAGAGTCAGGCTGAAGAGCCTGCGGAAACTTCTGCTGAAACACCTGTAGAAGAAAGCGCGCAGCAGCCTGCAGCAGAAACTCAGACAGCTACTGCGGCGGCAACAGAAATGGCAGCTCCGACTGCTGAGGCTGCGGCGACAGAGGCACCTGCTCCTAAGGCTGCAAGCGGAACGCCGGTTTCCCTTCACGGTGAGCTCAAGGTAAACGGCACACACCTTGTGGACTGCAATGGCAAGACTTTCCAGATAAAGGGCGTATCCACTCATGGACTGGCATGGTTCCCTGAGTATGTAAATAAGGCATCCTTCCAGACACTTCGTGATGAGTGGGGTGCAAACTGCGTAAGGCTTGCAATGTATACCGCAGAGTATGGCGGATACTGTGAGGGCGGATCATCCCAGATGAAAACCATGGTGAATAACGGCGTAGGTTATGCTACCGACCTGGGAATGTATGTAATCATAGACTGGCACATACTTCAGGACCAGGATCCCAATAAGCACACTGCGGAGGCCATAGCTTTCTTTGACGAGATGTCCGCAAAGTATGCAGGCTATGACAACGTGATCTATGAGATATGTAACGAACCAAACGGCGGTGTGAACTGGCCTACCATCAAGAATTACGCAGAACAGGTGATCCCTGTCATCAAGAAAAACAATCCTGACGCAATAATAATAGTAGGAACCCCCACCTGGTCTCAGGAAGTGGACAAGGCGGCTGCAGATCCTATTACAGGCTATACCAACATCATGTATACCCTGCATTTCTATGCGGCAACCCATAAGGACAGCCTTAGGAAGACCATGCAGAATGCCATAAACAGCGGACTGCCTATATTTGTAACAGAGTTCGGAACCTGTGATGCCAGCGGAAGCGGCGGAAATGATTTCAGTTCTGCCAATGCATGGGTAGACCTGATGGACAAAAACTCCGTAAGCTACTGTATATGGAGTCTGTGCAACAAAAATGAAACTGCGGCACTTATAAACTCTGGATGCAGCAAGACATCAGGATGGTCGGAGTCTGATCTGTCGGATGCCGGAAAGTGGTATGTAGGTGTGCTTAATAACGGCGTGCCGCTGGGATCCCTTGACCTGGCGGACAGTTCTCAAAGCAGCCAGCCAAGTGATAACAATAACAACAATAGCTCATCCGAGCCTGCTGCAAGCAGCTCGTCTGCGAATACAAGCGTGACACTTACGCAGAGCAATCACTGGAACGACGGCAAGGCGGATTTCTACCAGTATGTTGTCAATGTAAAGAATACAAGCAGCAGCAAGATCTCAGGATGGAGCGTGACAGTCAGCTTTGGCGGTAATGTGAGCATCGACCAGTTCTGGAGCGGTAATATCACTGCGTCAGGAAATACCGTGAGCATAAAGCCTGAGGATTTCAATTCCTCACTGGCAGCAGGCGAGAGCATAGAAGTGGGATTCATAATAAAGACAAGCGAGAGCCTGGGAACCCCTACAGTAACTGTTGGAAACTGATTGTAGCTTAAAGAGAAATATGAAAAAAAGAGCATCAAGATATATTCATACAGTCTCCCATATAGCCATAATGATCCTGGCTTTGTCTCTGCTTGCCGGCTGCGGTCTTGGGAAGGGTGTAAAGGACAGTGTTTCCGACGGAGATGCTGCCTCAGATTCAGCCACAGGCACTCTGGCTGACCTGGCTGCAAGAAACACTTCCGATTCTGATGCTGATGTGCCGGGAGATATGGGCTTTACAGCTGTTCCGGTTGACGAGGGCGCAAGTGATACTACGGAATCAGGCACGGATGCTACAGAAAATGATAAGCCACAGCCTGACAGCCTTGTACGGGAGCAGGCTCCCGATTCCCTTTCTACTCAGGATGTCAGCATTTATTTCACAAATACCAGCGGAATAGATATTGTGCATATGTGTATCAGCACCGAGGACGGAGACGTGGACATGTACGAGATACTCGGCATCTCCGATCTGCCTGATGCCGGTTTCTTCCATTACACAGGAGCTATCCTGGACCCTTACGCCCAGGACGATGCAGTAAGAATCACTGTTGTCGGCCAGGACCGTACCGGAAACATATACGAATTCGGCTCCTGTACCCTCTACGATCTTAAGAACAGCACCGTGGTCCTTAGTCGGGATAGGGAGAGCAAGGGCTATGTGCTGAAGCTTGACTGAGGATTAAGGAACTGTAAAATCCACACCGCATAGATTAAATTTCTGTGTAAGTTTAATTAAACTTCCCACACAAAGTCTGTAACAGAATATATGTGGGAAGTTTCACTAAATAAACACCCCGTGTACCTGAGTACACGGGGTTATTCATAGGGGGGGTAATTGGGGTTTAACTGTTTTAAATCTTAAGCATCTACCTTAGGCAGTTTTGCAAATGATGCCTGAAGCTGCTCGTCGGTAGGTATCTCATCTGTCATTTCGCCGTTGTGGAACTTCTCATAAGCGACAAGATCAAAATATCCTGTACCGGTAAGACCGAATAGAATGGTCTTTTCTTCACCGGTCTCCTTACACTTAAGGGCCTCGTTTATGGCTGCGCGGATAGCGTGTGAGCTTTCAGGTGCGGGCAGGATACCTTCAACACGTGCAAACTGCTCTGCTGCTTCGAATACTGAAGTCTGTTCTACGCTTGTAGCTTCCATATATCCGTCGTGGTAGAGCTGTGAAAGCGTGCTGCTCATTCCGTGGAAACGTAAGCCGCCTGCGTGGTTTGCCGAAGGAATGAAGCTGCTTCCCAGCGTGTACATCTTTGCAAGGGGGCAGATCATGCCGGTATCGCAGAAATCATAAGCAAATTTTCCTCTTGTGAAGCTGGGGCATGAAGCAGGTTCAACAGCGATAATTCTGTAATCAGCTTCGCCACGGAGCTTTTCACCCATGAAGGGAGCGATAAGGCCGCCTAAGTTTGAGCCGCCGCCGGCACATCCGATGATGATGTCAGGCTTTATGTCATACTTATCCATTGCAGCCTTTGCCTCAAGACCGATGACTGACTGGTGGAGCAGTACCTGATTCAGCACGCTTCCCAGTACATAGCGGTATCCGGGATTCTTTGTAGCTACTTCAACTGCTTCAGAGATCGCACAGCCAAGGCTTCCGGTGGTTCCGGGATGCTCGGCAAGGATTTTCTTTCCTACTTCTGTAGTCTCCGAGGGTGAAGGAACAACGGATGCTCCGTAAGTGCGCATTACTTCACGGCGGAAAGGCTTCTGCTCATAGGAAACTTTTACCATGTATACCTTACAGTCCAGACCAAAGTATGAGCATGCCATGGAAAGTGCAGTACCCCACTGGCCGGCACCGGTTTCTGTGGTCACACCTTTAAGTCCCTGCTTCTTTGCGTAGTAGGCCTGTGCGATGGCTGAGTTCAGCTTGTGGCTTCCGCTGGTATTGTTTCCCTCGAATTTGTAGTAGATCTTGGCAGGTGTCTGGAGCTTTTCTTCCAGGCAGTAAGCCCTTACTAAGGGTGAGGGACGGTACATTGTATAGAAGTTTCTGATCTCATCCGGAATGTCGATAAAAGGTGTATTCTCATCCAGTTCCTGAGCTACCAGTTCATCGCAGAAGATCGGTGAGAGCTCTTCGGCTGTAAGGGGCTTGCCTGTCCCCGGGTTTAAAAGGGGAGCGGGCTTAACCTTCATATCAGCCCTCATGTTATACCATGCTTTGGGAATCTCATCTTCCGATAAATAGATCTTGTAAGGGATTTTTTTCTCTGACATATCTGTCTCCTTTCTTTTGTTTGTACATCATTTTCTGTACATTTTTGATGTTCATGTAAATATGTTATGGTGGAACAAAAAAATACCTGTCCCACAGTTTTCTTACTGCTGGGACAGGTATGAATATTCTCATCCTGCGGTGCCACCCGGCTTGGTGTATCAAACACCCACTTAAGCATACTATCATATGCCGGATTTTTTACGGAGTTCCGCTCCGTCTCACATACTCCGGTTTCCCGTTTCTGCTCGCCCTCAGAAGTCCATTCGGCTTAAACACTTTTACTGCGATCACACCATCCGCAGCTCTCTTGGAAAAGGAGGTTTAAACTTACTTACTCTTCCTCAACGGTTTATTTGAGTGTAACATAGATGAAAAATGAATGTCAATAAGAAAATTTTAATCAGATTGACGCATAAATAATATGAAGGTAAAATTTAAATATATTTTCTTTTTTCGGGGGAGCACAATGGGAAAACAGGAAAATAAGAAAATAAAGAGCAGCATTAATTTTTCGGATCTCATGCGCTGGTCCGGAATGAAGAATGCCCTGATCTTTCCTGTCTTAGCCATGATCTTTATTATAATAATCTTTGTTTACAACGGACTTCTTCAGAATTACGCCAAGAAAAGTATCCTCGGGGGTGGCGAGCTCAGTGCTGAAAACACAGCGGGTGATATCGAACTGTATCTTTCCACAGGAATAAATGCCCTTGAGATTTCAAGCTATACCATCGACAACATGATAAAAGAGGGAGATTCTAAACAGGAAATCCTTGATTTTATCCAGCATGAATCAGATGTCATCATAAAGACTACGCTTCCGGGATCCACCGGACTTTACGCCTGTATAGACGGTGAGTATTACGACGGCCTGGGGTGGGAACCCTATGAAGGCTTTGTTCCTACGGAACGCCCCTGGTATATTAAGGCAGTAGAGGGAAATGGTGATGTAATGCTTATAGACCCATATCTTGACCTATATACCGGCCAGGTGATCATGACACTTGCAAAGGTACTTTCTGATGGCAAAAGTGTTGTTGCTATCGACGTTACCCTTGAAGAAATTCAGAGCATTGTTGAAAAAACAGATACAAAAGGTCTTTCGTCGATAAGCATGGTCCTTAGTAATGAGGGTTTTGTGGTAGCACATACAGACAGCAGTCAGCGCGGAAATAATTATCTTGAGGACCAGGACAATATAGGCGGTTATATACTGACTACGGTAATGAATTCAGATGAAAACAGCTTTGACATAAAGTATGACAATACAAGCTATACTGTGTATTCGTGTCCTATCAGAGGCGAATGGTACAGTATCACATATGCTGATTCGGATAAAGTTTACAGACCTATCAGGCTCATAGTGATACTGAGCGTTGTATCTATAGTTCTCACCCTTCTGATATTTACCACTATCACTATCAGCTCAGGCAAAAAAGAGCTGGCAAACGAAAGGCTGCAGAAGGTTATCAATTCTACGGCTGATATCTACATGTCACTTTGTGATCTGGATGTGATCAATGACAGTGTCATTGAAATCAAGAATGTCAATCCGGCCATTTCAAAGGCAGTTGCCAGCGTGGACCATAATATGAATGAAGTGTTCTTTAATATAATGAATGGTCTCCCGGAGTCGCCTACAAAAAAGGCTGCTGTGGAATTTACGGATATGGATACCATAGATGAACGTATGAAGGATGTGGATACCCTGACTATTGAGTACCAGAGCTTTGGCAATATCTGGGTAAGGGCAAGGCTCATAGTTTCGGAGAGGACCAGAGACGGCAAGGTCGCACATGTGCTCTGGATGCTTGAAAATATCACAAGAGAAAGAGAAGAAAGAGAGAGGCTTAAGAACATATCCGACAGTGCCGTTGCCGCCAACGAGGCAAAGTCTGCATTCCTTTCAAATATGTCCCATGAGATCAGGACTCCTATCACTGCGGTTCTTGGAATGAATGAAATGATACTTCGTGAATGCGACGATCCTTCGATCATATCTTATGCAAATAATATCAAGAGCGCCGGTACATCACTGTTAGTGCTGATCAACGATATCCTTGATTTCTCCAAGATCGAGTCCGGCAAGATGGACATCATTCCCGTGGAGTATGAGACCGGGTCACTTTTAAATGACCTGAAGAATATGATAGGACCTAAGGCTGATGCCAAGGATCTTAAATTCATAATGGAGATAGATCCCGAACTTCCCAGTGGGCTTTTTGGTGACGAGATCAGGATCAAACAGGTTATCACCAATCTGCTGACCAATGCCGTTAAATATACTGAGAAGGGAAGTGTTACTCTCAAGGTGGGTTTTGGCAGGAAGCCGGAGAAGACCGATACGATCGGACTGAAAGTTTCCGTGACGGATACCGGAATGGGCATCAGGAAAGAAGATATGGAAAAGCTTTTTGGCCAGTTTGTAAGGCTTGATGAAAAGAAGAACAGAAATATCGAGGGTACCGGCCTCGGACTGAATATCACAAGCAACCTTCTACATATGATGGGGGGAGAGCTCACTGTGGAAAGCGAGTACGGAAAGGGTTCCGTTTTTTCCTTTGAGATCATTCAGCCGGTCAGAAAGCGTACACCCATAGGTGATTTCGAAAAAGCATCGGACGGGGATGCTTCAAAAGAAAAGTATGTGCCCAAGTTTAAGGCTCCCGATGCATGCATTCTCATGGTTGATGACACGCCCATTAATATAGTGGTATTTAAAGGACTTCTTAAAAAGACGGAGATCAAAGTAGATTCTGCCGCCGGCGGCCGGGAATGTATCGAGCTTGCCGCCGAAAATAAGTATGACATCATATTCCTGGACCATATGATGCCTGTTATGGATGGAATAGAGACCTTAAAAGAACTGAGGGAAAAGTATCCGGACAATCCTAATGCGGATACTCCGATAGTGTGCCTTACCGCCAATGCAATATCCGGTGCAAAGGAGACATACATGGAGGCCGGTTTTACCGATTATCTCACCAAGCCAATTAATCCCGTTAAGCTTGAGGAGATGATTTACTCGTATCTTCCGGAGGACAAAAAAATACTTTTGCAATGATATATTACCAAATGTAGATTGTTTCAATTTTTTGTCGCAACATATTGAAATCCCATGATTTCTCTGCTATAATCCATTATGTTAACAAAATCCACTAAGTTGGGAGGAGAACAAAAATGAATAGAGTAGAACTTGTTGATGCAATTGCTAAGGAGTCTGGTCTTTCAAAGGCTGACAGCGAAAAGGCACTTAAGGCTTTTACAAACACCGTATCTAAGGAACTTAAGAAGAAGGGTAAGGTTCAGCTTGTAGGTTTCGGTACATTCGAGACAAGCAAGAGAGCAGCTCGTAAGGGTAAGAATCCTAAGACCGGTGAGGCTATCAAGATTCCTGCAGCTACTGTTCCTAAGTTCAAGGCTGGTAAGGCTCTTAAGGATGCTGTAAACGGCGCTAAGAAGAAATAAATTTTGAATTCTGGAATATGATATTCATGAAATGCGGAGCTTTGTGCTCCGCATTTTAATGTATGGCGGGCATGCCGTCAGTCTGAGGCAATCTGTTCGATTCTACTTGTAAACAGGTTTGCTTATAAGTTAAAATTAAAGCAATCGTGAGAATATGTCACGGTCTGCGGCCACAGATCCGATACGGATGTGGCATACAGGATACATAGGGAAATTTAAAGAGACGGGAGGCAAAAGCATGGAAAGATCAAAAGTTTACTTTACGGATTTTAGGACTGTTTTAGGAGTCAGCCTTCCGGCAAAGCTTCAGAAGCTGATAAGAAAAGCGGATATCGGCTCCATAGATATGGACGGAAAGTTCGTAGCCATCAAGATGCATTTCGGTGAGCTGGGAAACCTTGCATACTTAAGGCCTAACTATGCAAAAGCTGTTGCTGATGTGGTAAAGGAAAACGGCGGCTTGCCTTTCCTGACGGACTGTAACACTCTCTATCCCGGCAGCAGGAAGAACGCACTTGAGCATATGGACTGTGCAAACATAAACGGATTTAATACAATAACCACCGGCTGCCAGATAATCATAGCTGATGGTCTCCGTGGAACGGATGACGTGGCAGTGCCGGTTCCAAACTGGGAGTACTGTGAAGAAGCATATATCGGTCGTGCCGTAATGGATGCGGATGTATTTATCTCACTTACCCATTTCAAGGGACATGAGCAGGCAGGGTTCGGCGGCACTATAAAGAATATCGGCATGGGCTGCGGAAGCCGTGCCGGAAAGATGCAGCAGCACAATAGCGGACATCCCCATGTGATCACGGAGCAGTGCAGAGGCTGCAGGAGATGTGCGAAGGAGTGCGGTTCGGATGCCATAAGCTATGAGGGAAATAAGGCATTCATATCACCGGATAAATGCAAAGGCTGCGGACGCTGCATAGGCGCATGTGCTTTTGATGCTATTGAAAATGATAACTGGGATGCGCCGCAGATGCTTGGCAGGAGAATGGCAGAATATACTGCCGCGGTAGTAAGCGGAAGGCCCTGCTTCCATATAAGCCTGATAACCGATGTGTCGCCAAACTGTGACTGTCATGGTGAAAATGATGCGCCTATCCTTCCTGATATCGGAATGCTTGCGTCCTTCGATCCGGTGGCACTGGATCAGGCCTGTGTAGATCTCTGTCAGAAAGCGTCACCCATCAGGAACAGCCAGCTGGGTGATAATATGGCAAGCGAGCATTTCCATGACCATGGTGATGTATGGCATAACAGCAATCCTAATGTTTCCTGGGCTGAAACCCTGGAGCATGCAGAAAAGATAGGTATAGGAACCAGGGAATATGAACTGGTTGTAATGAAGTAGGTATGAAGAGGAAAAATATAATTGAGGAGGTCATGCACTTTCTTGCGCATAACAGTTTTCTTTTTACTGTTGTAATAATGTGCCTTGTGCATGCGACATTATTGGTTATCACTTTTTTTGCGGGCGTTCCCCCGTTAGCGCTGGCAAATGTTGTCAGTGTTATCGTTTATCTGTTCTGTATCATCCTGTGCAGGTCAGGACATATCATGCCTGTTTATGTGAGCATTCTTATGGAAGTGGCATGTTACTCGGCCCTGGCTGTATATTATATTGGCTGGAAAAGCGGTTCGGCTAATTTCCTTATTTCCATTGTGCCGATAATTATATATTTCGGCTGCTATCTCTTTAAAGCCCGGAAGCGGTGGATCATTGTAGCTGTACTGGCTCTGGATTTTTTGATGTATGCCCTTCTGTACATAGGCCTAAAGGATATGGCTCCTATTTTTGAGATCAATGATGTTGCCAATACATCTATGATGATATTCGCATCATTTGTGATGTTTTTCAGCGTGGTCTTTTATATTTCCATATTTATCTATGCTGATGAGCATACAAGGATAACCCTTGAGCAGGAGAATAAGCAGCTTTCGGCTGAAGCCCAGGAAGATGCTCTGACAAGAACACTCAACCGCAGAGGCTTTACACCGGTGATAACGGAACTGATGAAAGGTGATGCGTCAAATCATTTCTGCATAGCATTCTTTGATATTGATAATTTCAAACGTATCAATGATACCTATGGGCATGACTGCGGTGACGAGGTGCTGAGGCATGTGTCGGCGCTTGCCAGGAAAGAGATGAACGGCTGTGAAATATGCAGATGGGGCGGCGAGGAATTCATAATCCTTATGAGGGATTATGATATGGCCGTTGCAAAGCAGAAAATGGAATATTTAAGAAAATGCGTAGAGACTACACCGACGGTATTTTTTAACAACCACATACCGGCAACCATTACTATCGGACTTGAGGAATATGCAGAAAAATATAATGATCCTGATGAGCTGATCAAGGTGGCTGATGAGAGGATGTATTATGGAAAGCAGCATGGAAAGAATATAGTGATATCAGAGGGAGGTAATGCCGCATAAAAGTCGGCTGAAGGGGGAGATATGAAAAATAAAGCTATCGGAAAAATGTTCATGGCGGTCGTTCTGGCCGCTTCATTTCTTGCGGGCTGTGCAGGCAGCAGTGGCACAGCAGGCAATTCAGCAGATGTTGAAGAAGAAGAGACTGCCGCGGAGGCAGAAGCAGGGGAAGCCGGGGCGACCGACTCTTCATCAGGTGATGATGTAAACATATCAGGTCAGCATAACGATAATGATTCCCATGACAATGAGAATGGTGACCTTCAGTCTGGCGGGATAGGTTCGGAATACAGGCAGCTTAGGTTCTATGCCAGACAGATGTCAAATTATGTCTATGATGCTGAGCTTGATATGATTGCAGTAAAAGCAGAGGCTACGCATATAGAACTGCTGGATGAAGACCTGCCGCAGCTTAAAGCAGTAATAGATGAATACAGCAAGAACAAGGAAGATATCGTATATGGAGAGACGTTTGAGGAGCTCAAAAAGGAAGCCATAGAATATATCCCTGATATGGGAGATTATTCTGAGGGATTCTCCATAAAGTACGATACCACGATCATGAGGGCGGATACAGCTGTCACCTGTCTTCTTACCTACTATGGGGATTATACCGGAGGGGTTCACGGAAATTACTGCTACTACCCTGTTAATTATGATTCGTCTACAGGAGAGGAGCTTTTCATAAGTGATGTTGTGGATGAAGGAATGCTGGATGAAATTCCGGATCTTGTTGCGGCAGCCCTGCTGGAAAGATACGGTAAAGATTCTTTCTATGGGGATGCTGATACTCAGGATGCAATAGCCGAAACCATAAAGAAAAATTACGGAAAGGGTGATAATTATTCCTTTGCAGTAGGGTATGAGGGACTCACTTTCTATTTCCAGCCTTACGAGCTGGGACCTTACTCATCAGGCGTCTTAAATGCAACTCTTAAATACGAAGACTATCCGGAATTGGTGGACGAAAAGTATACGGAATGTGCCGCTGATTATTTTATAGGCATTGATGCCGATCTTGAGACGCTTCCACACAGTGACGATACCTGCAATGCCTATCTTTCCGCACCGGATGAATGGGGGACATATGATGAGCTTGTGATCAATTTCAACGGAAAGGATTTCCGTGAGGAGATTTACGGCTACGGAGCGGATATGTGGATATGCACTATAGGCGGAATAAATTATCTGTTTGTAAATCTGTCAGAGGATAATGATTATGAGCACCTGATGGTTTATTCCCTTAATTCTGCCACCGGAAATGTAGAATGCTGTGCCGATGTATACGGCGGGTTTATGGGATATGTTCCCGCAGATCCGTATGAGTTCAGGATATATGACAGGGGCGATGTGTTGTCTACGTACAGTATGTATAAGAATTATTATGTAGGCAGGGACGGAGTACCTGAAGGTCTGGAGGATTTCTATTTTATTGATACAGATCTGAGCCTTAAGACCATCAGTGATGTGGAAGGCGAGGTAAGGGATGATTTCGAAGGAACGGGCACCAAAGCTGTCATAAAGTCCGGTGAAAAGCTGGATTTCTATGCGACGGACGGCAAAAACTGGGTTGATTTCAAGCGTAGTGACGGAAGTTTTGTCCGCTTTGAAGTGGACCGTTCGGATTATCCGCAGAAGGTAAACGGTATCGATGCGGATGCGATATTTGACGGAATGATGTTTGCAGGATGATGCTGCCACATCAGATTTTCGGAATATATGTAATAACGGATAAAAGTTGTATAATAGGCCTGTATGCGCACTAAGGAGAAAGGAACCACTCCCATGGATACAAATGACAAGTATCCTTTTGCCCTGCCTGCAGGAACAGTGCTTTCAGGACAGTATGTCATTGAAAGAGTTCTGGGACAGGGCGGATTCGGCATCACATATCAGGCGACAGACCATCATTCCGGCGAAAGGGTTGCGATAAAGGAATATTTTCCGGATTCGCTGGCCGGCCGGACTGACAAGGTAAGAGTAACCGCTTTTTCGGATGAAAGAGGGGACAGCTTCAATTACGGAAAAGACTGCTTTCTCCAGGAAGCTGAGACGCTGGCCGAATTCATTGGAAACGAGAACATAGTCCGCGTATATACATATTTTGAAGAAAACGGTACAGCGTACTTTGTCATGGATTTCGTGGAAGGAATGAGCCTGGACCGTTATATGAGAAACCATGGCGGCAGGATAAGCTATGCAGAAGCGGAGCAGATACTGCTTCCTATTATGGATGCACTTGCGGCTGTTAATTCAAAAGGCATCGTACATCGCGATGTTACTCCTGACAATATATATCTTACAGCAGATGGAAACGTGAAGCTTCTTGACTTTGGTGCGGCCAGGTATTCACTTGGCGACCGCAGCAAAAGTCTTGATGTGGTACTGAAGCACGGCTTTGCACCTAAGGAGCAGTATACGAGGCGGGGACGTCAGGGAGCATTTACGGATGTTTACTCCCTGGGGGCAACATTTTACTATGCAGTTACCGGAAGACGTCCGCCTGATTCGATCGACCGTATAGATGAAGATATCCTTGTTCCTCCCAGCCATCTCGGGATAAATATCCCTCCGCAGAAGGAATATGCCATTATGGTGGCAATGAGCGTAAATGCCCAGGATCGCTATCAGTCCATGCCTGAATTCAGGCAGGCTCTGCTTGCATCCGGCGGACAGATCCCCCGGAGAGAGGCGCAGCGGGGGCCTGCGAACAGTACGGCACCTGATGATGAGCTGGTACTGACGGAAAGAAAAATGATGCTCTTCCTGGAGAGCCGTGAGTGGTGGAAAGCTAAGAAGTGCAGTGATAAGCTCCTTGCCAAAAACCCGGAAAATGCAATGGCCTATCTTGCAAAACTGATGATAGATAACAAGTATACAGTTCCGGAACAGCTTAAGAGGCACAAGACGTCCTTAGAGAACGAGAAGTATTTTAAGATAGCGCTGCGGTATGCTGATGACGAGCTTAAGTCAGAGCTGGAATCCTATAATGACGCTGTAAAGCTCAGGCGTTATGAGGACAGGATAAAGAATAAATACAAAAGTGCAGAGTCCATGATGAAAAAGGGCGGCAAAAGTAATTTCATCCAGGCAAGGGATCTGCTTGTTTCACTGGGTAATTACAGGGATGCATTCAGGCTGATAGATGAATGTGAAGAAAGGATAATAACTATTACCGAGACTGATTACAGCAGGGCCGTAAATCTTTATTATTCCGGCAGGCTGGAAAATTATGAAAAGGCTAAGAGGATATTTACCGATCTGGGATCGTACAGGGAATCTGCCAGATATCTTGAGGACTGTGAGCAGATGATCGCTGAGCTTGGTCCCACCGCCAGGGCAAGACTGATATCGAAGCTTATAAGGACGATCATAATAATGATTGTATACCTGCCTGCCAGCTTTATTTTGCTTGTGAGCATTCTGTTTAGCATCAATCCTATTGTCAGGTATTCAGACTGGCGTGCATTTGTGGTAATTGCCGTTATGCTTGCCACAAGCGTGGGGAAGATCATATACAGCATAATAACCCATTTTTCCGTATGGAATAAATTGGAGGACAGGCTTCCTCTTATCGGTTCCGACAAGGTAAAGAAAAGCTGGTTTCTCCAGACGCTTTTAAGACTTTTAGTGCAGATCGTTGTAACGGTTTCGGTGATCCTGGCGGTGGTTGTTTTTCTTAATTTGTACCACCCGGTGTGACCTCTAGTCTTATTTTGCGAAAAAAGAGAAATAAACATCATAAATTTACCGCGGTATATATGTATTACTGCCGGACTGATGTGTATAATGAGAGTGTACTGCGGAGGATCAGCTGAATAAAAAATATTAATCCGCTGCGGTTCAAAACATAAACCGTAACCGCACATATTTATGAACGGTTACCACCAAAGCAAGGGGGAATGAAACTATGTTAGATCTATTAAGTCTTGGAATCCTGATTCCCGCAGGAGCAGTAGTACTGGTTGTGATCGTACTGCTTGGCATCCTGGCATCCGGATATGTAAAGGCGCCGCCTGATACGGCGTATATCATATCCGGTTTGAAGAAAACGCCTAAGGTGCTTATCGGTAGGGCAGGTATCAAGATACCTTTCCTTGAAAGAAAGGACACACTGTTATTAAAGCAGATATCTATTGATATCAAGACCGGCGGTTATGTGCCTACAAAGGATTTCATCGGCGTTGACATTGATGCCGTTGCAAAGGTAAAGGTAGACACATCCGAAGAGGGAATCTTAAAGGCCCAGAGGAACTTCCTCAATATGCCCGAGAGACAGTTTGTTGAAGCACTCACCGATTCATTACAGGGTAACCTGCGTGAGATTATCGGTACTATCGAGCTTCGTGAACTCAATACCGACCGTAAAAAGTTCGGTGACGAGGTGCAGGAAAAAGCTCAGGTTGACATGAAGTCTCTCGGTATCCAGATCATCTCCTGCAATATCCAGAGGATTGAGGACGAGAAGGGACTCATCAATGCACTCGGTCAGGACAATATGTCCAAGATCCAGAAAGATGCATCCATTGCTAAGGCAAATGCCGACAGGGATGTGGCTGTGGCTCAGGCTGAGGCTGCCAAGGAAGCTAATGATGCAAGAGTCATCGCTGACCTGGCAATCGCTGAGAAGCAGAACGAATTAGCCATCAAGCAGGCTGAGCTTAAAAAGATTTCGGATGTCAAGAAAGCTGAAGCTGATGCGGCTTATGAGATCCAGAAGCAGGAACAGATCAAGAGCATCGAGGTCGCAAGGACCAATGCCGAGATCGCAAAGCAGGAGCGTGAGGTAGAGCTCAAGGCTAAGGAAGCCCAGGTTCGTGAGCAGCAGCTTGCCGCAGAAGTAAGGAAGCAGGCTGATGCTGAAAAGTATAAGAGGCAGCAGGAAGCAGAAGCTGAGTTCATTGAACGCCAGAAGAAAGCTGAGGCTGAGCTGGTTGAACAGCAGAGAAGGGCAGAAGCTGAAAAGGCCCTTGCCGAAGCTGAGCTGTACAGAAAGCAGAAAGAGGCTGAAGGTATCGCTGCAGTAGGTAGGGCAGAGGCAGAGGCTATCTCAGCAAAGGGTATCGCTGAAGCAGAAGCTATGGAAAAGAAGGCCGAGGCCATGAAGAAGTACGGCCAGGCTGCTATTACCGAAATGATCATAAAGCAGCTTCCTTCCATTGCCGAAGCAGTTGCAAAGCCTATTTCTACCATCGACAAGGTTACTATCATCGACAGTGGGAACGGCGAGAGCGGCGTATCCAGCGTAGGCGGCTATACACCGGCAGTACTTGCAAAAGTGCTTGAATCCGTTAAGGAAACGACCGGCTTTGACCTTACCGAAGTGATGAAGGCATCGACATATGATGCACAGGTCAACAGGAATGTACAGCTTAGCGGTGTAGATTCAGTGGTAAACGTCAATCTGGAAAAGACAGAGCAGTCACCTGCCGGTACAGCACCTGTAACCGCAGCACCTGCCGCTGAGACGACTACAGAAGCTTAAATGTAAAAAGTTTACCCCTTTTCATTAAGAAACTCCCGGTGCAGAAATGTATCGGGGGTTTCAATTCTGTTGCAGTCATAGGCGCAAAAAAACAAAAACAGTTAATAAAACTGTACTTTAATGGTACAATGTAAGGCATAAAGCACAATACATCCTGATCTGAGATTCGTTTACTATAGACGCAGGCAGGAGAAATGGAGGGTTACATGTTCTGTCAATTATTCGGAAAATATCTTTTAGAGCAGCGGGCTATCAATGAATCGGATTATAGAACCCTGATCAATGAACAGATGAACGTGAGAGTTCGTCTCGGAACCATAGCAGTGGCTGACGGATTGATGACTGAGGAACAGGTCGAGAAAGTAAACCGTCTTCAGATGACGCAGGACAGGCGTTTCGGAGATATAGCGGTAGACCTGGGGCTCATAACTGATGAACAGCTTGGCGGGCTGCTTAAGAAGCAGGGTGATTCATATCTTCAGTTTGTCCAGCTCCTTACTGATATGACGGATATAAGTGCAGCTAAGCTGGATGAGTATATTGAGGGCTTCCGTAAAAAGAGCGGCTTCAGCGAAAAAGAAATGGAAGCACTCAAAAAGGATGACATAGATGGGATACTTGATCTGTTTGTGGTTTCATCAAAGCCGCATGTCAGCAGTATCGCAGGCTTGTTCTTAAGAAATATTACCCGTTTTGTATCAAGAGATTTTTATATCGAAAAAGCCTACAGGGCTAAAGAATATGAATATAAAAACCTGTGCTGTCAGGAGCTTTCAGGTGATGCTTCCATCTTTGTGGCTGTTGCGGAGTCTCAGGATGAAGGCGCTTTCCTTAAGGTTGCAACCGGATTTTCGGGGCAGGAGATGGAAAATGTATCCGAGGATGCATATGATTCCGTCGGAGAATTCATAAATGTAGGCTGCGGTCTTTTTGCATCGGAGATGAGCCGTAAGGAAATTAACGTGGATATGGAACCCCCTCTTGCTTTTTCAGGACAGAAGGCAAGCGGTGATTTCTATGTAATACCCGTGGTGCTGGGGGACCATCGCATGGAACTGCTTATATCCGTGAACAGTGATTTTGTGGCAGGTGAAAGTCCGATAAAGACAGGTTCTGCGGTTCACAGTTTTATATCCGCTGCTGAGGGCGATGAGGGAAAGCGTGTCCTTATAGTTGATGATTCCAGGATGTCGAGACAGATGCTTCGCAATATACTTGAAAAGGCTGGCTTTACGATCGTGGGAGAGGCTGATAATGGCAGGAACGGAGTGGAAGCATATAAGAAATGTAAGCCGGATGTTGTGACTCTTGATATCACCATGCCGGAAATGGATGGTATAGAGGCCCTTGAGCATATACTTAAGGAGGATCCCGCTGCTAATGCGGTAATGATAACAGCAGCGGGGCAGCAGGATAAGCTTATACAGGCGCTTCGTATCGGTGCAAAGCGTTTTATCAGCAAGCCTTTTAATGAGGAAGAGATCATCAAGAACATAAATGAAGTGATGAACTGATCTCAAAAGCGTGATCGTTCCGGCACAATTGCGAGAGCCGTTCTATAGTAAACAAATTTTGTTAAAGCTACAAATACTTATTTCGTTTAACACAAGCTGCCCGGCGGGTGGGAAGTTTTTACAAAAAGTATAGATGAGGGATTAGATTTACGGGGAGATAAAAATGTGGGTTTTCAGGATTGCCGTAATCCTTAGTATAGGATTAGTGGTTGCTGCAGTATTGGTTGACAGGAAGGTGAATGAGGGAAAGGCTGATCGTCCGGATCAGTCTTCTTCATTCAGACAGATCACGGAAAGTGAGCGCTGGGTTGCCGATAAGCTTCTTAAGAGAAAGAAGGGAACATTATATAAGATCTTTTTTGGGGGGCTGCTGATAGATATTTTCTTCGCAGCAGTGGCTTTCCATGTCAATTCCACCGGTACAGACAGCAACGGTATATGGTTCGCGATCGTGGCGGTCAGCATTATACTGGTTCATGCATGTTTTGTTTATTCTGCTAAGAAACATATCACTGAAATAAAGAACGGCAGCTATACGGTAATGAAGGGTACAGTGACAGATAAATACGGATGTTTCAGAGGCAAGTATATTGAATATTATTTTAAGATAAGGGATGAGCGTGGTGTGGAGGAAGAATACCGGATTTCTCACAGGCCTACCTATAGGAAGACTGAGATTGGAGCTCCATGCATGGTATTTGATTATGACAGTATGAAAAATAATAAAAACAGGGCAGGCTCATCAGATTATTTAAGAACAATAGGCATGGAAGTGGTGCTGATATAGCCGAAGGCAAGGGGGCATCGTGATATCGGAATCTGAAAGCGGCAGCAGCTCTGCGGTTCAGCTCTGGCGTATTGTCTTCTTGTATTCCCTTGGTGAGAATTTATAGAATTTCTTGAAGGTTTCCGCCATGTAGCTTGCGCTGGAAAAGCCGGTCATATCAGCTATTTCCGTCATTGACATATCTCCCGACTGCAGGAGGTCGGCCACCTTTCGTATCCTGTAATGCATGATGTATTCCACAGGCGTCATCTGGGTATATTTGTTGAAGATCGTATTGCAGAGGGATCTGCTTACGCCCCCGGCACCTGCCACATCATTCAGGGTGATGTTTTTCATATAGTTTTTGTCCACATAGCTCATCATTGCCTTCAGCACATCGTTGTGCAGGTCCTGATTGGACTGTACATCACTGCTGATATTCCCTGTTTCGCTGGACCTTATCATGATGAGTTCCCATATTTCGAAGAAGGTCTTGGTTATCAGGAATTCATTGCCTAAGCCTTCCCTGTACAGCTTGAACATAAGCTCCTGCATCTGTGCCGCATCACGGTCTCCGTTCCGGAAGTGTATGTACGGCATTTTTTTGTTGCTTATCACCGGCATGACCGCTTTTGCTTCCACGGCATAATTGGAGCAGAGTATGGTGGGGTGGAGTACGGCGATTATGTATCTTCCCTCCCTCGGCGGTGTCGCATATGAGTAGTGAAGCTGGTCGGAATTGACAAAAATGGTATCGCCCCTTTCCAGGAAGATGTTGGTTCCATTCACGGAATATCCCATACATGAGGAATGAACGCTTAACAGTTCTATGTCCTTGTGGAAATGGGGAACCTTCTCCCAGGTGCAGCCGCTGTACACATATCCGTCATAGATATATGAGGGAAATGCGGCGTCATCATAGTTGATCATTTCAGAGCCGTCTTCTCTCGTTCTTACCAGTCCTTTGTACTCATTTATCACAATCTTCCACCTCACTTGCAAAATTGTTATAAAAATCTGGAATTTTATTACTATTTTTCAGATTTTTGTATGATTATAATATGGATTATAAAGATTTACAAGGCTACCCAAGGCTGTGGTTCCCGGAGAATTTCCGGACTGACATACCAGGAACTGAACATTGAAGCAATATGATGGCTTCGATGTTTATTGATCGCAGCAGAGAATTTGCTTATGCAGATTCTCTTCGTGGTACCGATTTCAACGGAGGGAGGAGAGTTATGAAAGAAAACAATGAATGTGCAATAGTTATGAAAGGCATCTCAAAGGAATTCAAAGTCCTGAACAGGCGTGAAGGCCTGAAGGGCAGTCTGCTGGATCTCTTTTCCAGAGATTACAAAACAGTGACAGCCGTTGATGATATCTCTATCGAGATACCCAGGGGACAGATCGTCGGATATCTGGGACCTAACGGTGCCGGAAAATCCACCACCATAAAGATGATGACCGGTGTGCTGGAGCCTACGAGGGGCGAGCTTTTGGTAAACGGCGCAGTACCCTATAAGAACAGGGCAAAGAATGCGGAAAAGATAGGAGTCGTATTCGGCCAGCGTTCACAGCTGTGGTGGGCGCTGCCCCTGACGGAGTCTTTCAATATATTAAAGGATATTTATATGATCCCCGATCAGGAGTACAAGGATATGCTGGAGTTTTACCAGTCACTTGTGGATATCGAGCCGCTGCTGCATAAGCCCGTGCGCCAGATGTCCCTGGGTCAGAGGACATTAAGCGACATACTTGCGGCGTTCCTGCACAATCCGGGGATTGTATTCCTGGATGAGCCTACCATAGGACTGGATGTATCCATGAAGTCCAAGATACGGACACTGATACATGCACTGAACCAGGAGAAGGGCACTACCGTTATCCTGACCACACATGATATGGGTGATGTGGATGCACTCTGCAGACGTATAGTTATCATCGACCACGGCAAAATGCTCTATGATAACGATATCGAACATCTGAGGAGGTTTTTTGGATCTTATCGTACATTGAAGCTCCGCCTGTCCGGTGATAAGAAGGCGCAGCTGGAAAAGCTGACCGCAGAGATTCCGGAATGCAGCGTGGGGATCACCGAGGATGAAGAGTGGATCACGGTCCTTGTGGATGAGGAAAAGAGGAAGGTAATGGATGTGCTCTCGCAGATTCAGAATTCCTATACCGTCAGAGATATGCAGCTTGAAGAAATCTCGACAGAGGATGTTATACGCAAGATCTATGAGGATGCGGACAGGGAAAACGGCGCTGCATCTGAAGAAACTGAGGAAGGGAGTGAGTCAAAGTGAAGGTAAAAAAATACATCACACTGCTTAAGGCCGGAGTGATAGAATCCGTTCAGTTCAGGCTGTCCCTTTTCATAATGATAGTGGGAAACATGCTGTATCTGATACTGATCTATTATCTGTGGAACGCAATATATGCTTCCGCCGGTACGGACAAAGTAAACAACATGACATTTTCGGATACCCTGATCTATCTGGTACTGGCAACGGCAATATTTAATTTTATGGAAATGTATGCCGTATGGGAAATAGGAAGGGACATACAGAGCGGAAAGATGGCGCTGAACCTCATAAAGCCTATGGAATACAGAAGCTATCTGTTCTGGTCATACACAGGAGGTCTTGTAACAAATTTTGTTGCAACATTCCTGCCTACATTTATAGTGATAAGGATAGTGACAAAGGACACCATTCCCCTGGGGCTTAACCTGCTGTATTTTCTGGTTTCGGTGCTGATGGCTGTTGAGATCAATTACAGCATAGACTTCATGGTGGGAACCATATGTCTCTTTACGGAATCCATCTGGGGTATCAACATCATGAAGCAGGTGGTAGTGCTGCTGCTTTCTGGTGCGACTATACCCATAGCATTTTTCCCGGAGACACTGAAGACAGTGGTTTACCTGCTTCCTTTCCAGGCTATATACAATACGCCGCTTACCATACTGTTAGGTAAGGAATCCTTTGAAAATGTGGTGATGATGCTGGGAGTGCAACTGTTCTGGTGCCTGTTCTTAGGAATTGCCAGCAGGGTATTCTGGAATATTTCGGTAAAGCAGATAACCGTAAACGGAGGTTGATATGACAAACAGTATAAGTAAAAAAAGAGGCTTAGGCTTCTACCTGCATATCTATCGTATGATAGTGATACAGGATATAAAGAGCAAGATGAGCTACCGTTCGGACTTCATTATTTCAACGGTGGGAATGATCGCAACCAATGTAACAGGCTTTATAAGTTTCTGGATACTGTTCAGGAATTTTCCGTCCATCAGCGGATGGGGATATTATGAGATGCTGTTCCTTTACGGCTTCTCACTGATATCACTGACGCCCGTGCAGTGCCTGTTTGATAATAACTGGAGCCTGAGGCAGAATGTATTTTCCGGGGATTTCATAAAGTATTATTTCCGCCCCATCAATATTTTCTTCTATTATCAGTCGGAAATATTTGATGTAAAGGGACTGGGGCAGTTAGCCTTTGGAATAGGCACTCTTGTTTATGCCTGGGCAAAGCTTGGCATCCCTGTGACAGTGCTTGCAGTGGTGGAGCTGGTGGTATTCCTGATTACAGCATCGCTCATAATGATAGCACTGCAGAATGCCGCGGCAGCTACCTGCTTCTGGATCAACAACTCGTTTTATGTGCTGGATCTGGCGTACAAGTTCAGGGATTATGCGAAGTATCCCATTACGATATTCGGACCGGTCTTCAAATTTGTGTTCACCTTTTTGATACCAATCGCATTTATTGCATATTACCCGAGTCTCGTGATACTTCGTCCGGATGAAATTCCGGTTCTCACCTGGCTGTCACCTGTTATCGGACTTATATTTTTCGGACTGAGCTATAAGTTCTGGATGCTCGGGGTAAGGAAGTATAACGGAACAGGATCGTGAGGCCACAAAAATAAGGAGGGTGTGCAGATATGAATGACTATGATAACCGTTTGGGACAGCCTGAAGCACTTGACGCCAGGGGCGTGAAAAAAGATGAAATCAGCCGTAACGGTTCGGAGCTCGCAGGAAACCGAACCGTTAGAATATATGTGGATTTTGATGACTGTCTGTGTGAGACCGGAAGGTTTTTTCCGGGACTGGTAAAAAAGCTTTTTGGACTGGATATTCCGTATGAAAAGATAAAATACTTTGATCTGCAAAAGTCGTTTTCACTTACGGATGAAGATTTTGAACATATGATGGCCATAGCTCACGAACCTGAAGCCCTTCTGTCATTTGATGAAACTCCGGGGGCATCTGATACTCTCAACATCTGGCTGGACAGAGGATATGATGTGTCAATAATAACAGGCAGACCCTTTAGTGCCTATGAAGCATCTAGGGAGTGGCTTGACCGGCATGACCTGGAGCGTGTCAGTCTGTACTGCCTGAACAAATACGGTTACGACGGTTTCATAAAGGATTGCAGCTTCAGCCTTGAGCTGGAGGATTACTATAAGATGCATTTCGATTATGCGATAGAGGATTCACCGACAGCCTTCCGATTTTTTGATCACCTGCCGGAGCTTAAGGTAATGGTCTACGACAGGCCATGGAACAGGGAGTGTGAGCTTCCCAATGGGAATTACACGAGATGTACCGGATGGGAGAGGATAAAGGAGCTGGTGGCCACGGCCACCTGCTTTGAACGGGTTATTTTGTAGCTATGGTTTTCAGCTTGGCTGCGTAATAGTCGTGCTTGTCGCTTGGAACCCCGAGTGCAGACAGGGCTCTCTCAATGCTGAAACCTTCGTTGTGGATAAGGTTTTTGACATAGTTGATGGTATCATAGTCGGTGGTTTCTTCTTTTACCTTTGCAGTAGTTTCATCTATTATCTCTTTTTTCCATGTTCTCACAGCTGTACACATATCGTAGTCACTCCCTTCTGTGTTTCTGATAGCTGACCTGTTCTTCCACAGGGACGGTGTATTGATCATTACGGATATTGCTTCCAATGTTTCTTCGTCAACATGCCTGAAGTTTTCATTATTCTGGATGGCTTTAAGTCCGGCCGCTTTGTGCTTTATACTGATAGCCTCTAACAGTTTTCTGAGCTCTGTGTGAAAAGGATCGAAATCATCGATTTCGTTCACACACACCAAATGAGGCCTGTAGTCCTGAAATATTTCGCTCATGCCGTCAGTGTCGCTTCCGAAATTCATCATATCCTTAAGGCTTCTTGGACCGTCCCACTTCTTTTCTCCATGATACAACCAAAGTACATGCACAGGCAAGAGTTTATCATCCTTGCGCAACCCGCTGAACCGCTCAGAGTAGTTAGCATAATCCTTTGCCTTGTCATGCTCTCTTTTTATGATCTGGCACTGTTTTTTATAGCGTGCGGTCATATAGCCCAAATCCCGTATCGGCAGTATATAGCTGATGGTATCCTGATTTTCTTCCAGAAACACCCTGATTATACTGTTTTCATATCTCATGGCAAGGTCTCCGTACCTTGCTTTTCTTTTGGGGAGTTTCTGAGAATTTTTGTATTCAATATCCTCGTAGGTATCCGAAGAAATCTGCCTGAGTTTTTCCGGATGGATTACCTGCCTGCCGTTGTAGACCGTTGCATTGATCAGGTCTGCGAAGCGCCGCTTGTCCGATAGATAGTTGTTAAGTACATTGTTGGCTTTTCCCATATGAGTCCCTCCTTTGCGGAATGATTAGAGTCGTTGCCTATGGGTAAGCCTGTATAGACGGCGCCTCTGTTTTCTTAATACGGTGAATAAGAGGCGATATGCCCTTGATGCGTCCGACATAGTTAGCCGGATGCGAGAATTCACTCGAATCGTGTCTACAGTTTAGAATAACGAGGCCGTTTTTGTCAAGGCTGATAAATTTTTGCAATCCACTGAAGTGTTCAGAGTAGTTTGCATAATCTTTTGCCTTGTCATGCGCTCTCTTTATGGTTTGGCACTGTTTTTTGTAGCGGGCCGTAATGCAGCCCAAGTCCCGTGCAGGTAGTGTATAGCTGATGGTTTTGATGTATCTTTCGAGGTCTTGGCTTTTCTTAGACCGAGGCCATGACTTATATTTAATGATGAAATATAGCATTTGTGGTATGAGTGTTACGGATTGTTGTGAGAAAAATATATGAGGAATATTTTCATAAAAATTTATCTGAAAATACAGTAAAAAAACTGTTAATGGCCTGTAGATCATCGGGGCTTAGGAAATAATAAAGATGTATGTTTCAAATATTAACATAGCTGATGTGCTAATGCCGCAAATGCCCCAAATTTGTCGCGGGGGAAACTTAAATTGTAAATATGATGTATGTGTGCTATTATTAATGCGAGGTTATACTCAATGCAGCTTGGTAACTGAATATAGAAATGTAACAATTTTGTAACAAAAGAGCGCAAGGGAATGACGAACTGTGAACAAAATATGAACAAAGGCCTATATTAAGTACAAAACGAAGAAGTATATACAATTAAGTTGAAAATAAATGCTTAAATCCCTCTACAGTAGGGTGTTCTAGGGGCCTACTGTAGAAAAGGGATGAAGCCCGATTAGGGCATTGACACACTTTGACATAGTTATTGCCTTCCTCGTCTTCTACTTCGTAGAAAAGGGATGAAGCCCGATTAGGGCATTGACACATTATTGTTAATGTTATCATATTTTTGTCTCCTTTTTAATGTAGAAAAGGGATGAAGCCCGATTAGGGCATTGACACAGTGCAATACGCTCGCCCTGAGCCGTAGATGCTCTCAGAGGTAGAAAAGGGATGAAGCCCGATTAGGGCATTGACACATTTTGTTTACCTCCTTTATAAGGTTTTTCATTTCCGTAGAAAAGGGATGAAGCCCGATTAGGGCATTGACACATTCCTACTGTAATCATATTATTCTCCTTTCTGTGCGCTGTAGAAAAGGGATGAAGCCCGATTAGGGCATTGACACCTAAAATTATAATTGTTAATGTTATCATAATGTTTTCGTAGAAAAGGGATGAAGCCCGATTAGGGCATTGACACACTATAGTCACCATATTCATTTGTAAAATCTAAATCACAGTAGAAAAGGGATGAAGCCCGATTAGGGCATTGACACGCCTTATGTTGATTTCAGCCATATCTTTACTAATCTGGTAGAAAAGGGATGAAGCCCGATTAGGGCATTGACACATACTGTTAAACCAGTATACTACACCTGATATAATTGTAGAAAAGGGATGAAGCCCGATTAGGGCATTGACACATAATTATACCGATTATTATTATTATCGGAACTATTAAACGTAGAAAAGGGATGAAGCCCGATTAGGGCATTGACACGCTAATATTGTTGCTACTCCTATTGCTCCTGTTGCTATGTAGAAAAGGGATGAAGCCCGATTAGGGCATTGACACATCCACCGATTATCCATATTAACCATACTGCTAATGTAGAAAAGGGATGAAGCCCGATTAGGGCATTGACACTAGTAAATAAAAGTTATGCCGAAACCTATTATTGTACCGTAGAAAAGGGATGAAGCCCGATTAGGGCATTGACACAATCTAATTTAGGGATATTCTCTCTATAAGATGTCGTAGAAAAGGGATGAAGCCCGATTAGGGCATTGACACATTAATGTATTGAGATATTTAGTATCATCTTCTTCATTAGTAGAAAAGGGATGAAGCCCGATTAGGGCATTGACACACTTTTGTACAGCGATAATAGCCATTTGACATACAAGCTGTAGAAAAGGGATGAAGCCCGATTAGGGCATTGACACATTACAATTATAATTTTCCAATAAGCACTGGCAAACTGTAGAAAAGGGATGAAGCCCGATTAGGGCATTGACACCTCACATTTGTCACGTTTACGAGCAGTAGTAATAATAAGTAGAAAAGGGATGAAGCCCGATTAGGGCATTGACACGCATTCATATTTGCATTGTTATACTGCCAGTTGTAGTAGAAAAGGGATGGAGCCCGATTAGGGCATTGACACGAAGCCATTTCAAGCTCTCCACAGAATTTTGCCGCTGTAGAAAAGGGATGAAGCCCAATTAGGGCATTGACACATTCTGTTCTTCTCTTTTAGGAAACTTGTTTTGGTAGAAAAGGGATGAAGCCCGATTAGGGCATTGACACACATCTTTTGTTGCTCTGGCGATTACAGCGATAGTCTGTAGAAAAGGGATGAAGCTCGATTAGGGCATTGACACACCGTAATACTTTAAAATATAAAGTATAGATACAGGTTTATGTAGAAAAGGGATGAAGCCCGATTAGGGCATTGACACACTACATATATTACATTTATCTATATGCGAATCTTTTAGTAGAAAAGGGATGAAGCCCGATTAGGGCATTGACACTTTGCTCTGTTTAACTCATCAAGGAACAGTACGACGATAGTAGAAAAGGGATGGAGCCCGATTAGGGCATTAGAAACAATCTGAAAAAGCTGCATTTAGCTGAATGCGGCTTTTTTCTTGTGGAAAAAAAGAATAATAAGTCATTATTTATTAACGTCTGTGAAAAACAGGCGTTTTTATTATGCAAAAAAATGAACGGAGGGTAAAAATGATTATTACAAAAAACTATCGGTTATGTGAATGGAGTGGTGGTGCCATTATGGTGGAACCGGAAAGTTATGGAAGATGTCCAGTTTGTGGAAATACTAATCTAAAGTATCGGGATTATTGTCGCAGAATATGTAGGGAAATTGATGATGTTACAAAATGCTATATCGTTATCAGAGTTAAATGTGTTAGATGTGGGGGGCTGCATAGGATTCTTCCTGATTTTATGCGGCCATATGGGCAGTATTCTGAAAAAGCTGTGCATGATGTTGTGTCCGGAAGAGTACATGCTGAAGAAGTAATTGAATATCCGTGCAATATAACGATGAGTCGATGGAAAAATAAAAATCATTGAATAATTTTGCACCGACTTTGTTTTGCCATGTACAGGATTAAACTTTATTATGGATAAAAGGCATCAATTGTACATGGAGGGATGGTTATGAACAAGGAACTGCAAAAAAAGACTGATCAATGGATGCAGCTGGAACGGAAGACTTTGGAGCAACGGAAACTGGCTGATCAGTTTTATGATGTGAACATGATGAAACTGATAGAGGAGGATTTTGTAGAAAGAAATAGCGATAAGGTATATGAAACTGTAGATAATCTTGTGGTATCGGTTGGAACGTCCTACGAACCGATCGTGCTTGATATATCATTGCTTCTGCCTATGAGGGTTCTGTTTATTTATACGGAAAAATCAGAGGAAACACTGAATAAAGTCATAGAATACTGTAATCTTAAGGCTACTGAATATGATAAACAAAAGGTTGGCGATACAGATCCTATCGATATATACAGGGTTATAAAAAATGCATATATGAAATGGAATAGGCCGGAGAGAATGTATATAGATTTTACCGGTGGAACAAAAGCGATGTCTGCCGCCGCAGCATTGGCAGGTGCAATGATTAATGTTCAGATGGTTTACGTGGCTTCAGATGATTATCTGGTAGATTTCAGAAAACCAAGACCCGGGTCTGAGAATTTGATATATATTGAAAATCCGTTATCTGTTTTTGGAGATCTTGAGATAGACAAGGCAATTGCCTTATTCAGACGTTTTAATTTTGCCGGGGCAAGAGAAAGACTGTTTTCTTTAAAAGAAACAATACCGGAACCTGAAATGAGACAGCAGCTGCATTTCATATATCTCTTGGCGGATGCTTATGATGCCTGGGATTCCTTGGAATTTGAACGTGCCAGGGATTCATTATCAGATTTATATAGGCAGCTACGGCGTGATATTCGTATTCATCCGGAATTTATGTTAGCTGAAAATATGGAGCAGATTAGGGAACAGGGATTACAGCTTCAGAAATTAGGTCTTATCCCGGAAATGATCAGGAATAAGAAGAATGAGGAAATACTTAAAGACTCGGAAATAATATATCCATTAATGTTTACTATGCAGATGAACGCAAAAACACGCGAACAGCAGGGAAAACTTGATATGGCAACTCTCCTGTTGTATAGATTGTTGGAAATGATGGAGCAAAGGAGGCTTTCTCACTATGGCTTGTTTGTATCTGAAATGCAATATTCGAAAATGAATGTCAAAAAAACCGGTATAGAAGAAATAAAAAAGCTGAACGATGATGAAAAGGTTGAATGGTTGAGAAAAGAGGTTATATCCATAAAAGAGAAATTGTTTAGGAACAATAGGGCAAATTATCTTCCGGATCCGGTATCTCTTATGGACGGATATATTATACTGGCGGCTCTCAGAGATCCTGTTTTGCAGATCAAAAAGAATGACAGTCTGCTTATATTGAAAAGAATGCGGTCTGTTGTTCATCTCAGGAATAATTCCATATTTGCCCATGGACTGGGTCCTGTAAGTGCAGCTGATTATGGAAAATTCAGGAACTTTGTATTGGAACTGTTTGAAAACTTTTGTCGGATAGAAAAGATAGCCTATGGGACTTTCCGTGATGTATTTTGGTGGGTAATGCCGGGAGAGATAACTAAAGATGTCGACAAAAGGGAGGATTTATAGTGGCTGTACTGTATATCAGAGAACAGGGATCTGTTATTCAGAAAATGGGAGAGAGAATTGTCGTTACAAAGAATGGAAGCCAATTGCTTGATATTCCGGTATTTAAGGTTGAAAACATAGCAGTGATAGGAAACGTACAGGTTACTACACAGGCTCTGCATATGCTGATGGAAAAAGGAGTGGATATAAGCTATTTTACATTTTCAGGAAAATTTTTAGGAAGTACAGCGGCAGAATCCTCAAAAAATATTTTTCTTCGCTTTGAACAGTATAGCTTTTATCTTGATGAAAAAAGACGACTTGGTATGGCAAAAGTTATTACTGACAATAAGATATGTAATCAGATGGCTCTTATTAAGCAGTATAAACGTAAAGATGTGAAATATGACTGGCTTGCAGATCTGAAGCAGATGGATGAATTAAGATGTTCATTGTCTAAAAAAATAACGGCTAATGAAATACTTGGAGTTGAGGGGATGTGCAGCAATATTTATTTTAGTGCGTTCGCACATATGCTTGATTGTGAGTTTTCCTTTAACGGAAGAAATAGAAGACCGCCACGTGATCCGGTGAATGTGATAATTAGTCTTGCGTATACGTTTTTGACCAAAGAGGTCTCCAATGCACTCGATGCAGAGTCGTTTGAACCATATTTGGGATTTCTGCATGGAATTCGTTATGGCAGGAAATCTCTGGCATTGGATATTGTTGAAGAATTCCGTCAGCCTGTTGTAGACCGTTTGGTGTTGCTTTTGTTTAACAAGAGAATGATATCAAAATATGATTTTGATGAGGATGGTGATAGGGTTTTACTGACCGAAGGTGGATTTAAGAAATTCTGTAAAGAGTATGAGAACTGGATGAATGGCAGAAATACATATGCTAGGGAAAAGTCATATCGTCAGAGAATTCGTGAGCAGATAGCTAAATTGAAGAAAGCGATACGCGAGGGCGTTGACTATCATCCATACAGGTGGGAAGCGTGAGATGTATATTATAAGCTATGACATAGAAAATGATCGTATCCGAAGAAAAATAGCCAAGACGCTGGAAGATTATGGTAAAAGGGTTCAGTACAGTGTGTTCGAATGTAATATTAATCAGAGCCATTTTGAAAAATTATATACCAAGCTTTCTATACAGATGCAGGAAGAGGAAAAGGGAAGTATCCGTATTTATAATGTTTGCCGTAATTGTGAGAAAAGGACGGTGGTCATCGGAGTGGAAAGTGAGGAATTGCTGGAACTACGTGAGGAAACCATTATTGTATAAATTCATAGGAACAGATGGAAGGGAAAATAAATGAGTCTTTATGAAAGGATAATTGATATACAGAATCTCAATGATGCATGGGGGCGGGTTTATAAAAATAAGCCGGCGGCCGGGGTTGATGGCGTAAGCTGCGAGCAGTTTCATATGGGTCGTGCTGAATATATTAAACAGCTGGAAATAGAACTAAAAGAACATAGGTATAAGGTTCTTCCGGTAAAGTTAACATCAATTTATAAAGGTGAGAAAGAACGGGTAATAGCTTTATATTCAATGCGCGACAAGGTTGTTCAGCAGTCACTTGCGCAGGAGCTTAATAGAATATTCGAACATTTTTTTACTTCTCAAACATGTGCATACCGGCCAAACAGATCGGCATTGAGAGTAATTGATGAGATAAGCGAAAAAATCTGTAGCAATCAATTTGGAAGTTTTCTGAAAATAGATATTTCGAAATATTTCGACACTTTGAGCTGGGATATTTTGAAAGTACAACTTGAAAAGTATATTGATGATTCGGATGTAATAAAGCTGATACGCGAGAATTCTTGTGCGGAAAATCTTGATCCATTGACAGGAGAGTTAGTGGCAAAAACTGAGGGGATATATCAGGGATCAGGTATATCCCCGATACTGTCTAATATATATCTGATGGAATTCGATCGATGGATGTGTTCTGTAGACGGAGTATATTTTGTAAGGTACTCTGATGATATGATCATTCTGACGGAGAATACGGACAAGAGTACAGAATTGATACAGAAGGTAATTGAAAAGTTGGGGATTGTAGGTCTTAGGATCAATAATGAGAAAACTGAACTTGGTAAAATAGAGGAAGGATTTGATTTTCTGGGCTATCATTTTGACAGATCAGGAAAGGCGATACCTGCAAAAGCAGAGAGGGGATTGTTTGATCGCCTGGAAAATATGTGGCTTGAACTAAGCAATATAGGTATAGAAGATAAACTGAAAAAAACATTGGAGATACTGGGAGGATGGGAACAGTATTTCAGGGGAGACAGAGAGATAAAGTCAATATTTGAATATGCTGCGGTTATCTACGCAAACGAAGGAAATGACCTCAAAATAAGGAAATTATCATGTAGCAGAGATTTATACAAAAATATGTATCGGGATTTGATGGTATATCTGTCTTCAATATGGCGTAGTACAGATGAAATAGAAATGGAGCTTTTCGAATATGAACAGTATTATGCACTACCAGTAGAGGGAAAGCGCAACAGGGGGACACAGTATGTAAAAGAATTGGCAGAACGATACAGAAAATATGTGATACTCGAGACCCAGGATGATGCAGTAGAACTTATGCAGATATATTCGGATATGCGGGAATATGACAATGCAGAATACTGGCAACAGATTGTTGAGCGTAATAAGAATAATCCGATGCCGGAACAGGCCTTTTCTAATATGGTGATTATGCCTGGGAAAATACTTCCGGTCTACGATCATTCTACAGCCGAGAGAATGTTGCGGTGTTTTGCCGGACGTGAAGACTTATACAGTATAGAGAGTACCGGTGGTGATCGAAATCGTAAGATAGAGCTGGTTACCAAACCTCTTAATGAGGATGTGATTCGTAATCATCTAAAAGGAAGCACTACTGTAGGAACATATCTTATTCGACCGAATGGTACCATCAGGAATATGGTTTTTGATGTTGATGTGTCCAAAAAAGTATTATTAAAATTCAACAGAGGTACTGATGAATTCAAGGAATACCTAAAGAAGGCCCTATATAAAGCATACGATATTGTAAAAGTGTTGCGGGAAATGGGAATTCAGGGATATGTAGAGTATTCCGGATGTAGAGGATATCATGTGTGGATTTTCTTTACTGAATGGATTCCGGTCAGGTATCAGACACTTTTAATGGATATTGTAATACAACGTATTGATACCTGCGAGGACATAACAGTGGAATGTTTTCCGGGAAAGCAGAAAATTAAACCCGGAAAGCCCGGGCAACCGGTAAAGATTCCTTATGGCATGCATTGCAGAACAGGCGAATACTCTTACTTTATAGATGATGCAGGGGAAATAATCACGGACATTAACAGGTTGGTTGATGTATTTGCCAAATCATCGCCGGATGCCATAAAGAGAGTAGTAGCTGCGTCAGCAGGTGTTAATGTTACTCGCGAAGGAATAGATGTTGATTCTGACTTGGATGTATTTGGAGACTTGTCCATAAGTGTACGAGAGGTGTTGAAGAAATGTAACCTGATGCGTTACCTTTGTCAGAAGGCTGCCAAGACGGCGTATCTTACACATTTTGAAAGGCTCTCCATCCTATATGTTTTTGGACATTTGGGGGATGAAGGTCAGCAATTTGTACATAAAGTAATGTCGCTTACATTAAACTATCAGTATCAGATTACTGAAAAGTTTATAAGAAAATTGCCGGAAAAACCTATAAGCTGTCCAAAGCTAAGAGATCAGTATAAAAACCTTACAGCTGAAATTGGTTGCAGCTGTAATTTTAGGCGTAGTAAAAAGTGTTATCCTTCGCCGGTGCTTCATGCGGTTTCTTTGTCAAATGACCTACAGCCGGATGTAACTTTGCCTACCAATAGATCTATTCCAAAAGAAAATGAGCAGAGTGTGGTAGATGAGATTAATATTCACAAAAAGGCACAGCAGCTGGCAACAAAGATACTGGAGATGAAAAAGCAGAAAAGAAGTCTTGATAGGAATATTGCTCGGATAGAGGGAGAACTTAATGTTTTGTTTGAAAATGACAAGATTGATTGTCTGGAGATAGAAATGGGTCTTTTGGTACGAAAGAAAACGGAAAAAGGGTTTGAGTGGGTGATAGAGATATAGGTTTTGAGGGTTTAAAATATATACCGGTTTATTACAAAGTTCATATCGATTGATGTGAACTTTTTTTGTGAAAAAAGCTTTGTGAAAAAAGGAGTAATTTCATAAGGCTATAGGGTGAAGTTCTGGATATGATATAATAAAACAGTTTAGACAGATTGGGGTAAGAATTTGAATTATGCAGTAAAAAGAAGATATTAAAGAGTTTTTTGTTTAATAGGGAGGAATCTAAAATGCCTAAGAAGAATTTTGTATTACTGACACGTGAAGGTAAAGAAAATTCATATAATCCGCATATAGAAAAAATAGATTGGATAAAAATACTGATAAGGAAGGATGCGGATATAATACTCGAACAGATATCAGAAGAGGAAATCGAAAGAATTGATTTGGATTTTTATAATATGCTTTGCCGTATAAGCGAGAAAACCGGAAAGATCAGATTTGAAAACTGGGAATGGAGAGAGTGTCTTCGGGAGGCAATGAAAGGTTATCCAAGAGTATGTAATGCTTTTATGTATGCACATGAGAAAGAAAATGCTCAATTATTTGGAAGAATCTGTGACAGGATGAAGGAAATAGTTGTAGATGGAGACCGTAGCAACGGGAGTGTTGATAGTAATTTGGCCTCAAGTAAAAGAGCGCTTATTGTTGATGAAGTAGAAAGAACTATATATAGCAATTATCAGCTTACCCCGGCTCAGAGGAAGGCATTGAATGATGGATACATTTATATTCATGATATGGGACATAGGCGGGACACGATAAACTGTTGCCTGTTTGATATGGAGAATGTTTTGACCGACGGTTTTGAGATGGGAGATATGTGGCATGAAGAACCAAATACATTAAACGAAGCTTTTGATGCCATCGCTAATATATCGATTAATGCAGCGGCACAGATTTACGGTGGTTTTACAATACCTCAAATAGACGAATTGTTGTCTAAATATGCTGCGAAAAGTTACGATTATTATTATTCAGAGTTCAAAGACCTGGGTGTAGATAAAGAATTGGCATCAGCAAAAGCTGATGAGAATGTTGAGCGGGATTATATGCGCGGTTTTTCAGCGCTGGAAGTAAAGTTTAACTCTATCATTTCACCAAGGGGTGACTATCCGTTTATAACTATATCTTTAGGTCTGGGCATGGATAAGTATTCAAAAATGGCTGTGAGATGTGCTCTGGAGGTGAGAAGAAAAGGGCATGGTAAGGATTTCAAGAAGCCGGTGTTGTTCCCCAAATTGGTATTTCTTTATGATAAGAATCTTCACGGTGAAGGAAAAGACCTTTATGATTTGTTTCAAGCTGCCATTAAGTGTTCAAGCGAAGTGATGTATCCGGAATATCTTAGTCTTACCGGTGAGTCAGGGATTGTTTCCGAGGTTTATAAAAGGTATAACAAAGTAATCAGCCCTATGTGTTGCAGGGCATTTCTTACAAAATGGTTTGAACGAGGCGGAGAGGAGCCAGCAGACAATGAGGATACGCCTGTATTTATAGGCCGTTTTAATATAGGTGTTGTTTCATTAAATCTTCCGATGATACTGGCCAAGAGTAGAGAAGATGGTGAAGATTTTTATAAAGTATTAGATTATTATCTTGAATTAACAAGACAGATTCATAAAGAAACCTATAGATTTCTGTCGGAAAAGAAAGCGCATACAAATCCGCTTGCTTTTATGCAGGGTGGATTGCATGGAGGTAACCTGAAAAGTGACGATAAAATAGAACCTCTTTTAAAAAGTGCGACAGCATCATATGGTATTACTGCTCTTAATGAGCTGCAGAGGTTATATAATAAAAAAAGTCTTGTTGAAGATGGTGAATTTGCACTTGAGACTATGAAGTATATAAACAAAAAAATATCGGAATTTATCGCTGAGGATCACATACAGTATTGTGTTTATGGAACACCTGCTGAAAGTTTGTGCGGGAAACAGGTTAAGTATTTTAAGAAAAAATTTGGTAAAATTGAAAATGTAAGTGACAGGGATTATTTTTCAAATTCTTTTCACTGTCATGTTTCCGAAGAAATCTCTCCTATAGAAAAACAGGATTATGAAGCAAGATTCTGGAATTATGTAAACGGAGGGAAGATACAGTATATTCGCATAGATTATCCTAAAAATATAGAGGCTATTGAAACGTTTGTAAAACGTGCTATGGAAATTGGTTTTTATGAAGGGCTGAATATATCTCTGGCATATTGTGATAATTGCGGGTTTCACTGGAATAATACAAGAAATGTTCGGCCGGAGATTTGCCCAAAGTGTAAGAAAAACGAAATGACATTGATAGATAGAATGTGTGGATATATAGCATTTTCAAGGCTAAATGGAAAATCAAGGCTTAATGATGCAAAAATGTCAGAAATAAAGGACAGAATCTGCATGTGATGATTTATGTTAGTGCTAATTCTGGAAAAGCTATCCGTAAAGAAAAAATCGTATCTCTTGGATACGATTTTTTTATGAAAACAGTTAAATAATAATAGCTCGGTCTATAAGTAGGTGAAAGGAGGTAAGGTCGTCAGTATCGAAGAAGAATGGATGTGGTTAACAATAATCATTAAGGAGGAAATGCTATGAGCAAAGTGATTAAAGGAGTTGTGATGGTTTTGTCTATTTTATACATACTTTCCCCGGTGGATTTGATGCCCGGACCGCTTGACGATACGATGGTATTACTGATAAATATTGCAACACAAAAATTTCTTAGCTGTTAGGAGGGGAATTGTAAAAAGAATGGGTAATATTTGGTATAATTAGTCTATATTCTGGATGTAAAAAGATAGGGGCAATTCTAATGAAAGAAAACTATTATTTTGCTGCAATGAGTATTATCAATGGCTCAAGGTTGAATGTGGGGGATGATTTACCTCAAATAGAGGTTATTAGTGAGTCGGGAGAAAAATACAGTGGTTTTCAAACAAATGAAGTACCGACATATTTCTATATGGAGAAACTTGCAAAAAAGGGACACCTTTTTGATCATATGGAATTTTTTGTAACCAGAGAATGCATGGAGAAACGTTTTAAAATAGAAAAGCAAGAGAAAACGACATGCGAGTATCTGCGAGACCGCTTTGTACAAGAAATTAACCGACTCAGAGAAAAGTATGGATCGATTGACGAAATTATTTGCAAAAAGTATGAAGGAGAAACTGAGAATTATCTGGATCGTGTTCTTAATTATCGTTTGATAGAGAACACTTCCGATAATGGAGATTTGTATAATAAATTGAGTGAAGCATTAAACATAAATCTTGCGGATGCCTGCGTATACATGGACATGACTGGTGGGTCGCGTCTCTCACAAATAGTTTCTTTGTTGTTGATGCGGATCATGGAAAACCTAGGTGCAAAGGTTGAAATGATTATTTATGTTGATATAACTCAAGGTGCTAAGATAATTGATGCAACTGATAATTATCGTATTTGTCGTCTGATTGAGTTAAAGGATAATGAGGTTAATTTTGCCAAGGAGGCGGAGAAAATTGGTATAGCGAAGAATATTGATTTAGAAGAAATACAGCTTGTTGCATCTTTAAAGGCAGACGTATCGAATTCAATCAAGTCTGTTGGAGAACAAAATATAAAGAAACTTGATGTAATAGATAATAAAACAAGCGGAAATTCTTTAATTGAAAGAAAAAAAGAACATAGTGTAAGACAGATAAAGGAAACTGTTAATATTAAGAATCCATTTACAAGGTTAAATAAATTGGATGATGAAAAACTGATAGTTAGTTTTTATGAAGAAGGAGTGTATGCTTTTTACGAGGTTGGTTTGATAAGGGATAGAGAAAATGGGAGGTCATTCAGGAAGAACTTAAACAATAGTCAGCTTCAAAAACAGCAAAGAGAAGTAAAAGAACTTATACAGCAGATGTTATTCTATTATAACATGGATAATCGTGGAAATAAAGTGAAGGGACAACCGTATTTTCATAGTGTTATTGGGGAGTGTCAAAGGATTATACACCTTCTTTCAGAACACACGGAGATTTCACCATTGCCTTTGTGGGAATCTAGGTGTGATGTCGGAGATGATTTTTACAAGAATTACAGAAATAGATATGGTATGTTTTATGGAACTGAGTTAAATGAAAAACTACTCGAAGAATATCAGCATTGCCACGGACAGATAAATACATGTGATAATTCTTTTTTGAAGATGTGGGGACATTATCAAATTGTCTATGCTAATTATGGATTTCCTTTTCAGTTCGTATGCAAAAATGTTTTTTATGCTGAAATACGAAAATATTATATTGATAAAGTATCAGAACTGATGAAGGAAATTGATGGGCAAAAAAAGCGGTTGGAAAACGAAGATTATATAGAAAAATTGAAAGAAATGGCAAATACATTGACAGAAAGAATTCCGTTGCGTGTTGACTGTAATAAGCTTCGTATAGATGAGAGTATATTAAATGAACAAGGTTTGGAAAAGAATGGTTTTATGAAGATTTTAGCCGAGCGTATGGAAAGAGTGCGCCCGTATAGAAATGATATTGCACACAAGTTACAGATTTATAGCACGGAACAAAAAAAAGAGCTTTCCTCTGAAATACGGCAATGGGTGAAAGAATACGAGACTCTTTTTTTCGAAATGTAGAAATATATTGATGACACTATTTTCAGCTTAATCACATGAGTGCTTGTTTATGATATAGTGGTATTTCGTCTGAAAGAATAACCCGGAGTTCTTATTCTGTTTTCAACTGTAAAAAGAATTAAGCTAAAATAACAAAAGTGGTGGTACTACCAGAAAGAAGGCTTAGATTGAAAAAAGAGGATGAAAAAAAGATTATTAACAAAACGGTTGATTATGTTAATAACTTTTTTAAGAAAGAGTATAGCGGACATGATCAATGGCATTCATTACGTGTGCGCGATCTGGCTATTAAACTTGCTAAAAATGAAAACGCAAAGGTAGATACATTGGTATTGCAGTTGGCTGCTTTGTTGCATGATGTGGATGACGGGAAAATCTCGCCTGAAACGGCAGATGAGCTGAAAAATGCAACTGGCTTTATGAAAGATATCGGTTTGGATGAAAGTACCCAGAAAAAGGTTTGCGAAATAATAAAAGAAGTATCTTTTAAAGGTGAAGATTCTCAACCGGCTAAAAGTAAAGAAGGAAAATACGTACAGGATGCTGATCGGCTAGATGCAATGGGGGCAATCGGTATAGCAAGGATATTTGCATATGGAGGCAATAAAAATAGGGAGATTTATAACCCTGAGATACAACCTAGAAAAATACTAAACTATAAGGACTATCTGAAGAGCGGGTCGACTTCGGTAAATCATTTCTATGAGAAGATTTTTCTGTTGAAAGAACAAATGAATACCGCATCAGGAAGAGCTCTTGCGGACGAACGCGAACAGTACATGAGAGACTATCTGAGACGGTTTAAGACTGAATGGGAAGAAAAAGAAGAAATCCCCCCACAGAAGACAATATGGAAGATTGTGATCACAGGTGGACCTAGTGCAGGAAAGAGCTCCGGGATGGATACAGTGAAAAAGGAGTTTGCAAAACTGGGATATGCAGTGATTGTTGTTCCGGAAACAGCGTCGGAATTGATCATCGGAGGGATAACTCCGGTAAACTGTGAAAACAATCTGGCGTTTCAGCGTGTTCAGTTTCGTCTTCAGCAGGAAAAAGAACGACTTTTCCTTCAGGGGGCATATTCACTTGATGAAGATAAGGTTATTATCATTTATGATCGCGGCATGATCGATAACCTGGCCTATATGGATAAGAAAGAGCGAAAAAAGATCTTGCAGTATATCGGAGAGAATTCGGAAGAGTCCCTTTTTCGGGCCTATGATGCTGTTTTTCATATGCAGACGATTGCTAAGTGGTCAGAAGAAGAATATGAGAAGCTCAATTCTTCCGGAAATAAAAATAATGAAGCACGTACACATGATGCGAAAGAAGCAATAGCATTGGATGATAAAACAATGCAGGCATGGCAGGGACATTCGGTATTTCAAGTTATAGAGAATGCGAAGGATGGAAGTAAAGATGCAAAGCTTAACAGTCTGGTCCGTAAAATTGCTGCATTTCTTGAGGAGGAACGAATTGATGCAAAGCGAAAGTATTTGATAGAACTTCCGAATCTTAAGGTACTAAATAAAAAGGGGAAAAAAATTGAGATAGAACAGATCTACATAAAAAGAGAAGATAGGAGGGAAGTAAAGCTGCGTCGCAGGGGGATAAAGAATGACTATAGTTACAGTATGATCGAGAAGATTAAGGTGAAAGAAGGATGGAAACGTTCTGAGAAAAAAATCTCGGAGCGTGAATACTATTCTTTGTGTGAAAATACGAAAGAAAAAATGATACTGAAAAAAGATAGATATTATATGATGTATGAAAATCGGTATTTTGCTGTAGACGTATTTGATGCAAAGACAGGATTTTGGGGCGCGCATGCAGTTGTTGAAGTTGAAGCGGATGAGGATGAAGAAATCCTGTTTCCTGAAATACTTAAAAAAATAGCGGATGTAACAGACGAAGAAAAGTATCGTAATTCGAAGATTGCGTTACAATTGAATGGTGTAATTTAAAAATTTGTGCTTGAAACCCACTACAATAAGGTTTTCTAGAGATTTTCTTTAGAAATGGGACGCTGTTCGGATAGGGCATTGAAAAGGGGCTGTCGCTTTAGTTGAGTAATTCAACTGAGCACAGCCCCTTTTTCTATATTATTTTTATAAGTTTTTTTATTATTTTTAACTTCTGACTTATTTTTGGGTAAACCTTAACAGACCAATCTTATCGCTGGCATCTTTTTTCAGATTGAATTTTGATTTTCTAAAATTATGACGCTTTCTTTAGTTCAAACAGGTGCGTTCCCGTCCGCCCTGTCATAATCTTATGATGAAGTTTATTTATATCAAAGCCGATTGCAAGCAGGGTACTTTGTGCCAGAACATTTTCCTTTCCGTGGTAAAGATATCTTCTGAAGTTCATATCTTCCTTAACGTTTGCAAAAGAACCTTCTGCCTGTATGCTTCGGTTTAATCTTAACTGCGTACCGAAATCACTCAGTATACGTTCAAGACATTCCGCCCTTTTTTCTTCCATCTTTCTTGATACGTACAGCCTTTTCTTCCTGTCTTTAAGAGGCGTTTTACAATTGTTGCCTTTGATACAGGATTTCTTGTAAGGACAGTTACGACAGTTTTTGCATTCATATATAGTGACTTTTCGCAGGTAACCGGTAGCTGTTCGTTCTGTTCTTGTCGCTACGGCTGACAGTTTTTTTCTGTTCTTACAGGTATAGCTGTCCGTCTGCGGATCATAATCCATGTTTTCGCGTCGGCTTATGTCTTTTTTATAGTTTCTTGTCTTTGATAACTCATAATTCTGAGGCTTTATATATCCTGCCTGATTGTTATGCTCTATGAAAACATAATTCTCTTCGCTTTCATAACCGGCATCAGCAACTATGTTTTTATATTTGAATGACATGTGTTTTTCCATGTCCTTTAAGAAGGGGATGAGTGTCATCGTGTCCGTTGGGTTTGAATAAATACCAAGCCATGTGACATACTCTGAATCAACACCGTGCTGAAGGTTGTACGCCGGTTTTAATTGACCGTTGAGCATGGCGTCTTCCTTCA
>DGSK01000035.1:20792-21188 GCA_002393955.1 Lachnospiraceae bacterium UBA4364 | reverse complement strand
TTCCCTTCCAGGCAATATACAATACGCCGCTTACCATACTGTTAGGTAAGGAATCCTTTGAAAATGTGGTGATGATGCTGGGAGTGCAGCTGTTCTGGTGCCTGTTCTTAGGGATAGCCAGCAGGGTATTCTGGAATATTTCGGTAAAGCAGATAACCGTAAACGGAGGTTGAAAACTAACTAAAGCTTCCCACATAAAGTCTGTGGAAAGAGAACGACGACTCGCATATGCACCGGAACCGATGCAACGCCTCGGGAAACTAATTGCTAACAGCCCGTAGTTATCCGTTACATGCGAGCCGGCTAGGGGCATACCGTCTCGCAGCCCTGCACCGGATAACAACGGGCTGTATGCACTGGATTTCCCCTCGGCTAACAACGCATCGTGATTGTTCC
>DGSK01000035.1:0-20730 GCA_002393955.1 Lachnospiraceae bacterium UBA4364 | reverse complement strand
GATTGTTCCGGCGCAATTGCGAGTGTCGTTCTAAGTAGTTCAGTTAGTGGGAAGTTTTACTTATTAACTGTCTGGAACTTCTCACATGTAGTCCGGGGGAGCAGCGTTCTCTGTGGTCTATATTCGGGACGTTTAAGTAAATGATATTTTATGTGGAATAAAAAAAAACATTGTGTTATAATGTCATAGTATGTGTGCGGGTATGGGCAGATTGTAAGCTGTGCCCGGAGAAAAGTTCAGGAGGAATAATTGTAAATGAATACTTCAATCGAAAAACTGGAAAAGAATATGGCCAAGATTACAGTGGAGATACCCGCTGAAGAGTTTGAGAAGTCTGTTGAGAAGGCTTTTCAGAAGAATAAGAATAAGATAAGCATTCCCGGTTTCAGAAAGGGTAAGGTAAGCCGTCAGGTTATGGAAAAGATGTATGGCAAGGATGTTTTCTATGCTGATGCTGCAAATATCTGCATCCCTGAGGCATGGGAGAATGCATACAATGATTCCGAAGAAGAAATAGTCTCTTCACCTGATATCGATGTTGTACAGATGGAGTCAGGAAAGCCTTTCATCTTCACAGCGACAGTAGCACTTAACCCTGTTGCAGAGATAGGCGAGTATAAGGGCGTTCATATCGAGAAGATTTCTTCAGATGTAACAGACGAGGATGTTGAAGAACGTATCAACAAGGAAAGGGAAGACCAGTCAAGAATGGTAGCTGTTGACCGTGAGGTTAAGGACGGCGATCAGGCAATAATCGACTTTGAAGGCTTCCTTGACGGTGTGGCATTTGAGGGTGGCAAGGCTGAGAATCATCCGCTTACCATCGGTTCAGGTGCTTTTATCCCCGGTTTTGAAGAGCAGATCATCGGACACAAGGCCGGTGATGAGTTTGATGTAAATGTTACATTCCCTGAGGATTATCAGGCTGAGCATCTTAAGGGCAAGGCTGCAGTATTCAAGTGCAAGCTTCATGAGGTAAAGGAGAAGGAGATTCCTGAGCTTGATGAGGAATTTGCAGATGATGCAGGTTTTGATTCCGTAGACGAGTACAAGGCTGACATCCGCAAGAAGCTTGAGGAGAAGAAAGCTTCAGAGGCAAAGGAGAAGAAAGAGTCTGCTGTTATAGAGAAGCTGGTTGAGGGCATGACAGTTGATGTTCCTGAGGCAATGATCGAGACTGACGCACGCCGTTCGCTTGATGAGTTCAGCCAGAGACTTATGATGCAGGGGATGAGCATCCAGCAGTATTATCAGTATACAGGTCTTAACCAGGATCTTATGCTTGAGCAGACAAGACCTCAGGCTGAGAAGCGTATCAGATCCCGTCTTGCATTGGAAGCAGTTGCAAATGCAGAAAATATCGAAGTTTCCGAGGAAGAACTTACAAAGGAACTCGAGGAAATGGCTGAAAACTACAAGATGAAAGTGGATGAAGTAAGAAATATGCTCTCAAAGCGTGAGATCGAAGCTTTCAGAAAGGATATCAGGATCAAGAAGGCTCTTGAGGTAGTAGTTGAGAATGCTGTTGAGGAATGATATTTGATTAATAGTTATATTTTTAGGAGGTTGCTATTATGGAGTCAACTATTTACAATGATCTTGTGCCTATGGTCGTGGAGCAGACCAGCCGTGGCGAGAGATCCTATGATATTTTCTCAAGGCTTTTAAAGGACAGGATCATATTCCTGGGTGGTGAAGTTACTGATGTTACTTCCCAATTGGTAGTGGCACAGATGCTTTTCCTGGAGGCTGAGGATCCCGATAAGGATATACAGCTTTATATCAACAGCCCCGGCGGATCGGTGACTGCAGGTATGGCTATTTATGATACCATGCATTTTATCAGATGTGATGTGTGCACAACTTGTATCGGAATGGCTGCCAGCATGGGCGCTTTCCTGCTTGCCGGCGGTACAAAGGGCAAAAGATATGCGCTTCCAAATGCGGAGGTAATGATACATCAGCCTCTTGGCGGTACAAAGGGACAGGCTACTGAGATCGAAATAGCTGCAAAGCATATCATACAGACCAAGGAAAAGATGAACCGTATCCTTGCTGAAAACTGTGGACGTACATACGAAGAACTTGTAAGTGCGACAGACCGTGATAACTGGAAGTCAGCACAGGAAGCAATGGAATACGGACTTATTGACGAAGTTATAGATAAGCGTCCGGGTACAGATGATAAGAAGGATAAGAAATAATGGCTAAATCAATGGATCCCAGAAAGATCAGGTGTTCTTTCTGCGGAAAGAATCAGGAGCTTGTTCGAAAGATCATTGCAGGACCTAATGACATATATATCTGTGATGAGTGCGTGGAAACCTGCCAGGGCATCATAAATGAGGAATTTGATGATGAGGATGAGGAAGAGCTCGGTTTAGGCGAGGGCTTTGGTGATGACTTTAAACTCCTTAAGCCTGTTGAGATCAAGCATTTTCTCGATGATTATGTCATAGGGCAGGATGACGCAAAGAAGACTCTTGCCGTGGCTGTGTATAACCACTATAAGAGAATACTTGCCGAAAGCCTCAGAAAAGAAAAGAACGGCAAAAAGTCCGGTGAATATGACGGCGTGGAGCTCCAGAAGAGCAACATACTTATGATAGGTCCTACCGGCTCCGGAAAAACGTATCTGGCGCAGACACTTGCCAAGATAATCGGCGTGCCTTTTGCGATAGCTGATGCTACTACGCTTACCGAAGCCGGCTATGTGGGTGAGGATGTGGAGAATATCCTGCTCAAGCTGATCCAGGCTGCCGATTACAATGTAAAGCTCGCGGAGCATGGTATAGTTTATATCGACGAGATTGATAAGATCACGAAAAAGGGCGAGAATGTGTCCATCACCAGGGACGTATCCGGTGAAGGTGTTCAGCAGGCTCTTTTAAAGATTGTTGAGGGCACTATTGCATCCGTTCCTCCGCAGGGGGGGCGTAAGCACCCGCATCAGGAGCTGATACAGATAGATACTACAAACATACTCTTTATCTGCGGCGGCGCGTTCGACGGACTCGACAAGATAATCGGTGAGAGGCTTAATAAAAAGGCAATAGGCTTCAAGGCTGACATTACTTCACAGAATAATGCCGAAGTATCGGAGCTGCTTAAATCCGTGACACCACAGGATCTGACCAAGTTCGGTCTTATTCCAGAATTTATCGGCCGAGTGCCCATAAATGTGACGCTGGAAGGGCTGGATGAGGATGCGCTGGTAAGGATACTTACCGAACCTAAGAATGCGCTGATAAAGCAGTACCGGAGTCTTTTTGACCTGGATGATGTGGAGCTTGAGTTCGACGAGGATGCTGTAAGGCTTATTGCTGCGAAAGCCCTTGAAAGAAAAATCGGAGCCAGGGGCTTAAGGTCCATAATGGAAGATATCATGATGGATGTGATGTTCGAGATCCCGTCCGATGATACGATCCGGAAGTGCACAATTACCAAAGAAGCAGTTGAGGGTACGGAAAAGCCTTCGGTGGTAAGGTCGGATCAGAAGTCTGACATGAAGAAGAAACTGAAGAAGGATGCATAGGTCAGTGAATTGCTGCATGCATGCCGGATAGCTGAATAATACGGATGGAATATCCGTGGGAATAAGACCGCCGCGGCGGTCTTTCCTGAATTTTAAGGAAAAATGTCAAATAAAAAAAGTGATAAAACAAAAAAAGCAAAGAATGTGGAGAATGTGATAATAGCTCCGGAGGAGATTCCTGTTATTGTGGTAAAGAACCTGGTTCTTTTCCCCGGAAGCTCCATGCAGTTTGACCTGGACAGCAAACGGGCCATAAGGGCTGTAGAGGCTGCTATGCTTTCAGACGGCCGCTTTTTCCTTCTTAGTGAAATTTCGGAAAAGAAGAGCAAAGAGGTTGACATTGCTGAAGTAATGGTTATGCTCACAGGCGGGAAAGATCCTCTGGAAAATGATGATGAAGAAAGCAAGATACCGGAAGTCCTTCATAACGGATGTATAGGTACGATTGCAAAGACCACTCAGGTCATCAGGCAGGATAACGGAATTGTACGGGTACAGGTGGCCGGACTGCAGCGTGCTATGCTTACTGATTTCGAAGATTATCCGGCATATTTCGTCGGTCATGTTGAGGAATACAGTGATCTTTCGATAGATGATGCAATAAAGGCAGAGGCTTTGAGACGCCTGGTAATAGGAGCCGGCGAGCAGCTTCTCAGGGAATACGGCGCTCCCGGTAGCAGGGAGCTGAAGCGCATCAGGAAGATCAGGGATCTGGATGTGCTTACTAACGATATCTGTTCAAACTTTCCTTTAGAGGAAAAGGATAGGCTGAATATACTGCAGACAGTCGATCTTGAACTCAGATGCAAAAAACTCATAGGACTGCTTTCAAATGAAAAGAGCATAATGAATGCCAGAAAGGAGATCAGTGAGCAGATATCAAGGCAGGTAGACGAGCATCAGCGGGAGTATATACTCCGCGAACAGCTCAGCTACATCCAGAGCGAGCTTAATGATGACCCGGATGAGGTCTCAGAGGTCGAACAGTACAAGAAAGCTGCAGAAGAACTGGTAGCGTCAGATGAGGTCAAGGCCAAGCTTAAGAAGGAAATCCGCCACTTTGAACAGAATGGCGGTATGAGCCAGGAAGGTGCCATGGAGCGGGCATATATAGAGACGCTCCTTGAGCTTCCGTGGGATAAGAGGTCAGAAGGCTATGACCATGTGATCGATATAAAAAAAGCCAAGCAGATTTTGGACAGGGATCATTACGGGCTGAAGGATGTTAAAGAACGTGTTCTTGAATATCTTGCCGTAAGGACTCTTACGGGAAAGTCTGATGCAGCTATACTATGTCTTGTGGGACCGCCCGGAACAGGCAAGACTTCAATAGCCAGGTCTGTTGCCGAAGCTACGGAAAAGCCATATGTGCGCATTTGCCTTGGCGGCGTAAGGGATGAGGCAGAGATCAGGGGGCACAGGAAGACTTACGTGGGTGCAATGCCCGGACGTATTTCTGCGGGTTTAAAGAGTGCAGGCGTCAAGGACCCTCTTATGCTTCTTGATGAGATTGACAAGATGAGCCAGGACTACAGGGGAGACACTGCGTCTGCTATGCTGGAAGTACTGGATTCAGAGCAGAATAAGAACTTCAGGGATCATTATGTGGAGCTTTCCCAGGATCTTTCAGATGTCCTTTTCATCGCTACAGCAAATGATGAGGAAGGAATACCACGACCTCTTCTGGACCGTATGGAGATAATTGAGATAGCCGGCTATACCAATAACGAGAAGTTCCATATTGCCAAGGAGCATCTGGTAAAAAAGACTTATGAAAAGACCGGTGTGAAGCCTTCACAGCTTAAGATTGCCGACAGTGCGATAGAAAAGATAATCGAGTGCTACTGCAGGGAAGCGGGCGTCCGTGAGCTTGAGAGGGAGCTATCCAAGCTCTGCAGGAAAGCAGCTGTTGAGATACTTGAGAATAAGAACGCAAAAAAGATAACGGTTACGGCAAAGAACCTTGAAAAATACCTCGGCAAGATAAAATTCCCGCCTGAACAGATGAACAAGAAGAATGAAGTGGGCATCGCAAGGGGGCTTGCATGGACATCGGTCGGCGGCACAACGCTGCAGGTAGAGGTAAATATCCTGCCAGGAAAAGGTGAACTTTCCCTTACCGGTCAGCTTGGGGATGTTATGAAGGAATCGGCCATGGCTGCGTTTTCCTATGTGAGGTCGGTGGCACCAAAGTGGAATGTGGAAAAGGAGTTTTTCCAAAACCATGACATACATGTGCATCTTCCGGAAGGCGCCGTACCTAAGGACGGACCAAGTGCCGGGATCACCATGGCTACAGCCATACTTTCTGCCGTTACCGGAAAGAAGGTGGACAGAAAGATTGCCATGACAGGCGAGATATCCCTCAGGGGAAATGTTATGCCGGTAGGCGGACTCAAGGAAAAAATCCTGGCTGCCAAGACCATAGGTATTAAGACTGTTCTTCTTCCAGATGAAAACCGCCGCAATGTTGAAGAAATAGATGCGGAGATACTTGACGGAATGGAACTGGTATTCGTGAAGCATATGGATGAAGTGGTTGAAAGAGCTTTTGTATGAAGATTAAGAACGTAGAACTGGAATGTGTATGCGGAGTAACAAGCACGCTGCCGGAAAATAAACTTCCGGAATTTGCCTTTGCGGGTAAGAGCAATGTGGGCAAGTCCTCACTGATCAATTCCCTTGTCCAGCGGAAGTCACTGGCCCGTACCAGTTCAGAACCGGGCAAGACGCAGACCATAAATTTTTACAATGTCAATAAAGATTTTTACCTTGTGGACCTTCCGGGATACGGTTATACCAAGGCAGGAAAGACTGAAGCTGCCAAATGGGGGCGCATGGTTGAGAATTATCTTCATACATCGAAGCAGCTTAAGCTTGTGTTCCTGCTGATCGACATAAGGCATGAGCCGGGCAAGAATGACCAGCAGATGTATGAGTGGGTCACATATCAGGGGTACAGACCGGTGATAATCGCCACAAAGGCTGACAAAATAAAGAGGAGCCAGTTAGAGAAGCATAAAAAGATGCTGCGTGAAACCCTTGGACTTAAGCCGGGAGATGTGCTGATACCTTTTTCATCGGTTTCAAAGCAGGGGCTTGATGACGTATATGCGCTTATAGAAGAGTACACAGATCCTGCACTGTCAGAACAGTGATTCGGGGGGAGTGTTTTTGTAAATAAGCTGTGAACGTTAACATAACATTCTTGATATAATAAAAAAATAATGTTAAAATAAACAAGATTTTGATGTGCAGATACAGTGGTGTTTTACGCTGTTGCGCAGATATAATAAATGAGGGGTTCTACCCGGAACGGAGAGGGCATGAAAAAAAGACTGGTTACAAGAAGCGACTTTGACGGACTTGTTTGTGCGATGCTTTTGAAAGAGATCGATCTTATAGATGAGATCAAGTTTGTTCATCCCAAGGATGTTCAGGACGGCAAGATAGACATCACGTCTAACGACATTACCACTAACCTTCCTTTTGATGACAGGGTAGGCATAGCATTTGACCACCACGAAAGTGAGCTGGAGAGGTGTAAGGACAAGAACTGGGAAGGCAGATTTATTATCGATGGTGATGCAAAGTCTGCTGCCAGGGTTGTATATGATTATTATGGCGGCAAAGAAAAATTTGTCAGGGTTTCCGATGAGATAATGGAAGCAGTTGACAAAGGCGACAGTGCTGACTTTAACCGTGACGAAATACTTGATCCTAAGGGTTGGGTTCTTATGAATTTCCTTATGGATGCAAGGACAGGACTTGGAAGATTCCATTCCTTCAGAATATCAAATTATGACCTTATGATGGAACTTATTGATTACTGTGTTGATCATTCCATCGAGGATGTTCTGGCTCTTCCGGATGTAAAGGAAAGAGTGGATATGTACTTTGAACAGCAGGAACTTTTCAAGGCGCAGCTTAAGAAAGTCACCAAGATATATGACAGGGTAGCTGTTGTGGATCTCCGCGAAGAGGATCCCATCTATACAGGAAACCGGTTCATGGTTTATGCTATGTGGCCTGAAGTAGAGATGAGCGTCCATGTGGCGTGGGGCTTCCGAAGGCAGAATACGGCTGTTATGATAGGCAAGTCCATTATCAACAAGGCTTCAAAGGTTAATATTGGTGATCTGTGCCTGTCTTACGGTGGCGGCGGTCATGCCAATGCCGGTACCTGCCAGCTGGACAATGATATTGTAGACGAGGAACTGCCTAAGATCATTGAGAAGCTGAACGGAAGGTAAAAGAAGAAAATATTATTATATATCAAAAAGCTGCAGGCGGATCGCCTGCAGCTTTTATTATCCTATCTTATCATTCCTTATTCGTCTTTCTTTGTCTTTCTCATAAGGTTGATCCAGATGCTTACGCCGGCACTGTATACAACAATGATACCGGCAATGCAGATCAGTATATCCATGACAAGAGCGGTATAAAGAGCTACGAACAGAATTATGATGATTCCGGCAAGAATCGTTACTGCAGACAGGGCAAGAGGTACAGCCCAGTTCCTGTCCGTATTCTTCTTTATGTCAAAACAGTGTATCAGATTTATTATTCCATAGATACTGATCAGTCCGCCGATTACGTAAGGAGTGTATGTGGTCAGAAGCTCCGGCTTAAAGAAAATGACTGCGCCAATGATCATGGAAACTACTGAACCTACGATGGTTGTTATGCCGGATACTCCGAAGTTTTTGGCTATCACCGTGGTAATGATACCCACAAGTCCGATTATTGCAAGTACGCAACCGACAACCTTAACCGTTACAGTTACGAATGCGGTGGGGTAGATTATCATAGCTACACCCACTATGAGCAGCAGGACAGCACTTGCCAACATTGTCAATTTTGATTTCATTTTTCCCCTTTCTGCCGCACATTGCGGCTGCGCATAAGTGCTTCTGAGCATCTTTTGCGTGTATAAAAGATTTACAGATTTATTTTAGTCATTAATTTATGGCTTGTAAAGTGAAAATAAAATGCAATTATGATAAAATAACAAAGTTGCGTTTCTCTTAATATCAATTACGGGCGGGGTTTTTTAAGCAGTCCGGGATGTGATTTGCTATAGGGGTTTATGGAAAGATTATATTCCGCAATAATGCTGATACTGGCAGAGGCTCTGCTGAATATTCAGGGAACTTTTGCCTTGATTCCTTCTGAGATCAGGCAGTATGTCTATGCGCTCGGAATATTGGCGCTGCTTTCTTTTATCATCGTTTTGCGTTTATCCATAAAGAAAAAAATAAGATTTTTTGCTGCTGCCTCAGGGATCATAGTGTCCTTCGCATCTGTGTATCTTTTTGTCATAGCACCGTATGCCGGGACTGTATCCCTTCATCCTGAGGGTGATCCAAAGGCGGTTGTGAACGAATTCTTTACGGATATCTGCCTGGAAGATTACGAAGCGGCACATGCACTGACGGATTCCAGGGCCGCTTATGGCGTGGAAATGATACCGGAAAATGATCTGGAAGAATGCTATATCGAAAAACTGCGGGCAGGCTACAGCTATGAAATGATAGGAGAGCCTCTGGTCAAAGGCCTGAGGGCAAGCCAGAATGTGAAGGTCAGATATTTCAATATGCCTTCCACAGGAATGGATGTGAAGGCTAAGACCATGGCTAATCTTGATGACTATGTGCAGTCACATCCTAAGGATGAAGTATATGACGAGAAAAACAATTATCTGGACGGTATTACTGACCTTATGTATGAACGTGCCGTAAAATCGGTTGTAGGCGGGGGAAAGAGTTATTTTTACAGCTTTGACCTGCTGCAGATAGAAATGGAATATACAGAGGGCAGATGGCAGATAGTTATGGATGATGAGCTTAGGAATGTGCTGAACGGCGGCACGGATAATACAGGGACTTTTTGTGAAAATGCCAAGAGTGATGCTCTGAGTGAAGTGATATATATTCCGAAGACTTACGTTGTTGCGGAAGAAGCGCTTTGGGGACCGGCGCCTGATCAGGCTTTATTCGGCAAGACGGATGATCCGGAAGAAGTGCAGGCTGTTGTTGACACTGCCTGGGAACTCCTGGGTGATCAGGAGCTGTCATGGAGTCCTTCGATAAAGATCGTGCACGGAACATACATTAATTATTACTGTGACGATACAATACTGGCTATCACATGGAGGCAGCGCATAAACGGCGAGTATTGTACCTGTGCGGAGGTAAAGATCCTGGATCCTTCACAGCTTCGCAGGAAACTTTCCATGGATACATTCGGTTCGCCAGTGGAACAGACGGCCTCTGCACTGGCTCGTCAGGCTAATGCTGTACTTGCAGTTAACGGAGACTATTATAAGTACCGCGGAAATGGTATCTGTGTCTATCAGCGGGAACTGTGCAGGGCAGAACTTAGGACTACAGATACCTGTTATTTCAACACAGACGGAGAGATGCTTTTTACCAAGGCAGGACAGTTTAAAAATGCAGACGAAGTAAACGAGTTTATAGAAGCAAACGATGTCCTTTTTGCCGTTTCCTTCGGCCCCGTACTGGTGGATAACGGGGAAATCCAGAATGTCGGCTATTATGCACTGGGACAGGTTCATGAGGGGTATTCCAGGTCAGCCATAGGACAGATTGATGAGCTGCATTATTTTATGATGAATATCAACCATACAAAAGCAACGCCGGATGGCGGCAGGATAGAAAGCATAGCCCAGTATATGTATGATTTCGGATGTCAGAAAGCTTATGCCCTGGACGGCGGACAGACTGCTGAGCTCGTGATGAACGGGTATCCCGTAAATCCTGTTGACTGGTCCAGCGAGAGAATGGTCAGCGATATAATATATTTTTCGACAGCCATGCCGGAGACAGAGGAAGCAGAATAGATTTCAGCTAAAGCAGATATGGAAAATGTCGCAATCTTCATAGGAAATACACAGATAAGATGGAGCACACTGATAGTTATATGTGCAGTGTTTGTGTGGCTTTCTGTTTCCTATTCGCTGCATGTTTCACATGGGGGAAAAAGATATGTGATGTTTGTATGTCTTCCGTACATGGTATTTTTCTCAGTGCTTTTCGGAAGAGCTATCCACTGGTACAGTCATTCTGAACTGTATAAGAGTGCGGAAGATGCGTTCTATTCTTTATGGGCAGGTGATTTTTCCTATGGTTCATATGATATGCCGGGTATTCTTCTGGCAACGCTGCTTACGGCAGTCTTGTGTGGCAGGCTTATAGGCTCAGGTGGAACGAGAAGGCTGCTGGATGCATTTTCTCCGGGATTAGCGCTGGGAATGGGCATAATATATCTTTCAGACAGGTTCGGAACTGCAGCCCGGAGCAAGATGGTATTCCCTCTTTCCGGTCAGACATATCTGCCGTTTTTTGTTGCTGAGGATGTAAACAGCGGTACATACAGGCTGGCGGTGTACTTTGTTCTTTTTGCAGGACTCTTTATTATATTTTTACTGACTTCAGTTTTTTATATCAGGCGCAATCCTGACTATCAGCTTGTCGGCAGCTACAAGGGAGCCACTTTTATACTGTTCATGCTGTTGCTGTCGGCTCTTGAAGTAGTCTGTGACAGCATGCGCTATGATTCTTCTTATTTCAGGAGCAACGGATTTGTAAGCATCATCCAGGTAGGCTCCGCACTGTGCTTTCTGGCTGTGGTTATCTTTTACAGTATTCGTTCCGTAAAGGGAAACGGTTTCAGATTCTATCATCCCATAATATGGGTTTTCTTCATTGCCGGTTTCGGCGGAGCAATATATATGGAATATCTGGTTCAGCGTCATACGGACTGGTATGTGAGGTGCTATGTGATAATGAGCGTATGCTGTGTCGTGATGGCACTGTGCGGCTATATCCTGCATCTGACCAACTGTGTGGATATAAGGAAGGACATTCCTCAGGAAAAAGAGTGTATGGAGCTTTTGGCTGAGGGCATCACTTCTGCAATGGCAGAGCTTGAAAATGAGACCGCTATATCCAAAACGGCAGATACCGGTTCTGTTGAAGTGGGACCTTCATATAATCAGTCTGCAGGAGCGGCCGATAGCGCTGAAACCGGCATTACCGCCGTGGAAGATGAGTCTGAAACGAGCTCGATATCTGTAGTCGCCATAAATTCGGAGGGAGTATCCGGAACGGAAAGCTCCGGAATGGAAGACATCGAGCCGGAAGGCCCTGCAGCGGAAAGCTCCGGAATAGAAGACATCGAGCCGGAAGGCTCTGCAGCGGAAGAGACCGCCAATGGATATGAGACGGAATCAGGGCTTTCTGTCAGATATAATATGCTTACTGCCGAGGAATTTCTGGAGCTTTGGAATTCCGTCTGGACATCAGCCCCCTCTCTGGAGCAGACGAGGCTTGCCATGGAACATTCGCTTTTCAGAGTTTCCGTATATGATGGGGAAGTGCCGGTTGCAATGGCAAGAGTGATAGGAGACCTGGGAATGTGCTATTATATCAAGGATGTGATAGTAAGACCTGAATACCAGGGCAGGAAGATAGGAAGCCTGCTTATAGAAGAAATATTAAACTTTGTAAATACATACGGAGTAGAGGGTACAAAGATAGCTGTTGAACTGTCTGCACTGCCGGATAAGGAACCCTTTTATAATAAATTCGGTTTTAAGGCGAATGAAGCCAAGCGGCTGCGCATAATGTATAAAGTAGGCAGTAAAGATATATGATCAGAAGAAAGACAAAATCTTAAGATATACTGATACAGAAGGTTAGGAATCATAAGTATGGAAAATACGGTATTGAAAAATAAAATACACGAGAAAGTGGATGTCTGCGTGATAGGTGCGGGACATGCAGGGTGCGAAGCAGCGCTTGCGTGCAGCAGGAACGGATTATCGACAGTGATATTTACCGTAAGCGTGGATTCTATTGCCCTTATGCCCTGCAATCCTAATGTGGGCGGATCTTCAAAAGGACATCTCGTAAGGGAGCTGGATGCCCTTGGAGGGGAGATGGGACGAAATATCGATAAGACCTTTATACAGTCCAAAATGCTTAATGCCTCCAAAGGACCTGCGGTCCATTCTCTGAGAGCCCAGGCAGATAAGCAGGAATATACACGGGCTATGCGTCATGTTCTCGAGGAACAGGATAATCTGGTAATAAAGCAGGCAGAAGTATGTGAGATAGAAACGGAAGATAAAGACGGCATAAGCATCATAAAGGGCATAAGGACTGCTACAGGGGCTTTTTATGAGTGCAAGGCGCTTATTATCTGCAGTGGTACATATCTTAAGGCCAGATGTCTGACGGGAGAGTCTATAATATATACGGGACCTAACGGGTTGCAGCCTGCAAATTCACTTTCAGCATCTCTTATTGAGCATGGTATTGCCCTCAGACGGTTTAAGACTGGGACACCTGCCAGGATGGATGGACGCAGCCTTGATTACAGCAAGATGGAGCCGCAGCACGGGGATGAACGCGTTGTGCCATTCTCATTTTCTACGGATCCTGAATCAGTACAGATTAAACAGGCAGACTGTTATCTAACATATACCAACGAAGAAACCCATAAGATAATCCGGGCAAATCTGGACCGTTCTCCTATATATGCCGGTATCATAGAGGGAACAGGCCCAAGGTACTGTCCGTCCATAGAGGATAAGGTAGTTAAATTTGCGGATAAGGAGAGACATCAGGTTTTCATAGAGCCTGAAGGGCTTCATACTAATGAAATGTATATAGGAGGTATGAGCTCGTCCATGCCAGAAGATGTGCAGCTGGAAATGTACAGGACCGTTCCCGGTCTTGAGCACTGCAGGATGGTACGTAACGCTTATGCCATTGAATATGACTGCCTGGCGTGCGGGCAGCTTAAGCTCTCGCTGGAGCTTAAATCAATAAAGGGAATCTTCTGTGCAGGGCAGTTCAACGGAAGCAGCGGTTATGAAGAAGCTGCTGCCCAGGGGCTTATAGCAGGTATAAATGCGGTGCGGATGATAGAAGAAAAGGAGCCTCTTATTCTGGACCGTTCCGAAGCCTATATCGGAGTCCTTATAGATGACCTGGTTACAAAAGAAAACAGGGAACCATACCGTATGATGACGTCCAGGGCCGAGTACAGACTGCTGCTCAGGCAGGATAATGCTGACTTAAGGCTCAGGAAATACGGTTTTGAATCCGGTCTCATAAGCAGGGAACAGTATGAGTATACCGAAAAAAAACGGATGATAATAGAAGCTGAAAAGCAGCGCATGTTTGATACTTATGTGGGGGCGTCAAGGAACGTCTGTGATGTGCTGAACTCCTTAGGCTCGGCTGATGTAAAAAAGAATACATCGCTTGCGGAGCTTATATGCAGGCCGGAGCTTGATTATGAGAAGATTTCAGCACTTGATAATGAACGTGAGGAAATATACAGGAGATTTGAAGCTGATATATTTCCTGAAACAGAAGAAACTGACAGCATAGGAGACGGGGATTATGAAAGCAGAGCTCATTATGACATTATTTCTTCAGAATGCAGGGATAAATTCTTTAATGAAGTGACCGACCAGATCAATATAGAGGTAAAATACGAGGGGTATATAAAGCGCCAGAAACAGCAGGTGGAGCACTTCAAGAAGATGGAGACCAGGCGTATTCCGGCTGATATCGATTATGATGCGGTCACAAGCCTGCGTCTTGAAGCAAGGCAGAAACTTAAAGAATTCAAGCCGGAGAATCTGGGTCAGGCATCCCGCATAAGCGGTGTCAGCCCGGCGGATGTAAATGTGCTGCTCATATATCTGGAGAGCCGGAGTGCAAAAAGCTGAGTTGATGGCATAAATAGAATGATCAAAAAGAAAAGTCCCGCCTTCACGGCGGGGCTTTTGAATAATTAATTTATCGATCTATGGTATCACTGACCGTAGAATATCCTTGCAATGGGTGAGTCAGCGCTCAGGATCACGGTCTTGTCTTTGCTTCCTTTCATGGAAGCCTTTAATGCATCCAGTGACCTTACAAAAGCGTAGAACTCAGCTTTTTCAGGATCCGAATATGCATCTGAAAGGATGTTCATGTATTCGGCTTCGCCCTCAGCAATGAGTATTTCTGCCTGGGCTGATGCAGTTGACTTAAGTATGGAAGTCTCCCTGTCTGTGGTGTTGATTATCATCTGGGCTTCTTCCTGGCCTTCGGCAGTATACTGTGCAGCGATATTTTCCCTTTCGGATATCATTCTGGTATATACGGCTTCCTTGTTGGATTCGGGAAGGTCAAGCTTCTTTACATCTACAGTATCTATTACGATGCCGTACTGTGTTTCCTTGGAATCAATCTGTGCCATGATGAGTTCTGTAAGGGATTTGATCTCTACTGTCTCGGGAGCATCCACTTCTATGTCATTTGAAGATACGCTTTCTTCGTCGCTGGGTTCAGCCAGGGTGATATCAAGCTTGCCGTCACGGGACTGTATTACTTCGTTCTGCGTCATGGATGAAATGACCACTTTTGTTGCATTGTAGACCGTGGTATTTATCCTGGCTTCAGCATTTCTGGTGGAGCCGTTAAGGGACTGAACAAAGAGCAATGGGTCCGTTATATGCCAAAGTACATATGAATCCACAATCATTGTCTTTTTGTCGGATGTGATGACATCCGATTCCGGCAGGTCGTATATCAGCATTTCGTTGGGCAGGGGAGTAGCACTGTCTATGATCGGCACCTTGAAGCTTAATCCCGGCTCGGTGGTGACCTTTACGACCTCTCCGAATCTTCTGATAAGCTGGTACTCATCGGGGAAAGTCACTACTATGGATGACTTGAGTACTACCAACAATACTATGCATACAATTGCGATCACAATTTTTCTGATGATGCCTGCCGCTGCTGCGTTTGCATCTTTTACTTTTTCAACTTTATCCGATTTTTTTCCGTTATCCATTATCTTTAGTCCTCCATTTCCATAAGCTCGTCGATCGTCTGCGGCAGACTGCTGTCAGTATCACTGCTGCTGTTATTTATGGTTCCGCCGTTGCTGGCATTGCTGTCTGGATCAGAGAAACTGTCGAGCGGCAGTATAGTCTGCACATCTCCGTCAGAAGATTCTATGACAATCTTCATGCCGGGCAGTACGGACTCCATTGCTTCATAGAACATACGCTGCTTGGTCATCTCGGGGAATTTTACATATTCATCATATTCGGCAAGGAATCTTGCAACCTGTCCGTTAGCTTCGTTTATGCGTTCCTGCTTTGTTGCTTCGGCTTCCTGGATGATCCTGTCGGCTTCTGCGTTTGCTGCAGGGATCTGTTCGTTGCGGTATTTGTTTGCGTTATTAACGGCTGTTTCTTTTCCCTGCTTTGCGGTTTCAACGGCCTTGAAAGCTTCGGAAATCTCTACTGTGGGAGGTTCGGCATCCTGCATACTTATTGATACCAGCTGTATTCCCAGGTCATAAGTGTCGAGCTTTTCGGTTATCATGGTAAAAATATTTGACTGTATCTCATTCTTTCCGGTAGTAAGCACGGAATCGACGGTATAGGAACCGATGGTGGTACGCACACTGTTCTGAACGATATTTTTGAGTATCAGTTCAGGATCCTCCGAGGCAAATATTGCTTTTGTGGGATCTGTAACACGGTATTCCACGTAGAAATCAACGGTTATAAAATTATAATCCGACGTGATCATCATGGAATCGGCATTAGAAGTATATTCCGGAGTTGATTCACCGTCATCATTGTAGACATCCTGTGTAGTATAGCCTACATCAAAACCCTTGATCGTAGTGTCTACCTTGATCACTTCCTGTACAAAGGGGATTCGAAAATGAAGCCCCGGTGTAGCTATTCCGGTGGGCTGTCCGAAAGTGCATACGACGCCCTGCTGTGATTCTGTAATGGTATAAATGCCTGAAAGACAGGTTATAGCCACCAGTAAGCAGGCTATCGCAGCAATTATGATTGCGGCAATCTTGCTTTTTTTCATTTTTCTTCCTTTCTGCCGTGTTTTATGCGGCGCTGCATAGATGTTTAGCGCAAATGTGTTCATCTGGCTATACAGTATTGATCATATTCACAATAAGGAATTCCATACCTGATGTCAGACACACAATGGATAGCATAACAGAAAACAGCTGTTTTTTGTATTATTTTTTATCCAACAGCTTACACATAGTGGAAAAAAGACTCTCTTTATGATAATATATTCAGGCAGATTGCGGTGATGAAAGCAAAAAGCAGACCGTAACATACCGTATCAGTAATAATTTAATTCATCAGAGGACACAGAAATCATGGCAGAAGAGATCATTAACAGCGAAGAAGCTAAATCACGGGCTGAATCACAGGCTGAATCAGAAACTAAATCAGAAAAAAAATCCCGGAATTTTATTGAAGTGGAGATAGATAAGGATCTGGCAGAGGGCGTTTATGATACCGTACATACCAGGTTTCCGCCTGAACCCAACGGCTACCTTCATATCGGACATGCAAAGTCCATAATCTTAAATTACGGCCTGGCTAAGGAATACGGCGGTAAGTTCAACATGCGTTTCGATGATACGAACCCCATCAAGGAAAAGCCGGAATTCGTAGAAGCCATAAAGGAAGATATCAAGTGGCTGGGGGCTGACTGGGAAGACAGGCTTTTCTTTGCTTCCGACTATTTTGATCAGATGTATGAGGCTGCTGTAAAGCTTATAAAAAAGGGCAAGGCTTATGTTTCAGAGCTTTCTGCAGATGAAATAAAGGAGTACAGGGGAACGCTCACGGAAGCCGGCAAAAACGATCCGAACAGGGACAGAAGCGTAGAGGATAATCTCCGTCTCTTTGAAGAGATGAAGGATGGAAAACATGCGGACGGAAGCCTTGTGCTCAGAGCAAGGATCGATATGTCCAGCCCGAACATCAATATGCGTGATCCCGTTATATACAGGGTGGCACATATGACACATCACAATACCGGTGATAAATGGTGCATCTATCCCATGTATGATTTCGCACATCCCATAGAGGATGCGATAGAAGGGATCACTCATTCAATATGTACCCTTGAATTCGAGGATCACAGGCCTTTGTATAACTGGGTGGTTCAGGAGCTTGAGTATCCCCATCCTCCCAGGCAGATAGAATTTGCCAAGATGTATCTGACCGGAGTAGTCACCGGAAAGCGTTACATAAAGAAGCTGGTTGAGGATGGCGTAGTGGATGGATGGGATGATCCGAGACTTGTATCTGTTGCGGCGCTCAGGCGCAGAGGCTATACTCCCGAGTCTATCAGGCGGTTTGTGGAGCTTTCAGGTGTGAGCAAGGCAAACTCCTCTTCAGATATGGCGATGCTTGAATACTGTGTAAGGGAAGATTTAAAGCTTTCCAGACCAAGGGTGATGGCAATACTTGATCCTGTTAAGCTCATAATCGATAATTATCCCGAGGGTCAGACTGAGATGCTTACTGCAGTCAATAATCCTGAGAATGAGTCGTTAGGCACCAGGGAGCTTCCTTTCGGACGTGAACTATACATTGAAAGAAATGATTTCATGGAAGAACCTCCCAAGAAATACTACAGGCTTTTCCCCGGAAATGAAGTCCGTCTCATGAATGCATACTTTGTAAAATGCATCGGCTGTGACAAGGATGAGAATGGTAATATCACTGCGGTTCATTGTACATATGATCCCGAGACAAAACAGGACGGACGCGAAGTGGAGCGCAAAGTCAAGGGCACCATTCACTGGGTGAATGCATCTACAGCCTTTAATGCTACGGTAAGGCTTTATGAGAGCCTTATTGAAGAGGGCAAGGAAGTCTATGATGAAGAGACCGGAAAGATGAACATAAACGAGAATTCACTTACGGTACTTAAGGACTGTTATCTTGAACCGTCGCTTAAAGAGGCTAAGGCTTTTGAATCGTTCCAGTTTGTGCGCAATGGATTCTTCACAGTGGATTTCAGGGATTCAAAGGAAGGTGCACCGGTATTTAACAGGATAGTAGGACTTAAGAGCTCATTTAAGCTGCCTGTTTCATAATCGACGACAAATATCGAGGGGTGCTTCTGCATCGGTAATTTACAGTTGAAAGTCTGCAATTTAAGGAATTTGCCGTTTAGCCGCTAATACGGCAGAAAAGAGGAAATATGGGCTTACTTGACGGATTAGGAGATCTTGGATTCGGAAATCTTGAAGGGATTTCCCTCTTTGAGGACAAGAAAGAGGATGACAATAAAAAAGAAGAGGCTAAGAAAGAAACTGTCGTTATTAGGGAAGAGGATTTCCTTTATGACAAGACTTTCGAGTGCCCTGTATGCGGAAATAAATTCAAACAGCGCATAGTCAGGGCAGGAAAGGCAAAGCTTCTGTCGCAGGACAGGGATTTAAGGCCTATATATGAGCATATTGATGTGGCAAAATATGATGTCATACTCTGTTCAAGCTGCGGATATGCCGTTCTTCCAAGGTTTTACGGAGCGCTCCCGAAGACATACAGGGATCTCATAAGGAAGAATATTTCCACCAAATTTACGAATCCAAATCTTTCCGGCAGCGTGATCACATATGAACAGGCGCTTACCAGGTATAAGATGGCTTTGCTCAATGCTGTTGTACGACATGGCAAGAACAGTGAAAAAGCCTATATCTGTATGAAGACTGCATGGCTTTTACGTAATATGCAGGATGACCTGGAAAAGAAGAATATCCCGGAAAGCGATAAGCTGAAGGATATGACTTTATACCGTACCCAGGAGATGGAGTACCTGAAGAATGCCAGAGAAGGGTTTGCAAAGGCAAGATCCGAAGAGGTTCCGCCATTTGCATCAGGCCCCGGAAGCGATAAGGGATTGAATACTGCGACACTTGATTATCTGATAGGAATTCTGGGATTTGAATCGGGGACCGCTGAAGCAGATTCATACAGGATTCTTCAGGACGTGGTCAACTCCGGCCAGGCTACAAAGTTCCAAAAGGAAAATGCTTCGGAAGTGATAGTCATACTCAAGGAGAAGATTCAGAGCGAAGGCTGATAAGAAAAAAAACGATCGAATGATCGTTTTTTTAGTATTCCTGATGTCAGAAAATGTGTTATGCCATCAGTCGTTGAAGAACTCTTCCTGTGTTGCGCCTTCAGCAGAATCTATATCATCGTCAGCCTCTGCTTCAGCGGTATCATCATTATTGTCCTCATCTTCGCTTTCCTCAGACGTGGAGTCGAGGTTTACATAGTCACGGGAAACAACATCATCAAAATCATCCAGATCATCGAAATCATCAAGATCATCAAGTGCACTGTCTTTTGACTTCTTGTTAAGGAAATAGATGACGGCTGCGGCGATACCGGCAACAAGTCCTGCGATAACGAAAAATAATAATACTTTTTTGGTCTTTTTTGACATGGTCAAAACTCCTTTCATTTATAGGATTATATTAGATTAAAATTATTCATAAATAACACTTATATATTCTAATATAAAAAATGAAAAAATAAAAGGTTTTTTATCACGATATACTTTAATTGTTTTCTGAGTTATGTTAATATATATCAGAATTTGCAGATAAATTGGGTGTATTTTGCCAGGCTGAAGCGGGGGAAGGTATGAACGATAAGTTCTACACACTGAAAAAGGAAAAGCAGGATACCATGATCAACGGCGCAATGCAGATATTTGCACTGTGCGGCTACAGACATGCAAGTACGGATGATATGGTAAAAGCATCCGGTGTGAGCAAGGGACTGTGGTTCCATTATTTCGATACCAAGGCAGGACTTTATTCATTTGTGGCGGCATATGCTCTTAAATATGCGATGCTTGAGCTTTCAATGTGCAGCATAGAGGATGGCGAGGACTACTTTGATGTAAGGATCAAGTTCGAGGTCTGCAAGATGCGGATGATCGATAAATATCCATATATGCCGCTGTTCATATGTGAGGTATTAAGGGAAGAGGATCCTGATGTCGAGGATGATATAGCAGATGTCAGGGACCGTTATAACGATATGATGCAGGAGCTTTTGCTTAAGGCTGATTACAGGGCGCTGCGCAGATATGATGATTATTACCTGCTTACCGATATGCTGGACTATACCATGGATGCATTGCTGATGAATGGATATCATTCCGGAAGTTTCTCAAAGGAAGAATATCTTTCACAGGTAAAGAAGCATATGGAAGCAATGAAGAAAGTGATCTACAGGGAATAAAGTGATATAACAGAAGTACAAGAAGGGTATTAAAACTTCCCACATATAGTCTGTGGAA
>DGSK01000065.1 GCA_002393955.1 Lachnospiraceae bacterium UBA4364 | reverse complement strand
GGCCTCTTGAGTACTTCTCCGAATCACTGATACTTTATTAAATTACGCACCCAAAAATCGGGTGCGTAATTAATTATACGGATTTAACTATTACATGTCAAGATAATTTTTAGAACTCAATAACTTCAGGTGCAGCGGTAAATGAACTGAATGTTGCCTTTGCATTTTTCAGATAGAATACTTCTGTATTTCCATCATCTTCCGAATACATATTCCTAAGATCCGGATACGAATCCAGCATAGCCTTACGAGCTTCCCTTCTGTCGTCCTCTGCAAGTTCTCCGCTTATCCTAAGCCACTTTCCATTGTTAAACGCACACAGCTCTACTTTCGGATTTGCATGGATCTGCTTTGACACATCCTTTGACTTCCCGGTCTGGATATAAAGTTTCCCTTCAAAAATGAGTGCCGTGCCAAAAGGCCTCACCCTCGGCTGATCTCCGTCGACTGTTGCCAGATAGTATACACCTGCGTCTTTTAAAAACTGCAATACTTTTTCCATCGATCCAATCTCCCTTCTCATGATGTAATTCCTGCTACTGCATTCACGCACACGCTAAGCACCGTATCCGCTTAATCTTTTATATGTAAATGACGCAGTTTAAAAACCCACTGTTATTTTACCACAAAACTAAATCTTTTTGACCGATGCAGGCGGCATATCTCCCAGCAAAATCCGGACAAATCTTCATGGCGCGCTGTAGTAAGCGCAATCACTTATTATGCTTACTGTAATTTTCCTATGATAATAAATCTCATCACTCTGCAGGAACCGGTTCCGCAGCCGTGCCGGCATCCGGCGCCTGAGTATCCGACTGATCAGCAGGCACAGTGTTATCATCAGGAACAACCGTACCATTGGGATCATCCGTGATAGCGGTATCATTCGGATCGGTAACCATTGTATCATCAGTCGGCGGCAGAACATCAACAGGTATATCCGGATTTTCTTCTTCAGTACTTTCCGCAGCCGGCGTATAGGTCGTGCTTCCATACGTCACCGGCGACAGTGATGATGGTGCATCCGGAAAAACATGGCTGAAATAATCCGTGGACACACACTTCTTACAATAATTTATTTTATTTTTCACCATAGTCTGAATCGACTCAACATATCCATCCGGAACCTCCACTTCATCACTTACAGGAGTAAAGCGTCCACCTGTATATGTCCCCAGGTCAGTTTTCCACTCGTACCCCAGATTAAATATGAGCGGCTGCGCATCAGAAAGCACATCCCTGCCCACCATAAGCCTCGAATCAAAATCCACGCCGAATAGATTTAATAAAGTGGGAGTTATATCCGGCGAAAAAACCGGCTTATCCACAATTATCGGATCCATATCTTCCAGCGCTCCGGACCAGATTATGAGCCTGTTGTGATCCCTAAACAGATTGTTTGTTATAGGGGCACCATAAAGTTCCGTCAGCATTGGCTTCCCTACCGAATCCGCAGTTGAATCAAGACCATAAGGAAAATGATCCGCACATATCACTATGACAGTATCATCGGCAATGCCTTTCTTTTCGAGCTCATCTATAAGATACTCCATAGCGGCATCCAGCTCTATCTGACATGCAAGATATGCCTTTACCGTATCCGAATAGTCCAGATCCTTTACGGCGTCCCAATGCTTTTTGGACATTGCATTAGATCCGAGGGAATAAAGACTGTGACCACTGACAGACATGTAATAAATATTAAAAGGCTGCCGGTCAATATATGTCGGGAGAGACCCCTCTATCATTTCCAGATCACTCTCCGGCCATGTGTGACTGACAAATTTCTCCACTCCGTTGCCATATCCCATGTAGCCGTTTGAATAACCGAAATTAATGTGTGTTACATTTCTATTATAATAAGTGTATGAATTGTTATGATACATCATCCCATAGTAGCCCAGCTGATTTAACTGGTAACCCATGGTCATATAATTTAATTTATTTCTGGTATTCAGCATAGACGAGCCCCCCGATGTAGGAAGCATTCCCATTATCACGCTGTATTCGCCGCCCGTTGTACCGGCACTTGTCGGCTGGTAAAAATCCGTGAACTGAATCCCCTTTGTAGCCATTCTGTACAAAGTAGGAGTTCTTTCCTCATCTATAGCTTCCGCAGAAAAAGCCTCGGCGGTAATAAGGATCAGGTTCTTTCCTTCGAACAACCCCGTATACTCATTTTTCATTGAAGGAGTAAGCGAAGCAACATAAAGATCCAGCCCCTGCAGATCTCCCGAAGCTGTTTCCGCAAGTGCGGCAAAATCAATATCCAGCATATTGGGTGTATAGACAATCTCTTCCGTAACTGTTTCCGCCATATCTTCCGAAACAATTTCTGTCCGGGATTCCCGTTCTGCCGGAGCACTCTGCGAAGATACAGGAGCCGGTGTCGGCTCCGCAGGTGCAGCTGTCGGTAAAGGCTGCTCTATCACAAAGCCTCCCGCAATCTCGTTTTCGCTGTGTTTTCTGAAGCCGGGAATTGCTTCTTCCAAATCAAGCCTTGCAGCAGTATTCACTCCAAAAAGCCTTACGGCACGGTCAAAATCATATTCATCCGTATACGCATGGCGTGTATTATCTTCTACATCAACGTACCTCAGATACATTCCCGCAAAAAGCAGAACCAGTGCGACGCTGAATGCCAGCCCTGTAAATCCCAGTCCCTTAGCTTCATCTTTCCTGATAAATATAAGATATATGATGACCGGCAGAAAAAAAAGAATTATATGCAATATGCCACTGGGTGAAAGAAGAAGTACTTTTATATTATATGAGAACTCCCCCACCGCATCTCCTGCGGCATTTGAAATAGTCATCAGAGAATAAAATACACCAAACTCGCAGTAAACAAAATAAATCAGTGCAAAAAGAATGCTCTGTAAAAGAAGCAGCAAAAATCTTAAAGCCCTGTTAATAAAATTTTGTCTGAACAGAGAAGACAGCAGATGCATCAGACATCCACTCATCGCTCCTGATATCAGTATTCCTGCAACCAGCCAGGGATCGAAAGCGATATCAGTAGAAAAAACAAAGACCAGTTCAAGGTATACGACAGCTATCGGAAAAAACAAAGACCACACAGCTAACTCCGGATAATTTATATTTTGGGTATTCCAATGGAAAACCGCTCTTCCCCAAACACCCTGCACATTTTATCACAATTTTTATTCGTTGTCTTTTTAGTGGTTTTGGGTTAAATTTTTATATATGGAAAAATCCGTGTGAATCAAAAAAACTTTTTTGGCAGGATAATCATTTTGTTATACGAAGAATACATATATGAGGAGGCAGCATGTATTACCTTATAAAGGAAACGTTGGAAAAATGCAACAAGGAAGAGATACGCAACAGTGAATATCAGTATGTTGCCGTACTGTCCCGCGAAGAATGGCTTGCAGAAAACGAATACTTCGATATGGTCATAGACCTGGATACCGAACCGGATCAGCAGGAATTATATTCCACAAAAGCAGAAGCCAATTATGATTCCCTGACAGGTACTTTCTGCATTCCCGAAAGGGATAACTTCCCTGCTCCAGATCTGCATTTTTCTTTTGCCCTTGACGAAAAAGGCATAGTATTTATAGATGATGACGATATAGCCGGAAAATTGGTGAAAAGAATCCGGAAAACCAGAAGATGGAGATTCCCCGGACTGGAAAGATTCCTGTACGATTTTCTGGAACAGATTATTAAAGATGATGCGAGACTTCTGGAAGACTATGAACGTGAACTTGACCGCATGGAAGACGATATTCTTAGCGGGCATTCGGAAGATTTTTCAGGCCGGATCAGTGAGATCAGAAGCGACATCAGGGATCTTGGAATCCACTACGAACAGCTTACAGACCTTGGGGAGGTACTCGTAGAAAATGAAAATGGATTTTTCAGGAGCGAAAACCTGCGCTACTTCCACCTCTTCCTGAACCGTATCGCCAGACTCCGCGACACCGCCATTTCAGTCCGTGACTACACCATCCAGCTGCGCGACCTTCAAAAGTCCCAGCTTGATATCAAACAGAACCACATCATGTCCATCCTTACGGTAGTAACAACAATCTTTATGCCGCTTACACTCATAGTAGGATGGTACGGAATGAACTTCCGCTACATGCCGGAGCTTGAAAGCCGTTATGCGTATCCTACCCTGATTGCGGTCTGTGCAATAATAGTTATGGGTCTGCTGATATTCTTCAAGAAAAAAAAATGGCTGTAAACGCTATCATATGGTAAAATTTAAGGTGACACCAACATATCAAAATATCTTCAGGGGGTACACATTACGATGAATAATGAAGATAGCTCAACAATAGAAAAAAGACTTCATAACATGAAGCGTTTCTATCTTAAGGTAACGGAACTGATTGATTCCCTGCCCGAAGGGATTCCCGACAAAACTAGAAATATGCTTAAAGAGGCCATCCTCGGAGACCAGGATCTCAAAGAACTTATGGACGGCGTGGATGCCCACAGACCTCCCCGCATCTTCCTGATCGGGCGTACCGGTGTAGGCAAAAGCAGCCTGATTAATGCAATCTGCGGAACTTATGTGGCAAAGGTCAGTGATACAAAGAGCTGTACCGCAACTGCAGACGTATACCAGTGCAAGGACGGCGACAGAGTACTGATGGAGATCCTTGATACGAGAGGCATTGCCGAATCCGTTGCCATCAACACGGACCTTTCTGCCGAAGACATGCTTATAAACCAGGTAAATAAATTTTCACCCGATGTTGCAATCTTCATGCTTAACTGCACACACCGCGATGACGTAAACAGTGACGTTGCATTTCTCAAAAAACTTTCAAAAAGTTTTACAAAAGCTAACGACATGCGTCTGCCCATCGTAGTGGTCGTAAACAAGAGTGATGAAATGGCGCCTTCAAGATTTAAGGATCCTGCAGAATATCCCCAGAGCAAAAAGGATAAGATTCAGGAACAGGTCGATTACTACAAAAGCATCATCACAGATAACGGACTTAAGGTAGATGATATCATTGCAGTATCATCACTGGTTGACTGGATGACAGCCGACGGAACAGAAGTCGATGTAGATGAAATAGATAAACTTCCGCAGAACGATATAGAGAATCTGCAAATGGCATTCGACGGCAGATATCAGATTGAGGAATTACTTGATATATTGGAAGGGGCCATCCAGGACTTCGAGGCACAGGCGGGACTGAGGATGGCCGCAAGATTAGGTGTTGTAGTGCGGCGCGTTGCCAAGCAGCTTACAACGATTTTCTCTACGATAGCAGGAGCCATTGCTCTTACGCCTGTCCCTGTAGCTGATATCTATATACTCATCATACTGCAGTCGCTTCTGGTATGCCTTATAGCTTCCATAGGCGGACTTGAGCTTTCCCTGGAAAACGCCAAGGAATTTATATTGGGCCTCGGAGGAGTTATCGGTGCCGGCTTCACCTTCCGGGTAATTGCTCAGCAGAGTTCTAAATTTGCAAACAGCCTCTGGCCCGGAGTCGGATCCGCAGTAAGCTCCAGCATCGCCGCTGCCGGAACCCATGCCATCGGACGCGCCGCCATCATGTATTACATCGACGGCAAGAGCAAAGATGAGGTTAATCAAAAGTTCAAGGAAATGAAAAAAATAAGAAGAAAAGAATTCGATTGATATACATCTAAAACTGCCGGAGACGAAAGTCCCCGGCAGTTTTAAATTATATAGACTATGAGAAAACAACCGTATACTATATTAATGTTTTATTCCCGTTCTAACTCTATTGGATAATCAATTTTTCCAGCATCATTTTCCAAAAATGCATCACTTGATTCGCTATCAAGAATAACTGTGTCCCCATCAAAATTGTACTCAATTTCATTACCATCAAAATATAGAACTCCATTACTAAAAACGAATTCACTCGGAGCACCATCCATAATTGTTATATTAGATGAATCCATATCCATCTCCTGTTTAAAAACTTCTTTTATATCATCCGTACCGAAAACTAAAGACATTGCAAATTTTGCTTCACTCTCAGAAAGTCCCTCCTCGTACATCGATTGATAAAAGACCGCCTCTATCACACCCAGCAATGCATCTATGGCCTCGTCGGCACTTTCCTTATCTACAGAAGTCTCAATTTTCCCATCCGCTTTAAACTCTAAGATACATTTAATCTTAAGGTCAGCCGGAACTGTATACTCTATACCCATATCTTTTAAATCATTCTGTATTTCATCAAATCCACCAGCCTCAGATAAAGGATACTCATATACCCAGCCGCCAACAAGAAAACTGTTCAAACCCTGATCGCATTCTGAAATTCTTGAAGGAACATTAGAATAATTGGTTTTATCCTTTGGTATTACTTTTTGATACTCATTGATTGCACCTAGATAGTCACCCTCCCTGTACAACCTTTCACCATTTGCATAAGCAGTCTTGGAATCATTTATTGCCTCTATCTCCGGTAGTAGTTTCACAACAAACACTAAACCACCTACCACTACTAGTACCAGAACAACAAATACAGCCGCTACAGCCCCTACAACAATTCCAATCACAGCGCCAGAATTTGTCTTATTCTGTTGTCCATCAGTAACATCAATTCTTTCATTTACATTGTTCAGCTCACTCATACCTAAATCCTCTCTTTCAACACTATACTATGAAATACTCTCTAGCTTTTTGCTGATTCGTTCCATAACCTCAATATAGTACATATAATCACCCGTATCCAAACTCGAAACATCAATATTACTTAATCCCTCCATTGCCTCGGTATACTGATCAAGCATATCAAAATAATCCGCATACATCTCCATGCTTGGTTCGTCGGTATTCTGATATTTTTGCATTACCTCGCAGTACTTATCTATCATAGCCTCATAGTCATCCATGGTCTTCTTAAAGTCAGCAGACACATTATTTGAACTACTTGATGAAGATGAACTATCATCATTAGTATCAGTAGTATCACTTTTATTACTTGCTGATGTACCGTCACCTTTTGCGTAATATGAATCTGACATTATTTTGTCAAATTCATCGTACAGAACATCTAGATTCCGCTCAGCATGACCAAAACCAATCGTATACATACCGTCCTCATCAATTATCACACCTGCAACACATACACCACGAGAATCATCAAATACATACTCATATACCTTCGAACCATCCAGACTTCCTTCCCGGGTACACACCAAATTCTCCCCATCAGAAATACCGATTTGTCCAAGTTTATCCAGTATGAATTCGTCAAAAACATCCTTTTTTTCTGCTATTAATTCTTCTGTAATAGCATTTTCGCCCTTGTCAATTGCAACTGTCAGAAAACTGGTACCTAGCTTATTCATATATGCTATCCCGTTGCTACCGCTATTAGATGAATCCTTCACATATTCATCTGACAACACAAAAACAATGTTTCCAACTTGCGCCTCTATCAGCTCCGGTTCCCTTTCAGCTTCTACAGCATCCTCTTCTTCCGATTTTTTTTCATCCGAAGGTATATCACTTTCTTTCACATCCTCGTCCTCTGTTTCCGGAACAGTTTCTTCTGCTATAGTCGTTTCTTCAACTGCTTCATTCTTCGAATCCAAGTATGAATCCAACTTATTGCTGCAGCTGCTGATAACACACGTAACTGCCAGCACTCCGCCCAAAACAAGACTGATCCATGAGCATATATGTCCTTTGCCATCACCGCCATTCCGCCCAACTATCAAGTCAATAATCGCAAGAAGTAGGCCTATCCAAAATGTACAACAAATCAAAGTCAGCACCAAAGCTGCTATTCCTAATCCCGATTCTTTCTTCGGGATCCGTTTGCCACAATTAACACATTTCTTAACTGCCGGGAAATTTAATCTCCCACAATTAGGACACGGAATCATTACGTGATTAGGATTATTATAATTCCCCTGATTATTACCACCATAGGCATTAGGATTACCTTGCCCATTCTGCATATTATTATTTGTATCCATGTTAACCTCCGTTTTTTAGCCATATCAATCTCTCAACGTCTGTGTTCAGTATACAAAAATTTAAAAAATTAAATCCCCACCAAAATGGTGGGAATTTGCAAGCAGATATCTGTCATTCGCTGCCTGACAGTTTACGCAACCCTTCTGCGTGCAGGCACTCATCTACACTGAGAGAATCATATATATGGTTGTTTATTGCTACTATAATGCAGGCATCACGAGAGATTTTGGGATAAAGCTCGCTCATTCCGTATAGTTTCAAAGCACGGTTTGTTTCCGTTAGGTCAAAGCGCCCAGCTAAGCATAATCTTATGATCAGGTCACGATTTTTTGTGTGTTTTTCCATTGTGATGATCTTACCCCCATAGGACTCTGATACACCTGCAGCCAGGTATACATCCTTTAGGAATAACCCCTTCTTTTCAACTGTATTTTTCATGTGATAATAAAATGCTTTGCTGTCATCCTTTAGTTCTGTCTTGTTCTCTTCAAGGTACTGCGGTAATTCCTCCATTTTGATTCCGTCCAGTTTTTTGAATAAAACAGCTGTAGGAAACTCCTCCATGATACGCTCCTCCCAAAATCTTTTTTAAACATGGATAGCGTATCATTTTTTGTGTGCTAAAATTCCCACCGAAATGGTGGTGGAAATACCTACTGGTCCGTGTAAACCGATAATTGAACGATAATTGACAATCCGTCCTAAAGTGATAGCATATTATATAGTGGTTTAAATATGATGAAAGGCAGTTAAGTTATGGGGAAAAAATCTATCAAAGAAAATAAGAATATCTATTTCCAGAGCAGGGAAGAAGCCGGTCTGACACGTGCGCAGGCTAGCGAACTTATGGATTTCATATCCGAAAGCCGGATTGAAAAAATCGAAAGCGAGAAAGTAACTGTACAACCGGAAGATGTAGTAGCAATGGCTGAAGCGTATAAGAAACCCGCCTTATGTAATTACTACTGTTCGCACGAATGCCGTATAGGCCAGGAATATGTCCCGGAAATTAAGCTGTCCTCTTTTTCCGAGATTTCAATGGGACTGTTAGCTTCCATCAACTCACTCAACCAGCAAAAGGACCGTCTGGTCGAAATAGCAGAGGACGGCAAACTGACAGAAGATGAAATACCTGACTTTCTTGCCATTCAGGAAAGGCTTGAAAAACTCTCCATGACAGTCGATTCCTTACGACTCTGGATGGATCATGCAATGGCAAACGGACAGTTTGACAAGGAGACTATCGAGAAAATCAAGGCGCTCTCAAAGTCATAACCGATTCCTGTCCTGACTGAAAGCAATACGACCGCATATCATCCATACAAATTGTTATCATCAAAATATAACTGCCGGATGAATATCTTCCGGCAGTAAAGGAAAAATATATTCATATTCCGGATCAATGTGCCTGCTTTCTGGTTGGCAGATGCCCCGGCATATATCCGATGACGGATTTTTTCAATTCCGATGAATAATAAAAGTATATCCTGATCATATTCACATCGCTTCCCTTACCGGATTTAATATGAAGATCCATCAACACATTTTTCTGTTTTCCGTCTTCATCCTTAATGCTGATCGTATACTTGTCCTTATAAATCTCCGTAGCTCCCTGGCCTGTACCTGCAGGCTCAACCATAAAGGATGACTCCTCCGGATCATACTCTCTTGCAGCTGACGGATTTATCGCAACACCTCCGGCATTGCGGTATTTGGTGTAACCCGCCAGAAAATGGATCATCATGCAGAACTTATGCCAATCCAGATTCCGGTTGTCATCATTAAAGGATTTTTCAGCATTCTTATGTATCACCAGTTCATCTGAATAACACTCCTCGATCCACGAAATGATGTTTTTCTTTTTATCCTTATCAAATGCAGGCATCTTTAATAAAGGAAGAGTTCTGGAGCGCTCCTCACGCAGCTGTGCATTGATCAGCTTTTCTTTCTCTTCCAGCTGAGCCTTGAGCTTTTCCGCATCTTCGGCTAATTCCTTATTTTTATTTTTTAGCTCTGAAATCTCGTCATCCTTTTTCGAAAAATCCGAAGTGATCTTCGTGTTCTCCCTGGTAAGCCTTTTGTTTTCTGTAAACAGACGATCGTTTTCCCTCTGAAGCCTGTCATTATCCCTCTCATAATCACCGGCTATCTGTTTAAGATCTTTGATCTCTTCACGTCTCCTGTTTACCTCAGCCGCAACTGCTTCCGCATCCTTCTCCGCAGCCTCTCCTGTCAGATCCTCCACAGAAGGCGCTAAAAGAAAATTTCCAAACTCACACTGTTTGCGTATCGGCTCATGCAGGGCTATCGACTTAATATGCGTGAGAACATCTTCTTCACTTCCGTCAAAATAATCGATCTGATAATCCTGTCTTTTAGTGGTTCTGTAAAAAATCAGCTTTCCGCTTTCAGCTGCATTTACGAGTTCTTCACTCTCCATTACAGATTCAAACAGCTTCCTGCAAGTATTGCTCCATACAACAATGTGACAATATCCCAAGAGACTGACAGTCTTTTCGTTAACTTCATCCTTGTGCTCCCGGTAGAAGTCTCCGGGCACAAAGAGCACCGGCATCTGACGGCACTTTGAAGTTATCAGATCTGTATAAAGCTTCTCACAGTCAGCTTTTGCCTTTCCGTTTAAGCGGATAGGCTTTGCTGAAAAAATGTATTTATCATCAAGTCCCTGCTCACCTATTATGAGCTGCTTATCATAAAAAATATCCCTTACAAATCCGGGCCTGTATCCGGAAGCATCCTCTTTGTTCTGCTCCGGTTCCCTGCAGGACTCCTTTATACCCAGTACCACAGAATTCCTTCCACGGTAAACACATATGTCCGTCCTGAACGTCCGTCCCTGAATATTCTTTTTTTCCTGACCGTTATCCGGCTCAGCCAGATGGAAAAACCATGCCTTCTTTTTTGCAAGGTATATGGTCTCAAGATCAAGGAAATTCAAGCCCTCGATGTTATGCACACTTTCTATATTAAATGAGCCGTAATTCTCCGGCAGTGGGTAATCTGATCTAAGATAAGCAATATCAGGATATTTCTCGAAAACTTCATCACCCAGGCGATTCCTGAACCACCTCATGATGTAAAGTATCACTTTTGAATAACAATCCTTTATAGGAAGATCCTTCTTAGGCATAACTTCAAGAAGAGCCTGATATGTGTCGTATTTTCTGAAAAATACAAGCTTCGTAGTCTTGGCAAGATCAGTAGGAACGACCACTTCATCAGAAAGATCCTCAAGTAAATCTTCCTCTTCCGTTGTTTCCGCTACAGTTCGTTTTTTCGCTTTAGTCATTGATTTTGCAGCTGCCGAGCGAACATCTGCCAGATCATATTTAGATGAATCCTTCTTGTTTTTATTATTAAAGAATTGAGTCTGTTTTCTCATTTATTCTTCCATCCTGTTCAAAAAACTTATACGTTGATTTTAACACGCGCAAGATATTGGGTACAACACTAATCAATGCAAACCGCACTGATGGTGCTTTACCACAACAATAACTTCATCTAATAAAGCCTATCTGAATTTATAGCCCCGGACAAACAAAGAGCGGCACCTTTTCAGATGCCGCCCGTTTTACGTTTTATTATCTCCCGATTCCCTTCATTTAACCCCATAAATTATATTTCCCTGTACTCAGCTTCCTCAATATCATCGCCATACTCGTTGAAATCATATCTCTGAGTATTCGGTGCCATAGCCTCTTTATTCAGCTTTAAGGCATGGACGATATTTACTACTTCAGCAATGGTGCCGGCCGTCAGTACAATAGCATCATCAAGCTGTCCGATTCCGACCGCCAGGTCAGGAATAAAATCTATAGGAAGAACTGCGTATGCTATCATTGCTCCTGCAATTAAAAGACCTACAGTTACAGGATTGTAATTCTTGCTTGTAATCTCTTTCTTCATATTTGCTCCTCCTTAATATAACTGAATCGTCTGTGTTCTGTGTCCGGCGCTTTGTCCGGTGTCTGTGCTTTATGATTCAATTATATTATGGAAAACAGCAAGAATATATACATACCATAGTGAGTTAAATGCCTGTATTTTTCATTTTCGGAAAAATACAGGGTATCAACATTATCACGTCCTTCGGTTCCTTACGGAATGCATTTATATAATAATGATGAAAAACTTATTCAAATATCACTATCGTTGACAATAGGCGGCAACTCATGAATATCATAGGTATCATAATAGATATCAAAGTCCGTCTCAACATCCCCGGAAAGTTCTATTAATGCACCGGCCTGAAACATGGTGGACAGTGTTCCGGATGGTGTCTTCCATGCCGCATTGGAAACAATTGTATACGGCTTATTGCCGGATTCGTCGGAAAGGAGAATGGATTCGGCTCCAAATAAAAGCTGTCCCGTCGCAATATGATAGTCGCTGGAAATGATTGCCAGCTGATTTACCTGCGGATACTTTTCCTGCAGGATCTGACAGGAAAAGATTGCATTCTGGGCAGTTGTTATGGATTGATTCTCCACAATCACCCTGTCACCGTCGATTCCTTTTTCGACAGGGTGACGAATATATGCCTGAAGCCCCATCCTTTTGTCATAAAAAACAGTCCTTTCGTCAGTTTTTCATACGTATGATAGCTGAATGAGCTACAATCATTTCAGAAGAAAGACGCAACGATCTGCGATAAGATGGTTCGATACAAAGTTACAATAAGAAAGGAGAACACGCTTTATGAAAAAGAAAGAAATATTCAAAAAATGCATACTTATTACATCACTTGTGTCAGCTGTATTGGCGTCTCCCATGTATGGGATAGCAGCACCGAGGGAAATGCCGGACGGACAGATCTTTGATGCGGAATACTATGCGGCATCCAATCCGGATGTGACGGCGGCGCTGGGGACGGACGAGGCTCTCCTTTATCAGCATTATCTGCTGTTTGGAAAAGCGGAGGGACGCAAGCCCTATGCAACCGGAGATACAGTGACGCAGCAGGCAGATTCATTGTCCGCAGCGCAGAAAGCGGCGATGGCTCCGGCTTATAACTGTGCGAAGACTGCAGCGAATGCCCTGGCGCTAACGCAGATCTATGATCCGGACGGGTATTATATCCTGCAGAACGATTCCATGGAAACAATGGAATTCTGGCTATTTGGATCCGGAATGCTTGCAGGAGAACTAGATACCTGTGTTCATGAGACTTTTCATGGCTATACCTTCAACAGAGCACTCCGCAATACGCAGGCGATCTATATCGGAGATTCGCAGACCATATATGTTCCCTATACACCCGTTTTTGCTACCCAGGAATGGTCGGTGTCATTGCCTTCGGAACTTCGAACATTCCGCTATAATACCTATGTAGCAGCAGGAGCGAGTGCATCTGCCAATTCTTATGGAGTATATGGTCTGTTAAATGAATTTGCGGCATACGGCTGGGGACTCAACAATCAGATATGCCTTTATGATTATTATGCGGCACAGCCTTTTTCTATGGATGTCTGGGCAGATTATGTTACAAGCTGTGAAAATGATTTCACGGCATTCTGTGAATTTCGCTTCTACATTCTGGGATATTTGGACTATGCGCAGACCGCGCATCCGGAAATCTGGAGTGCAATCATGAGCAATCAGGATTTTATCAATGCCTACTGTGTGACAGAACGGCGATTTGAAAAGAATATCGCAAGCTATCAGGCGTCGAAGGACAGGATTATTGCACTCGGGGCACAAAACGGCAGAAGAGTATGTTTTCAGTGTTCCATGTTCTATGTAGGAAATACCGGAAGGGGAATATCCAGTACCGGCAGGGATCAGCTTCTGGCACAGATCAATTCCGCACCGCTTAAAGCACAGGAGCAGTATATGTTCTCCCTGTGCACGGTTCCTGTGATGCAGGCACAGGTGATTGTGCCGTAAAGCTATAAAAACAAACAGGCGGTTTCACAAACTACGGTATCAGGCACTTCAAATACATTCCGCCCATACCAACGCGCACTTGACGGCTTTTTTCCAGCCCTTCAGAAGTGTATTCCTTTCTTCTGCTGCCATTGACGGTTCGAATACACACTCCGATGTGCGCTGCGCAAGGATTTCACCCCGGTTATTCCAGTAGCCGGTGGTGAGTCCTGCCAGGTATGCCGCACCTAGGGCTGTCGTCTCTATGCACTCCGGACGGCAGACATTTGTTCCAACGATATCAGCCTGGAATTGCATAAGAAAATCGTTGGCACTTGCACCGCCATCCACCTTAAGCACTTTCAGCCTCTCGCCTGCATCTTCCTCCATTGCATGTATCACATCACCGGTCTGGTAAGCTATAGACTCCAGTGTCGCACGGATGAAATGTTCTTTTGTGCAACCTCTGGTAAGGCCTACTACGACACCCCTTGCATCCTGGTTCCAGTAGGGCGCACCCAGTCCTGTAAATGACGGCACGATATAGACACCTGATGTATCGCTCACACTCTCTGCAAATTTCTGAGACTCTGATGCAGAGTTGATCATCTGCATACTGTCCCTGAGCCACTGTATGGAAGCTCCAGCTACAAACACGCTTCCCTCAAGGGCATACTCAACTTTATCCCCCTGACATCCTGCAGCAATTGTAGTCAGGAGGCCATTCCCTGACTTTACCGCTTCGTTACCTGTATTCATCAGGATAAAGCTTCCTGTACCATAAGTATTCTTTACATCACCTGCACTGAAACAGCACTGCCCGAAGAGCGCTGCCTGCTGGTCTCCTGCCACTCCGGCAATTGGTATGCTTCCACCCAGCACTCCGGCATCCGTATATCCGTACATAAATCCTGAAGGCTTCACTTCCGGCAGCATACTTGCAGGAATTTTCAGATAGTCCATTAGCTCTCTATCCCACTCTAACTTATGGATATCAAAGAGCATAGTGCGGCTAGCATTTGTATAATCCGTAGCGTGAACTTTTCCATTTGTAAGATTCCACATGAGCCACGTGTCCACTGTACCGAAAGCCAGTTCACCGCGCTCCGCCCTTTCCCTTGTCCCCTCCACATTATTAAGTATCCATGCAATCTTGCTTGAAGAGAAATAGGCATCCGGCACAAGCCCCGTCCGGTCCTTTATCTTTTCTTCCCAGCCGTCCTCTGTCATTTTGTTAATGATATCCGCAGTACGACGGCACTGCCATACTATGGCATTATATACAGGCTCGCCTGTTTCCCTGTCCCAGACTATTGTGGTCTCACGCTGGTTGGTAATACCGATAGCCTTTATATCCCCTGCGCTTATCCCCGAAGCTTCCAAAGCCTCCTTTGCTACGGAAATCTGTGATGACCATATTTCCTTCGGATCATGCTCTACCCAGCCCGGCTTCGGATAATACTGCCTGAATTCCTTCTGCGCCATGCTGCAGATCCTTCCGCTGTGGTCAAAAATAATGCACCTGGAACTGGTCGTCCCCTGATCAAGAGCCATTATGTAAGATTCTGTCCCCATTTATTTTCTCTCCGATTTTCTTTGTTGATATTTAATACCATATCAACGATATGGCAATACCCACTGCAAAGATTAACGCCACGCACACAACCGTAATTATAAACTGCAGCAATAGCCTGACCAAAATCTGTACCACCCAGTTTCCCCTTCCGATAAGGTTTAACAGTGGTATTTCGTCCTCCAGATCATCTATAGGCGGAACCATGGCTATTATATTAAACATAATTTTAAGCAGACTGAATACCGCAATTCCCCCCATAAAAACAGCAAGACCCATGTCATCATTTCTTTCATACATATATACAAAAAAAACTATCGTCCAGAAGATCATGTTGGCAAAATGCAGCAGTACTTCTATGACAGTCTTGATCCATTTTGCTATCCGCTTCGCCTTATGCGGTTTCTCGGCCTCTTCGTAAAGAATCTCGCAGTTATTCAGATACTCCTGCGAATCCCTGTATGGAGCTATTTCCATAAAAAGCTTTTTAGCTTTCACAAGATTCCTGAAGCCTTCTTTATTGTAAAATCTGACAGCCCTGCGGTACTTTTCTTCTAATACGGCCGCTGTCTGCGTATCATATGCGTTATACATGTTTTGAGAATCCATATGCTTATGTTATCCTCTCTGAATTGCCGTTTGGCATAGACAGGCTTAACTGCGTGCTGACTGCTTTTGCATAGCAGACGGCAACCGCTTTCTATAGATCACATCACTGCTCTGTCGACAGCGGATCCAGTCCCTGTTCTGCCAGACTGTCATCAATCCTGGCCAGATTGAAAATGCGGTTGTTTATAGCAACTATTATGCAGGCATCCCTGGAATATTTCGGATACAGCTCATTCATGCCGTAAAGCTTCAGTGCCCTGTTAGTTTCCATCAGATTAAAATGTCCGGCCACGCACAGCCTGATTATATGATCCCTGTTCTTGGTATGCTTTTCCTGATTAATGATCTTGCTGCCATAGGATTCGCTCAACCCTGCCGATGTATAGACATCTTTCAGAAAAATTCCCTTATCGATCAGAGTATCTTTCATAAAATAATAAAAAGCTTTCTTTTGATCCCGTATGTCATCCTTATTATCATTAAAATACTTATGCAGGTCTTCAGGCCGCATTTTATCAAGCTGTTCCTGAAGTTCGTATGTAGGCTTCTCAGTCTTTTTTTCTCCCATATCGAAATGCTCCATTCATTAAATCACTTTACAAGCTGTCTGTGCTTTCCTGTGCATATCAAAAACATAACCAAACAAAAACATTTATGCTGATTCCACGGAAAGCCTTCGTATTACTGAATCTACAGGAACTTTCTTATTATCGGTATCTTTCTTAGTATCCATACTCCCAGTCCCACCGCTGTGAACACTATCAGTATCCACAGAAAAGCCGGGATAAGCATAGCCAAGCCATCAAAATACATAAATAATATCTCCCTGAATTTTCCTACAAGGCGGATGCGGTCCAGGAAGAACCCATGAAACAAATATATTCCAAAAACACAGCCTCCGATCTCTGAAAAAACCACTGCAGCTTTTTTCAATATTCCCTTTTCCTGGATAAACTTAAACAATATAAACACTGTGACGGCATTCAACATTGCACATCTTCCGCGGTATCCGTCACTTATCAGGCTCTCCCCTGCCGCCATGCTTACAGCTACAGCTACATAGGTCTGATATGAAAGCCAGACAATATCCGCAATACCAAGTAACGGCAGATATATCTTCAGTTTTGCTGCAGGGATCTTTTTATGTAACACATAACCAAGCATTGGAAAAAGCACTACATTTGATAGCAGCCAATCCCAGCGCAGATCTGCCTGCAGATCAAAATCCTTTAACAATGTCCTCTGCAATTCCGGCAGTATACTTAACAGAATAATGCCCAGCACAAAAAGGTATTTTCCGGTAGTCTCATTCATTGCCTTTGCCATTCCCCGGAGAAAGGGCAGACATATTAAAAATGAAAGGTATGCATACAGGTACCAAAAGGGCGTGATGCATGGCTTTGAAAAAAGGTTAGTAATAAATGCCAGCGGATCTGCCTCGCATCTCCCGGTTTTTATATCCAGTAAAAAATACAGAAAGGAAACGATGAGCAGGTCCAAAAATATCCTGGATATCCTCTTTTTCCATATCGTAACAATACTTTCTTCCTTCTCCATGAGAAGGGCCCCAGAAATCATAAAAAAGACGGGAGGAGAAAATGAGATCAGCATGGAAAAAAACATGCAGATATAATATGAAACACTGCCCACAGGCATCTGCATATACAATTCACCCAGCTCCGTATGTATGGCTATGACCGCCATTATCGCTGCGATACGGAGCAGATCCAGATAATACTCTCTTTGCTTTTCCTTCACTTTCATATTCCCCTGCTTATTTTCTTATGTATAGCTTAACATCATGTGCTTTGGGCGGTAGTTTATATCATCTTCAGTTCTTCATACAGCCCCTTCGCATCATACCTGTCGGACTGCTCGAAGCTTATACATTTTTTTATAATATGCCCAAAGGGCTCTTCTGCCATTTCTTCCTTGGGATAGCTGCCTGTCAGCATCTTATTCAGAAGTATCCCCAGCGAATAAATATCGGTTCTGTCAGTTGATGCATGAAAGCCGAATCCATACTGCTCCGGTGCCGCATAATACTGTGAACCTATAAGTCTTGTATCTTCCACTGCATCAGTATTGATCCATTTTGATGCATTGATATCTATCAGATATACTTCCCCGGCATCTGTGACTATCACATTCGAGGGCTTAATATCCCTATGAACAATGAGTCTTTCAGGAGAATGCAGTTCCATGAGTATGCGGCATATCTGCACGGCTATCAAAAGAGCCTGTCCGGTTTCAAGACTTCCGCTTTCAAGCAGATCTGCCACTGTCTTTCCCTTGATATACTCCTCTATGACGATCAGGCAGTTATCTGATTCCATTACATCCCTGATCACAGGTATATGCTCTATGGGATGTGTCATTAAATAATCATAGACACTGCGGTCATAAAACTTAAGGTATTTTTTTACAAACCTTTCGCCGGTCTCCGGATCCTCCACAACCACCACGTGGTCACACCCTTCAAAATATCGTACTTCCTGATAATATGACAGTCTAAGCACTTCCTCGTCAGACAGACCCTTATATGGATTTGAAAGATCAGCGGCATACTCGTCCTCAGACAGATATACTTCACTTTCGTCAGTTTTATTTACTAAAACTTCCCACACCCAAAA
>DGSK01000003.1 GCA_002393955.1 Lachnospiraceae bacterium UBA4364 | reverse complement strand
TATGTGGGAAGTTTTAGTTAATTAATTAAACACCACTACACCGAATATTGATTTTCTATACAGCTTCAGTGTCTGCAGGAACTTCCTCAGTGTCATCTGGCTGCTTTTACCGATTTTGACACATAATATCACATAGTCCGCATCGTGAATCCTATCAATGGTTTCATAGCATTCACGAAACTGCTCCATGCAGTCAAACTCCATCCCCGGAAGGTCATCTTTATTCAGATACTTTGCCAGGCGTTTTGCTTCCCCCTCCGGAAGACTGTCAGCCATTATCAGGAAACGTCTTTTTTTCAGTTTCATTCCCTTGACAGCATCACGAACATCACTCAGACTTCCGGTTTCAGAGTAAACTTCCCTCATCTTCTTTTCACCGATGCTCTCTCCGGGACGTGCATGATCAAGCTTCATAAAGTGTGTATACAGGATTTCTGCCAGGGCCTGATATATCTGATTATCGGACACACCATATGATACTCCAAGAAGATTGTCTGCAATATGGTCATACCATCTGCGCTTCTTCATATTTCTGCTATGTGGAAAGGCAATCATAGACATAGTGCCAAGATACGACTCGGCACTCTTTTCGGAAAGCAGCACCCCGGAAAGAATTGCCTTAAGAGACAGGATCATCAGCACCGAAAACAGTCCGACACCACCTCCCATAAGAACCGTCTTCTTATTCACTATCCTCTGCCTGTTTGCGATATAGGTCCTGAGCTTTGCAATCCTTTCTTCCGATGCAAGTGTGTATGAATTCTTAAAGCTGGCATCCGTAATCTCTTTCTTAGAAAGATCATCCCCAGGAAAAAGTGAAGAGTCTACCCTTGTAACCACAACCTTGTCAGAAATACTTAGGGAATGCGGGGGAAGATTTACACTTAATACCTGCTGCTGGTTTTGCAGCTGTTCCAGAACATAATCCAATACCCTTTCTGCCGATTCCTCATCAATGTGCCTCACACTGACTGTAAAGTAACCATTCGTATCATTAGACGAAAAGCTTACAGTCTGAGCAATATATGATGCTTTGGTATCCATCTCTTCTGCCAGGCTGTCAAAAGCAATAGAACCATTTACAAAGCGTCCGTATTCCTGCATGATCTGATTATCTATCGTATTGGTGTATGAAACGGTATTATCCGCACCTATGGAAAGAGAAAAACCGGCATCTTCAGACTCCACAAACACATTTGCAGATGCAAAACCCTCAGCATATGGATCAATATTAGGAAGTATCCCATTTTGAAGGTATTCCTGCTCACTGGCCAGACTGCTGTTAGCCTTGTTCAACACCGCCTGGTCTGCATCACCGCCAAATATCCGGTGGTAAAAATAGCTTCCCGCGGAAACAGCACAGCCTATTATAAGACCTGTGATCAAAGCAATTATAAGAATACGGCTATGCCTTACAAGATAGGCAAGGAGCTCTATCAGATCGATTTCCCTTTCCCCATCATTTAATTCCCTACTCCTATCATCCTGCGGCATACCTTCGTCCTCCATTCCCCCCTATATATTTCAGAAGATTTTTCCGGGATATCTCCAAACAAACATCATTATTATAACATATTGTCTGTACAATATAGTAAGGACTTATCCTTCCCACATGCCGAAGCGCACCGATAGCCCGTTTTCTTCCTGCAAGGATATCATCACGCTGCAGCTCGGACAGTACCGTGTCAAATCCCCCCAGAGGATTAATTGTCTTGGACATCTCGAAGAAAGTATCCCAACTATAAATCCTGCTGCTTACCTGAATCATACCCGGAAAAATAAAAGATTCAGAATTAATTCTCAAACATCTTAGCAGCCGTCTTTAGATTGTCCGTTATGGAAAGATGCTGAGGACAGGCTCTCTCACACTGTCTGCATTCTATACAGTCAGAGGCCCGGTGACCTTCAGCCGCAGCATTAAAGTAAGCCGTTTTTGCTTCTTCTGCCTGCCCGTTGCCAATCTCCTTGTTCATTGCCGAAAAAATATCCGGGATGCGTATCTGCTTCGGACATCCATCCACGCAGTAATGGCAGGCTGTGCACGGAATCGTTGCCGAATGGCCGATTATCCTCTGTGCCTCCTGTATTATCCTCTGCTCTTCTTCATTCAGAGGTTTAAAATCTTTCATATAAGAAATGTTGTCTTCCATCTGCTGTATGTTGCTCATACCGGAAAGAACCGTGATGATACCGTCAAGAGATGCCACAAATCTGATTGCCCATGAGGCATAAGACATGTCGGGATGATAGTCCTTGAAAAGTTTCTTTACTTCCTTGGGGGGATTGGCAAGCGCCCCGCCTTTGACCGGTTCCATGACAGTTATCGACTTGCCATGTTTTCTGGCCATTTCATAATTAGCCCGCGATACCACCTTGGGATTTTCCCAGTCCGCATAATTGATCTGCAGCTGAATAAAATCGACCTCCGGATGTTCTGTCAGGATCTGCTCCAATAGTTCTGGTCCTGCATGGTAAGAAAAACCGAAATGCTTGATAAGTCCCTTCTCTTTCTGCTCCTTCACAAAATCCCAGAGGTGGAACTTGTCATACTTTTTATAATTATTTTCCATCAGGGCATGTAACAGATAATAATCAAAGAATCCGGCACCCGTTCTTTCCAGACTGGTATAGAACTGTTGTTTTGCCGCCTTTTCCGTGGGTGCCATCAAAAAGGCGTTTATCTTGGTACATAGTGTGTACTGTTCTCTGGGATAGCGGTCCACAAGAGCTTTTCTTATGGCCGCTTCCGACCCCGGGTACACAAAGGCGGTATCAAAATATGTGAATCCCGCATCAAGGAACAGATCCACCATCGTTTTGACCTGTTCCACATCCGTCATGATCGCCTTGTGTGGCAGTCTCATCAGACCAAAACCTAACTTTGGGACATCTTTTCCGAAATAATCTGACATGGCAATCCCTCCTTTTATATGCACTTTTTCTTAGCTCTTCACCGCAGAGTATCAGTCGTTTTCAAAAAGCGGTGTAGAAAAATAACGTTCTGCAGTATCAGGCAAAACCGTGACTACCGTTTTGCCTTTGCCCAGTTTCTTAGCAAGCTTCAGCGCAGCGGCCACATTTGTGCCGGAACTGATTCCGCACATTATGCCTTCCTTGCGGGCCAGATCCTTGGCTGTCCTGATTGCTTCTTCATCCGTTACTATATAGATATCATCGTATATTTCCCTATTCAGGTTCTTGGGAATGATCCCGTCACCTATCCCCATCTGGATATGGGTTCCTATATTTCCACCGGCAAGTATGGCGGCATTTTCCGGCTCGACTGCCCAGATTTCTATATCCGGGTACTGCGCCTTTAATGTCTCACCTATACCGCTTATGGTTCCGCCTGTGCCGATGCCGGAGCAGAAGCCGTGTATCGGTCCCGCTACCTGCTCTAGTATCTCCAGGCCTGTATGATGCTTGTGAACTTTGGGATTTGCCGGATTTTCAAACTGCTGTGGAATATACACCCTTGGATCTTCCTCTGACATACGGATCGCGGTCTGCAGACACTCATCCATGCATGCTCCAATGTCGCCCGCATCATGTATAAGTATGACCTCAGCACCATAATGCCTTACAAGCAGCCTTCTTTCCGCACTGACACTGTCCGGCATAATGATCCTGGTTTCGTATCCCATGACAGCACCTATCAGCGCAAGTCCGATTCCCTGATTGCCGCTGGTAGGCTCTACAATAATAGTATCATCCTTTATTTTTCCGTCCTTAATAGCCTGTTTTATCATATTATAGGCCGTTCTTGTCTTAATTGAGCCGCCCACATTGAGCCCTTCGTATTTTACAAGCACCTCAGCCGCCTCAGGATCATTCATCCTGTTGAGCCTTATCATTGGTGTGTGTCCTATGTATTCGAGTACGTTATCGCAGATCATTGCTTTTAACCTTTCTGAAGATAAAATTTATGTCAGGCATGCCGTAAAACAGCACGCAAAAATTAACCTGAGTAATGATGGTATTATACCATAATATTGTTGTCCTATGCTGTTATACCGGTATTCAAAAAGAGAAGGGATTTGTCCTTAATTTTCATCTCACTTCACCGCCACTATCATGAACATCCTGTCCGGGATATAGAATTCATCCCGCTCGACAAAGATCCTGTCGCAGAAATTTACATCTATATCAACTCTTGAAAAGCCTGTCTGAAGTAACACCTGCCTGTCCCACTCGGGTCTGTCTAAATTGCTGATAGTCAGCATATGGTATATCTCATGGCATTCGTCTTTTAGTTTATCGCTTATATCTTTATGTGCAATGTTATCATCCGTGTAAAGGTTATGTGCACCTTTGGCATATTCCGCATCGAAGTTGAGAAGTATACCGCCTTTCTTCAACACTCTGTTCCATTCACCGTATGCTTCTATGGGATGAGGAAGCGTCCAGGTAAGGTTTCGGCTTATCACCACATCAAAGCTTTCATCCAAAAAGTCCAGCTTCTCAGCATCCATCTGAATAGCATTTACAGGATTTGTATATGGACCGTTCTGTTCTATCAGTCTCCCGGAATTAACGACCATTTCTTCTGTAAGGTCTATTCCTGTTACTTCATAACCTTCCCTGCCAAGAAGGACTTCAAAGAATCCGCTTCCGCATCCTATGTCAAGGATTCGCAGGGATTTCGGTTTAGCACCGTTTTCAGCCTCAACCTTTGCAATCTGCGCATTGATTTCCCCCAGCCACCTGTCAGCCTTGGCGCTGTTTAATTCATGCTGACGCTGAACGAAAAAGCTGTCCGCACGCTCCGTCCAGTAATCAGCTACTCTTGATTTTATATTCTCCGGTTCTTCCTCAAAGGGTATGTATTTAAGCTCACCCATTATTTAACCGCCTTTACCATGAACAATGGTGTCGATGCATAGTTGATCAGTTCTTTTTCCGAATAAACCACAGTGCCTACGTCAGTATCTGCAGTAACCTCTTCTATTCCCAATCCTTTCAACAGGTCAATATCCCACTTCGGTCTGGCTGCCCCCGTAAGCGGAAGCCTGTCGGCTATCTCGTCCATTACATAAAAGTTTTCTCCGATATTGTAGTCTTCCATTCCCTTTGCTGCCACATTTTTCCTGTCTTCTTCATACTCACGCCTTTTCTCCTCATCACGGAGAAAGGCATACCAGTTTGCATCAAACACCAACAGGCATCCACCCTTCTTAAGAACCCGTATCCACTCTCTGTATGCTTTTTCCGGATTGGTCAGGTTCCATGTGAGATTTCTGGAAAATACCACATCAAAGCTCTCATCCGGAAAACTAAGATTCATAGCATCTTCGATCCTGAACTCAATAGTCCCATCAAACTCTCTGCCACAACCGCCATAAAAACCACAACCTTCAGCACCATCTGCCTGATTCATATTTTCTGACCGGACAGCCGCTCTGTAATTCTTCTCAGCCTCTGTCAGCATTTCCTTTGAAAAGTCTGCAGCCGTTACTTTATAACCAAGCTCTGAAAGAATTATCGAAATAAAACCGGGCCCTGCTCCGATATCCAGGATGCTTATGTCCTGTCTCATTCCTGGATATATTTTCTGAATCTCCTCATTCAGAAAGAACTGCCACTTCTTGTGCTGTATTCCCGACAGTTCCTCTTTATTAACATCTGAATAAGATAAGGATCGCTTTCCCCAGTATTCATGATTTGATTTTTTTAACTCTTTATCATTCATATTCCGATGCGCTTTTTTCATCATTCGTAATTTTTCATCACATATCTGTTATTCCGGCTCTGCCGGATGTCTACAAATTTTTAGTCTGTGAGAGTCTTTCATGAATAGCTACATTTATCTCACAGGCTCTGCTTTCTTGCACTTTCGATAAGCAGCTTCGTATATTCATGTTTCGGTCTTCTTACTATATCTTCCACCACTCCCTGCTCCACCTCAATTCCGTCCTTCATGACCATGATCCTTGAACAGAGCATAGATAACAGCGCAATATCATGAGAAACAAAAACTGCAGTCAATTTTCTTTCTGTATTGAGTCTCTTAAGTATCCCGACAACCTGTGCCTGTGACGAAACATCTAAAGCACTTGTGATTTCATCACATAACAGAATATCTGCTTCACTATACAGCGCTCTGGCAATCGACATTCTCTGGCACTGTCCTCCTGACAGTTCTGATGCCTTTCTTTTAAGAAGTTTTTCATCAAGTCCCACCTCTTTCAAAATACCGCAAAGTGCATCTCTGTCCGTTTTCTTTCGCCTGCTCTCCAAAAGAGAACGTTCCATGGTAAATCTCGGATCAAAAGAATTCTTCGCATCCTGAAATATCATCTGCAGAAATTTGCCTGTCTGCGAAGGACCTTTTCCGGTATATTCCTGCTCCCGGTAAAACAGCTCACCGGAATCCGGTCTTATCAGACCTGACATTACATTTAAAAGAGTGCTTTTCCCGGAGCCGCTTTCTCCCGCTATGCCTAAAAGTTCTCCCTCATCAATGTAAAAATCCACATCTTTTAGTGCCTGTATATTCCGGTCTTTTGTACCGAAAGTTTTATTCAGATTAATTCCTTTAAGGATATGCTCCACTTTCTGATTCCTTTTTCCATCACTCACTACTGTATCTTCAGTCTGATATTAATAATGCTTGCATAAAACGGCTACAGCCTTGGTACATCTCTTAAAAGCTTTTTTGTATACTCATGCTCCGGTTGCATCAGCACCTTCTCTGATTCACCGAATTCAACTATTTTCCCCTGATACATTATTGCAATCCTGTCGGCAATGTTTGATGCCTGTCCTATATTATGTGTAACAATCACTATAGTCGTACCATTTTCTGACTTAAGCTTAAGCAGCTCCTCCATAACAGCAGCCGCAGTAGTTACATCCAGAGCACTTGTTATCTCGTCGCATAAGAGAAGCTCCGGCCTCAGGATAAAAGAAGCCGCTATCGCTATCCTTTGATTCATCCCGCCACTTAGTTCATAAGGCCTGCTTCTCAAAATCTCATCACTGTTATTTAGTTCAAGTATTCCAAATATTTCTCGCAGATCAGTTCGTCTAAAGGTCTTTCCGTGACTCTTTAATGTTTCGCGAAACTGAGCTTCTATTGTACGCAGGGGATTAAAAGCACCGTAAGGATTTTGCTGTATGTATCCTATACGTGTGCCTTTGAGTTTCTGTCTTTCAGCTCCCTTCATTCCGACGATATCACAGGCTTCATATATTATACTGCCTTCTGTCACCTGTACCGATTCGTCCCCGCATACTGCACGAAGCAGTGTTGACTTTCCCGAGCCGCTTTCTCCCACGATACATAAGAGTTCGCCCCTTTTCACGTCCAGGCTCAGGTTTGTTACCACCGGGCATTCCTCATAGGTCAGGGAAATATCCTGTATCTTAAGAATAGTCTCAGACATCATCTGACCTCCCTGTAATCCATAATGACATCTCCCAGATAATTAAAAATGATTATTGTAATTATCGTAGCGACTGAAGGATATATCACCGCCCAGGGTGCAATCTGAATATATGCTCTGGCCTCGCTTATCATAGCCCCCCATTCTGCAGCAGGCGGAATGACACCGAGTCCAAGGAATGAAAGTCCGGACAGCCCTATCATGGTAGTACCGATCTGCGTCAATGCATTTGTTAACACCGGTGCCAAAAGATTCGGGAAAACATGTACCATTATTATGTATGCATCATTTTTACCCGCAAAGCGTGCAGTCTGTACAAAAGCTGCACTCCTGATAGAAAAGGTATGACTTCTTGCAAGCCTCGCAAAACTCACCCACATGGTTATGCCTAAAGCTATCATAGCGCTTTTGATACCGCCTCCGAGTATGCCGGCCACCGCAATGGCAACTACCATTTGCGGAAATCCCAGCGTGATATCTGCAAGTCTCATAAGTAAACGGTCTATGAGCCCTCCATAGTATCCGCAGACCATACCGATCACAGTCCCTATGGCAAAAGAGATGAACACAAGGGCAAATGTTGCTGCAATAGTGGTTCTTCCGCCGTACAGGACTCTTGCAAATATGCAGCGTCCCAGATTATCCGTTCCAAAGGGATAGTCAACGCAAGGAGCTGTTCTAATAGATGTAGCACAAGTCTGATACGGATCATTCTTCGCAATGACTCCGGCAAAAAGTGTCAGAAAAACAACTGACAATGCGAGGGCTGCCATTATCACGAGCTTTATCTTTACGGCTTTTTTTCTGCTGATCCTTTTCTTCATTATTCTTTAATATAACTCATTCCTTTTCTATTCTCGGGTCAAGTATCTTATCCAGCATATCAGACAAAGTATTTACTACTATGTATATTGTACCCATGATCAGCACGAATCCCATGATCACGGGATAATCTCTTGCACTTATGGAATCCATTACAAGCTTTCCTATACCGGGCCACCTGAATATGGCCTCGATCACAACACTTCCACCCATAAGTGTTCCTATCTGTATCGCAACTATCGTAAAAATATGTCCAAGGGAATTTCTTATTATATTTAATGCAATATAATGTTTCTTTACACCTCGACATTTCATTCCCATGACATAATCTTCATTCATCTGATTTAAGACTTCAGTCCTTATCTGTCTTATAAAACGCCCTGTCATAGGTATTGACAGACAGAGCACCGGCATGACCAGCCCCTGTATATCACCGGAAGCGATCACCGGAAAAATATTAAGCTTAATGCAGAAAAAGTACATAAGCAATACTGATATCAGAAAATTCGGAAGCGAATTGGCAATAAATGAATAAATCCTTACAGCATGATCGAGCATGCTATCCTTCCTTAAAGCAGAAGACACTCCCAATATAAATGAAACGGTCAGCGAAACCGACAGACTCGTAAATGCAAGGAAAAAAGTATTTAAGAGTCCTTTATAAAGCTTGGGCGCAACCGGCATATCGTCTTTGAATGAGATTCCAAAATCTCCCCGTATAACGGACAACAGCCATTCCCCATATCTCACGAGGAATGGCTTTAAAAGCCCCAGTCTCTCACGCTCTGCATCAAGTACCTGCTTTGTTATCGCCACTCCCTGGGAAGTCAGCCTTTTTTCAGCCGGATCCCCAGGTGCGATATACAAAAGCAGAAATACAAAGAAACTCAAGATTACCAGAATCAAAACTATTTCAGCAATTTTTTTCAGTATATTTCTGATCATTCAATAGTTGTATCTGCATCTATCCCATAGAAATCGAAGGGGATAGTTTCTGCAAATCCTGACACTCCTGGACGAAGAACCGTTGTGCTGTTAAAAAGTCCCACGTAACCAAATGCATTATCATCTATTGCGATCTGAATGATCTCATTGGCAAGCTCTGCCCTCTTTACCGTATCGGTCTCATATTTCAATTCTCCAATCAGCTCCTCACAATGAGCATCATCAAATCCGCCACAGTCATAGTATGCACCATCCATAAGTGTTGATTCTATGAAGTAAAGCGGATCGCCTGCCTTATCAGCGATCATGCAGTAAAGGGCAAGATCGAAATCTCCGGTTGCAATGTATGTAGCATCAGGATCTTCCTCAACACCAAGTACGGAATCGATTCCTACTTCCTTAAGCTGCTCTTGGATAAGAATGGCAATAGTATCAAGTGATCTTGCTGCATAGTATTTTATATTAATAGTAAGCTTCTCTCCATCCTTTTCATAGAAACCGTCAGCATTAAGCATATAACCGTCAGCCTCAAGGATTTCTTTAGCTTTAGCGGTGTCAACAGCAGGAACTGTTACTTTACCATATGCGGCATTTGTATTAAACGGACCAACAGCAGGTGATACTGTTCCTGACAGATACTCTGCAATCTTATCCTTATCTACCGTCAGATTGATTGCTTCCCTTACAGCATCATCGAGAGTATTTTCATTTAAGATATAAAACTGAAGCCTTGCACCGGGAATAGACACTACATTATACTTATCCGGTTCCTGCTCATACACGGCAAGTGCTGCAGAAGATACGCTGTTGTAGCAGTCTATCTCACCACTCTGCATAGCAAGAAGCTTGGGGTCATCTTCCTGCATATAGTAGAATACGGCACCCGCAAGATTTACGTCACCACCCCAGTAATTCTCGTTTCTGACTACTTCCACATCACCTTCGGGCTGGAACTTTGATATCACAAAGGGTCCTGTGCAGATCGGATCGTTATCAAAATCCGTAGTAGCATCAAGATCCATCATGCCAAACTCGGGACTTGCAAGCTCATTACGAAGCGTAGGATATACATCACCCGTATCAACAGTAAATGTCTTGTCATCAACTGCTGTCATCTCGAAATCCGCAAGATATGCGAATCTTTCATTTACCTCGGCAAGTCTCTGAAGATTTCTCACAGCCATATCTGCAGTAAGAGGATTCCCATTAGAGAACGCCACACCATCCTTCAGTGTAATGGTCCAGACGCTTCCATCTGCAACCGCATCCTCAGCAAGCAGCGGAACAGCATTCATATTTTCATCCATTTTGAAAAGTGTTTCCGAAACGCCATAAATTGATGTGTACCAGCCGTAGTACTCCTTGTGAACATCAAGACTTGCATAAGCAAAAGATGCAGCTGTACGAAGTATCTTATCAGAGGATCCGCTGTTGCCTTCGTCGATCTCTACTGTTTCCTGAGTCGCATCTCCGGAAGTCTCTGCAGCTTCCGTTGTCTCAGTACCATCTGTAACTGTTTCATTTCCGGTACCGGCGGATGTACAAGCCACGGCACTCAAGGCCAATACAGCCGTCATCATGAGTGTCAGTAATCTTTTTTTCATAGTTTTCCTCTCCCTGTTTGAATTTATTACAGCAAGATTTTATTACAGAAAAAAAGATTATATAATCCCCCCCCGGGGTTATTTTATTAAAAAATATATAGACTTACTTGAAATTGTCTCGGTATTTGTATCTATGATTTCAGCTATTTCAGCAGTGTCAATGCCTTTCCTATACATTCTTATCGCATATTTTTTTCTGCTAATCTTCGCCTTTCTCGTATCTCTTTTTCTCAATCGCATCCAAAACATCACACATACTATTGATTTCCCCTTTATCCGTATCTCCGGTCAGAACCGTCATTAAATGCATTACCTCACGGACAGAATCTTGTCACCTGCCGGTTCCAGAATTCTGTAAAGGAACAAACTCTATCCTTAAAGCCATTTGCAATGCCTGGGCCAATCTTTGTAGTGTTTTAATTGACGGATTGCCAGTTCCCCTCTCCAATCTGCTTATATCAGCTTGTGAGATTCCAGTAACCTCGGCCAGTTCCTTCTGGGTCATTCCCCTTTCTTTTCTTGCATCTATCAGTGCCTGCATAACGGTAAATTCAGGTTCTAATGCTTCATATTTTTCTTTGAAAACAGGATCCTTAAGCTGTTCATCAATAAAATCATTTAATGTATTCATTTTGACTCCTTCCTGGCAAAATAATCACGCCTATACACCTTTGCTAATTCAATTTCATTTTTGGGTGTTTTCTGTTCTTTCTTCACAAATCCATTAGTCAGCACAATTATTTTCTTTTCATCATAAAAATACAACATACGTGATATGTTTGTGCCAAATTTTGCCCGTAATTCAAATATCCCATCATTCAATTCTTTTGACTGTGGTTCCCTGATTGCAGGTCCATTTTTCTGCAACAACTCCAAAGTGCGTATCATTTTCGCCCGCATATCATAATCGAGACTCAACAAAAAATCCTTCGCAGGCATCTTTCCTTCTACCGTTTCGTAAAATATAGTATTATACTCGTTCAAAATCTATCCTCCTTTATGGTATGTGTTTTATCCCATATTGTCAACAAAAACTCGCTCCTTTCCCGATGCAGTCGTCGTAATGTGAAAACATCCGCATGCCTTTATCAAAAGTGGAATTAATTCTTGCACAGTCTGAAACCAAAGAGAATTAAAGAACGGAAGTAATCACAGAAATCTAACAAAACATCTTCAAAATAACTTCAGCATCGTATGTCTATTATTTTGTGGTATACGCAACGGGCAGACACCCGATACGGTTCTTGGCAGATTGCCAATAACATCGAATAGGTTAGCAAAAGAAAATCTTTTTGTCAATCAGTTAACTTTCCATTATCAATTCCTGTAGTACTCCACTATCAGCGGCACTACACCGTCGTAGCCGCTTTCACCAAGAAGCTTAGCCTGGGTTTCCCAGCCTGTGTCCGAGACGGTTGCCGCATTTCCCGACAGTGATTCCATTGGGTGGTCGTCGTTTTCATACCGTTCGTCAGCCTCATCCTGAGCATGAAGCAGATCTGTCCTGATCTGCGCTATGAATTTCTCCTGTGACTTATATCTTTCCTCGGCATTTTCAGGATCTTCATTATATAGAGCACCAATATAGGCATCATTGATGTATGAATAGGTATTCATGTAGCCAGAATATCGCAACAGGGGATCCTCCGAAGTCGTGCATGCCAGAAACTCGATAAAATTAGCCTCATTCTCACGGTAATATCCCTGATGATGAGCTGATTCGTGAGCAAAAAGTGACGGGTAAAAGAACTTCGTCACATAGCGGTTATATGTTATCTCCATAGTGTATGGATAGGTATAGCCACCAATATTCATCCATTCAAAGACATCCGAACAGTAGGCCGCCTTCATATTCGGATAGTACCCGCTCAGTCTCCTGTACTCAGATGAAAGCCGGCGCATGGATTCAGTTACTTTCCCATGTATTTCCTTTTCCTCAGGATATACGAGATACCCGGCCTCATCACGAGCCGATTCCATAGCTGCTTCATTTATCTGCTCCACGAAGTGATTCCGTATTGTCTCAAGCTCTTCAAGAGTAATATTTTCAGCCGGTGCAATAGCATTTCCCATAACTGAGCTTCGCAGCGGAATGTACCAGTTAAGCATGTATATAAGCATAACAGTAATTGCGATACAGCCGATAGTCTTCAGATAGAAGAATGTCACACTCTTAAACTTCTTGTATTTTCTGAAAAAAACAAGAAAAATCGGTAGCACCAATGCGATAAGAAGCGCCAGCGCGGCCAAATACATAAGGCATTCGCCTATATTTATTTCAAACAGGCCTGTCACCACGCCCAAGATATCAGATATAAATCCATAAACCGTATCAGCGTAAAGGTCACAAAAAGGCGTGATAAATGAAAGCAGAAATAAACCAAATGATATTGAAGCTGTTATGATTGCATATTTTTTCATATTATAATTTTGCCCCAGCTGCTATATCTCACCGGTGCTCGTATAGAATAAATGGCAATATACACATCTAAATGAAGTGACACGAATCATTCTTCAATTGATGCCAACGCAGAAGTATATCCTTCGAGCAGTCAAATAAAACGTTTTTTAGAAGCCTGCGCACCATTTGAGCCGTTACTGTGCCGCAGCATCATCCGGTACGGCCGGTACATTAACATCCGGCGCATCGGCAGTATCCTGCTGCACAGGCGCCTCCGTGTCTGCGGACTCGGCAGGGTCCGCAGCTTCTGCAGTATCCGTATCCTGCGATTCCGCCTGAGCCGCTGCTTCTGCGACCTCCGCTGCCATTGCCTCTGCAGCCGCTGCTTCAGCAGCCTCCGCTTCCTGTCTTAACCTCGCGGCCTCCGCTGCTGCTGCATCCTTTTCATTCTGTGCCGCATCAGCAGCCATGGCACTTGCTGCCCTTTTCTTCTCCTCCGCAATCTCATCATCGGTGATCAATCCCGCATCTTTCCAGGCCGTAAGATAAAAGTTGTATTCAACCATATTCACACCGGCACGATAGTCGGAGTCATTAAGCGTAAGGTAATTCTCCAGATATGCTTCCAGATCTTCCTCGTTATACGCCGTAGTATCAATCTTCCATACTGTTTCATTCTTTGCCGAATTATATTCAACCGTATCATTAAGAAAACTTTTGTTGTAAAGCAATGCTGTGTGCATACTGTCTGTTGAAAACACATCCGTCCCCATTAGAAGCCTTGATTCAAAAGGAATATTGAAAAGATTAAGCATCGTAGGAACTATATCGACATTGCAGCAGTATTCTTCATTATGTATAGGTGTTTCTATCGCAGAATTATATATGATGCATGTGGAATGGAACTGATCAAGATCATTTACAGGTTCACCGCAAAGACTCTCCCTTCCCGAAGCGGAAAGATAATAAGGATAGTGATCGCCTGTAAGTACTATAACAGTCTTATCAAGCTTCCCTTCTTCCTCAAGTCTTTCCTCAAGGTACGCCATTGCTTTATCAAGTTCCAGATTGCAAGCCAGGTAGTACAGTGCTTCACTGTTATAATTAGCCGCATCGTCACCCAGAAGTGACTTAACCTCGCTGATATTTTTTCTGGCCATATAATTTGCATCCGAGTATGGGCCATGACCGCTGAAAGTCATATAATACGCAAAAAATCTGTCGTTCCCAACATAATCATCTATCGACTGCTCCATCAGCTCCAGATCGCTGGCAGGCCAGCAGGATGTAAATTTCATCTGTCCCATAAACTTGCAGTTTTCAAAACCGATATTAGGCCAGGAAAGATTCCGCCTGTAATATGTCCCGTAATAATTATGGAATGCATACGTAGGAACACCATCAGACAAAAAGAAATCACCTATGCCGTAAGGCATAAACTTTCCTGAAGACTGGGGAAAGCTTCCCACATCCGTCCCCTGTTTTGCATGCCTCGAAACATCCGGCCAAAGCGATGTGGTAAATGCATACTCACCGTTTGTAGTCGTATTGAGAAATGAATTGTAATAATTGTCAAGAACGATGCCGTTGTTAGCCATTTTATAAAGCGTCGGCGTAACCCTCTCATCACATGCATATGTCCAGAAACTCTCCGCACAGATGTATATCAGATTGTAGTCCTCAAAAAACCCGGTGTACTCGTTTCTGCAGCTCGGTTCTCTCTCCGCAAGATAGGTGTACATTTTTTTCGAAGAATCATCAGCTGCATTTTCCGCCAGTGCCTGAAAATCAAAAGCAGGATCTACCCAGGGTTCATATACCACCGGCTCCTCAATCACTTCAGCAGCCTCTTCCGAAACCGTTTTTTCGGTATAAGCAGGCTCATTATGTTCCGTGACAGTTTCTTCGACCGGCTTCTGCGCCACAAGTTCCAAGCTGCTCCGGTCTACGCTTGCCAGCTCTTCCTCTGATTCCGTGGTTCCGATCCCCAGATAATAAGTTCCGGCTTCCACTGCAAATGTCGTCATAGCACCAAGGTATCGTGCCGTTGTATCCGTATCGGAAGCTTTGTTCTTAAGCACATAGTATGCCGACTGCCTGCCGGTTCCCTGAAGCTTCAATGCTCCCATTCCACAAAACCACAACATTATGGTAAAAACCAAAGCCAGCAGGTGCATATAAACCGAGTATCCCGGATAACTGACCTTCTTAAAAAAAGCCAGAACCGTGCTGATAACAACCGGGAGCAAGAGTACAAAGAGAAAAAGCGCTGCAGCAATAAATGTTCCTTCCATTGCCCAAAGGAAATTGCCCACTGCATCTCCGCCCATTTCCATCATTGTCACAGAAAACAGGGAACCGAATGTCTTAAAATAAAAGAACTGTATACAGTAATAAGCGCCGATAATGAATAATAGGAGCGGAAGAGTTATCCTGTTTCCCTTATCCTTGAAAAAGCCGGCAAAACCCGTAAAAAGCATTGCCTCAGCAGGGACAAACGCAAGAAAAGCAAGGTTTGATTTAGTTATGTGTCCGGATATCTGATACCTGAGAAATAATTCAGAAAAAATAATCACCGTCGCAAAGATAATAAAATACACCGCCATGGACTTCAAATCCGTGACAAAACTTTTTTTTTCAAATTTCCTATTCTTCTTTTCTTCTTTTATTTCTCTGTCTCTCATCAGCTAATAAAACCTATAACCAACCAATCAGATCAACACGGCATCTAATGACACATTAATCCTCTATACCGGGCACCTCGTGCGAGGCACGTGCGACGATTATCTGATTCGCCGCTGCTAAAGACGCATCACAGCCCCAGGGATATCTGCTGCTTTCTCAACTATAAGCCCGGCTCCTGATTTTTCAAGTTCTTCCCTTGAGCCATAGCCGTAAAGTACTCCTATACTTTGAATGCCCACATCATTTGCGCCGTTTATGTCAAAACACCTGTCGCCTATCATTACGGCCTCTGTTTTTTCTATACTATGACTTTCCATAGCTGTCCTGATAAGTTTTGCCTTGTCGGATGAATGATCGTCTTCCGTAGGACCGACCATTCCTTCCAGATACGGCATTATCCCAAAGTGGTCCAAAACCCGTTTAGCCATGTGCTGAGGTTTAGATGTAACAACAAACTGCCTGTAGCCCGCTTTTTTCAGTCTGTCCAGAGTCTCAGGAATACCGGCATACACCTCAGCGTCAAAAATCCCTTTTGACTCATACAGCTCACGGTAATAATTTATAGCTTTCTCCGCATCCCCATCAGACATATGAGCAGTGTTTGTAAAAGAGTCAAAAAGTGAGGGACCTATAAACTTGCGGACCTCGCTCTCCGGCAGTTCCACGCCCATCTTTTCCAAAGCATATCTCACAGATCCCAGCACACCGTTTCCTGACTCCATTATGGTTCCGTCCAGATCCCAGAATATGTATTTTATCATATGACCTCCACTCACTGTTCGTTAATAATTTTTCCATTTTATCACAATATCGCAATTACCGATACTTTTGATGGCTGATATCAGGGAATTATGTTATAATAACACGAGTGTAAATACTTACATTGTTTGTTCCATTGACACTGCGAATCGTTTATCGAGTTACATTTTCAAAAGGGCGGTTACTATATGAGCGAAAATTCAACATCACAGGCAGGCAAGATTTCCATATCAGCAAAGAGGAACGGGAATCCTACACCTTTCGGAATACACGGCAAACTCCATGTCGATGGCATGTATCTCACCGACGAGCACGGTGAAAAGACAAGGCTTAAAGGCGTTAGCACACATAATCTTTCCAGCTATCCTGAATATATCAACTTAAAGACAATGACATATCTCGCTGATGAATGGGACATTTCCATATTCAGACTCGCAATGTACGCAGGGCGCGCAGACGAAAAAGACGGTTACGCAGACGGAAGTGATGGTCATCGCCAGGATCTCGAAGAGATGATACTCACCGCTGTGAGAGATGCGGCATCCCTTGGAATATATGTGATGCTGGACTGGCATGTCCTGCTGGAATGCGATCCTAATATCCATACGGACGCTGCCATATCATTTTTCAAGAAAATGTGTCCCTTGTTAAAAGCATATGACAATGTGATCTATGAAATCTGCAATGAGCCCAATGGTGAAGCAGTGACCTGGCCGCTTATATGCAATTACGCTAATAAAGTGATCCCTGTAATCCGTGCTATAGTTCCGGAGAGCGTCATAATAGTAGGTACTCCCTGCTGGAGCCAGGAAGTTGACAAGCCTGCAGCAGACCCTCTTCCTTATGGAAATCTGATGTACACGCTGCACTTTTATGCTGATACACACAGGGATTCCTTAAGAAACCTTGCTCTTGGTGCTTTGGAAAAAGGTCTTCCCATCTATGTAACAGAATGCGGATTCTGCAATGCCGCCGGTGACGGTGATATAAACAAAGAAGAAACAGCAGCATGGATGGAACTTATGGCAAAGTACAACATCAGCTGGATTGGCTGGAATCTCTCCAACAAAGACGAAGCTTCAGCTTTCATAAAACCTGACTGCGACAAGCTATATGATTGGACGGATGATGAACTCCGTGAACACGGACTGCTGATGAAGGAGTATTTAATTAAATAAATCCCTTTTCGGAAAAGTGTCCCTAATGTATTTTTTGATTCAACTCCAAAATAAATAGTCTTCATATTTTTCACAATTCTTCTTAATCCTTCGGATTTCTCTGTGAAGCCTTTTGGGTATTTTCATTCCCATTTGCTGCATACATGCATAGGCTGTCATTATATCTCCGTGATTAACATACTTATACTTTTTATGCAATACCAACCACAGGTTATATCCTTTATAGTACAGGTCATCAAAATCATCCTTAAGGGCACACGCATGTCCATATATACCGCGCATATACATGGTTTCATAAGCGGATGTCTCTTTATTTGCCCATTTCAACGCCTCATAAAGCAGTTTAACCTTATCTTTTTCTGTATATACTGCAACCGCCTGATGGCATGTATCACAACATTTTTCTCCCGACTCTTCTTCGACTTCTTTTATTGTCTTTTTCCAGCAGTTACAGAAGTTTTCCTGTTTATAGCCACATTTATAAATCATTTTTTCCCTCCCAAACCCACAATTCCGAAAAGGGACTTAAATAAAACTCATCAGAATTGCTTCATTTATGACTGCAGTTTCCTGATGGCATCTATCCGCGGGCTGAGCGTAGGATGCGAATACTCCAGCTTCACAACTAAGGGTGACGGTGACAGATTGGCATATGTCTCAGCATCATAGACAGATATATAACGACCATCAAAATGATCGCGATCCATTTGTAATTCATAGGAACTCCCTTTGCTTATTTGCTGCTCATGCTGCTGGCTATCTCTTTTACCTGCTTGTAAGGGTAATTGCAAAATTCTACTATTTCCTCTACAGTCTTTCCACGGCTTAACATATCAGTGATTTTTTCTGTATCACGTATAACTCTTTCCTCAGCCCTTACATCTGCTTCTATCTCGTCCATTGCCTTACACATAGAATATCCTCCATTTTCTGCCGTTGCTTTCTTCCTATTATTCCAGAGTGACGGTCTGTCAGTTGCTACCGATATCACGCGCAGCGTATCCTCATCTATTGACTGAAACCTCTCGTCTTTACTAAACAATTCTTTCAAGGCTATTTTATCATTTTTCCTTGCCAGAGTCCTATACAATTCACGGAATTCCGTCCGAAAACGTGTATCATCAAAAGTAATCGTAGATGTCAATACATTCATTGGATAATCCGCAATATATCTTTCCGGAATAACTCCATTTAGGTCAAGCGAGTCCTTAAGACATGTCGGACCGTCATATTCAGATGAGCCATGATACCACCAGAGTGTTATTACCGGATGCAGTCTGTCTTCCCTGCTTATTCCGCACTCTATCTCGCTACCAGTTTTCAGGTCATTTGCATCCTTATGTATTTTCTTGAGCTTATCAATTTGCTGTGAGTAATCAAGTGCATCCATTGTCAAAGTTCGGACGGCAGCCGTATAATCAACATAATTCTGATCCTCCAGACAGAGTATTTGTAAAATTGAACCGTCCTTGTAGATTTTCTTTACATCTCTTATTCGTTCTATCTCTTTACCTCTGGCTCCTGTCTTAGGATTTTTTGCAATCGAACCATTCAACTTCTCACTTACATCCCTAAGATATCCGGCGTCAATAATCTGTTCCCCGCCACCGAAGTAACCGTTGAACACATCAGCAAAGCGTCTTGAGTCCTTTAGATACTCAAGCATTACGTTATTCTTTTGTCCCATGCTTCCTCCTTTTTTTGCTGCAAAGAAAGACATGACAGGGATAGAGCACACCTTACTCTGCGTTAATCTAATAAAATGTGATTTAGCAGTTCCTCCCGAACCGGGACGCCGAATGGCTATGACTTATGATTTACAGATAAGTCTTACTGCTGATAATGAATTTAGCACATCAAAATAAAATTTGCAAGAATATTTTGCAAAGAATCTAGCTAGATTGTAACCTATCTGAATTAACAAGGCTCTCAAACTTAGCATCTGCCATACTTGTACATCCGCATGTTTTGCACCTATCTGAATTAACAAGGCTCTCAAACTATTATTGTTGGTGAATTATACACTATACTGTTTTGCACCTATCTGAATTAACAAGGCTCTCAAACTTGTGCCGCCCCACCCGTAATCATACGTAGTTTTGCACCTATCTGAATTAACAAGGCTCTCAAACTTATGCAACAACAAACACGACGCCGTTCTGTTTTGCACCTATCTGAATTAACAAGGCTCTCAAACGACCGGTCGGACAAGTGACGGAATATTATAGTTTTGCACCTATCTGAATTAACAAGGCTCTCAAACAGATCTTCACCGGAAGAACCGGAACGCCCTGTTTTGCACCTATCTGAATTAACAAGGCTCTCAAACCCTATAGGGGTCTTCCGGATGAATTGATGAGTTTTGCACCTATCTGAATTAACAAGGCTCTCAAACTCACTACGAATACATCAAGGGCGAATAAGGGTTTTGCACCTATCTGAATTAACAAGGCTCTCAAACAGATCAACAGCCCCTCGAAGCTCTTTGAGGTTTTGCACCTATCTGAATTAACAAGGCTCTCAAACACCTTCATCCAAGTCATTGACCGTGATTCCGTTTTGCACCTATCTGAATTAACAAGGCTCTCAAACACAGAGATAGATGTAAAGCGTGACATACAGTTTTGCACCTATCTGAATTAACAAGGCTCTCAAACTCCTTGTATGAAGCGTATCAATCAAAATCGGTTTTGCACCTATCTGAATTAACAAGGCTCTCAAACCTCAAATTCATAAAATAGGTCCTCACCGAGCTTAACATATTTGCGATATGCCGTTAATTCAATAAAAAATCCAACACTGATCGACATCAAGAATAGCTACTTTCTCAAAAGTCAATTTTGGTCCAATATCCGTCTCAATGTCTATAAGATAGATTTTATCATAAATGACATCTTTATATAAGTTTTCAAGGTTCTCCGAGGTAAGGTATTTCCTTAACCCAACAAAAATAAAGCATTTTACACCACACGCTCTTGACATAAGATTTAAATAATGTGACAAAAGCTCCGGATAGCCCCCAGCATCAGCTCTAACTGTCAAGTCATATAGCTTAAGCAAATTCTGCAGATTCAAGTCCAAATTATAATCCATGTCATATGGCAACTTTTCTAACGTTTCATCAAGAAGCGAAATAATCTTTCTATTGATTTCATAGGCAGCCTCCATCTTTTCGTCACGTATTATGTCCATTGCTTCCTGATAAATCCTGCCAAGGATTTTCTTATTGTTGCAATCGATATCAAACGGATTAATCACAACCTCTATATTCTTTCCAAATTTAAGATCACTCCCATTATTCGATAGTATAATTTCTCCATCATTTCCCTTATATTCTTCCCAAAGTTCCTGAATAAACCCAGCGAATGTTGCTACATCTTCTATAGCAATTATCTGTACCATATTTTCCGAGATATCTATGTCTACACCCAATCTGTCGCAAATCAGCCTCATAGTATAATCAGCCTCTCATCCGTATCTATAACATCTCCCCTTTTTTTTCCGACAACATAATCCATTTTTGAAAACTGCTTTTCGGTCACCCTAAGTACCTGCACCAGACCGTCACTGGGCTTGTGCTTCTTTATATTTTCCACCAAAGCATCACCCGCATTTGAATTAGGAACCAGCTTGCAATACACTGATTCCTGAAGCATCATAAATCCACTTTTTACCAAATACTTCCTAAACATCCTGTATTCCCGTCTGTCATTATGTGTCAGTACCGGAAGGTCAAACATCACTATCACTCTCATATATCTATAGTTCATATGAATAAAACTTTATAAGAACAATATCCCTATCATTAAGTGCATCCAACACACTACGGGTGTATATCTTCATTGCATTGCTCACATATTCATTCCTTCCGCCTATCATCACCTCTTCCTGGAGAATTTTCAACATTTCTATTTTTTCTGTATGATCAAATTTCTCTGGCAATATTTTTATCACTTTTCTGTCTACGATAGGTCGAAACGGCTCCATCAGGTCAGAAGCAAAATTAAAAGGATTGAACATATTGTCATGAAACAGACCTAACTGCGTAATATACCCATTTGATACCACTTCCCTGTTAAATGTGGAAAGCAAAAGACTATATCCATAATTCAAAGCCGCATTTATACTATTTTCTTCTGTCCTCGTAAAATCCTTGCCAAACAATGCATTAAAATAAACCTTCGCTGCATGGCCTTCCCGGTTGGTAACATCTCCCAGTTCAATCTCCTCCACATATTGATCAAGCATGGAAGCCTCCGGCTTTTCCATATCACGTAGATGTCTTGCCTGATTTCTTATTTTTTCTGATACTATAGCCGTCCAAACTGCCTCTTTTATGCCATCTGTCCAGGCTATCTGATTTCTGATCTTTGCACTGGTATCATGGCACCCGTAATATGAAACAAGCTCCGATGAGGGATTCCTCTTTTCATCACAGAATATAACCTTAACTTTTTTCTTAGTTAGTTCGCTAAGCAAAGCTACCGTAAGCGAAACGGCTGTTGATTCAATCACAAGAGTTTCTATCTCGTCAATATGAATCTTAACAGTTTCCGCATTACGGACAACCATAAACCCCATCTGATAGTCCAGCTTGGCGCTATTAGAAACAACTACCGTTCTCCAGCTCATATCGATTTTAAATCAACAAGTTTATCTTCAAATAGTCCTGTAACAGACTGATGAATTAACATAACCTTTTCATTCTTTGTTATTTCCTTACTAATCCTCATATTTCCCATCATAGACGCCCCTCCTATTAATGATAAATCAGCTTTATAATTTCCTATTGATGATATTTGTAGAATTTGTAAAATCACCTTACACTGATTTTCTTTTGTAAGTTCTTTAAATTTTTTCTTACCATTCTTAACTGCATCACCTATCCCACATGGTCGTTTTTTATAAACTCCATCAATATGTTTTTCAGAAATGATGTCATACAATTCAATATTATTCTCTTTTGTTATTCTACTATCATCGTATTTAAATCCATTTTCTTCACTCTTTTCTATATAATGAATGTAATCTTGCCATTTCTTTCCGATCGACAACGCACATGCATTTCTTACTATCAATGAATTCCCTGACTTTCCTGACAGATGCATATAGTATCCATCTACCTTTAGTAATGACTGTATCCTGATCTTTCTATACCTTACAGAAGGACTCTCCAAGCCTAATCCTTCCACGCAATATCTTTCCAATTCGGCAGGATCATTTTCCACCTTTTTCTCCAAATATCCCGGTAAGGCCTCTATAGTGCGAACTTTCTTCCCTTTTTTCTCATGCTCAACAAGGAAGAAATAACAAATATTAACGCTGGTATATCCTCCGTATTTTGTAACATCCTGCATCTTAGGATCGGACATTTTTAGCGGTATATATGTCTCATGCGTTGCAGTATTCTTCCCATATAAAGTAACTTTGTTAATTACACCGGATTTTACGAAACTCTGTCTTGTAAGCAACGGCGTATTCTTTGCTAGCATCTTTTCAACCGTCTTTATTGTTGCTATATACTCATTTCCTTTTTTTAGCGGAATCCATGCCGTATATCCATCCCGCTCTACTTTCCAAGCAAACATCTTATCAAGATTGTACTCAAACTTCTTAGAATCCTTTGAATACTCATTCTTGATAAAGTTCATTGGACTGCTTGTGAACTTTGTGTAGTATACATTTCCTACAACAATGTTAAGATAAGCATCATTTGCATGGTGATAATCATTAATCAATCTTGATTTATAGAATTTATTATCACTTCTAAACCTGGACACGTTACCGGCTTTTGAGTAAACCAATTTCGTTTGCGGAAGCACCTGTTTCAGTATATCTGAAACGCCTTTGGTTCCCTGGCTTGTCTCAACCAGCTGTCTTGCTATGAACCCGGCCTTCTGCTCATCTGTAAATGGTTCGCTATTTCTTAATCTTGAATATTTAACGTCATTTATCAGCCCCCTTTTATGTAGCATTTCCCACAGCTTCCACACTTTGGGATTATCTTTAATAAATCCCGGAATCGGATAGATATCCGTTTTCTTTGCATTAGAAGCCTTATTAACAAGAACTAGGTTGTTTTCTATATTGTCGTCCTTAACAAAATGTCTCGGATAAATATGATCTATATCGTACCTATTTTCATCAAACAAATAATCAAGATCTATAGGTTCCCCTGTATACATATCCATTCCCATCTGTTTTATATACAAATACATCCTCTTACTTCTAAGTCTTCCGTCTTTATCTGCATTTTCAATAAGGTCTTTCCAATAATTCTTATCATGCAACTCATCAATTATATTCTTATACAAATCTAACAAAGCTTTTTTCCTTGAATCTTTACGTCCCTTGTCTCCCTTTTCTCCATCTGACCTTGTCATTTCGATAAATATCCGATCAGGCTCACATTTCATAATCTGTACTATTTCTTTGATTACCCCCATAGTCTGAAGTATCATTTTTTTTACCGGTGCACTGAAATAGTATTCGTCCAAAAGTTCAGGGGTAACTTCAGCAAGCGAGCTTATGGCAGACCCACTTTTTTCTTCCAGCAGTTTCTTATACTCAAAGGAATCACTATTTATCAATTCCATAAAATTGTTATTTGTCTCCCATAACGCCGTCAGAATAGAATACACCTCTCCCGTTTCATAATTACAACCCTGAAGATCAAGCATCTCTTCCGAAAATCTTCCCCAATCTTTGAATTTGAAACCGATAATTCTCTTTATAGTCTTTTTATTCAAGAGCGGATATTCTGATTCTGGATAGTTTTTCTGAATATAGTCATAGATAAATTTTTTTGAGTCTCCATATACCGTACAATGGAATATGATATCATCCACCATTTTTTTTACGGAATCCTTTTCCAATTCATCACCGAATATCTCCTTGAATTTTCCATATGAGCTCAATGCGTTGTTTAGCTCCTTATCGATACCGGTAACTTGGGCATCCCTAGGCACTCCATTGCGATACAGAAAACTTTCAATTTTCTTTCTTCCCGGCTTCTTTCCATTCAAATAGATTTCATTAAAGAGACGCTTCTTCAGATCGTTATCAATTCTTGTGTTATCTATCCTGATATTATTTATCTCATTAAGAACGCAATATCTTTCATATTTAAGAGAAGACTTGGGCAATACCATCTCATCATTCAGATAGGTACATCGCCTAACCATCCTATCGATAAAGCGTTTTGCAGTTTCTGTTCTGTCTATTTTTTCATCAAGCTCCCAGGGTAGAATCACCCCCTTTTCAAACCCGGGCTTTCTGATTGCCCATCCGGTCTTGCTACCGGATGAAATCGGTCCTACATAGTATGGAAATGTAAATGTATATAACCGCAAAATCCTCTCTTTTACCGCAAATCCACTTTCATCCACATCATTTAAGAAATCAAGATATCCTGATGCATTATCCAATATTTTTTTTAACTCCATTGCATGAAGCTGATTCGGGATTATACCATTTCCGGCAGTAAGCTGCTTAGGCATAAATGTTTCATTCTCTATCTTTTTATTAATTTCAATAACATCAGCATCATCTTCCGGCATTCCTTTAAGAAGTTTCTTTACTCCTTTGTAGAAATCATCACGGGAACGAGCCTTCATATTTCTTCTGTTTGGTTTCGTATCCTTTGAACCCAAATCATTATATTTTTCAGAATTTACGCTGTTAACATAAGCACTATATGTACCATCCTCTTTCTGCCGAAAGAAATAATCATAACGTTCCAGTGCATATTTCTTCACTACTTTTTTCAGTTTTCTCAAGTCAGCCTTGTGTTGTTCATAATCCTCCACTCTCGCAAATGACAGATATTTCTGTCCCTTCAATATTTCAGTTAATGATCCTATATCATAAACCGTCTTTATAGCCATAAGAATTGAACCATAGTTATCACCTAACTGATCAAGTATTTCCGGTTCTTTTTCTGCATACCCAAAATCAGAAAACTTTGCAGTTATCTTACTATCAGCCTCTATATCAAACAGTTTACAACAGTCTATGGATAGACCAACCATTCCATTGACTATTTCCATTTCTTTTTTCTGTTTTCTATCTATACCAAGTAACTTGGCAACCTTCTCCCCCTTCTGTTTTCTTCCGAATTCCCTTGTACCAAGTATGTTCTGCAATTCCAAATATGTATTATCGGAATCAATCTCAGGAAATGCTATTGATAACTCCTCTGGTAAATTATCAGCCATTATCGTCAGCAAATTTGAATATGCATCTTTAAGACTAAACTCTGCACTCTCATCATCCAACCTTAAACTCGAATTAAGGAAATGGCCTCGCCTCTTAAACAGATTTAATACGGCCAGATACACTATCCTTACATCATATGGTGCATTTTCGTTATTTATAAGTTCTTTTCTCAAATGAAATATTGTGGGATACTGATTGTAATAATCTTTATCTGTATATTCCTTATCGTTAAACACCCCGTTGGGACTCTTTACGATTTCATCCTTGTCCTCCTGATAGTACTTGCTATTGTCCAGTCTTTCATAAAAAAATGGATCGACCTTCCGTATTTCTTCATCAAAATACATCTTGATCAATCCGATCCTGACCTTAGAGCGCTGAAGCCTCCTTCTGCTTATTCTATGAGACCTTCTTTCAGCAGAAGTTTTAGCCTCTTCAAACTCACGAATCCCCCACATATCTTTGCCTTTTCGTCTGATAATATGATAACTATCATCTGTAACTGCCCAACCCACAGAGGATGTTCCCATATCCAATCCTATGTAGTAGTTCTGTTTTTCCATTCTTATATCCTCCTATAGCCACTGATTTTGAATTTTATACTTGACTGTTTCTATGTTGTATGTTAAATTGTATGAGAATTAACAAGGCGAGTGCAAATAAGGTTTAACCGAATTCACCGTTTATGGACCGCATTGTGCGGATTTTAAAAAAGACTTTCAAAGTCTTTTTTTATTTTATCCTCCATATTCACTATATCCTTCCCCTAATTTATACCATTATTTCTCTGCGTATAATTATAAAAAAAAAGTAATTCTACATCAACCCCTCATCATTATTGAGTCCCATTTATAACCCTCAATAGGTCCCTATCACTAATTCAGCTTGATTTTTCCGAAAGCAATGATTAAAATATCTCTGCTATAACATCCCCATCGCTTTCACCAGCTTTTCTGCAAAGGCTTCCCTTGAGAACATTTTTCGCGCCGTTTCGAAGCTATGCTTTGCTACGCTTTCAAGGACTGCATCATCGTCAGTAATATGGGATAAGTTCAGATAATCCTCACCTTCAGCGAAAAACTCATCAATATATTTATTGGAATTTGTGACCACGGCAGTTCCTGTCATCATGCCCATGGTGACTCTGTCGTGTATTCCATTGGTAAAGCCTGGGAGAACATTCATAACAGCCCTGCACGACGAGATCAAGCCTGATACCTCACGGTAATCTACATCTTTTATCCACTCGACATTTTTTCTGTTGCATAATTCGGAGATGTCCCATTCATTTCCGCATAGCAATAAAGGCACGCCTGTATCTGCTGCTTTATATACAGCCTTTCTGCGAAGTATGGCCCTGGCATAGATATCCGCCACAAAACACTTATTCAAGAGAGTCCTGTATATTGTTATATCATCACTATAACAGCCCTCAGTGACCACCTGCATGGCAAGTTCCTCCACTGTCTTTCCCATGTCGTTCAGTGCTTTGTCAAAAGCCTCCTCCGGTGCGCATACAATATTTTCCCCGTTTTCAGCAATAAGGATTTCTGTCATTGATTCACACATTTTTTTTATATCATCAGGCAATTCATTCATTATCTTTTCAAACTTTTCAGGCGGATAGTATGATCCTGTAAAAAGCAATGTATTCCTGCGCCGTTCAAAAGGCATAAGAGATGAATGAAGTCCCACCGGCACAGGAAGAAAGCTTACTCTTTTGATATGCGGGTAGTATTTTCTGACATAGTCTGCATGATCACGGTCTATGCAGATAACATTGAAATTTTTAACCGGCTGTTTCAGTATAGGATCATGATACAATGGATGATCGACGATATAATCAAAAAAAGGAGCATCTATCATATCGATAAAGTGCTCCTTGTCAGCCATCACACGCGGCAGAACAGAATTAAAATCAAGTACAGCATCGTACTTCTTTCCCACATAAGACAACAATATCTGTTCTGCATCTTCCTCGTTCATTATGTCGCAGATCTCAACATCAATCCCCAACTGTGTAAGTGCCACTCTGCATTCATGGGCAAATACTATATTGGAAGCATACGCTAAATATCTGGTAACAAATATGAGAACTTTCTTCATCTTATGTCGCTTTTAGGAACTGTTCACAAATATATTTACGGATTTGCCGAAGTATTTCTGTTCAGTTGCAAAGGGATTCCCACGACTGTATGTGAGAAATTTAATAAACAATATTAAATCTTCTATCCAGATCAGCGTAGCTCGGCCATTCCGAAGTCTCCTCTGCCGCACTTAACATTCCGAAACCGCTGTCATAGATTACTAATGTTCCATCCGGCTGGAACATAAATATTAGATCATATAAATTTCCGGATGCAACACTATTGCCCAGCACTTCCACTTCCGGCACATAGGTAAACCAGTAGTACTCTGCCCCGGGAACGATACTGCCGGCGATATCATTATAATATGACGACGCATACAGGTCATTTTCGGAAACTTTGGTGCAGGTCACATCTCCATATGCATAATCATTCATATAATCCGAAATCATAAGACAGCCATCGTTTACGTTCATTATGTTTATTCCCCAGTCATTCTCAAGCTGCCCAATTACAGGATCCGTTGACTCAGGACCGACAAAATAATACTGTGCCCACTCAGTCTCCCATGCTGTACCTGCATAAGCAAATTCACCGCCTGACAGGGAACTGCCGTATTCAATGTTCTTTTCCGAAACATCTATCTTTACAACATAGCCTTCTTCCTTATCAACATTTTTCCCGGTAACGATAATCGATGTCTTGCCCGGATTCATTGCCGTAACAGTCACCGAACCGTCATAATTATCTGATATGCGTACTACATCATTTGAATAATATCCGCCTCCCGCAACTTCCCAATCTATATCCCGTGGGCTTGAAAAATCATCTATATTTTCAACTGTTATAGTATGTGTATCACCTACTTCCATGTAAACAGTCTCTGTGTCTGATAATACCAAACTATGCGTTCCGCCTATGGGATTGCCGGAAATCAGGTCGTCAAGTCCTTCAATCTGTGTGGCCAGTGCTGCTGATGCGACAAGTGCTGCCACTATCACTACGATCATTATAGCCACAAGAATAGCAATCAGACAGCCATTCCCCTTCGGCTTTTCAGGTGGAGTAGCTGTGGCATATGCCGGATTCATGAGTGCCGGACCACCCTGCTGCTGCCCATTCATCTGAGAACCATTTTGCTGAACACCTGACATCTGAGGACCATTCATCTGACCTGTAGGCACCTGTGGGTCAAACTGATTACCCTGCATGTTCTCCCCGGGTATGGTGATATTTGACATACTGTCGGCTACAGGCTGTGTATTACTAACTTCCGGCATACCGTTATCTATCGAAGCGGTACTCATAACAGGTGAGCTGTTTACCACCGGCTGTGCAATTTCCGCAGATGTATCATTCGCTACCGTTTTCGCGGTTTCCATCGGCGCTGCGTTGATATTTTCCGTCGGAGTAATATTTGCCATCGACTGTGTATTTGCTGCAGGTATTTCATTCACTACCGGCTTCGCAGTTTCTATCTGTGCTGCGTTGATATTTTCTGTCGGAGTAATATTTGCCATCGACGGTGTATTTGCTGCAGGAGTATTATCTTCCGCCGGCTGTTCATTCACTATCGGAGCATTGTTTACCGCCGGCTGTTCATTCACTGTCGGAGCATTGTTTACCACCGGCTGTGCACTTTCTGCAGATATATTATTTACCGCAGTTTGTACATTTGCTTCCGGCACATTATTTACCGCCGGCTGTGCATTTGCCATTGGCTGTTCATTCACTGTCGGTGTATTGTTTACCGTCGGCTGTGCATTTGCCACCGGCGCATTGTTTACTGCCGGCTGTACATTCATCACCGGAGGTGTGTAAACCGATGCCCCGGGTATGGTCTCCTTAGGGAAAGCATATCCGCAGTTGTCACAATACTTTGTAGTTACCGGAACCTGATCCCCGCAACTGGGGCAAAACTTTGTATCGTCCATTATTCCCCTTTCTGCCACTTTAGCGGCTCTCTTTTCTTTCTTTTTTCAATATACTGTCAAACCCGTTAAGTACCTTATCAGCCATTTCCAGCATCAGCGCACTTCCATGCGGTCCGCTCTCGCTGCTGTCATTATATACCAAAGTAAAAATTGGATCGCCAACAGTTTTTAATCTCAGATCGCCGTCAAAGCTGTTCAGAAAAATAGGGATCTCCGCCACATCCACGGGAGCATTACGCTCCATCCTGAAAGTAATGTGACCCTCACGTCCGCTTATCCGTGTGATATATTTCCTGCAGCCCTTTTCCTTAAGTGTGGAAACTTTAAGCAGATTATCCGCCTGTGGAGGTATCTTTCCGAAACGGTCTTCCAGCTCATCACATATGTCTTCTCTGTCAGCTTCGCTCCTTATGCCCGCAATCCTTTTATAGATATCGAGCTTCTGCATCTCGTCCGGAATGTATTCCGCCGGAAGATATGCATCGACCTTTAGCTCTATCTCGCAGTCAACCTTTTTCTCTATCTCGATGCCGCGCTTTTCAAGCACTGCGCCTTCAAGCATCTTGCAGTAAAGATCATAGCCTATAGCTTCCACCTGCCCGTGCTGAGCCTTGCCCAATACGTTCCCGGCACCCCTGATCTCCAGATCACTCATGGCAATCTTGAATCCGCTCCCCAGCTCCGTATACTGACGGATGGCACTGAGCCTTTTTTCCGCTGTTTCCCTCAGTATACGGTTCCTGTCATACATAAGGAACGCATATGCTGTTCGGTCTGATCGCCCCACACGGCCGCGAAGCTGATAGAGCTGCGAAAGCCCAAGTTTGTCCGAATCCCTTATTATTATAGTATTAACATTCGGTATATCCAAGCCTGTCTCTATGATAGTGGTGGAAACCAGCACATCAATCTCATGATGTATGAATGAAAGCATGATATCTTCCAGACTGTTTTCCGACATCTGACCATGGGCAAATGACACCCTAGCATTTGGAACTAACATCTGTACTTCTGCTGCCACATCGGTTATGGTCTTTACTCTGTTGGAAACATAGTACACCTGACCGCCCCTGTTAAGCTCCCTGTTAATGGCATCCCTTACCATCTCGTCATTGTACTCACTGAGGTAAGTCTGTATGGGCTGGCGGTTCTGCGGCGCTTCCTCTAAAAGGCTCATGTCCCTTATACCCGTAAGGCTCATGTGAAGGGTACGGGGAATAGGTGTCGCCGTAAGTGTAAGCACATCCACATTTTTCTTAAGCTGCTTTATCTTCTCCTTGTGGGATACGCCAAAGCGCTGCTCCTCATCGATGATGAGCAGTCCCAGATCCGCATACTGCACATCCTTTGACAAAAGCCTGTGGGTTCCTATCACTATATCTACCTCGCCGGCTTTAAGCGCTGCGATCACCTTTTTTATCTCACCTGCAGTCCTGAAGCGGGAGATCATCTCGATACGCACGGGATACCCCTTCATACGGTCTGTGAAGGTGGTGTAATGCTGCTCTGCGAGTATGGTAGTGGGAACCAGGTAAGCCACCTGCTTATTTTCCTGTACTGCTTTGAAAGCCGCACGGATGGCGACCTCTGTTTTACCGAATCCCACATCTCCGCAGATCAGCCTGTCCATTATCTTGGAGCTTTCCATATCAGCCTTCACCGCATCGATGGCATTCAGCTGGTCCTCCGTCTCATCATAAGGGAACATCTCCTCAAATTCCTGCTGCCACACGCTGTCAGTACTGTAGCAGTAGCCGTTGCTCTGCATGCGTTCCGCATAAAGATCCACCAGCTCCTGCGCAATGGCATCCACTGCCCGCTTTGCTTTTTCCCTGGTGTGATGCCACTCCTCGGTTCCCAGCTTGTTCAGCTTCGGCTTCTTCGCATCCTTGTCCGCAAAGAGAGATACCTTGTCGAAATCCGTAGCCGGCACATAAAGGAACGCACCGTCACGATACTCGATCTTCATGTAATCCTTACGGATATACTCGACCTCCACCTCTTCTATGCCACGGTAGATCCCTACGCCACAATCCTCATTTATCACATAGTCGCCTACATGCAGCTCCGACAGATCCCTCAATCGCTTGCCGGGACTGTATTTTGCTTTCTTTTTCTTAACACCCTTCTGCCTTGCACCAAAGATGTCCGTTTCTGCGATGACGGTAAACTTAAGCCCCGGATAGGTAAAGCCTTTCTGCACATGGCCGTATACCGTCATGATCTCCCTTGGTTTAAGGGGCACATCAGTCCTTTCGGTATAGGCACAGATCACATCCTCATACCCCAGGTCATCCGCCAGACGCTTTGCTCTTGACCTTGATCCCGAAAGTATCACCACCCTGTAGCCTTCGTCCCGCATTTTTTTCAGATTGCTCACAAGTGCATGGAAAGAATTATTGTACGGAGCGAGGGTAACTATGTTTACGAACTCATGTGTTTCATTTTCAAAAAGGGGCGATAGGGGCTCCATGTCAGAAAGCTGGACCGTATTGTCCTTAGCCAGCCTGTGCATCGTGTCATTTACGGAGTACAGTATGTCAGTCTGTCCCTTTGTGACATATCCCGCTTTCAGGCGGTTCTTCATGCTCTCCTCAAACTCCTGCACCGTAAGATTGCCGTGCTCCACGGTCCGGTCCGGCTCATCAATGAATATACAGTGCTTTCGCTTTGCAAGGATATCCAGCAGGGATATGGTCTCGTCATAAAAATAATTTATATAGCTGTCATAGTTTATACTTCCAATATCATGAAGCAGGGCGTTTTCAAGTTCACCGAGACGGACCTTCAGCCTGCTTGCTTCTTCAGGCTTCATGGCATCCATAAATTCCTTTATCGCAGTTTCCATCTCTTCCCTGATGGCAGCATAACCATCGCCTTTTTTCTCCCGGTCCAGTATCAGCTCCCTGGCAGGAAAAACCGTAACCTCTTCAAGCTCCTCTATTGATCGCTGACTGTTCACGTCAAAGCTGCGTATGGACTCTACCTCGTCCCCCCACAGTTCTATTCTGTATGGAACAGTCCCTGTGGCATCGAAAATATCTATGATGCCTCCCCTTACGGAAAATTCACCGGGTACCTCCACGGTACCTCCGGTCCTGGTATACCCCATCTCCGTAAGCAGGATCTCTGCCGCCCTCTCTTCCAGCAGGCCGCCTTTGCTTATCTTCAGTATATGTTCTTCTATGATACTAAGGGGAATGCATCTTTCAAGCAGGGCATCAAGAGTGGTAAATATAGTCACCTTTTCTCCGGCGATGAGCTTGCGCATCACACCAAGGCGCTCGCCCTGCATCTGCCCGCCGTTTATGTCTGCCTGGTAAAAAATAAGATCCTTTGCAGGATATCTGCACGAGTTCCTGTCGAAGAAACGATACTCCTCAGCGAACTGTCCGGCCCGCACATCTGAGTACGTCAAAACCAGTGAGACATCCGTTGCCTCACTCAGTGCACTTATCATATGGAGTTTTCCGGAATCCGCCACTCCCGATACCGAGAGCCTTGCCTCCCCCTCGTCTATCATGGAAAGGGCATCGTCAAACCAGCCCAGGCCATGCAGCGGTTCGTTCAAAATCTTCATGCTTCCCTTTGCTGCCTCATTTTGACATCAGTGTTAAGAAAAATCTATCAGACATTTCTGTCAGACTTTGGTTTCTTTCACCGGATGCTGCTTTACATTGTATCTGCTCATTATCTTATCCATACTCTCACCGCTGATGATCCGCTCTATGGCTTCCGCCCCGAGCTCCCTGCCTTTTTCAGCAAGCTTCACATCGTCTCCGGAAAAGTGCCCCAACACGAAATCAGCCAGATCCCAGCCCGCAGGCTTTTCACCTACACCTATCCTTACCCTGGTAAAAGCATCTGTCCCCAGCTTTGCAATAATATCCTTTAGCCCGTTATGGCCTCCTGCAGAACCGGCGCTGCGGACACGGATGTTTCCGGGTACAAGGCTTATGTCATCGCATATGACTATGAGCTCATTTTCAGGATCTATTTTGTAATAATCGCAGAGTCCCCTGATCGCATCACCGCTTAAATTCATATATGTCTGAGGCTTAACCAGCATAGTCTTTTGCCCCTCTATGATGCACTTACCGAAAAACGCTTTACTGCGTGTGTCTGTCAGAGTCACATCATATTTTTTCATAAGGATATCCAGGGTCTCAAAACCGCAGTTATGCCTTGTTCCATCATATTTTTTCCCTGGATTTCCCAGGCCGGCTACCATATACATATTAATCCTCCATGCAAACATATGTATTATAGCATAACCGCCCGGAAAATATGCAACCACACATAATAAAAGACCGGGAACACTCCCGGTCTCAATAAACGCAAAAAGACCGGTACATTCCGGTCCTCCTGCTTTTAACCCCTTTTCATCAGTGCGCCTGTGCACACCTTCCCCATGCGGTTCTTCTCTGAAAATTAAGCGTCCGCAATAAACTCTTTTTAAACACTCTCCTGAGCAGCTGCCTCATAGCGCTTCAGGATAAGCTCCTGCAATTCAGTCCTGGTAGAAGAATTAATAGGATGAGCAATATCCTTGTAGGTTCCATCCTGAGCCTTGCGGCTGGGCATTGCTATGAACAGCCCATGATCGCCCTCAATGATCTTGATATCATGAATCACAAAGCAATCATCAATAGTGATGGAAGCTACAGCCCTGAGCTTTCCCTCCTTTTCCTTGTCAACCATTCTGATGCGTACATCTGTTACATTCATAACCCCGTTTGCCCCCTATGTTTCCTTTCTCTGAAAATTTTATCCTTAAATTACATATCTTTCGTTCTTCTCAACTACGATCTTGATGCCTTCCTCACCCTTCTGGACTGAATTAGCCCTTATGGTGCTGCGGCTTTCGACGATGCAGTTCTCGATATAAGAATTGTCCCCGATATAAACATCATTCAGGATAATGGAATTCTTTATCGTGCAGTTGCTTCCGATAAACGCCTTCTTAAAGATGACCGAATTCTCAACCACACCGTTTATGATGCTTCCGCTGGCGATCAGACTGTTCCTTACTTCAACACCCACATTGTACTTTGCGGGAGGAAGGTCATCCACCTTGGAATAGATATCCGGGAATGTCCTGAAGAAATATTTGCGGATCTCAGGATTAAGGAAATCCATATTTGTATCGTAATAATCCTGAATCGTAGAGATATTCTTCCAGTAATCATCCATCTTGTATGCGTAAATACGCTTGATGTCTTTGTATCTGATAAGAACGTCCTTTACGAAATCGTATCTGTTCTCAAGAGCAGCCTTCTCGATCATCTCAACAAGCTGTCTTCTCCTGATGATATAGATACCACAGGAAATGGTATTTGACTTAGCCTGTACGGGCTTTTCTTCAAAATCAGTGATCCTTCCGTCAGCGTCGGTCTGTACGCAGCCGAAACGGTCCACATTTACATTTTCCGGCATTTCCTTGCATACTACCGTAATGTCAGCCTTTTTTTCAATATGGTACTCAAGTACTTTGCCATAGTCCATCTTGTATACACAGTCACCTGATGCGATCACAACGTAAGGCTCATGGCTGTCCTTGATGAACTCGATATTCTGTGCGATGGAATCAGCAGTTCCACGATACCAATCGGTATTATCCAGTGTCCTGGTCGGTGTGAATACATACATTCCACCCTGCTTGCGTCCGAAATCCCACCACTTGGATGAGCTTAAGTGCTCATTAAGGCTTCTTGCGTTGTCCTGTGTAAGTACGGCGACCTTCTGGATGTGTGAGTTGCTCATATTACTGAGCGCGAAATCGATACTTCTGTAGCTTCCTGCCACAGGCATAGCCGCAACGGCTCTCTTTGCTGCCAATTCACCCATCCTGCTGTTTTTCATCCCGCCGCCGGCGAGGATGATACCCATTGCTCTCATGCCTTCTCACCCTCCTTGATCAATGTCTTGCCGCTGCCAAGATCTCCGCCCGGATAATCAGATGCATCAGTCTTGCCATATACAACGGAATTCTTACCGATAGTAACGTTATCGGGAATGGTAGTCTTCTCACCTATGCAGACCAGACCATTATTGTAGATATGAGGATCCGTCTCGTTTTCAACCTCATCACCGGTACCGGTCTTTACGCCTTTACCAAGTACGGTGTTCTCTGCGATTATGGTCTTATTGATCTCACAGCCCTCGCCGATAACGGTATCGTTCATGATAATGGAATCACGAACCACGGCACCCTTGCCGATCTCTACGTTGCAGCCGATGATGGAGCTGTATACTTCACCGTGTATCTCGGCGCCTTCACCGATAAGGCATCTTTCCACCTTGCTTTCCGAAGAAATGTACTGAGGTGTAAGCGCATCGGACTTGGTATAGATCTTCCAGTATTCTTCATACAGATTAAACTCAGGGATGATGTCGATGAGTTCCATATTTGCTTCCCAGTAAGAATGAAGGGTTCCTACATCCTTCCAATAGCCGTTGTACTCATATGCATATATGGGTGCCTGCTTGCTGTGGCAGTAAGGGATTACATGCTTACCGAAATCAAGCGCAGGCTGGTCAGCCTTTGCTATCAGTGCTTCCTTAAGAGTCTTCCAGTTGAAGATATAGATTCCCATGGATGCAAGATTGGAATGAGGATGCTCCGGTTTTTCTTCGAATTCCTGGATCTTGGAATTGTCATCAGTAATGACGATACCGAAACGCTTAGCTTCTTCCATAGGTACAGGCATAACTGCCAAAGTAACCTCTGCACCGTTCTTCTTATGGAAATCAAGCATAACCTGATAATCCATCTTGTAGATATGGTCGCCTGAAAGTATCAGGACATATTCCGGATTGAAGCTTTCCATATAATCGATATTCTGATATATGGCATTAGCCGTACCGGTATACCACTCACTGTTGGTGCTCTTCTCATAAGGAGGAAGTACAGTCACGCCGCCCACATTGCGGTCCAGATCCCAGGGAATACCGATACCGATATGCGTGTTCAGACGCAAAGGCTGATACTGTGTAAGAACACCTACAGTATCAACACCGGAATCGATACAGTTACTCAGGGGAAAGTCTATGATCCTGTACTTTCCGCCAAAAGAAACAGCAGGCTTTGCAACCTTCCTGGTCAGTACGCCCAGTCTGCTGCCCTGGCCACCTGCCAGAAGCATAGCAATCATCTCTTTTTTTACCATCTCGTCACCTCATGCTGTTTTTGAAAATGAATACTTAACGTAACCATTCAAAACTCCCCGTCCCGAATGGTTACTGCTTAACGAAAGATATTATAGCATAGGAAAAAGCGAATGTGAATATTTTTCACAAAAAAGTTTGTTATTTTTTTGATTTTTGTGGTATCTTTTCACAAAATACACCATATCTTGTGAAAAGTACCCAAAATATTGTACAAATCCAAGCTGAAAAGCACCGGTTTTCTTATGTGAAAAGGAACAAAAAACCGGCAGCCCGCCGAATTTATTCAGCTGCTGCCGGTCATTTTACTATGTCATAACCCTCATGTTCTTACATGAGACTGCCCCATGCTCAACCGCATCCAGACAGTCAATTTTCAGAATCCGGATTTACGAATTTTCAGCCTTGTACCTTGTGATCAGGTTCTGGATACGCTCACTGGGATCAAGAAGATCGCTTATTGATACGTCGTGATTGAGTGTATCGATTATATATGCAATATACTTGCTCATATCACAGTTGATATACCAGTCACGGCTGAGCAGTTCAGGTGTCTGGTAGATCAGATTGGTAGTAAGGATGCTGCATATCGTTCCTTCTTCGTATGCCTTGTCGAAAAGATCAAGCCCGCTAGTGAAAAGACCGAAAGTCGAGCAGCAGAATATCCTGCCTGCCTTGCGCTTCTTAAGCTCCTTCGCAACCTCCAGCATGCTTTCACCGGAAGCGATCATGTCGTCCACGATGATCATATCTTTGCCTTCTACGCTGGAGCCCAGAAACTCATGGGCCACAATGGGATTACGCCCGTCAACGATCTTGGTATAATCACGTCTCTTGTAGAACATACCCACATCCAGACCGAGCACGTTAGCCATGTATATAGCCCTGCTCATACCGCCTTCATCCGGGCTTATCACCATCATATGATCCACATCGAAATTCAGATCCTTGTGCTTCCTGCACATAGCCTTGATGAACTGGTATGCAGGCTGCACAGTCTCAAATCCCTTGAGGGGAATAGCATTCTGAACCCTGGGATCATGAGCGTCAAATGTTATGATATTGTCAACGCCCATTGCCGTAAGCTCCTGAAGAGCATATGCACAGTCAAGCGACTCTCTTGCAGTACGCTTATGCTGTCTGCTCTCATAAAGGAAAGGCATGATCACAGTGATCCTTCTTGCTTTGCCGCCTACTGCGGCGATCACTCTCTTTAAATCTGCATAGTGATCGTCAGGGGAATAGTGGTTAACCTGACCGAAAAGCTTATATGTCATGCTGAAATTGCACACATCCACCATCAGGAAAAGGTCCGTACCTCTGACTGACTCTTTTATTATGCCCTTCGCCTCACCCGAGCCGAAACGTGGAACAGCAGCATTCAGTATGTATGTTTCCCTTTCATAGCCCGAGAATGCCAGTGTGTCGGCGTGCTCGTTTTCCCTTTCTTTACGCCATCTTACAAGGTACTGATCTACCTTTTCTCCCATGGCTTTGCATCCTTCAAGGGGTATAAGTCCCAGTGAGCCTACGGGAATGGTGTTAAGATTTCTGATCTCATCTTTTGATACAGGCGACATAGTTTTCCTCTCTTTCTGATGTGAGATTCGCTGTTTGTAACAGTTCCTTATATTTTCAATGGCAGGATCGATCTGCCATGGAAATCCGTTTATTGCTTTCCCTGAAATCGTTCTTTATCGTAAGTCAATATCGTAAGCCTGTATGGCAGGCCCCTATGGCAGATCCGGGCAGCAAGCTCGTGTAACAATTCTTTATAGCAGGCCTTTGCAGTAAGCCAATGCAGCCCGGCACCCCGATCAGCTGCCGTTTAACTCCGCCATCCTGGTCCTTAAGGCTTTCAATCCCCTTATGTCCCTTCCGGTCATCTCGCAGAGCCTGTTGTCAACAGAAAACAGACGGGAGGCAAATCTCTCGGTATAAGTATCCTTTAAAACTGAAGGAGACATATTCGTAGTGATAAGGATCGGTTTGCCGCTGTCCAGTCTCTTATTATATATCCTGAACAGGCAGGACTTGGTAAAATCATTGGGATACTCCGTTCCCAGATCATCTATCACCAACAGGTCACAATTATACAGCATCTCGTTTAAAGAATTAAGCTCATTTTTATTTGAACCGTACATTGCATTGGATATCTGCTCAAAAAGCCCCGATGCGCTGAAGGAAAGCACCAGATATCCTTCCTCCATAAGCGCCCTGGCGATACACCCTGCCATAAAAGTCTTGCCGGTACCCACATTCCCGTACAGCACCATGCCCCTGTGGTCCTCATCAAAGTGATCCACCATCTCATGGCTGACTTCCAGGACGTAGTGGAAATTCTCTAAGTCTTCGCCCTCATAATATGACTCGTCGGCAAGATCAAAGCTCTTCCCGTCCAGCCACGCCTTCATATTCAGACTCTCATATAACTGCTCTATCTCAAGCTGACGCAGGCAGCTGCACTTTTCATTTCCTATATAGCCGGTGTCCTTACAGTCCGGACACTCATAAGGGGGATCCAGATAATCCTCCGGGTATCCGGCCGCTAAAAGAAGCTGCTTCTTTTCATTCTCCATCTGGCGCATCCTGAGTATCGTAGCACCGGTAAACTGCCTGCGTTCCTCTTCGTCCTCTATATCGAAAGACTTAAGCGCCGTATTTATTGAAAGATTGCGGATAGCAGTATCAAGCTCCCTGTAGCCGGGAAGCTTTCCGAACACTTCCGTCTGCCGCTTAAGCTTGAGCCTGTCCCTGTTTCTGCGGCGTTCCTCATATATCAGTTTTATCTTGTCATACTGTCTGCCGGTAAGCATCTGTTCTCCTTATGACTAACTCGCCAAAAGTATCTTTTTTTGATTCACACGGATTGTTCCGTGCTACGCACTCCCACAATCCTACCCACATTCGGACTCTCGTGGAGCTTAGGCTCCACTTCGTCCTCATGAGGGTGGCGCCTCCAGTACTCTTCTCCCACCGCAAGCAAGCTTGCGTGTGAGAAAGTACTTTCGGCTGGTGAATCATTTCTTCGAAAGCTTCTTCACGAGAAGATCGTAATCATCCTGTCTTTCTTCAAAATTACCGAATGTTCCATTCTTTTTCACGGCCTTTGCCTGACCGGCGGACGGAGTACGGGCTGATGATGCAGCCTTCGCAACTTCCTTCTTTTTTCGGTACTCTTCATCAAGGGATTCTATATCCCCAACTACGCTGACACCGCTGTTGAACCAGTCTTTCAGTATTTTTTCCGCATAGGCTATGCGATGATCCTCAACATTCACAACGGTCCTGTTGCAGGCTTCCCTGATGATTTCCTCAGAAAAACCGTATGTCGTAAACCATCTGTGCACGGCATCAAGCTCGCCCTGTGCGAAATTTCCGTTTCTTCCAAGCAGCGAAAGCACAGCACGCTCTCTGTCATCAGGAGCCTTTATCTGCATACGGCAGAATTCCTTGGCCTTTTCAACGCTGTCAACGCCGTTTTCATACCACTGCAGGGCCGTCTTTTCCACAGCGTAAAACTCTTTTTTATTCTCGGCACAGTGCTGCATCAGATAGTCGATCAGATCGGAGGGCATCTTCAGACTGTATGAAAGGAACATAATGGATGTAATCTCAGTGCTGCCCATGGGCCTTCCGAAATAAAGCTGCGCTGCCGTAACAAGTGTCTTGGCATCCTTGCTCTTTTTATATTCCTTTACATCCGCAACTGTATATGCGCCTTTTATCTTGTCCGGATCCATTTCCATATCTTTCTCACTTTTTTCATTCTCAGCTGTACCGCGTAAAGAAGCCTTATCAGCAGAAGCGGCATCTTCACTGCATCCTTCATCCTGTGCATGAGCTGCTAAATCTTTTTCCACTGCACGCTCTGAATAGCAATCCTGATCTACGGCATCATGATCATCAACCGTTTCTTCCTCTCCCACGCTCATAAGTCTGTCACTGTCTGCATCCAAACGGTAAAGAAGCTCTGCCGGATCCGCAAAACGGATCGACTTTATGGATTCAGCCTTCTTTGCATATGCCCGGGAGCTCCTCCTGCCTGACCTATGTATATCATCCTCACCGGAGAGATCCCTCCTGTATCCCACATATATAAGCCGCTTCTCCTCCCAATAGTGGAGAGCGCGCATAACATCCCTCTCGGAAAAATCCAGAAAATCCACTATATCCGAAAATTCCACACTGCTCCCTGTGCTTCGGAGTTTGAGAAGGTATATATATAACTTGAGCTGGACTTCATTGGCATCGCTCATGTAATGCTCTATGAATATATTTGATAATTCCGTAACGCCGCTTTCTGTATCAGCGATAAGACTAATTTCCGACATAGCTGTCCGTGTATCCCCTTGTAGTTTAGTCATAACAGCCATTGCATTCCGCTCACGCCGGAGCATAAATGCCTGTGGCATATCCGGATGAAACAGGCATGTTTATATGCATGCCCTTCACCGCAAAAAAAGTATACCACCTTGTGTGCCAAAATCAACCGGACCAATGTACACAACACCGCATAAAATAAGGGTTTGTGCCGATGTGGATAATGTGGATAACCCCAAAAAAATCAAAAAAAGTGCGTAGTTGCGCACTTTTTCATCAACATCATTTTTGTTAAAAAAAATCTTCCCAAAATTACGCTGCGGGAAATGTTAAAATTCGTCAAAAATGTCAATTGAAGCCCGGAAAGCCTTGATTTTACTGAAGTTTTAATTTTCTCCCAGTATATGTTCACCTATCTTGTAAACATCCCCTGCGCCTATGGTCATCACCAGATCTCCCTCTGATACATTGAGCAGGATATGATTTTCTACATCATCAAAATAGCTGTAATGATACGCTTCCTGTCCCTTATCCTTAAGCTTTTTTAAGAGGTCCTTTGAAGATATTCCTATGGTATTCTTCTCCCTCGCTGCATATATATCCGTAAGCAGCACCACATCGGCCGCACTCAATGCATCCGCAAAATCATCCAGAAAAGCTTTGGTCCTGGTATATGTATGCGGCTGGAAAACCACCCAGAGTTTTTTATGGGGATAGTTTTTGGCTGCCTTTAATGTAGCTCTTATTTCCGTCGGATGATGCGCATAGTCATCAATTACCGTCACGCCGTGGATCTCTCCCTTTTTCTCAAAGCGCCTGTCAGTGCCATGGAACCCTTTAAGTGCTTCTATCGCTGTCGCTCTGTCCACGCCTGCCACATCGCCTGCTGCCAGGGCTGCCAGCGAGTTGAAGATATTATGCTCGCCCACGACAGAAAGAGCTACCTCCGCAGTCTCCTCGCTGCCGTCAGGATTCTTTTTATGCAGGGTGTAACGGCCATGTCCCATATCATCATAGGAAATATCCGTTGCATAGTAGTCGGCGCTGTCATCCCTGCCATACGTGATAACCTTGCAGGAAAGATCCTTTGTTATTTCCCTGTAATCTTCAATCTGTGAGTTTATTATCAGTGTGCCGTCCTCAGGCAAAAGCGAAGCAAACTTCCTGAAAGATGAACGGATGTCATTTATATCCTTAAAGAAATCCAGATGATCCTCCTCGATATTGAGTATGATCTCAACCTTGGGAAAAAATGAAAGGAAGCTGTTGGTATACTCACAGGCCTCTGCCACAAAAAATTCGTTGGAGCCTATACGCAGGTTTCCACCTATGTCCTTGAGTATGCCACCAACAGTAATGGTAGGATCATCGTCAGCTTTTAAAAGGATCTCGGATACCATGGATGTAGTAGTGGTCTTGCCGTGGGTTCCGCTGACAGCTATGGGAAGCTTATAGTTCCGCATTATCTGCCCCAGGAGCTCAGCCCTTGTGAGAGTGGGTATCCCTCTGCCAAGAACCTCTTTATATTCCTCGTTATCCGGGGATATGGCTGCGGTATAAACCATCAGGTCTATTCCATCACTGATATTTTCCTTTTTCTGACCTATAAAAACCTTTGCACCCTTTTCCTCCAGGTGCTTTGTCAGCCCGCTTTCTTTCATATCGGAACCGGATACGGTAAAGCCTTCGGACAGAAGTATCTCCGCCAGTCCGCTCATACTTATGCCGCCGATACCCATGAAGTGCACATGTATAGGTTTGTCAAAATCCACTTGATACATATCTTTCTCTTTTCCGCCGCCGCTTTTAATTTATTCCCTTTTATTCCCAGAGTTTATCCGGATATACCCCCTTTGCCTTGAGGTCTGCAATGGATGCCATTACGCCGGGCTTGTCTTCCTTATAGGTAACACCGAACCACTTATCCTCAGATGAAAGCACCTTTACGGAAACATCACCCTCATTTACCATTTTGCCCACTTCTATAGGCAGGAAGCACTCTGACTTAAGGGGATCGGCTTCGATACCGGTCTTAAAGAACTCATCCAATGCCTTTCCAAGCTTCGGGAATATTGACGGTTCAAAGCCCCACATATTCATCGATACAAGTGTATCAAGTCCCAGGCTGCCGGTAGTACCGTCTGCCAGGGTATAGACTGCTCCGTCGCCCCCCTTTTCAATATGGGTAAGCTCATCAATCTTTGAGAGGAAGCCCTCTTCATCACTCCTGCAGCACCCTCTGGACACATATCCGTTATCCGTAAGGGTATTGCCGAGAAGATAGCCCACCATGCAGTACGCTGCCTGTCCGTCTTTCTTTGAAACAGGGTTGTTAAGGAAACCGGCCAGTGTCTTATATGCGCTCACGCCATAGTAGTCATCGGAATTGATGACTGCGAAAGGCTCCTTTACCACATCCCTGCAGCAGTAGATAGCATGAGCCGTTCCCCAGGGCTTTACCCTGCCTTCGGGAATAACAGTTCCTTCGGGAATGGCATCCATCTTCTGATAGACGTATTCCACCGGCATCTTGCGGCTTACCTGATCGCCTATGCATGAACGGAAATCTGCCTCATTTTCCTCTTTTATTATGAATACAACCTTGCCGAAACCGGCACGAAGGGCGTCAAAAATGGAAAAATCAATTATCTTGTGTCCTTCCGCATCTACGGGATCGATCTGCTTAAGACCTCCGTAACGGCTGCCAAGCCCGGCGGCAAGAATCACTAAAGTCGGTTTATCACCCATATTTTCTATCCTCCACGTTCTTTATTCTGTGATCAACTCATTCAAAGAAGCTTTAAACAGCTTTCGGGATTCGCACGGATTGTTTCGCGCCACGCGCTCCCGCAGTCTCAAAAAACAGCTACTCAGCAACAAGCTGGATCTCTTTCTGGCTCTGTTCATAATCAGCCGCCCACTTGGATCCCAGTTCGGCCACGTAGATCAGTGTAAATACTTTTTTGTCCGTAACGTAAATGTACATGACCATGTTATAGTCTTTTTCATCCTTACGGTATACCACATGGGTCTTTATCCGTCTTACTCCGTCTCCAAGATCCTCATTTGCAAAATCAGTAACTGCAGCATTTTTATCCACATCCTGATTGAGCTCGGCCTGCATGTCCTCTTTTGTCATGATGTCATAATCATCACCGGGATCTTTTTCTCCTGCCGTATAGGCTATGTAGGAGTCATCGGCAGACATGGGAGCTTTGTAAACCCTGCTTTCTTCGGTATTGCCCGATGACTCGGTAAAACCTTCCGGCACTGTAAAATACAGCTCCGAATACTGCACCGGTGCAGGAAGATTCAATGTGACATTCTCTGATACCGCATTCCCTGAAACAGCAGAATTGTCGGAAACACCTGCCCCGTTTCGCTCACATGCCATGGCACCTGCCGAAAGTACCAGCGCAGACAGCAGCACTGCTGCCCTGTATATGATTTTTTTTCCGGCATGCTTTTTTTCACAGCCGCCACTCATATATGAAAACATAAAAATGATCAACTCGCCAAAAGTAGTTTTTTGATAACCTGTTATATGATACCACTATTTGTATTATATGAACACCTTTTATGTAAACTAATTTTGATTTTGGTTTAAGCAGAACTGCCACAGAAAACTGTTATGAGAGTTACAATTCGAGTTACAATTCCTTCAGAATTCCTTCAGAAAAAATCTGTTCATGGTACTGTGGACTACAGATGCCGGACGCTCTATTTCTTTGTAGCCGCACTTTTCATACAGGTGTATCGCTATGTCCAGATTATCATGCGTTTCAAGATAAACTCTCTTATATCCGCGCTCTGCTGCCGCTTCCTCCGCATGCTTCATCAGTTCGTAGCCGAGTCTCCGTCCCTTACAGCTGTCATCAAGATACAGCTTCTGAAGCTCCGCACAGCCGGAAAAACCGTCAAACTCAGCTATGCCTACACCTCCGATCACTTTGTCTTCATCATCAGCCAGTATAATATATGTCCGCTTTTTGGGCTCTGCGAGGTAGAAATCACTCAGATGATACAGATTTTCATCAAAATACACAGTTCCCGGGATATCAAGTCTGTATGTCCTGAGATTATGCCTTATAAGCTCCGCAAGAGCAGTATTGTCACCGGGTACGATCTGTCTGAAAGTCACGCTTTATCCTCCCGTACTTTACATACAACGCAACAGACTTATTATAACAAATTTAGCCGGCGGAAATTTTATTATCTCACGCCACGGTTGTTCCGGCCGCCTTCATGCTCTCCATGCGGTTCTCCCCCATGAAGAATACGGCGACGGTACCGGGACCCACATGGGAGCCGGTGCACAGGTCGTAGTATCTGACAATTATATCCTTTACGGGAAGGGCTGTGCGGAGTCTGTCTGCCACATATGCCGCATCCGAGGGCGCATCGCAGTGACAGATGGAAATGATCTGTGCCTCCGGACGCACGATCCGTTCGCAGGTCATATCCACCAGATAGTCCAGTGCTTTCTTGCGCATACGCACCTTTCCATGCACCACTATCTTACCGTCATCATTTGCCTTAAGTATGGGCTTTATTCCTATCAGGTTGCCGATCAGGGCTTCAGCCGGTGAAATACGGCCGCCTTTTTTAAGATAAGCCAGGTCACCAACGGTGAAAATATGGTTCATCTTCATCTTGTGGCTTTCATAGTAATCAGCTGCTTCATCAAGGCTTGCTCCGGATTCCCGAAGCCTCGAAAGCTGCATTACAAGCATTCCCTCTCCCAATGATGCCGACATTGAATCTATGCAGCGGATGGTGCGGCCTGCATACTCCTCCATAAGGTCATCGGCCACAATGCGAGCAGCCTGCACCGTACCTGACAACCCGCCGGAAATTCCTACAAAAATGATATCCCTGCCATCCTTAACCACAGGCTCAAAGGCATTCCTCAATGTATCCATATCTATAAGGGAAGTGCGCACGTCAGCTCCGCGACGCATAGCATTGTAAAACCTGCGTCCTGCTTCCTCATAATTGCGCCCTTCCTTATAGCACAGGAACTTTTTACCGTCTATTGTGCTGATATAGCTTATCATCCGGATGTTTCCGTTCTTTATCAGGTCATCCGTAAGATTGCTTGCAGAATCAGTGAATATCTCATAAGAATAGCGGCTCATAGTTTTGCACCTCATATGATTTATTTCTATAGTTATTTCCAACCGACTAAATCATATGTAGTTTTGAATACTATGTCAAGTGTTTTTATGAACCATTATCCGTCACATTGATATGTCAACAAAAAACCCGTCACAATATCTGTAACGGGTAATATGTCCTCAAAGGTTAAGCATCCTCAAGCTCGCCCTCACTGATGCGGCCGTCCAGGATCTTCACTATCCTCCCGGCATGAGACGCGATCTTTGAGTCGTGGGTGATCATTATTATGGTACGGCCTTCATCATTCAGCTCATGGAAAAGCTGCATGACCTGGGCGCCGGTCTTCTGATCCAGCGCACCGGTAGGCTCATCCGCAAGGAGTATGGTGGGATTATTGGCAATAGCACGGGCTATGGCCACTCTCTGCTGCTGGCCTCCGGACAACTGATTCGGAAGACTCTTTATCTTGTCCTCAAGCCCTACCTTGGTGAGCAGCTCTTCAGAACGCTTATGCATTTTCTTGCCGTCCTGATTGGCATATATAAGGGCAAGCTCAACATTTTCCTGCGCCGTCTGCCTCTGCAGGAGGTGGAATGACTGAAATATAAAGCCTATTTCTTTATTCCTGATATGGGCCAGCTGCCTTTCGTCCAGGTCAGCCACCGGTTCACCGTTCAGGATATATTCACCTGATGTAGGTGAATCAAGGCAGCCTATTATATTCATAAGCGTAGACTTGCCGGATCCCGATGGACCGAGAACCGCTAAGAACTCTCCCTTTCTCACCTCAAGGGATACGTCATCCAGAGTGCGAAAGATTTCCTCACCCATCTCATATTCCTTGACTATATTTTTCATGCTGAGTATTACTTCTCCGTTTTCCATATTTCCTTTTTCCGTCATTTTCTATTAATCTCTGTCTTAGCAAACCGCCATCAGTCTGCCCTGAGCGCATCAATAGGATTCAGCTCGCTGGCGCGCTTTGCCGGCATCCATCCGAATACAATACCCACGCCTCCGGAAAATCCGAAGCCTAAAAGTATGGCAGTCATTGAAAGTGAAAAATCCGTCTTTAAAAGCTTTGCTGCCACCAGAGCTATCAACAGTCCGAGAATGATACCTATTATGCCGCCACACACTGAGAGAACCACAGATTCAATAAGGAACTGTGCCTGTATCCTGTAAGGCTCCGCACCAAGGGCTTTACGCAGGCCGATCTCCTTAGTCCTCTCCGTTACCGTGGTAAGCATCATATTCATTATGCCTATGCCGCCAACCACCAGTGAGATCGAAGCGATACCCCCAAGCAGCGTTCCCATCATTCCCTGAACAGACTCCATCATTACCATAAGAGATTCCATATTGATGATATAGAAGAAATCCTCGTTACCGTTGTATATGTTTTTCAGGCCCTGCCTCAGGGCTTTCTCCACGTCAGCAGCGTTGTGCCCTTCTTCTATATATACTTCAGCGCTATCAACAAAACCTTTTCCGGACATTGACTGAGCGTTCTTATATGGGATAATGACTGTACCGTCATGGGCACTGGTATCCGACATATAGCTTGAAATACTCTCGTCGGTTTTTCGCACTCCCACTATGGTATATTCCGATCCGCCTATGAGGATCTTATTTCCTATCACCTTTTTTCCCAGCAGGACTTTTTTTACATACTGTGGATCCACAATGCACACATATACCTCGCCCGACATGTCCATCGCATTCAGGCTCCTGCCGCCGCCCATGATATCCGCATTATGTTTGAAATAAAGATCTGTCTTGCCCTGGATGTCCGTTTTGTCATAGACCTCACCGTCATAAACAGAAGTTGAGGTGAATGAAAGCGTTGGCGATATCCCATCTACTCCGTCTATCTCATCCAGGATCTTTATATCTTTTTCCGACAGGCCTTCCTTCATGGGAGACGGCGCAGTCGCAATGGTAAGCGTGCCTGCCCCCAGTCCTGACATCTGTCCCATAACGTTTTCAGAAACCATCTGTACTATGGTCATCAGGGCGATAACCGCCGCAACACCGATGACAATACCCAGCATAGTCAGAAAGGATCTCATCTTATTCGCTTTTATATTCTGCAGAGCCATTTTTATGCTCTGCCGTATTACTGAAATTCCGATCATATCTATCCCTGCACCCTCACGCACACAGCGGGATCCCGCTGCTTCTTTAATACATCACTTCCATATCACCACCTGTCAGTATCGGCATATACACGATCTCATCCCCTGTCTTAAGTCCGGATGTGATCTCCGTGTATGTTCCGTCTGTTGCGCCACACTCAATGTCACGCTCCTCGGTAGTCTTATGGTCCTCTGTATATACCGTAACATATGCTGTACCGTCATCACGAAGCTGTATCAGATCAGTAGGAAGCGTGGGTACATCATGAAGCTCATTAGTGATAAGATGTACTTCCACACTCATTCCGCTCCGCACATCCTCATCTCCGGCAAACTCTACTTCGGATTCAAAATATGAAACACCATTTTCAGATTTCGCATTACGGCTGATCTTTGTGATCTTTCCGTCATACTCTGTTCCTACGGCATTTAATATAACAGTGACATCTTCGCCTACAGATGCACCCTTGATGTCATACTCGTTGATCTTGATGTCTATCTTTAATTTTGAAAAATTGGTAACTGTAGCAACCGACTTGCTGGCTACTGTTAATGAGCCTTCCTCTACGGGTATGCTTGTCACTTCTCCGTCTATGGAAGCCCTTATGGTGCAGTCATCAAGCTTTTCATAAAGCTTTGCAAGCTTGAGATCATTTACTGAAGTATCGGATCCTGCAAGCGCCACCTGGTACTGAAGTCTGTAGTTTTCAAGCTGTTCTTCCGTGGCCCTTACCGTCGCATTATATGAATCCACAGCTGACAGGTACGAACTCTGGGCAGATACCATCTGATCGTAAAGGTTTTCCAGATTGGTTTCCTCGGTGATGGAAGCTGCCTTTGAAGCTGCAACAGCGTCATTATAGTTTATCCACGCCTTTTCAAGACTACGCTCCGCATTTTCATATTCGGTCTGTGTAAGCTTAGTATTGCTATGGCGCTTGTTGTAATCTGCCAGATAAAGAGCTTCCTGGGCATTACGGACATTTATGTAGGCACTGTCCACATTTGATTTTGCACTGAGAAGCGCCTGGTTTATCCCCGCAGAATTCATGCTGACAGTATCTTCATATTTACGCACGGCACTGTTCATCGCTGTCTCCGCACTTTTCATAGTCTGTTCTGCAGCAATTATCTGTGAGTTAAGCCCTTCCTCAAGATCCTTTTTGTAATTTGTATAATTCGTCCTTGCCTGCTGTACGGTAAGAGCCGAGTTGGCTGCATTCACCGACATGGAAGTCTCAAGCTCCGCTATCTGATCCTCTATGGACTTACGGTCCAGGTACATGATAACGTCGCCCGCCTTTACCATATCGCCTTCTTCCACTTCAATGCTTAAGATCTTCATATCCGCAGCAGCAGGCATCAGCTCTTCTTCATCAACAGGCTTTACCACACCGGTAAAACTGTGATATGTCACAATATCCCTGTTGGTGACAGTCTCCGTAGCCATCATACCCTGGGAGGCACCTGCAAGCCCCGCCACTACCAGCACAATGATCACTATAAGTATCACCGGGATCACGATCCATCTGATCTTAAATTTCTTTTTCTTTTTCATACTCTCCCTCTCTCATAAATACATCTTTATTTCCGTCTCATCTGCAAGCTCTCATTTGCAGGCTGTACCTGCGTAAGCCCAGGCACTTAAGCCGAAATATCACATTTTCCTATTATAAACACCTGATATTTGTTTTCAATATGATTTACATAAAAATCACACATTGTTCATAATTGCAAATAAACTACAACTTAAAAAAAAGCAGCTTACCTGTTCGGGTAAGCCGCCTGTACACTACACTATCTTTCCATCATTTTCCTTGAAACGCTCCGCTATCTCCAGCACGTCCTCTTCAGCCTTAAGGAACGCATCCACGACCAGCGGATCAAAATGGCTGCCTGCATCTTCTCTTATTATGTTAAAGGCCTTGCTGTAATCAAATGATTCCTTATAACATCTCTTTGACACAAGTGCGTCAAACACATCAGCAACAGCCATTATCCTGGCTGCAAGAGGGATGTCCTCACCTGCCAGTCCTTCCGGGTAGCCTTTGCCATTCCATTTCTCATGGTGATAACCGGCAACGTTCTTGGCTTCCTCCAGATAGTCTGCATCCGGGATCGATGCTATAACCTGCTCGATAACCTTGCGGCCTCTTGCAGCGTGCGTCTTCATGATCTCGAATTCTTTATCCGTCAGCTTCCTGGGTGCATTTAGTACTGCATCCGGAATAGCGATCTTGCCTATATCATGCAGTGGAGCCGAACGCGTGATATCATCAATAAACTGGTCCGTCAGCTTATCTTTGTAGTATCCGAGTTCCTTCATCTTCTTTGCAGTAATATTCACATAGGCTGCCGTCTTTCTTACATGATCACCGGTTGAGCCGTCCCTGTTTTCAACCATGTCGGCAAGCACAAGCACAAGGCCATTCTGCAGAGCTGATATCTTTTCATTATTCTGCTTGTTCTCTTCAAAGAACCTGGTGCTTTCTTCTGTGGTCTTGATAAGGGCACGGTACAGATTTTCAACTTCATCTCCGGTACCTATATCAAGCTGTGTGATCTTCTGTATATTCTCACGCCTTGCGAATTCGTCATCATAGCCAAATCCCGATGCCACACGCGCCATGGTATTAAGAGGAAGCAGCAGAAAGTAATGTGCTATCCATAGTGTAACAGCGACGATCAGTGCAAAGAATCCGATGAAAATACATATCTGCCGATAAAAGAAATCCTTCTCATACCCCGCCAGCCCTTTCATGGTAATGTCTGCTGCCGCGTAGCATACGCACTCTCCGCTTAAATCATATACCGGTTCATAAGCGGTCAGAAGCCAGCCGTATGTGTCATCGGTTATCAGCGGATCTATACGCTTCCCGCTCAGAAGATCCGGAACCACCGGCATAAACGATTCGTCAAAGGGAATGACAGCTCCCACTTTGCCGCGCGTCCGGAGATCGGGATCCGTATCAAATACCACGTGGCATCCGTCAGTCTGTATCTTATATACATATACATATTCAACGTCCGCCGTATTCTTCTGGATATTCTCAAGGAGCTTCTGCGTTTCTTTATACCCATCCGTATCTTCACCGTTATTCAGGTAGTCATCTATCCGGTCTCCGTCTATAACAGTTGATGCCAGCGCAGCAACGCCTTCAGCCAGATATGTATGCTGCTGCACCGAATAATCCCTGAAAAGCATCAGGCAGATGCTGACGCCGCATGTAGCTATCGTAATGGATATCACTATCAGGCAGGTAACCAGCTTAGCCTTAACAGACAGATTGTGTCCGAATACTCCGGACTTATCATCACTGTCCTCCTTTTTGACTGCGTCGGGATCCTGCATCCACAGAGTCATCTCAAATCTGGACCAAAGGTTTTTGGGTATCAGAAACAGGATCAGACGGACAAAGCAGACTGATATTATCTTATCCGCAAATTCCATCAGCGCTTTTCCGGTAAACCAGGAGAAAAAGTTATCCCCGGAACCATCCGGTACCCATTCGGCAATAGCACCTATTCCCAGTGAAACAGCGGATATAAGAAAGATGTACAGAACCAGATACCTGAATTTCAACAGGTATCCTTTTGAATAAGCCATAGCAGTAATGATAGCTATGATTATGGATATGGGCGCCAGATATATATAATCCGGATCTGTGATAAAGATTATCTGGTTGGTAACAAGAGCTGCCAGTATGCCGGGGATATATCCGCCCAGGGCAGATGCCAGTATGGTTCCTGCACACTCCAGATAGAAAGGAAGTCCCATATATGCGGCCGTCATCTTTCCGCCAAGATTGAGCATTATGCCGAGCACACACAGAACCAGCGGCAGAACCAGCTGCCATCTGTGCATGTTCTTCATATAATCAGGACGTTTCACTTTATTTTTTTCTTTATTATTGTCTTTGCTGTTATCCGTATTTTTTCCCATATACGTTTATGCCTCCCGATATCATACATAAATGGTATCAACTGTTTTCCGAAAGAGCCTTATCAATAGAAGCCTTAAGCCTCTCCGGCACCGGCGGCTTCAGTATATAGCCTGCCGGCTTCAGCGTAAGCACCGCCTCAATATTCTTTCTGTCATTGACACCCGTAAGAAAAATAACGGGAATGTCTTTCAGATCTTCGTCTTCCCTTATCATAGTGAGAGTCTGCCGTCCGTCGCACACAGGCATCTCATAATCTAACAGTATCAGGTCCGGTCTGTCCTTTCCTATTGCTATCATCGCCTTTGTTCCGGAATTGGCCAGACTGATACGGTATCTGTCTTCAAGCATGGACTTGATGCTGCGAAGTGATACCGGATCATCATCTACGAGCAGCACATGCCTGCGCCGGTCTTTTTCCTCAACTGCCATCAGACCGGCTTCCTCTTTGCTCATGCCGAGCCTCCTGCATACAGCCTCCAGTATATCGCTGTTATTTACAGGCCTTATGATGTTTTCACAGTTCACACCTTTAAGATGAGCAGAGAAACTGTCGTATTCCCTCTGGGTTCCTATAGTGATCACCGGCAGTCCCTTGCAATCCTTTGACAGTGCATTAAAAATATTCATATCTATCTCGTATACACCCACAAGCAGTATGATCACAAGGTCAGGCTCCACGACTTTCATTAATGCGGCCGCGTGCTGTGTATTTTCCATGCATAGCTGAACCCGGAAGTGCTGCTGCATATACTCCGCAAGGTTCTTCATGACGTCATTCATTTTTCCGATGATAAAAAGTTTCTTCATATGTTATACCAGCCCGCGCATTTCATTTATGATCGTGACCGCAAGTTCCTCATTAAGATCCATAACCGCTGCTCCCAGCTTCGGTATCAGTTCATCCACTTCCGGAGCAAAACTGTATTTCTTCATCTTTTCCATTATTTCATCCGCACCGTCTACATCCAGCTCTGTGATCTTCGGCTCCAGCAGATCAAGCATTGCCTTCAGCAGTTCCACGTCTCCCTTTATGGTTCCGGCTTTTGATCTCAGTCCCAGTCCGAAGGCGCCGCGCATTTTTTCCTCATAGGATTTCCATTCCTTTATGAACGGACCGTGCAGAGCCCTGACTGTCTCGGTATCATTATTTCTGGCAGCCGACTCAAGGACATTGGCCATACCGGCAAGCGGCACTATACCAATGGTTGCAGCCGAGCTCTTCATGCTGTGAACCTGTATCCTGTACGCTGCTATGGGATCATCCGCATCGCTGCTTCCGGACTCAGCATCTCCCTTAAGCGTGGAAGCATTCCTGTTTCCGGCATAGGTTACAAGGTCCACATAGAGCGCCTGCAGCCTGTCTGCCTGGGCAGTGATCACTTCGTAAAAAGACTCAACACTTCCCCGCAGCATATCCCTCTCCGGAAGATGGAGCCAAGCGTAATTCCAGTCCAGTCCCTCTACCTCAGGCAGGTCATCCGGCACCGGATTGGATGCAGTACGGCTGTCAGACTTAAGGAGCTCCTTTTCCTCCTCCGACAGGGGATGGACATATTCCGCAGGAAGAGCCTCACGAAGCGTATCTTCCAGATTGCCTGCAATTATAGGCTTTGAGACAAAGCCGTCAAATCCCATTGATATATATGACTCTTTTGCACCTGACATAACATTTGCAGTAAGGACATAGATGGGAATCCCCTTGCAGCACTCCATTTTCCTCATGCGCTGCATAGCTTCCACACCGTCCATTTCCGGCATCATGTGGTCCATAAATATCACATCGTAATGCTCGTTTTCTACCATTACAAGGGACTCCGGACCGCTGGCAGCCTCGCTTACCCTTACTTTCGTAGGTTTCAAAAGATTCCTGAATACCTTGCGGTTCATGGAATTGTCATCAACCACTAGCACTTTGGCTTCTTCCGCAGTAAAAGGCTCGCAGCTCTCCGTATATACTTCTTCCTTGCGGTTTTTAGTCCCTATATAGCCTATGGGCGTGCTGTCTATTACTTTCTGATCCAGGTCAAAATAAAATTTTGAACCTTTTCCGTATATGCTGCTTACCTCAAGTCTGCTGTCCATAAGCTTAAGAAGCTTCACGGTTATGCTCATACCAAGCCCCGTGCCCTCTATACTTCGGTTCCTGCCCTCCTCGATCCTGCGGTACTCCTCAAAAAGTTTCGGCAGGTCTTCTTCCTTTATACCGATGCCTGTATCTTCCACTTCCACATGCAGGCGTATCTTTTCACCGCCCCTTGCACCTTTTATCCTGAACCATACGGTACCTGTCATTGTATACTTCACGGCATTCGTAAGGATATTGGTTATTACCTGCCTGATGCGTACATCATCACCGTACATGACCTTTGGCAGATCGGGATCTATCTCCAGTTCAAGCTTTATATCCTTGGCCTGCGCACGCTGTGATGTCAGATTCACCAGATCCTGGATCATCTTCTTCGTTCCATACTCAACAGGCACGATCTCCATCTTGCCTGACTCTATCTTGGTAGTATCCAGGATATCATTAATAAGCGAAAGTAGCACATTGCCGGCATCATATATGTCTCTGGCATATCCCCTGATGTCGGGATCCCGGCTCTCCCTGAGTATCATCTCATCCATTCCCATCACGGCATTTATGGGAGTCCTGATCTCGTGGGACATCTGAGCCAGGAATTTGGACTTTGCCCGGTTGGCATATTCAGCCTCTTCCTTTGCCGCACGTATCTGGTCATACTGACGGTTGATGACAGCCATATTTCCCATCTTGGATATAAGCCAGACTATAAAGCCGATCATGATCGTTATTACGACCACTATATAGGTCTTGTAATAGGGCTGTTCGTAAAGCCTGGCATCCTTGTGTATAAGAAAATCCATTTCCTTTTCCGGCATCAGCCCGGATTCATCCATCACCTGTACAGAAAGCTTGTAGTCTCCCGGAGCTAATGACGGATAATAGATGCTTTCCATTGCAGACTGCCGCATTATCCTGCCCTCGGTATCCACCCCCACAAGAGTCACTTTTATCAAAGGATCAGAAACGGTATAGTTAAGTATTCCCGGAGTGATCATCACGCTGCCGGCTCCGGGCGGTATATTATATACACCATTCTCGATCTTTATGGGAACACCTTCTTTTGATATGTCCTTTATGACGATCTGGTAATGCTGGTCAAAATTCCTGTATGCATCGGTATTAAGTATCTGCACACCGTCCGTACAGCAGAAGAGCATCCTCTCACCATCCACACAGTTGTAGGAATTAGCCGTAAAGGTGGTAGTAAGACCTCTTTTGCTGTTTAAAAGTGCAAAAGTGTAATCCTCATCATTTTTAAGCAGATCATCCTCCCTGGTGACATAGAGACCTGCGCTCGAAGTAATGTACGCCGTACCATCTTCCGTTATATACGCATCATATACATTTTTATAAGGAAAATTATCCAGCTTGATTATGCCCTTGTCCGAATGATAATAAAGACCGTTGCTGGTCACATAAAGCCTTCCGTCCCTGCAATCAACAATCTTCATTATGACGCCGGACAAAAGACCTTCATCCCTCCCCCAGTGATCCTTCACCTTATCATCGACTATGGTATATACTCCGTCACCGTCGGTTCCCACCCAGAGAGTGCCGTCCTCATCTTCCAGAACGGAAAGTGCCTTGGGCACCGCCATGCCATCGTCGGCACCTATGGTCAGCACCACTCTGTCACCGTCAATATAATTTATACCGGATGTGGATACCGCAAATATCCTGCCGTCACTCAGCTCTTTTGCAAGGCGGAATCTTGATCCCAGTACCGAGCTGTCCGTTTCTTCCGTAAACGATTTTATTTTCCCATTGGGATCGATACGCACCAGTCCGTCTTCACCATATGTGCAGAACCAGAGGTTTCCCTTTGAATCCTTCATGATATCACGGATACGTACCTCACCCAGTGCTTCGAGACGGCTGTCGCTCAGCCTTATGTTGTTCTTAAGATCTGCCTTTACCGCACCATTGTCGGTTCCTATATAAGCATAATCCCCGTCCATGATTATGGCATTTACCACCTGGGCCGGCTGGCCTATACGTTTGTACAGGTCGGAAAAAGGATTTTTTGACAGCTTTAAAATGCCCTGCTTGCTGGAAGAAAACCATATATTCCCCTGCCGGTCCGTCAGCAGGTCTTCCACCGAGGTATTGAATCCTTCCATCGAAAGATCCTGAACCACACCGCCTGCACTCACAAAGCATAAACCGGAAACAGCAGTCACAAAATATCCGCCGTAACGGTCTGAATAGTACATACGGTTAAAGCCCGACATATCCGTATTAATTGTCTTTGTCTTTACAAACCCGTCATCTTCCAGATGAATGAACTCCAGGGTATTGCCGGCAGTTCCTGCCAGATAATGCCCATCCCCCCTGCAGGCCACACAGGTATAGGGCTGTCCCTCTATATCACTATCAAGGGAATATACTATTTTTCCGTCTCTCATAAGGAAAAGTTTTCCTGCGGCAGTGACGCCGCAGAGGCCGCCGTCCTCTACGCATACCATTGAATATACCGATGTGATATCCGTCAGGGAATCGTAAACCGTTATATCCACATCGTCATTGTTTTCTATGATCTCTGACTCTGCATCCGAGTCTCCGGCAGTCTGACTCCCGGAAAGTGCATCTATCCTGCAGATATATGATGCAGTTGCCACATAGATATTACCCTGCTCGTCTTCGCATATTTCCCTTATGGAATCGGATGGAAGTCCATCCTCAGAAGTAAAAAATCTGATAGTATCCCGGTAGGTGTCGTAGCAGGCCACACCGCTGTCGTTGGTTCCTATCCACAGACGTCCCTTTTTATCGGTGCGGAGCACTATGGCATTGCTGATCCTGGGATCAAGGTCGATCTGCTCAAAATCAGTACCGTTGTACCGGTATAATCCCGAATATGCCCCGGCCCAGATGTATCCGTCACCGGTCTGAGTCACCGTATTGATTTCCGCAGAGCTTAAGCCCTCGTATACTCCGTAAACAGTGGTCGCATAATCCGACACAAAATCCTCAACAGAAGCCATTACCGGCTTTGAAAAGCTTAAGGCCGCTAAAGGGACAGCAATTGCAAGAAGCACCAACGGAAGCTTATTGGATGCTTCCTCCGGAATCATGGTTATGCCGGCCTTCCTGAACATAACGATACAAAAGGATAAAAATATAAGTATGATCATCTTGTCCGGAATATTCACTATCAGTTCACCCGCTATACAGCACAGACTCTTAAGACTGATATACTGTTCAAGAAGCTCTACCATGGCATTGCCCCAGTCATTTCCTGTCATACCATCCCTAATGAGCAGATTAAGAGGCGTAGATACAACAGTCATCACAATACCTGTAAGCACGCTGCAGCCTACTATGGTAAAAGAATCCATCCGTTCACGTTTATACAGGATAACCCCCACCACGATCGCGCCGACAATACTTACCAGACAGTAGGACCATTCCCATGATGGCCATGCCGCTACGATAAAATTCATAATTGTTCCGGATATTGCCCCGCCTATAGGGCCTAAAACTATGGCTACAAGAAATGTCCCTATGGAATCAAGGAATAATGGAAGATGATAATACAAGGCTATGCTGCGCCCCATGATATTGATTATCACCCCTAAGACGATCATCGCTATACTGCGCTTGTTTATCTGAAAACTAAACTTTTCAAATATGTTTGCCATGATAAGTGCCCCGCTGCAAAGCCGATACTAAATGAATTATACAACTATTTTACAATAAATAATAAATATAAAAAAGACGGTCTCCCCTCTCGGCGAGACCGCCCTCTTGATGGTTACTTCTTATTTCTCACTCTTTTTTGCTTTCTTTTTTTCGACATCCATCATATCATCAGCGTCATCAAAATGATCTACTATGTACTGCCTGGATATCCAGCTTTCAGTCTTTACTTTGATACCGGTCTTTTTTCCACCTATCTGGAGTTCCTGAGGAGCACTATCTTTGTGATGCATTCTCATCTGACCTATCGCACCGTCATTATACTTATCCTGCTTGCACATTGCTTTTGACAGCGTTACCATAGCGCCGCGCTTATTTGTCATACTCTTTTCATCATAAGATTTTGACAGTGACATTAATGAGAACTTTTTTCCTGCCAGTTCGCTTATAGGCATCTCATACTCCAGAGACTGTCCGCCGAATGTCTTTTCAATATACTCGTCCGTGTAAGTATTGCCCTGATATACATCTTCATAATCCATTCCAACAGATGATCTGATTATCAGTGAATCCCCTCTTACACCAACGATATTACGGTACATTTCGGCATCTTCAGGCATTTTCAGTACAACGGAGCTTCCATCTTCCTGCATCCTCCCAAGAATATAACTCTTGATTTCTCTGATAGTATCCTCTTCTTCCACATTCTTGTCAATGTCATATTCAGCAACTTCCAGGCTTACATCCTGCATTACCCTTGCCAGTATATCTACGTGATTCTCTAAGTTCTTCATGTCTCTCTTAGGATCATTTTCAAACCTGTCCTTGGTGTTAACCTTTATATGATAGTTGACATCCGGGTTGCATTTTGAAAGCAGCTCGGCAGGCACTTTAAGTCCTCTTGAGGAGAGCAGGAAACTCATGGCATCAGACCAGCTTCCGGCGGTTTTCGAATTTGATCCGTCATACTTTATGTTAAGCCTTACCTCATGTATGTCTCCCTCAAGCTGTTTCTCCTTTGTCTTGGTAGTCGTGTACTTATACTGGGACTTAAGCATATTGATTTCTTCAATAGCATCCCTTCTATCCCTAAGCTCCTTGATCGCTTCAGCAGAAAAGGCGTCTGAGTGATGAGAGATAAGGTAATTCAGTTTTTCGAGATTGCCTGTCAGGCGGTAGTTATCAGGAAGATCTCTTATCTCCATCTTGCTTCCACCTTCTGCAAAATGCCTGATGCTGCTCATAAGAGCTGCTTCATCCGCACGCTTCTCCTCAGGAGTTTCCTTCCTGTTGATAAGAAGTGCCTCTATTGCCTCAGGATCGGAAACAGGTACCTTCTCAAGGCTCTCTTCTGCACCCTTATCACCTTTTATGGTGTTAGGGAAGAATGACCTGATCTTTAATCCCTCGACCTGAGTGTTGCAGAATTCCACTGTATGGCTGCGGTGAGCACTGCCTTCCTCATTGCCTGATACTTTTGCGATTTCTCCGGTCTTCGCATCATATTTGATACTACCGTTAGAGGGAAGGAGGTTTTTACCCTTTTCTATATCGTTGAAAGCAAACATTGATATGGTGTCACCTGTCCCCTTAATATTAATTCCGGCAGTAAGGTCTTCCAGGTACATATCCGACTCGTAGAGATGACCACCCTCACCAATGTCCACAAACTTCACCTTGTCTTCCATTACATCACCTTTGTCTGTAAAGCCGACGATCAGCTTGTACCCTCCGCCGGGATTCTGGATAGCTATAGGTGATTTGGAGTTCTGCATTGAAAGGGTAATGTACTGCTTCACCTTTGCAAGCAGCTGCATCTTTGCCTCATTTCCGCGTTTCTTGTCCCTGAGCTCCCTTACATCAAATTCATACTGCTGCAGGCAGGTATTATTAAGTATGCTGTTTGTAAGATCTGCATAATCACCCAGACTGTTTAATCTTCCGTTTGAAAGCGCCTGACGATACTTGATACAATCATCATCCATTTCCTTTGTGATATCCATAGCAGGTCTGTATGCGGAAAGCAGCTCTGAATCCACTTCTTTTCCGGTAACCAGCATGAGCATCGTTCCTGCAGTGTCTGCCACTCCATTCAGTTTAGCCACATGCTTCTTCTTCAGCTTGCTTAAATCATACTGCAGCTTATATTCAATAACGTTTTTCTTTTCATTTTCAGGAATATTTGCCAGCTCCTCATTCAGTCCCTTCCGCTCTTCCCTCTTAGCATCACGTTCTTTTGTCAGTTCTTCAATCTGTTTTTTCTGCTTTGCAAGAGCTTTCTTGTCTACGGTCTTTTTAGCTTTCTTATCTTTACCGTTGAGAATAGCCTCCTTAACGGACACTTCTTTTTTCAATGCATCCAGACTATTATTTATATTATTGATCTCAACACAGATCTTTAAGTCTGTCTCTGATGCAGTATTCAGAAGCTTCCTGTTCTTTGAACTTGCCTGCTTGGTAGCTTCTACCCTTGTCTCTACCGTAGATTTTACATCTGCGCTGAATTCATCTCTCGTCTTGCTTCCGTTGATCTTCTTTATTGCAGCAAGACGGTTTTCAAGTTCCTTCCTGGACTCGGACAGCAGAGGCACCTTGCTCTTGAGCAGCGCTTTGATGATAGCCGGATCATCAGTAACTCTGAATATTTCCGGAAGATCCTGAACAGTATACTTGTATGCTACACCTTTGACATTATTAGCTTCCAGCTTGCCGACCTTTTTGTCGATTTTTGCCATCTTTGCATCATATTCACCAAGCTTATCTGCTGCATCAATGTAATTTTTGCGTACCACGTCATATTTCTGCTTGTAGAGCTTATCCATGATCTTCTTTGAAATACGGTCTGAGAAATTCCATCTTTCCTTGAAGCCCATCACCTGATTAAGGGAATTGATCCTGTTTAAAGCAAGGGAATAAAGGGTCGCTGCATATTCAATTTTTCCTTCCTCTAATGCAATTTTGAATTTCTCGCCATAGTCAAGAGCTTCCTGTTTAACCTTGGGAATTTCGGTAATTGCAGGCTTTCTTGAATTCTTGGCATTCTTGGCAGACTCATCCATCTGCTTCCTTGTGGATTCGTATTTATCATACTCCTTACCTGTATTTACCATATTGCAGGTCAGATCAAAGCCCTCTGTATCGCTGATCTTCTTCTTATCATCCTTTAAGCGGTCTACCTCCATCTGAGCAGCTATAAAGGTTCTCTGTACAGCTTCCAGCTTCAGATTCTCAATAATCTGAGGTACAGACTGTCTCTGTGCCTGAAGCGCTAATGCAGAAGCTTCATAAATAACCTTTGACTTATTGTCCTTGTAGAGATACTCATTCAGCCTGCTTATATCTTTGCTCTTAACCTTTGTAGTCTCGGCATAGGTTTCAGGATATATTGTAATGTCACTCTCAACATCATCCTGGCCCTGTTCCTTTATGCAAAGTGCGTCCATAGGTATATTCTTTCCATACTTCGCAAGCTTATCGTCCTTTATGACAGCCTTGCCATCGTTGTCAAAGTATATGAAATTACCTGAAGCATCCTTTATTACCTTTGTGGATATCGGATCAAATAAGCTGTTGTGCACAAGATCCTCCAAGGCAAACATTTTATTGCTTGACGGATCCAGTTTACGGTACTTTGCCTTTTCTTCTTCACTGAATATCTTATAGTTTTCTTCTATATCACCCTTCTTATGAGCGCCCACTCCATCTTTGCCGCCCTCATAATCCTTAAGGTGCACAATCGTATCCTCAGCAAACTGGATATCCTTAAGCCATGTCACCTCTATGCCGGTGTTGTATTTCTTTTTCTCCTCAGCTGTTGCATTCTCAGGTGCTTTCATTGAAGCCTCGTTGAAAAGAGCTTCAAGCTTTATTGACCTTGCCGCCTCATTCTGATATTCAACCTTAACTTCTCCGGTCTTTTCATCATAACTTGTGACAGTATAATACTTTCCGTTCATCTTAAGGGCAACGGGTGTCTTATCCTTTGTCAGTGCATCAATGACAGTGGTCTTAAAGTTGTTGATATTCTCATCTGTGAGCTTATTGCTGGCGAATTTCTTCTGACGGATAACCACATCAGGCATTACTTTGGTGATCATTCCTGCATAGTCGCCCATCTCAACATCACCCTTTGCCAGTCTCTCAGCCATCTTATCCAGGTCAGCCATACGCTTATCATCAAGCTTCTGCAGATTACCCACGCCGGGCTTCCAGTTCTCGATGGTCGACTGTGTCAGTGTAACACCTCTGAAACGAAGGAGATTATCAATTGCAAAGCTCAGGCTGTTTCCATCCTTAAACTGTCCCTTTCTCGACAGTGCAAAGACAAGATCCTTAGCTGACTTTGAAACAGCAAGCCTCTCCTTTCTGTTTGCTACCGCATTTACTTCCTCCAGTGATGCAATACGCTTCCTTAAGGATTCCTCTGCTTCAGCATTTACAAATGAATGCTCGTTTACAAAGTTACTGAGAATATCCGCATCATTACACAGCTTGTAATATGTAGGAAGCGATGACTCGGAAATCTGTCTATTAGCCATGTTCATATCATCTTCAACATCAGACATGAATGTAAGCTTTTCTTTCTGCCTGTTATACTCCTCAAAGTCAGTCTTGTCTTTTCCGCTCTTTTCCATTTCTCTGACTTTATCAATCTGCTCAAAAGTCGAAAATGCCTTGCACAGATCTTCAATCTTCTGATCCGCAGACCTGACTTCATCCGGATCAAACTGGAGCTGACCTGCATAATACGAGGAAACATGTACTTTTCTGATCAGATCCTTTGTCTTTTCTGACAGTCCTGCGCCATACTTTTTAATAAACTTGTCCTTAGTATTGCACATTACAAATATTGCAAACCGACCATGATCATTATCCGCCTTAATGTCCGCAATTATTTCTTCAAACTTTGCCTTTGCTTCAGCGTTCTCAGGCTTTTCAATTTCTTTTTCCAGTTCTTTTACAAGCTTTGCCCTGAGATCCGCATCAATGCTTATAAGCTCTGCCTCCTTGCGGTCTACAAACTTAGAGCTTTCTCTTTCGCGTTTCATGCCAAGGCTATTATGATAATTCGTAGCGGATTCCTGCTGCTTATTCTGTCTCTCAACATCACCCTGCCACTTGTTCGTCAGCTCGCTCTTATATGCCTTTTCAAGGATTCCAAGATAGTCCACATCATCTTTAAGCTCATCCCTGTACATATAGTCCATGAGTACCGTATTGGTTATTTCATTGTCACTCGACTTAATGGCATTTCTGGGCCTGCTGAACTTTTCGTTTGCCATGCATGTATACGCCCTGTATGCAAGGTTCTTAATCTGACCCTTGAATACTTCCTTCTGCTTCTCCGGAAGATTCTTAGCATTAAGCTGTCTGGTCTTGATTACGAGCAGGCGCAGGTAATCTATATACTCTGCCTTGCCCTCAAGTATCTTGGCCTCATAGTCCTTACGCTGAAGCTCCTGACGTCCGAACTCTATGAGCTTCTTGTCATATACATAGTCAGACATCTTAAAGCCATCCTCAGCATGATCTTCCTGCCAGCACTTTAAACCAAATGCATTTCTGATATTCTTAAAGCGCTTATGCTCAGGCTCCTTCTTCTGATCAGGTGCCAGATAAGCCTTGGCCTTCTCAACCATCTCATCCGTAGCATAAGCCATCTGTTCGGGATTGATCTTATACTTCTGTACCAGCTGATGGTTCATGTGCCGTCTGTAAGCCTTAAAGAATTCAATAGTCGATAAAAGCTTATTCTTGTATGCAGGTGTGGATTCTTCAACAACCTCTTTGCCAAAATTCTCTATCGTATCGATACTGAGTATCAGGCGTGAGTATGTCTCGATATTTGCATATACAAAATCCGGCTTATCCCATTCTTTAGTGAACTTAAAGTCTGCCACAAATTTCGTTGCGGTAGCATAGTCCTTATGATAGCCATATTCCTTAAATGTATCTACATACTCCCTCATACGGTTAACACCGCGGAAGGTCTTATAGTCACCGCCCTTTACTGCATTTTCAGCAATTGCGGTTTCCTCAGCTCTCTTAAGCAGCTCCTGGCAGTCAATCTTTTCTGCTATACCTTCTTCAACAAGCTTTTTCGCATTTTTGTCACCAGCGTCATACTTATCTATGAAGGTTGTATATGAGCCGTATCTCAGCTTCCAAACCTCAAGCTTCCTCATCAGGGATGCTGCGGTTTCCTTCTTGCTGTCAAAAACATCCAGCCCCTTGTACATAGCCGGGAACTCCTCAACCGGATATTTGGTCATGTACTCAAGCATTCCCGCCATATTTTCGATAGCGCCCTGAAGATTAGGCTTCATCTCCCTGAGAGTTTTCAGGGTATCATCAACGCTTGTAACATCCTTGCCGAATGCCTCTCTGATCTTCCTCTCAAAGCCTATATCAATATTGCCCTTTTCATCCTCAAAGCCGAAAACATAGGCATAATTCATCCTGAACTGATCCTTCAGGATCAGTGCATTCTTTTCCTTGATAGTTTTTACTACCTTATCCAGCTCTTTCTTCTTTTCATCTTCATTCTTGAACTGGGCATCTTTCCACTGATCAAATGTAGCATAACCGCTTACCAAGCCGGTATTGTCAGGATTGATCCCTTTCTGCTTAAGGAGCCTGTCGGCAAATGCCTGGAAAGCCTTCCAGGGTGCAATACGGTTCTTGTCGATCGCCCTGGTCTGCTGGTCGCCAAATACCCACAGGTACTTTCCTCTTGCCTGAGAGAAATAATTATCTATTGCAGAGTACTTTTTAGTCTCTCCAAACATGCTTAAGTCACTTAACTTCTCGTATGCTGTGAAATATCCGCGAAGCTTCAGGTATTCCTTCAGGTTGCCCCTGAGATAACTTTCAGGATCAGTCATCATCTCATCTGAGAATACAAAATTAGTAACAGTATTATTTATATCATCAAGACGATCCTTCATAAGATCGATATCATTGTGAGTAACACCCCTTATCCATCTTTCATCAGCAAGCTTTGTGTCATCGTCCACGCTTTCGCTCATTGTATTGCAGCAGCCCCATACAGCTTTCCATACGGATGTCTCCTGCTTCTTCATCGCATCCTGCTGCTTCTGTCTTTCCTCACCATATCCAATAAGCTTATTATGAGCCCTAGACAGCTCAGCATCGAAAGCTATCTGTTCCTTGGTTCTTCCGAAAGGATCGGGCTTCTCTTTCCCTTTCTTCTTTTTCTCGGCTTTCTTTTCGTCCTTCTTGCCCTCTTCTTTCTTTTCTTCTTTCTTCTCTTCCTGCTTACCTTCTACGTTCTTCTCTTCTTTTTTCTCTTCTTTCTTCTCTTCCTTCTTCTCGCCCTGTTTAGCTGCATTTTCTATCTGGGCATCCTCTGCAGTCTTATCCTTAAGCTCATACCAGCCGTTAAGCTTCATCTTAGCCTGACGGATCTTGTTGGTAAGAATACCGCTAAGGAGAGCGTTATAATATGCATTCTTTTCGCCCTTAGCCATATTGCCGGCGCCTGCATAGTCAGCCGCTTCACTGGCCTCCTTGAACATCTGACCCCATGTAACTATTCCTGCCTCAAAAAATTCAGGCTTATGCGCATTTTCCACAAAGAACTGCATCATCTCAAATTGGCTTGCTCTTCTCTTTGCATCTTCCTTAAGCTTGGCAGTCATCTTGTGTCCTTTATTCTCCATGCACTCATACAGGACCATGTTGCTGTTATAACCGAGCTTACAGTAAGACAGCATCCTGGCCTGGACTGTCTTATCTATTTCACGGTTTGCTACAATATTGAGATTTGCAAATTCCTTGAGCTTATTTTCACAGAAAATATTACTCATTGTAGCCTGCTTTGCAACATATGCCATATTGACTTCACTATCAGGCTTCCAGCCAAAGAATCCCTTTACAGCTGCCTTTCCCTGGCTCTTAACATATGTCTGCTTAAGAAGCTCTGTCATTTCGGCATACATTTCCTTTGATGAACGCATACCAAACTTTTCAAACTCTGACTCCTTGCCGCTCTTAAGCTCCTTTGCTGCAGTTTCAAGAATCTCTCTGTGCTGTGCAAACATACCTGCTGCAATCTGGAAATTTCGATTCTTCTTAAGTTTCTTCTCAAGCTTATTAGCTCTTGAATCCGCAAAGAACCAGCACTTGTTCCTCTTATCCCGGATCATCTGTAATTCCTTCTTGGTAAGAGACCAGCTTACATCCAGATAATTTTCTTCATGAAGCTGATTATTCATAAAGCTATTGACGCGGAGAAGATCGGGCTTGTTGCTCACACTGAACTTCTTGTCTTTATAGCTGGTATTCTGGAAGCCTTTCTGCTTAAGCAGGAAGTCCATGTATTCACCCTCAGCAGCCTCCATGGAATCCGCTTTAACCTCAGGGATTACCTCTTCCTCTGCCCGTTCAACAGCCTTGGCATCCTTCTTCTTGCTTTTCTTCTTATCCTTCTCTTTTTTAGCATCTTTATTATTCTGCTGCTGGATAGGCTGAGCCTGATTTACAGGATTCTGCTGAATAGGCTGATTAGCTACATTCTGCTGCTCGTTTTTCTGCTCATTCTGGGCGTTGATCGCTTTATTTTCCTTTTTTTCTTTCTCTTTGAAATCCATATTATATGTCCTCCGTTTTTATGCTATATCCCAACGATAAAGGGTGAAATTCGTATACTTTCCGCCCGGTATCAGCTTCTTAGCAAGCTTTTCAGATTCATCGGTTGCAAGTAATGCCTCGAACTTTATCTTCTTTCCATATTTTTCGAGAACCTTGTTTGCCGATACACCCAGCATTTCCATGCCTGCTGCCTGACTCTTTTTCGCGATATAAAGATAATCAAGATATACGTAATCGCCCTTATATGAACAGAGGGCAAAACCTGCGACCTCACCGTTTTTCACAAGAACAGAGCTGCACTCACCATCAAAGTCTATATCCATGGTATTGATGCTGATGCTTGCTTCAAGCTCGGCACCTGCTATTTCATGTATAGCCTTTTTCTCGTCCTTTGTTGCTTCTGAAAGCGATTTAACACCGGCAGGTACTTTTCCCTTGTAAATGGAGGAAACCACCTTGTCAACAGTTGCAGAAAGCTTTGAAGAAATTTTTTCCTTAGTAAAACCGAAATCCTCAAGATACTCCGCAAGTGCTTTATAACCAAATGCCTCAACAGGCACGACTATCGAATTCATCCCTGTGCTCTGAGCCACATCTAAAATATCATCAAATACCATAGCATGTGTTCCGAACATATCCTCATACTTCGAATTGCAATAATAATTTACGACATTGACGATCTGAGAGTTAACACTGAGCACATATAATGCAACCAGCTCATTTTCCTCTTCGTCCACAAATACGTGGGCAGGATATTCACCGCTGTTCACCTGTTCGATCAGGCTGTCATCCCAGACGCCACGCATTTCCTCAATCTGTTCACTGCTCGGACTAAAAATCTTCATGTAAGCTTCCTCCTTCCGCTTCACCTTTTGCAGCCCAAAATAACTTTTTGCTTCTGCTACAGTATAAACAACCTATCGTACCCAAAACCGAATAAAAACCGACTTTAGCGTACCATTATGACAATTTTATACTATTTTTGTGGGTTTTACCAAAAAAAAAGAAAACAATTCGAAAATTTTATTAATACTACACAAAGAAAAACACGGATATAGGAAACAATATCCAATATCCGTGTTCTTTCTGTAAACCGATCCGTCTTCTTCAACTACATAGCGTACCCATATCGTACCCGGTTTTATTTTATGCCAAAAATCCCCGGTTCGTACCGCTTGCCACACTGTCTGTAGCAAGCTTTCCTCTGGAATAGGTCATGCCGGCGTATATTGTGTCTGTATTCTTCATAATAGGCTCTGCGCTATCCTCTTCCGTAGCACTTGCATAGGCATCCCTTAAGCTCTTCATTATTTTCTCAGCTTCTCCCAGTCCTGTGGGATCCCTGCGGATATCCGCCATTATCAGTTCCCTTTCAACGAAACGGTATATCTGATAAGTGCGTCTTGCCAGGTCATATTCCATATTAAGTGAATCTATCAGTTCCCTGAGTACAGCCTTGGCATTCCTTATGCCGGTCTTGTATGTATTCATGTCTTCAAGGGTAAAGACTTCACCCATGCGGCTGTTCTCCGCCTCCTTTACATAGGTAAGAAACATATCGTAGAGAATGACAACCATACGGCTCCTGTTGGCTTCGCTGATACGCAGCATGAATTCCTGTTTCTTCTCGCCTGTCATGTATGATCCTCCTTGTAATGTATTAGTCTGTGCACTCGGATGCTGCACGATTTATTTCTGAACCGATGCAACGCCCCGTGAAACTAATTGCCAACTGTGCCTACGTGTCCGTCACATGCGAGCCAGCAAAAACCGCTGTCTCGCAGCCCTGTACCGGACACCAAGGCACAGTAGGCAATGGATTTCCCCGGAGCTAAAACCGCATCGTGACCGTTCAGAAATAAATTCGATGCAGCATCCATGTAGTTCCGCTCGTTCAGTTATAGTTACTGCAGCAGCTGCAGTACCTGCTGAGGTCTCTCGTTAGCCTGGGCAAGCATGGAAATGCCGGCCTGGGTGAGTACCTGCTGGGTAGTATACTCTGTCATCTCCTCAGCCATATCCACATCCATTATCCTGGAGTAGGATGAAGTCATGTTTTCCTCTGAAACCTTAACACTTGCCTCATTGTGCTCCAGACGGTTCTGGTACGCACCAAGCTTTGACCGCACACTGTTGATATATTCCAGGGCACCTGACAGGGCATCTATTGCATTTGATGCACCCGCCTGAGTGGAAACATCCATTCTTAAGGGATTTTTGGGATCGTCAGGGATACCCATTTTTTCCAATGAGACTGTCCTGATCTGAATCGCCAGCTCGTTGCCCTCGTTTGCGCCGGTCTGTATCTTCATGGCACCGATACCGGTAATATCCAGTTCTACCGTTCCCGAAGCCCCTGCGGCAGCCGTAAGGTTAAGCTCGAATCCGCCGGTGCCGAGTATCTTATACCTTGTTTCTGCCAGATTACCGTTAACATCGAATACCTGCTCGGCAGTTCCGCTGAGTGTACCCACATTAGGGAACTCCGGTCCCAGGGCTCCCAGGTTCACCGTACCATCCGCATTGAGAAGGGCACCTATATCTACCGTATATTTTCCGGGATCCACATCCTCCGTGTAATAGTCAACCTTCACATCCGGATTATCCGAATATCCCTTCAGATCAAATGTACCGTCCAAAAGGGACTGTCCGTTGAATTCCGTATCCTTTGCGATACGTGTGATCTCCTTCTGAAGCTGCTCTATCTCAGCCTGGATGATCCCTCTGTCGTAGTCGGTCTTGGTATCCGTAGCTGCCTGAACAGCAAGCTCATTCATTCTCTGGATTATGGAAGTAACTTCCGAAAGGGCTCCGTCTGCAGTTTCCACTACCGATATGCCGTCGTTGGTATTCCTTGAGCCTACGCCCAGACCTTCTATCTGCGCATTCATACGGTTTGCTATCGCAAGCCCTGCAGGATTATCCTTGGCATAATTGATCTTTAATCCCGAAGAAAGACGCTGCATGGACTGCGTCATCAGATTATCGGTACGGTTAAGTGCCTTATTGGTGTGCATTGCGCTTGCATTGTAATTTATTCTCATGCTTCCTCCTTATGTGGGATCACTCAGAATTCTGATGTTCCGCGGCTTACACGGACGATCCTAAGATTTCCGTTTTATAACTGCTTCGGTAGTTGTTTGGTCTGCTGCGTCTTTTACTGTCACTGCGTCTCTCCGATAGTCTGCAGGAAAGTCTTCGCCGTCCTGTAGAGAGATGCCGTATCGATATTGCTATTATTTTTTTCGGCATTTCTGCCGGATAAATTAACATCTGTCCGGGCCGATACAGCAAAGCTGAAGTCCTTAACATTGAGACCGTTTTCCGCAAAGCGGGCTGACAGCCTGGCTGAAAGTGCGCGGAAGATAACATCCGATCCTTCTTTATCGCTTACCGCAAATCCCGTCAGTCCGGATTCATCATCTGATATTTCAAAATGGGCCTTTATATTGCCGTACTTTTCTGTCTTAAGGGAAATGTCCGCTGCCGGTGTCTTCCCGCTTCCATGCAGGATCTTTACGGTAACAGCAGTCAGCTCGCCGTTTATCTCCATTGGTATCTCATAGGATTCATTCCTTGAAAGACTGCCCGCCACAGACAGCTGTGCCATCGTCAGGCTGTACTGCCTTACATCTATGTCCTCACCCTCGGATGCAAAAGACTGCCTTACCACTGCCCCCATAAGATCCATGATCTCATTATACACGGACTTGGCAGAATCCTCATTATCAAAATTATCCAGGACTCTTTTGTAACCGGAGGTTACCAGCCAGTCGTCACCGGTTGAGGCAGCAATCTTCCTTATATCATCAAATACCTCGCCCCGGTCTGACCTTAAACGCTTAAGTCCTCTTACATGCTCAGCAGTAGCTATCACTTCACTTTCCACAAGCTCCCTGTATATCTGAGCGGAAGCATCTGCCGCATCCTTTATATTATCTGACATACTTTCAGCCTGTACCTGCCTGAAAGCGGTCTCTATCTGTGCTTCGATATTTTTGTCTATATTGCTTTCCAGCCCTCCGAAGCCGTCATCAACGGATATATCCATTCCGGCCCTGTGTGCGCTGCGGATTGCGGAAAGGATATTGGTAAAGCTTATTTCCCTGCCCTGAGATAAAAGTGCGCCTATGGCTGCCCCGTCCTTAAGCTCTGTCTGGTGCATCATGCGGTAGATTCCCACAAAGGACTCTGCCTCTTCATCAGTGATAAGGCCCCTGTCCTGCATGCGGACCAGATACTCGCTGTACCTTTCACCTGTATCCTCGGTCTCAAGGGCATCCAGCCGCTGCTCCAGCTCCTTCATGGAAAGCTTCATGGGATTGATACCGTTCCGTATCATATCCAGTGTGGCCGCCGGGTTCATCTTTTCTATTATATTGTCAACAACACTGCAGGCCTCATCAACCAGCGCGATATTCTCACTGCTTATCTCCATGTGGTTGTAGCCCAGCACTCTGGCTGCACGGAGATTGCCTTCACTTGCCTCTATTCCAAGCTCGTTAAGCAGGCTATCCGCATGTGCAAATGCCTTCTGTATGGAATCGCCCAGGTCAGCCCTCACTTCCGTCTGCAGGCTTTCGTATGCTTCTCCTGCCAGCTCGTAGCGGTTCCTCTGCTCACGTCCGCGGGCGGAAAAATCTTCAAGAGTGACATTATTTATCCCGTAGTCAGCACGGAAGAGAGCCTCTTCTTTATCCGCAATAACCATGCTGCCTATAACGGAAACCGGTAGCTTCGGCAGTTCCGATACGGTCTGCATTGTTTCATTATAAATAGATGCTCTTTCGGAAGCTGCAGCGCTGTCATCCGTTCCGAATTTCTTTTTATTTATCTCTGCTTCAGCCAGCTTAAGCCGGTCTACCAGGTCTGAAAGCTCGGTGATATCTATGTCCACGCCCATCCGCAAAATGGAAAGATTAGCCTCTACGGTCATGGAAAGCCTTGCTTCCTCCATGCGGCGGTAAGCAGTGATATACTTGGCGTCACTGCCGGAATTATCAGCAGCCGCCATCAATACCTGAGACTCATCCTGAACGGACTCATTCAGTTCATTATCAATACCGGTCAATGCACTGCTTACGGAAACTTTATCTGCTTCAGCAATGGCGGGTAATTTCTCTGTAACTGCAGCAAGGTTTTTAACATTAAGGAGCATGTCCCTGTCAACAAGCTCACGGACATACCTTGCATCGGAAGCTGCCGTCTCCACCACATCCGCTGCCTTTACGGCTCTTTCTATCAGGGAACCTTCATGGACAGGATCTGCCTGCATGGCACTGAGTCCCGAAGCAATGGCATCTGCGCCGGACTTAAGGATTCTTTCACGTCCGATGGGAAAATCCATATCCTGCAGATCATGCATGGCTGTGAAGCTCTTTTCGTCAAGAACCAGGCCGTCATGAACCATCTGCCTTGCAATGTCGTAATTTTCAGTGTCAGCTTCAAATCCTGCAGATTTTATTATCTTTTCTATCTGTTTTTTTATTGTCTCGCTGCTGTCTATCGCACTGTCCATCCGGTCCGCGGCAGGATTCCCGGCTCCGCCGGGATTTCTCATCGAAGAAGAGGCCTCGCTCACACTGTGCTCTGCATAATAGATATTCTGAATGGTAGGAGGGAGTTCATTTTCCACAAGATAATTTTTTACTTCATGTGAAGGAGCCTTTAAGCTGTCCGCCATATCCACAAGCTCCTTCATATCCTTAACATTGGATTCCGTAGCAGGAACCCCTGCAGCATGGAGACTCTCAGATATTTCATTTGCCATTGCCGCACTGCCTGTCACAGCTTCAAGCTGCTCCGTTGTCAGGTCGTCATTGTAGCCCTTTATCACTACTCCGGCTTTCGCCATCGTGATCTTTATCTCATCAGCAATGGTAACCGCTTCTTCCGGATCCATACCGCTTAAGGAATACCCGTTCTCAGCCGCCTTTTTATACGCTTCGTCAGACATGGTATTGGACATGACTATCATCCTGTCCTTCATTACATCTTCCGGCACTCCTGACGTGACCTGTCTCAGTGCAGATGCCGCACTTTTCTTATCAGCATCTGTAAGCGGCATCATTCCCTGCCCCATGCCATCCCCTATATTAAGGGTAAAGCCTGCGGCACCGGACTTTGCTGCTGCCTCATGATCCTTTATCTTATTTACATTATTCAATGTATGTGTCAGTGCATCTGCGTTGTAATTATTTCCGTTCCTGTTATGCTGTATGATGCTGCCGATCTCGTTGCCGTTCATGTAAACACCCCACTATTACCATTTGATATTTGCCACTATGGTTTCATTATATCAGATAAAAAAAACACTACAGGGATACTCCTGTAGTATTTATTTCGGTCAATATGGTTAGATAATTAACTGACTAAAACTTCCCACACCGCGTGCCGGTTATTCATTCAGTTTTCCTTCAAAAAATACACTCAGTTTGTTCAGGCAATTGATCAGTGCTTTCATCTCATCCGGATCCAGATCCTTGACTGCCGCATGTATCATGGCCTTGTGGAAATCCCTGTGATGGAAAAATGCTTTTCTGCCTTTTTCGGTAAGGGTAACCAGAACCACACGCTTATCTTCCGTACTGCGTGTCCGCACTATGTATCCCTTTTTTTCAAGACTGTTCATATTGACCGTAAGTGTGCCTACAGTCACAAAAAGCTTGCCGGCGATAGTGGATACATTCTGAGGTTCTTTCACGCCGATAGCCTCCATAATGTGCATGTCATTATTCGAGATATCGCGAAATTCCTCAGTAATGACCGCTTTGGATTCCGCATTCATCACACGGTTAAAAAGGTTAACCAGTAATTCATTTAATTCTACTGCACCGCCCCGTCTGGCCATACTCTGTCCCTCACTCATCCGGCTGTTCATAACCTGCCGGACTTGAACCTTCCACTTGTTGTATACCACCGACTCCCTCACATCGGCAGCCTGACTGACGGTGATGCCCTTCGTCAAGACTACACGATATGGGAAGTTTTAGTTAATGATTACGATCTACCACTTCATCACGCAGGCACCGTAGGTAAGACCACCTCCAAATCCGGACAGCACTACTGTATCCCCGGACTTGATCTTGCCGCCTCTGTTAAGCTCATCAAGAAGCAGAGGGATCGAAGCTGACGAAGTATTGCCCGTCTTGTCGATATTTACCGGGAAATGTTCCATGCCTGCTCCGAGGCGTTTTGATATAGCCTCTATGATCCGGATATTTGCCTGATGCAATACAAACAGATCCACATCAGCCGCCTTAATTCCTGCATCCGCAAGCGCTTTCTCAATACATTCAGGTACCTGTCGTACGGCAAATTTATATACCTCGGCGCCATTCATATGAACGAATGCATCCTTGCCCTCATATTCATCTTCCTTATTCGGATCAGCTTCTCTTTTCCGGAAGTAAAGCACGCCGCCCTTTGAACCGCTGCTTCCCTGGGCCATACTGAGGATTCCTCTGCCTTCCTCCTCGCTGTTTTCTACGAATACCGCTCCGGCTCCGTCACCGAAAAGCACACAGGTGCTTCTGTCCTCCCAGTTTATTATGCTGGACAGCACCTCAGCTCCTATTACCAGTGCATTTTTATGCATTCCGGATGTGATATAGGCGCTGGCGGTCTGAAGGGCGAAAAGAAATCCCGAGCATGCCGAATTGATATCAAATGCCACTGCGTTGTCTGCGCCAATGTCTGCCTGTACCTTGCAGGCTGTGCTGGGAACCATCACTTCACCGGTACAGGTGGCAACGATTATCAGGTCCACATCCGATGCCTGTCTGCCGGCATCTTCCAGTGCCTTTTTTGCCGCCTCTGCTGCCAGTGACGCCACTGTCTCATTCTCCGCAATATGCCTTTCCGACATTCCCGTACGCTCACGGATCCATGCGTCGGAGGTATCCACCATTTTTTCCAGATCGAAATTCGTTAATACTTTTTGGGGCAGGCTGCTGCCTGTTCCTTTTACAGTAATCGCCATAATTCACCTCGCAACTAATCATAACCTCGCAATTATTCCGAACTGTTCTGAATAGTTACTCCCTTTCATGTTTATTATCTGCTATATCAGAATGCTCTGAATCTGTCATATCTCTGTGCAACAATCTCTTCCGGTGTCATTCCGTCGTACTTCCTTAAGAAGTCCATGATCTTTTCCTTCAGATACTCACCGATTCCCTTTGCGGTATCCTTGTCGGCACCGCCGAATTCCGGAATGATCTCCTCTATTACCTTGAGGCGCTTTAAGTCCTGTGCAGTGATATTCATCACTTCACTGGCTTCCTTGGCACGGCCCGCATCCTTCCACAGTATGGAAGCAAAACCTTCCGGGGAAAGGATCGAATATGTAGCATTTTCCAGCATCCACACTTCATTTCCCACTGCAGTTGCAAGAGCTCCGCCGCTTCCGCCTTCTCCTATAAGGATTACAAGGATAGGCACTTTAAGGGCTGACATCTCCATGAGGTTCCTTGCGATGGCCTCGCCCTGCCCTCTTTCCTCAGCTTCTATGCCGCAGAATGCACCGCTTGTATTTACAAAGCTCACAATGGGACGGTTGAATTTCTCAGCCTGCTTCATAAGACGAAGTGCCTTTCTGTATCCCTCGGGCTTCGGCATTCCGAAATTCCTCTCACGGCATTCCTTTGCATTTGAACCGCGGATATCCGCTATTACCGTAACGGGCTGCTCTGCCAGGAATCCGACGCCGCCCACAATAGCAGGGTCATCCGCAAAACACCTGTCACCATGGGCCTCCACAAAGCTGTCAAAAATATGCTCCATATAGTCAAGCGCCGATGCCCTCTCTATACGGCGTACACCCTTTACCTTTTCCCATGCTGACTTGTACCTGTCGAGCCATACACGTTCCTTCAGGATCTCTGTCATATGGAAATGGAATTCCTCACCATGGAAATCTGACCATGTGTTTTTATTGGTACATTTATGTGCTCTTATCAAAAGATACATTATCTTCTTAAGGCTTCTTCTGGGTATTATGCCATCCACAAAACCATGCTCCACAAGGAACTCCGCAGTCTGGAAACCTTCAGGAAGCTCCTGACCTATGGTCTGCCTGATTACTCTGGGACCTGCGAAACCGATAAGTGCCCCGGGCTCAGCCATGATCACGTCACCCAGCATCGCAAAGCTTGCAGTCACGCCGCCTGTAGTAGGATCAGTCAGTATAGAGCAGTAGAAAAGCCCTGCCTCACCGTGCCTCTTTATGGCAGCCGATGTCTTGGCCATCTGCATGAGCGAGATGATGCCCTCCTGCATCCTGGCGCCGCCCGAGCAGCAGAAGATAAATACAGGAAGCTTTTCTTTGGTAGCACGTTCTATTGCTGCTGTAACACGCTCTCCCACCACATGGCCCATGCTGGCCATCATGAAACGGGAATCACAAACACCAACTACAGCTTCCTCTCCAAATATTTTGCACTTTCCTACGGTAAAGGCTTCCTTGAGACCGGTCTTTTCCCTGGCTTCCGCAAGCTTTTCCTCGTAGCCCTTGTAATCCAGAGGGTTGGATACTTCCATATCCGTGAACCACTCCTCAAAAGTTCCGGGATCGGCTACCATCCTGAGACGGTTTCCGGTCTTTACACGAAAATACCCCTCGCATTCGTAGCAGATATACCTGCGCTTTGCAACGATTGCCTTATCCACCATCTTGCCGCACTTTGGGCATTTGATAAGGCCTGTCTCAACAGGCGCTTCTTCCTTTTTAAAGATCTTGCGGTCTTCCAAAAATTTCTGTAAACCCATTATCACATTCATCTGTCACACCTCATCAGTCGCCCACTGCAAATGTAAGCTCTGCCTTTGCGGCTGTTTCTCCATCTACTTTTGCCACAGCCTCTGCGATCCCGAAGGGGCCTTTCTGCTTTATGATATTTACCTCAAACATAAGCACATCACCGGGAACCACTTTCCTGCTGAACCTTGCTTTGTCTATACCCACAAAGTAAGCAGTCTTTCCCTTCCACTGGGGAAGTCCCAAAAGCGCCACCGCACCGGTCTGTGCCATTGCTTCTATAATAAGTACTCCGGGCATTACCGGATTTCCGGGAAAATGACCGGCAAAATACGGTTCATTAAAGCTTACGCATTTTTTCCCAACAACCCGTACACCGGGCTCCAGTTCCTCTATGGTATCGATGAGTAAAAACGGTGACCTGTGAGGAATTATATCCATGATCTCTTTGGTACTGTAAACAGACATTGTCCGCTCCTCTCTTCATGGCCGGCATCATAACCGGCAAAAGATTTTGTGATTATTCCGAAAATTTCTTTACAACTACTGCCGCATTGTGTCCACCGAATCCCAGTGAATCCGACAGGGCATACTTTATATCGCCCCTGTATTCCTCTGCACAGTAGTCAAGATCAAGCTCTTCATCCTTTTCTTTGTAACCGACTGTCCTGTGCAAAAAGCCTTCCTGAAGCTCCTTTACGGTAACCACGAATTCCACCGCTCCGGCTGCACCTAACAGATGGCCTATCATTGATTTGGTAGAGTTGACTTTCAGCTTATATGCATGCTCGCCGAACGCAAGCTTGATGGCCCTGGTCTCAAACAGATCGTTATAATGAGTTGCCGTACCATGAGCGTTGATGTAGTCTACATCCTCAGGCTTTATGCCGGCATCAGCCATTGCAAATTTCATCGCCATGGCAGCGCCTGAACCGTCTTCCGCAGGAGAAGTAATGTGATAAGCATCGGCTGTTGCACCATATCCGACTAACTCGGCAAGTATCTTTGCACCGCGATTCTTAGCATGCTCATATTCTTCCAGAACTACTATGCCTGCACCTTCGCCCATTACAAAACCGCTTCTTCTCGCATCAAAGGGAAGCGAGCAGCTCTCCGGATCATCTGAAGTGCTGAGTGCAGTAAGTGCCGTAAAGCCGGCCACGCCCACGGGACTGATACATGATTCCGTTCCGCCTGCAAGCATAACATCCGCATCGCCGTACTGGATGGTACGCATAGCCTCACCTATAGAATGAGTACCTGAAGCACAGGCAGTCACTACATCTATATTTTTTCCTTTAAGGCCGTATGCGATACTTACATTTCCTGCAGCCATATTGGATATCATGAGCGGAACCATAAGCGGCCCCACTTTTCCGGGCCCCCTGTCTATGATCCTCTGATGCTCCCTTTCCACTGTCGCAAGGCTTCCAATTCCGCTGCTTATAGCACATCCCACACGGAAAGGATCCTCTTTTTCAATATCCAGGCCCGAATCCTTAAGCGCCTCGCCTGCTGCAGTCACTGCAAACTGGGAAAAACGCTCCATACGCTTTGACGACTTTTTATCCATACTGAGAGTGGGATCATAATCCTTTACCTCAGCGGCAAGCTTTGCTTTGTAATCAGTAGTGTCAAAGGCAGTGATGGGGCCAAAACCAATCTTTCCCTCTTTTACTGAGGACCAGAAACTTTCCACATCATTGCCTATGGGCGTCACCGCACCAAGGCCTGTCACAACTACTCTCCTGTTCATCATATCTCCTCCCGTTTATATAGCCATTCCACCGTCTACGCACAATACCTGTCCCGTGATATATGAGGACGCATCTCCTGCCAGGAAAGCCACTGCTTCAGCAATGTCATCAGGCTTTCCTATCCTTCCCAGTGGAATGTTTTCTATAAGTTTTTTCTTAGCATCTTCTTTCATGGCATTCGTCATATCTGTCTCGATGAAGCCCGGTGCCACGGCATTTACACATACTCCCCTGCCCGCAAGCTCTCTGGCCACACTCTTGGTCAATCCGATAAGACCTGCCTTTGATGCGCTGTAATTAGCCTGGCCGGCATTTCCCATGACTCCGCTTACGGAAGAGATGTTTATGATCCTGCCTGACCTCTGCTTTAAGAACACCCTTGAAAAATGTCTTGTCATATTGAAGGCACCCTTAAGGTTAGTATCAAGCACCTTGTCATAGTCCTCTTCCGACATGCCCATGAGAAGCCCGTCCCTGGTGACACCTGCATTATTTACTAGGATATCCAGCTTTCCATACTTTGCAACTACTGCCTTTGAAAACTCCTCGCAGGCCTTAAAATCAGAAACATCACACTGCATTGCTTCTGCACTTCCGCCGGCTGCAACTATCTCTGCCACAGTTTCCTCTGCTTTTTCTTTGGATCCGCTGTAGTTAACTACCACTGTAGCACCAAGAGAAGCAAGTTTCTTGGCAATGGCTTTTCCTATGCCTCTGCCTGCACCTGTGACTAATGCTGTCTTTCCGCTTAACATCCGATTTCCTCCAATAACTTATCCGTAACTGTCAGCCCGCAAGAGATCCTGACAATGCCTCAAGCTCTTCGACGGTTCCAACATTGAAGACTTTTACTTCCTTATTAATACGCTTCATAAATCCTGCCAGAGTCTTGCCGGGACCAATCTCTATAAAGCAGTCCACACCGTCAGCGATCATTTTCTCAACACTCTGCTGCCACCTGACGGGTGAGCAGATCTGAGCCGCAAGAAGCTCCTTTATTCCATCAGCCTTTGTAACAGGCTCTGCAGTCACATTTGTAAGATAAGGTATCTGAGGATCAGAAAGGCTTACCTGCTCCAGCTCTTTTGCCAGAAGCTCTGAAGCTTCCTTAAGGAGCGCTGAATGGAAGGGGCCGCTTACATTCAGTGGAACACAACGCTTTGCGCCTGCTGCCTGACATTCCTCAGCAGCCTTGTCTACAGCTTCCTTCGCACCTGTAATAACAATCTGTCCGGGACAGTTGTAGTTTGCAACGGATACAGGCTTTCCTGTTTCCCCGGCAATCTTTTTGCACGCAGCGTCGGCCTGCTCAGGTGAAAGTCCAAGCACTGCTGTCATACCGCCTCCGTTGGGATAAGCATTCTGCATATATATCCCGCGCTTACGCACTACAGGGAAAATATCCGCAGGCTCCATTACGCCTGATGCTGCAAGTGCTGCGTACTCACCAAGACTTAAGCCGGCACAAACATCAGCCTTTATTCCCTTTGAAACTACCGCTTTCCACATGGCAAGCTCTGCAGTGATCATGGCTATCTGTGTATACTCCGTCTGATTCAGATCATCATTTTCACTAAAGCAGAGTGCCTCGATATCAAGCCCCGTAGCCTCAGAAGACTTTTTGAATATCTCCTGTGACTCTTCATATTTTTCAAAAAAATCCTTTCCCATGCCGGGATACTGAGCCCCCTGGCCTGGGAATATAAATGCTGTCTTTCCCATGATTCCTCTTTTCTGTTTTATGATGCCTGTATAACGGTTCTTAAATATCCGTTCCCAATGCCTGCCCGTTTATCCGGATATTTTGCGACCGTTATACCAGTTTTAAAAGCTTCTCTGCTTCATTCGATATGGAAGAAATAATATCTGCGCAGCTCTCTTCACTCTTTATGAGACCTGCGATCTGTCCTGCCATAAGAGTACCGTTTACAACGTCTCCGTCTATAACTGCCTTCCTGAGAGATCCCAATGTCAGCTTCTCAAGCTCCATAAAATCAGCACCCTCACGCTCAAGCTTTACATATTCCTTGGTCATGCGGTTCTTGAGACATCTTACGGGATGACCTGTTGTAGTTCCGGTAACTACGGAGTCGATATCCTTTGCCTTTACTATCTTTTCCTTATATGCAGCATGCACGATGGATTCCTTTGCTGCAACGAATCTTGTTCCCATCTGTATGCCTTCTGCGCCAAGCATAAATGCTGCTGCCATGCCGCGTCCGTCTGCGATTCCGCCTGCGGCCACTACGGGAATGCTTACCGCATCCACTACCTGAGGGATAAGTGCGAAGGAAGTGGTCACACCTATATGTCCGCCGCTTTCCATGCCTTCTGCTACCACCGCATCAGCACCTGCACGCTCCATCATAATAGCCATTGCCGTACTTGCTACCACGGGGATAACTACCACTCCTGCCTCTTTCCATGCATCCATGTACTTGCCCGGGTTTCCTGCACCTGTGGTAACAACTTTAACGCCTTCTTCTATGATGATCTTTGCTACATCATCAGCGTTGGGATTGAGAAGCATGACATTGACGCCGAAAGGCTTGTCAGTCAGCTCCTTACATTTCTTTATTTCTTCGCGGACCACTTCTGCAGGTGCAGAAGCAGCTCCGATGATTCCAAGTCCGCCGGCATTCGATACCGCTGCAGCCAGATTGTGCTCAGCCACCCATGCCATGCCCCCCTGTATGATGGGGTATTCAGTTTTAAGTAAATCTGTTATCCTGTTCTTCATTTTTCTCTTTCTGCTTTCCGCCGCTTTTTATCCGTCTATGTTCAGACAAACTAAAAGCTCATGAGCTGCTCGCAATTTTGATTATCCCATGAGCTTTTATCCTATCTTCAAGCTGTTTCTTAGAGCTCTATGTTCTTCTCTTTAAGATAATCAACAACAGAGCCTACAGTTGTGAAATTCTCAAGCTGCTCTGAAGGGATCTCTACGCCGTACTCTTCTTCAAGTGCCATTACAAGCTCGAAAAGATCAAGTGAATCTGCCTCAAGATCCTCCTTGAATCTGCTCTCAGCAGTGATTTCCTTGCCTTCAACATTTAACTTCTCTTCAATGATAGCGATTAATTTTTCCATTCTTCTTCTCCTTTGTTTGATTTTCAAGTATTTTGAATTTCAAAGTTTTTAACCACGAATTTGAGGATAATACAATTTATTTTGAATGTCAAGATAATTTTAGGGATTTTACGATAATCATTTTTTTTGCATTTTATGAACAATAAAAAAGGTCTGCCGCACTTAAGTAATCAGTACGTGACCTTTTTTCTTCATCATGACCGTATACATGAATAATATGGGGCAAAACGATATGTATTCGCCTTGCCTGATGGTGTTTAAGCATACAGATAAGCTGTCACTGCACCTTGTAGCCGGCTGCCGTAACTGCCTCTTTGCACATTTCCTCTGTCACGCCTTCACCGGCCTCTATTGTTACACACTTTGCATCAAGGTCAGCCACTGCCCCCGTTACTCCGTCAATAGCCTTGAGAGCATCCTCCACACGCCCCTTGCAATGTGCACACATCATTCCTTCTACTCCGAATTTGATCATTTCTGTTTCTCCTTTCGCTATATTACAATTACATTTTCCGACCTCTTCACACTCTTTTGATGAAGAATTCACACCACAAACAGTATCTTCATCTGATGATAGCATACTGTCTGTTTTATTGCCGGCCGATGAAAAATCGTCAGTATTCCCACCGGCCGCTATATCTCTATCAAGTCTGATCCCCATGAGCCTTACTGCATTCAGACATACACATATACTGCTGAGGCTCATGCATGCCGCACCCATCATGGGACTGAATTTAAGGCCGAACACTGGATAGGCCAGCCCGGCAGCCACAGGTATCATAACTACATTATAAAAGAACGCCCAGAAAAGATTTTCCTTAATGTTGCGGAGAGTCCCCTTGCTTAGCCTGATGGCCCTGACCACATCCAGCAGGTCACTGTGCATAAGGACCACATCTGCACATTCTATGGCGATATCCTTTCCTGCTCCCATTGCCATCCCGACCTCAGCGGCCGCAAGCGCCGGTGCATCGTTTATTCCGTCGCCGACTGCGAGAACCTTTTTGCCTTTTTCCTGAAATTCTTTCACACTGCCGGCCTTGTCCTCAGGCTTTAATTCATATCTTACATCCGAAACTCCGGCTTCCTTTGCTATGACAAGCGCTTTCTCCTTTTTATCCCCGGTGAGCATGACTGTTCCAATACCCAGCTTTTTTAAAATTGCCATTGCCCGGGCGGAGGTTTTTCTTACGGTATCTTTTCTTACCTCTCCCTCCACGGATACCGTACCGTTCGTGATGGTTCCGGTCTTGTCAAATACTGCCGTATCGATACTGCTTAACATCTGAAGCGATTCTGCTGTTTTGAAAAGAATGCCGTTTTTAGCACCGACTCCCATACCGACGGTAATAGCGACAGGCGTGGCAAGTCCCAGGGCGCAGGGGCAGGATATTACCAGCACGCATATCCCAAATGAGAAGGCCGTGGCAAAATTCCTCGTCACAAAGAACCATATCGCAAACGTGACGATGGAAATGATCACTATAGCAGGAACGAACACCGCTGAAATCCTGTCTGCAAGCTTTGCAATAGGGGCCTTGGACGCACCAGCTTCCTTAGTCATCCTGACGATCTTCATAAGTGTAGAGTCTTCACCAACCGCCTGGGCTCGTACCCTGACATACCCGTCTATTGCCATAGTGGCGGAAATGACCTCATCGCCCTCAGCCTTATCTATGGCTTCACTTTCACCGGTGATTGCAGATTCATCAAATTTCGCACTGCCTTTCACTACTATTCCGTCAACAGCCGAAGCCTCTCCTTTTGATATGAGGATAATGTCGCCCTGCCGTATATCTTCGGCAGCCACCGTTTCTTCCGTCTCATTTCCATCCCTGTCCGTAATGATGCGAGTGATCTTTTTGGGACAGATATCGATAAGCGAGTCGATGGCATCCTTTGTTTTTTTCTTTGACCTGTCCTCCAGAAATTTTCCCACGGATACTAAAGTCAGTATCATGCCAGCCGAATCAAAGAACAGATTATGGGCGTACTGCATTGCCGATTCCATATCTCCGCTCTCGGTGCAGGCAAGTATCATATACAGTCCGTACAGGCTGTAAACAAAAGCACACAAAGAGCTTAAGGAAACCAGCACATCCATATTCGTGCCGCCTGACCGTAATGCCTTGAATGCATTAATATAGAACCTTTTGTTGATGAACATGACCGGGATCACAAGCAATAGCTGTGTCAATGCATTCATGGACAGGCTGTGCTTTTCTCCCATGGCAATGACCATAAGGATGACCATAAGGATAACCGATATTATCAGCCCGATTCCCTTGTCATCCTTATCTTTTTTAGAGGATCTTTCAAAGGACCTTTCCAAAGATCCGGCTGCAGTACCCGGACGGTCCTGCAGCCTGCTGCAGCTCTCCGCCCCGTAACCGGCTTTTTTTACAGCCTCCATTATCTCGCTTTCCCCGGTAAGAGATTCGTCATAGGACACCATCATCAGTTCTTCTATCAGATTGACACTGACTTCCTCGACACCGTTTATTTTACCGACTGCCCTTTCCACATTGGAAACACAGTTTGCACACGACATTCCCGTCACATTAAAAGATGCTTTCAATTTCTGCTCCTATGAATTAGCGAAAATAGTCTTGCCGTTCTGCGGTTATCCGCAGCTAACCAGCAAGAGTATTCTACCATAATCAGCGGAAACTTCCCACATCCGGACAGTGGGAAATTTTGTATTTTAATCAGTCCATTATTTTAAGTGAACCCGTTTTTGCCACTATACCGTAGACGTTAGCCACTGTTTTTTCATACAGGATTGTGATATAATATGACGCAAAGCAAGGAAGAATTACATTTCAAGAATTTCTATTTTCAAAGAATCTTCGGGTCTCCCGTGCTTTAAATTCCAAGTATAAAAAAGCGGGAGGGATATACTTATAAACCTCCTGCAAAAATGATCATGCAAGGAGGTAATAATGGGTCAAAAGGACATAACGGAAAAGGCGCTAATACAGCTGAATGACGTATTTGCGGACATTGTAAACAATCTCGTCTTTGAAGGGAAACAAAGGGTTGCAGAAAACGAGCTGGAAGGCGCCAAAACGCATTCCATCTATCATGGTGAAACAACATTCCGTGAACTGGAAAGGGATGTAAGTAAATTCTGGAAAAAGAAAAACATCAGGATCGCACTGCTCGGAATAGAAAACGAAACCATACCTGAGAATGATATGCCGCTCCGTGTTATAGGATATGATGGTTCGGCATATAGGGATCAGATAAGATATGAAACAGATTCCGAAGGAAAACGCATTAAGACAGTCAGCTGTTATCCAGTCATAACGCTAGTGCTGTATTTTGGTTACAATAAACATTGGGATAAGGCTAAGACTCTTCACGAAGCGTTGGGCGACAATCTTGACGATAAGATTAAGAGGCTTATCCCGGAATACCGGATAAACCTTTACGAGATAGCCTATCTTACAGACGAGCAGCTCAAAGGTTTCAAGAGCGACTTCCGTTTCGTAGCCGACTACTTTGTACAGATGCAGCGTACAGGTCATTACACAGGCTCGAAAGAAAAAATTAAACATGTAAGAGAAGTGCTGCAGTTAATGTCAGTGTTGACGGGTGACGGCAGATTTGCAAAAATATACGATGATAGTGATTGGAAGAAACTGAAAGGAGAACCTGAAAATATGTGCGAAGCATTGGATTATATAGAACAGAGAGGTATGGCACGAGGAGAGGACAAGCAACTAATTACTATAGTCTGTCGCAAACTCCGCAAGGGTAAGGATGCAGAACAAATAGCTGAGGATCTTGATGAAGACGAAATCCGTGTTCAGATGATATGTGACATTGCGGAAGATTATGCCCCAGAATATGATGAAGAGGAGATTTTAAAAAAGGTATCAGCGTTGAAGGAGGCGTGACTTACCATCACGCACTCTCGGCAGAACACGAATTGATATCCGTGAATTTTTCCTAAAGTATTTTTATGTCCATCTCTCCCCTATGGACTTTTTGGTGACAGCTATGACACAGCGTAACGATATTGCTTACCTTCGACGAGCCGCCGAACTGATAATCCATAGCATGATGCCCCTCCGGATGGTTTCTGCTGCCGCAGATCTGACACGTTCCTAAATCCCTCATACGACCCTGACGCTGTGCATTAGTGTGAGCTGAACTTCTTTTAGACATACATATCCCCCCTATCGATAGATTCCAATACATTTTTTGCATCTTTTTTCAAACGGTCCACCAAAAAGCATCACATTCGGCACCCTTCGCCTGCAACAACTACAATAACCAAAACCTACTTTACTGCCAAATGGGTGCACCATATTATTTTTAACACTATCACCCCCTTTGCCCGCTTCGTTAAGTGATTCCCTGGTAAGAGACCTAAATCTACCTGTATCCACCTTGAAATTATCTAATCCATTTGACCTGATTTTTGCCATAACAATTCCCTCCTTCACACAAATTAATATCTTGAAAAGTCACTGACCATAGCCCAACCTAGTCCTTCAGTAAATGCAGCCGCAGTCGATGCATTAATGGCATTACCTATCCCCGGAACCCATCCGATAAGTACCTGCGAGGCAGCCCTTCCCAAACCGGCCGCAGTAGCCGAAGCTATCCCCGCCTTTGCCATTGACTCTGTTATTTCCAAATCAAAAACCTTTCCAAGTGCCATAATCATTCCAATTTGTATAGGTGTTATAACTGCTGTATCGCTAAGTGGGATCTGTGCCAATCCTGTACCCACTCCGGCTGCCGCCGCGCTGGCTGTATGAATAATTGCGTGACATTCTGCGTACTGTTTTGATGACATTCTTGATTTTAAACTCATAGGTAATCCCTCCTTCAAAAATTTGTTATTTCCACTTCTGTGTCCATATTGCCTATACTTACCTCATTATCTCCATAGGTTATCAAAATCTCCTGCCCCGGTATTACGCGATAGCCCTCTTCATCCTGCTCTATCCGGATCAGCCGTACATCACCTCTCTTTCTCTTCAGAACAATCCAACCATCTTGAATTCCTACAAACTGTTCGCCTTTTTTCATCACTTTAATCTGCATTTGCTATCCCCTCCTTTGTTCTCTATTCCTATTATGTTGCGCCTACCGGGTGCAATTCGCTTTGCTCTTATAGTACTCTCTGCCTGAAGCCGATTTGCCTGACTAACTGTAACATCCTTAACCTTAAAAACCAGTACATATTTTCCCATTACCTTCTCCTTTCACTTACAAAATTTACACGAACCCTTAGAGTAAAATAACAATAACCATAACTGCCAGCACTACCAGAATCATCGTTTTTGTTTTGGCTTCCATACTCTTATTACCTCCTTTCTGCGTTCTATACCTTATAGACTAATGTATCCTTTTTTTAACTGTTTTTCTGTAAATCTAATTGATGGTTACATTTTTGTGCGATCTTGCTGAAATTTTCTTTTTTACCGATTACAATGCTCGCCTTTGCATGAGGCGCATAAGTTTTTTTTGCTTCAATCAACGAATTTTTAAGTGCACATGCCTCCCTTTTATTTAACTGCGGTATTACCATTGTGAGTTCACTATTTCCTTTTCTACTCATCTCATTTTCTCCTTTTCTTTTTTATCACTGCCTACTGGGTTTTCTTTCTCTACGTCTTATCACCTCACTTTCGTTTTTTCCCCCCCCCCTTTCTATTACCTTATAGATTCAAAAACCTATTTTTTAACCGTTTTGTAAAAATATTTTTTACCAAGGTCGTAAACTTATCGGCTACCTTTCACTTCCTTATATAATTCATTTACTTTTTTTAACTGTTTAAATAAAAAATCGCATCAGAACGATGCGATTTTCTCAATTTATCATCACTTGCTTTATTTAACTCTCGTCTTTAATTAAGACAAATATCTAAAAGTACCCAATTTTCTCATCTTTTTGAAGTCTTACACTCTTTCCCACTTATCATAATTATCTTTTTTCCCTAAATACTTTACCCTTACTTTGCATCTATCCCATTCGTGTTTATCATCATAAAAACTTGCCCTTCCACCACCACTAAGCCTTACCTGTGCAAATTTACCGCTATTATTATACCCAATAACTTCTCCTTCATATATTTCACCTTTATTATATTCTGTTTTTTCACGATTCTGAGACTTCAAAATTTCCCTTCTGTCATTTGCTTGTACATCACTAATAAAAATCTTCGCATTAAGAAGATTATCCTTATCCTTAGCCTTATCCGGAAAAAGAAGTCCCTGCTCAAGCTTTTCTTTTCGTGGCCTAATATCCCAATTGTCCGAAAACCACTTATGGGATGCCGTGTCATTTTCCTTACCCTCACCCTTATTTACTATAAATGGATATGACACCAGCTTTCCTTCCGTAGACCGTACATCCAGTATCGTAAGCAATTCATCTTTGTCTTTATCTATTCCGAATGGATTTCCAACCTGGATTTCATCATTTTTTTTAATCTCATACGGATTCAGTGATCTAATGCTCTCCTTAACAATTACGATCTTAGCAGATCCAAGACCGATCGGTTTTCCATGCCCTATCTTGTAACAAAGATTGCTATCAATCCGATTATCCCCCAAGGTAAGTGCCCATTTCAGTTCCTCATACTGAGTCCTGCTTATTTCATCAAAATAGACTTTGAATTTAAAAATCTTATTTTTTTCAACAAGTTCCATAGTGGCATTTCGTTCCGTTTTCCGCTCCTTTTCCGGCAGAGAACGTTCTGCCTCATAAGCCCTTTCCTGTGTATTATGCCAATAAAATTTCCTGCCACGTAATCTCACACCCTTTTCATCGTACGAAGAAATAAATGTATACGGATTTCCGTTTATCGTTGCATAAAAAGGAATATAGGAAGTACGCGGGCTGCCCAATTCTTTTAAAGTAACCTCTTCGCCTTTATATCCAGGATCCTGCATCTTTGCATCAGTAATTCTTACACGGCTCCCTATACTTTCATCCTTGCTCATTCCAAAAAGGGCACAGGCCTTACATAAGCTGTTACGTTTCTTACATGGCCTTTTTTTATCCACAAAATCATCCATTGTTTTTTTGTAAACGATTCTTCCTATACTAGCCAATGAAAGAGTATAATCATCCCTTTTAAACCATAAAGGCACTACCGTTCCTTCTTCGTCCCTGCTAAGTTTTTCCTCTACACCTTTATACCATTCCCGGGCCCCCTCCATTTTATTTCTATTTATTCCCGAATCATTGTACATCCTAGCAATCGTTTTAAGACCTTCAATATCTTTTTTTGTTATTTCAACATTTAAAGCTGTATCTCCCTCTTTCCTTTTAAAGATGCTTTCAAAGTGTTTATTTGTCTTTATGTCTTTCGCTAACGGAACCTCGCCAATATATAAATATCCTTCTTCCTTGTTTTCCACATTTTTGTCCCGCGAAAATGATTTTACGACGGTTCCAATCTCATAATTATTTTTTTTGTACATATTCCCACGGCAGAAATAAACCTTCTGTCCATACTCATATGTTTCAAGTTCCTTTCTTGTAATCCTTTTTGCCGCACTAAACTCAGGTCTTCTAAATTCCCTATATCCCTTATCATCAATTATGATAAGAAATCTTTCTGCTTCATATAGCTTCCATCCGTTTTTCTCACGAATCAGAAGCCCCGGCTTCCCGGCTTCGCCCATGGATGCTCGCTTCGTAAACTGTCCACCCACATCAGCAGTCACAAGACACGAGTCCGATACAGTTTCATACACCGTCCTTATACAACCACGAAGGGAACTTCCCGGAATCATCGGCATATTATCCTTAGGATTTCTTAAAAAAGAATATACTCCATGACCATTTTCATCGGTTCTTTCATAAGGTATTGCAAGCGGGGTAACGGTCTTAAGCTCACAGTCAAAAAATCCACTGATACGATCCTGCTGTAAATGATCTTCGATTGTCTTCCTATTCGTTTTATTCCAATTAACACTTACAAAATTATATGGATTTATAAATTTGTATTTAGAATCCTCCGTATTTTTGTAACCCATCTATTTTCCCTCCACAAAATCTACTACACGCCAATCACTGACTCTTGCCTGTCCGGTAGTTTCATATTTGTCAAAATAATATCTGATACGAACCCTGGCATTCTTTTTTCTTTCCATTGGCAAATGATATCTTCCGCCGCCCGTAGCCTGAACCATATCATCCGCAAGTACAACTCCATCATCAATATCTAAATACTGAATTTCATCATAATAATCAACGGCATCATTATCCATAAGAACACGCTCAGAAAAACCGCTTCCTATATCGTTCCTGAAAAGCTTGTATTCAGCATCAGCATTGAATACCCTTATCTCAAGAAGTTTCCCCTTTTTTTCATCAAGCATATACTTAGATATGTTTTCGGTCCTGTCAACTATATATTCATCAGTAAAGGCCGCTATGAAAAAACCTTTGTTTTTTTCCGTAAATTCGTATAACCCCCCTGGATACTCTATGTTTACCATACAAATGCCTCCTTTACTTCCTTAATAATCAGTCCATATACGGCAGAACCATCTAATTCTTTTCCGATGGTCTTATCACCTATCGATTCTATGGAAAAAATACCCCTTCCGATTGATGTTGCTCCGCCAATAGCCAGTAAACCAAAATGCAGGTCTGTAAGAGTTGCCGCAAGTGCATCTGCGTCCTTTTCTTGCATTGATGTCTTATTTAACCACGTTATACTAAGTTCAGTTTCTCCGCCTACACATATTTTTTCCGTAAAAAGCGCCGTAGCTGCAGTTCCACCCGTAAACCTATCAATAGCATTTCTGGATACTATCATATCTTTACTATCATTTATGTATGATTCGCTAAACGCAATATCGGAACGTTTCTTCACATCTCCCACACAGCCAAAAATAAGGTTCCCGGAAGATACATCAGCACCAAACTCTTTCATTCTTTGCCGAATCGCACCGGCCCAAGTTGTTCCTGGAATAACAGGAACCATCTTGTCTCCATTTCCGTTATGAGAACTCAGCTGTTCCATATCAGGAGCAGCATCACCATCTTTTCTGACCGCCGTAGTATATTTTCGAATGGAGAGACCGCCGTTCTGTCGTAACTTTATTGTAAGTTTTCTTTCTTTCTGCGATTTCTCGGCTGGCAGGTACTGATTCCAGGTTTTTTCAGAATGCAGTTCGAATTCAAGCCACTCATCAATATCACCAGTGTTCCTAAAATCAAATTCCCTGTATTCCGCACTATCAACTTTTACATTTCCATATCCCCTGGTTACCTTTCCGCCTATGGAAACACCTGATGACATAAACTTTTCAACAATCATTCCGGCATAATCCATGTCATCATTTTCAAGATAGTTCTGTTCTATGTATGTTACAAATTTCACCCCTGCTTCCAAAACTTCCATATCAAACTTTGCGCCATCTTTTGCAGTCTTGAAACCATCTAATGCCACGCTGTCTCTCACAGACACATAATACTTTTCCTGACAGCCACTTTTTTCATTTGATATATTTGCATCATAAAACTGTATAAGGCTCTCCGTCTTGGATGGATCTTCTTTGCTATTCTCTACAGCTTTTACTATTTCACCAAAATATTTTTTTCTGTCTTCATCATCCGGCATTTTGTCACGAAAAACCCCGGCAAGCGAAGATGCCGGAACATACGGAACACCTTTTGAATTACGTAAAATATCTCTGTCAGTCTTACTGCCTTCACCATATCCGATATTCATGGGAGATATAAGCGAAAAACAAATTCGATAGTACTTCTTTTTCAAAATCTTATTCATTTTCTGTTTCCTCCCATATACTTTCTATTTGTCAGTACAGCATATACGTACTCCGGCCACCGCGAGCGCAAAATGTTAACTATTTCTTCTTCATCTATACCGAGTAGTCTCAGCTTGTTTGCACAATCACTTGCACTATCACTTATTTTTCTGTCATTGATGTTGAATATACGTTCTACCCGCTTATATAATCTCTCTCCCTGTTTTCTTGTATCCTCTGTCTTGATTGAGCCAATACGGTTTTTAAATTCTTCAAATGAAGCTTTAGGATCATCATGCATATCAAGGCTCTCCATAAGCATAAGTTTCCAGCGTCCGATCGCAGCATTGCTTATCCGTTCAAATTCTTTATTATCGATGGCTGATCCAATAATCGATGCAACCCATTCATCAACAAAAACCGGAGCGATCAGATTCCTAATATACTCATTAGCAGCCTCTATTTTTTTCCCTTCGTCATCCTTTTTGCTTTCAATGATGCAGTCATATCTACAAGCCTCAGCATCCATAAAGTCTACGCGACCGTATCCTTCCATATTTCTAACGCCTACCATTGAAGCTGAGCCTTTAAAATCAGATGTCAGTTTGTAGACTAAATAACTTCCCGCTTTTATCCCTGGAATAGGTTCATTCCGCAGATTCCATTTACTCATATATCCGGTTATCACCTTAGTCTGAATAGAAGAAATGTATTTGGGATCTGACTCATCTTCATATTCAATTCCAAGTTCGGATGCAATGCATTTGCGAATTTCATCATAGTAAACACTATATCTTCCGGTATCAAGGACAATGACAGCATCGGTCTTAAATGTTACAACTAGATATCCTCCTTTCCCCACGCAAATACCATTGTCTGTATCATGGTCCTGCTTTTCTCCGGATAACTCACACAGGCCGTATTGAGCACTTCTAGACTTCCCAAAATAACATTCTCCCCTAAGCAGTTCTTTGATTTTTGGGATATATTTTTCATTTACATCTATGGTTCCTAAAAATTTCTGTCCCGGAGCAATACAAGTCAATGAATATAGCATTTCTTCGTTTCCGGCTTTTTCATGTCGATGATGAAAAACAACATCACGCTTCATTTCCAAAACATCGATCTCATTCTCACAAAGTGATACATACTTCCCCTTCAATTTCTTGGGCTGATTACCTTGATTGTAATTATATTCTGACTGATCATTATCATTAAACACGGGAAGCTTAGCATCAACAACATACACATACTTTTTTGTCTTCTTCAATACGTTCACATAGTCAGGGGCAGGATAATATGTCTTTCCATTTTTATACGGATACATATTCGAATATATAGTTGAACCGTCCAGAAAAAGATTTTTAAACTCCTCCGACTCTGCATCGCCGCCAGCTTTAAGGTATTTTGAGGCCAGCATTCCAATAAGCATCTTCCCGGAGATATAATCATTCGTTTCACTTTCCGCCTCACCGCTGAGGACGAGCGGTTCCTTATTCTCCATAACAAACGAAAGCCTGGTTTTATCCCCTACAATAAATTCTTCTATCGTTTTCTCTGTATTTTCCGATGACTGTACATTCTTTTCTAAACAGCATCTGACGTTTCCCATGCCTCTGTTTCTTTTCATCCCGAGATGTCTCGTTGATTTAAGAATATCTTCAACTATCTGCTCATCCACTTCGTCATAGGATATCTGCGCCTCAAATACAAGCGGTTCATTTGTGCACGGATCAAATTCATTTATAACCCTTGTGTATCTTAAAGTCATATTATCCGCCACACCATCCTTCATAGCGGTCTGGCCTACGACATGTGTATAACGATCCAAAACACTTTGCTGATCAACACCAAGTTTGCCACTGTTACGAGCCAAATAATCCTTCAGCACAAAATAATTCTGTACATATGCATTTCCGATCCTAATAGCACCTTCCGCAATATTTCTCCCTCTTATGCCAAATAACCTATCCGATATTTTTTTATCGGCATACTTGGCATATAGAATATTTTCAAGGCTTTCTCTCATACAGCCTTTAATTCGCCGTGCCGGTATATAAGGAATCCCAAGCTCATCAAAGCAAATATCTCCATCGATTATTCCCCCGAAAGAATAACCTGATCCAGTACAAAGGTCCGATAACAGCTCTATTCTTATTCTGCTCATACCTGCTCACTCCTTTATATATTCTTCATCCATAAATCATATGAAATGGAAATGTCATAGATAAGGTTTCTTCTGTATTCCTTTCTTTCCCGTCCGAGATTATCAAGCCAGTCCCACTCCCTATTATCTTCTTCATCCGTTATGGAAGCATGTGCCCTAATACGTTTCAGCTCTAAGTCAAGCTCAGCCAAACTCTTTCTTGCCGTCTTTGCAAGTCCCTTTATATTGCTTCTTGCATATTTATTAAAAAGACTAGCCATTCTCTTAACATCTTCATATTTTGTAACCGTGAAACCGTCTACATCCATGTCCCCCCATATATACCATGGTCTGCTTATTATCGTACCATTTTCCCTATCACGTATCGACTCAAGTGACACCCCGTATGCACCCTGTGCAATATGAAAATCAATAAACGACGCCCGCGAAAGTTTCATTTCCTTCATTTTACGTTTGCCAGACTCACATGCTTCTTCAGCAATCCTATATGCATCAGCGTATGAGGCATGACTATGAAACACTGAAATGCCGGCACATGCAGATGCATCATCCGATTCCCTAAGTTTGCTTAAATATCTCATCGCACAGTCAAACGCATCTTTTGCCTTTACGACAAAATTTATCTCATCTCCGGCAGATACAATAACGCGAAAATCCTCTACACTATTTATATCCGTCCCCAATGCCGCCTTAATACCCTCTTCCACATATGTTTTCTGGATTGTTTCAGAAAACAGCCTCAATTTTTCTATGCTTGATTCATAATCTCTTGCATCATTCGTTGCCTTCTGTACCTGTGCTCCCATATTATTTCCATCGATATAGACAACAGCAAGCTGAGAATCTATTCCCTTTTCTTCAACGATATTATCGAGAATTTTCTCATTTTTCCTATAATAATCTCGTTCAATATCCGTAAGTTTTGATTTAGTATCCCCTATACGTTCCATTTCTACGTGATACTTTAAAAGCTTCGCAAATGACTCCTTAGTCAGTTTTCCCTTTATTCCTTTTGCTTTTATAGTCTCCCTAACTCTATCGTTTATATTCTTCCCGTCTAACATTTTTGTATAATCCACAAGCGGCTGTGACGTTTCTCTGTCGACTTGTACGATTGGAAGACATCCCCAAGGATCCACTTTACTTTCACAGGCTTCATGTACCCTATGTTCTGCATATAACCTTCCGATATCTGCTTTATAATCCGAAAATCCTTCACCTATCGGGACCGCCGTTCCAAGCACTCTTAACGAACCAATTTCCTCCATGATCCTTTTTGAAAATTCATAGGTCACAGCTTTAAATGTATCCATATCTTTAAACAGCAATATAAAATTACCGCCGCCATCATAAACGACCTCTCCAACGTAATTATCACAAATATGCCTGTTATAGGCCTCTACACTAAACTTTGTCGTTCCTGAATCATGTTTATATGAATAAATACCCTTACATCCATCAAATAATCCTCGTGCAGCGTCAAAGAGATAATCATCAAACACGTCCCTTATAAGCCATGAAGCACCGACTATCTCCTGGATCTTATTTGTCCTAAATATAAAATCCTGTTTACCCCTAACATCGTACATCGCAAGAACCGCTTTGTTTTGATCCATATTATTTTCCCATCCTCCTTATACATCATTCAGCAAGTACTGCATCATAACTATTTTGATTTTTATTATAACCAGTTAGTTTGACTTTTATTGTTTTTTCCATATAATCATCCATTGACTGAACATCCATTTTTCCTTTTAATTGATCTATAGGTATCATCGCCGAAGAACCATTCTCAAGCCGTCCCCTAAATTGTTTGCGGGTATTTGTCTTGCCTGTAATTTTCATTTCATGAATTTCATGAATTTCATAAAGCGCCGGATCGGTATAACACCCTACTATATCACTCCATTTTTCCTGTAACTCCATGCCAAATTCATATAATGCCTCATAGAAGTTCTTTATGAACTTCTGTGGTTCTATATATTCATTTTCATAACTCTCTTTTTCTGGGATATTATGAGCGAACACATTTCGCATTTTTTTCATTTTAATTAACTGTCCCAACATCTGCTTAGATTCAGAACTCAGTAAATTACTATTCAAGAGTTCATCTATCATCTTCTCGCCTTCTTTTCTATTCTCCTCTCTTGCACACGTTTCTCTTGTAATCTTCTTGTTCTCACGAATCAGATATATTGGAACCAAAAAACTTCTAACAGCTTCAGTAGCAATCAATACAGCTTGACCATATCGATTTGTCATCATGAACCACATTCCAAGCTTTGTCTGTATCTGACCGTAGCAATATGGATATTCATCCAGAGAATTCATCTTGTCAAACTCTTGTATATTCGGGAATGACTCTTTCAAAGTATCACTAATCATGTTATATATATCCAAAAACTTTTCCGATCTATCCCTTTTCACTTCAAGTTCTTTTTCAAGCGCTTTTATCAATCGCCCTAATGACATCTCCATATTCTTCAGGTCATTAATCTGCGTAGCCCAGTCAAACTCCTCCAAAGTTTTTTTTATCTTTTTACGTTGATCGGTATCTTCCGGCAATAGTGTTATCACAGCTTTCGCGTTACCCGAATTTCTAAAATCTGAGATTGCATTTGTCAGACTAAGCACATTAGATAGCTCAGCTAAATCAGATATCCCCGCTATATTATTGTATTCACTGCTTATATCCAAATTGCCATAATAAATGTGTTCAATCCTAACGTCACTTCTGCTAATGTTACTGAAATAGTTTAAGACAATCAGGTTATACAATGGCATAGACCTGAATGAATGTGTAATATCAAACGACACACTATTTATAACGTCTTCTCTAAGATAATCACGAAGCCTTGAAATACGATGGTAATTGTCAGCTAATTCCTCTGTTGTAACACCATACTTTGTAAGGATTACTCTTACTTTTATACGCGGACATATGTCTTTAAAAACTTGACCATCATTATAAATCTCATTTATTCGATCTTCGAATCGGTCCAACTCATCTTCAGAACAATAAATGCCATACTCGCTTTCTTTTTCATACAGTTCTGTAAACAATTTTTCATCGCATTTTTTTCTTTTCTCTCCATAGTACTCCCTATATATTTCTGACCAGGCAGACTTTACAGTTCCAACCATTATTACGGTATCTGGTTTGAGTTTTTTTATCAATGGTTCTGCAACAAATCTTGATACAACAATCTCTTCATCCCCGAAAAACTGATAGTTTGCTGTACGATAAACGTCGTCATTTCCTTTTTCATAAATAGCTTTTGCTGGGGCATCTTTTTTTGCTCGCAAATTTCCTGTACCCAGAGACAGAATTAAAATCCTATTCATGTTATTCTCATTAACTGCCTTTATAATACTTCCCCAATCTGTCATTTCGTGTCCCCCTTTATTTCACAATATATTTTCCAAATCCAAAACTTGTATTCTTTCCTATATGAACCAATTCCCCCGCCAAAAGCAATTCCATTGCCTCACGCCGGACTTCAGCAAGCTTAACCTCTCCCACAATGCCTTTCAATGCAATTCTCTGATCATGTGTTGATGAAAACCTACACACGCAACTCTCCTTTACTATTTGCGATAGCAGAATAGGTGCATAGTCATCCGTATTCAATCGCTCTGTTTCTATCCCCTCATAACAGTTCAGCATATAAATCCTACGCTCTGCACTTTTTAGGATTTCGCAGATATTAAATTCTTTACAATACACACCTTGGCACTTCAATGACAACGGCGTATAAAAAACAAGCTTGTCAGATTCATTTACTTTATTTATTCGATAGGAAACATAGTCACTGATATACATCGGTTTTACGAGCGGCATATAGACATTCTCTCCATCCATAACGGTTTCCCGTCTGCTATTCGCTATGCGTACAATCCGAAACTTTACTTCATCCTTCCCTATACCATAGATGCCAAGCATCTGAAAAGCCTGCAAAATCTGTCCGAAATAAACTATCATCCTTCCAAAGAGTATCATGTCAAACTCAACATAATCTCCTTTTTTGAAGTTTCTTTTATAGTTTTCACAGTTGATTACATATCCAACACTATCTCCCGAGGTCATGAAATACGGTTTAATACGCATCTTCGAATAAATAATCCTGCGAACTATACACTCAGGTTCATATTCACATATTTCGCAATTCCGGTTTGATATGCAATTGACCCGAAGCAGCATTTCACCCATTCCGCCGCGTAAGGCTGAAGACTTATATTTAGGCAAAACACAGTCTTCTATAACTTCCAGCGTAAAGTGCAATTTTATATATTTTACTTGTAACAGTTTTTCAAGTTTCAATTCATTCATTTTTCCCTGGAATATATCAAACTCCAATACGACATATTTAAAGATGCATAATTACTAAAAATCACGGAAACCACAGAACCTGAAATTTGATGTTTTCTTTAGGCTTCCGTCTTCCTGTATTTCCTCGCTCACAATTCGTTCAGTACATGCCGATATCGCCCGGATTCCTTTAGCCTTTAAACGAGTCACAAGCCTAAATACAAAAACAAACTCTCCTTGAATCATCACTACGGGATCTTTATATTTCAATATTTTTTCATAATAATCATCTACCAACTCATCCATCTGATGCCCGTCAATACTAACGCTTATATTCGGAAAAGGCATATCCACTATATCCCCAAATAATAAAGCATCATGTATCTGTTTTTCATCCCACTTAGAGCTCGGATGATTAGAAAGATTAATTATCATCAATATATCCCTCTCTTTTACCTAAATCGTTTTTTCTATCAGTATAAATCCTTCTGTACTTTGATACATATTCCTGCGGATGTGGCGAAGGAATCGTAGTTCTATTTTTTTCATCATATTCTTTTACAAACAAATACGAAATATAAATATTATTTGATAGATTCAGCTCTATCTCCCTGTCCGCATTCTCTCGTTCTCTCATACCCCATATCCCGTCATAGGATTTTTTTACATCTTTTTGCAAATTCTCGCTATCATAGTACTCAATCAATTGGCGTAGTTTTTTTCTTGGAATACTTGCCATATCTTTAAAACTTTCAACCTTATCTGAATATACATAATCCACGAGTTCCGATTCTATGCTTGAATAGATTACTTTCTCATGTCTGTATTCCCGACTTTTTTCAAAACCAATGTCAGAAAAAATTTTCATCATATCATCTGTATAAAATAGTGTCATCATTTTTTTCTGAGTTCTCTTTGTCGCCGCTATTATACGCATAAGTTCGTATAACAGATCCATATGACATTCAACTCTTTCTTCCATATCCCAAAATTCATTTTCTGCCGATATACTGTTGTCTACTTTAAGATCTAAATACTGCTCATCATCTGTCAGTATTTCTTTTTTCTGTTTCTTTATTGCATCACAATACGCATATTTTAATTGATTAATAAAAAAGGTGGTAAACTTAGCCCCCTTGGTTGGATCATATTTATTGACGCTTGATATCATGACATCACAATATATACTTTCTGCATCAAAATAAATACCAGACTCATCAATTTCATTTTTAGAATCATTTGATGAATTCTTAAATAATTTCATTGCTAAATCTTTTGCTAGATTATGATAATAGTCTTTGTCATCCTTTTCGAGCAAGTACGCATATACCCTTGCCAAATTCGATTTCAGACCGCCAGAGTTGGCAATTTCGTCTAATTCAGCTTTCCGCTTATCCATCCGTTCACTCATCACTCTTCATCCTCCAAACCAAGAAACCTGCATATCTGTGCTTTCGGATCTGGAACATTCTGTTCAGCTAAATGGCCCACTATCTGTGACATGAAAAACAGTGCCGTTATATCGTATAATTTTGCCGCCTTTTTCTCATTACGTCTGTCAACCTTACCATAAACAATATTTCCTATGGTAACATTTTTCTTCACCCTATACGCATAATCCAACGCCATCAACTCTATAATAGGGATAGGTTTTGTGCCGTAAGTTGCACATGCATATATCTCGTCCTCATCATCGATATGCTCTATCAAATGAGCAAATGTAGCAAGATGTGTATCGATTTTTTCTTCCGGCGAAATGTAGAGTTCATAATACCTGCAATCCACATTCCGCCCACCTAATAATTCTGACACTTCCTCCTTTAAGCATTGAAAGTTTCTCTCCACATCAGGATTATCTATTTCCTTTAAGCATATGACTTCAACAGAATCATCCTCTTTAGCATAATTATCAACCAGTATACTTACCGGAAAGCACACATCATGATCCGTACGGATTTCAAGCTCGTCCCCCGGCTCATAGTGTATTTTTTCAAGATTTCCCTGTGGCTGCATTGAAACATATGTGATAAATTTTTTCATGAAATTTCCCCCTTCTTAGACCTCTAGAACACAAAACAATTATACCAAATTCTCACGCTTATTTTTATATTTCCTATAGTATTTTTATATCCATCTCCCCCTGTGTACTTTCTGGTGACAACAGTGGCACAAAGTGACAATATTGCTTGCCTTTGACGATCCCCCGAACTGATAATCCATTGCATGATGCCCCTCCGGATGGTTTCTGCTGCCGCAGATCTGACATGTTCCCAAATCCCTCATTCGCCCATGGCGTTGTGCATTAGTATATGCTGAACTTCTTTTTGACATTTTCAACCTTCTCCTTTCTGACTTTTCAACCTTTTTTACCATTTTCACCTTTAAATCGGAGACCTAAGAAATTTTTGTGTCGCAACATTTAGCAATAAGACAAGCGTATCATCAAACGGTCCCGGAAGCAGGTCAATCGGTGACAATATATATAAAATTGATAAAACCATTACTACACCCTTAATTATTTTACTCATACCATTTCCTCTTATTTTGTGCTGTTTTCAGTTTTTACAGAGACTTTATTTTATATGCATCCCCCCTCTCTCCTTGGATTCCAACAGTAGCTATTATGCCCATTCACTCTCCTCCACTATAGTCAAAACTATACCTAGTGCCCCGCCAACAAGAGTCCCCACGGCAACCTTGGTACCTGTAACCACCGCAGTTCCAGCTAGACCACCGACAACAGTCCCCGCTATAGTTAACCCATCTATTGCTCCGCCAATAATTCCTCCCGCTGTAGCACCTGCAGTAACATTCTCAAATAATCTACTCATACCTAAATCTCCTTTCACACCTAACTGCATAAAACTCTTTGAAAAACAAAATACTTTTACTTACATATCGCTATAGTAGAGCCATCGTAATCCATCCTGTTCACCTCCTTTCTATTACCTTATGGAATGTGAGTGCCTCTTTTTAACCGTTTTGAAATAATTTCTGATGCTTAATAACTGAATTTATTCGAGTTGCTTAAAACTGATCAAGACGTTGTCTTTATACATATGATAAAGCCATAATTCCCGCATATCTCACCGGAAAGACCGAAACGATAAAAGTCAGACTAACACCCAAAGGAAAGCAGACCTATCAGAAGAAACTTTTTATGCGTCCCGATATAATAAAGTCTGCTGATGATATCTTCGAATTTAACTGTACACAATATCAGATTTTTAACTATTTCTTCCCTTTTGGTGAAGACGTTGAAATCCTAAGCCCCAAAGAACTGCGAGAGCGTTTCATAAAAACATACGATAATGCACTGAAGAAATACACTACCTAAGGTTTTGCGTTCTAACTGCATCCACTGATCCGTCTTTTTTTGTAGTTCTTTATTCATATACCGAGCCTCCAATGCACGCGTATTTGCCGCTTTTCTCCATAATATGATTTAAACAAACACTGTGCAAAACAAAGTCGGTGCAAGTTTATTCGTTGCTTTTATTCTTCCAACGATTCATTGTAATTTGACATGGATATTCAATCACGTCATCATTACTCACTTCACCAGCGACAACATCACGCACCGCCTTTGACGAATACTGTCCATATGCCCGCATAAAGTCAGACAATATCCTATGTAGTCTTCCGCAATACTCACATTTAACACTGATGATGAAATAAGACTTTGCATCAGCATCTATTTCTTTACAGATTCTGTAGCAATAATCCCTATATTTAAGTTCTCTTGATCCACAGTCCGGACAGTTTCCATAAGAATCTGGTTCAACCAGCATAATGCCTCCGCTCCACTCACGTAATCGGTAATTCTTTGTAATTATCATTTTTCACATCCTCCGTCTATTTTTGAAAAATAAAAACGCCTGTATTTTCTACAGACGTTTTTTATTATTGACCTAAACAGCCTTTTCACGTATATGGAGAATGCTTATTGCAAATAAAAGTGAGCCACGCAAAAGTGACTCATTTTCTTGGACACAGTCAATACCCTAGCCGGGTTTCTTCCTTTTTCTATATAGTCTTTCTTTCTGGCGAAATAAACGATGATACAGGTTTCAATGCCCTAATCGGGCTTCATCCCTTTTCTACCACAGAAAAGGAGTCAGAGATGACAAAAGAATTTATCTGTGTCAATGCCCTAATCGGGCTTCATCCCTTTTCTACAAGATAAATCTTGCATTAAAGATCCTGAACCTGAGATGTGTCAATGCCCTAATCGGGCTTCATCCCTTTTCTACTTTATACAGTAGTATCTTTTGTAATTTGTTTACTTATATCTGTGTCAATGCCCTAATCGGGCTTCATCCCTTTTCTACTAATAGACTGGCTTAGAGAAGGAGGCGAATGGCTGTGTCAATGCCCTAATCGGGCTTCATCCCTTTTCTACTTTGGTAGTTGGGCATTAGGAATGACAACAGCATTAGCGTGTCAATGCCCTAATCGGGCTTCATCCCTTTTCTACTATAGAAATGAAAACCCCAGCAATATGGGCGACAGTGTGTCAATGCCCTAATCGGGCTTCATCCCTTTTCTACGCAGATTAGCAACAGGCGGAATCATTACAGGAATATTGTGTCAATGCCCTAATCGGGCTTCATCCCTTTTCTACTATCAATAGGATCGGGTTTATATTCGGCTTATGTGGTGTGTCAATGCCCTAATCGGGCTTCATCCCTTTTCTACCACAAACACAATTAACAAAGAAAGAGAGGATTTAATTAGTGTCAATGCCCTAATCGGGCTTCATCCCTTTTCTACGATGACAATAGCAGAAATGGCAGCAGCATATGAAATGTGTCAATGCCCTAATCGGGCTTCATCCCTTTTCTACGGTGTCCTAAGTTTGGGACGTAAGCAAAATAATATTGTGTCAATGCCCTAATCGGGCTTCATCCCTTTTCTACCGCCAAGCGAGGAAAAAGCAATAAACGAAGGTAATAACACGTGTCAATGCCCTAATCGGGCTTCATCCCTTTTCTACGGTAGGCCCCTGGAACACCCTACTGTAGATGGATTTAAGCATTTATTTTCAACTTAATTGTATATACTTCTTCGTTTTGTACTTAATATAGGCCTTTGTTCATATTTTGTTCACAATTCGTCATTCCTTTGTGCTCTTTTGTTACAAAATTGTTACATTTCTATATTCAGTTACCAAACTGCATTGAGTATAACCTCGCATTCATAATAGCACACATACATCATATTTACAATTTAAGTTTACCCCACGACAAATTTCATTTGCGGCATTAGCACATCAGCTATGTTAATATTTAAAACATACATCTTTATTATTTCCTAAGCCCCGATGATCTACAGGCCATTAACAGTTTTTTTACTGTATTTTCAGATAAATTTTTATGAAAATATTCCTCATATATTTTTCTCACAATCCGTAACACTCATACCACAAATGCTATATTTCATCATTAAATATAAGTCATGACCTCGGTCTAAGAAAAGCCAAGACAGCGAAAGATGCATCAAAACCATCAGCTATATACTACCTGCACGAGACTTAGGCTACATGACAGCCCGCTACAAAAAACAGTGCCAGATCATAAAAAGAGAACATGACAAGGCAAAGGATTATGCTAGCTACTCTGAGCGCTTCAGTGGGTTGCGTAAAGATGATAAACTCTTGCCTGTGCATGTACTTTGGTTGTATCATGGAGAAAAGAGGTGGGATGGTCCGAGAAGCCTTAAGGATATGATGGATTTCTGAAGCGATGCTGACGGCATGAGCGAAATATTTCAGGACTACAGGCCTCATCTGGTGTGTGTGAACGAAATCGATGATTTCGATCCTTTTCACACAGAGCTCAGAAAACTGTTAGAGGCTATCAGTATAAAACACAAAGAGGCCGGCCTTGAAGCCATTCAGGAAAATGAAATCTTCAGACATGTTGACGAAGAAACTCTGGAGGCAATATCCGTAATGATCAATACACCGTCCCTGTGGAAGAACAGGTCAGCTATCAGAAACACAGAAGGGAGTGACTACGATATGTGTACCGCTGTGAGAACATGGAAAAAAGAGATAATAGATGAAACTACTGCAAGGGTAAAAGAAGAAACCACCGACTATGAAACCATCAACCATGTCAAAAATCTTATCCGCAACGAGGGTTTCAGCATTGAGAGAGCGCTGTCTGCACTCGGAGTTCCCAGTGACAAGCACAGCTATTATGCGGCCAAGCTGAAAACCATGGCTACAAAATAACCCGTTCAAAGCAGGCGGCCGTGGCCACCTGCTTTTCATATTACTCCAAGTACTTTCAATGTCTCAATTTTTCTTCATGTATAATTCCCGGATACATGCCAGTTCTTTTCTTTATTACACTCAAAATATTTTTCCCCTTTCCGCACCATGGGCAACTGTAAACACCCACATCCGGATTCAAAGAATACATCTTATGACACCTGGAACATTTTTTCCAATTTGCTACAAAAGTCATCTTATCAACCTCTCTTTCATTTATAAAAAATCCATATCCAACTTACGCATATAATTTGTTCATTTCACTGATAATCTGTTTAATTTCATTACGCATACATTCAGGTTCCAGTAACTCCACCTTACTTCCCTGACTCAAAAGCCATATTAGGACACCTTTTCCGTACACCTCTGCTTCAATTATGCACTCATCACCATAATTTCACCATTAGTCATCATAGATGGTTCATCACCAAGCATTACATAGCCCTTACGCACACGATCATACATAACCTCACGTCCGTCACCTTTTGTTATATGCTGTTCGTCTAAGAAATCCCTTATATCATCTATATCCCGTTGTATTGATCTTTCATCTACTCCATGGGTAATCGCTTCGGCAGACTTAATGACAGTATGGCCTTCACAAAGACGATGATATATGTCAAGCACTCTGTAATTTTTTGACTTTTTATTACCCGACATGTCGATTACCTCTCTTTCTGACTGCTTTCACATTCTGATTAATTTGTAGCCTATAGATATAAATATAATACTTGGTTCTTACAAAACCTTAATATCCACCTCCCCTCTGTGAACCTTTTTATGACAGTCACGACACAGGGTCACAATGTTACTTACCTTGGGCAAACCACCGAACTGATAATCCATAGCATGATGCCCCTCCGGATGATTTTTACTGCCACAAAGCTGACATGTTCCGTAATCTCTCATGCGTCCCTGACGCTGTGCATTAGTATGAGCTGAACTTCTTTTTGACATAACACATTCCACCTATCGAACTTTTCCAAAACAATTACTACACCTTTTTCCAAACTGTCCACCATAAAGCAACATGTTGGGCATTCTCCTTCCACAAAAGCCACAATACCCGAATCCCTTCTTTCCGTCATATGGATTTGAGTAACGATTTTTAAGTCTAACTTCCTCCGTACCTGCTCTTAATCCATCTGATTTTTTCCATCTGCTTACGTCCATATCACTTCCCAAAACTTCAGTACTTTGAAAATTCATTCGCCATGGCCCAGCCTATTCCTTCTGTCAAAGCAGCTGCTGTTGATGCGTTAACAGCATTGCCTATACCTGGAATCCATCCAACAAGAACTTGAGAGGCGGCCAGCACTACCAATACCATTATTTTTGTTTTAGAATCCATGTGTTTGTCACCCCCTTTCTATTTACTTATAGATCTGCACATTCTATTTTTAACTGTTTTTTGCAAATCAAGTTGATGATTACATTTTTGAACAATTTTGCAGAAATTCTCCTTCTTTCCAATCACAATACTGGCCTTCGCATGAGGGGCATAAGTTTTTTTAGCTTCGATTAACGAATTTTTCAGTGCACATGCCTCCTTTTTGTTTAACTGCGGTATTACCATTGTAAGTTCACTATTTCCTCTTCTACCCATATCAATTCCTCCTCACACAATCTGCGTTAATATTCATCCAATGCTATTGCCTTTAAAATAGTTATAACTCTTCGATTTCTTCCACAACAGTCAAAGCCACCCCCAATGACGCGCCAATAATAGTTCCCAACGCTGTCTTTGTTCCTGTAACTACAACACCTCCCACAGGTCCTCCGGCAACTGTCCCCATAATAGTTAATCCATCTATAGCTCCGCCGATAATACCGCCTGCTGTTGCACCTGCTATTACATTGTCAAATAATCTACTCATATGCTTATTCTCCTTTCAAACAAACCACATAATCCACGACACCAAACATAAAACCATTTACTTATATATTCCTATAGTAGTGCCATCATAATCCACTTTATTCACCTCCTTTCATCATCCCGCCCTCTCTATTACTTTTTGGATTTGGAAAGCCAATTTTTAACTGTTTTAGAAAAATTTTTTACATCACCTATTTGTTTGAGATCCTCGAAGCGGCTGTACTACCGAACTTATTTATACTATACCGTCTTCAAATAGTAACAGCAAGTGAACAGTAATTTTATTTTTATGTTACGTTTTATGTATTATTTCTTGTTTTTTACGTCTATTTACGTTACCATTTGGGTAACATAAGGAGAGAAATATGGGATTTACTTATAAAAATGGCAATTCATTGATTAACGAGCAGCAAAAGATCCGGATATCTTTGACTAGAAAGGCACTTTATACTATGTCCGAAGATATAAATACGTTTGGTATAAAAAATAATTCAGCATTCATCAATACTGTATTTGATAATTTCAAGGATGAAGCAAAATCCTCCATTTCTCTGCAATTACAACAACGGAGAGTAGAGTTGGAAATGCTTTTCGCTAATTCAAATATAGACCCTGCCCTCAAAAAAAATCTAATTGATAAACTACTTTCCGAAAAAGAAGATGACTTAAAAAAAGAAATATCCCAAGATAATGATGACACCCAAAAGGATTTTTCTAAATACACAGGAATCCCCCACACATATCGTATTAACAATAAAAACATAGAATATCTCACAGAGGATTGTTCTGAAGAAAAATATTATAACCATGCAGGACAATATATTTGTTCTATTATCAAAGAATACTGTTCGCTTCCCTTTATTGAGAGAGAGCGGATAATAAAAAAGGATGTTTACGAAATAGTAGAGCAGGCATGTCGAGAAAATAAAATATTAAAGATTAAGACACCAATAAACGGAAAAGAACAGTTATTCTATGTCTATCCCTATAAAATACTTCCTGACTTATTTCATACACAATCATACCTGGTATGCTACTCCAGAAAGACAGGCGAAGATGAGTCATCCAAAATAGTCGCCTCTTTTTCGATGGCAAGGCTAAAAATGCCAACTATGCTTAACCAAAAGTTTCACCTCAATCAAAAGGAATTAAAAAATATAAAAAAACAACTTTCCGATAATTCCCCTGCATATCTTATCGGAAAACCTGAACAAATAGCTGTAAGACTATCTAAAAAAGGGAAACAAAACTACCAGGCAAGACTTTACTCCCGTCCCGAAAAAATAGATGAGCTTTCTACAGATGATATTTATATCTTTAATTGCACACAACAACAGATAATTAACTACTTCTTTTCATTTGGTAAGGAAGCAGAAATCATTAGTCCACAAGACTTAAGAAAACGCTTTATGGAAACTTACGAAAAAGCATTAAATAAATATAAATAAGCAGCTTGTATCCTAAATAAAAGGAATGGCTATTTTTATCAGAAATGCCAAGGCAGCTACCACAACAATGATTGAAATAGAAATCGCACCTCCTACTACAGGCAATACTAAATCGAAAACAAATTTTCCAACAAGTATAAATGCCACCACGGCAAGGACTATCCCAATTAAAATAAGACCGGTCACAATAGCAGATATCACACCAACTACTGCAAACACCCACCCTATAACAGTACCTATAGTGGCTTTCTTACATGTCTGAGCAATATTATCGCTTGTATTGTCTTTGCAAAAATTGCAGTCACCGTAATCCCCCATATATTCAGCCTCATCAGAATATCTCGTTGCTGTATAGTTTTTATAAAGATTTGTTGTTGTCATAGTATTTCCTCCACATTCCACAATATAGTTTACATTTTCATTGATGGTTATTGCTAACCGATCTGCCTCCTTTCATTTACTTATAGACTAACTATTCTTTTTTTAACTAAAAGGGGCTGTCGCACTAAAAGTGGTGACAGCCTCTTTTTCTATACCAA
>DGSK01000012.1 GCA_002393955.1 Lachnospiraceae bacterium UBA4364 | reverse complement strand
CAGGAGGTCATTACATATCAGTTGATTGATTTTTATTTTAAGGAGGCAATATGGAACTATCTTTTCTTTATGCAATTCCCCACAACGAGATACTTGATAAGTTTTTTTTGCTGGTTACGGCCATTGCCGGTTCATACGGCCAGATATGGCTGATCGTGGGCGTGGCCCTTCTGCTTTTTAAGAAAACCAGGCGGGCCGGTGCTGCGGTACTGCTGTCATATGTATTTGTTTTCGTGCTGGGACAGTATGTGCTCAAAAATCTCTTTGACCGTCCGAGGCCCTGCCATATCGACCAGACTTTTGAGCTGCTGGTAAAAAGACCATCCAGTTCATCATTCCCATCAACCCATTCTGCCTGGTCCTTTGCGGCCGCAACGGCGGTATTTATGAGACACAGGAAAGCCGGCATTCCGGTATTCATTATGGCAGCGATCATTGCTTTCAGCCGTATGTATCTCTTCCTTCATTTCCCCACGGATGTCCTTGCGGGAATAGTATTCGGTACCGTGATGGGGCTGGCTGCAACGTATTTATGCGGATTATGGAAGAAAGAGAAGAAGGCGGAGAAGGAACCGGAAGTAGAAGCAGCAGATAGAGCCGATGATAAAGTAATAGACAAATAAATCTGGAATACAGACGAAAGTCTTGCGGCTAACCCCGGTGTCACCCTTTCCGTGAAATTCGTTTACAACAATGAGGAACACACAATGACCATTAAGGGCGACGATCCTAAGCTTGCAGAGATCCTTGCAAGGCAGGACAGCTTCTACGGCTTAAAGTTCCTGCATGACTATGTCAATGCACAGTAAGCTCATGACAGTACAGAAAGCTGAATAAATCCAACCTGCGAAGGGACAGGCAAATATGCCTGCCCCGTTTTTGATGAAAATTTTCCGGTTGCAAGTATGTTGGAACAAGGATAAAATAATATCCGTAGTTAATCTTATAGTTCTGTGAATTCTTTTTTCAACGACAGTTCGTCGAGTTTCACGGAAGATGTAATGCAAAGACAGGGGCTGTCACGGGTTCGAAAGGCGGTAGTCAGGCTATAAAAAACATGCTAAACTATATCCAGAATAGCAGGTCGGTTTCTGCTGTGGATGAAGCCACGGAGGAACTGGAGGTATATATACACAAAGTCAAGACTGATCCGGAGGTCAGGAGGAGCATTATGACATTTGGGGATATCATAGACAGCGAGAAAAGGGAAGCGGCAAAGGATACCGGCATTGAGTACATCATGGAACTGCTGAATGATGCCGGGGATGTTCCGGAAACTGTCGTTGAAAAACTTGAAAGGGTAAATAAAAAAGAAAACCTGAAACAGCTTCTCAAACTTGCTGCGAGGACTGAAGATTTAGATTCATTTGAACAGAGTCTGGATGAGATACTGGAAGCGGAAGAAAAAGAAGACTGATTTTTAAAATATAGCTTTGAAAGAACATGAGATTGTTTAAACTGTGCAGGATACTAAATGCGGTATCCTGCTTTTTTGTTGGAATGTCACTTTAGCCTTCGCGTGTATATGGGGACTGATTTCTGCTTTCAGCTTGCAAGAGAAGAATATGCAGGAAAAAATATTCCGGACAGCTGTAAAAAGATGTATGATAACAATCGGAGGAATAATTAATCATGAGCAGACTAAAAGAGCTTCGTAAATATGTGGATGCCGAGCTGGATAAAATTGAGGACACAGACAAAAGGACAAGCGCCATAGCACATCTTTACGGTGTGTCGCTGGCGGCAACCATGATTGCAAAAAAGCGTGGGCTGGATCCCGAGATTGCCTCAATGGCTGCAATGCTGCATGACCTTCATGCTTATAAGACAGGCTCATATGATGATCATGCCCACAAGGGAGCAGAGCTTGCAAGGAGTATCCTTGAAGAGCTGAAACTTACGGACGAGGCGGAGACGGATATGATATGTTCCGCAATTTACCATCATGATGACAAGCTGGTAACGGACTCGCCCATGGACGAGGCCTTAAAGGATGCGGATGTGATACACCACTGCATGAATGATCTGTCCAAGGCGGTAAAGGAAAAAGAGCAGGCACGCTTTGATAGGCTTTGTGAAGAGTTTGGCATGTAAGGCAGCCGAAAAAAGCAGGATAACGAAGAAAGGCTGAGAGAGATGAAGAAGGAAGAAAAGACAAATGTTATGAGGGTTCTTGACGGAAAGAAGATTCCCTATGAGAGCCATTCCTACGAGCCGGACGCGACCATGAGCGGTGCACAGATTGCCGGTATTTTAGGAGAACCCGCAGAGAAGGTATTTAAGACCCTGGTGACCCAGGGAAAGTCCGGTGCATATTATGTGTTTGTAGTGCCTGTTGAGGCTGAGCTGGACCTTAAGAAGGCTGCGAAGGCAGCAGGAGAAAAGGCAGTCAGCATGATAAAGCAGAAGGAACTGCTTCCTCTGACTGGCTATGTCCATGGCGGCTGTTCTCCTATCGGAATGAAGAAGCAGTTCCCGACTTTTATCCACGAAACTGCACCTGCCCTGGATAAGATTTTTGTCAGTGCAGGGAAGGTGGGATTTCAGATAGAGCTTGCTCCTGCAGACCTGATAAAAGCGGCCGGCTGCAAAGTGGCGGAGATTGCAGCTGAGTGATATTATTGGATAATACTTCAGAAAAACATTTCAGAATAAAATATCAGAAAAGACTTTCCCTTAGTGGAAAAGCACGGGAAAGTCTTCAATGCTGCGCGGTAGTTCAATCTTCCACAAGGAATACTGTTTATGATTCTTGCGCATTTCCATAAAGCCATGCAGCGTATCTAAATTGATCAGCACAAAGAGAAAAACTGAGGCAGGACAGAGCAGGTCCCTTGGGATAAGGGCGAGAGTATCCATTATCGGATCAAAGCAGTACCTCATAAAAAGCATGGTGATCATTGCAAATCCCAGACTGGTAGGAAGGGATGTGTATTTTGTCAGATGCAGCGGGATCCAGCTGTAATTCCAGTATACGACACCTATATATTTTTCTACAAATGTTCCCAGCAGGATTTCACCGATTCCTACGGTAATGACAGCCTGCACATAATATATCACGTCAAAATGTGTTTCAGAAGGTGTTCCTACCAGCAGATAAAAACCGACTACGGACAGTCCATAGCCCGAAAGGAAGGGCAGTACTGTATTCCGGTTATCCATGTATCCCTTCGTAAAAAGAAGCCAGATGTTTTCAGTAGCATATCCTAAAAAAGAGATGATCACCGATATGAACATCAGTTTAAAAATATCATATTCCATACTTGCCACGCACCTTGTTTGATGTTATACTCGTCTTGATGTTACAAGTGTAACATCAAGACATGTGAAACACAACGTCACAGGCTACGGAACTGACAGTTGTTACCGAAATTGAGAGGGCGTTACAAAAACGTGGATTTTGTAGCGCGTAAGATGGTGGATACTATGCAATCCGAAAATAAAACTTTGACAGAACTGCAGAAAAAAGAAGTGCTGCGAATGAACAATAAGGAGTCAAACCAGCTGACCAGGGAATGCCTGCAGCTTGCACTGATACATCTTATGGCAGATAAGCCCTATGAGAAGATCACTGTCAGTGAGATAGTGCGCCGGGCCGGTGTATCGAGAACTGCATTTTACCGCAACTACACGGATAAGGAAGATATTTTAAATGAGCTGGGAAGAAAGCTGATAGAAAGCATTTCAGAGCTGACGGAGAGACCTGAGCTGCATGAGGCACCAAAGCAATGGTTTGCGGATGTGTTCAGGATTGTCCGTGAGAACAAGGATATTATTGTGCTGCTTGACCAGGCCGGCATACAGCAACGGGATCTGTTTTCCGGAAAATCAATAGCGGAGCTCCTGTATCCAACAAAAGATACGGAGAGAAAGTATATGCAGCTTGCGGCAGAGGCGGCATTTTTTCAGATCCTTATAAGCTGGTTTAGAGATGGCATGCATGAGGATGAGGAATATATGGCCGGCATCTGTGTTGACATTTTTGACGGTATATTAAAGAAACTGGTATAAAGCGCTCTAATTAAAAAAGCATCTAAAAAAACAAAGCACCAAAAAAGCAATACTTAAAATGAATAATTAATATCAGGAGAATTTAAAATGGCTAAGGTTTATTCGCACTTGGATAAAATCCCGAAAGGGGAGGCATCTGACCATATTACGGAGGGGTGTCTTGTTTTGGAGGGAGGAGCATTTAGAGGGCTGTATACTCAGGGCTTCCTGGATGTACTTATGGAAAAAGATATCAATATGTCCTGCGTGATCGGAGTATCGGCCGGGGCTCTCTCCGGAATGAATTATGTGTCCGGACAGATAGGCAGGTCAGCAAGGATAAATCTTGGATTCCGTCATGACAGCCGTTATATCGGAGCAAAGGCATTGGCCAAAAGCCACAGCATACTGGATATCGGTTTCCTGACAGAAGACAGGGGGGTATTGGAACCTTTTGACAGAGAGCGGTTTGATGACCGTAAGCAGAGATTTATAGCAGTAGCAACCAACTGCAATACAGGAAAGGCAACCTGCTTTGAGAAGGGACGAAGCAGACATGTAATTGAAGGTGTAAGGGCTTCGGCATCCATGCCTTATATCTCGCCTATGGTATGGATAGAGGGTGTACCTTATCTGGACGGCGGCTGTGCATGTAAGATACCCTACAGATGGGCAATGCAGAACGGCTTTGAAAAGATAATCGTGCTTCGTACCAGGGAACTTGCTTTTCGTAAGTCTGATAAAATATCGAAGGCAGCATTTCGCTTTTATGGCTCAAGAAAAGAGTTTGCCAAAAAGCTTGCCATTAGCAACAGGGCTTATAACCATCAATGCGATGAGATTGACCGTTTGCATATGGAGGGCAGGCTCTTACAGATCGCCCCCTCAAAGAAAGTAACTGTTTCCCGTCTGGAGGGAGATATGGAAAAGCTTGGAAATCTGTACTGGCTTGGCTATAAGGATGGAATTGCAAATGTAAAACATATCCTGGATTATCTGGGGAAATAGCACAGCAGTCCGGATATTTTTGTTTGCCCCCGGAGTTGAGCGAGTTGGCATAAAATACTGATTATGATAGAATTCGGATAGCTGTTCGTAATTCATATGACTATGAACGGTTACATATTCAAATTGTCACATCAGGTATACAGTAAATCAAACGAGTAGGGGGAAAGTATGCAGGAACCGTCATATATGATCATTATTCCGGCGAATGAAGAGGATATTAAGGATCCGTCGGTATTTATCGAAAATCTGAAAAAAAATGCCCATGTTCATCTTAAAAGCCTTCAGGTGGATGAGGAACGTGGTCTGGTGGCTGATTTTGAGGTAGACGGTAAGCCTTATCAGGCTGAGATCAATCCTGCTGATGTTGAAATTCCGGAATTTGTGCGTCCGCAACATGCATTCACTAAAGAGGAGATAGAACGGATCGATGGGACCAAAACAGGTCTTAGCGTGTGCATGGATTATGAGGGAGACAGCAGGGTATGTTTCTACGACCAGCTTCGCTTTATTAATGAGATGTTTCCGTTCCCGGGAATCCTGGCGGTTATGGACTGTCCTTCTGAAAAATTGTTATCGGGTAAATGGGTTGCACTGGCAGCGAATTCAAGTATCATGCCGGCACCCAGATACCTTTTTACAGTACAGGCAGTTTCTGATGAAGACGGTGAAGTGTGGCTTCACACTCACGGACTTAAGAGATGCGGTCTGTATGAGCTTGAGATCTTATGCTCGGATAAGGATAAATGCAATGACCATTATAAAATGATAGAAACTTTTGCCTGCAGGATGCTTGAAAGTGAAGAACCAATCCAGCCGGGAGAGGGAGTTTTCCTGGCCCAGGCCGGGGACGAATATCTGGTATGCACAGCAGTTGATTGGAAGGAAGCCCTTAAACATTATCCGGATGCAAAGCTGGGTACGGAAGCGGACAGGGAGGATGAGGTTCACGGGGAAGATACCTATGTGCTGATGCTTTATGAGAGTGAGGAAGCTGAAAATACCGGATGGTACACACCAATAAGCAATTTTGATCCTTACTTGAAACAGAACCCCATGTACATGTTTTCAAACGAAGAGACGGAACGCATGAGCAGGCTTGCTATCGAAAGGCTTCCATACATAAAAAAAGCTTTTGGAAGTATGGAGTGTACGATCATCGTAAAGATAGGCCTGCCTGTTGACGAAGAATACCGGGGGAGCGACCTTCCCGAGAAGGAACATATATGGTTTGAATTGAAGGATTTAAGCGACGATATGGTTGTAGCCGAGCTGACACAGGAGCCATATTATGTTTCGGGTATCAAGGAAGGTGATATAGCCGCTTATCCGTTTTCTTCCATAACAGACTGGATAATTTTTACCCCGGAGTGCAGAATCACGCCGGATGATGTATATATGCTGAATAATGAATAAGCAAAAATCCCCAAATGTTAAGCAGGATATGTAAATAATCATAAAATATTATTTCCTACGCATTGAGTAGCGTCTCGAAAAATGTAAACCAATAGAGATGTACATAGAGTTAAAAGCTCTGCGTGCATCTCTTTTTTTATGCAGTAAGGAGGAAATATGAGAAAGGTGATTCTGGACAACGTGAAAATCTACAGCGCACTGAAACAGGCGGGATTACGCCAGAAAGATCTGCTGGAAAGAACGGAGCTGTCACTTACAACGGTAGTGACAGTATCTAACGGAAGGATCTGCAAGTTCGAAAATGCAGAAAAGATAGCGGAAGCCCTTGTAGTACGGGTGGAAGATATCACATCAGACCGTATTTATTAAGGAGAAAGACATGGATACAAGGAAAAGAATGCTTGCCTGCCGTGAGAAAGGTCTTTACTACAGGCAGATGACCTTCAGGAACTATTGGTTCTGAGACAATATGCGGAGGCAGAGAAATGAATAAACGGATCAGGCTATTGGCGATACTGTTCGGAGTACTGCTTGGAATGATTGCTGGACACTTTATATGGGGAAGAATTATCTGTAAGCATATACAGAGAGTACATTGACAACTGAATAACGGTTAGTGAAAATGTGTAAAAAATACTCAAAAAGTGTTGACATTTACACAAAAATTGTGTAATATATACTTGTAAGGAGGAAATGCAATGAAGCAGAGAGACCTGATCAAGAAGCTGGAAGAAGCGGGATTCGAGTTTGAAAGACACGGAGGTGACCACGATATATACAAAAGAGGCGCAGACCAGGAAAAAATCCCAAGACACCGAGAGATAAATGAAAAGCTGGCAAAAGGAATATTAAGAAAGTGGGGGCTCAAATGAGCCCCTCACAAAGGAGGTAGATTATGGTAGCAGTATATCCGGCAATTATTACACGAACAGGCGACGAAAAAGACACATATCTGATTGAAATTCCTGACATTAACGGAATGACCGAAGGATATGGAATGGCTGATGCAATAAGGATGGCTAGAGACTATATCGGCTGCACACTTTACGACAAGGATGAAAGCGAATATCCCAAGGCAAGTGCTGATCTGGATATATCCAAGGGGACATTTACGGATTCCGGCGAAAGCATAGTGACCATGGTTGATATAGACATCGAGGCATACAAAAAGAAAATGAACAGCAAGGCCGTCAGAAAGAATGTAAGCATTCCGGCATGGCTTGATCAGAGGGCACAGGAAGAACATATCAATCTTTCAAGAGTCCTTCAGGAAGCACTTATGGAAAAGATGAATTTGGCATAAGCAAAACTGCATACAGCAAAAGGGATAGGGGCTGTCGCAACATCTATTGCGACAGCCCCATGGTGATATAATAAAATATAAGGTGAACGAAGATGCAAATTTAGAGTATGCGGATATAGTTCTAAATAATATGCAGGATGATTATTACGATATAGAAAAAAGAAATAGTCACATAAAAATCTTAAAAGATGCTGGTGTGATATTGGAGGTATTCTCATGAGTGTTACGATAGAACAGATAACTAAAAAATTAGGCTTTGATCCGTTAAATCCGCCAGATAGAGATACCGGAAATCCTTTTTTGGTTGATGATCATACGCCGAGTCCGTATAGCGTACTTACAGCGGAGGAATCGAACTGGCTTGTAAAATATGTTTATGAAAAAACTTTCAAAAAAAAGATCCCATACAACATATAAAATGCCATTTCACAATAAGCAATTATACAAAGGCATCGGCTTCCCGGTGCTTTTTTAGTGGGAGAAGAGATAATGAGTTTGGATAAAAAGAAATTCCAGTGGCAAAAGGAAAAAACACCTTTGGATGTGAGACAGTATTTAGCAAATGTGCCGACAGCGTCCCTGGTGGAAGAACTTGAAACCAGAGAAGCGGTAAGCACGATATATGCAGAGCCGTATCAGGATGTGAAGTACTCCGTCAATGGCCCTGCAACGGTACTGATTGTTACGGATTAGGGGCTTATATGGATATAGAAAAGATAAAAGAAGAATACGAGGAATTGTAAAGCGTACTTAGCGAAACAAAAAAAGGTAGTTGACATTTGTTATATCGGTATGATATTTTTTTATAAACCGTTGACGGAGAGTGAGTAGGTATCGCATCACTTGTCAGGAGAGAGCTGCGGATGGTGGGATCGCAGTGGCAGGCGCGGTATTGAATGGACTCCGGAGGGCGACCGGAAATGCCGATGGCAGAGTATGGGAGACGGAGTGGATCATCGTTAAAGGATCCGGCACATGATAGTGTGTACAGAGTGGGTGCGTTATGCACCAAGCCGGGTGGCACCGCAGGTATGAATTTTCAAGCCTGTCCCAGCAGAAACTGCTATAGGGACAGGCTTTTTGTTTTGTATTTTCCGGTCAGATGCGTAATCGTGCAGGCATCCGACAGGCGCTACATTACCGGGCAGCAATTATAGCCGAACGATGTCCTGTCCCGTCAAATTTAAAAGCGCAGGTATTTCGAAACGGAGACCGGCGCATAGCCGCAAAAATGCGGCAGAAGGAGGAAATTATGAAAAAGAGGCTTTTATCATTTCTGATGACATCAGTAATGGCTGTATCACTTTGCGCATGCAGCACTGCGGGAACAGGTGAAACTCCCGACGGTGGTGATGATCAGGCATCAGGCAAGACCTACAAGGTGGGTATCTGCAACTATGTTGATGACGCATCTTTAAACCAGATCGTAAGCAACATTGAGACACGACTTGACGAGATCGGTGCGGAAAACAATGTTACATTCGAGATCGAATATGACAACTGCAATGCAGATTCAAATGTTCTTTCCCAGATAGTTGCAAATTTCATAGCTGATGATGTGGATATTATGGTAGGTGTTGCGACACCTGTTGCAATGACCATGCAGGCAGCCACAGAGGATAACGGTATCCCGGTTGTTTTTGCAGCCGTTTCAGATCCTGAGGGTGCAGGCATCGTTGCATCCAATGATGCACCCGGTGCAAACATAACCGGTACATCCGATTATCTGGATACCAATGCGATAATGAACCTTATCCTCGTGCAGAATCCGGATATCTCAAAAGTTGGTCTTCTGTATGATGTAGGACAGGATTCGTCAACAGCAGCGATCGCTGATGCCAAGGCTTTCCTGGATGAAAAGGGCATAGAGTATGTGGAGCATACGGGAACCAATGTTGACGAGGTATCCCTCGCTGTTGACGCTTTCATAGCTGATGGAGTGGAGGCGATATTTACACCTTCGGACAATACGATAATGACTGCAGAGCTTTCAATATATGAAAAGCTTTCTGAAGCAGGCATACTTCATTATGCCGGTGCAGATTCATTTGCATTAAACGGTGCATTCTTAGGATACGGCGTTGACTATGCAAATCTTGGAGTAGAAACCGCAGATATGGTAGGCGAGATACTGATAAACGGTGCTGATCCCGCTTCCACGCCTGTCAGAACTTTTGACAACGGAACAGCTACCATAAATACAGATGTATGTGATATGCTGGGACTTTCCTTTGATGAGCTTAAGGAAGCGTTTGCACCTTACTGCACAAAGGTTGAGAGCATTACTACAGCAGAGAGCTTTGAATAAAGAGGTTTGTAATGGGAATCGGTGAAATTCTTCCGCTGCTGCAGACAGCCTTAGAGCTTGGTCTTATCAGCGCACTAACGGTACTGGCTCTATACTTAAGTTACACGATGTTAAATGTATGCGACCTGTCAACGGATGGCTGCTTTACCATGGGAGCCACCGTTGGTGCGGTTGTCGCCATATCGGGACATCCCTATCTGTCCATACCTGCCGCTATGGCAGCAGGCGTGGTATCAGGATTCATTGTGGCGCTGCTGCAGACCAAGATGGGGGTTGAGAGCCTGCTGGCCGGTATCATAGTAAATACAGCATGGTATTCGATCAATATTGCAATTATGGGCAATTCGTCCCTGCTAAATATGAATAAAACAGAGACGGTTTTTACGCAGCTTAAGGAAATACTTGAGGGGACTTTCCTAGGCGGTGCTTATAAGCTTATCATTGCAGCAGTGGCTGTCACCCTGGTGGTGGTTTTCCTGGCATTTTTCCTAAGGACCAGACTTGGGCTTGCCATAAGGGCTACGGGAAACAATCCGGATATGGTAAAATCATCCTCCATCAATCCTGCATTCACTACCATAGTGGGATTGTGCATAGCAAATGCTTTTACTGCGCTCAGCGGCTGTCTGTTAGCCCAGTCACAGAAATCGGTCAATATTGATATAGGATCAGGTATGGTAACGATAGCTTTGGCATCCCTTCTGATAGGGCAGGCACTTGTGTCAAAAGGCGGGATCACAGCCAAGGCATGCGGTGCTGTTGCGGGTGCTTTTGTTTTCAGACTTGTATATACCATAGCGTTAAGGTTTAATCTGCCGGCGTATATGCTTAAGTTCGTATCGTCGGTCATTGTCATAATCGCCATAAGCGGACCTTATTTCAAGACCAGGCTTCCTCTTATAAAGCGCAGTATGGGACTGAAAAAACATCCTGCAGGCAGATCGGAGGGCGGTGACGATGCTTAAACTTTCGGAAATATCAAAGACTTTTAATCCGGGAACCGTCAATGCCAAGCTGGTATTGGATAAGCTTAACCTGAAGGTGGAGGACGGCGAGTTTGTGACCATAATAGGTGCCAATGGCGCCGGAAAATCAACCCTGTTTAATGCCATAAGCGGAAACTTTATCACAGACAGCGGCAGGATAGAGCTTGACGGTGATGATATAACCCTTGCTCCGGAATATGTACGTGCACGTAAGATAGGGCGATTGTTCCAGGATCCCATGCGGGGAACTGCGGCCGGCATGACCATAGAGGAAAACCTGATGCTAGCAGCAGGCAGGGGAGGCTGGCTTTCTCATATGACAAAGGAGCAGAGGAATGAATTCCGTGAGATACTGTCAAAGCTGAACATGGGGCTGGAGGACAGAATGAAACAGCCTATGGGGCTTCTGTCCGGCGGTCAGCGCCAGGCTGTGACCCTCCTTATGGCAACTATCAATCCACCCAGTTTACTGCTTTTGGATGAGCATACTGCAGCGCTTGATCCGGCGGCAGCAGATAAGGTGCTTGAGATAACTGAAGATGTGGTGAAGAAAGAACGCCTGACCTGTCTTATGATCACCCACAATATGCAGTCGGCTCTTACTCTTGGAAACCGTACCCTTATGATGGATAAGGGGAAGATCATACTTGATGTATCCGGTGAGGAGCGTGCAGCTATGACCGTTCAGGACCTGTTGGACCGGTTCAAGGACATTGCCGGAAGGGCATTGGATAATGACAGGATGCTTTTAGATAAAGATGCGCTTCCTTGACGAACACGTGAAATGTGCGATAATTACAGAATGTGCGGCTGTTTAGTACAGCCGGAAATTATACGGAGAAAGTGATTTTTGTAATGTTTACGATTCTTTTTGCCATATACTGCCCACTGTCGATACTTTATCTGGAGACCGTATTTATGCTGTCAACAGATATACCTTTTTCGGCCGGTAATCTGATCGGTATAGTCATATCCAGCGCCTGCTGCGGCAGCCTTTTTTTCCTTTTATCGTCGCTGTTTAATAATAAAAATATCAATCGGGGGCTGCGTGCATTTTTTCTGTTTCTGCAGAGTCTCCTTTTTTTATTGATCTATTTTATATTTGCGGAATTCGGCGTGTTCTATTCATTCGGTACCATGGCAAATGGTGCGACCGATGCTGTTTCAGAATATTCTTATAATATAAGGATATTGCTGCTGTCTCCGAGCGGACTTCTGCATTTTGCGATTTTCCTGCTTCCTTTTATCCTTTACCTGATACTTATGAGAAAGGACGAAGCAAAGAGGCTTGGCCCGAAGGAAATAGCACTTAATGCATCACTTGTGGTTCTGCTTTTTTTGATCCACAGGCTTTATATAGGCGGGAATGACATCATGTACCATTCCTATACCGATGAATATGATTTCGACAGAGCGGTGCGTATACTTGGAGTAAATACAGCGGCAAGGTTGGAAGTGAGGGAGGCGGTTCCATGGTTTAGCAAAAGTGAACCTGAAGACACCACTGCCGGATTTATTCTCCCGGAGGATAATAAAGAAGCTGCCTCGAATGCTGTTGAAACGATGATGCCTGCTCCTGCTGTATCTGCATCAGGCAATGGTGTGTCTGCCGATGCTGCTGAAAACGGTGATCCCGAAACTCCTGAAGAGATCGTATACACCCCGAACATCCTTGATATTGATTTTGAGGCCCTTGCAGAAACCACATCGGGAAATCTTCAGGCAATGGATCTGTATGTGGCGTCCCTTACGCCTTCCATGAAAAACCAGTATACCGGATTATTCAAGGGCAAGAATCTTATATTGATAACAGCAGAAGCTTTTTCTGCGGAAGTTATAGATGAAGAACTGACGCCTACACTTTACAGGCTGGCAACCAAAGGTATACAGTTTACTGATTATTATCAGCCCTCCGGAGCAGGAACTACCGGCGGTGAGTATAATATCCTCATGGGGATGCTTCCTACGAACGGCGGATCCTCCATGACGGACACCCGTGACAACTTAAACTATATGACAATGGGCTATCAGCTGAACAGGCTGGGGTATTATGGCAAGATGTATCACAACGGCTCATATACCTATTACAACCGTAATGCTACACATATTAACCTTGGCTATTCTGACGGTTTCATGGCAAACGGCAACGGCCTTGAAAAAATGCTTGACCATGCATGGTCACTCAGCGATAAGGATATGTTCGAGGCAACTCTTCCTACTTACATAGACAGTCAGCCCTTCAATATTTACTATATGACAGTCAGCGGACATTGTCCTTATACCTTTGACGGCAATGCAATGTCAAAAAAACATAAGGATGAGGTGGCGGATCTTGAGTATTCTTCCCAGGTAAGGGCATATCTGGCAAGTCAGCTTGAGTTTGAGGCTGCAATGGAATATCTGGTAGACACATTGGAAGAAAAGGGGATTGCGGACGATACTGTCATAGTGATATCCGCAGATCACTTTCCTTACGGGCTTTCCTATGGAAGCTCGCTGCCGGAACTTTACGGCGAGAAGGTGAAGAATAATCTTGTACGGGACCACAACCGTCTCATAATATGGTGCGGCGAGCTGGAGGATATGGATCCGATCGTTGTTGATGACCCGGTTTTCAGCCCGGATATCACGCCGACACTGCTCAATCTTTTTGGTATTGAATTTGATTCCAGGCTCATGGTCGGAAGAGATGTGCTGTCTGATGCAGACCCGCTTGTGTTTAATCTGTCCCATGACTGGAAGACTGATCTTGGCACATATATTGCATCCAGCGGAAAGTTTACTCCCGCAAGCGAAGATACCGTGATACCTGAAGGTTATGAAGATCAGATAAAGACCATAGTAAACAATAAGATCAATTTCTGCAGAAAGTGCCTGTCCTCGGACTATTACAGCCATGTATTTCCGGAGGCAGAATCTTCCCGCTCTGCCATGACCTACGGAAGGACCAACTATGTCGCTCCGACAGAAGCACCGGCGGAGGAAGCGGCTCCCGATCTCGGTCTTCCGGCGGAAGATGCGATACCGGTGATACAGGAGGAGGTACCGCCCGTTACGGATGAACAGCAGACTGACCTGCCGCCGGTTACGGACAGTCCGGCGGAAAATCCTGCTGAAAGTACTGACGGCGAGCCGCTTCCTGCGCCGTCCGACAGTCAGGAAAATGCTGAATAGTTATGAAGGCAGGAGAGAGAAGTTGTTACAGAAAGCAAAGAATTTATAAAAAGGAGGAATTGCAAATGGGTTCGGGCAGAAATACGGATAGGAAACCGTATAAAAAGAACATTAAAATTTTCCTCATATTATGCATGATACTGGCAGTGCTTGTGCCTGGTGCACTTACCATAAGCGTTAACGCTTCGGATGACAGCGGACAGGAAGATTCGGAGACAGCAGCCTGGAGGGCTTATAACGGCAGGAAGATAGGCGTGCTCACGGGAACACCGACGGAAGATCTGGCAAAGACCGAGTTCCCGGACAGTGAGCTTTTATATTTCAGCAGCTATCCGGACCTGAATGCGGCTCTTCTTGCAGGCAGGATCGACGCTTATATTGGGGATGAGCCTAATCTCAAGACTATACATGCCGAACAGCCGGAGATTGATTTTATCCGCGAAAAGATAACAGAGGCTGAGTACAGTTTTGCTTTCAGGAAAGATGATCCGGACAGTGCTGCCCTCTGTGAAGAATTCAATTCTTTCCTTGCGGAGAAATTCGCAGACGGCACCATGCAGGAAATAGAGGATATCTGGCTGGGTGTGGATGAAGACAAAAAGGTCGTTGATATGGAAGGTTTATCCGGTGAGAAAGGCTCCATAACGATCGTCACTACATCATCGGATATGCCATGGTCTTATATAAAGGACGGGAAAAATGTGGGTTATGATATAGACCTTGTTACCCGTTTCTGCCGTGAGAAAGGATATGCACTTGAAATACTTGATGTGGATTTCTCAGGCAGGATTCCGGCTGTACAGTCCGGCAGGGCCGATTTTTCCACCGACATGAATGCCACGCCCGAGCGAAGGGAGCAGGCACTTTTCTCTGATCCTACAAGCTATGGAGGATATGTTCTTGCTGTGCCTGCTAAGGAACTCGCACAGGAAGGTCAGGAAAACGGCACTGCAGAATGCGTGCCGGAATTTACAGAATTCTCAGATCTGAAGGGAAAGACCGTATCCATGCTGGTAGGCGCTCCCTTTGAGGAACTGGTAAAAAGCAAGGCCCCTGGGGTGGGAAGCTTTTCTTATTTTAATAATATGGCGGACATTCTTCTGGCTTTAAAGGACGGAAAGACCGATGCCTGCCTTAATAATAATGCCATTGCAGAGCTTGCGGTAAACAGGGATCCTGAGCTCGCGCTTTTCCCGGAGCCCCTTAAGGAAGGGACATTTGGCATTGCCTTTGCAAAGGATGATGAGAGGCTTGCGGGGTGGCAGGCCGCTTATGACAGTATTCCCGAGGAAACGAAAAAAGAATTATGGGAAAAATGGACCGGACTTGATGACAGCGTAAAGACTGTCCCTAAGCAGGACTGGCCGGGAACAAACGGGACCGTACAGGTAGCTGCCTGTGACGCACTTGAGCCAATGAGCTATGCGGGTGAAGGCGGAGAACTTATAGGTTTTGATATTGAGATGATACTGCTCATGGCAAAGGAAATGGATGTGCATGTAGAATTTGTGGGGATGGAATTTGCCTCCGTCTTATCCTATGTGCAGTCAGGCAAAGCACTTATGGGAGCCGGTTCCATAATCGTTACGGATGAGAGAAGGGAAGCAGTTGACTTTATTGAGTATTATCCTGCTTCATTCGTGCTCATTGTAAGGGCTGCAGAAGCAGAGGCTGAAAATAAGGGATTTATTGCAAGAACCTGCGAGAGCTTTGAAAAGACTTTCATAAGAGAGGCAAGGTGGAAACTTTTCCTTCAGGGAATAGGGACCACCATACTGATTACTGTTTTATCCATAATCTTTGGAACTGTTCTGGGATTTTTGCTGTACATGGCATGCCGTAACGGAAACAGGGCAGCTAATCTGATCGCAGGATTATTTGTGTGGCTGGTGCAGGGAATGCCGGTTGTGGTACTCTTAATGATCCTTTATTACATTATTTTTGCCAAGACATCGATAAGCGGAACAGCGGTAGCAGTAGTGGCTTTTACGCTTGTATTCGGTGCCGGGGTATTCGGCATGTTAAGGACCGGAGTAGGCGCTATTGATAAGGGACAGTCGGAAGCTGCGCTAGCATTAGGCTATGGAGATCTCCGTTCTTTCTTCCGTATCATCCTGCCCCAGGCGGTCCCTCATTTCCTGCCGGTCTATAAAGGGGAAGTAGTGGCACTTATCAAGGCAACGGCTATCGTAGGATATATCGCGGTGCAGGATCTTACCAAGATGGGCGATATCGTGCGGGGACGTACCTATGAGGCATTTTTCCCGCTGATCGCAGTTGCTGTCATATATTTTATACTGGGGTGGCTTTTGACATTTATTGTCAGCCGTATAGAAGTATCCGTAGATCCGAAGCAGCGGAAGAGGGAAAATATCCTGAAGGGGGTTGAGATAAATGATTGAGATCAAAAAACTTAGAAAAGAATATGATATGGTAACCCCGCTTAAGGATGTCAGCGTGACGATAAACGACGGGGATGTTATTTCGGTAATAGGACCGTCAGGTACGGGGAAATCTACACTGCTGCGCTGTATCAACCTGCTTGAGACACCTACTTCCGGTCAGGTGTTCTTAGGGGACGAAGAGATCACTGCAAAGGGATATGATGTAAAAAAAGCCAGAAGGAGAATGGGGATGGTATTCCAGTCCTTCAATCTGTTCGGGCATCTTACAGTCATAGAAAATCTCATGATAGCGCCTATGGATCTTTTGAATAAGAGTAAACAGGAGGCATATGACAAAGGCATGGAGCTGCTCAGGAGAGTGGGAGTGGCGGATAAGGCTCTGTCATATCCGGACGAGCTCTCCGGCGGACAGAAGCAGAGAGTAGCCATTGCAAGGACACTCTGCATGGATCCCGAGGTGATACTTTTGGACGAGCCCACGAGCGCACTGGATCCCACTATGGTTTCGGAGGTGCAGGCTGTTATAAGGGAGTTAGCAAAAAGCGGCAAGACCATGATGATAGTGACTCATGAAATGAGTTTTGCCAGGGCTATATCTAACCGGGTGTTCTATATGGATGACGGCGGAATTTACGAGGAGGGGACACCGGAAGAAATCTTCGATGCTCCGAAAAAAGAACTGACAAGGCGCTTTATCAGAAAGCTTAAAGTATTCGAAGCAAGGATAGACAGCAGAGACTATGACTTTATCCGCATGGACGCAGAGCTGGATACGTTTTTTATGAATAATGATGTGGCATCTGCCACGAAATACCGCATACGGCTTGCCATAGAAGAACTGGTACGGCAGATACTGATACCGCATTATGATATGCCTGACATAAACGTGAGCGTGGAGTATTCAATGCAGGATGAAAAATGCCATATATCCGTATCCTACGCAGGGGAAGCATTTGATATCAAAGATACGGACAACGGACTGTCTCTTTCAATGCTTGAAAACACGGCGGAGGAGCTCTCATACAGCTATGACAAGGAAGCTGAATTGCCAAATAGGGTGGATATACAGATAAGGTGATATATTTAAAGTAATATATTTAAAGTAATACATTGACCACACCGTATAGACTCGCCTGACGGTGTAAAGTGAGCCTTAGCAGTTCTCGGAAATGTTTAGACGCACCAGGAACGGACCGCCATGGAAGGCGGGCCGAGTGAACAACGCTACATGGATGTAGCGTGTGAACGGTTCCGAACGAGACGCTCAGACTTTGGCATTTCCGTAAGAACTGCTTGGCGAACGACCCCACCGGCAGGTGAGCTATCGGTGTGGGCTCTTTTTTGACTAATCTGCGTCCTTTTATGTATAAACAGCATTTCATCAGTCAAAATCCGCTAAAAGAATTTCTAAATTCGTGGTAGAATGATATTTGAGATTTAACTGTTCTGAACAGTTATTCAGGACTTTCTATATCCTAAAATGTTGACGGGGGTGTGTATTATGGATTTTCAGGCTCTGGCAGAGCGCATGCCGGCTATGACATGCGTAGTATCGGTGGAGAAGCATCCGGAAAGCGGAAAAGGGAAATTCAGGCTTGTTGCGGGGAACCGGGCATATATCGATTCCATAGAGCATCCCGTGCCGGGCATGATAATGCTCAGCAATGAATTTGTTTCCGGTAGCGAGTATACAAACTATATCACAAGAGATCTTAATTTCGAAGAATTCTGTTACAACTCGGCAAAAAATAAAAAATGCCTTCATTCTTATGCACATCCTGACCGGATGCCGTTTTGGTTCAATATGATCTTTCTTCCTGTGGACTACGAAGATGATGATTACTGTTACTGTCTGTATATAATGGAAGTCAATATAGAAGCTGATGCTGAGGCGCTGTCAAATCAGTCTGCTGAGAATGCACTGTCTGTTCTGGATACCTGCATAAGGCTCAGGGGAACAAATGATTTCAAGGCGGCCATGCGGGATGTTATCCTGGGAATCGGCGAGCTGTGTGCGGCACAGCACTGCTGTATCCTTGTCATGAACGAACTGGAAAGGTCCTGCTATGTGCTCTGTGAATACCTTGACGAGACCAGCGGCCTTCTTCCCATGGAAAACTATGTCGATGACGAATTTTATGACATAGCGGAGTCCTGGGTAGGGACCATAGCAGGCAGCAACTGCCTGATTGCCAAGGATGCTGATGATATGCAGATCATCAAGGAGCGTAACCCTGTATGGTATGAGTCACTTACCGGTGCAGGTGCATACAATATCGTGCTTTTCCCTCTTAAGTCAAGGAACCAGCTCTTAGGATTTATGTGGGCCCTGAATTTTGATTCTGCGCGTGCGGTCAAGATAAAGGAGACCCTTGAAGTTACCACATTCATTCTTGGATCGGAGCTTGGCAATTACCTGCTGTTAGACAGGCTTAAGACCCTCAGCTCAAAGGATATGCTTACGGGCGTAATGAACCGTAATGAGATGAACAATGTGGTAGATAAGCTCTGCCATGGAGAAAAGGAGGGGGAGTCAGTAGGTGTAATCTTTGCAGATATTAACGGCCTGAAGGCTGTAAATGATATAGAGGGACACAGTGCCGGAGATCTTCTGCTTAAGAATGCGGCTGCTGTCCTAAAGCAGTTCTTTTCGGAGGATGAAATATTCCGTGCCGGCGGAGATGAGTTCTCGCTAATCGTTACCGGTGTCACAGAAGAGGAACTGAATAAGAAAATCGAGGATATAAGGAGTGCCTGTGAAAGGTATGATAAGCTTTCGTTTGCATTGGGCGGCTGCGTTGAGAAGAACAGCAACAATGTGCGCCTGGCCTTAAGATGTGCGGATGAGAGGATGTACGAGGACAAGAAGAAGCATTACGAGGATCACCCGGAGCAGAAGGTGGAGGATGAAAGGCTCGGCCGTTTCAATGCCCGGGATATGGAGGAGATAAGCCGTGAACGTAATATTTTTAAGGAAATCAACTACGATTCCCTTACGGGGCTTCCAAGCATGACCTATTTCTTCAAGCTTGCGGAAAATGCCCGCAAGATCATGCATGAAAACGGCGTACCTTCGGCACTGGTTTATGTTAATCTTAACGGTCTTAAATTCTACAATAAAAAGTACGGCTTTTCCGAAGGTGACAATCTTATCAGGGAGCTGGCAAGGCTGATCTCCGAGCAGTTCGGGGAAGAAAACTGCAGCCGTTTCGGACAGGACCATTTTGCAATATTTACAGAAGAAACGGATCTTGAGAAGAAGCTCAAGAGGCTTTTCAATGCCATGAAGGCTGCCAACGGAGGAAAGACGCTTCCGCTGAGAGTGGGAATCTATCCCGATTCCATGGGTGTTGTGGAGACATCCCTTGCCTGCGACAGGGCACGTTATGCCGGCAATATATCAAGGGATGATAATAATTCCTATTTCAACTACTTCGACCAGAGGATGCTGAAAAGGGAAATGAACCGCCAGTACATAATCGAGAATATAGACCGTGCCATTGCGGAAAACTGGATAAAGCCTTTTTACCAGCCAATAGTTCGTGCCACAAATAAAAAAGTCTGTGACGAAGAAGCGCTGGCCAGATGGATAGATCCCGAAAAGGGAATGCTTTCTCCGGCTGACTTTATTCCGATACTGGAAGATACAAAGCTTATCTACAAAGTGGACCTGGCTATCCTGGATGCTGTGCTTGAGCGTATCAAAAACCAGATGGCCGATAAAAAGATGCATGTGGTTCCCCTGTCCATCAACCTTTCAAGGACTGATTTTGAGACCTGCGACATAGTAAGAGAAATATGCAACCGTGTGGATGCGGCTAATGTCCCCAGGGAATATATTACCATAGAGATTACGGAGAGTGTTGTCGGTGGAAACTTCGACTTCATGAAAGAACAGGTAAGACGCTTCCAGGAGCTTGGATTCCCGGTATGGATGGATGATTTCGGCAGCGGCTATTCATCCTTAGACCTCCTTCAGGAGATACAGTTTGACCTGATAAAGTTCGATATGCGTTTCATGAGGCAGTTTGATACATCGCCCAAATCAAGGATCATACTGACCGAGCTTATGCGGATGGCAGTAAGCCTTGGAATAGAGACTGTCTGTGAGGGCGTTGAAACGGCTGAACAGGTTGAGTTCTTAAGAGAGATAGGCTGTACAAAGCTGCAGGGATATCATTTCTGCAAGCCTATTTCCCTTGACGACATACATGAAAGATACAGGACAGGAAAGCAGATAGGCTTTGAGAATCCGGAAGAATCCGAATACCAGAAGGTTCTCAGTTCGATAAATCTTTATGACCTTGGATCGGTGTCCAATGACGAAGGGGAATCTGTAAAGCATTATTTCAATACCCAGCCCATGGCGATTCTTGAATGTGACGGAGAGACTGTCAGGGCCGTAAGACTTAACAAGTCATTTTCGGAATTCGTAGCCCTGCATAAGAATGTTTATAAAACATTTATGAACCGTCTGGTTCATTGCAGGAATGTTGGACAGAGGATCGTTGTCAATGAGATACTGGAGACTGGTGAAAATGTCAATGCTCTCATAAGAAAGCTGGCTGAAAATCCTTTAAGCAAAATGGATGCCTATGCAGTTGCCGTGCTTGACATTACCTCGGATGATGAACAGGTTTTAACCTACACAGGTGTAGCTCAGGCTCTCTCAGCGGATTATATAGACCTTTATCATATCGATCTTGATACGGAGAAATATACGCAGTATTCACCCAATGCTGACAATCATGATATTTCGGTAGCAAGGACCGGAGAGGGATTCTTTGAAGCGGCACATAAGGACGCGGGCCAGTTTGTCTTTGAAGATGACAGGCAGCAGTTTATTGAGGCTTTTACAAAGAGTAATGTGCTGAAGGCACTGGATGAGAACGGCGCATTCACTCATACCTACAGGGTCATGATAGCACCTAAGGAAGAGGGGAATGCCGCACAGACATATAAGCAGAAATCTGAAGGCAGGCCTATGTATGTAAGCATGAAGGTTGTCCGCCTTAACCGTGACGGAAACCATGTGGTAATGGCTGTCAACAATGTTGATGCCCAGATGAAACAGCAGGAGCTTATTGACAGGCTGCGTGAGGAGACTGCCACTTATACCAGGATATCTGCTCTTATGGGTAATTTTATCGGAATCTATACAGTGGATCCGGAGACCGGCAGCTATATGCAGTACAGTGCATCGGATGAATATGCAGACCTGGGCACTTCCAAGGTGGGGTGGGATTTCTTCGAGGATTCCAGGAAAGAGATAGAAGGGGTGATCGCACCCGAGGACTATTATTATTTCATGGCTGAGTTTACGAAGGAGAACATCCTGTCAAAGACGGCAGACGGCGGTATATTTACCATAAGTTATCATCTTATGATCGCCGGCAAAAAGACTGAGATCAATCTGAGGGCCGGTATTGTACAGGAAAAAGACGGCCCGCAGCTGATAGTAGGCATCATTATGGGGAAGAGTTCGTGATCGGTCAGTGACCTGCCTGCAAGATCTTTTTGACACAGTATAAGGCTTATGATAAAATACAACGGATAAAAGTGTAATAGCATTTTCTTTTAGGAGGAAAAAATAATGAAGCATATAAAGACTTTAAACACAAGAGACCTTAAGAAGAGCCTCAAGAACGGCGGATGCGGCGAGTGCCAGACATCATGCCAGTCAGCCTGCAAGACTTCCTGCACTGTAGGAAATCAGAGCTGTGAAAAGGTGTCAAAGTAAGACTGTTAGTTACATCTAAACGGGCAAAAGGCAGCGGTTATGTTGATCGCTGCTTTGTTGCGTATAATAAGGAAAACTATGATACATGAATACAAAAGCCATGGGTACAATATTGTCCTGGATGTGAATTCCGGAAGTGTACATGTGGTGGATGATATAGCATATGAGCTTATTCCCCTGATCGAAAAGGATATTGAGGCAGGACTCAGTGATGACGAGATCGCACTTAAGCATGCGGGCTCTCTTCTTGATGTGGAGAAAAAGGATGCCGTAGAGGAGATACTGGAGCTTAAGAATGCCGGTATGCTTTACTCAGAGGATGTCTATAAGGATTCCATAGGGAGTTTTATGGAGCGGGAGACTGTGGTGAAAGCCATGTGTCTTCATATTGCCCATGCCTGCAATCTGGGCTGTAAATACTGTTTTGCGGGAAAGGGTGAATACTATGGTCCCTGTGGGCTCATGAGTTTCGAAGTGGGAAAGGCTGCCCTGGATTATCTTGTGGAGAATTCCGGTACAAGGCACAATCTTGAGGTGGATTTCTTCGGCGGCGAGCCCCTTATGAACTGGGATGTGGTAAAGCAGCTTGTGGCATACGGCCGCAGCATAGAAAAGGATAAAAATAAAAAATTCCGCTTTACCCTTACCACTAACGGAACATTGCTTAACGATGACATAATGGAATTCGCAAATAAAGAGATGAGCAATCTGGTGCTTTCCATTGACGGCCGCAAAGAAGTGCATGATTTCATGCGTCCTTACCGTAACGGAAAGAGCAGCTATGACGACATACTGCCCAAGTATATCAAGGCTGCAGAGTCCAGGGATCAGATGAATTATTATGTCAGGGGTACATATACCCATTTCAATACGGATTTTGCTGCGGACGTGATACATCTTGCGGATATGGGCTTTAAGCAGATTTCCGTTGAGCCGGTGGTGGCACCTGAAGAGGAGGAATATGCCCTTAAAAAGGAAGACCTGCCGGTACTTTTAGAACAGTACGATATACTGGCGGATGAGATGTTAAAGAGGAGACGTGAAGGAAATCCCTTCAATTTCTTCCATTTCATGATAGACCTTGAGGGCGGCCCGTGTGTATATAAGAGGCTTTCCGGGTGCGGGGCAGGCTGTGAATATGTGTCAGTAACGCCCTGGGGAGATATCTATCCCTGTCATCAGTTTGTGGGGCAGGAGGAATTTAAGCTGGGCTCTGTTTATGACGGGATAGAAAGGAAGGACCTGCAGAAGAAATTCCATGACTGCAATGTTTATTCCAAGCCGGAGTGCGAGAAATGCTTTGCCAGGTATTACTGCAGCGGCGGCTGCATGGCAAACTCACAGCACTTTACCGGAGACATATATGGCGCATATGAGACAGGATGCGAGCTTCAGCGGAAGCGGGTGGAATGTGCAATAATGCTCAAGGCTGCTGCAGCCGATGAGGAATAGGAGGAGTAACTATGAAAAAGTCGAAGGCGATAGTCGTACTGCTGCTCATACTGGCAGTACTCGGTGGATCGGGCTATCTTGTATGGAACGGTGTGGACACGTCCACTGATGAAGATTATCTTGCGGCTAAGAATACCAGGCTTGGCCTGGATCTTGCCGGCGGTGTCAGTATCACATACCAGGTAGTGGGGGATGAAGCTCCCAGCAAATCCGACCTGGATGATACTGTATTCAAGCTGAGGAAGAGGGTGGATCAGTATTCCACTGAATCCAATGTGTATCCCGAGGGTGACAGGCGTATAACCATAGAAATCCCCGGCGTTACGGATGCCAATGCCATACTTGAGGATCTCGGTAATCCCGGATCGCTTTATTTCATACGTGCCGTGAGCTCGGTTGACGGAAGCTATAACTACGGTCTTATGACGACCACTACTGATGGCTATCAGGTGTGCAAGGAAGACGATACCTATTTTGTAGGCATCGGTGACAATGCATATCTTTATGATAGGGAGACAGGTGATCCCCAGTATACATCTGACGGAAAGATGCTGAGCTATACCGTCAAAAACCCCGATCATGTACAGACTATGTATGCACTGACCAAGCCAATAAATGAGATCGTGGAAAACGGTGATGCCGTTCTTTCGGGAATAGATGTGGCATCATCTGAAGCAAAGAGTTACACTGATGATTTTAATCAGGTACAGTATATTGTAAGCCTTGAGTTTACTGACAACGGACGGGAAGCTTTTTCAAAGGCAACCGGCGAGGCTGCAGGCAGGTCCGGTCTTATCGGAACCATAGGAATCTACTACGACGGGGAGATGCTTTCCGTACCTCATGTAAATGAGCAGATTTCAGGAGGCAGCGCCCAGATAACCGGTATGGCTGACGCCGAAGAGGCACAGCGTCTTGCCCAGAATATCCGTATCGGCGGACTTAAGCTTGAACTTGAAGAATTAAGGTCAAATGTGGTAGGCGCACAGCTCGGTTCCGATGCAGTGCGTACCAGCCTTATTGCGGGCATTATCGGGCTGGCACTTGTTATCATATTCATGTGCGTGATCTACAGGGTACCCGGTTTTGCAAGCTCCATAGCACTCATGCTTTATTCACTGCTTGTAATACTCCTTATAAATCTTTTTGAACTTACTCTTACGCTTCCTGGTATTGCGGGTATCATACTTTCCGTAGGTATGGCGGTGGATGCGAATGTTATTATATTCGCGAGAATAAAGGAAGAACTTAAGGCGGGAAGTACCGTTGAGGATGCGATCAAAGCCGGTTTCTCCAAGGCACTTTCAGCAATCATAGACGGTAATATCACAACGCTTATCGCTGCGGTTGTGCTTATCGCGATGGGCAGCGGTACCATAAAGGGCTTCGGTTATACTCTGGCCCTCGGTATCATACTTTCCATGTTTACGGCACTTGTTATTACCAAGTCACTGGTAAATGCTTTCTATGCACTGGGCTTAAAGGCTCCGGCATTGTACGGAATGAGCGCTGCACAGAAGGCAAAGGAAGACAAGATCATTCCGTTCCTCAGCAGGAAAGGAATATTCTTTGGCATATCACTGGGTACCATCGGCATCGGTATAGCCGCAATGATAATCTTCAGGCTTACTACGGGTGATGCACTTAATTACAGCCTGGAGTTCAAGGGCGGTACTGCGACTACGGTTGCTTTTGCGGAAAATCCCTCCAATGATGTGATAAACAATGAGATAGTTCCTAAGCTCGAGGAGATCACAGGGGATGCCAACGTATCTTTCCAGACAGTAAATGACAGTAACGAGGTTATCTTCAAATCAAGGGTAATGGATGTGGAGCAGAGGCAGGCTTTCATAGACTATATGACATCCGAGCAGGGTGTTTCGGAGACTCAGATCACATCCGAAACCATAGGTTCCACCATATCCGGCGAGATGAAGAGGGAGTCATTGGTAGCAGTGCTTGTGGCTGCAGTATGCATGCTGCTTTACATCTGGGTAAGGTTCAGCGATATACGTTTTGGTATCAGCTCGGTGGCAGCGCTGCTTCATGACGTAATGGTAACACTTACGTTCTATGCGCTTATCAGGCTGTCAGTAAGCTCAACATTCATTGCATGTATGCTTACCATAGTCGGATATTCCATAAATGCCACTATAGTCATATTTGACCGAATAAGAGAAAACCACAAGGCTATGAAGAGGAAGGATACGCTTGACGGTATGGTAAACAAGAGCATATCCCAGACTCTTTCAAGGAGTATATTTACATCACTGACCACAGTAATAATGGTAATAGTGCTTTATATACTGGGCGTGTCATCCATAAGGGAATTCGCATTACCCCTGATCATAGGTCTTGTCTGCGGAACGTATTCGTCCGTATGTGTGACCGGGGCGCTCTGGTATGTGCTCAGGGTTAAGTTCCCGCCTTCGGATGATGAGGATGATGACTGAGTAAAATGTATTGAACAGTTTTCGATAAAATTTACGGAGGCCTAGTGTGAAAAATCGCTCTGAAAGAGTCGATTTTTCACCAGCGATTTGTGCCGGGCCCAAATCGCATGATCGCATCGGCGAATCTGATATTCGCCGCGCGTGCCTCGCACAAGGTGCTCGGCATAGAGGGTTAAAATGGCAGCGGAAAATATAAGCAAGTCAAAGAAAAAACGTCTGGCAATTGAAAAGGCCAGACAGGAGCAGAAACAGAAGAAGGTTATGGCCATTGCCTGGGCAGTATTCATTCCCACTCTGATAGTGGTCATAGCAGCAGCCGGAATAATGTTTTACCGTTCGACACTTATTGATTACTCAAGGTATCTGACGGATGCCGGTGCGATAAAAGGTGTGAATTCAGGCGATGTGACAGTAGACATTGATGCGCTCAGTTTTTCCAGATCCGAGCTTCTGCCTGAGGATGAAACAGTTGAGTCCGATATAGAGTATATGTTAAAAGGCCATGAGTATATTTCGGAAGATGCAGGTCTCAAGGCTGATCATGGCGATAAGGTGAACGTAAGCTATACTTCCTCCATTGACGGCGTTTCATATAATGAGGCGCTTGCAGCAGACGGTGGCGAGGATATGGTGATCGATGAGGAAAAGATTTCAGCAGAATTCGACAGCGCGATAGTGGGACACAAGAAGGGGGATTCTTTCAGTGTAAAGGTTGCATTTGCCGATGATGATCCGGACCCCGCGAGGGCAGGGAAAACTGCGGTATATGAAGTGACTTTGGAGGGCATATATGTGACGCCTGAGCTTAATGATGAGTTCGTGGCAGCGAATACAGAATATGCAACGGTTGCGGAGTACAGGCAGTCCATAATAGATTCGTACTATGACAGGAACTTAAGGTCTGCAATAAGCTCCTCACTTTCGGAAAACAGTGCCGTGAACGCATATCCGGAGAAGTATATTGACAACCTTACGAAGGTCTATAACGACCAGTATGAGAAGCAGCTGGAATCCTACAAACAGTATTTCGGATCTGATCTCTATGGCTCTGTTTACGAAATGGCAGGCTATACAGACCAGGCATCTTACGATGCTATGCTTCGTGACAGGGCCAGGGAGGATACTGCCTATGCCATGGAGCTTGAGTATGTTTTCAAGCAGTCGGGGCTGACAAATACTGAGGATGAAGTAAGGCAGTATTATGCAGATCAGGGTATGAGTACCGATGATATTGATTCGGCGGTTGAGGCGTACGGCCGGGGGTATCTTGCACAGGCTGCACTTCAGAGTAAGGCTATGGATTATCTTGTCGAAAATGTGACAATAACAGATTAAACATATTTTTATTTATGCAGCACCGGACAGGAGCCGGTGCTGTTTGTGTATTTACAGCATGGCTGCATGGGAATTTCAGGCCTGTGGCGGACGCAGATTGCGTAAGCGCACAAGGGGGACTACATCTTTGTTGTGCAGTCAGGAATGGGAGTCAGATCAGATGCCTGCATGGTTTTTGAACCGGAAAAGCGGAAATTTCACTGAGCTGGGGCGTGAATGGAATGTCCCTACGGCAGTGGCAAGGCTTATGCGCAACAGGGGGATAGAAAGCTCTGAGGATGCAGAAGAGTATCTTCACGGCAGCCTTGCGCATATGCATGATCCTGCGCTTTTTAAAGATATGGATCTTGCGGCATCCATAATTGCAAAGGCGGTCAGAGAAGGAGCACATATCCGTGTGATCGGAGACTATGACATAGACGGAGTCTGTTCTACGGCAATACTGGTAAGAGGTCTCAGGGCTGTCGGCGCTAATGTGGATTATGTCATTCCCCATAGGATCAGGGACGGTTATGGGATGAATCCTGACATGATCACAAAGGCTTCTGAAGACGGTGTTGAATATATCCTTACCTGTGATAACGGAATATCCGCATCAAATGAGGCCCGCCTGGCAAAGGAACTGGGCATGAAGCTGGTCATAACAGATCATCACGAAGTGCCATATGAGGAAAAAGACGGTGTAAGACAGTATATACTGCCGGAAGCTGCCGCAATAGTAGATCCGAAGCAGGAGGACTGCGGTTATCCTTTTTCCGGAATATGCGGCGGTATGATCGCATATAAGTTTATAAAGTATATATATTCAAATGAACTGACAGGTTCTGCATATGCTTCAGTATATGCGGATAAGGATTTTGAAGGGGAACTGCTTCAGCTTGCGGCATTTGCAACGGTCGGAGATATAATGGAGCTTAAGGATGAAAACCGTATAGCGGTAAAAGAGGGCCTCCGCCTCATGAGCAGGAAGCCTGCAAGGGGGATTTCAGAGCTTATTACTGCGTTGGGACTGTCAGGTACGGAGATCTCGGCTTTTCATATTGGTTTTGTCCTGGGACCATGTATAAATGCTACGGGGCGTATAGATTCGGCCGACAGGGCGCTGTCGCTTCTGGTGGAGGATGATATTAATTCTGCCATGAGGATAGCCGGTGAACTCAAGGAAATGAATGAGTCGCGCAAGAATATGACGGAGGAAGCCGTAAAGCTTGCCAAGGCTCAGATAGAGGAAGGCCTGCATGACGGAATGAATGTGCTGGTCATTTTTCTTCCGGACTGTCATGAAAGCATAGCAGGTATCGTAGCGGGCCGGATGAGGGAGCTTAGCAATAAGCCTGTATTTATTGTAACAAGGGCAGAGCAGGGACTCAAAGGGTCCGGGAGGTCTGTGGAGGCTTATCATATGTATGACGCCATGACAGAGATTAAGGATGTGTTTACCAAGTATGGCGGCCATGCGCAGGCAGCGGGATTCTCTCTGGAAGAGGACAGGCTGGAAGAAATGCGGAAGCGTCTTAATGAAAACTGCCGACTGACGGAAACAGACTTACAGGGAAAGCTTCTGATCGATATGGAACTGCCTCTCTCATATGCAAACGGAGCTCTGGCAGACGCACTGGAGATAATGGAGCCTTTTGGGAATGGCAATCCCAAGCCTGTTTTTGCTCGCAGGGGATTGGTCTTTAAGAAAATGCGCATGATAGGAAAGAACGGCACCGGTGCAAAGATAAGCGTTATTGATGAAGGTAAGACCTATGAACTGGTGACATTTAAGCGCGCAGCAGATTTCGTAGAGAGTATCAGGGCTAAGTATGGTGAAGGTGCTGCCGAGGCTGCGGAAAGTGGCCGGGAAGCCGGCACACAGATAACATTTTCGGCGGCATATGGTGTACAATGGAATGAGTTCAGGGGCGAGAGGTCGGTCCAGCTGCTTATGCAGGATTATATTATGCAGGCGTGACCGGCAAGTGCAGATAACGCAGAAGTCTGTGCTAAGCGGTAGATTTTATATTTGGGGACTATGGAGGGTGTTTTGAAGGACAGAATCAGGGAAAGTAATGGGGTATACAGGGGCGTTGCACTGATAATGCTTGTGGCGTCGGCAACGGGGCTGCTTCCAGCCTGGCTGGATGAGGAATTTAAGCTTATTGCATTTCCCGTACTGTTTGCATCCGTGGGAGTGGAGCTGTTCTGTGATGACAGCACAAAAGACGTGAGGGCGGCGCTAAAGAATGCCATTGTAAGATTTTTGATCCCATATGCGGCTTTTTCAGTTATATATATTATCATCAGGCTTATGCCTTTTTTCGATATGTCAAATGAAAGCGGTGGGGAAAATTTTCAGGGGCTTATAGCTGATGCGGTGTCATTTTACGGCATATCCGTACTGTGGGTATTCCCGACTGCCTTTATAGCAGTGGCTGTATACTGTGCTGTGGTCAGATTTATGTCAGCAAGAAGCCTTACGATAATGACCGCATTAATGACACTTTCGTTCACTGTGATCATTTCACTTACGGAGCTTTTTCCATACAATTTTATCATAGAGGGCGGAACGGGTGCAGGCGGCTATATGGCGCGTATCTCCATAGTATTCTTAAGGGGACTTTACGGACTGTTCTTTGTATGCTGCGGAAGCATCTGTACGGAATTCAGCTCGAAGGTAAAAGAGCGCAGGATGAGGCTGGGAATTCCCGGCGGCCTGTTCTTAGCGGCAGGAATTGCGACCTCTGTTCTTATGGATATGGATGTCGACTGGCAGAAATTATATTTCCTTAATGCAGTTCCGATGCTGTTTGCGTCAGCGTTTTTCACGGCAGGTCTGTGGTTTATCTGTGCATGGGTTGAAAGGGTGTACCCATTGAATTTCTTTGGAGATAATGCTGCAGCGGTATTGGTGAGCTTCAGGGATCTTGGGGCTTTGGGACTGGCGACCCTTGTGGGGGACAATATTTTCAAGGCCTTTGATAATAATTTTGCCACCAGGCTAAGCGTAGCCATTGTTCTTATCGCTGCTGAAATAGTCTGGATCCTTGTGCTCAGGCTGCCGGGGATAAGGGTAATTGTCGGAAAGAAATAGCCGGAGGTTATCTGATATTGCAGTATGTTACGGTGACTGAAGGTGTGTAAATTCCGGAATTGTTGGAGAAATACAAAAAATACGCATAAAAATATACACTTCTTGTTTACAACTTGTGTAAAAGTACGTCAAAATACACTTAGGGCAGTAAAATAAACAGAAATGTACCAACTAAAATACACAACAGTTTACAATTAGTTCACAGTTTGTTCATAATTGAGAGTTATTATACATCATAGATAGTGAATAACATTACTATCTCCCCCCTCATAAAGGAAGCTGTCACTGAGTGGCGGCTTCTTTTTTTTCTTTTTTCGAATGGTCAATGTAAAGAATATTCGGCATACGCTGTCAGCACCGGCTCGATTTTCTTCTACATCCATAAGTGGTATAATATCTCTGTATTTTTTCAAACTGCAATACATACTGTTTCTCATATATTACACAAAGGAGAGCTGATAACATGGGCAGAACACTCAAAGAACTTTTGACAGGTTTAGAATACAAAATATCAGGCAATGACGAAACAGAGATTGGATCGCTTGTATATGATTCCAGAAAGATAGAGAAGGGCTGTGCCTTTGTCTGTATAAAAGGCTCAGCTTTTGACGGACACAGCAAGATAAAGGAAGCCGTTGAAAAAGGTGCGGCCGCAGTGATCGCCGAAGATTCAAATGAGTTTGCGGCTGAGTATAAAAACGGTGCTGATACCGGCAGTACTGTCATGGTATATACGGAGGATACAAGAAAGGCACTTGGATTTCTTTCAGCTGCCTGGTTTGATCATCCTGCAGAAAAGCTTAAGACCATCGGCATAACCGGCACCAAGGGCAAGACCACATCCACCTGCCTGGTTCGGGAAATTCTTGAGAATGCGGGCATAAAGACAGGGCTCATCGGTACCATAGAGATAAATACGGGTGCACGGGTAATACCTGCCCTTAATACCACACCGGAATCATATCTTATCCAGGAATACTTTGATGAAATGGTGCGTAGCGGCTGCAAGGCAGTGGTTATGGAGGTGTCGTCCCAGGGACTCATGATGAACAGGGTAGCGGGATTTACCTTTGACTACGGTATATTTACAAACTTAAGCCCGGATCATATAGGACCTAATGAGCATAAGGATTTTGATGATTATCTGAGCTGTAAGAAGAAGCTTTTCTCATCCTGCCGCATAGGCATCTTCAATGCGGATGACCCGTATTTTGAAAATATATCCGAGGGCTGTACCTGCAGTATGGAAACCTTCGGAAGGAGCAACTCCGGGGCAGACATGTCCTATGATCTTACCGCATATGATGCAGGGCTTGTGAATACGGGCGGCATGCTGGGAGTAAGCTTTAAAACCATGGGACTGGCAGAGCTGGATGCCTTTATCGATATGCCGGGAAGCTTTTCCGTATATAATGCCCTCACTGCCATCGCAGTCTGCGTACATTTCAATGTGGACAATGAGGCAATTATAAAGGGACTTAAAAATGTGAAAGTAAAGGGGCGTATCGAAATGCTGGATGTTTCGGATGAATATACCCTTATGATAGATTATGCACATAATGCAATGGCGCTTAATTCTTTACTGGTGACGCTGCATGAATATGAACCGGGACGGCTTGTGACGCTTTTTGGATGCGGCGGAAACAGGTCAAGGGAGAGACGTTTTGAAATGGGTGAGGTATCCGGCAAGCTTTCAGACCTTACCATAATAACTTCTGACAATCCAAGGAACGAGGAACCCATGGACATAATCGCAGACATAGAGACCGGCATAAAGAAAACCGACGGCGAATATGTGATCGTTCCTGACAGGAAGGAAGCCATAGCATATGCAATAGACAATGCAAAGCCGGGAGATGTGATAGTGCTTGCCGGCAAGGGCCATGAGGACTATCAGGAGATAAAGGGCGTAAAGCACCATATGGACGAGCGCGAGCTTGTGGCACAGGTGCTCGCCGAGCGGGGAATGTAAAGCGGAAACGGTTCAACTGTGGTATGGGCAGAATATATGCGGACATAATAATAGATATCTCCACGGAAAAGCTTGACAGGGCTTTCAGGTATCTCGTTCCGGAGGAGCTTGCAGGGGAACTGCAGGAGGGCATGGAAGTTACTATCCCCTTCGGAAAAGGAAACAGCAGGCGGAAGGGCTATGTCATAGGCTTTTCGGATACCCCGAATATTGATGAAGCACGGATAAAGAGCATCATATGCATAAATAAAACCGCAGTCAGCGCAAAAGGCAGGGTACTGACGACTGCGGCCTGGATAAAGAACAGGTATGGCTCCACAATGATAAATGCCCTTCGTACCGTCCTTCCGGTAAAAAAGAAGATAAAAAAATCCGAATACAGTACGGTGTGCAGGAATGCTACTCCTGATGAGATACTGATAGAGATCAAGAAGCTTGATCCGGTAAGATATATTTCCAGGATAAGGATACTCAATGCGCTTCTTGAAGCAAAGGAAATCCCGCAGAACATGATCACGGACAAGCTTGGGGTGTCTTCGTCTGTTTTGAAAACACTGGAAAAAAGGGGCTTTATCCGTATTGAAAAGACCAGGGAGTACAGGAATCCCATGCCTGACCTTATAGGAGCCGGCATAGATGCAAAGGGAAAAGTAGAGCTTAATGACCAGCAGAAAAATGTGGTTGAAGGGATCCTTGCCGAGATTGCGTCAGGCAGTCCGAGACCCTGTCTGATCCGGGGAGTGACAGGCTCCGGCAAGACAGAAGTCTATATGGAACTTATAGCGGATACCATAAAAAAAGGCAGGCAGGCCATAGTGCTCATTCCGGAGATAGCGCTTACTTTCCAGACTCTTATGCGATTCTATGGCCGCTTTGGAGACAGGGTATCTGTTATCCATTCCAGACTGTCTGAGGGGGAACGTTACGACCAGTACGAGCGTGCGGCTGCGGGAGAGCTGGACATAATGATCGGTCCAAGGTCTGCGCTTTTTACGCCTTTTGATAAGCTTGGGATGATCATAATAGACGAAGAACATGAGACCAGCTATAAGAGTGAAAAGATGCCTAAGTACCATGCCGTGGAAGTGGCGGAATACCTGGCAAAGAGGGAGGGGGCTGCACTTGTACTCGGCTCTGCCACGCCTTCGCTTAACAGCTATTACAAGGCACAAAAAGGTGAATATGCGCTTTTTAAGATGGATATGCGCGCAGGGGAAGGAAGACTTCCGGTATCCCATATAGTGGATATGCGCGCTGAACTTAAGTCGGGAAACAAAAGCTTTCTGTCAAGGGCACTGGCGGATGCGATCACCAAAAGGAATGCAGCCGGAGAACAGAGCATGCTCTTTGTAAACAGACGGGGGGTAGCGGGCTTTATCTCGTGCAGATCCTGCGGATATGTAGTAAAATGTCCTCACTGCGATGTGTCAATGACACAGCATATGAACGGAAGGCTTGTATGTCATTACTGCGGACATACGGAAGGTATGCCCTCGGTATGTCCAAAGTGTAATATGCGGAGCATTGCAGGCTTCAGGGTGGGCACCGAAGCTGTGGAGAAGGGGCTTAAGGAGATGTATCCCGGCGTCGGGATACTCAGGATGGATGCTGACACCACCAGAAAGAAGGAAGATTATGAAAAGATCCTTTCTGCCTTTGCAAATGGTGAAGCACAGATACTTATAGGCACACAGATGATAGTAAAGGGACATGATTTCCCGAATGTGACTCTGGTGGGAGCGTTAGCGGCGGATATGTCACTGCATGCGGCTGATTATCATGCTGCGGAACGTACATTTGAACTGATAGCCCAGGCTGCGGGGAGAGCAGGCCGAGGTGTCAGGAAAGGCGAGGTATTCATACAAAGCTACGATCCCGATCATTTTGCACTGAAATGCGCGGCCGCCCATGATTATGAAGGGTTTTATGAACAGGAGATAACATACAGGGAGCTGGCAGATTACCCCCCCGTGTGCCATATACTGGTGATGCAGTTTTTCGGGAGAAAACAGGAAGACTGCATGGCAAGAGCACAGGAAATGGCGGAGAGGGCAAGGATACTCTGCTGCAGGGAAAAAACTGATACAGGAGAAAATCCTCAGGATAGTGACGGGACGGCAGCCGGCAGTGAGGGAGTTCAGTTAATAAGATCTGCAACGGTGTCGGACGGGAGTGATAGCCTTCAGGTAATAGGACCTGCACCGGCAGCCATCAGCAGGATAAAAGACGTATACCGCGTAGGGCTGTATTTTAAGCATGAAGATGTAAATTTACTTACGGGATTAAAGGATATGGCGGAAAAGGCCCAGGAACAGCATTTTGCGACTCCCGGAGATCCGGAGGTTTCGATGCAGTTTGACCTGGATCCCGTAGGAATGTTTTAAAGAGAACCGCAAAGGCGGCAGAAGGAGGAAATATGGCAGTAAGACAGATAAGGGAGATGGGAGACGATGTCCTCACAAAGGAGTGCAGACCGGTAAAGGAGATGACACCACATATCTCAGAGCTTATCGACGACATGTTTGAGACTATGTATGATGCAAACGGCGTAGGTCTGGCAGCTCCCCAGGTGGGAGTGTTAAAACGTATTGTAGTCATTGATGTGGGAGGAGAAGAAAGTGAACCCTTATGCCTGATAAATCCAGTGATCACTGAAAAGGACGGTGAGCAGACCGGATATGAGGGGTGCCTTTCCGTTCCCGGTAAAACAGGGACTGTCACAAGGCCTATGCACGTTGTATGCAGGGCTCTGGACCGTGATATGAAGGAGATAGAGGTAGAGGGAACAGAGCTTCTGGCAAGGGCAATATGCCATGAGCTTGATCATCTGGACGGTAAGCTTTATGTCGAACTGGTAGAGGGTGAGCTTCTGGATACAACAACCGATGATGATGAGTGAAATTACCGGTGTGAGGAAGTTAGTGGTATACAACAAGTGGGAAGTTTTACTTGTTAATAAATAAAGAAAAGAGGAAGCATGAAGATTGTTTTTATGGGAACCCCTGACTTTGCGGTGGGGGCGCTTGAGAGCATAATAAAGGCAGGTCACGAAGTGACCTGCGTGGTGACACAGCCGGATAAGCCGAAGGGCAGGAGCGATAAGCTTGTTCCCTGTCCTGTCAAGGAATGTGCGCTGGCACATGGCCTTAATGTGTTTCAGCCGGAGAAGATCAGGAAGCCGGAAGCTGTAGCAGAACTTAAGAAATATCAGGCAGATATATATGTGGTGGCGGCTTTCGGACAGATCCTTACGAAAGAAATACTGGAATATCCGAAGTACGGATGCGTAAACATCCATGCATCGATACTGCCCAAATACAGGGGCGCTGCACCTATACAGAGGGCGATAATAGACGGCGAGAAAGAGACCGGAGTCACCATAATGCAGATGGATGAAGGGATTGATACAGGTGATATCCTTATGTGCCGCAGGACTGTAATAGACGACGAAGAGACCGGAGGTGAGCTTTTTGACAGACTGGCAGCTATCGGAGCGGAGCTCATAGTGGAGGCTCTTCCGCTTATCGAAAGCGGAGCTATTGAGTCTGTACCGCAGAATGAGGCTGAGAGTACCCATGTGCCCATGCTTAAGAAAAGCGACGGCCGGATAGACTGGTCAAAGAGTGCTGTTGTAATAAAGAATCTTGTAAGGGGATGCTCACCGTGGCCCGGGACTTTTACATTCCTTGAGGGAAAGAATCTTAAGATCTGGCGTGTAGATGTAGCGGATGCGGCAGATGATAAAGGAAGCACAGCAGGCGAGATTACGGTAGAGGATTCACGTATGTTTGTAAAATGCGGGGAAGGTACTCTTGAGATAAAGGAACTCCAGCTGGAAGGCAAGAAACGCATGGATGCGGGAAGTTTTCTGAGGGGATATGCTATAAAGAGCGGTTCTTGTCTGAAAACAGAAGCAAAGTGTTAATTCTGTTATTTGACAGAGACATGCTTAAAGCGGCAGAGGGATGAAGAGCGGAGGTATCGGATATGCTGTTGTATACAGGCTATAATTATGGTTACGACCGTTATCTGGGAGAGGATCCGGTGACATTTGCACTTTTTATAGTGCTGCTGGTGGTTACGGTCGTATCACTTATTGCATCGTCCAGTGTAAGATCCACATTCAGAAAGTATCAGAAAATGGCGAGCAGATCCGGAATGACAGGCGCTGACTGTGCGGCGGCAATGCTGCGCTATGCGGGAATAAATGACGTAACAGTACGTCAGGTGCCTGGGGAGCTTACTGATCATTATGATCCCAGAAACAGGGAGGTATGTCTTTCCGAAAGCGTGTATGGCAGTACTTCCGTAGCGGCACTGGGGGTTGCTGCGCATGAGTGCGGACATGCACTTCAGCATGAGGAGAACTATGTCCCGTTAAGCATAAGGACTGCGATCCTTCCCGTGGCAAATATAGGCTCTAAACTTGGCTATCCGCTGGTTGTTCTTGGGCTGATAATCAGTCAGTTTGACTTCCTGATAGATGTGGGAATAGGACTTTTTGCGGCGGCGGTTTTATTCCAGTTAGTGACACTGCCTGTAGAGTTTGATGCATCTGCAAGGGCGGTTAGGCTCACCGGGCAGTACAATATCCTCCTTCCCGAAGAGAAGCCTTATTGTATAAAGGTGCTCAGGGCGGCAGGTATGACATATCTTGCATCAGCCGCAATAGCGGTTGTACAGCTTTTAAGATTAATGAGCATCAGGGGCAGGCGGCGTTGATCCTATGTCAAAAAATTTTTCTCGTAAAAAAACAGATAAGCCTGATTCGGGAAAGGTCTCAGAGAGCAGGAAGATCGTGCTGGAGATCCTTCTTTGCGTTGAGGAAAATGAAAAAAAGGAATTCCTGCAGGGGGACGTAATAAAAGCCGCTCTTGATAAATATGATTATCTGCCTGTTTCCGATAAGGCATTCATCAGGAGACTGTCACTGGACTGCATAGAAAAAAGGCTGCTGCTCGATTATGTGGCAGACTGCTATTCAAAGGTAAAGTCAAAAAAAATGAAGCCGGCTATCCGGAACATAATCAGGATGGGCTGCGACCAGATTCTTTTTATGGATTCCATTCCCGATGCGGCTGCCTGTAATGAGGCGGTAAAGCTTGCGGAGTCAAAAGGTTTCCATGGGCTCAAGGGCTTTGTTAACGGTGTACTCCGTACCGTATCAAGACAGAAAAACGATATACCCTGGCCTGACGAAAAGAAAGAACCGGAGAGGTTCCTGTCGGTGAAGTACTCGGTTCCGGAATGGATAGTGGAATATATGTCGGGACATTATGGCAGTGACAAGACAGCGGTCATCTGTAAATCGTGTGCTGAAACAAGGCCTGTAACGGTAAGGTACAGAGGTGAACTCACGGATGAGCTGAGTGCTATAAAAGCAATAGAGGATAGCGGAATTTCGGTATCCGCAAACCCTTACCATGAACACTCTTTTTTTCTGGAAAACATTTCCGGCATGCGAAGCGTTCCGGGATTTAATGAAGGAAGGCTTGCGCTTCAGGATACGGCATCTATGCTTGCAGTATGCTGTGCCGGGATAAAAACAGGCGATACTGTTTTAGACCTTTGTGCCGCCCCGGGAGGTAAGAGCTGCTATGCTGCGGAGCTTGCCGGGAACGGACCGGTGTATGCATATGATATATCTGAAACCAGGGTCGGGCGTATCAGGGAAAATGCGGAAAGGCTCGGACTTTCAAATGTTAACGTAGGAGTAAGGGATGCACTGGTGCCTGATATGGAAATGTACGGAAAGTGTGATGTGGTACTATGCGACCTCCCGTGCTCAGGACTGGGTGTCATCGGACGTAAGCCTGACATCAAATACAGGCTGAAAAAAGAAGATATAAAGGCACTGGCAGAGCTTCAGAAAAAAATCCTTGATGTGGCAGCAGAATATGTTAAGCCCGGTGGAAGTCTTCTTTATTCTACCTGCACAATCACTAAGGAGGAAAACGAGGATAACCGCGTTGCTTTCCTTGATGCACATGCTGATTTTAAGGCAGACAGCATAGTACCATACCTGCCGGAATGCCTTCAGCGTGATACCGCAGATGACGGCTATACCACACTGTTTACCGGCTTTCCCGAAGGTATGCCGCTTATGGATGGTTTCTTTATTGCCAGGTTTGTGAGGGTGTGAAAATCCCCCGTTCCGTAACCGTTTCGCAGAATAATCTCTGAGAATCTGATATGAATTTATGAAAAAAGACCTTAAAGAACTTAATTTTGAAGAACTGAAATCTGAACTGTCACAGATGGGGGAAAAGCCATTCCGTGCGACACAGATTTTTTCGTGGATGCATAAAAGCCTTGTGTGTTCCGCCAACAATATGACAAATATTTCCATAAAGCTTCGGGAAAGACTTAAAGAAGAGTATTCCTATACCGTACTTGAGCTGGAGGAAAAACAGGTATCGAAGCTGGATGATACTTCTAAATATCTTTTCCGGCTGCCTGACGGCAACTGCGTGGAGTCCGTAAGGATGGTATATAAGCATGGGGTGAGCGTTTGCATTTCATCCCAGGTGGGCTGCCGCATGGGATGTAAATTCTGCGCTTCCACCCTGGGGGGACTCGTGCGCGGATTAAGCGCTGCTGAAATGTTGGAGCAGATTTATTCCATAGAGCGGGATACCGGCAGCAGAGTAGACAATATAGTCATAATGGGCATAGGCGAACCCATGGATAATTATAATGAAGTGGTCAGGTTTATCCGTATGATCACTGATGAGAGAGGACTTAATATAAGCGGCAGGAATATCACTGTTTCAAGCTGTGGGCTGGTTCCGGAGATAAAGAGATTTGCAGGGGAAAAACTGCAGGTGACGCTTGCCATTTCATTGCACGCCACCACGGATGAGAAGAGAAAAGAGATAATGCCTGTTGCAAATAAGTATTCCATAGAAGAGCTGATGGAGGCTGTGGATGTTTTCTTTGAAACAACAGGCCGCAGGGTAAGCTTTGAATATGCCCTCATTGCCGGAGTAAATGATTCGGAGGAAGACGCAAAGGCTTTGGCGGCCCTTGCTTTTTCACATAAATGCCATGTAAATCTTATCCCTGTAAATCCTGTTACGGAGAGGGGATTATCCGCACCGGATAGAACGCATGTTCTTAAATTTCAAAATATGCTTGAAAAAAAAGGAATAAATGCTACTATTAGAAGGGAAATGGGCAGGGACATCGATGGTGCCTGTGGTCAGTTGCGCCGAAAACGTAATGCCGGACATGCCATTGAGAGTTGAACCTATGCCTTATTGGGGAGTAACCGCAGGATCATGAAATTAACTTCGTATGCAGTTACGGATGTCGGAAGACAGCGGAATCAGAATCAGGACTATGTGTTTTCGTCAGAGGTTCCTATAGGGCCGCTGCCGAATCTTTTTATTGTGGCGGACGGAATGGGTGGCCACAAGGCCGGAGAGTTTGCTTCAAAGTGTGCAGTGGAGACGGTGGTCAATTCTGTGAATCTGGGCGGCTCGGCACCCATGATAAAGGTGCTTACAAGAGCTATCAGCGAAGCGAACAAAAGGGTCAGACAGAAGTCGCTCTCAGATGATGAATTTTCAGGGATGGGGACGACGCTTGTTTTATGTTGTCTGGATGATGAAGGGCTTACTGTTGCCAATATAGGTGACAGCAGACTTTATATCATAGGAAGCGGCGGCATCAAGCAGATTACCACGGATCATTCGTATGTGGAAGAAATGGTCCGCATGGGTGAGCTTGAGAGGAAAAACGCAAGACTTCATCCTGACAAGAATATAATCACAAGAGCTGTGGGTGTGATGGACAGTGTGGATGCGGACTTTTTTGAGGTCGAAGACATACATGCGGGGGATACGGTACTTATGTGCTCGGACGGATTGTCCAATATGCTGGAGGATACTGAAATAGAAGGTATAGTAGCAGGGCAGGGGACGATCGAAGATAAGGCACGCAGACTTGTTGCGGCAGCCAATATGAACGGTGGACGTGACAATATAGCAGTTATCCTGGTGCAGATAGAGGTTGAGAAATAAATTATGGTAAAGATAGGAATGATGATATCGGATCGTTATGAGGTCCTTGATAAAGTTGGCGCGGGCGGAATGAGTGATGTTTACCGTGCCAAGGATCATAAGCTTAATCGGTTTGTAGCGATAAAGGTACTTAAGCAGGAGTTTGCTGAAAATACAGAGTTCCGTTCAAAATTCCGTATGGAGGCTCAGGCTGCTGCCGGCCTTATGCATCCGAATATCGTCAATGTATACGATGTTGGTGAGGAAAGTGGCTTCAGTTACATTGTAATGGAACTGGTGGAAGGCATCACTTTAAAGAAATACATTGAAAAGAAGGCAAGGCTTTCGGTTAAAGAAGCTGTCAGCATTGCCATACAGGTGGGACGGGGAATTGAGGCGGCCCACAATAACCATATCATACATCGTGATATCAAACCCCAGAATATAATCATAAGCAAGGAAGGCAAGGTGAAGGTGACAGACTTCGGTATAGCCAAGGCTGCCACCAGTAATACCATTACGTCCAATGTCATGGGCAGCGTGCACTATACATCACCAGAACAGGTGCGCGGCGGCTTTTCTGATGAGAAGAGCGATATATACTCTCTTGGCATCACTCTTTTTGAGATGCTTACCGGACGTGTTCCCTATAACGGTGAGACCACTGTGGCAGTTGCCATACAGCATATTCAGGAGGAGATGCCATCACCCAGGGATTACGTTCCCGAAATACCTGTTTCAGTGGAGCAGATAGTACTTAAGTGTACCCAGAAGAGTCCGGACAGGCGCTATCAGTCTGCACCGGAGCTCATAGAGGACCTCAAGAAGTCACTTATCAGTCCGGATGAAAACTTTGTAAAGATGGATACCATGGATATGGTAGGTGTTACCAGGGATTTCACATCCGAAGATAAGCGCCGTATGAAGCAGGCAGCCAGACATGATGAATATGAGCAGGATCAGCGCAGCGATACCGAGTATGACAGAAGGTATGAGGAGCGTTATGAGCCTGACGGATATGAAGAGAATGTCTCACGCAAGGGCTCAAATCATAAAAAGGATCAGGGCCGCAAGACTGAGAAAAAGGGATCTTCAAAAAATACAAAAACAAAAAACGGAACGAAAAATACCAAGAGCGGTGCTTCTTTAAAGAAGAATACCAAGTCCTCAAAGAAAACGAGAAAGCAGGAAGGACAGAGCGGGCTGGAGATGCTTACTACCGTTGTGGTGATCATTGCAGCCGTAATAGTCGGTGTTATATTCATTTACATTGTGGGCAGTGCAATAGGACTTTTTGGTGCCAGGGATAATGATCCCGGAAACATAATAGGCATAGAGTCACAGAATACATCGGTCAAGCAGATTACCATGCCTGATGTGCTGGGCATGAGCGAGGCAAAGGCAAGGGAAACACTGGAAGCATTAAACATAAAGGTTACTACGGATTATCAGAATTCTTCGGAGGCTGAAGGAACTGTATTCCAGACATCCGTGGCAGCGGGAACCGGTTTAAACAGCGGGGATGCAGTTACTATAATGGTTTCGTCCGGTACAGACGGGATCATGCTTCCGGATGTGTCAGGTATGACACAGGCTGAGGCTACAGTATTGCTTGAGAATGAAGGCTTCAGCGTAAGGGTAGTCAAGGAAAATTCAACTGAAGTTCCGAAGGGAAATGTTATTTCACAGGATCCGAAGGGCGACAGCAGGCTTCGCAGGGGCACTGAGATCGTGCTTACGGTGAGTCTGGGGACCGAAACCCAGGAAGTGTCAATGCCGGATCTGCGCGGCATGACAGAAGAAACTGCAATTGCTACCATGGTGGAACTGGGGCTTGACTACAGTACACCGGCAGAGCAGATGTTCAGTGATGATTATGCGGAAGGACAGGTATGCTATCAGAATTATTCACCCGGGATAACAGTTGGCAGCGGAACCAAGGTTGTATATAAAGTCAGCAAGGGTCCTGAGCCTGCTGTATATAATTGTTCTTATACTGTTCAGGCACCTTCGGATTATGTTCCGGGAACGCCTGCGACGCTTACGCTGTTTGCTACGGATACTTCTACTGCGCTGTGGTCTGTTACAGCGGACTCTTTCCCGCAGCAGATCAATATCAGCGGCATAGACAGCATACCATACGGTACACTTTATATTACATATACTGTAAGCACAACCGAGTCTGTAACAGATGAAGCGGGCAATGTTACACAGCAGACAGTGACTTCCCAGAAGACATCTGAACCTCAGAATGTTGCATTTACCAAGGTTCAGTAAGTATGACGGGAAGGATAATCAAAGGTATCGGCGGGTTCTATTATATCCGTGTTGACGGTGACAGCGAAGATGCTGGAATGATTTATGAGTGCCATGCCAGGGGAATTTTCAGGAAAGAAAAAAAGCGCCCTCTTGTCGGGGACAGGGTAAGGATAGAAAGAGTTATGGGTGAAGATGGCCTTATAGGCAGCATAGAGGAAATCTTCCCCAGGGAAAATGAGCTCATCCGTCCGGAAGCCTCCAATGTGGATCAGGCTATCATAGTATTTGCCGTCAGGTCACCGGAACCGAATCTGACTCTCACGGACAGTTTTATCATTCAGATGATGATGCAGGATATTCCGGTGATATTGCTTTTTAATAAAAAGGATCTGGCAGACGAAGAAACGGTGGAAATGATGATTGATGTCTATAAGGCATCAGGGGTTAAGTGTCTTGCGGTATCCGCAAAGAATGAAGAAGATCTCAGGCATGTAGCTGCGGATCTGGAAGGTAAAATAAGTATTCTTGCCGGACCAAGCGGCGTAGGCAAGTCTACGATACTGAATGCTCTCTGTCCCGGTGCGGGAATGGAAACCGGTGAGATAGGAAAGAAATCCAAACGCGGAAAACATACTACCAGGCATTCAGAGCTGTTTATGATAGGCTGCATGACTCGGGACGGAGCGATAAAAGACTCATATATTATGGATACTCCGGGCTTTACTTCTTTCAGTGTTCCTGATATGAGTGAGAACGTATTGAGGGCTTATTACCCGGAATTCTTTCCGTATGAAGGGAAATGCAGATTTAACGAATGTTCACATACCCATGAGCCGGATTGTGCAGTAAAGGATGCGGTGGAAGAGGGATACGTGAACAGAATCCGTTATATGAATTATAAAAGCCTGTATAAGGAACTGAGTGAAAGACGGAAATACAGATAATAACTAAAACTTCCCACATATAGTCTGTGGAAAGAGAACGACGACTCGCATATGCACCGGAACCGATGCAACGCCTCGGGAAACTAATTGCTAACAGCCCGTTGTTATCCGTTACATCGCGAGTGGCTTAAACGAATTAAGTAATTGCAGCTTGCGGGACAGCCAGTACCATACATGAAAGTACTGTCTGTCCTGCAAGCGCAACAACTAAAATTCGTTTAAGCCGTCTCGCAGCCCTGCACCGGATAACAACGGGCTGTATGCACTGGATTTCC
>DGSK01000041.1:41830-42862 GCA_002393955.1 Lachnospiraceae bacterium UBA4364 | reverse complement strand
CTTGTCTCTTTAATCCCAATGTTAGAGTAGGTCTTTCAGACATACTGTCCTCCAATATCTTCCGGTATAATCGACAATCACTCATTAAGTGAAGGCAATACTTTTTGCTCAATAAATTCAACTCTGTCAAAGATTCTCGGCTTAAATGTACCTGTCATTCCAACCGATACATTTTCCTCTTTGTTTACATAGATAATATTTCCGCTGTCACCAATTGCCGCATATACATCTTTGTCATCGTAAGGCTTATACCATAAGTATCCATAGTTCATGAAGCCAAAGCGCTCACCAAGCTTAATATGTGGTGTCAGCATGTCTTTTATATATTCTTCTGAGATAATTCTTTTCCCATTATATAGGCCACTGCCTAAAACCATCGCCCCTATCACAGCCATGTCTCTTGCCGACATGCATAATCCCCAGCCTGCGGTGACACCGCCCTGTGGGTCAGCGTACCACTCATATTTTCTGGGTTTCTTATTCATAAAGAAATCAAATTGATCCTCTTTAGAACTGTTTCCGTGAGGTATTCGCTTGGGAAGCTCAAGTGGTTCAAACAGATTATTGTTAGCAAAATCAATGCATTTTTCGCCCGTTGCTCTCTCAATACTCCCCGCAAGAATCTGAATGCCAAGTGTTGCGTACCTGAATTCTCCGGTAATTCCGTTCCGACCACCAAGATAATCAAGGATTGCAAGCGTAAAGTCCGGGGAAGTACATACCTTCTTCCATGGCTCCGACTTACCCTTATACGGGGCTGTCATTGTGAGCATATGCCTTATTGTAACGTCATAGATAGTTTTCTCCCCACGTTTTACAGTATAATCAGGAAAGAAATCCATCACCTTTTGATCCAGGTTTTTGATATATCCCCTGTCCAAAGCAATCCCTGCCAGTAATGCCATAATACCTTTCGTCACGGAATTGACATTCATCGCATCTAGAGTCTTGAACCCATGCCAACAATCATCAAGTGCCACCTCATTGTCTTTAATGGCATAAATCTGGCATATATTGCTTTCATTCCCGGTG
>DGSK01000041.1:0-41720 GCA_002393955.1 Lachnospiraceae bacterium UBA4364 | reverse complement strand
TGTAGTTGTTCTATATTCATAGCCAAAAGCCTCCTCTTAGGAAAGATTCGGACGTCCTAAGAAAAGGCTAATCGAATTAAAAATCTTTTTCAAGAAAAATCTTAAAAAATATGTAGTCAAAGATATAGCGAATAAAACTGATTATTTAATGTGTTAACAACCAATTCTTGATCAGGTTTACAAAAATCTCAGGCTGCTCTATCTGAAGATTGTGGCCGGCTCTTTCTACGGCACAATATTGCATAACAGGGCGGTCTTTTTCATATACAGCACAATTTAAGCACGTATGACGCACTATAAAGCATAACAAAACCGCCGCCATTACACTAATTTGAGCATTAAATTGCATATAAAAAGCTCTGCCCATACAGGGAAGAGCCTTAAAACCATCTGCCATTTATGCCTTCAAAATTAACTTTCCGTTTTATTCATCCAAAAAATCTTCAGATTCCTTTGTGTTCATCCGTATGCCAAGGAGAACATATATTCCTTCCAGATCATTCAACGATTCCGGCATCAGTTCGACATTCTTATCCCCAATATTTTTTACGTTCCGTATTCAAACAGCTTAGCCCGCCAGTCAGCCGAATTCGTTATTTCTGTATTGTCATTCAGACATATACCGGAAACGCTATAATCATCAAAAAACAGATGATATCCTGTCATACACACCTGAACATCTTTTTTTTCGAAAACGTAAGCCAGCCATTTTTCACAGTTCTCACCTAATACCACGAGATCTATATACCCCGCCGGATTATCCTCCATCAAAAGGCAGATCAAAGCTTTCGCTCCGCCCGATATATCCCTGACAGAAATTGAACCCAATACCGGGCTGATGACATTTAATCCATTCAGTTCTGAACCATCTATATCCTTTACGATCTGTTTCACAACATCATCTTCAAGCCAGTCATTTTCATACACATTGTTAAAATATGAATCTATATCAAGGATAGTCTTTTCACCAAAGTCCTCGCCAAATAAAACCCTAACCATATCAAATCTCCTTCACTGATTCGTCCAAATCCGACAACTGGCCTGATATTTCCTTCAAAAACCGCTCTGACTTAAACATATTGTTAAGAGTACTCCATCTTTCTTTTTTATATGTGCAGCCCGGATACTTTCGGCATAGATTCTGCAGCAAAACTGTATAATACTGTTCCCAGGTATAATATACAGAACTCTCCGCATAGGAATATGTTTCCGTAAGTTCCCCGTCCAACTCTTTATTAAAAATATATGTGTTGAGCATCATATACTCAAATGATTCAACTCTTAGTATGTGTGCACCTAAGCGAACAGCCTTCTCCATACAGTTTCCAAAAGCAGCACAGTCAACGACGGCATAAACCTTTTCATGTCCATCCTTCATAAGACGGTCTATCGTGTTTACAACATTATCTTTCCCATCTGCAGCTTTTACCGGAATGCTTACAATGTGCTCTACTATGTCATGTCCGGAATTCGAATCCTCTGTCACAATTACATCAGGTTTTACAACAGTACCCTTATCCTCATACTGCGGATACATGCTGACTGCTGTATAGTCATCTTGTGTTTTGCTCTCAAAACGGTAAATCTCATCTACCGCAAACTGAAGAAGCCCCGTGCGGTTCTTTCTTGTGACATAGATCAGATACGCTCCACTTGATTTAAGGTATTCAACGAAATACTCATACTTTGTAAGATTCAGATTTTCATCTGCAACAAGAATCATATCCCGCTCACCGTTGTTTATGATATATTGCAGTTGTCTCTCGTTTCTGACAACCTCTATCTTTTTGACATCATAATCGGTTCTGAGTGAAACACCAGTCACATTATCATCCAGTGCACTTTCAAGCATATTGATGAAAGTACTCTTACCGGTACCCGAGTATCCACGAATTATCGTTACACTTCTCTTAATATCAATCTTGAACGAAATCCGTTTGTTCCTAACTTCTATGTAATACTTTCCTACCACGCATTACTCCTTTTTAGATAATAAGATTTCCATTCAATTAACCCTTGAATAGTTTACCACAATAAGCCTTTCAGTTCACCAAATCAGGCTTATTTGATTTTCATCTTCGTCGCCATAATAAATGTGTTCCACAAGCTTATTGTTTGACTTGTAATACAGCTTTCCATTATCCTCATAGAACGCCTCATTTGTCTGGGATACATCAAATTTGACAGTTGCCCTGTAATAGTCATCTCTTGAAATCTCACACACATGATAATATCCGCCAACCCCGCCACTCTTGAACTGATCAATATTTCCAAGAACAATTGTAAAAGTGACATCTCCCGGGTATACTTATCTTAAACCCCATCGGAACTCCCCTTCCATAAAATCCACCAAATCCGGTTATAGGTGCACCGTTGATATCTCCGGGCTCAATCTGCAGTCCTTCTTCCATTTCATTCCACTCATATTCACTGGCAAACGATTCCGGAGCATTTATATTTATTAGTTTTTTTCAGTACAGCTTACAGAAATTCAACAACGCCGTCCTCAATCCTGTACACGGCTCCGGCTACCACAAGCCCCTGCTCCTCGTCCTTCTGTATCTCCAGGCTATCCTCGATATGCCGGATACTGTGCTTCACATTAAGAACCGCAGCCCTGTAATCATCGGTTTCATCCCCGATAGCATCCTTTATATCATCCGTAATGTACTTGATAAAACCGTCCGGATCGTGATGTATGGCCGCCGCTACGGCTCCGCACCCGGTATGACCTAATACCAGGATAAGCTTCGTTCCCAGGTGTCCGGCCGCATACTCTATGCTCCCCAGCTGATGATCGTCTATCACATTTCCTGCCACCCTTATGGTAAAAAGATCCCCGATTGCCGCATGGAATATCCTCTCCGGTATCACCCTGGAGTCGGAACAGCTTATGATTATGGCGTATGGCTCCTGCCCGTTCTTTGCGAAATGTTCCAGAATCCCCGGTGAAACATCCGACTGAAATATGTCTATGGATGTATACAGCCTGTTTCCCTCTTTTAATCTTTCGATGGCTTCTGATGCGGATATCATTTTGTTCCCCTCTCCTCAATGTACTGCTCCAGTATCTCAGCAGCGTCTCCGATTATCTCAGCGCAGGGGCGCTTTTTGTAATACGCCTCTGTACGGGCCTCCGGTGTCGGCACGTCATGATGCACGCTTAAGCCCAGCATTTCACGGCAGATTATGGTACCATGCTTTTCCTCGAACCTGTGTGCCAGCTCCTGTATTCCGGCATAATGCTCTGCCTTTACCTGTCCGGTCTCCGGACCGTCATACCCGTACAGAAGGCCTGCCACCATAAACATCCCGCTGACGGAACCGCAGACCTCGCGAAGTCTCCCCATACCGCCGCCGAAGGATGACGCCATTTTCATAAGCATTTTCTCATCTGCCGGAAGCAGATCAGCAAATGCAAGCACTATGGACTGAGAACAGTTATACCCTTTCTTGAAATTTGCCATTGCAGCTTCTCTTCTTGTCATATTCTTCTCCCTATCCCTGCATCCAGGGGTCCTGTCCATTGTTCCCATTGAGCATCTGCTGTACTTCATCATTTTCCGACCTGCTATAGAAGAACAGCACCAGCGTAATATATACCAGCTGAAGTATCAGTGAGATCAATGCCACAAATTTTAAATTGCTGAAAAAGAGTCCTGCCACAAACAGAATGAAATACGGCGGAAACTTGGCCATGAAGGTGATCTTGAACTGCTCACCGCTATCAAGCTTCGTTTTATATGCCATGTCGGAAATAAGCCCTGTAAGGAACTGCAGTATGGCAGCAACAATGCAGTACACTATTATGCTGCAGATCAGCCCGAACAGATCCCAGACGAGGACGACACCGTATAATAAAGGCAGGTATTCATCACACAGCCGGTCTTTGTCTATGTCTATATTTCCAAACTCCGCATAATCAAAGACCTGAGTTTCTCCATCGTCATGCATACCGCCTCCGCGGCGTCCTATGATCAATACCGAATCATGACCTCCTGCTACAAGCGCATCAATTTCCCCCCGGCTCACATGGTCTACGCTGTCGTCAAATACCATATATACGCCATCTTCATCAAAACGATATGAACGCTCCAGTTCAAGAATTCCGTTTTTCAGTGCAAAATAAGGACATTCGTCCTCTATCTGCGAAATGAAGCGGTACATGCCTATCAGATCTTTTACCCCCTTCACTGCCCATAGGAGCATCATGCAAAGAAGTATCGAGAGTACTATCTTCCATCCCTTTTCTTTTACGGCTTTATGATATTTAAACGGCAAAAAAGAAAATACAGGTGCAGTTAAAAAAATCATTTTACAGTATCCTCCGTTACAACTATTCTATGTCTTTACTCCTGGCCTGCCGTATCTTTATCCACTCACATAATCCAAGTATAATGCAGCCGAGTCCATAGCAGACAATGTCCTTTATATCAAAGGTTCCTCCGATAAGAGTCCTGAAAAATGCAGAATCCCCCAGCCCCAGTACATCCACTATATGAAAATACTGCAGTACTTCCACCAGCGCAGCAAATAGAAAGACATACAGTGGAAGCAACCGTACGCCTTCAGGTATAAATATCCTGACAAGACAGTACAACACTACAACCACCAGCATATCCCCCACATAAGGGCGCACAAAACTGTCATGTATAAAAAGTGCGATAAGAACCTCTACCGTGATCAGTATTGCAGTAAGTATCCCATAGATTAAACGCTTATTCATTTTCATGAAATATTACTTCCGGCTCAGTTATCAGGATACCACTCTTCGATCTGCGCAGTAGGTATCTCGAAATGCTGGTAATCCTTGCGGTCTTCCCAGGCGCCGCCCCATTCAAACCCTTTTTCTATAAAGAGCTTATAGCAAAGGTCATTCTCATCGATCTTGTACGGGAAATCGGCCTCCCTGTCCAGATAGGGTTCGCCGGTAACAGGCTCTACGATCCTTTCACCGTCAACGACTTTTGTATAAGGATTGTAGAGAGTATTGATATCTACAGCCAGTCCCAGACCGTGCTTGGAAACCTTTGTCGTATGTGAGATAAACCTGAAATTGAACGAGGAGGAATTATTGTCCTCCATTGAAGCCTCATCATCAGCATCATACTCATCCACCAGCCTGATCTTTTCGATAGGATAATCAGCCTCATACAGCTGCTTTAGTATATCAAGTACATCTTCGGCAATATGGTAGTTTACTATCATTTCACCTTCATGCACATTTCCTTCCAGGTCCTTGTGTAACACATGAAGGTAACGCAGGTCATCCCTTGACAGGGTGCAGTCATCCTTAAAAGACTTTCCTTCTATTCTTGCAAATATCTCATCTGTTATGGGAGTAATATAGAACTGATCACTTACATCCTCTTCTGTACTTTCAGTAACATCCCCGGTCTCGCCGGTCTCAGTCAGCTCATCTGTATTCTTTTCTGTATCATCAACCTTGACAGCCGAACTATCCATAGTTTCCTCTCCGCTGCCTTCAGTAGCCGTGTCCGCAGGGACAGTCGCTGCTGAGCCGTTTGGTTCAAGCCACCCCGGCGTCACGCTGCACCCTGCAACAGACAGTGCCGCAACTGTAGATAAAACTGTCAGTATGATTTTTGTCTTTTTCATCTATTCTTCTTCCCCTAAGCTGTATCTGAAATTCAAGGTGCGATCCGAATATTTGTCACTGCCACCTGGTCACCGGTAACAGCTGCATAAATATTTTTACCCGCTCCGGCCAGTTTCACCGTATTTCTGATGGATATTCCGCCGTTTTCCGTGATAACCGTGACCGTATTTCTTCTTACTTCAAAAGAAACGGTCGCATCATATCCATCAAGATTGAATTCTTTCCACTTCTCCCAATTCTTAAATGCATCCCCCATTCTGACATCAAGATCAACGCTGCAGCTCCTGTCACAGGCCCAGGACTCACCGTCAAAGCGCACCAGTGCAAGGTCTGTGTAGTCCGTTCCACCCACTGTTCCGTCTTCGCTGCTGAATATATCAATAAAAGGACAGTGCCATACAAGCCTTGCTATAGGAAGACTCTTCGTATGGAAAGAAATCTTCAGACCGTCCTTTATGGCTATTCCTTTTGATGATGCAGTCCTTGGACCATCTATCTGGATATTAGGCACATCACCTTCCGGAAAATCTATATAGCTTACAGCCTCAGCTATTCTTGGTATGTAGTCCTCTGAACACTCATCCTCTGATTTCGTGATATTAATCCCCGTAAAATTACAGTGTGAACCTGTAATTCCTATATACATAAACCTGGTACTGTCAGGAAGAGCTATCACAGTCTCAAAGGTCTGTGCTTTCCCGGCTATCCTTACCATTGCATGGTCCCTTACCCTTACAGCTGAGATCATGTATTCACCATTCAGTTTTACATCGGCCGAGCCGTAATCAAAGGTCCTGGTCTGCATCTTCCTTGCTCCGGACTTTTCACTGCGGCCGTCAAACCATAACTCCCCATATTCAAAATAACATCTGCTCTCTATATCCTTCTCATCACTGTGGGTCACTCCGTCAAGCGAATCAAAAAGCACAAGAGACGGAACCGGTGCAATGCCGGATGTTTCATCATCCGAGCTTACTGCCAGACTTATGGTGGTCATATACGGATTCACCAGTATGCCATCAGAGATTATGCTCCTGTATTCCGTTATGGTCAGGTCACTGCCGGTATTTTCTTTATCGGATTTTTCCTTCATTTCATATTCGGTATCCTGGTCTATGAGCTGGAGCATGAGCCTTGCATATACAGCATCAAACTGTGTACCGATACCTTTGACTATCTCCTCCCTTACCCTGTCCTGGGGCATGGGATCACGGTAGCTCCGTTTGGAAGTCATAGCGTCGTAAGCATCCGCAATTGCAATGATACGCGCGTTCTCGGGAATTGCATCACCCTTAAGCCCTTCGGGATAGCCTGTTCCATCATAATTTTCATGATGATAACGGGCGCCCTCTCTTAAGTATGGATACGCCTTTATCTGCTCAAGTATCTGGGCCCCCATTACGGGATGCCCCTTTACAGTCTCATACTCATCCTCTGAAAGATTTCCGTCTTTGTTGATAATGCTGCTGGGTACGCCGATCTTTCCAACATCATGCAGAAGCGCCGCATAAAAAACAGCGTCGCACTCGCTGGGTGTTTTTCCATTCATCTCAGCGAGCTTCTTGGAATATCCGGCCACCCTTGATGAATGACCTTGAGTGTATTTGTCCTTTGTATCGATTGCGTTTACAAGTGATTTGGCAGTCTGATCAAAAAGAATACGCAGTCTCTCATGCTCCCTTTCCATCTTCACATGATTGAGCATGATTATGACAAGCATAAGGATTGTAAATAAAGTGGTAAAAACCGCCGGTATTCCAAGGGCGTTATGCTGAACGAATATCCATATGATGATCTTTGGAAGCTGAAGAAGAAGTCCTGCCAAAGAAACAACGAAACCAAGTCTTTTATAGTTAAGGACCATATATACAAGCGCGACATTTGCAAGAGAGGCCAGCGCCCCTGTAAAGGCTGAAGGCGGCACTTCATATGAGCCGATAGAAATCTGTCCCTCATACTGTCCCGACAGTACAACAAGAGCCGAAAGCAGTATATATATCACTATTGGAAATACGATCGTGATCCTTGGTACTTCCCTTTGAGTTGTAAGAATTTTCCAGGCTTTTCCGAAACCGGAATTATTATCCTGCATCTTTCCTCCCTTTGGCAGTTCCGTCCCCCAACGTTCCCCTGAGCGTCATAATAATATATCATTTCCTGATGCTTATCTATAAGTTTTTAAGCATTTTCAGGTCATGCGCACACTTTCGCTAAGATCACCAGTAATACTCGTAAAACTTCATTGTATACCCGCCGTCAAAAGTCTGTCCGGCTTCAAGCACATTGGTAAATTCTCTTTGGCTTAAATCTCCCTCAAAGTCCACGGCGTCACACCTTCCGTACCAGGGTTCTATGCAGATAAACGGAGCATTTTTCTTTTCCGGCGACCATATGGCAAATAAGGGCGTATCAAAGCAGACGTCCACTATATGTTTTCCTTCCTCATCCGCTATGCCCACACGCTTTGTCTGATTACCCTCTATCATATATGTACAGCGGTCAAAAAACTCATCCGTTATGGTCACATAACCGTTATCAAGGGGAAGCTCTATATCTTCCCTTAATGCAAGTCCCCTTGCCACATCATTGCCATGATGCCTGATACTGTCCGTCCCTTCAAAAAATAGCTTAAATCCGGTCTTGCAGTTTTTCTTATTTCTGTCATAGCCATGGAAAGGACACAAAAAAGCCGGATGTGCCCCGATGGAAAAGTACATGGTTTCTGATGCAGGATTAATTACCTTCCACATGACTTTTACATCATCAGTCTCACTTCCGGACTCTATCTTGTAGCCGATCTGCAGTTCAAATTCAAAAGGGTATTTTTTGAGCGTCTCTTCATCTGATTTAAAGGAAAACCAGATCTCATCATCAGTACGCTGTAACAGTTCAAATTCATTGTCCCTGGCAAAGCCATGCTGCCCCATAGGATATTCCACGCCATTCCAGCTGTACTTCTTGTCCTTAAGGCTGCCGACAAACGGGAAAAGCACAGGTGATGTGCGTCCCCAGAAGGCAGGATCACCGTACCACATGTATTCACGCATGTTATTCCTGTTTATTACAGACTTCAACTCAGCTCCGAATGAATCAATCTCAACCTTTATCCTGTCATTTACCAGAAAATATCTCATGGTCTGACTCCTTTCCATCCCAAACTACCATTTATTTTACCATAAAATCATAGTCTCATTATGCAAAAAACGGACGGTTTTTATCCGCCCGTTTCCCACCTATATGCCTTTAACAGCATATATCACCCGAACCACCTAACCGTCCGGTTTTCAGGAAATGTAAAGATATAAAATACCACTGTATATACTCAGGCACATTTCCGGCATAGTCCGTAAAATATGCGGCTCTGCCGTCGGTATGACCGTTACGATCAGAGCACACCGAAAGCCTTCATCTCCTGCTCAAGCAGCTTTGCATGCTCAGGCTCCATCTCGGTAAGAGGCATACGCAGAGGTCCTGCCGACTGTCCCTGAAGAGCCATGGCCTTCTTAACAGGGATAGGATTTACCTCACAGAAAAGCGCATTGATAAGAGGAAGTGCATCAAGCTGTATCTGCCTTGCTCCGTCCACATCTCCATCAAAGAATTTCTGGCACATATCATGGGTCTGCTTAGGAGCCACATTTGAAAGAACGGATATTACACCCTTACCGCCGAGTGAAAGAAGCGGAACTACCTGATCATCATTTCCGGAATAAACATCAACCTTGCCTTTTGCAAGACTCATAAGCTTTACAAGCTGTGAGAAATTACCTGTAGCATCCTTTACACCCACGATATTCTCGTTTTCCTCGCAAAGAGCGACCATGGTCTCAGGCAGTATGTTCACGCCGCCTGTCCTGCCGGGGATATTGTAAAGGATAAGAGGAATATTAACAGCTTTTGCAACTGCTTCAAAATGCTGCTTAAGTCCCTTCTGGGTAGCTTTGTTGTAGTAAGGTGTTACTACCAGTGCTGCATCTGCTCCTGCTTCTTCAGCCTCTTTTGTAAGGTAGATTGCTGTCTTAGTACAGTTAGAACCTGTACCTGCAATAACAGGGATCCTCTTGTTTACTACCTTGATGCAATAGCGGATCACATCCAGGTGTTCCTCCTCTGTCATGGTAGCAGCTTCACCCGTGGTACCACAGACGATTATCGCATCTGTTCCCCCTGCGATCTGGTACTCAATGTTTTTGGCAAATCCCTCATAATCAATGAATCCGTCTTCTTTAAACGGTGTTACAATGGCAACTCCTGCTCCTGTGAATACTGACATATTACTCCTTTCTGCCGCATTGTGCGGTTCTGCGCTTATGCGCCTTCTGGTGGTAGATGTATCCCGATAACCTTCCCGGTTTCCTTCACACAACATGTCTGATTTGTGAAATTCCCCTGCTCACCCCAACCTGCCTGAGTTCGGTGTAAGTATGGAATTCACTGCTAAACGCTTGTGATGACACAGAAAACACCGGTATGGAATACCGGTGTGCTCACTCATAGTTTAAACTGTGATAGCGCCCCATCGGATTCCCGATGACAGTGATACGGATATTCTCCGTACCCCCAGGACAAAGCGCCTGCGATCGCGCTCCTCCTTCGGCGGGAAAGCCTCGTGCTGACCTCATCTGTACCGCAACATCAGACAGCCTTAAATCTTTTCCGCAACCTCTACCTACTATTTATATTTACAAGCTGAAATATAACACTATGGGTTATATATGTCAATCAGAAAGGATAAATATCAATAACCAATATCAATAACCAAAACGGAATTTGTCACGCGCTCCCACAGAAAGCAGATAGTTCCGTATTGCCTTCACTTTTTGCTTATTTCTTATAAAAGGAGTTCCGTCAATTTTACAAAGTTTCGGCGAAATAGGAACAAACATAATACTTATGGGTGTTACAACATTCATTCCTGCAACACAGTTTACATCGGCACCGTGTTCAACACAGTACTGTGTCCATTCCAAAAATTCATTGAACGTCGCATTATGAAGCGCTGTAACTCCGTTTTTACCCCTGAATTGCATTAATTCACATACAGCCCTGGTAACCTCCCGCTCAGGTCCCTGGGCCTCTTCAAGTTTCTTAAGTCTTGTAAGAGACTCGAAAAGTGATTTATTGTTATCCTGGATCAGATCGATCTTTGCTTTGATGCAGTAAACCCTGTAATCATTTACACCGGACATTATGGCAGAGATAAGCATATCGTTTGCCTCGTCATACCTTCCGATGGAAAGCGCATAATCAGCAGAATTTATAATACTTTCGACATCAGTTTTTGCATTAACCTGAATACCGCCGTTTATTTTTAATGTAGTTTCCATGGACTGTGATGCAATCTGGTTTTTGCATCCGCAAAACGGACAAAAAATAAACTCTCTATTAATTGCAATATCCAGCGGAGAACCGCAGCCCATGCAATAATGCACATTTCCAGTTGCCATAGTAGAAATCTCCTATCCGATACCGGCTTATTTATACTTTTAACTCCGAGTACATTAGAAATTATATTCTACGCCTATTCCAATGTCAAATAAGCCGTTATTTTTTTTGTAAGGTCAACGAAAAAAACAGGCGGTGGATTTCCCGCCGCCTGTCTGTATCAGATCAATTTCAATTTCTAAAATACCAGATATGCCGTTATGCAGAACAATGTTACCCAGCCCATCAGTATCAGAGTATTTACCGCCACCTCAAGCCTCCTGGCATAGCCTGCCCTGAAATCCAACAATACACCCATAAAGATACCCTCCGTTTCCGTTGTGATGCAGTTATCATTGCTGAAGACATCTTATCCTATTTTCAGTGCACTTTCAATATGATCCGGATGTGGCTTACTTGACATATACCACCATTATTATATACTACCTTTTGTTAGGAATAACTACAAAAACGAGGCTTATCATGACACTTAAAGAACTGGAACTCGGCAGGCCCGCCATTATAGAGAATGTAGGAGGCTCAGGAGCACTGAGGCAGCATTTTCTCGATATGGGAATGATCCCCGGGGCTGAGGTGACAATAGTAAAATATGCACCTATGGGAGATCCCATGGAACTGAAAGTCCACGGTTACGAGCTTACGCTCCGTCTGGATGATGCGGCAAATATTGATGTCGTCCTGTCCACTGATACACAAACCGTCTCCGAGCCTGATGCTCCTGACAGAACACACAGAAAAAAGACCGAGCATCCCGGATTCGGTGAAAAGGGAAAATCACATCCTGAGAGCAATGAAAAACCGCTCCCCGATGATGAGTGTCTGACTTTTGCGCTGGTGGGCAATCAGAACTGCGGCAAGACCACTCTCTTTAACCAGCTTACCGGTTCAAACCAGCATGTGGGCAATTTCCCGGGTGTAACCGTTGACCGCAAGGACGGTGAGATCAAGGGCCATCCCAATACCCTTGTCACAGACCTGCCGGGCATCTATTCCATGTCTCCATACAGCAGCGAGGAGATCGTCTCCCGCAATTTTGTCATGAACAGTAAGCCCAGTGCTGTCATAAACATCGTAGACGCGACCAATATTGAGAGAAACTTATACCTCACCATGCAGCTCCTTGAGATGGATGTTCCAATGGTAGTCGCCATCAATATGATGGACGAGCTCACCGCAAACGGCGGGACCATAGATATAAACTGTATGGAAGCGATGCTGGGCGTTCCGGTAGTACCGATATCCGCAGCCAAAAACCAGGGCATCAGCGAACTTATAGAACATGCCATACATGTGGCGCGCTACCGGGAAAAACCGTTGCGCAGTGACTTCTGTGATGAAAACGATAACGGAGGAGCCGTACACCGCTCACTTCACGGCATCAGACATCTTATAGACGATCATGCCGAAAAAACCGGCATCCCCCTGCACTTTGCCGCAAGCAAGGTAGTTGAGGGCGACAGCCTGATAACAGATCAGCTGCAGCTTGATGAAAATGAAAAAGAGACCATAGAACACATAGTACTTCAGATGGAAAAAGAGCGCGGTCTTGACCGGAGCGCCGCCATAGCTGACATGCGTTTTTCATTTATATTCAAGGTGTGCAGCCGCTGTGTGAAAAAGCCCCAAAAAAGCAGGGAAAGTATACGCAGTGAAAAGATTGACCGTGTACTGACCGGCAAATGGACCGCTATCCCACTTTTCATCATTATCATGGGGCTCATCATGTGGCTTACCTTTGATGTGATTGGAGGAACCCTTCAGGGCCTGCTGGAAACGGCAGTTGATAAGCTGACAGAACTGGCCGATGCCGCCCTGACCGCCGGCAACGTAAACGATGTCCTCCACGGCCTGATCATAGACGGCATATTTGCCGGTGTGGGCAGCGTACTCAGCTTCCTCCCCGTAATAGTAACTCTTTTCTTCTTCCTTTCTATTCTGGAAGACAGTGGCTATATCGCCCGTGTGGCATTTTTCATGGATAAGCTGCTTCGAAAGATCGGACTCTCCGGACGGAGCATAGTCCCTCTGCTCATAGGTTTCGGATGCACGGTTCCCGCCGTAATGTCCACCAGGACGCTTCCCAGCGAAAGGGACAGGAAGATGACGATCCTTCTTACGCCCTTTATGAGCTGTACTGCAAAGCTTCCGATATACGCATTTTTTGTCAGCATATTTTTCCCGAAGTACAAGGCACCTATCATTGTCCTGCTGTATTTCACAGGCATAATCACCGGAATAATCGCCGCATTCATTTACAGAAAAACCCTTTTCAAAGGAGAGGCGGTTCCCTTTGTAATGGAGCTGCCGAACTACCGGATGCCCGGAGCAAAAAATGTAGGACAGCTTCTCTGGGAAAAAGCAAAGGATTTTCTCCAGAGGGCCTTTACAACAATACTCATTGCCACTATCGTAATCTGGCTTCTGCAGAGCTTTGATCCCCGATTCAACCTGGTAGATGACCAGCAGGACAGCATACTCGCAATAATTTCAGGCTGGATCTCACCACTCCTTACACCCGTAGGTCTCGGTGACTGGAGGATATGCACCTCTTTGATCTGCGGCTTCATGGCAAAAGAAAGCGTCGTATCCACGCTTGAGATACTTTTCGGTCAGAATGTCTCCGAAGCACTTTCAAACGCAGCCGCAGCGTCACTGCTGATCTTTTCCCTGCTCTACACGCCCTGCGTCGCCGCGATAAATGTCATACGCAGGGAACTGGGTACAAAGTGGGCAATTACGGTAGCTGCATGGCAGTGCTTCATAGCCTGGCTGGCAGCATTAGCAGTTTATATGATCGCTTCACTTATATGGGGGTAAAACATGAATCACTGGGACATTATCATAATAATCGCACTTGCCATAGCGGTAACTCTTGCAGTGATAAAAATAATCAGAAATAAAAAAGCCGGCAAAAGCAGTTGCGGCTGTGATTGCAGCAGCTGTGCCGGCTGTCAGATGCACTGTCATAAGGATAAATGATATGACCGGAACCTTGAGAAACGGCGGATACCGGATCCCGATCAATTAATCGATTCAGTACAGATACCAATACATTTCTTCAATATGGTCTCTCGCCATCTGGCGATCCGATATCATAAAGTATTCATATGAAGTGTTTCCACCATTGAATTCTTCATCATCCCAGCATACATCCACATAGTACCATACATCACCAAGCTTCACACGGTTCCATGCATGCTCTCCACCGTTTCCGTATCCGTATACGTAATCACACTGATATCCCATGGAGCTCACCATATAATCAAACAGATCCGCATATCCGCCGCATACTGCCTGGTGCCTCATAATCGCATCAGCCACCCCCTGATTATCTGAATTGTATGAATAAGTCAGCTGAACAGATATCCAGTCATGGACAGCCTTGATCTTGCCATAATCATCAAGAGAAGCATCTTCTGCTATCTGCTCTGCCACGTCCAATGCGGCGAGCTTAGCTTCAGCCAGCTCAAAGGTTCCGTGAGCCTTAAGCCCCTGGTATACGCCGGTATTCCTGTAGTGATCCCAAAGAGCCTCCTTGGAGGTACCCACCTGTGCCGCAACAGCAGGATAATCAGCAGCGTAACGTGCTGCATCAAACCACATGGAATCTTCGATCCGGTATTCCGGATAATATGTCCACGGCCCCCATTCCAGAAGTTGTCCATTAAGATACCTTCCGTATATCGTGTAGGTTCCATCCCAGGAATCTATCTTATATACCTCATCATACCAGTCGTTATAGAAATAATGGCATTTAAAAGCATTTACTCTTGCATTAACGATGCTTGAAGGTATCGTTGATGTAAGCATTGCCTCGTTGATTTCCACAGAAGGATCGTAGGGAAGCCTGCCCTCTGCTTTACCAAACATTACATAGTGCTGATAAAGAAGCGTTTTGTCAGTGCCAAGGGCATTTACAACATCCTGATTATTATCAGCATAGTACTCTGCATCAAAAACATTTCCATCCGGCATCACCTCAGGTGCTGCCAGTGCTGCCAACGGTTGCAGTACAGTTCCCATGCATACTACCCCCGCCGTAAGCAGCATTTTCCCAAATCCCCACGGCTTACTATCATTCATAATAATTCATTCTCCTTCATTTAGCTGTCATCACCTGATCATGTTGCCTGTCAGTAAGTACCGAAGATCCTGTCTCCGGCATCACCAAGTCCCGGGCAGATGTATGCATTTTCATTAAGCTCCCTGTCAAGCTGGCCGACATATATCTGCACATCCGGATGCGATTCGGAAAGTTTCTTTAATCCCTCCGGTGCAGCTATGATACACATAAACTTTATATTCTTACCGCCACGCTTTTTTATCTGTCCTATGGCATCCACTGCGGATCCGCCTGTAGCAAGCATGGGATCGGTCACAATGATCATCCGCTCATCAATAGCCTCAGGAAGCTTGCAGTAATACTCTCTCGGTTCATAAGTGATCTCATCCCGGTACAGACCGATATGTCCGATCTTGGCAGAAGGATACAGCGATAAAAGCCCGTCCACCATGCCAAGGCCGGCCCTGAGTATGGGAATGATCGCAATCTTCCTTCCGGTAAGCATTGGCGTCATGCAGTTTTCAATAGGAGTCTCCACCTCCACATCTTCCAGCGGAAGGTCACGCAGAGCTTCATACCCCATGAGCATTGCCACCTCTCCTACAAGCTTTCTGAACTCATTGGTTCCGGTCTCCTTGTTCCTTAACATTGAAATCTTGTGTTTAATTAGTGGATGATCAAGAATTGTGATATTGTCCATTTTTACCCCCTTTTCTGCCGGTCTTAACGGCTATGAATGTCAAGATACGTTTTTCTCTTATATTCGCTATAAAAGTCAAATAGCCACATATTCATCCCACGCAATTACTCCCCAGCCAGATCCTGCTGACCAGGTCTGCCAGAAATAAAAGCACTATGATGATAAAGACCACATTATGAGCCCTGGCATCACGGATCTTTCCCTGTACTTTAATTATAAGCGGCTGCACAATACATACCGCCACCCATATTAAAAGTCCGAACATCAAAGACGGCACAAGGGCTATCCTGCTGTCGAAATTCAAAAACTCATTGGTGTAATCCCACATTGGTACTCCAATAGTCATATCAATGATATAGCTCGCCGTAAGTTCCGCGATGGTTGCGATGACCGCCCCTGCCAGGAATACGATGACCGGCTTTTTTATCTTAAGCAGAGCAAAGATTCCCAGTATTATAAAAGCTCCGATGCCATATATGGGTAGCCACGGTCCGAAAAGAAATCCCCTGTTTATAAATCCCCTGTGATGTACTATCACACAGCACCAAACAGATTCATACAACCAGCCACCGAAACAATAGACAAGAAACCTTTCCGCATTATCCCTGAACAGATTCCAATATTTATTAACGGATACCGGGTGTTCTGATACGGCTTTTTCTGATTCGGATAATTCCGATTCGGATTTCCCGATTCCGGATTTTTCTGACCCGGGTAATTCCGATTCAGATTTTTCTGATTTGGATTTTTCTGACTCGGATTTTCCACTTACGGCTGTCTGCTTTATCACAGCTTCCTGCTCATCAGCCGTCAGGTCCTTCAGAAAGATACAATACTCATCCGGATGTCCGCCCACAAATGTCATATGTTCCATATCCGTCTGCGATGACTCTGTTATCCAGAGTACCGGTTCGCCGTGGAAATCCTCTATATATCTTAGTTTTTCGCCTTTATAAACTATGTCCATGTATCACGACCATACCGTTCTTTTCGCACAGATGCCTGAAATGATTTCATCGCTGATTTTTTATCACTTTTCAAAATAATCCTATCTATCTGAAATACTACCACATACAAGTTAAAAGTTCAAAAAGGGCTGTGCATAAATGCACAGCCCCCTTAATTATTTCACAGCATCTGTTTCATCGCATATATGAAGCTCTTCTTCTGGGAAGCAGTCTGTGTTTCCTGTATCCGACTGCAGACTCTTCCATTCCGATACGGTGGTAGAACGCAAACATATTTAAGAAAAGTGCGGATATCCAGGCACTTGCCTCCGCTATAGCCACAGCCTTAAATCCAAGAGTCCCCATCAGTATTGACACAAAAGCTATCCTCATTACCATCTCAAGCACGCCTGACCACATGGGCATTACCGCATCCCCCATTCCCTGTACTCCGCTTCTGTATACGAAGAGACAGTTAACCGCAATTATAGCCATTCCGCTTATAGGGAGATATTCGCAGGCAAGCCTGATAGGAACACTTCCCTCAAGCATTATCCTTGCAAGCATCTCAGGTGCAAATACCATGAGAGAACCCAGGATAAGATACGATACGAAAGCAATGCTTAAGCATACACGAAGTCCCTTACGTATCCTTTCCTTTTCGCCTGCACCATAGTTTTGGCTGGCAAAAGCACTCATTGCGCCGCCTGCAGCACATGCCGGATTCATAAAGAGATTTATGTATTTGCTGCATACAGTATATGCGGTGGTATAATCCACGCTTTGGCCATTTATAAAATACTGTATCACCATGCAGCCCACAGCAGTAATGGAATTCATAAAAGCCATGGGCAGACCGTTCTTTAAAAGCTCTATGAAAACGCCCCTGTCGTTCTTAAAGTCATCACGGCTTAAATGTACAAGCTCTATGGTTGAGAGCCTCTTTATGCAGACAGCCGCAGATACAAGCTGGGATACAACCGTTGCGATTGCTGCACCCTCCACGCCTGTACCGAATCCGAAGATAAAGAGGCAGTCCAGGCCTAAATTTACTATTGAGGAAACCACTATGGCCAACAGCGGTGTCCTGCTGTCTCCCAGTGACCTGAGTACTGCAGCACTCACATTGTAGGCAATGGATGCAGCCAGGCCGCCGAATACGATATAACCATAACGCAGACAGTCTGCCATCAGCACCTCGTCAGTCCTTATGAGCCTTAATGCAAGCGGCAGGAATATTACGCTTACTGCCGTAAGAACCAGAGTGAGCACGGCAGCCACCTGAATGGTTGCAGCCAGTCTGTGGCGGAGCTGTTCCTTCTTGCCGGCTCCAAAGCTCTGGGCAATCAGTATGCCGAAGCCGTTTGCAAGCCCCAGTGAAAAACCGACTATCAGGAAAAACAGAGATCCCATATTTCCGACTGATGCCAGTGCATTGTCATTAATGCCCCTGCCCACTATGAGGGTATCCACAAAATTATAAAGCTGCTGGAGCATGCTCGTAAGCAGCAGCGGCCAGTAGAATCTCAGTATGTGTTTTGTGATGTTTCCTTTTGTAAGGTCTGTTACTTTCTTTGTCATCACCTGACCTGATGCCTTCATCACTATACCTCCAAAGATGAATATCATCTTTAAATAATCCGGAGAATCCGCTCTTCTATCTCCGTTGTGTGCATTATAAGAAAACCTTTTCCGATAATTTATCAAAAATATGGTATTTTTTACATTTTTATGGTATGTTATGTACAAAACAAGGAACAATAAGGAACATTCCTATGACAATACGATGGCAAAGAAACTTGATGCAAAAAAAGAACTGATATACAGACTCTACATACAGCGCGAGGAAGAATTTGTCCGCACGGATATCAGGCAGGAATACTCCCGCTATGAGGATATCCGTAACGGTGATGTGGAAAAAGTAAAGGCCAACTTTGAAGAAATAAAAAAGGACTTCTTCAAGGGTAAAGGCGTCCTGTCCAAAGATCCGCTGCGTAACTGCATCTACCATCTGGTAGTTTCCGTCGGCGTCATATCCCGTATCTGCATCAATTCCGGGCTCCCCCACGATGAAGCCTATACCATCAGCGACATCTACATACAGGCTGCAGATGAAAGCAAAAGCGTTGAGCAGGTCATAGACCTCATAGGAGCGGCCCAGCTTGACTTTGCCGAACATATGCGGGAACTGAAAAAAAACGACCGCTATTCTGCCTATGTGAGACATGCGATCGACTACATCTATGACCACCTTCATGAACCGCTTACGATGGAAAGTCTTGCGCAGAACGAGAGCTTAAATCCAAGCTATTTTTCCAAGCTCTTTGCAGCCGAGACAGGTACAACCGTCAAAGCATACATCTTATCAGTGAAAATCAATACCGCAAAAAACATGCTGGAAAAAACAGACTATTCCATAGCAGACATTTCCTACTCCCTTGGATTTTCCTCCCAGAGTGCATTTACTGCCGCATATAAGAAACTGACCGGGGAGACTCCGGCGAAATACAGAAAGAGTCTTATGTATATCGACAGCTTTTATTAGGCTCTCTGTACTCTACTTTCCTGTCTGTGGTCAGCTTAATCACACATATACTACACTTGCAGCCGTCCTGACAGCGATGCCGTTCGCTTGGACTATATTCAGCCTTGTGTGTTTTGTATCCGATCTTTCAAAATATATCAACCTCGATGCCTAATGGATCGGAGATTGCGATTTGTTTTCCTATATTTTTGCACCAAATTGCGATTTCTTTATGTCCAATTATGCCACAAACCCCAGGTATGCAACTTTATGACAAGAGGAACTTATACACAGGAAGCACTTCGATTACATATCCATCTTTTTCAATCGTTCTCTCTTCTTCATTTGTAACTATTATCAGTTTTTTTATGCCTTCCGTTTTTTGTGCGAATAATAACAGGCTCTTCGTTTCCCTTTCCTCTGCATCTCCCAGAGAATACGCCACCTGAATAGCCAAACCTTTCTCAGGGATATAAAAATCTACATCTATACCTGTCTGCTTAGATTTGAAATAGTATACCCCATCTTCATACCTGCGTTTTAGGTTAACCGCCACTACATTTTCTAAAAGAGCTGAAGTTTTATCCACAAGAAACAGCGATAAAATTCCATTATCATAAAAGTAAAATCTCGGAACACTTTCCTTTTCAGCAAATTTAGAGACATAGTTTCTCGTCCTAAACAAAAGATATGCATTCTCAGCAAAAGACGCATACTCTATCATAGAATCAGTAGATGTCTTTGTTCCTGTCGCCTTTACATTTCCGGCAAGAGTGTTAAAGGATACCTCATGCATTACCGTCTCAGCAATTTTCTTAATCATGAGCCTAAGTGCCATTTTGTTCTTTACCTGTTCACGCTCAATAATGTCACCGAGAAGCACTTTTTCATAAACACTCTTTATATATTCTCTTTTATTACTTAGAAGCAGAGCTTCAGGAAAGCCCCCATCAGAAACATATTCATGACATGACCTTCTAATCTTGGCTACTTTTGAAGTGGTCAGTAGTGCTGCGTCATCATGGGTTACCTTTTTGTAATCTAATGCTTCACTGAAAGAAAATGGCATAATCATCTTGGGAATATATCTTCCGCCAAGAACGCTGGACATTTCTGAGCTAAGCATTTTCGCATTGCTCCCCGTAATATAAATGCGTTTTTTCTGATCAGCCATTCTTCTTGCAAAATGTTCCCAGCCATCAATTAGCTGAATCTCATCAAAGAAATAATAGATATCTTTAGCATCAGCCAGCTCATATGCCGTCTCTACTATGTCATTGAAATCATCTTTTGTAAATCCCAATAATCTGTCATCCTCAAAATTTACATAGATTATCTGAGACCAATCACAGCCCGCCGCCACAAGGTCCTTAGCTATCTTATATAAAAGAGTGGACTTACCTGATCTTCTAAGCCCTACCAGTATATAATTAACATTTTTCTCAAAGAAGTAATCTCTTGGGGTAATCTCTGCATTCTGAATAACTTCAATCTGATCATAAATTACCTTTTTCAGTATACTATGGTTCATATTACGCCCTTTCACTTTTGCCGTTTTTTGTCGTATTTATTCTTAAATATATAGTATATTTTATCGTATATATACGACAATATCAATATCAATAAACCTTTAACCTCAGATTGAAAATGAACATTGTATTATCACACCCTCTCAGTTAATTCAAATAAAAAAGCGGGGCTGCAATGGCTCCGCATTCTCTTTTTTTTAAACAATTATTTTCATACACTCTAACATCATTGTAATAATTCAGCACAAATCGTTCTATTCATTCCAGTATTTTTTTGACTCTTCAGATTCACTACTTATTCCAAATATCTTATACATGAAATCTTCTCTTTCATCAAACATTTCCGCAACGATAACCTTGTTGTCCTGAATATAGTAAAACATATAATTATGGTTTACATACAGACATCTGAAATCCGTATCAATACCAAACATATCTGAAAGAGCCGTTCCCGCTTCCGGATAATCCTCCAATCTTCTTACAGCAGCCGTTATCTGTTCCAAGCCCCTAACAGCAGTATCCGGATCAAAATGCTCCGTTAGATATTTTTTCAGAGCTTTCATTTTTCTTCTTACAATCTGGGAATACTCGACCTTGAACTTCATATTACAACCCCAGCTCCTTTTCAAGCTCATCAGCCGAAACCGTTCCTTCTTCATTTACTGAATCCCTGGCATCATTTAATTTACCCATAAGATTTAAGAGAGCCCTCTGTCTATCCAGTTCATCCAGTTCTTTCATATCAATAATCGCATACTGACCATGACCATTTTTTGTCAGGTAAATACGGTTTCCATAAGAAACTTGGTTTACTATAGAAGTATAATTCTTCAATTCCGAAACAGGTTTAATTACTGGCATACCATCCTCCACCTTTCAATAACTTTTATATTATTGATTATAACCTTTTATCTACAATATAGCAATTATTTTCCCATATATTTAGGGTATAATTTACCCCCATACAGTTCCATTTGCATATAATACTTGCAGGGTTTCTTTCAAAATAGCAAAAATGCGGAGCTAAACTGGCTCCGCATCCCTCATTTTTAGTCAAGTTTCTTGAACGCAATAAAAATGCAGAGCTTTTTTACGGCTCCGCATTCCAAGAAATAAGCTTTCTACAAAAAAGTCATCTGCTCATTCTCAACATCTGCCTTAACATGAACCGGTTCAGAGGCAAGCACATCCCTATAATTCTCAGAAAACCACTCCCCAACCTTATCCTTAGGAACAATAAGAGGCATCCTTTCATGAATCCGGCTCATCTCTCCGGCAGAAGGTCTTGTAATTATCACAAACCTTTCCATTCCTGCCCTGATACCGTAAATCCCTGCAAAGTAGATAAACGGCTCATCAGGAACAGTAACATTCGCCTTCTGTTTTAATCGGTCCCATTCATAAAAGCCGTTTGCAGGAACAAGGCAGCGTCTGTTCATTATATCTTCCGAAAACATAGGCTTTTCATGCAGTGTCTCAGCTCTAGCATTTATAACCAAGCCTTTATTTCCATTTGACGGATACCCCCAGGAACATATCTGCCCACACAGTTTATCTGCCTTATTCCGGATAATAAAGGCATTCTCTGAAGGATGTATATCCCCGGAAAGCCTTACTGATTCACCAACAACCGGCAGATCATCAAAGTATTCATATGTCTCTGTCCAAATATAATATCTGCAGCACATAACTTCTATCCCGTCGATATCTTCCACTCCATCTTATACGGCTCATAATAAAGCGTAACCCGTCTTTCCCGGTTCAGTACATGTATCCTGCAGTCATAGATCAGCGTATTATTCGTCACAGATACCCCATCAGGCGTGGTCCTTGCTCCGTGATGTGACAGATCATTAAAACCCTTTATATTGAAGACCTGATACTCTCCCTCTTCATTTACCACACGGATCCTTATGGGCGTAATCTCACCCTTGGCAGAATGCATACAGATTACATTTTATAAAGTATTCCATATCAATTCTTCCGGCCAAATTTAATGCCCTTTCTGCTGAGCAGCTCTTTATGCCCGTCATCATCATCTTTTTTTAAACTGAAAAACTCATTAAGTTCATCTTCAGTAAACTGCTTACCTGTATAAGTTTCAGCACATGCACCCACCGGCTCAAACATAGGTTCCTCACACTCTCGCTCCTCATAGATTCTTCCGTATGCATCTATATAAACATAGTCGCCCCCCATCTCCCAGCCATAAACGCCACTCCATATTACCTTTATCTCTTCATCCCCGGGCATATCATCATCACTCAGCTCCGATACTTCCGGCGAAGGTTCCTGTATTTCCGAAACATCCTGTTCATCGGTTATGTTCGTTTCAAAATCCTGTTCATCGGATATTTTTGTTTCAACAATCTGTTCCGATTCGTTTATGTCTGATGAAACAGCTACGCCGTTTTTTTCAGTGCCGCATCCTGCAAGCACCACACCCAAAGTGCAAACTAATATTGCTAATACAGATTTTTTCATGATCACAGATCCTCCTTTTGAAAAATATGATCCGTATATATAATATACGGACCATACCCTGGGATTTTATGGTTCAAGCATTAAAATTCAGCTTTCGCTTCGAAGATGCGAAGTTTCCCCCTTTCCCTTACGGGCTTTTTTGTCGAGGTACATCAGCTCATCTGCCTGTTTAAACAGTTCTTCCACATCGAACTCACCCTCACAGTACTTAAGACCACAGGCCATTACACAGTAAACATTGCCCTGTGTGTTTAATTCTTCAAGTGAGCGTTTCCAGCCATTATATATTTCATCAGTTTCTTTTTGGGTGACATTCACGGCTACCATTGCATATTCATCTCCACCCATTCTGAAGCCGAATACACGGTCCGAGGTCACTGCATGTATATTGGATATAATGTTTATTGCATTTAACATATTTGACACGTCACTCCTTTGCTATCACTATTTTTCTTTCGTCGAACCTGAAATACAATACACACTCCGATTTTCTACTGCTGATACCCGTAAGTTCTATCTTCACTATGATGATAGTAACCGTTCTGTTGCTCTTCGGCGGTCGGGGCGGAATATAAATTGAAGAAGACTACCGCATTGTCATATTCACGTGTGAAATTGCCACGAACATCGAATGCTTCGAACTCATCGACAAACGAATCGAGGATCAGATCACACTCCGAGTCAGACAAAAGCAGGTCCGTATATATATCGACACCGGGCAGGTAGAAGCCCGTCAGTCCTTCGGTCGCACTTTCGCTGATTTCACCAATATCCACGGTCAATGAGTACTCATCGATGATATCTTCGAGATCCGCACACTCAAGATAAGTCTGAAGATAATAATATGAGAAGTCGTAGGTGGAATAACTACTGTAAACACCGGTCGTGTACTCCTCCACCCGTTCTTCCACGGAGTAGACAAATCCGAATTCCGTATCCTGCATCTTATGAACGATGACATCACCATAAGAAGTCTCCACGGTATATTCGTCGACTTCTTCGCACGGGCCGCACCAATACTCGGCAAACTCCTTAGCCGTATCAAAATACGAATCGTAAGGCCGGTCGCCGTGAAATCTGTCGGACGATCCGCATCCGGTAATCACAAGCAACACAGATACAAAGCATATTAATATTGTTTTTATCTTATAGCTCATACTCATTCAATAAACGCCATAGCATCTTCTTGCCTTCTGTTCTTTCAAAAATACCAACGTGAAAAAATGCTCGACACGAAAGTAAAAAAAGTCCGAAATGGTAAGCACCACAGCATTCATACGCCACCTTATAACATACGGTTTTGTATATACCGTTCCGCCAAAAAGACATCCACTCCCCGGATGCCTTTTTTTCTATGGCTATACTATCATAAACTCTTACTCTCGATTGGCTTCAGATAATTCTTTTTAAGTGTACGCTCATCGCCGAAAAACAGTTGTTCAGAATTTGAAAGTGCTTTATTATGCATTTTTAATTCGGCAAGTTTCATTGTACACACAAGATCAGCAACCTGGAACAGTCTGTATTCAGCCGGAACAACCCTCCGGAATTCAACTTTATCCAAAAGAGAATTGAATACTGATGAAATAACTTTATTTACTTCCGTCTGACCGTTATCATAATACACCTTGACTTCATCGTATGACTGAAAGAAATCCATTTCATCCTTAATCTGTCTTGACAATTCCCGACTCAACTGACTAACAGCCTGCAACGAATCCTCTGCATTCTTCTTTTCAATATAGACACTTAAAAACTTTACATCTATATGACGCACAAAAGACATGAGCCGCTTAACTATTTTTATTCTGGTTTCAAGGTCCTCGTATTCATACTCATTTTCTTTCCTAATAATTGGTCCTACATGAATACAATGATCAGGATAACCTATATTTGTCATTTCTCGCTCGAGAGCCATCAGATCTTCAGTAATATCAATACCTTGATCATGAAGTACAAGGGACAATATATAATATGGAGTTCGCTTATCATATGTTCCAAAATCTCCGCTTTCGTCCACAAAAACACTTAATTCTTTCATTTCAACTCCCTAAATATAAAAGGCGGGTGTCTTACCCGCCAATGGTGGACCCGGGCCTTTCGGCCAGCCCCAGTAGTGCAAGCACCACTGTTTGTAATTATATTAACATAATACACATATGATTTCAATCACTATCAGTTTTAAGCATTTTACCACATTATACAGTATCCAAATTAGCTGAGAAACAATAGCATTTTTCAATTCCGCTTACAAGCATTTTATTTTCGACAAACCTTTAAATGCAATTTGCGCCGGGTACCGGCCACAGATGCGGTGATCAGCGGTCGGCCGGCGGAGTAAACGGTCAGAGCACGAACACATTATTCCACGGTGCTCTTGACATGAGCCTCCATCGCATATGATGTAATGGCAAAGCGGCAAGGCTATTAAAATGCAGCCTTTGCCATGGCAAGTAGCCTATCATATGCTACTCATGTAAAGAGCCTTTCGCGGCATAAAGTGTTCATGCCAGGACTGGCCGCCGAGCTCCGCATCGCGGCCGTTTAGCTCCGCACAAGCGGCCGTTTATGGACGCCATATGCACTTTAAAGGTTAAATATAATACACATAATCTTTCTTTGTATATACCGTTCAGGGTACCTATAAAAAATCCCTTTTCAAAGTATTTTCCTGATAAACTAAAAAAGCCCCCCTTGACCTTATTTTTCTAGATCAAGGGATGTTTTTATTAACGCTCTTGTAAGCTTAAATATGCATTATAGGCTCTATCTTCCAGCCTTTATCCTGCTCTATAAGTATCATGCCTACCTCAGTTCCGGGAGCAAGGATAATATCATCTGCATACCAGCAAATAAAGATCTCATCATTATTGCCCTTTACTTTATAATGGTTTGCATACTGATCTGCAGGAAGCTTTTCTACTACAAATCCGTACATATCATAAGTATCTGAGTTTGTATATCAGCTTCCGTATATGTTGTTCCATTAGGTAATGGATACATTCTATATGCAATTTCCATAGTAACCCCTTATTATGATATGACAGTTTTATCCGATATAACAGCTTAAAGCCCAGCACTAAAATAATATATATTACTGTCTTCGATCCTATTTATTATGCTTACTCTGTCACCATCGAATCCCAATCCGGGAACCGTCAGAGTACCGTCTAATTCTTCATCTGAAACAACAAATCCTTTTACGCCTTGGAAAATCACATCCGTAACAACTAACACCATATCATTATCCAGAAGATATACCTTGTACTGTTTAACATCATCATATTCCTCAATAGCTTTATATAATTCACTGTCGTTATCAGTCAATTCCTCAATTTCAGTTATACTGATCATTAATGGCGTTTCTGCATCTTCACTTGTGTAATTATCTTTTACAACGGCTGTAATATCAGAGACAATCTCCGCATAGCTTTCTTCCGGAGCCCCATATCTACAGGCTGATAATATTGAGCAGAAAAAAATAGCAAATATAACAATATGCACTTTTTCCCTAAGCATTGTTTTTCTCATTCCTAATTGCAATCCTTTCTCCATAACACACTCTCCGCTTTATTGACTCCACACATTGGTTTTAATATATTTAGAGTCAGCTTTTATAAAAGTGCATAGCACTCCCCATATATGTTTTGTCTCAATCCTCTTTCTTCCCCGACAGATAAACATCCTCCACATATGTATCCGGTGTAGCTTCCTCTATGACACCCGACTCCGGATCATATACCTTTTTACGCCTCAGTCTTTCATACAGCACGGATCCTAACTGATCCATAAGGAACTGCATCTTCTCAGGATCATTGAAAAGCATACGGAAGAATTCATCATTCTGTTCATACCTTTCTGCAGCCATGTTAGGGAATTCCTTATTGAACAGAAGCATGAATGTTGCCCGGTCATTGTTCTCAGCATAGTTCTGCCATTTTTCCTGCTTAGCATAATCATTTTCCATCTGCATAAGCACTTTATCCATCTCTGTGAAATCCGTGCCGAACTTTTCATTTATCTTATTGATTATCTCAGCAAGGGGATCCTTCTTTACCTCCCTGTGTCCTGCATCACCGCTTACAGGCGTAAAGCCTCCGTCTGTACTCTCTAACTGTATGCCGCCCTCAAAGGTCTTCTCAAGCCTGTAATACTCAAGCAGTATCTTATCATCCAGGTTGATCTTCTCACGCATATTCTTAGGCAGCATCTTATAAAGGAACTTTGAATATACGCTGAACTTATGTATATCCTTGTCAAAAAGCCTGCATACCTGAGTAATATACGCATAAACCCTGTTAAAGCTTGCAAGGGTTGACTTAAACAGGTCTGCCTGTTCTACTTCCAGCCCGTCAAAGCGTTCCAGTGCAGGGCGAAGCTGCCCCTGAAGCCTTCCGACATCACCCCTGTTCTGTACATCAGATGAATAGAAAATATCAGCAAACTTTTCTACTTCAGTAGTCTGGTATACCCTGAACGCATCCAGCGTATTCTTCATGTCATAGATGACATTAGGATCAGTCTCCTCAAGCAGCACTGTCTCCTCATAGAAAGGCTCAAAGGATTTCTTTATGTCCTCTGCAGAATTTACAAAATCAAGAACAAAGGTATCTAACTTGCCGGGTGCAGTACGGTTAAGCCTTGATAAGGTCTGCACTGCCTTAACCCCTGAAAGCTTCTTGTCCACGAACATGGTATGAAGAAGGGGTTCATCAAATCCGGTCTGGTATTTCTCTGCAACAACAAGTATGCCGTACTCATCCGTATGGAATGTTGCAGGAAGAGCCTTTTCCTTTATGGTCTCCCCTTCCTTTGTCTTATTAAGTTTTTCTTCAGTATATGGAATTCCGTCATCCGTTATCTCACCTGAAAAAGCAACCAGCACCTCAAGGTCCTTATAGCCCTTATCCTTTATCTGCTGTCTGAACTCGTTTACATACCTTACAGCATGCAGACGGGAAGGTGTTACCACCATAGCCTTAGCCCTGCCTCCCATCTTATGCCTTGTAATCTTCATGAAATGTTCAAGCATTATGGCTGTCTTCTGGGAAATGTTATGGGGATGCAGAGTTTCATAGTTAAGTATAGCCTTTGCACCGGCTGCAGAGTCCATCTCAGGATTATCGTCTATGGTCTTTAGGATCTTGTAATACATGTTATAAGTCATGTAGTTCTTAAGGACATCAAGGATAAAGCCTTCCTCTATAGCCTGACGCATGGAATAGATATGGAACGGGCGATATTTCCCCTCAGCATCCTTTGTTCCGAACATCTGCAGAGTCCTGCCCTTGGGTGTAGCAGTAAAAGCAAAGAATGAAAGGTTCTGATGCATGCCCTGTGCTGCCAGTTCATCCATAAGACGGTCATCATCATCCTTCCTGTTCTTCTCATCCTCTTCTTCCATTTCAGCATATGCCTTAAGGATCTCTTCAGTATCTGCAAGGGCACGCTTAAGCTTCTTAGCGGCATCACCGGTCTGTGATGAATGTGCCTCATCAACTATGACCGCAAACCGTCTGTTCTCAGCCTTGACTTCCTTATAGATGACAGGGAACTTCTGCAGCGTGGTTATGATGATGCCGGCACCTCCGTTGATTGCATCCTTAAGCTGCTGTGAATTCTTATCAATTTTCTGGACCACTCCTTCAACATGATCGAACTGATAAACTGTGGACTGAAGCTGTGAGTCCAGCACCCTCCTGTCCGTAACTATGATCACGGAATTGAATATCTTCTCATCCATATCATTATGAAGCCCGGACAGACGGTGAGCCAGCCACGCAATAGAATTGGACTTTCCAGATCCTGCACTGTGCTGTATAAGGTAATTCCTGCCTGAACCATGTTCCTTAACATCAGCCAAAAGCTTTGTGACCACATCAAGCTGGTGATACCTTGGGAATATCATTGTCTCGGATTTAATCTCACCGGTCTTTTTATCTATATCCTGCTGAAGATGCATGTATTTCTGCAGTATCTCAAGCAGACGGTCCTTATAAAGGACATTCTCCCACAGATAAGCCGTGTCATAGCCGTTTTCATTATCTGGATTTCCCTTACCGCCTACTTTCCCTGCCCCGCTGCTTCCCTGGTTGAAAGGAAGGAAATAGGTATTAGGACCTGCAAGCTTCGTGGTCATGTAAACATTAGTAAGGTCAACAGCAAAATGCACCAGCACCCTTTCCTTGAAGGCAAATATAGCATCCTTACCTGCCCGGTCAAACTTATACTGCATAATGGCATTATCAGTATCCTGCCCCGTAAACTGGCATTTAAGTTCCATAGAAACTACCGGTATGCCGTTAACGAACAGGACTATATCTATGCTGTTTTCATTCTTAAGGGAATAATGAAGCTGTCTTGTACAATGAAGAATGTTTGACTCATACTGAATACGGCTTGTCTCATTAAGGGATGTCTCAGGCTTCCAGAATACTGCACGGAACTTAATACCCCTGTCGGTAAAGCCATGACGCATGACATTCAAAAGACTTGTCTGTCTAACTTCCCTGCAGAAGCGTTCAACGACCTGCTTTTCAGAGGCATCCCCGTATATACCCACATAACGATCCCAAAGCTTGGGCTGGCTGGTCTTTATGAACTCCACAAAGGTTCCTTCATCCAGTCCTGACTGTCTGTTGAACTTTGTAGGATCACCTTTGGCATAGCCGCCTTCCGTAATCAGGTAATCCTCAATATCCTGTTCAAACCGTTTTTCCTTAAAATCAAAATCTTCCATGCCGCATCTCCATATATGTTTATTTCATTTCCGCAAACTTATAACAGAATGATCCATCTGCCGTTCTTATCAGATCCTTCACGGGCAATAATCTCATTTTCTTTAAGTTCCGCAATATAGCGTTTTAATGTGGAAACTGCTATACCTGTATTCTGCGATATCTCCGGTATAGTAATTTGCTCATTATTCAGCATTTCAGAAATAATCCTCTCTGCCCGTTCCTTCTTCACTTTACTATAATCCAGCAGTTTCGCCTGTATATTGTCAATACAAAGATTTACAGTATCATTTTTACGATTTACAGTCTCACTTTTTGGATTTACAGTATCATTTTTTGCTTTTACAGTATCATTTTCCTTACTTACAGTCTCATTTACACTACCAGTTTCGGCGTTTACACTCTCATTTCCCTCTGCCTTCTTCGCAAATTCCTCATGGACATAGAACCTTGAAATAAAATATGTATGGTCATCATCCGTCTCGAATTCCGGCAACGGCGACCCATTCAGCTTGATTGCATCAAGTATTTTCTTGAAGCCTGTATTCCTTCCTTCGGTCAGGTGTAAATCCTTTAGAAAATCCCCTATCCGGCGGTTCCGGTATCTGCGGTTTGTCACCTTATAGTTCTTAAGCTGCTCCTTTGTTACAGAATGCACCGGTCCCGGGAAACTTAAGATTTCAATCTTCTCATCATCAATCCTCACTTCGATCGGCTCCCGTTCATCATAAGCCTTGTGGTAAACCGCATTGGCAAGTGCTTCTTCTATCGCTTCGTATGGATAATTGTAGATGTGATCAGCTTCCGCCCTCCCCGGACGCTTGATGATTCTGCGTTGTATATAACAGTTTTTGATATAGCGAAGGGCATCTATAAGCTGCTGATCAAGCGGTCCCTTAAAAGTCCGTTCATCAATCACATCTCCCCCAAGTCCCTGCGGAAAAGCAACCACATCTATCTGGGCATAAGGGAAAAACTTATCCGGCTCGTTCGAAAAGAACATAAGTCCCACATTTCGCGGCTTCCTGTATTCCGGCAGATTATTGCTTATAACCATATCCTCACAGATTTCAGCTATGGTCTTGCTGTCAAGATCATTTACCATGCTGCTTCCGACAGTAGTCAGATACTGCCTGATCAGATTTAAATTCAGGTCTGATAATTCAGCCTCGTGATTGATACGGTCATCAAAAGGCACTTTATTAGACAGAGAATATAGTTCATTCAGTTCATCCTGAGAAGGCTTTACGGTACTGGACATCTTGCGGATAAAATAGACCCTCTCCTTCGTAGGTTTTGCCTTATGATTTTCATAGTAAAAATCTTCCGGACTGTTATAGGGACGCACTTCGCCCCCAGGCGCCCACGCAACAATAAGCATCTTTCCCTGGTACTCCATAGGTGCCACCACCGGCAGATAACTCGGTGCGATCATCTTGCACTTATTAAGAATATCCTTCAGAACAGAATCAATCTTTTCCAGCGGAACCCCCGTCACAGGCAGTACCGGTCTTCCGTTGTCTTCTTCCACTCCGATCACAAGGTATCCGCCGCCCCAGTTATCGATATCGTTGGCAAAAGCACAAATAGTCCGCAGTGATTCCTCCGGCTTCCATGTCTTTTTAAATTCTATTCTTGCCCATTCCACCACATTGCCTTCCAGCAATGTCTTAATACCGATTGGGATTCCCATAACACGCAACTCCTTTTATCAAACTTCCTTCTTGCCGGTGACTACTTCGTAGATGAGGGATTTTTTATATGAACTAATCCGATTTATATAATTTATAATACAGTCTATCCGCTGATTTATACGATCCGATTTTACATCAAGATAATCGACAACTTCTTTTATATTATTCGGGATTGTAACGGTTAAATTTCTTAATTTATCCTGTGAAATAAAATTTTGCACCCCACCACGATTTAACATTTCAAACTGAGATAAAACAATATTACTATTCAGTAAATATACTACATATTTTCCCAGATAATAGTCGCCATGTGTTCTTATCAATGCCAAATTCTTAATAGCATATCTTGGTTCATCCAATACTATAGCAGGATTGCCAACAGTTCCTATCATCGGCATTAAAACATCATATTTTTCAACTTTTGATCGTCTGTTTATTTCGTCATAATCCTTTTGGGAAATATTATTAGCCAACGTAATATCAATGTTGCCATTAACAATACACTTTGATGTCACCAGGGGATATGTGTTAGTATCATTATCTACATATAACGGCGTATCATGTGTACCATCCGATACTTCAACTATATTTTTTAATTTAATCACTTCCATGTAATTAGCTATATCACCTATATAACATATCCCACTGTCCTTCATCTCCACATTCGGATCCAGACCTTTTGTAACAGCTTCAGTAATCAGCGATAATTTGTATTCCTTCAGCTTTTCAATAATCTGTTCCTGCTTGGATATAATGGAATCAATCTTGGAACATTTGGAATCGAGATATAAAGCAATATTCCTTTGAGCAGTACCTTCTGGATAAGGAAATGAGAAATTATCAAAACTATGCTGATACAAATGTATTATTGTACTGTTTCCAGCATTGATAATTCCGAACCATTTCCAAAAAACTTCAGACTGTATCATCCAAAAAAGAAATCTGGTATTGCATTCCTCTATATTTCTTATTAACAAAACACCACTATTTAAGGATGTCTCTCCTGGAACATTTTCAGCTATAGCAACTTTTCCAACAGTCCCATCCTTTGTAATAAGTAAATCTCCCTCTTTAATTTGGATTTGAGTTGCCTCTTCCCAACGACTCATTGGCACATGAACACAAGACTCCCAACATATCCTACCATTACGAAAATCTACTCCGGTAATCAAAAATGCCCCTTCATCAGTATATTCATCAGATGTAAGTCCCTGCCAGCCTATTCTTCCTGCTAATGTGGCGATATGTTTTATTCTTCTTATATTCCACTCTTCCGGTATCTCACCGATCCATTCAATACCGCTATCCTTCATCTTTCTCATCAATCAATTCCTCTATATATCAAACTTAACCTTTTATAGTACTGATGCTTTCATACCACCACCAATCCGGCGGGAATTATCAGTCAAATACCTCAGCAAGGCTTCCTTCCAGTTCTTTCTCAAGTTCCAGTATCTCTGCCATGATCTCCTTTGAAGGCTTAGGTGCCTGATACTTGTAGAAATAACGGGTAAAGGGTATCTCATATCCTACTTTCGACTTCTTCTCATCAATCCATGCATCAGGTGCAAAAGGCAGGACTTCACGCTTGAAATACTCCTTTATGTCTTCCTTAAGGGGAACATTCTCCGTATCACGAAGGGATGAGTCAGGTTCAGGCTTGTTCTTCTTAAGTACAGGCTTTCCGTCTTCATCAAGAAGTGGGCGTTCCACAATAATCTTGGTATAGCCGAAGTCATCATTGTCAAAGATCTTGCTGATCTCATTTTCCTTAAAATCACCGTATATCTGCGTTATCTCGGCTATCTGTTCTTCCGAAATGTCATTACGCTTATTACCCAGTGCCTTACGGCGTTTCACATACAGTTCATTAGCATTGATAAGCTGTACCTTGCCTTCCCTTACAGTACCGGCTTTCTTGTTGGAAAGCACCCATATGTATGTGGCAATGCCCGTGTTATAGAAGATGTCGTTAGGAAGGGCTATGATTGCTTCCAGAAGGTCATTTTCAAGGATGTACTTCCTAATATCGGAAGGTCCTGATCCTGCATCACCGGTAAATAATGGGGAACCATTATGGATAATGGCTATACGGCTTCCTCCCTGGTTGATGTCTTTCATCTTTGATATGGCAGTCATAAGGAAAAGCATCTGACCGTCACTTGCCGCTGGAAGTCCGGCACCGAAGCGACCTGCAAAGCCTAACTTGGCTTCCTTCTCAATGGCAGCCTTCTCATTCTTCCACTCCCTGCCGAAGGGTGGATTGCTCAATATATAGTCAAATGTCTGCCCTGAGAACTGATCCTCTGACAGTGTATTGCCATCCTTTATGAAATCAGCGTTATTGCCCTTTATAAGCATGTCAGCCTTGCATATGGCGAATGTCTGATCATTGATCTCCTGCCCGAAAGGAACTATCTGGGCATTCTTATTCAGGCTGTGAAGATATTCCTCTGCTACAGAAAGCATTCCTCCTGTACCACAGGCAGGATCATAAACGGTCTTTGCAATGTTTTTCCCTGAAAGAACGGAACTGTCATCACAGAAGAGGATATTTACCATAAGCTGTATAACTTCCCTTGGGGTATAATGCTGCCCTGCATCCTCATTATGTGCTTCTGAAAATCTGCGGATAATCTCTTCGAAGATATAGCCCATTTCAAGGTTTGAGATTATTGAAGGATGAAGGTTTGCCCTTTCCGTAGTGAACTCCTTTATGACGATATACAGGATGCCCTTGTTCGCCATAGTCGTGATATGACCTTCAAACTTGAACTTCTCAATAATGTCCTGCACATTCTCAGAAAAGCCGTTGAGATAATCCTTGAAATTAGCCTCTATGTTATCCGGATCCTCCATAAGCTTTTCAAAGGTATATTTGCTGGTGTTATAGAATTCAAAGCCTGAAGCCTTCCTGAGAAGTATGTCCTTCATAGGCAGGTTCTTTACTTCCTCGTATTTATCAAGCACTGCATCCTTTGTATCTGACAGTATGCAGTCAAAACGGCGTATGACAGTAAGAGGCAGTATCACCTCGCCATATTCATGAGGCTTATATACTCCCGTCAGCTTATCTGCTATCGCCCATATAAGATCCGCCTTCTGGTCTATCTTTTCACTCTTTGCAGCCATTTCTACTCCTTTGATGTCCAACTCTATTTTTCGGATTTACACTATCATTTCCCAGATTATGTTATAACAGTTCCTTAAGTTTCTCTGCCTCTTCCTTGGTAAGCGTAATCCCCTTGCCCATCTTCTCATGTTCAGGTGCCCAGTCCCTTATGTCATACTTAGCTGCAGCCCCGTTCCATGAAACAAGATTAAGTTCCTTCCGCCAACCCTTTGAACTTTCCGATAAAACACCTATTTCTTCTACAATCTCATACTTAATATCAGCCATTTTTCTGCCACCTTTCTTTTTTGTCCAATTTACTACAATTATCCAATATCTCTTTACAGGGGATTGTTTATTTCAATGCTAAAACCAGGAAAAATATGAATATATGCCCCCCATAAAAGCACTCATTGATACTAAGAATATCTCATGCAATAACCCTTGGATATTTTACCACAAAACGCCCTCTTCTTCACCTGTGCAGGCTACTGTCCCAGCGTTTTTCCTGCTGTTTTTTATCCTCTTAATCTGGATTCCTTTATCTTTTGTACTTTCAATAATCCGAGCCATACTCAGTACTCATATCCTTATATTCTGAGGGCGGTTTATTATCGCTTACTTCAATCTTATCTCCCAACCATAGCCCTGTCCCCATGTCATCTTCGTAGCCGGGAAAGGACATAAGAATAGGCAGCGGATTTATTCTTGATGTTGGTTCACCCTTTTTATCGATAAAGATAGGTCTTGTATTCTCTATGTCGAAGAATTCCTTCTTTGTATGATTGATCGTATATCTGAAAAAGCTTGATTCCCGGATAAATAAACCTTCATAAGGATTTTCTCTTTTCACACCATATGGATTATAGTTAAAATCATCATCTCGAACCATGCACTCAATATCATGACGGACTTTCTTCTCAGAAGCCTTATAAAGACAGGAAATGCATCTGTATGTCTCAAATACGTAATCAGCATCATATCCCGGTTCACCCCATGCCAGCCTTTCAGCAGATAACCTTTTCAGTACAGGGTTCGTATCTTTCTCCGTTATATTTGTCTGGTCACCCAGGAAGATAATTGCATCGCCCTTCCAGTCAGAAGAAAGCAGATCATATAAAGCTCCCATGAAATGGTTTTTGGCAGAAATTGACTCATGAAGTTTGTTTCCCAAGTCAAAATCACCGGGACTGATATACTCTTTCTTATCAATGTTAACCCAATCGTAATATTCGCCCATAAACCGCTTTTCCTCCTAATGTTTTCACAGACACATCCATATGACATCATGTATAACTCTGCCGGTCTTCTATACATTCTCCGGTCTCAGGGTCCACACTGTCCTTTATGTATGTCCTGATATCCGTTAAATCTTCGTTAAATTCAAAAACTTGTATATAGACTTTATTATCGAATGTCAGGTTACCTTCTGAATCATAATATACAATGCGTGTTAGTTCTTCCGTAACCCACTCTTTTGTAAAACCACCATAATCAAGTTCAGCTAAGTTGAGCGTATCATAAAACTCTATAACCTCCATGTCCTTATCGGCAAAATATGGTATATTCTGAGGATAACTGTTCTTAACATACCAAAAGGTATCTATAAATCCCATAGACAACAAACTAAGTTCACGCTTGTCATATTCGATTACTATTTCCTGAAATCTTGACAGACTGACATCCTCTGAATTCAAGTTATAAACATATGAATATATATCCTGAGCCAAATCATAATCGGCATGACTCATTGATATCTTGAAAAGATCTTCTAAGCCATACCTTGCCTCCAGAACACTCGTATCTGCATTCAGTATTTCCTCATAATAACCGGCTGCAAGGTCATATTCCTTGTGATCTGTTGCCAGAGAAGCATTCTCCAATAAAGCATCTACATCTACCTCATTATTGCTAAATATGCCTGAGTCAACACCATTTGTTCCCCCTGCAGCATTGGTATCTGTAGTATTTGTACCACACGCATATAACGGCAATACCATCATTAACATGCTTAAGCTAACTATTATTTTCTTCATTATCGGTTCCTCCAATCACAATTCCTCATTACTTTTTATTGACGTTATTCTTCCAGCGTTTCATCAAACTCTATTTCAATCATATCATCCATATACATATCAAATTCATTCAGATATTGCCACAAAGACCAGCATTCTCCATTATATGAACGCACAACAACAGGCAGTTTGCCAATGTATTCTTCGTCTTTATTATCAAAGACAAAATCTTCGCCTAATCGGTACGCCCTGTTAATGGTGATATTTGAGGCATTCAACCTGTTTTCTGCTATTTCTTTACATTCCTGATAACTTTTCATTGGTTATCCCCCGTAATTCTCCCGTAAAACTTCTCTATCACTTCGGTAAAGTCATCCGGTATCCTCTTGTTGCATTCATTTTTGAATTCATCCGGCACTCCGTAAAAAGCTTCCGCCATTCCTCCGGTAATACATGTCAGGGTATCACAATCCCCTCCCAGAGATACTGCAGTCCGGATGGTATCCTCAAAGTCCATCCCTTCAAAGAATGCCGTAAACGTCTCCGGCACTGTCTCCTGACAGCTTTCTACATGATGATAGTTTGGTCTTATCTCATCACAGGTGCGTGACAGATCATAACAAAACTCATCCGTCACATACTTTTTCACCTCTTCCTTGCTTTTTCCGTTACGAAGCATGTATATAGCAGCGGCAACCGACTCAGCCCCCTTTATTCCTTCCGGATGATTATGAGTAACCTCAGCCGTCAGCCTTGCAATTCTTCTTGTCTCTTCCAGGCGGTCGAATAACCAGCCAACAGATGAAACCCTCATTGCCGATCCATTACCCCAGCTTCCGTAAGGCTGCGGATTCTTCCTCCAAAGCCACCGGAAAAACCTCTGTCCATAACCAGCCCATGGATATTTGTCGCCCCATTTCTGCATGGACTTAATGACTGCTTCCTTAACAGTGTCGTCATCTGCTTCTTCCGGAATATTCAGAAGGGCATCAGCCACAGCAACCGTCATAACAGAGTCGTCAGTGAACTTAACCTTGTCATTAAACATCTCAAAATCTTTTGTTTTATCCCCCCTGTCAAACTCATAGGGTGCACCGATCATATCGCCTAAAATTGCTCCATACATAGTTATTCTCCTCTCTTCATTGAATTTTAAACTGCTATCATATAAACCCGTTCAGTGTCACTATCTGCTCATTATCCGGATCTTCCTCATACCGGTCTAATATCTTAAGACAGAAAGCATCCCGTCTTATCATCTGTGCAATATGTGACTTAGGGAATAGATACTGTACCCGTCCACATAGTTCAATTAGCCACTCATCAGCCCCATGAGCCTTAAGCTCCCTTAACTGTTCATCCGTAAGATGCTTTCCTCTCCTGACACGGTTGCTTATATAGAAAGCCTCCTGCCTGTCAAAACCTATCTTTATGAGATAATCAAACAGGTCTTCCCTTGATCCTATGACATCAGACAGAGGAAGCCTCTTATCAAGGACCATTTCCTTTAGCAGCCCGTCCCAGACATCTGTGGAATACGCCATGCTTTTAACTTTGATCAGTTCCTCATATGTCTTAACCTTAAGCTTCCGGAAATCCCGTAATGATCCATCCATCTTTTTCGAATATTTCCATAGATCAGCTATGCTTACTCCTAAATCAGCTTTATCTAAGTCAATATCAAGATCCGAATACCTGCTGTTACGCATAAGCTCCATGCTGATATCATTTATAAAAGTAATATGGAAGAAGCCCTGCAGGAACATATAATCAAAGAAGCTTTCCGGATTGCACTTATCAGCATCAGACAGCTTTATATCCGGCATTTTCTCAGGTTTAAGCAAATACAGCCTGACCGCCCTGATCCCATAGTCTCCCTCGCTCTTAAGCGGATATATTATCTGCCGGTATTCAGGGAACTCCTTATACAGGAATACCTGAGCGAACTGGATGAATGCCACAGAACACTGTATATCCAGACAGGGTTCCTTAACGGCATATTCCTCAAATGAGCTTTCAAACGGAAGGTTGATCCCCCCGTATTCCTTTTCCATGGGGTTAATGTCAGAAAAACCGCTTGTGTACGCCGTAAGGGATGAAGTAATTGTCCCCCTTATCAACATAACCTGATGCAGCCTTTCAGCCTCTTTTGCCAGCTTGCTTGCCAGCAGATAATATGTTGCATGATGATTCTTTGATATAGCATCAAGCTCATGAATAAGCCTTTCCTTTACTGCTTCCGGAGGATTTTTACCAAACCTTTCCTTAAGACCGTTCATGCAGACAGATTTTAATTCTTTCTTGGCATTCTTTATCACAAAGGAATTAATTTTTGATGTTCCCATACTGTTAAATCATCCTCCTTTAAAATCTGAAGACCATTCATCTCTTCCCTGTAATCACCTCTGAGATAAGTTTAAACACCATACCCATAAACGCAAATCCAAGGTCACTTATCGTCATCACCACAAACCCTTTCTGACTACCTTTCTTTCTTTCTGACTTTCTGACTTTCTGACTACCTTTCTGACTATATATTATCAAATGACCTGTCCCATAAAAATACCTACGATATAGAACTTGTTACTATTCACACTTTTCTGAGCCCGTTAGAGAAAACGCATAAAGATATAGCCATATTTTGAATCTCCATAAAAGTATGAAAAACACTGAGTTTTTTTGTACTTTTTTATTGCATTTATACTCTTTATGTGTTATACTATACGCATAAAGATAAAGGAGGTTTCATATGGGAATTGTTTATCAGACCGACAAAAGATCCGGCATTACTTATGCCTATGAAAACCAGTCTTTCTGGGATCCGGTACTCAAGCGTTCAAAGTCAAAAAGAAAACTGATCGGGAGGGTCGATCCGGAGACAAAAGAGATCATACCTACAGATGGAAGATGCAAGAAACTGAGTCCGACATACACTCCCGATAATGATGAATACATCATGCCGAAGACCATGAAAGAGCTTAAGGGCGAAGTCAGAAGACTTCTCGAAGAGAACAGTAAACTCAAGGCCGAGATCAGCCGACTCAAGAAAAAATAACCGATCACTTTATGACATTAGAGGAAGCCTTTTACAAACAGAAAGATGAACTCCACGCCGCACAACGGGAGATCAAAAAACTTAACAAAGAGCTTGATGCCTCTAGAAAAGGAATCGCGGCTGACAAGAAATTCCAGGAGCAGCTCTCTCACATCCGCGGGCTCAATAACAAGGTGTCTCAGCTGACAGGCATCTCTGAACGATATAAAGATCTTTACGAACAGGAAAAGATAAAGGTCAAGGAACTGTCAGATATAAAGTTCTCTCTCGAACTGGAAGTGCTACAGCTTAGGGAAAGACTCAGCTTCTATAAGGATAACCGGTCACCAGCAGAGACCGTGGAGCTTGAAGATGCCAATGCCCAGATCAGAGCCTTGAAAGAAGAGGTGGCAAGACTTACTGCCCGGATAGAACATGACGGGACCAATACCGGTACTCCGACATCCAAAACAGCAATCGATAAAAAGAAGGTTATCCCCAACTCAAGGAAAACGAGCGGAAAAAACAAAGGCGGTCAGGCAGGTCATGAGAAGCACATCATGCCACAGTTCTCTGATGATGAAGTCACAGAGACCGTACCTCATGAATTGACCGCCTGTCCTAAATGTGGCAGTACGAATCTTGAAGAGATCGGCATCACATACCATGATGAATACGATTATGAAGTAAAGGTCATAAAGCGTCGGCATCGTTTCATCGAGTATGTATGTCTTGACTGCGGAACCACGGTACGCGCTCCGTTAAACGGACTTGTAGCACCAAACCAATACGGCAGCACCATACAGGCAATGGCTCTCTCCATGATGAACATCGGTTTTGTGAGTCTGAACAGAACAAGAAAGATCCTGTCAGGTTTTTCTACCGACAACATCTCACTGTGTGAGGGATACCTGATAAAGCTCCAGAAACGGTATTCAAAAAAACTCAAACCCTTTGTCTCTGAAGCGAGAAAATACATGGTAGGTGTTCCACTGCTCTACTGGGATGATACTGTTGTGTTTATAAATACTTCCCGGGCATGCATGAGGTTTTACGGAGATGGGATCGTAACTCTCTATACAGCACACGAACACAAGGATCTCGACAGTATCATGAGCGATAACATACTCCCTGCTCTGAGTGAAGGCACCACCGTGATGCATGACCACAACTCCATAAATTATCATGATGGTTTTGTGTTCAGGAATGTAGAATGCCTCCAGCACTTCGAACGTGATCTTCAAAAGCTTGCGGATGATTCCCGTCATAAATGGCCTGCAGATATGAAGGCGCTGATCGCAGAAACGATCCACAAGCGAAAGACCATGATCGAGAACGGTATCCTTTCCTTCGGCAAAGAAGAGATCGACCGTATCCTATGTAAAGTAAGATCGATACTTGAAGATGGATACAAAGAATATATAGACGATCTCGGACACTATTACGAAAGTGATGAACGGGCATTACTCAATCGTATCGAACAGTATGAGGATAACTACTTCGAATGGATACGGGATTTTGATATACCCACGACCAATAACCTCAGTGAACGATCCCTTAGATTCGCAAAGACAAAAGATAAGATATCAGGGCAGTTCGAAAGCGTTGATTATGCAAAATATTTCGCTGACATCAGGACTTATCTGGGGACATGCGTTGCTAACGGGATAAATGAATACACCGCCCTTCTCCGGCTGACCAGAGGAAATCCTTTCTCATTATCTGAAATACTAAGCGGAGCCACCTGAGCTCCGCTTTCTTGTAATGCCTGTAATTCTATTTTCTGTTATTTCTCAAAAACTGTGAATAGTAACTA
>DGSK01000030.1:104628-104957 GCA_002393955.1 Lachnospiraceae bacterium UBA4364 | reverse complement strand
AGAAATGCTCTTCTTGAGAACGTTACTGTAGATGCAGAAGGCAAGATCGATTTCGCTGATAAGTCTGTTACAGAGAATACCCGTGTATCTTATCCTATCGATCATATTGAGAAGATCGCTAAGAAAGTAAACAAGGTTTCCTCCGGTCCTGCAGCTGAGAATGTAATCTTCCTTTCAGCAGATGCATTCGGAGTACTTCCTCCTGTATCAATCCTTACACCTGAGCAGACTCAGTACTATTTCCTGAGCGGTTTCACAGCTAAGCTTGCAGGTACAGAGCGTGGTATCACAGAGCCTACTCCTACTTTCTCAGCTTGCTTCGGTCAGGC
>DGSK01000030.1:47065-104557 GCA_002393955.1 Lachnospiraceae bacterium UBA4364 | reverse complement strand
AGCTTCATCCTACAAAGTACGGTGAGGAGCTCGTTAAGAAGATGCAGAAGAGCGGCGCAAAGGCTTATCTTGTAAACACAGGCTGGAACGGAACAGGTAAGAGAATCTCCATCCCTGATACCCGTGGTATCATCGATGCTATCCTTAGCGGTGACATCCTTAAGGCTGAGACAAAGACAATTCCTTACTTCAACTTTGAAGTTCCTACATCTCTTCCCGGGGTTAACAGCGAAATCCTTGATCCCAGAGATACATATGCTGATGCTTCCGAGTGGGAGACAAAGGCTAAGGATCTTGCAGAGAGATTCCAGAAGAACTTCAAGAAGTATGAGACCAATGATGCAGGTAAGGCACTTGTTGCAGCAGGTCCCCAGCTTTAATTTTTAGAGCAATACATAGTAATACATGATTTTTTGAGCCGCAGGAGTGAATGCTCCTGCGGCCCTTTTTACTATCGCGGGATTGCCGGGCGCTTTCGATTAAAATTGAAAAACGCAGGGCTGCCCTGTATAATTACAATGTGAAACTTAAACAATCTGATTCAGCAGCTTTTCTGCAGCGGGAGGAGGGATAACTACGTTTTTAATAACCCTGCTATTAATTCTTGCAATACTTGTATTACTTTTGATCTTTCTGGGCGTATTCCTGTATTTTAAGATCAAGGCTGACCGCTTTGCCAGGGAACTGGGGGCAAAGAATTTCGGAGATGCCGTGATCAAGACCAAGGAGGCCCTGGACCAGTCAAAGATGGAGGCTTCGAAAATGCCGAAGTCCGTTACGGACGTCTCATCCATAAAGCTTTCTGCTATAGTGAGGGATTTTCCGGAGTTCAACTACAATGAAATGAAAGAAAGGGCTGAGGTGGTTCTCAGAAGCTATTTCAAAGCTGTGACTGAAGAGAATACCTCGCTTTTGGAATACGCGAATGCGGAACTTTTTTCGGAGACTGAGGACCACATAGAAGGCGTTAAGGCGAAGGGCAGGAAGGAACGGTTTGATTCTGTCCATGTGCACAAGACTGCCATATCCGACTATGTGAAAAAAGACGGACGATGTATTGTTACATTCCAGTCGGCCGTGCAGTTTCTGTATACGCTGAAGAATCTTGACGGAAAGCTTTTAGAGGGCGACGAATATTTGTATCAGCAGAAAAAATATGAAGTAAAAATGATCTACATCCAGGACAGGGATGCGGGCGAAGATAATTATATAGACGGTGCGAAATCCCTAACCTGTCCCAGCTGCGGAGCTCCGCTCAAGATGCTTGGGGCAAAGAAATGTGAGTACTGCGGATGCCCTATAGCGGAGTTCAATATCAAGATATGGAGCTTTTCGGAGGTTGTGGAAATTTGTTAAAAAGTCTGTACCCATTGCAGAGCTGATTTGCTATAATATTAAAATATATGGGATGATGTAAGAATTGCGTTAAGAGGCGCTGAACACAGGCCTGGCTGGGATTTTAGATGTTTGAGACCATACTGATCATCAGAAGAACCGAAGGGTTCATAGTAAATAACATAAAGAAGAATCTTTCACAGAAGCAGTACACTGTTTTGGAATGCGGCATAGACGAGACTGAGATCCGCGCGGTAAAGGATGAGGCCAGTGTTATTATTTTTTATGTGATAGAGGATCTTGAGGCTTATTCCAAGGCGATGATCTACATCAAAGAGCTCTGTGTGGAGGAGAATAAGCAGCTTATTCTTATCTCGAATCCGATGGAACATGAGGTGGTCAGCAAGTATATTTCGGAGGAACTTATTGCCGATGTTATAGGGAGACCTGTGGATATAGAGCGGCTGCTCAGAGATATAGAGGAAATACTTGATGAGCAGTCCATGCAGGCGAGAAAGAAATGCATACTTATTGTTGATGATGATCCTACATATCTTCGTACTATCAGAGGATGGCTGAAGGATCATTACCGTGTGGGCATGGCAAATTCAGGAATGCAGGCTCTGACATGGCTTGCCGGAAATGAAGCAGATTTGATCCTTCTGGATTATGATATGCCTGTTACATCAGGCCCCCAGGTGCTCAGGATGCTCAAGGCAGAGGCAAATTCTGCCGGAGTGCCGGTCATGTTCCTTACGGGCAAGTCTGACAAGCTCAGCGTACTTAGAGGTGTTTCCCTTAAGCCGGAGGGATATCTGCTGAAGACCATCGGCAAAAATGCGCTTCTTGAGACGATAGACAATTATTTCACTGAGCATTCTTCAGACGGGGATGACGGAGAAAATGCCGGAAGTGATGACGATTCCGGATTTGATATCTGGGATGAATATGGTGTTGTAAATAACGGCCTTGTGGGCGGAACAGGGGAAGGAAACTGATGGGACTTCGTTTCAGGAAGAGTATTAAACTGTGCAAGGGTGTAAAGCTTAATCTTGGTACAAAAAGCGCGAGTGTCAGTGTGGGCGGCAAAGGATTTCACCAGACTTTTTCCACAACCGGCCGGACCACATCTTCAGTAGGCATACCGGGCACGGGTGTTTCTTATCAGAAGAGCTTCAGCTTGAAAGATAAGTTCAGTGAGCTTTTCGGCGGTAAAAAAAAGGAGCCCGCGTCAAAGCAGGCGCAGTCCGAAAAGGAAGCTAAAGCTTTGGCTAAGCAGCAGGCTGCCAATGAGTCCGCAGAGGCAGCAAGACAGCGTGTTGCCGAGTTTGAGGCGGCTGTTGATGAGCTTCGTTCCATTCATAAAGTATGCGATATTTCCGTTGACTGGAATAATGTCCGGGAACCGGGGCTTAAGGCTCTGAGCGGGAGGATATTAAAAGGCGATACGGATGCATATCTCGAAGCTGTGGAACTGGCCGGGGCGTTCGATGACCTGGTGGAGTATGGAAGTGAATTCGAGGTAGGTACGGATGACCCCGATGTGCTGGAAGTGGAATTTGTCATCAATTCAGAAGAAACGATACCGGAGAAGGTACTTTCCCTTACGGAGACCGGAAAGCTTTCCGAAAAGCAAATGAGCGCCACTATGCATTACGAGCTGCTTCAGGACTATGTATGCAGTACGATGCTCCGGATCGCGCGGGACAGCTTTGCGCTGCTTCCGGTGAAGAAGGTAGTGGTTCACGCATCGGATATTGTAGTTAATACAGCCACGGGAAATGACGAGCAGCAGACTTATGTTTCAGCTGTTTTTGACAGGGCTGCTTTTGACAATATTAATTTTGAGCGCATAGATCCTTCGGATACTGTGGGCTCTTTTAAATGCAACATGGATTTCAAAAAAACAAAGGGCTTTAAGCCTGTAGAAAAAATGGAGGTTTAAAAATGTTCAAAGGTTTATTAAAAGAGTTCAAAGAGTTTGCACTTAAGGGTAATGTAATGGATATGGCTATCGGTGTCATCATCGGTGCTGCATTCGGTAACATAGTCACTGCACTTACGGACAGTTTCATAAATCCGCTTATTGCGCTTGTTACCGGCGGTGCTACAAAGGATGAAAACGGTGTGATGCAGGTAGTCGGCGGTGTATGGGAGATCAACAATGTACAGTTCAACTATGGCGCATTTGTATCCGCTGTAGTAAATTTCCTCATTATAGCGCTGATACTTTTCATATTGCTCAAGGCTATCAATACAGCTACCAAGGCTGCTGAAGAGGCTGCTAAGAAGCTTGCAAAGAAGAAGGCTGAAGAAGAAGCTGCAGCTCCCGCTGAAGATCCTGCAGATGTTAAGCTTCTTAAGGAAATGCTCGCTATCATGAAGGAGCAGAATCCCGAGGCTGCTGCAGCTGCACAGAAGAAGCTTGAGGGAGAGGGCTGATATCTTTCTTAGATTACAGTAAACGAACTAAGTTATTGCGCTTTTTTGTCTGATAATGCGTGGATACAAGACGGTGTCTGTCGCAAAAGCTGCAAATACTTGATTTGTTTGATATAGTTTGGGGTACAGGAGAATATTGACAGTCAGTATACCAACTGACATAAGCAAAGCATATCAGACTGGAAGAATCGACAGGGTTTTGACCAGCTGCCATCAGAAAGGAACGGGGGTATGAAGGATTCCATAAGCGTGATCATTCCTTGCTACAACGAGGAGAAGCATATCGAGAGATGCCTGACATCCATAATCAAACAGACTACGGGGCTTAAGTATTCGTTTGACGGAACAGACCGCGACAAGATAGAGATAATCTGTGTCGATGATGCGTCGACTGACGGAACCACGGACATACTTAAGGACTGGGAAAAGAGATATCCTGAGAATGTCAAGGTTATCATAAACGAAAGAAATAACCGTCAGGGTGCTGCACGTAATATCGGTATGCAGTATGCCAGCTGTGAGTGGATATCCTTTGTGGATGCCGATGACTGGCTTGAGCCGGATTTCTTTGAAAAGCTTATAAAGAAGTCACACGACAATACCTATGATATAGTGGCCTGCGGATATGCCGAGGATTCATCCGCTGAACTGACATATTTCGAAGCGGGTGATATGGACGGAAAGGGCAAGGATGTTTTTGTGACGGATGATATGGTCCGCAAGGAAGTTTTCAGGGAACAGCGTTTCGGAAAGGTTTATCCCAGCATCGTAAAGAGACATTTCCTGACCGGACACAGGATCGCATTCCCGGAACGGCTTATGTATGAGGATATTTATTATAAGGAACTCCTTCACATGGAGATCAGCCGTGGTGCAGTCATAAATGAGAAGCTTTATCATTTTTATGTAAGGCAGGAGGATGAAAAGCGGGTATCTGACGTGATGAGCTTTGCTGACTACCTCACAATTATGATGCTGCTCTGGAAGGAATGGGGGCGCCGTGGTTATTTCTCAAAATACGAGAATGAGCTGACGGCAGAATTCATTAAAGTCGGATATATAGGGTTCCTTAATATGCTCTTTTCCAGAAAGGATGTGCTGCCCTATACATATTTCCTGCTTATAAAGGAACTGGTGCTTACACTTACGCCTGCGGCAGACAAAAAGCATTATCTGAAGAACAGTCCTTATTTTACGGATTTCCAGAAGCTTTGGATCAGTGCACTGTGGCGTGATGTGGACAGGGATGATTTTGACAGGATCGTGGAAGCTACAGTTGAGGCCGGCGGAATCTGAGAATAATCCGGAAGAACCGGAATATGGAATATGGAAGTTTTATTGAAATTTTATCTCCTTGCAAGGTAAACTTTACCAAATATCTGACGATATTATAGTCAGATACATCAGAATTACTTATTGTGCCAAGGAGGCGATGTTATGAGAATAGAAGCGTATTCACAGATCCAGAATCTGTATCAGCCAAGAAAGGGCACGGGTCCTGCACCTGCCAAGGCTTCTTCTGATTTCAGGGATTCACTTATGATCTCCGGAGCGGGAAGGGAGCTGCAGACCGCAAGGGATGCTGTTGCTTCTGCGTCGGATGTAAGGGAGGATAAGATATCTGCTCTTAAGGATGCATACAGCCAGGGGGCTTATAATGTAAGTTCGGCTGCTTTTGCGGATAAGGTTGCATCACGGTTCTACGAAGAAGTGTGACAGATTTTTTATATGTAACTGCTGTAAACAGGCCTTTTCCTTTGGATAAAAGGAAAAGGCTTATTTAAAAAATAGGAGGCTGGACATTGGCAAGTCTGATGGAAAATATCATCACGATCCTGAATGCGGAGAATGATGCATATACTGAGCTCATAGTTTTATCCAGGGAAAAGACGCCGGTCATAGTGAAAGGTGATCTGAAAAAACTCAATGAAGTGACTGAAAAGGAACAGACCATAGTGGCACATATTCAGAAGCTTGAGCGCGACAGGATGAGCGTCATGAAGGATATTGCCGATGTCACAAACCGGAGTGATGAGGAGCTGAAGCTTACAGACCTGATCGAGCTCATGGGGAACAGACCGGAGGAACAGCGCAAGCTCAGGGAGGTTCATGACAGATTAAAGACCACCCTGGATGAAATGAGGACGGTCAATGACCGTAACAGGGAACTGCTCAAGAGCTCCCTTGATATGGTGGAATTCGAGATAAATCTCTTACAGTCCATGAAACAGGCTCCTGAAACTGCGGATTATAATAAAAACGCTTATTCTACAGGGACTATCATGGGGAGCGGTACCAAGCGTTTCGATACAAAACAGTGAGGTAAAGTATATTTTCTGCGCAACGCCGTAAAAAACGGCAGAAAGAGGAAGTATGTCATTATTCGGAGATCTTTATGTAGGAACATCAGGACTGCAGTCCAGCCAGGAAGCACTCAATGTTGTTGCCCACAATATCACCAATACCGATACGGAAGGCTATGTACGCCAGCAGGTTTCCTATAACACAAGGGAGTACAACAGGCTTTCTCTGGATGCCAGCGGCGTGTCCTACAGACAGACCGGCTTAGGTGTTTATATTGCCGAAGTAAGACAGGTAAGGGACCGCTTTGTGGATGCTTCCTACCGTAATGAACACGGGCGTGAGGGATTTTACAATGTTTCTTATGATGCGATCGAGGAAATTGAAGAAGTAATGGGAGAGCTGGACGGCCCTATATTTTACGAATCCCTTAATAATATATGGACAGCCATAGAGGAGCTGGCCAAGGATCCTGATAATGAAGTATGCCAGTCCATGCTCATACAGTACGCCCAGTCATTTACCGAGGCTGCAGGGAACGTTTATGCGGATCTAAGCAGGTATCAGGATAACCTTAATGTGGAGGTGAATAATACCGTAGGCCGCATTAACGAGCTTGGAAAAAGAATATACAAACTCAATGAACAGATCCGTGCCATCGAGGCAGGCGGCGTGGAGAATGCAAATGACTATAAGGATGCCAGAAACCAGGCTCTGGATGAGCTGGCAAATCTCGCAAATATAAGCTACCGTACGGATTATTTCGGCAATATCCTGGTAAGCCTTGAGAATCATGATTTCGTCACGATGAATACCGTAAATGAAATGGGAGTTCTGCAGGACGAGGAAAACGAAGGTTTTTACAAAGTGTTCTGGCCGGATTCAGCTACCATGCGGGGAAGGGATGAGAAGGGAAATCCCATATATGATCCGGATACTGCACCGGTATTTGATTTTTCCGTGCCGATCTCTGCGTCCAAGAATACTGACGTGGGGAAGCTTAAAGCCCTGGTTTTGGCAAGGGGTGACCACAGAGGCAATTATACGGATCTGTACGGCAAGACAGTCACGGAAAAATACGGCACCGGTACCAAGAGGGTGACCTACACCGCAGAGGAGAATTATGCCAAGGTAAAGGATTCCGTGATGATGAATACCATGGCTGAGTTTGATGGCCTGGTACATAATGTGGTGACAGCCATCAATCAGGCGCTTATTGATGCGGCGGATGAGGCGAGGGCTAAAAATCCGGATTCTACTTACATGCGTGACGCAAATGGCAATCCGGTGCTTCTTTTCGAACGTGTTGCCTGCGACGAGTTTGACGCGGCAGGTAATCTTCTTCCTGAGGACGTGGAAAATTCTTCCACATGGTTTACGTCGGCGAATATATGCGTGAATTCTGACCTTCTGCAGTACCCGACACATCTGGGACTGGTAAAGGAAGACGGCTCGGTTGATTATGAGACTGCGGCAAAATTCAGGGACGTATTTACCGAAGCTAAATATGTGATAAATCCCACTCTGACAAATCTTATATCAATACAGGATTATTATTCGAGCTTTATGGCACAGGTGGCTAACTCAGGTAATGTGTACCAGAACCTGCGCGACAATCAGGAACTGACGGTAAACCAGATCGAGGCTACCAGGCAGGGGGGAATAGGCGTGTCCACAGACGAGGAGCTTTCAAACATGATCAAGTTCCAGAACGCCTACAATGCCAACAGCCGATTCATAAATGTCATAGACGAATGCACTGAGCATATCATTACTTCGCTGGGACATGCGTGATGAAAACCGCGTAGCGGAGTCTGCATGATGAGGCCTGCACGGCAGTATTTTTGAAAGATAAAATGACGGATCAGGGTAATGCATATCGGATAAACGGTTAATTAAGGCGGGATAGCATCCGATATATACAGTAGCCGGGGCTTTTGAACAAAAAAAGCTTCGACATATTGAATTAACCACCGGTCCTACGGGGATACAATACATGAAAGGTGAGCGCCTATGTCGTCTACATTTTTAGGTCTTAATACAGCATATACGGGACTCCAGTCCTCAAATGCATCTTTAAATACCACGGCAAACAACATATCCAATGCGGAAACAAAGGGTTACAGCAGGCAGCAGGTTACCACACAGGCGGCTGAGGCCATACGTTCCTTTACCACATACGGCTGTGTTGGTGCCGGTGTAGAGACCATAGCCATAGAGCGTGTACGTGATGAATTCTATGACCAGAAATACTGGGGCAACCAGAGCAAGCTGGGGGAGTATGAGACCAAGCAGTATTATATGACGGTCATGGAGGATTATTACACCGACGACAATACGATCCACGGCTTCACCACGATATATGAGAAATTCTATGGTTCCGTGCAGGAGCTTTCCAAGAATGCGGGTGATACTACATTCAGGCAGCAGATGATAGGCCAGGCCGGGAATCTCACCACATATTTCAATGACATGTACACCAGCCTTCGGAAGATGCAGGATGACATCAACCAGGAGCTTAAGGTTGATATTGACAGGATCAACTCTATTTCTGAGGAGATCGCTTCACTCAATAAGCAGATCAATGTCATAGAGATGAATACCGGCGCGGTTGCCAATGAACTCCGTGACCAGAGAGACCTGCTGGTTGACGAGCTTTCGGAACTGGTGGATGTGGAAGTAAAGGAAACTCCTATCGTGGATGCTAACGATCCTGACAGGGAAACCGGCGGAAACCGTTATACCGTAAAGATCTGCGGACAGCAGCTGGTGGACGGAAATTATTACAAGACTCTTACCTGCGTGGTAAGGGATACGACCAATAAGGTAAACCAGACAGATATCGATGGCCTGTATGACATTTATTTTGCTGGCGACCAGACCTGGACATATGATGATTATCTCAGGAAGGGGGATGCACTGAATATTTACGGTGCATCCACTTCAGGCAAGGTTTCGGGACTTATACAGATGCGTGATGGAAACAATTCCGAAAATTTCAGCGGAAAGGTTTCTGCAGTGGATGCCAAGGCGCAGACGGTCACAGTCAGGGTTACGCAGGATTACCTGATGGATCTTAATAAGCTGAATCTTACCCAGGACGGCGGTATCATCAACATTGCAAGCAAAAATTATTATATAACCGGAGACTGGACATATAATTATACTGAGGGCAATAACTACGCTGAATTTACTTTCCAGCTGGATAAAGCCAAGAACGGATCGAACCAGGTCGGGGTTTCTGCGGCGACCAATGCGTCAACTGCCGAGATAGGACACTCGGTCAGATACCAGGGTATACCTTATTATCTGTCCCAGATGAACGAGTGGGTGCGTATGTATTCCACTGCAACCAATAAAATATACAAGGAAGGTGTTACGGATCAGGGGACTGACGGCATTGATTTCTTCAATTGCGAAGATGCCGGCGGAAACGCCTATAAGTTTACGGAGTCATATGAAAAGACCGGTGATCCTACACATACCATTACGATCAAATCGACCGATGACAGTTATTACAATCTGAATGCCGGCAATTTCAGGGTAAATCAGGAGCTTATCGATGATGCGAACCTGCTGGCTACCCGCAAGCGTATATATACTGATGAAAAAGGCGTTAATACATATACGGACGGTGAGTTCGAGGGCGAGAGCAAGAACGATATCATTACAGAGATAATCGATCTCAAGACGAATAAGCAGAAGATGGCGTTCAGGGGCTGTGCTTCAGACCAGTACCTGGTATGTGTGCTTTCCGATGTTGCGCTCAATGCGAACCGTGCGAATAATTTCACCAAGAATTATGAAACACTGCAGACTTCAATAGAAAATCAGAGGCTGTCGGTAAGCGGCGTGGACAACGATGAGGAAGCTGTCAACCTCACCAAGTTCCAGCAGGGCTACAATATGGCATCCAAGATGATACAGGTGCTTACGGAAATATATGACAGGCTGATATTGCAGACAGGTGTGTAACAGCCGTAAATGATATGCTGATGAAATATTATGTAACGGAATCTTACAGCATGCAGTCTGTATAAGAATGATGTCTAAAATGTGCGCCGGAACCTGTGCGATTACGAATGTCGTTCTGAATGAAGCAGAGATATGCAGGTAATCCCCAAGGAGGAAAAGTATGAGAATAACAAATAAAGTAATGCAGAACAATTCGCTGCGCCATATCAATAACAACAAGACTCTTCAGGATACACTGAATACCCAGCTTTCAACAGGCAAGAAAGTTGACAAGCCCTCCGATGATCCTGTGGTAGCGATCCGCGCTTTAAGGCTTAGAAGCGATGTGTCCCAGATCGACCAGTATTATAAAAAGAATATCGAGGACGCAAAGAGCTGGCTGGAGCTGACAGAGAGTTCCGTTAAGCAGACCGTTAAGGCGCTGACCAGCATGATCACCCAGTGCGAGTCCGGTGCTTCCGACCAGTATACAGTGCAGAATAAGCTGATCATGATCGACAGCTTAAAGGAGCTGAAGGATGAAGTATACAATATCGGAAACGCAGATTATGCCGGAAGATATATCTTTACCGGGTACCGTACCAACACTTCCCTTACTTTCGGCAATGAAGTGAAGGACCAGAAGTATACCATTACAGAGGCTTTTGATTTTGACGATCTGGAAAAGCTTTCCTTTGTGGATACAGACAATCTGTCCGGCATAACCAAAGCAAACTATGAAGATCCCGCATCAACGGCAGTTACCGAGCAGAAGATTTCCTCTATGGATTATTACCGCTTCCGTCTGGGCTATGACGGACTGGATACTACACAGTCAAGTCTTTCAATACAGACCCTGGACGGTTCTGTTTCCATTCCGATGACTGTGGCAGCAGATGCTGAGACTGCGTATAAGGATTCTGCAGCTAATCCCGGTGCCTGCTATATCGTGCCCCAGACGGGTGAAGTCGTTATGGGCACAGATGTATACGATCAGATCAACAACACACTGAACGCGGACGGGACAAAAGCAACATTTACGCTGTCATATGACAAGACGGAGTGGAAAAACACGGATTTAAGGCCTGAGCATTACTATCACTGCATGACCCAGGATGCGACAGGCAAAAATATAGAATATAATGCAGATTACTTAGATAAGGGTGAATGGGACCAGCCCATAAAATACCAGATCGGATTCGATCAGAACATACAGGTCAATTCCTACGCTTCGGATATCTTTGTGACAGATGTGGGCAGGGATATAGATGAGTTAACTGACCTTGCGGAAAAACTTTCGGGGGTACTGGAAAAGTATGATATGCTAAAGGAGATGTCCAAGGATACTGCTTCATATAGTGAGGCACAGCTTGATACGATCAAGGGTGAACTTGCGGCAGCAGACAAGGCTAAGGCATATCTGACGGATCAGCTGCAGAAAACCTTCAGCAAATACATAACCAAGATGCAGGGATATCTGGATCTGGCAAACCGTGCTGTGGCTGAGATTGGTAACAGAGGCGCACAGGTGGATCTGGTGGCAAACAGGCTTTCAGACCAGCAGACCACATTTAAGGAACTGCAGTCCAATAACGAGGATGCGGATGCGACTGAAGTGGCAGTACAGCTTTCAAGTGCGCAGGTATCCTACGAGGCAGCTCTTATGGCTACCAGCAAGATGATAAGCACTACGCTGCTGAATTATCTCTGATTTTCGGTTAGTTACAATAGAATTTACAAATTGCACAAAATATGTTAAAATTACCCCGTCGGATTATGTGTTTTACACAAAACGGCGGGGTTAATATATTATAAAATATAATACTGAGGGGTGAGATTCAATTTTTTACCAGCGGTTTGCATCGAGCCCAAATCGCCCTATCGCACCGGCGAATCTGAGATTCACTGTGCGTACCTCGCACAAAGTGCTCGGCATGGAGGATTATTATGGAGATTAAAACAAGGATTTTTGGGGATGTTACTATCAGCGATGATAAGATGATCAGCTTTCCTAACGGAATAGTCGGTTTTCCTGATCTGAAGGATTTTGCACTCATCCATGATGAGGAGCAGGGCGACCAGGCGGGGATCAGATGGATGCAGTCCGTTCAGGAGCCTAATTTTGCAATGCCGGTCATAAATCCTCTGGTGGTAAAGGAAGATTATGATCCTCTGGTAGATGACGAGTTGCTCGCCGTTATCGGAAAGGGCGAAAACATACTGGTACTGACCACTATCACGGTACCTACGGATCTTTCCAAGATGAGCGTTAATCTTAAGGCGCCTTTCGTTATTAATGTTGATACCCGTAAGGCTGTGCAGGTGGTGCTTGAGGATGACCTTCCGGTTAAGTTCTATGTGTATGAGCTCCTGAAAGCCCGCAAGGAGAATGCTAAGAACGAGAAGAAAGACTGAAAATGAGAACGGCAGGTGTACGGGCGAAAGAGGATTATGCCATACCGTTAAATACAGAACATAATGCGATAAGACATAAAATGGTGATTGTTCAGAGAGGATATGCTGAGAACAGTTGCCAGACAGGAATGATATAGGATATCAGGAAAGGTTGGTAAAAATGCTTGCTTTATCCAGGAAAAAGGGCGAGGCACTTTTCATAAATAATAATATTGAGGTTACCGTACTGGAAGTAAAGGGTGACCAGGTGAAACTTGGCATCAAGGCCCCGAAGGAAATCCCGATTTACAGAAGCGAGGTATATGAGCAGATTCAGGCTGCGAATAAAGAAGCGCTTACGGAGCAGACTCCGGACAATCTCAATAAACTGTTCAGCGGCGAATGATTTTTATATTTTTTCTAAAAACTACTAAAGTAAGGGATAAAAGCTGCCGATAATAATGATAAGCTGAAAAAGCTTTCTTATATTTTGTTGCAAATGGAATAGCAATTGTTCACATGGAGGTGAGAAAAATGGCAATAGAACCTATCAGCAGTGCGATGTCATATACGGCACAGCCCGTAGCAAAAGCGGCCGCACCACAGCCTATACCGTCATCGGAACAGGGACAGGGAATTGAGGTGAATGCGCCTCAGGTTGATTCCCAGACTCTTTCTGTATCCAAGGCGCAGACTGATGGTGAAGGAACCGGGAATGGCGGTAAGAACGGTGCTTCCAAGCAGGAAGGACAGTCTCAGCAGGTAAGTGATGAGGCTATCAAGAATGCCATGAAGGAGCTTCAGAAGAAGAATACCAATTACATTTCGGAATTTGGTATTCATGAGCAGACTAACCGCATAACCATAAAGATCGTAGATAAGAAGACCAAAGAGGTCATAAAGGAACTGCCTCCTGAAAAGACACTTGATATGATCGCAAGAGTTTGGGAGTATGCAGGCCTTGTAGTGGATGAGAAACGATAAGGGTCAGGAGGTGAGCTTATGTCATCAGATTTAATCAGATTGACGGGTATAAACTCAGGTCTTGATACCGAGAGCATAATATCCGCTTATACATCCAAAGCAAATTTAAGACTGACAAAAGCCAAGGGATCCCTGACCAAGAATCAGTGGACACAGACGGCCTGGCAGTCACTTAATACGAAGATCTACTCATTCTATACCGGTACTGCCGGAGTAAACAGAATGAGCAGTGCGTACAAGAAGAAAGCGACCAAGACTTCGAATAGTGCACTCAGCGTTATCGCAGGTGAGAATGCCGTTGATGGAGTTCAGACTGCGCAAATCAAGGCTACAGCTAAGGCGGCTTACTTTACCAGCGGAACTATGAAGACCACCGATGCAGAGACCGGTAAGGAACGCAATATCAAGTCTGGTGAGAATCTTGCAGAGGCACTGAATCTTTCCGGAGATGACAATAGTTTCCAGTTTGAAAACTCAAAGGGAATCCAGACATTCAAGCTTATGAGTCAGGACGCTTATAATGCATTGACTGCTGAAGATAAGCAGCTTATGGCTGATAATAACATTACGGCAGTTTCTTCAATGGATGACCTGGTAAAGGGACTTCAGGACCTGGGCGTTAATGCCAATTATGATGAATCCAACGGAAGAATCTTTGTCAGTGCAAAAGAAAGCGGTGAGAAACAGGATTTCAATTTCACTGCAAGCGGCGCAGATACGAAAGCCTCTCTTGATACACTGAATAAGTTTGGTCTCTTAAGCAAAGATGCGGCTGATAAGTACGCCCAGTCTTTGAAGGAAGACGATCCTGCATATGCAGAGAAGAGTATTGACGAGATCAAGGAGGAACTTGGCTGGTCAAATCTTGCATCAAAGATCGACGGCACAAATGCAAAGCTTATCCTGAACGGTGCTGAATTTGAGAGTAATACTAATTCTTTCAATATCAATGGCAGTACTTATACCATTAACCATATGCCGGCAACGGACGAGGAGATATCCGTGACAACAAATACGGACTATGATGCTGTCTATGATGTCATAAAGGATATGCTCAAGGAGTACAATTCTCTTGTAAACGAGATGTCTAAGCTCTACGGTGCAGACAAGGCGAAGGACTATGATCCGCTTACCTCAGAGCAGAAAAAGGAGATGTCCGAGCAGGAGATTGAAGACTGGGAGAACAAGATTAAAGATGGTCTCCTTAGCGGTGATAAGAATCTGTATGATGCCAGACAGGCTTTGGTTGATGCGTCGCTGAAGTCTTATACCGTAAAGGATTCTGACGGAAATGAGACTAAGATGTACCTGGCTGATTTTGGTATATCTACCGGCGGGTATTTTACCACGGATGAAAATGAGCGTTATGCACTCCATATCGATGGTGATAAGGATGACAGCGTTACAGCCGGCAATGCAGATAAGCTTAAGAACATGATCGCAACCGATCCCGAAAAAGTTACCCAGTTCTTTACCCAGTTTTCTGCACAGATGTATAACAATCTTTATAAACAGATGGGCACCAGCAGGCTGTCAAGTATTTACAAAGTGTATAATGATAAGCAGCTGGCATCTGACGAGAAAGACTGGAAGAAGAAGATAGAGACCATAGAGGATGAGATAACAGCTATAGAGGATAAGTGGTATGACAAGTTTGCCTCTATGGAAACGGCTCTCGCAAAACTTAATGGTAACTCTTCTGCTGTAACAGGAATGCTCGGTGGCTGATCGATAAATTTTTAATTAATACATGTGGCCGTCTGTACCTGGTGCAGACGGCCATAATAAAGCATAGCAGGCGTCAAAACGGAATCAGTTTTGACGTTTGTAATATAAAAAAGGGGTACAACATGGTTAAGAATCCTTACGAACAATACAAAAACAACGCCATAGCAACAGCTACTCCGGCAGAGCTTACGCTCATGCTTTATGAGGGAGCAATAAAATTCGGTAATTTAGCAATCAAGGCCATAGAGGATAAGGATATCGAAAAGGCCTACAGAAATATAGTAAAGGTTCAGAATATAATAGCTGAGTTCAGGAATACCTTGGATTTTAAGTATCCTGTAGCTTACGATTTTGACAGGGTATATGAGTACCTTGAGAGACGGCTTATAGAGGCTAATATGACAAAAGATAAAGCGATAATGGAAGAGGTGGTTGGTCATATTAGGTCTATGCGCGATACATGGAAAGAAGTCATGAAGAGGGCTAAGCAGCAGTGACGGAACAGTATCTGAAAAATCTTATTGAGAATATGGAGCAGAAGAAAGCTGTGCTTGTGTCTATTAAGGATAGCACTGCGAAACAGGCTGCGGCTATGCAGGCAGAGGAACCTGACTGGAAAGCTTTTGATGCAATGCTGGATGAGAAGGGCGAGCTGATAGATAGGCTTAACTCACTTGATGATGCATTTAATGCTCTCTTTGATCGAATAAAGGATGATCTGTTAGCAAATAAGGCGAAGTATAAGAAAGAAATCAACCGTCTGCAGGAACTGATAAGGGAAGTTACTTCGCTCAGTACTTCGATACAGGCTGATGAGCTTCGCAACAGAGATCTGGTTTCTAACCGCATAAACGAGAGCCGGCAGAAGATAAAGCAGGATAGAAAGACCATCAACGTAACCGGCAAGTATTACAATGCCATGAATAAGATTAATCTTATAGATCCTCAGCTGATGGATACGAAAAAGTAATAATGGTAGGAAGAACATCGGTCAGGTATTCTGAGACGGAGTGCGCTGACCGTTTTTTTATTTAGGATGATCAAATTTCCGGAGAATTATTTCAGAAAAGAGAATAGAAGAGGGTTTACCGTTAGTGAGGTAATGAAACGCTCGTGGGCGGCTGACCAGGAGATGTTAGTTCAGCTGCAGGAAATATGTAAAGAACATTCCCTGCGTATGTTTGCATGTTACGGTACTCTGCTTGGTACTGTGCGTGAGGGCGGTTTTATAGCCTGGGACGATGACATAGATGTTGGATTTGTAGGTGAAGATTATGTGCGTTTTCTTGATGTTCTTACGAATGAGTATCCTAATCGGTTTAATGTGTTGAATCCGTATACCAGACCCTGGTATAAGATGAATTTCTCACATATAACAAATAGCAAGAGTGTGACATATGCGAGGAATCATCTGGAAAAATGGCATGGATGTCCTTTTATGACGGGCCCGGATGTATATCCGTACTACTATCTGCCGTCTGATCCGGCGGCAGAAAAATACATACTGGGGATTCTTGGCAAAATAGATGAGCTGATCATGCTGAATCGTCAGTCGGTGTCCCTAAGCATACAGATGGGAGACTTCGATAAAGGAAGCAGGCTGAATGAGAGCATTGCAATAGGGCTTGTAGAACTGCAGCACGAAACAGGTTTCGTTTTTACAGAAGACAGACCTCTTGATAATCAGCTGGAAATACTATATGACCAGGTATGCCGTGTTACGGAAGCTTCGGATGCAACATATGTTGTGAGGTATGATGAGTATACAAAGGACAGATCCAAGAAGTTTCTGAAAGAATGTTTTGAAAATACAATAGCTAAACCATTTGAAAATATCTTGATACCTGTTCCTATTGGCTATGATGAAATATTAAAAAAACGTTTCGGGGAATCTTATATAGTGCCACGGCAAGAAATGGCTGCCCATGATTATCCGTATTATCAGAAACAGTTTGATGAGAAGCTTTATCGTAAAGAAATGCTTAACAGTGTGGATAATAACGTTGTCATAGGAACTATTCCTGATGAAAAAACACTGAAAAAAAGAATACTATACCATACGACTGTGAAAGATCTGCTGATTAATGGGGACAATATGCTCAGATGGATAAAGAATTTTCTTTTGTCTGATGTATGCGACAACAGTTCGGAAGAAATCTGGTGGATGCCGGATGCCGTGCTCAGAACGGAGAATATGGCCCTTGATCTGATAGCGCCAAATCTTACAGACGAGTATGATGAGCTGATACGGATGTGTTCTGATAAAGGTGGAAATCTTTGCAAATGTTCGCTATCATCAGAAGAACTTACAAGACTGTTTGATGAGTACCATGGTACGGATCCTGTATATGTTGATGCATTCCGGGTAAAGAACCTGAGGGTAACCATAGAGGACTACACTGATGAAACTGCCGCAGAGAGTGATGCTTCCGATGAGACTGATAACGTCGACTTCAAAATTCCGGATCAGGTCAGGACTGTATGTGAAGAGTGGAAAAGCCTGATAAAAAAGGAAAACGGTATGCGGAAAAAGGTGGTGCTGTATACGACATCAGCGAGTGCTCTTTTCCAGCATGGCGAAAAGATGCTTACAAAGATTGAAAATGTGATAAAAACATTCAGCGAACATAAGGAAGATGTGGCACTGCTCTGGCATCCTGATCCTGCTATCAGTTCGGAAAAGGAAATTTTTGATAAGCAGCTGATGGAGCACTATAATGAGCTTGTTGAAGAGTTCCGTTTAAACGGATGGGGCATATATGATGACCATGAACTGACCGGTATGGTGCTGAACGATATTGATGGCGCATATGGTGACACAGATCCGCTGCTTCTGAAATGTATGGATATAGGGAAACCGGTTATGCTGCAGGATGTAAGATTTTAGACTCTACATGTATTATAATGTATAATTATGAGCACAAAGGTAAATTGTATATTACAGCAAGGGGGGATACCATGGAATTTGAACTTACTGCATCAATGATGTGTGCGAATTACAGAAATCTCGAAAAAGAGGTCCGGGAACTTGATGAAGGGGGAATTGATTCGTTCCACATTGATATAATGGACGGACGTTATGTTCAGAACTATGCAATGTCCCTTAATGATCTTTGCTGTATAAGGTCATTGACGGATAAACCGATGGATGTTCACCTTATGGTAGAGCATCCTATAAATACTATAGATCTTTTTACGAGAAACCTTCATAAGGGTGATACAGTCTATATCCATCCGGAAGCAGAGTATCATCCCTCAACCACCATATCAAAGATCATAAATGCCGGAATGATTCCCGGAATAGCAATCAATCCCGGAACAAGCGTAGAGAATGTCCAAATGCTCCTTCGTATTGTGGACAAGGTTCTTGTTATGTCTGTAAATCCCGGAAATGCGGCACAAATGTTCCTTCCGTATGTGAGGGAAAAATATGACCAGCTTTTAAAACTCAAAAAAGACATGAATTTTGAAATATACTGGGACGGTGCCTGCGGAGCAGATAAGATAAAGGAATATGCACCGTTGGGCGTGAAAGGATTCGTGCTCGGCACAACCCTGCTTTTTGGCAAGGAGCAGCCATATGGAGAAACAATAAAGCATATAAGAGAACTGCAGTTTTAGCCTGCAGATCATATATCTGGCTAAAAAGCGAGAAATTGATGCTTTGATAAAGGGAGTTGAATATGAATTATGCTGTTTTTTTATCTGGTGGGATAGGAAGCCGGGTTGGCAGGGATATTCCCAAACAGTATATCAGAGCTGGCAAACATATGATGGCGTCATATTCTTTGAAAACTCTGATAGATTGCGAATATATAGAGCGTATATGTATCGTGGCTGATCAAAATTGGCGAAAGGAGCTGGCGGACGATATTTTATCCATAGGTGTAAGCATTGAGAAGATAGTATGCTATGCGGAACCCGGGGAAAATCGTCAGCTTTCAGCTTTCAATGGAATGAATGAACTATTGAAAATCAGCTGTTACAAATCGCATGAGATACCGCTTGAAGATACGGTGCTGGTACACGATGCTGCAAGGCCCTTTTTATCGGAAGAACTTTTGGCAGCATGCTACAGAGGCTTAGAAGGACACGATGGCGTGATGCCTGTTTTGCCGATGAAAGACACCGTTTACTTGAGCGATGATGGGGAAAGGGTAGCGGGATTGCTTGACCGGAAGAAGATTTTTGCTGGCCAGGCACCGGAGCTGTTTAGGTTTAAGCTTTACTATGAAGCGAATAAGGAACTTGTCCCTGAGCGGATCAGACTGATAAACGGTGCCAGTGAACCGGCTATTATGTATGGAATGGATATTGCTATGGTTCCGGGAGATGAGAAGAATTTCAAGGTGACGACTGCGGAGGATCTGAGATGCTTTAATAGTATGAAAGGTAGCTGAATAGTACGGCAAAAACGTTTTTTTCACATTTATTAAGTAATAATTTACAAAAAAGAACTTGAAAAATCGTTTTCCGTTTGGTAATATTTAAGTGTAGCAGATTTATTGCTGAGAAAAAAATCTCAAAAAAATTAAAAAATGGTATTAAGTATCGGAAACAAATTCCGATATATTTAATACAAGGGGTTCACAAGAACCTCACAACACAATAACTGCGGCACGGAAGTCGCAATACAACATTTTCAAGGAGGAAAAAGTTATGGTAGTACAGCACAATTTAACAGCAATGAACAGCAACAGAATGTTAGGTCTTACGACCAGCTCTCAGGCTAAGTCAACCGAGAAGTTATCTTCCGGTTACAGAGTTAACAGAGCAGCTGATGATGCAGCAGGTCTTGCTATAAGTGAGAAGATGCGTCGTCAGGTTAAGGGCTTAACACAGGCAAGCCGCAACGCACAGGATGGTATTTCCTGCGTGCAGACAGCAGAAGGTGCTCTTACTGAAGTTCATGATATGCTTCAGAGAATGAACGTTCTGGCAAACCAGGCTTCCAACGATACCATGACAACTGCAGATCGTAGTTATCTGAATCAGGAAGTACAGGCCCTCAAGAGCGAGATCAATCGTGTAGCATCAACAACTACATTCAACGAGAAGAGTCTCCTCAACGGATCATTCACAAGCAAGAACCTTCAGGTTGGCGCAGAGAGCGGTCAGTTTATCGCTATCAGCATCGCTGCAATGTCTTGTACCTCTATTGGTATCGACGGCGTTAGCGTATCCGGTTCCGATAATACACAGGCTCAGAGTGCTATCGATAAGATTAAGAGCGCACTTGCAAGCGTATCTTCGCAGAGAGCTGACCTTGGTGCTGTTCAGAACAGACTTGAGCACACAATCAAGAACCTTGACAACGTAGTAGAGAATACTACAGCAGCTGAGTCCCAGATCCGTGATACGGATATGGCTTCCGAGATGGTTGCTTTCTCAAACAACAACATCCTGGCTCAGGCAGGTACTTCGATGCTCGCTCAGGCAAATCAGTCCAACCAGAACGTTCTTTCACTGCTTGGCTGATAAGCAACCAAAACAAACAAAGCTACCAAGGAAAGGGCTGTCCGGGAGGACAGCCCTTTTACTTTATTGAACTAATACAAAAATACTACAATTTAGCGGTAACGAGGAAAGATGAATTATTTACCGGATTATTTCAAAAAGGAAACAATAGATGGATTTGAGGTTTCATCGCTGATGAAACGCTGTTGGGCTGCCCAGATGGAAGTGCTGGAGCGGTTTGATGAGGTGTGTCAAAAACATTCAATCTGCTACTTCTTAGGCTATGGTACTCTGCTGGGGGCTGTAAGGCATGGAGGTTTTATCCCCTGGGATGATGATATAGATATCTGGATGCTGCGAGAAGATCTGGATAGGCTGATGAAAGAAACCGGTTATGACTTTGCTGAGAAAAAACTGGAGCTGGTTACCCCCTTTTCTGATGGCGAGTATTCAAATCTGGCATTTAGGATCATCAATACCAGGCATTCATACTGTCTTACGGATGACTTCCTAAAAAAATACTGGCTGTTTCCGTTTATGGCGGGCCTTGATATTTTCCCTCTTGATAACGTACCGCGGGATGAAAATGTGCTTCAGAATACAAAAACACTGATGGTTTCGGCAAATGTCCTTGCGCAGCAATGGGGAAATCCGGAAATCTCAATGAAGGAAAAAATTGAATTATATGCACAGATAACCGGAATGCTGGGTGTTGCGCAGGAAACTGAGGATAAAGCCGCAAATCATTTATGGCGTCTTACTGACCGCATCGGGGCTATGTATTGTGATGATGATGCGGACATGGTTACAATTTGGTATGATTATGTGGCAAATCCGAATAAGCTGTATCGAAAAGAGTGGTTTTCGGAAGTAAGCTACTTAGAGTTTGAGGGCGTAGAGTATCCTTGCCCGGCAGGATATAAGGAAGCTCTTGAAGTGGAATTCGGAAAAGATTATATGATTCCCAAGATAACTCATGATACCCACGCATATCCGTATTATAAAAGAGCGCATGAAAATATGAAGCATATTTTTGAGGCAGAGGGAGTGAAACTCCCTGAAATATATGAGTCGATTTAGAGTTTATATCAGAGAGTATAGTAAGATTGTAAAATAGAGAGTGGTGAGTGTGAAAAGAGTCAGTGTCATAATACCGTGCTATAATGCCGAAAACTATATAGACAGGTGTATAGATTCCGTTATTAGCCAGAATATCGGAACAGAGATAATAAACATCGTTTGTGTCGATGATGCTTCATCGGATGGGACATATGAAAAACTGTTGGAATGGGAATCGAAATATCCAGAAAATATCATTATTTTACATTGTGATACCAACAGAAGACAGGGGGCGGCAAGAAATCTGGCTTTTGAGTATGCAGATACGGAATATATCACCTATCTGGATGCGGATGACTTTATAGATAAGGATTTTATAGGTACCTTGCTGGAAGTGGCAGATAAGAGCAAGGCACAAATGGTTGCCTGCGGCCACGTGCGCGATTGCGGTGACGGTATAATTCCGGAATGTAAAAAAATTTCGGGTAATCCTTATAAGGCTGTATATATATCAGCTGATGATATGCGTGCTGATGAGATACGTTTTGCATCGGCAGATCCCCAGGTTTGGGGACGGCTTATACGGAGAGATTATATAATAAAGAGTAAGCTTATCTTTCCGGAGGGGCTGACGTATGAAGATAATTTCTGGCGAATGATGCTTGCCTGTACAATTGAGTATTATTGTATCGTGGATATGCCATTGTATCATTATTTTGTTAATGAGGAATCTACGATCATGACAAACGATTCAATGCACCATGTTGATTTCATTACTGTTCAAATGTTAAAATGGGACTATGTTGTAAATATGGGATATTATGCTCGATATACTGATGCAGTGGAGTTTGATCTGCTGCATAATTGTTATCTGGATTTTTTGAAACTTATTTGCTACAGGTATTCAGAACCGCCCTATTCTCTGTTCAGACTGTTGCAGCAAATTGTGAGCAATAGGGTGTGTGATCCTACCCAGAACAGATATTATGAAAAGGGCTTTAACGAATTTCAAAAACTGCTGTTGGGATTTATATCAATGCAGGTAAGCAGAGAAGAATTTAAAGAAATGGCATTGCTGATAAGAAAGAATGGTATCTAAAAGTATTAGGGGCATCGTGAGGATATGGAGAATATACGGATCGCATTATGGGGAAATGGTTCATATGGCGTGTTTTTGAAGACGGCATATGACCTGCTGAGTCCGGATGGAATTGAGTTTGTCTGCTACGGTACTGAAAAAAATGAAGGGAAAGCTGTACAGAATGGACTTCCTGTATATGATGATCAGAAAATCGCAGAAATGTATAAAAACGGTGAGGTGCATGCGTTAGTACTTGCCGTTCATCATAGTAAACTTCATCAGGTGGCATGTCGGCTGATGTTAAAAGGCATATTTGATCTTTATTATCTTCCACATTACAATTATGAACTTTCCATAGATGAGTTTTCCTTTAATATGCTGGAAAGAATAGATACTCCAAAACCAAGACTTGATTATCTGGAATTCCATCTGGCAGACCATTGCAATCTGAACTGCAAGGGATGTGCGCATCTATCAAATATAATTGAACCGGCTTTTGCGGATTTTGATCAGTATGTAAAAGATATGGAGAGATTAAGGGAACTCTTTTGGGGGATTGAGCGCATCCGCTTGATGGGTGGTGAGCCTTTGCTTAACAAGGAGCTGCCGGCTTATATAGAGGCTACCAGACAGATATTTCCGGATGCAGATATGTATGTGGTTTCAAATGGCCTGATATTGGGTGAAGCTGATGAATCACTTTTTAGAATCATGCATGAAAATAACTGCGGGTTCAATATTAGCCAGTATCCGCCGACAGTGGAAAGGCTGGATCATATCAGGGCTATTTGTGATCTATACAAAGTAAAGTGTCTGGTATCAAGTCCACTGGCTGTGTTTAGAACCTGTACTGATCCTGCCGGAGAACAGAATCCTGAGGATTCATATGCAAAGTGCGATGTGACACATTGTACTTTTTTGCGTAAAGGAACCATTTCGAACTGCATAATGCCCTATATTCTGCCAAAGTATTCGGAACTTTACGGGCAAAAAATGGAACCCGGCGAAAATGATATAATCAATATACACGACCAGAATATAGATGGGCTGTGGATATTGGAAAAACTTCATAAACCGATTGAAAGCTGTAAATATTGTAATCCTGCTAAAACTTATGTATATGAGTGGGATACTGCACCGAAAGGCAAGGCAAGACCGGAAGACTGGACATACAGGGAGTGAAAGAAGACGTTTTGAAACTGCTTATTCTAAAATGGGATTGTTTCTGTTATCAGTCTGTTAAAACAGCATTCAAAGATGCCGGTGTGAAATTGTGTGAGTTAGATTTCCCCATTGATAACGAGAGTACAAGAAACAGCGAAAATCTTGCGAAACAGGTTGCAAACGCGATTCTTAAAAACGGTGCGGATGCCGTCTTTTCATTTAATTATTTTCCTGTAGCCGCTATAGCTGCAGCTGCATGTAAGGTAAAATATATTTCGTGGACATATGATAGTCCGTATATATCTTTGTATTCAGAAACCATAAAATACCCAACAAACTACGCATTTATTTTTGATATGGATGAATATATGAATATAAAGAGAAAGGGTGTGGAGAATGTTTACTATCTTCCGCTGGCGGCGGATACCGATTATTATGACAGTATCAGCATAACTGAAAAAGAAAAAGAATTCTATAAAGCGGATGTAGCATTTATCGGCCATATGTATTCGGAAGAAAAGAATGATCTATATCGTCATTTCGAGGGTCTTGATAAGCATACCCTGGGTTATATTGACGGTATCATAGCATCCCAGCGGCATATATATGGTGCATCCGTCATAGAAAAGTGTTTATCACAGGATGTTATAAGAAATATTCAGAAAGTATGCCCGGTATTCAAAAACGGTGATGGAATAGAAGATGTATCCTGGGTGCTGTCAAACTATTTTATAGCAAGGTATCTCACCTCAATGGAACGCTCAGACTTTATTAACAGTCTTTCAGGAAAGTATAGCGTGGCTTTATACACACCATGTGATACTCCGGGAATTCCATTGGCAGACAATAGGGGAGCTGTTGAATATATTGATGAATTTCCCAAGGCTGTGAAGTGTGCAAAGATCAATCTGAATATCACTCTGCGCAGTATAGTAAATTCAATTCCCCTCAGAATATTTGATATTATGGGGTGTGGCGGCTTTTTGCTTACAAATTATCAGGCAGAACTTGAAAAATATTTTGTTCCGGATAAAGACTATGTTTATTTTGAAGATCAGGATGATCTGCTGGAAAAGACAGGTTACTATCTTGTACATGATGATGAAAGACTTTCGATTGCCAGGTCGGGGTATGAGAAAGTGAGAAAACTACATAATTTTCATCTTCGAGTCGCAGAAATGTTCCAAATTGTTAACGGCGGTAGTATGTAGGTTTATCAGGAGAGTATTATGCTGGAATTTAGTGAAGAATATTTTAAACCTGAGATAAAGGAAGGTTTTTTTATAGATACCACCATGAAAACTGTATGGGCAGCTATGCTGGAAACACTGGCCAGGGTTTCTGCTGTCTGTGAGAAATATGGACTGCAATGGTATTGTGCATACGGAACGCTTCTTGGCGCCATACGTCATGAGGGTTTCATACCATGGGATGATGATCTTGATATATGGATGAAACGCAAAGATTACAACAGACTGATGGAAGTGCTGCCCAAAGAACTGCCGAAGGACTATAGAATTCTGAGCCCCATGACTGATGATGGATATTATTTATTTCATTGCTGTATTAATAATGGTCGTTCCATAACGATAAATGCAGAAAGAATGCGGGAATATCATGGATGTCCCTTTACAGTTGCGTTTGATATTTTTCCGCTGGATGTACTGCCGGATAATGAAAACGACAGAAAGAGGCAGCTGGAAGCTTTCTCTTTAGTTTCGGATACGGCTATCGTGGCAAAAAGCATGGCCACTGGTGAAATCAGTGAAATGGACAAGAATGCCCTGGTTGATGGTTTGGCACAGCTTAAAAAAGATATAGAAGCCCAGTTTGGCTACAGATTTGATAATAAAATTTTTGAGAATGGAGATCCATATAAAATATCGTCGGAATTTTGGAAATGTGCTAACTGCATAGCCATGATGTTTGAGGGGGAAGAGTCAGATTATCTTGTTAACTATTTTGATTATAAGCGTTCTGGTAGCAGGTTTCCGAGGGGGTATTTTTCGGAAGCCTATAGTGCGGATTTTGAGAATGTCATGCTGCCTGTACCTTCCGGATATGATCAGCTGCTCAAACAGATCTACGGAGATTATATGGTGAGGGTTAAAGGTAAGGGTACTCATGAATATCCTTTTTATGCAAGGCAGCTCAGGGAAGCAAGGGAGTATGTAAAAAAAATTGAAAATAGCAGACCAAAAACGGATCATATACTGCCGACAAACTGGGAGCAGCTGACGGAAGGAAAGAAAGTTATCCTTTTTGAGGATGGAATCCCTGTTTATACGGAATACGGACAAAAGGCAATCGATAAGCTTAAGTATGTTTTGGAACTCTTCAAGGAAAATAAGGATAAATTCATACTGTGGTGGAGACCACAGTCACAGATAAGGATAGCGCTGGAGCTGCTGTCATCAGAACTGTTAAATGAATATGATGCCATTGTTGAGTCATACATTAATGAAGGGTATGGGGTATATGATACGGAGATGGACGATGAGGTGGCACTTGCAAGATGTGATGCATATTATGGGGAAAGAAATTCCGTGGTGAATCTTTTAGAGGGTAAAGTGCCTATTATGATTGAAACGATTTGGTGAAGGCATGGAAATACTTTTTTACAGATACAATTCCATATGTGAGCCGGACATAATTTTTGCTTTTAAGAAATTAGGGATTGATGTTGTGGAAGAAACAACTCAGATTACCCAAAAGGATATTAATGGCAGTCAGATTGTTGATCGTGTGGCAGACCTCTTGAAAAAGCACCGATTTATGTTTGTTTTTTCATTGAATTTTTTTCCGGCATTATCGGAGATCTGTGAACTGATGCATGTTCCTTATATTTCATGGACTGTAGATGTACCGGTACAGGAACTTTTTTCGGATTCTCTGAAGAATAAGTGTAATCGTGTATTTATGTTTGACAGATCACAATATAATTATTTTAAGGAGAGAAATTCCGAGGGGATATTTTATCTTCCGCTGGCGACCAATGTTTCACGCTGGCAAAGTGTAATACGTGCAGAAAAAGTCTCTGACCGTGAAAGGTTTCATAGCGATATATCATTTGTAGGATCCCTGTATAATGAAAAGAATCCTTACAGAAAAATAAAGGGGCTGGATGATTATACCAAGGGTTACCTACAGGGCGTTATAGAAGCTCAGCTTCAGGTATATGGTGCAAACTTTACCGAAATGGTGGTGACGGATGAAATAATAAAAAAACTTGAACCTATTGTTCCGGATATGCATCAGCCGCTTTGTGAGGGGGATGTGAAGTCGCAGAAATATTTGATAGCTCACTCGTTTCTCGGCTCGGAACTTGCTCAAGTGGAACGTATCCGTTTGCTTAATGCCCTGGCAAAATATTACAGTGTTGATATTTATACGTTTAGCAATACGGATGAACTGTCAAACGTAAAAGTGCATGATGGTGTTAAGACGCTTACGGAGATGCCGCTTGTATTTGCTAACAGCTGTATAAATATGAATATTACGATGCGTCCTATTGCGACTGGGCTGTCTCTCAGATTGTATGACGTATGTGGGTGTGGTGGTTTTCTGCTTACTAACTGGCAGGAGGAGCTGCCGGAACTTTATGAACCGGGCGTAGAGGTAGAATATTTTACTTCTGAAGAGGAACTTCTGGAAAAAGCTGGTTATTACCTTGATAATGATGATGCAAGGAATAAGATCGCAAATGCAGGTTATTTGAGAACAGTAAATGAACATACATATGATCGAAGGATAGCGGAAATGATACGGGTAGTTAGTGGGACCTTATAGATAAAAAAGAGAGTGATATGAAGGGAGCTATATGTACAACGTGAAGCCGGAAGAACCCCAAAAATACACAGCAATAATAGTTATTACCCCGAAAGATTTTACCAGGCTTGTAAAGCATTATCCGAGAATGGTAGATAATCTTCCTGCGGAAAAGATACTTTTTGTCTCTGCACCTGATATAGAAAAGGAACTTAAGCTGGCAGAACTTGGAGATTCAGTAAGTTTTATTGATGAAAATGAACTGCTTTCTTTTGATAGTGTCAGAACCTGTATGAGCGAACATCTAAAGCCACTGCTTGGAGATGAGCCTGTGCCACGAGGAGCTATCGGATGGTATTATCAGCAATTCTTAAAGATGGAATATAGTCGCATTTGTGAGGATCAATATTATATGTCCTGGGATGGAGATACCATTCCGTGTGCTCCTTTTTCAATGTTTCAGGAGGGGTCAGGGGCACCTTACCTTGATCTGAAACAGGAGTATCATGCCCTGTATTTTGCAACCCTGGAAAAAATTCTCCCCGGAATGCGAAAAGTGATAGGAAAGTCCTTTATTTCTGAGCATATGCTTTTTGATAAGGTCATAATGCAGGAGCTTATCAAAAGAATTGAGAGTAATGACAGTATACCCGGAAATCATTATTGGGAAAAGATAATAAACGCTATCGCTCCTGAGCAGATAAGTGACAGCGGGTTTAGTGAATTTGAGACATATGGCACATATGTAGCTTTTACGAGGCCTTCCGTATATAAACTTCGTGAGTGGCATTCTTTTAGGCTGGCGGGAGAGTTTTTTGATCCTGATACAATATGTGACCGGGATTTTGAATGGCTCGCAAAAGATTTTCATGCCATTTCTTTTGAAAAAAATCAGGTGGTACGTGAAGATCATAAGAATATTTTTGACAATCCGGAGTATCAGAAGAAACTATCGGCCAGAAAGATGCTGGAAATAGCACAGGAAGAGTTTAACGGAGGTTATATAGAAGTCTGGGGCGATACTAAGGGTGCAATTGGTGCTGATCCATTGATGACCGGCGGGAAGAAGAGTGAAGAAGACGAACTGAAAGAAATGATTAATTCCTACAGCAGTCAGGTGAGTGGGGATTTTGGTCTGGTGCAGGTAGAGGGCCTTTCCTACATCAACTATGCATCGGATGTTCTGATCATGGCCTGGATGTATGACAAAAAACGGAACTGGGCAGATGAGGATATGCGGAAATTTTATAGCTTATCCCGTAAGTATTATTTACAGACGGAAACGCAGAACCTATTTTTGGATATAGGTGCGAATATTGGAACTACCTGTATTTATTTCAAGAAAAAGATAGATCCTTCAATTCAGATAGTAGCTTTTGAACCGGCTGAAAAGAATTACAGAATGCTGTGTGCGAATTTTTTGTTAAATGAAATTGATGAAGGGGATTACAGAGTAGAAAAGCTGGCTTTATCTGACGAAGAGGGGGAAACGGAGTTTGTATATGATTCCATGAATTCAGGCGGAAGCAGGGCTTTACATGGTGAAAAGACAGGGAAAAATACTAATGTGTCTACAACTACGCTTGACGGATATGTGAAAAGAGGCATGCTGGATGCAGATAAGATTAAGTATTTATGGGTTGATATAGAGGGCTTTGAACCGTATTTCTTAAGAGGCGCTGAGGAGACTCTGCGAAGTGTTGATGCACCTATGGTTATGGAGTTTTCACCGGAAAAATATCGTAAAGATGGTGTCTATATGGAATGCATAGATGTATTATGCAGAATATATGATGAATTTATTTATATGCATGATGAAAAAGAAATTCTTCATCCGGTAGACGAGCTTTATCGTTATGAAGATTCAGACCAATTGGTGGATCTTTTCTTTATTAAACGGAGATAATAATGAATTCAATAGACTTAATAAATCAGTTAAAGAAACTGGCAGGGCAGTCACCGGAACTGTTAAGGGGAATGAACTGGGATGATATCAGCCTCTGCATGTCAGTAGAACTGGACTATCGCAAAGGCATCTATCATGAAAATCAGATAAAGCAGCTGGAGAATTATTGTATATCTCTGGCTTCAAAAATGAAAGAATCGACTATGGCAGGCGAGTATGATGTATTACGGGCGTGCCTTAATGAGCTTGCTGCTGTTATGCAGACTTTGCCGGAGATTGATTATTATGAGGAGGGGGTGTGCCGGTCAAATCTTGAGCATGAGATACTTAGGCACTACAGGGAACGTACAATAGCAGTGGTTGGAGATTCTCATGTGAATTTTTTCAGCGGGAACGAATTGCTGACATTCATTCATGCCGGCAATAGTGTAAATATCTGCCCGGTAGTGAATGGATTACCGGTATCCGTCTTTCATATGGGGGCCTGTCTTGCATATACCTGTAATCGGCAGGAATCATCAACGGGCTTCCGTAGGAAACTGGAATGGCTGTTAGATGATTATATCCGAAAAGATTCTCCGATGTTACTTTCTCTTGGGGAGATAGATATAAGAGCGCATGTATATAAGGAGTCGGAAAAGAGAAAACAAACCCCGGAGCATATTGTGGACGAGATACTTGAAGAGTATTCTGAATTAATACGCGATCTGACTTCAAGAGGTTATCCCTTGGCAATATGGGGACCTGTTGCAACTGCACAGGATGCTGCTTTCGAAGGGACGGATTTTCCATATTACGGTACTGAACAGGATAGAAACCGGGCAACGGATTATTTTAACCATAAATTAGAATTGATATGTAATGATGCGGGGGCTTTGTTTATCAGTATCTTTTCGGATATGATAACGGAAGATTATCATACAAAAATTGAGTATTTCAGTCCGGATAAATTTCATCTGGGGCAGGCGGCAATGGAACTTGCAGCGCCTAGACTGGAACGGGTATTTGAGTTGAGGGGAAAAATTTAATAAGGTGGGATTACATAATGGATCATAAGGATGAAAAAACAAAAGCAAATAACAATGGAGTACTGGTACATATTTTTTTCGGCTTGATAAATATAGATCATGTCAAGGCGTTACTTGACTGCATGACATTGGTTGAACGAGTGGTGATATATGAGCCTGATGCAGAAAAGGTGTGTGCTGTAGGTAAGTCTGAGGAATGGCAGTTAATAATATCGGATGACAGAATAATTTTGGTATCCGACAAAGATAAGTTAGAGAATTCTCTAAATGATGTGATCAATATAGGTAATGCCGGACATATAGGTTTCGGAGTGATAACAGAGTATGAAAACAGTAAAAAAGATGAGCTAAATTGGTTTATTGAGTTAGTAAAAAGTATATGCCAGAAAAAAAAGATTCAAACAGAAACGTTTCGTTTTTTTAAAAAAGCTCCTTGTAAAAATGAACTGTATTCTTTATCAACATTAAATCGAAACAGTATGATTGGCAGCATGTTTGAATCTATTGAGGATAAAAATGTCCCTGTGATTTTGGTTGGGGCAGGACCATCGTTAACAAAGAATGTTGGTGATTTATGTCAGGCAAAGGGAAAGGCTATTATTATTGCTGCCTCGCATGCTTCACGCACGGTTATGAATACAGGCCTTGTGCCGGATCTTACCGCTGAAATTGATCCCGATGAGAATTACGAATTCATGAAACATGACTCTGAGAGAAAGTGCAGAATGCTTTTATCAGCCAAGGTAAAGAAAACCAGTATTGAAGGTTATGCGGGAAAGTGTATTTTATTTGATTTTAATAAGGATATTTTCGCTCTTAACTGTATCCAGAAACAACCGGAAAATCTCGATAAATCAGGCTCTGTCATCACAGAAGTTTTGGATCTTTTTTTGCAGGCCGGGTTTAAGAAATTCATTTTGGCAGGTATGGATCTGGCTTTCGATGAACAGGGGAACACCCATAGTGATGGTGAAAAACGTGAAGATATCACCGGTTTGAAACGATATAAGGTAATGGGGATTAACGGAGAAATGTTGGAAAGTCAGAGTGATTGGGTGGCTTTCCGAAAGCATATCGAGAAAAGGATCAGCTCAAATCCGGATGTGGAGCTGATTGACGCCACGGAGGGCGGTGCACTGATAGCCGGAAGTCTGGTTATGAGCCTTAAAGCTGCAATATCAGGGATGTGCGACCATGAATATCCGGTTGACGCATGGCTTGGCACTCTGCCGGCGGCGATGTCTGATGATGAAATGCAAATCTGGACAAATGTGATGCGTCAAAACCTGCTCCAGCTTAGTAACATTGAAAAGATTCTGGAAAAAGCTGAAAGCTTGAGCTGTCAATTGTTGCTTATGATCAGGGAGAGGAAAAACGGTAGTGAGGAATTCATGAATCTTTGTGCATTGTATGATAAGTATTATCATATGGTTTTAGAATCTCAAGGCAGTGAATTACTGATTTACTATTGTGAAGACATATTACAGGATTATATACAGGGAGCTTTGATGGTGGAAAAGAATGGTGATATGTCGGCTAAATTGGAGCTGGAATGCAAAATGTATCGAGATATGCGTGAAGATCTTCCGGAGTTGGCGGCTTGCATAGAAGAGATATATGTCAGAAATGCTGTCTGATGAAAAGGGGGATTTATGAAAGTTGTCATTCTATTAAATAATAAATATTGGAAGATGGTTAAAACCTTATTGGAATATTCTAGAGTGCCGATGCAGGGCACAATCTATTATTTCGACCAGGAGCCGGAAAAGGTACCTTCTTTTAATAGTTATCCTATAGATAAAATCGTAGAGCATCAGAATGAAGAGTGCGAAATGGCAATTCTGGCAACGGAAATTACAGAGCAAAGTGTTCGTGTTGTGTTTGCGGCATATCCCAAAATAGGCGGGGTTTACGATCTGGCCCAGGCGGCGGCTGAATTTCTGACTGATGATGGACGCCTTCCTTATTTGAAAGTAAGGACCGAATTTATTAATCCAAGACCTGATCTACCCTATGTGCAGATTGGTGACTTTACTTATTTTGACCATTTAAACGTAATGTCTGAAGTGGTTGATGGAAGTGTGGTCTGTAAGATCGGCAAATTCTGTTCTCTCGGTCCGGATACTACTGTTTTGCTTGCGGAAGAACATCGTACTACGTGGGGAACCACTTTCCCGTTTGATGAAATAACCCCGGGATATGGGCTTCCGGAACGAAGTACTTTTTCTAAAGGCGACGTTATAATTGGAAATGATGTTTGGACCGGAAAAAATGTTACCATTCTCTCGGGAGTTACCATAGGTGATGGTTGCGTGATTGGAGCGGGAACGGTGCTTTCAAAATCAGTTCCGCCCTATACGATTGTTGCAGGCAATCCTGCGGTGAATATTAGTACGAGAATTCCGGATGACTGGATTTCTCGCTTTTTGGAAATGAAATGGTGGGACTGGGACTACGAGAACCTTTATAAGGCATTGCCCCTTCTTCAGAGTCAGCAATATGAGCAGCTTTATGAATATTATAAAAAGCATATCTTTGATTAATTTTTTTAGTACCGTTGCTTATAAAAAGTGAACTGTATAGAAAATAAAAAACGAAAGGTGAGTGGGTATAAAAAATGGAGGTTTTAGCAGTAATTCCTGCACGTGGCGGATCAAAGGGAATTCCTAAAAAGAATATACGGCTTATGAATGACAAGCCACTTATCGCATATGCTATAGAAAACGCTTTAAACAGTGATTTTATAGATGATGTGGTGGTGTCTACCGATAGTACAGAAATATCATATATTGCTGAAAAGTACGGTGCGAAGACGCTTATGCGTGATTCTAAGCTTGCAGGGGACATGGTGACACTTGATCCGGTAATATATGATGCAACATTAAAAATGGAAAAGCTAAAGGGATGTACTTATGACTATATTATTACTATGCAGCCCACGTCACCATTGCTTAAATTGGAGAGCTTAAACACTGCTATTGAACAGACGATAAATAAAAAGATTGACTGTATGATCAGTACTGTAAACAAACCGCATTTGTCATGGAGGAGTGAAGGTGGCAAGCCGATTCCAAATTATGTACAGAGATTAAACCGTCAGCAGCTACCGGCCAACTATCTGGAGACTGGTGCGTTTGTTATATCAGCAAGATCTATTGTTACGGAAACATCAAGGATTTCAGGAGAAATATCTGTCTTTCCGATAACTGAGCGAGAGGGAATAGATATAGATACGACGGAAGACTGGGTTATCTGCGAAACAATTTTAAAAAGGAAAAGGATAGTTTTTTGCGCAGATGGCCATGTGCAGCTTGGCATGGGACATGTATATAACTGTATTACAATGGCGTATGCAATGATGGAACATGAAGTTCTGTTGCTGATTGGGAAAAACTCCATAGAGGGAATAAAGAAGATAAAAGAAACAAATCTTCCATATAGGATAATAAATGATGATAAAGAAATAGACCAGGTGATTGAAGAGTTTAAACCTGATATATGGGTAAATGACAGATTGGATACAACAGAAGAGTATATCCTGCATCTGAAGGAAAGAGTCCCAAGAGTAGTATCTATTGAGGATTTAGGTAATGGGGCAAAATATGCAGATGCAGTAATAAATGCTCTTTATACTGATGATGACCTGAAAGGGTATAATATTTATAATGGCTGGAAATATGTTTGTTTAAGAGAAGAATTTCAGTTGGAATTACCCGGAGAATTTTCAAAAAAAGTAAAAAATGTACTGCTGATGTTTGGTGGGACGGATCCGTCTAATTACAACGAAATGCTTTACAATATTATTCTTAAGCTGTCATCAAAATATTCGGATATAAAGTTTAACTTTGTAGTTGGAATAGGCTATGATGCAGAGGCACACGGGGTAATAACTGATGAAGAAAAAAATGTGTTTGTGTATTCTAATGTTCAGCATGTTACAAGATATATGAGAGATGCTGATATTGCGATAACAAGCCAGGGAAGAGCTATATTTGAAATGGCGGCAATGGGGATTCCTGCTATTGTCATATCACAGAATCAAAGAGAAACATCGCATAGCTTTGCAAGCATGCAGCATGGGTTCATCAATCTGGGACTTGGAACAGATATACAGCCGGAAGTTATAGAAAACACGTTGGACTGGCTGATAAACACGGAACCCGTAAGGAGGAACATGCATGAATTGATGATGCAGTATCCACTACGTGAAGGTGTAAGTCGTGTGAAGAATATCATACTAAATAATTTATGTGAGATATAAAAAGAGAGGAACACAACGTTGAGAGAATCAAAGCCATATGTGATTGCTGAAATTGGAGTGAATTTCTATGATACTGCACGGGAAATGGGAATAACTCCGTTGCAGGCGGCAAAAATTTATATAGGCGAAGCTGCTGAAGCGGGTATTGACTGTGCAAAGTTTCAGTCATATAAGGCTGGAACGCTTGCATCAAAGTATTCGCCGGCATATTGGGATACGCAAAAAGAACCTACAACGTCTCAGTATGAGCTGTTTAAAAAATTTGATAGTTTTGGCTGCAAAGAATATGCTGAACTTGCTGATTACGCGCATTCGAAGGGGATGGATTTTACCTCTACACCGTTTGATTATGAGTCAGCGGATTATTTGGAAAGCATGGTGGATTTCTACAAAATCAGCTCATCGGACTTATCCAATCTCCCATTTATAAAATATATTGGAAAAAAAGGAAAGCCGGTTGTGTTATCAGTTGGTGCGGCATATCTTTCGGAAGTGGATGAAGGCATACGTGCACTGAGGGGCGTGGGGTGTAGCGATATTACCATATTGCACTGCGTACTTTCATATCCTACAGAATTGGCTAATGCAAACTTGAGAGTGATAGAACAACTAAAGAGAACTTTTCCTGACGTGAAAGTAGGATACAGTGACCATGTACCGCCGGATGAATGTATGACAACGCTTTTGACTGCGTATATGCTTGGCGCGGAAGTTTTGGAAAAGCATTTTACTTTAGACAAAACCTTGCAGGGAAATGATCATTATCACGCAGGCAATCCGGATGATTTCAGAAGAGCAATAAAAAATTTCCGGATTTTCGATACTGTGCTGGGGAGTGACGAAAAAACAGTACTGGATTGCGAGATCAATTCGCGGCGCGAAGCAAGAAGATCCCTTGTTATCACAAGAGACATGAAAGCGGGAGAAGTGATAAGTGAAACTGATATAGCGGCAAAGAGACCGGGAACGGGAATTGCCCCGTCTTTTGCAAATTTGGTTGTAGGGCGAAAACTGTTGAAGGATCTGAAGGAAGATACAATACTGCAGTGGGATATGATATAAAAAGACTAATTATTAAAGAAAGTCAATAAAAATATATGGATGAATTGCTGAAAAAAATGTATACGGATGCAATGATATTGGATGATATCAATGCAATGGAATATGAAGCATCTCTTAATAATGCTGAAAATATTGTATTTACATGGCAACGTATTTCTGAGCATTTGCAGCGCTTAATTGAGGAATTGGGGGCTGTAGATTTACAAAGCGCAAAACAGTTATTGTCTGTCTGGAAAGAAGTTGGAGAAAATACAGAAGATTACAGAGAACTTACAGCAGGCATCTCCTATAGTTTGCGTCCGGCCATACTAGCGGCTTTAAATATTCTCTATAATGCCCCTCTGGAAATCGATACGGCAAACTGGCGCATTGAAAAAACGCCGGTATGTTTTTTGACATTGAAAGAGAAGAATTCCAACCGTTATATACACAGTCCGTATGACCCTATGAAAGAGGCGAGGGTTCTTGCGGACAGACTCTATAGTATTGATATGACAGAATTCCACATACTGGGCAGTGGCCTGGGATATCTTGCTTACCAGTTATGGATTAAATCAGGAAAAACATTAAAAGTTATCATATATGAAGATGATATCTTTTTGAGACAGGCAGCGTGCAGTATAGGTGTTCTTAGTTGGATGGAGGGCGGTTATGAAATGCCGGAATATTCATCGCCTAACGAGATGCTTAGAGACTTTGTTGGAAAAGAGGGCAAGGCACAAACCGGGATCTATGTACAGGACTGGAAAGAGGGGGCCTATAGGGACACGGATAACGGTGAAAATACGGATCGAATAAGCTGTAATATGAGAATGGAACGTTTGTATGGAGCAATGTGGGCGGCTAACAGGCGGTCAAATTTGCAGAAAGATTTTTCTGCAATATCTGATCTGAAAAGGAATATCTCGGTGAAGCGTAATATTGCGGTTGTGTCAGCCGGACCCTCGTTGAACGATAATATAGAATTCCTAAAAAAACATAAGGAAAATTTACTTATTATAGCCGTTAATTCTTCTCTGAAGCGTATTGCAGCAGAAGGAATAAAGGCTGATATTTCTGTGATGCTTGATCCTGCACCTAAAACAGAGCGTTATCTGGATAATATAGAGGATTATACTGAGGATATTCCGATGATAACGGTAAGCAATGGCAGTCGGGCATATATAGACCGGTATAGAGGCAAAATGTATTTGATAACTGATGAGGAGTATGGCAGAGATAGTGCTGGCTACGTGTGGTCATTTGGAGGAACTGTTGCAAGTCTGGGGCTGGATGTTGCATTTTTTCTCGGAGCGGAAAATATATTTTTAATTGGAAATGACCTTGGCTTTCCCGGAGGTAAGAATTATGCAGCAGGGTTAGCTCATGCGGAAAAAGAGGGAATGGTTGGAGAGATGCTGAACAATCCGGTTACAAAATCGGTTGACGGAGGCGAGATATACACGACTGTTCTGTATGAAAGCTATAGACATATTTTGGAATCGCAGATATGCAGGCATCCAGAGGCAAAGGTATATAACATGTCACGACATGGGGCTATTATTGATGGTGCATTAGGGGTGCAGGATGCAGAACTGGCGATTATGTAACAATCTATAAAATGTCTGATGAAAATTGTTGGTCATCTTTTGCACCAGTGTCCATGGTAATAGAGTAAAAAATATGACAATACGTGTGAAAATATGGTAAAATACATTATGTTGAGTGAGCTACACTTCTGAACCGCAATAAATGGATTTATGCGAGGGAACTATGTCTAAGGCCACCTGTTATATGAATATTTAGAGGCTTTGCCGTTACCAGTGGGTTAATGGCGAGGCTTTTTTGTTTTTGTAGAACGATTCTACAATTATTATATGGGCAATCATTATTCAATAACAAAAGGTATGTATCAGTATTTTGGAGATGTGCCGCTGAGATGATGAAAGTCAGTACTGGCTATAATGCGGATAGTAGAGCGCATTGCTACAAATTTGAAAGGGTAAAGACAAGTTTATGAGGGACTATATAAAAAGTTAATTTTTTTCTTTTTTCGTCCGATACATTTTTGTAGGGGAATTAATAGAAACAGATGGATTTTATGATAAACACGAGAAAAATTAAAGACAAACTGATTTGGTAAGCAGTTAATATATTATTGATTTGGAGTTATAAAATGTTAAGACAATTAGAGCTATCAGCAATTGCAATTAATGGGGATGAATGTTGGTATTTTCCGGCAAATATCAACCGGTTGTTATACAAAAATCTTAAAACAGGGGAGTTAAGAGATTGTGGCATTGTACCGTGGGAAAGTGAAATTGCCTCCTTATTGTATCGTGGCATTGAGTATGTTAATGGAAAAGTATATCTTATTCCGTATGCGGCACGTTCTATTGCAGAGTATGATGTTGAGAAAGGGATATTTTCAAAGATTGAACTTGACGGAAATTTTATTCAAGGAAAGAAATACTTATTTCACGCATGCTTTTCTTACAACAACAAAGTGTTTGCATTTGGTGTACATGTTCATAAGATACTTGTAATTAATACGACAGACGGTAGCATTAAGTATATTGATAAATGGGTAGAGAATACTGAGAAGATTTTGTATAAGCCAAAGGGAATTCTTTCAAGAAAACAAATAGCATATCATAATAATAAAGCGTTCTTACCCTTGTTTTACGGGGATGCTTTACTATCGTTTGATTATGTTAAGGAAAGTGTTGAATTGATCAGACGAAATTCAAATGTGTCAGGATATATTGGCGCATGTTGTTGGGAAGATAATATATGGTTGGTGGCTAAGGATGGAACAATTTTTTGTGTTGACGATAAACAATTAAAAAAAGAGTTGATATTTGCGCATAAAAAAGAAGATGAAATTGTCGACGAATATATAGTTAAAAATGCAGACGGTGTAAAGGTATATACATCTGATTCGGCAAAAGTGAGCATGGGTGAAAGCGTACCGCAGATTGTGGCCGGTAAATATGATTGTGTTGCAAGTAATCCTTTATACAATGCTTTTTGGTCATATGACACATGTAAGGTTATTATTTGTAATGGAGAAACAGTTGAGAGTTTAGAGCTTCCAGTAGAGATGAATGATTCCGTACTTGGTCAGATTTATTCTAATGGAATATTACTGAATGAGAAAAAAGGATTTGGATTGGAAGAGTACATAATGGATATTTGTAGGTGGAATAATGAATAAGGTTTCGGTAATCATACCTATATTTAATGCAGCAAATTATCTGTCAACTACAATGGAATGTTTGTTGAAACAAAATTACGATGATTATGAGATTGTTGCAGTAAATGATTGTTCGTCCGATGAAAGCTTGGATGTTTTAGAAAGCTACAGATATTTTTTTGAAGAAAAGAATGTTTGTTTCACTGTTGTCAATAGGGATGAAAACGGCGGATTAAGTGCAGCAATCAATACAGGAGTACAAAAATCAACAGGTGATTATCTATGTTTTCCTGATGCTGATGATGAATTAGATCCTAACTATCTATCGTCAATGATGGACGTGCTGTTATCAGATATAAGTTATAAATGGGTTCGGTGTGACTATACAATTTTTCTTGAAACTGAGAATAGGGAGTATGATGTTAATCTTCCTAAGGTGAGTGTATATAAAGATGATTTTTATGATTTCATTTCAAAATATGTTGCTCATAATGCATGGAACATGATAGTTGAAAAACAATATTTTGAAAAATGTATAGGAAATGAAATATTTAATTCAAGGCTTACCCAGGAGTGGTCATTACTTTTACCATTAAGTTTTTATTCAAATTATGCAAGATGTACCCAAAAATTGTATAGGTACCATATTAGGAGCAAAGCTATGTCTTCCTGGCAGAATGACGATTTGTCTAAAGTGATTGATCATATAGATGGTCTAGAGCAATTAAATAAGGCTGTTTTAACTACTATAGATGGTAATTGTAGTATAAGAAGTAATACAGCTAAAACTGCAGTAGAGATGTATTATCAGTTGTTTCGTTATAAAAAATATAAAGAGCATTCAAAAAAAGAAGCTGCTGAACGGGAGTTGGTTGGAATGCTTAATACTGGTAATACATATGTGAATAGGGATATTTGCAAAAAAATGGATAATCCTGATGTGTATCTTCGTCTTGTTTTCGATGTGCTGCTATCCGGGAGAGTTGATGCTTCAGTAGAGAACTATGAAAAATATAGGAGTATAACAGAAAACTCGTATGGAATAGTGTACGACAATGGCGGATATGATTTGGTCAGGGCGATTATCATGGTATATGGGCAACCTGTTTTCAGCGTAGCATATGACGAATATGACGAGAAAGTATTAAGAAATATTCCCGTGGTTGGATTGTTGCAGAATTCATCAAAATATAGGGCGTTTGAAGATAAAATAAAGGCCAAAGGCTTGGTTTGCCTTGAATACAGGACGGTCAGGGATTCAATAAGAGGATGGGGGTATAATAATCGTGAGAGGCTATGATGATTTTAAAGAACTGGCCCCAAAATCGCGGATAATTTGTCACGGCGCTGGAAATAATGCTTATTCGATGTTGAACAATGAAGATTTTGTTATGTATCGCAACCGGATACTGTTCTTTGTTGATAAGGATGAGACTCGAATAGGGCATCAACTCGGATGTGGTGAAAATAGATATGAAATAAGACCGGTTAGTGAAGTGGTATTGGAGGATAATGTCCTAGTTATTGTAACAATATGTGATTATAAAAAAATCGGAGAATATTACACCTCAAATAACATAACGTGGTTTCCGTGGGTTGAAATAGCAAAGGAAATAGCGTTTTCACATTTATCTGAAGAAATATCGTCCCCTCGTTTTTTTCTGCTAAATACACCGGATTATATTAACATGGGTGACCATGCAATCACTGTTGCACAAAAGTGTTTTTTGGCTAAATATAATAAAAAGATATACGAATTTGGTTCTTCGCTTTGTGATGAAGAAGGCGTTCAAAGATTAAAAAACTACATTCGCCCGAATGATATAATCTTTATTCAGGGTGGGGGGAATATGGGGTCTCTTTGGAAAACATGCGAGGAAAACATTCGACGGATTATTGATGCTTTTAAGGAGAATGCAATAGTTATTTTTCCACAGTCTATTTTTTACGAGAATGGAGATGATGGCATATACTTTAAGACCGGGCAATTAATATATAATTCTCACCCAAAATTGTATATCTGTATGCGAGATTTGAAAAGTTACAAATTTGTAGATGAAAATTATGCCTGCAAAAGTCTTCTTGTTCCGGATATGGTATTGCTTTTGAACGAAAGGCAGGATAGAACGACAAGGGATGGAGTTGGTGTTTTGCTTAGAAATGACAAGGAAAGGTCAATCAGTTCGGATTATGCATACGTAATAGAGCAGTCAGTAATTCAGTGCGGAATGAATAGCAAGATAATTTCACATCATTCTAACGAGCTTTTGGGAACGAGACAAGAAAGACTGCAAAGGGTACTTGATGTGTATCGTTCATGTAAATTGGTAATAACAGATAGACTGCATGGTATGGTTTTTTCGGTTATTACAGGGACACCCTGTTTAGTATTTGACAATAGTTATGCAAAGATATCGTCCTTATATGAAACATGGCTTAATAGTGTTACGACTATAAAAGTCACATCGGAATTATCTGGTTCCGATTTGACAGAGGTTATTATGTCGATGTTAAAAACAAGCGAAAATGAAAAATTGGATTTGACAGAAAAATTTGATGAATTAGATACGTTGATTAAAAACATTATAAAGGAGAGAGAAAATGTATAAAGTACGAAGATTTTTTGATTGTCAAGTGCCCGTGAATAGATGCAATTTCGAATGTGATTACTGTACTGTTGGACAGTGGAGGAAAGTTAATGGTGAGCATCCAACCCAATATACTCCATTTAAATATTCTATTGAACAAATGACAAATGCATTGACACCTGAACGGTTGGGAGGAGTCTGTGCATTCAATCTATGTGGCAACGGTGAGACTTTTTTGCATCCACAAATTGTGGAATTTGCTGAGGCTTTGCTGAAACAGGGACACTTTGTATCAATTGTAAGTAATGGTACTGTAACATCGGCTATAGACTATTTATGTGAGTTAGACGAGACGTTAAGATCACATATCTTTATAAAATTTTCGTTCCATTATACAGAGTTGTTGAAAAAGAATCTATTAAAACAGTACTTTGCAAATGTAAAAAAAGCGCATCAGGCTGGGTTATCATTAACCGTTGAACTAGTGGCATCTGACAGCAATGTTGAGTATATAGATGAAATCAAACAGGCATGCATGGAGAATCTTGGGGTTTTATGCCATCTTACTGATCCTAGATTGAATACAGCATCTGATATAAGACATTTAACAGAAATGCCTATGGATGAACATTTGAAAATATGGAGTCAATTTGAATCTAAGTTATTTGACTACAGACAAGCAACATGGGGAGACAATAGGCAAAAGTATTTTTGTTACGGTGGAGTATGGTCGTTTAATCTTGCGCTAGGAAGCGGTAAGCTAAAGCAGTGTTATAGAAATTCAGATACTGTTCAGTTTATATTTGATAACATTGAAGAACCGATTCATTTTATTCCGAGAGGACATCATTGCTCATTTGCGCATTGCTTTAACAGTCATGTATTTGACTGTTTGTGTGGTGTTGTTCCAGAGATTCAATCGCCATTTTATATTGAATTAAGAAATAGAAAGCTTCCTGATGGAACAGAATGGATAAAAGAAGCATATAAGGATATTTATGGACATAGGATATGTGAGAACAATGATGAGTACTCTTCAGCAGAAAAAGTCTATTCTGATGGAATAATAAGTCTATTAAACGAAAAAGAGCCAGGTGAGGATTTTGAGAAGTTAGTTGATATAAAAATTTCAGAGTTGACTAATATCTATAGTATTTCATTTTATGGAGAAGGCTATATACATGATTGGATGGAAAAAAAGTGCACAAAAAAAGGCGAAAACGATGCGGAAAAGAAGATAATTATTGTAACAGATTTTGCAAATTTTGCCCAGATAAAACCGGAACTGTTGAACAAAAGTGATGTTGATACAAATATTGTAAGTATTGTTGATATGATTAGACTGTAGGGAGAGACGATGCGACTGTTAGATTCAACCGCAAATGGTTTCGCTCAATATGTCAAGGAGAAGAATAAGAAAATCATTCTTTTTGGAGCTGGTGCTGTTGCAAAAACATATGTGCCGTATATTGCTGGAAAATATGGTTTATCTGATTGTATCATTTGTGCAGTAGATAATAACAGTGTAAAACATGGACAGTCTATTCAGCTTTTTGACAGACAGGTGTCTATAAGAAGTGTGGAATATCTAGAGATTTGTGAAGAGGACTACTGTATCTGGATAACAAATGGTGATTTTTACTCCGTGATTGAACAATTAAACGATATAGAGGGATGTGCGTGTGTTGATTGTTTTATTGCGGCAATTATGCAATTGGAGTATGGGAAAGATGAATGTGATGTGATTTACAAAGATAGTCTTACTCCGATTATTCCTAAGATTATTCATTATTGTTGGTTTTCGGGTAGACCGATGAGCACAGAACTTCAAGAATGCATAGATTCATGGTCTGATGTTTGTCCTGATTATGAAATAGTAAGATGGGATGAATCAAATTATGATGTCGGAAAGTATGAGTATTCAAAGGAAGCTTATAAATTGCAGAAATGGGGATTTGTTCCTGATATTGTTAGACTGGATATTCTGTATGAAAATGGAGGATTCTATTTTGATACTGATGTTAGAATCGTAAAAAACTTGGACAATTTGTGTTTTCAGGAAGCTTTTTGCGGACGTGAGAGACAAGGACATGTAAATTTTGGCGGCGGTTCTGGCTGCATTCGTCATAATAAAATAGTTAGATCCCTCTTGGATTTTCGTAAGAATGTTAAATTTATAAATAAAGATGGTTCACTAAACACTGAGGCAAGTGGTTTTTATGAAACATGGCCACTTATGCGTATGGGATTACAGATAGAGGATAAAAGTCAAAAACTCGACGGAATAAATATATATTCGTCAAAATATTTTTCACCTTATAATTTTGTGAATGGGGAAGAACGGATTGACAAGAATACATTTTCAATACATTATTTTAATGGGAGTTGGATAGAAAACGGTGACAGGCTTCGAAAACAAACAAGGGATAAATACCATTTAATAAGGAATACAATGGAGCGAATAAAATGAGAATTGTCTGGGGGGCAGGCATTGCACTTAAAAACAATTGGATTTTGATAAAGAAATATTATAACCCTGAAGTGATTGTAGATACGAATCCTGATAAATGGGATAGTACTGAGCCATACACGGGCTTGCCTTGTTTATCTCCGGATTATTTGATGGAGCATGGCGATAAAGAGGTACTTATAACAGTAGGAGATCCCTATGTTGTGAAAGATATTATGAAGCGTCTTAGGGGTATGAACATTGAGCGTATTATGGCGCTTACTGATGTTTTAGATGAATGGGGAGAAAAAGAGAATCTTCCTCGACATTTAGATTTTTTAGCTGAAGAGCAGAAACTGGTTCTGTTCAATACACCGGAACATGATAATATCGGTGATCATCTATTAGCTGTTTCTACATTGAATCTTTTGAAAAAAATATTTCCTTCAAACGGTATTTATGAGGTATCGGATATTGAATATTTGTGGTACAAAAAACATATTCATGAAAAGATTTCTCAAAAAGATATAATTTTGATAGCTGGTGGTGGTTTTTTGGGATCACTATGGCTGTATAATGGTGAGTTGAATGTTCGTGAAATCGTTGAGGAGTATGGGAATAACAGAATCGTTATTTTCCCGCAGACTATTTTTTTTGAAGATAATACCAGGGGCAAAATGGTTTATAAAGAAAGCTGTGATATCTATAGAAAACATAATAATTTGACTATATGTGCAAGGGATTATAGTTCGAAACTCATCGGTGAGCAAATATTGAATAGGAATGATTCGGTTAGATTGCTGCCAGATCTGGCTTTGTTTTATGATATGGCTGAGTCGTTTCAATCAAGTCATAAGAAGAATGTGGCATTGGTTTGCTTGAGAAATGATAAGGAAAGTATATTAGGTCAAGCGGCGAGGGAAGACATTTATAAAGAATTGGTTAAGCTGCATTACGAGATTAGAGAAATCTCGATGCATTCGGAAGAGATTTTTAGAAAAGAAAGCCGTGATAGTATTGTAAAAGCAAAAATAAAGGAAATATCGGAGGCTCAGATAATTGTAACAGATACGCTACATTGCATGATCTCTGCAGCATTAGCGGGTACGGCTTGCATCGCGTTTGACAATCTTTCAGGAAAAGTCAGTGGGGTATTTGAGTGGATAAAAGATCTTGAGTATATTAAGGTGTGCAAATCTATAGATGAGTTCAAATGGGTACTGAAAGAGTTGCCTAGAAATAATAATATCTACCGTCTAAATGATAGGCAACGGTATGTTGAAATGATTAAACAAATGATTATAGGAGAGTAGTCGTATGGAAGCTCCAAGGCATTTTATCAATTGTTATGTACCATCACAGACATGTAATTTTAGATGTGACTATTGTTACATAGGCCAGAAAAAGGATTTTGACGGAAAAAGAATTGAGCATACGTATCCTATGGATACGATAAAGCGGGCTTTGAGCAAGGAGAGAATGGGAGGAATATGCATTTTTAATCTATGTGCTGGCGGGGAAACACTGATACAGTCGGAGGTGGTTCAGATTACTAGAGTTCTTCTTGAGTTGGGCCATAACGTATCAATTGTTACTAATGGAACAATGACAAACAATATTGACATGTTGCTAGGGATACCGGAAGACTTACTAAATATGCTTTACATTAAGTTTTCGTTTCACTATTTTGAATTGAAGAAACGAAATATGTTAGATGTGTTTTTTTCAAATGTTCATAAAATTCAGAATAGTAAAGCATCTTTCTCCATTGATATTACACCATATGATGAATTGATTCAGTACATAGGGGATATTAGAGGGATATTTGAAAAAGAAATGAAGGGTGCAATGCCTCATATATCTGTTGCACGTGATGTGACAACGGCGGAATTGCGTATTCTTACGAAATTAACACGAGAGGAATATAAAAAAATCTGGTCAGTGTTTGATTCTGCAAAATTTGATTATAAGATTCAGGAATTTCAAAAGCCTCACAAGGAGTATTGCTATGCTGGTAATAAGAGTTTTTCATTAGAACTGGTTACAGGAAATTGTAGGATTTGTGATGGTGCACCTAATCCAAAAGAAATGGATTTTTATAATATTTATGATCATCCAATGGAAAAAATACCATTTGTTGAAATCGGCCATAATTGTCCTACAGCCCATTGTTATAACTGTCATGCACTTCTTACTTTGGGAACAATACCCGAACTTGATACGCCGAGCTATGCAACAATGCTGGATCGGGTAGATAATGAAGGAAATCATTGGCTTAAAGATGATATGCGAGAATTTTATTCATATAGAATAATGTAAAAAGTATGACTTTGGGATGAAATTACTATGAGTGCTATACACTTTTCCGTGGATGATGTAAAAGGAATATTTAAGGTTCTTATTACAGAATATCCCAAAAGTATATTCGAAACGAGAACATTAAAGTTCCTCAAAAGTATGCATGATATTTACGGTATTTCTGTTGATATGTATTGTACTTATCAGCATAATTGGTATTGTATAGAAAAAGTTCCTCGTATATATAGAGAGCAGTTTGAAGAAAATAAGTGGTTGCGGTTTGGATATCATTGTTATGACGAAAACTTAAGTGTGTTCGAAGATGAATTGAACTTTAAAAAATATTATGACTTATTTCAAAAAAATATATTTAGTATTACTGGTCAAAACCAGATAGTTAATCCCATTAGGCTTGATCGATTTGCGGGAAGTGAGAATATGTGTGCATATTTAAAGCAATCAGGGGTGAATTGTATTTTGACCGCTGATGATGAACGAAATAGTTATTATCTTAGTGCTATAGAAAATGCGACCCTTTCAGAGAATTTTCAATATTATGATGAAAAAAATGATATTTTTTTTATACGCACATGTACAAGGCTGGAAAACTTTGTGAAAGATGATTTTTCAGATTTGGAAAATGAATTAAGGCTGTATATGGATAAGAAGTGTGACATGATTCCTGTTTTCTCACATGAATACTTGATGGACAGAAAAGATGTCAGAAATAGATTTGAAAGGTGTTGTCAATTATCGTTAGGGATAAGTTGAAGTTGATTTATTAAATGCAGAAAACCAAACTAAGGGCATTTTGTTAAGCATGAGATGCAGAAACGCTAACGAATCTTAAGGATTTGTTGAATGCATTATGTGTGGGAATGGTGAAAGTTCTGAATCTCTTGGATGATATCAGGCAATGTTGTAAAATTTAAGTATTATGGAATTTTCAATAGATTTTTTCAGGGATGAAGTAAGGAATGGTTTTTATATACCGACGGCGGTCAAGCAGGCGTGGGCGGCTGAGCTTTCCGTGCTTTCGGAAATTGACAGGATCTGCGTAAGGCATGGTATCACATACTATGCGGACTGGGGATCTTTTTTGGGTGCGGTGCGCCATGGCGGTTTCATACCTTGGGATGATGATCTGGACATATGCATGAAGCGGGATGATTACGAGAAATTCCGGAGTGTGGCAGATAGTGAGCTGCCGGAGGAATACGTGATACATGATTATGCAAGTCAAAAAGATCACTGGCTTTTTCTGGCAAGGATGGTCAATAATTCCAAGATGTGTTTTGAAGAGCAGTATTTGAATTCGCACAGTAATTTTCCTTGGCTTGCGGGCGTGGATATTTTTGTAAAGGATTATCTTTACACGGATGATGGTGATGAAAAACAACGTGATAAGGAAATTCTGAACATAATCGCACTGGCTGACAGCATTGCGGAAGATCAGTTGGATGAGAAGACTGCTGTATCAAATATTAAGAAGATTAAAGAGAAATACCATGTGAGTATTCCTGAAATATCAAGAAGACGTGATGTGGCAGTTGCGTTATATGCTCTTGCCGAGAAACAGATGGCAAGAGTACAGCCGGAGAAGGCTGAAAGAATAGGCCAGATCTTTCCTTGGGTGCTTAAAAACGGCCCCGGTGTAGGCGAGGATAAAACATTTTATGAGGAGACTGTGCGTCTTCCATTTGAGAATACTACTATTCCGGTACCGGCTTATTATAACAGGGTTTTATCAAGACGATACGGAAACTATTGTGAAATAAGGAAAGTGTGGGATGGCCATTGCTATCCTTTCTTTGAGGCACAGAAAGCAGAAATGGAGCAGCTGATGGGAGAGTCTGTTCCGGGATTTGTTTTTGATGAAGCCATGCTCAGACGTGACTGTCCGAATACTTCAGATTCTCTGAAGTCGTTGGCATCAGAGTGTGTTGAGACACTGCAGGTTATGCTTTCAGAAGCAGTAAAAGCTATTTCGGGTGGTGATATCGATGTCATGTCAAAACATCTGACTGATGCCCAGCAGCTGGCTGTTGACCTTGGAACCCTTATGGAAAATGTGAAAGGTGAAAGCAATTTTCATACAAAGAATGTGGTGAGCGTGCTGGAGGAGTTTTGCGAGTGCCTGTGGCAGGAATGTCAGGCAGTCCTGGAAGGTTCCGGAGGAGAATTTAAGGCTTCGTCAGAGGTGCTTGAAAGAGTCAGGAAATCAGTAAGTGATAACATCATTAATGTAAAAGAAATACTGTTTCTCCCCATAGGACCAAAAGAATGGGAAGGATTTAAAGAGGCATATGAGGCTGCTCAAAAAGAAAGTGATGCGGAAATTTGGGTACTGCCCCTTCCTCTTATGCGAAAAGATTGTTTTGGAAGAGTAAACATGACGGATGAGGAGATAGAGCTGGCAGCCAAGCGGAATGGTTATCCGGATTCATTGCTACTTTCTGACTGGTTTGCTTATGACCCGGTACTTCATCATCCTGATGTGATATATGTTCAGTGTCAGTATGATGGCGTCAATCCTTGTCTTACAGTGCCACAGGAATTTTATACAAGAAACCTTCAGAAATGTACTGAGCGTATCGTGTTCATTCCGGCTTTCAGGACGTCAGAGTTTTCAGAGTCAGATAAGACCGATCAGTACAATTTAAAGCATTATGTGACTGCACCGGGCATAGTATATGCAGATAAAGTGTATGTTCAGTCGGAGAACATAAGACAGCAGTACATAAATGCGCTGGTCAGATTTGCCGGTGAGGATACTTCTGATGTATGGGAGAAGAAAATAGCAGTTACTTCAATGGAACAAGGTGAAAAAAACAGCCCCAAAAGAAAGGCAGTGCTATACTGCCTTGGAGCAAATGAACTAAAGGAACACAAGGCATCATTGCTTGAGGAGGTTGAAAGACGTTTGGAAATGATCAGGTCTGTTGGGCCGCAGTTAGAGCTTAAGTTTATGTTTTATCCCGGAGACCTCAATCTGTGGAGGAATGTTGACCGTGAGCTTACGGACAGTATCTGCAGACGTCTTGAGATGTCTGTTGGTGAGGGGGTGTGTGAAGTGGTTGCCATAGATCCGGCTGAAGCTGACTCGGCAGCAGAAACATTCGATGCATATTATGGGAGTCCATCTCCGATGGTTCCGGCATTTGTTACTCATAATAAGCCGGTGATGATATCGGATTATGACATTTTTTAGCCGGATGATGTGCAGTGCAGTGTGGTATGCAATGGAAAGGGAGATGATATTTTGAAAGCCTGGGTACTGAAAGATATAGGTAATATAAAACTTAGTGACGTGGAAAAGCCGATGCCGGCAGAGAATGAAGTTCTGATCCGTGTTAAGGCTGCGGGAATCTGCGGGTCTGATATTCCGAGGATATATGAAAACGGTGCGCACAGAATGCCGCTTGTGCCGGGACATGAGTTTGCCGGAATAGTGGAGGCGGCCGGAACAGGTGTTTCACCGGAATCCATAGGAAAGCGTGTGGCGGTTTATCCTAAAATAGCATGCGGGAAATGTCCGCAGTGCAGAAAGGGAAAGCCCGGGATGTGCCGGAACTATGACTATCTGGGGTCTCGTCGGGACGGAGCTTTTGCGGAATATGTAACAGCGCCGGCCGGAAATCTATTGGAACTTCCGGATGGGGTCGGTTTTGAAGAGGCGGCAATGCTTGAGCCGATGGCGGTGGCTGCCAATGCCGTACGCACTAGCTTGATGGCTGTGAATGGGGGGCGCATGGCTGAAAGTTCGGCGGCAGTATGTGGTCTGGGCCCCATAGGTCAGATGACCCTAATGTTTCTTAAGGATGCGGGATTTGGAAAGATATTTGCGATTGGCAAGAAAAAATCGCAGCAGCGAAAGGCAAAAGTATTAGGTGTTTCTGATGAATGCTATTGTGACAGTACGGAAACTGACGCTGGGAAATGGCTGAAAGAAGTTTCAGACGGCGGTGTGACATGCTTTTTTGAATGTGTCGGAAGAAATGAATGCGTTAATTACGGTATAGAAGGGACTGCGCCGGAGGGCTGCGTTGTTCTTGTGGGAAACCCTTATTCGGATATGATGTTACCGAGGGATACTTATTGGAAGATACTAAGGGATCAGCTAACTGTCCGTGGGATCTGGAACTCATCATTCTGTGGACCGGATGATGACTGGAACTACGCATTAAAAAGGATGAAGGATGAACGCTTTAAGGTTGAGGATCTTATCAGCCATAGGTTTGCGCTTCCGGATCTCGAAAAGGGGCTGCACATAATGCGGGACAAGACAGAGGATTATTGTAAGGTTATGCTGATACTATAGTTCTTTTCTGCTTTTCCGACTTTGATTAATTGAGGATTTTGCGAGGAATTATGCACAGAATATATGAAAACAGCGACATAACAATTTTCTGGGACTCTGAAAAATGCCATCATGCGAAGGAGTGCGTGCATGGTGCACCACAGGCTTTTGACCGAAACAAGCGCCCGTGGATAGATGTGAATGCCACATCGAATCCGAGACTGTGGAGGGCTATATCAAAATGCCCGTCGGGAGCGCTGAGCTGCGTCTACAATCACGATATCCGCATAGTCTTTTCGGAAGTGGAAAATCGCAGCATAGCATATGACGGCGAAAAGGAAATCGGGGAATGTTGTTACGAAGTCTCGGTCGATGCCTGGACCATAGTCCATACCGCGGTGAATCCTGACTATCGCGGCAAGGACATTGCAAAGCGCCTGGTCTATAAAGTGGTTGAGGCAGCTGAGAAGAGGAAGCTTAGGGTGGTACCTGCTTGTTCGTACGCTGCAAGGTTGCTCGGAGACATTTAGATAACACTGTAAACTTGTGGCTAAGCATTGCCGGTTCTATCGGCAGAGTATTCGGGATGGAGGCATAGGCTGAATCGCAGATGTTCATGATAGCGGCCCTGTTGCCTGTTGTGAAAAAACCAAGTGCATAAGGGTATAAAATGTAGTATAATAACTTTGGTTTTTTGTGCCAAAGTTATTTTTGTGTGGAGATTTTTGGATGCTGATACTTCCCTCTGAGGATCTGTCTGAATATAAGGACGAACACGGCGAATTCACTGCTGATGGTGCGGCACGCCTACGTGCGGATACTGACCGTTTTTATGAGGAAGGGGCTGAGAATAAATCGGCCATCTATACGGCTGTCTGCGTGGTGAAGGGGCGCATAAATGAAAAGCTTCAGGAGCGCAGCCGCAAGGCTTACGATGAGCTTGTGGCCTACTGCAATACTGAGGAATTCAGGAATGTCATGGGATACGATTCGGAGCTTTACTATTTTGCCGAGACCATTCCTATTTATATGATGGAGTGTGAAAAGGGCGGAGAAGAAGGCATCACGGGACGCTCTGCGGGAGACAGCAATTTAGTGGTCTATGACTGCATCAATTATATAAATGATTTTCACAGCCTGTATATGACTCTGCTTTTCTATTTCAGGAGAATGCAGATGGGGTTTACAGGTCCGGATATATTGGGGCTTTTCAGTTACATAAGGGAAAAGGGACTGTCGGTTTTCCTGATCGCGCAGCTTCTGTGTGACATGCCTGTGGGCAATAAGGACCGTGTCACTATTGCCGTGGCTGATATGTACTGGAGCGTTGGACGCAAAAATGAGGCCCTGTTCATTACCGCATTTTTGGAGCAGCATACGGAAGATGAGGTGCGGGATGCCATTGCAGCCAAGAGGGCGGCTCTGATCGCAAAGTTTGTGTAGGTCGTGCTGCCGCCGATGGGCAAAGCACCGGTTTTTATAAAACAGATACAGTGGTTACTGCGGGGATACGGATGGGACTCAGGGATCTTTTTGGAAAAAAGCATGAGGATAAAAAGGGGTTTTGCTTCATTATCTGCGTGAGTAATGAGGCTTATTTCAGTGAGGCTTCTTTCTATATAAACAAGCTTAAGATACCCGATGGCTATTCCGTTGAGATTTTCCCCGTGAGGGATATCCCCGGGATGGCTGCGGGCTACAATACGGGCATGACATCCACAACCGCTAAGTACAAGATTTATATGCACCAGGATGTTTTTGTACTGAATCCCAATTTTCTGTCAGACATCCTTACTGTTTTCTCTATGGACAAGAAGATCGGCATGATAGGCATGATAGGAAGCAGGAAACTGGCGCCGGATGCATTGCCGTGGCATTCTGACAGGGTAGGGAATATATACGAGCTGGACAGGGACAATGTGAATTTTACAGGCTATTCATATAAGCCGGATGACGGGCTTACGGAAGTGGAGGCTGCGGAAGGATTTCTGTTAGCTACATGCACTGACATAGCCTGGCGGGATGATCTTTTTGACGGCTGGGATTACTATGATATGGCCCAGTGCTTTGAATTCCGGAAAGCAGGCTACAAAGTAGTGGTGCCGGAGCAGCGGCGTCCCTGGGTGGCGCATGACGAGAGCATAAACAACAGGTGGACCTTTGACAAGAGCCGCAGGGTATTCATGGAACAGTATATGAAATTTTGGGGTAGTTAATCATAAAAGAAAGCATGCCGAATAATACTGCTTGTTACAGCCCGGGGCACTTGATGCCGGGAATGTAAAAAGAGAATAAGCATTTATTGCTGAACGGTATTAAGGCATCAGGTGGAAGGAAATGGCGAAGAATAAAGTACCGAAGAGGAAAGAGCCGGCAAAGACTCCGGCGCAGGCAGTAGCGGATTACATAATGAAGATCGTGCTGTTTTTTTATGTGTTCGTAATGCTGGTAATATATCCGATGTTTTACGATACCGCACCAAACGGCAGGTATTTTACAATGGGTGAGACCAAGTACCAGTTTTTCCAGTGGTTTTCGTATTTCGGTATTGTTGCAATGATATTAGGCGGTATCTTTTATGTATATGCTTATAATGACAGGATAAGCTTTTTAGAGGTGATAAAAAATACCACACTTCCTGACCGCTTTGTAGTGGCATATTTTTTTGTGAGCTGGCTGAGCTATCTTCTTGCCGCTGACAAGTCGATGGCTTTCTGGGGCTATGACAACTGGAACATGGGATTTATAACTCAGGTTTTTCTGGTGCTCATCTATTTCTTCGTGTCAAGGTTCTGGGTATGGAGTCCCTGGACTGTCGGGCTTGCTGTACTGGCAGCTGCGGGCATATTCCAGATGGTCATACTGCAGAGATTCGGTTTTGATCCCATGGATATGTATGTGAATGTTGCGCCTGAGTCAATTGAAAAATTTGTAGGTACTCTGGGGCAGACTACATGGTTTTCATCGTATGCTGTTCTTGTGGTTCCCATAGGACTTTATCTCTACTGGGCGGATGACAGGTTATGGATGCGTATATGTTCCGGGATATTTGTGGCTCTGTCGTTCGGGATGCTTACCGTTACCAACTCGGACAGTGCCTATGTGGCTTTCGTGCTGATATTCATGGTGTTCTTCTGCTATTCCTTAAAGAGTAACGAGAAGATGTACCGCTTCCTGGAAATGACTGTCATAGGTCTTCTGTCCATGCGTATCATAGGCTGGATGCGCCTGCTTTCGCCTGAGCGTACGCCTAAGCTGATCACCGGAGACGAAAAAATAACCGAGTTTGCGACGAAATCCACACCGATGCTGATACTCCTTATAGTGATGCTCATTGCTTATGTAGTGTTCAGGTTTGTGCTCTGCGCAGACAGACCCTGGGAAGAAACTGGGACGAAGAAGGCAGGAGGATTCGATATCGCAAAGTACAGTGATGTTATCTGGCGCGTGACGCTTATCGCTGCGGTACTTGTTATATGGTCAGTACTTATGATGATACTTTTAGTGAGCAACCATAAGCTTCCTGCTGCATGGGCAGTAAATAATGTAAATTTCTTCAATTTCACAAATGAATGGGGAAATCACCGGGGCTTTAACTGGCGGATGGCAGCCAGAGCTTTCACGAATGCTTCATTTAAAGATATTCTCGTCGGGATAGGACCGGACTGCTTTGCGGCGGCAATGAACAAATATTGCTACGAGGATGTATCGGTCTATTGGCATGGGCAGCAGCTGGCGTGTGCACATAATGAATTTCTGAATATGCTGATAACAGAGGGAGTGCTTGGCCTGGTGGCGTACATAGGTATATTCTTTGCTGTATTCAGGGAGAGTATGAAGATCGCGTGGAAGGAACCTGCAGTGGTTGCGTTTATGGCTGCAATACCGGCATATATCGGACATAATCTGTTCTGCTACCAGCAGTGCATATGTACCCCGGAGATTTTCATAATCATGGGAATATGTCTCATGATGGTACGGGCTGTTAGAGCAGAGAGTGCAGAGCAGGGGGATAGCTCGAAATGATCACGGTCAGTTTTTGCGCAATTGTAAAAAATGAGGAGGCAGTCCTGGAACGCTGTCTTGAGGGCTTTGCTCCCGTGTGCGACGAGATAATAATTGTGGATACCGGTTCTACTGACAGGACAAAGGAGATCGCCCGTAAATATACCGATAAGGTCTATGATTTTGAATGGATCGATGATTTTTCGGCTGCCAGGAATTTTGCTTTTTCAAAGGCAAGCTGTGCTTATATTTATTCCGCAGATGCTGATGAGGTGCTTGACGGGGAGAACAGGGACCGCTTCATGATATTGAAGGAAGCGATGCTGCCCGAGATAGAGATCGTCCAGATGTGGTATGTAAACAGGCATGAGTTCAGGACTACTGAGAACTATGAGCGTGACCTGAGGCCGAAGCTTTACAAGCGCCTCAGGAATTTCACATGGATAGAGCCTGTGCATGAAGAGGTTCGGCTGGATCCCGTGGTATATGACAGCGATGTTGAGATCCTCCATATGCCGGTGAGCGCTCATCAGAAAAGGGATTTCCGTATTTTTGAAAAAATGACCGCGGAGCTTGAAGAAGGCAGGCTGTTATCAAGACGTATTCATAATATGTATGCAATGGAGCTTATGCTTTCGGGGGATGCGGCTGACTTTAAGAAGGCTTATGATTATTTTGATATGGCCATGCATTCACAGTCGGCAGACGGCAGCCTTAAGGCTGAATGCTGCTGCGTGCTTGCAAAGGGCTCAAGGCTTGCAGGCAGGCGGGATGATTTCTTCCGATGGAGCCTTAAGAATGTGAGTACTCAGCCCTGCGCGGAGATATGTACGGAGCTGGGAATGTATTATTTTGATGCAGCCTGTGAAAGTGAAAAGAGCGGAGACCTTAAATCGGCATCCTCGTTCCTTGAAGAGTCGAGCGTGTGGTTTCTGAATGCGTCGGGAGAGACAGAAGCTGTTCTCAGCGCTGATTCAGCCGGAAAGATCCCGTTAGAAATGCTTGCTCATGTATACGAAAAAATAGCCGGACTGGATCCGGCTATGAGAGATCAGGCTCTTAGCATTGCTGCCGAATATAAATACAGGGCGCAAAATAGTTAAGAGACTTACATATAAGAATTGAACAGCATACCGCTGTATGCGCTGGTCACGTAAGGATTCGCATAGTGGGCAGTCGTGGGATTCTTGTATGCCACGATCCTCTTGTCCACATAGTCCATGGGATTGAGCTGTATGCCCTTTGCCTTGCGCAGGGCGAATTTTGTGAAATTCTTCAAAGTATCAAGATCTTCTGTACGGTCTTCATTCTTTAATGCTTCGGAAAGTTTTTCCGCATCAACCGACAATGTGCCGTCGTCATTCTGGGTGACGCCTATCTCTTCGAGAGAAGAAGTGTAGAATCTGCTGTTGTTCTTCATATCGGCAACAAACAGGTTGGTGCGCGGCTGCACATCCACATATTCTGCGGTGGCACGGAGGAAATCATTATAGGATCCTGCAAGGGAAATGATATTATCCTTAACTGCCTCATAGTCGGGCTTAAAGCCGATGGTGACGGGCTTCCCATCCGGAGTGGTTTCTTTCAGGGAAACATTGAATACTCCGTCAAGGGATATTTCGTTTACGGAGGAGGTGCGTTCCTCACCGTTTACTTCATATATGGCGTCACGCCCCTGGGAGGTGACTTCGCCTATTCCGAAATAATCCACAATGCCGGCCTGCTGGCTGGTGTTGTCATCCGAAATGATGAAATGTCCTCCGGCAGACTCCCTGTCACCGGATGAATTGGAACGGATCACAAGTGCTGATTCCGCATTGGAATTTTCAATAACCTCTGCATTGAGTCCCAGATTGAAATTGTTTATAAGTCTCGCCATGCGACGCTGTATATCGTAATTGGTATCGCCATCGGAAATGGTGAACTGCAGCTCATAGGTTGAAGTTGCTGTGCTTACGTCAAAGGAGTAGTTGCCGCCGGGAAGATCTGAATCGATCTTGTCTAAGAATTTTCCGCTGTTCTCCTGACAGCCGGCAAGCTGCTTTACCGACAGTTCGTACTGCGTATTGGCAGCGTCAGCTGCTGTCCCGCTGTCAGCCGGTGACGCACTGCCGGCAGCCTGGTCGGCAGCTTTCTGTGCAAAACCGGTAACCTCCACGGCACTCGGATCGGAAGAGTAGGCGGTCTGGCCGGTGAAAAGTTCACCGTCAGCCGATCCGCTGATGGACGATACATTATTGGAAAACGCCAGTGCGTTTTCTTTCATATGTATGGTATAGTCTTCGAGTTCCTTGGAACGGTCAAGCAGGAATACAGGCTCGTCCTTGCTGATGTTTACAATACTCTTGTAAACATCCTGAAGATCCTTTTTCTTGTGTGAATCAAAACGCGAAGAAGATCGGGGCGTCAGCTCAGACCGGTAATAATTATAGACATTGCTGTATATAGCAGAATTAATGGCCATATCTACCCCTCCTTTCTTCCTTGATGAACCGGTGATTTTGAATTTAATAAATGTCAGTTCATTAAATCCAGTTCGCCGGCTGCAGCATTCTCCGGAAATCCATAACCGGAAAAAAAACAATGCGTGCAGGCAGATTTGTCCTTTTTATAGTTACTACAATAATATCACGAAAAAATCAAGCATTCAAGGGCTTTTCGGGGTTTCTGGCGGAAAATTTTTTGACCATGTCATCATAATAATTTATAATCAATCTGTGAGTCTTCGTTCTCTTTCCACAGACTATATGTGG
>DGSK01000030.1:0-47019 GCA_002393955.1 Lachnospiraceae bacterium UBA4364 | reverse complement strand
CTATATGTGGGAAGTTTTAGTAAGTGAAATATATAATTCTGCTTACTACAACAGCTCCGCATGGATGCACACGGATTTTGTAAGAAAACATATTTCATAAATAATATACGGGGAAGGGTGGTGTAATGAAAAAAAAGAAAGTATTCATGATGATCCAGTCGGCCTTATGCTTTCTGACTATGGCATATCCTGCCGTCTGTGCACTTATAATTTATAGCCGTGGGCTTGCCGCCAAAGCTGCGGATCCCACAGCGTGGATCTATTCGCGGGAAATTGTCGGAGAATATATGCTGCCTTTTGCCATTCTTGCCATTGCGACTATCGTCATGGCCTTAGCTGGGATTCTGGCAGGTATCCGTGATGCGGATCAGGACAAGCCGGCGAAAAGTATCGAAATGAAGAAGAATCCGGCGGATGATGAAGCTTCAGGAAAAAGGAAAAATACGATACTCACTATAACCCGCTGCGTGGTTTTGGCTGCAGCCATCGCTTTGATAATAATCGGTATTGTAAACGGAAGTGCACGTGATACGCTTTATAAAGCAATCACTATCTGCACGGAATGCGTGGGCTTAGGATGAAGAATATCTGGGAAAAGATCAGACCGTCAAAAAGAAAACTTGTTCAGCTGTATGCTGCCCTTTTATACAATGCCTACTTAAAAGGTTTTATCAAGGGTGAAATCTATACCGGCAAGGCAAAATATGCCTGTGTTCCGGGCTTCAACTGTTATTCCTGTCCGGGAGCTGTTGGGGCGTGTCCTTTGGGTTCCCTTCAGGCGGCGCTGGCAACCGCGCATGACCGTGCGGGATTTTACGTATTCGGAATCCTGCTCCTTTACGGGCTCATTGCCGGACGTACCATCTGCGGCTGGATCTGCCCGCTGGGGCTTTTTCAGGAGCTCCTCCACAAGATTCCCACACCGAAGCTTAAAAAAAGCAGGGCTACAAGGATCCTGTCCTATCTGAAATATGTGTTTTTAGCTGTTTTTGCGATTTATATTCCGCTCTATATGGGCTTTTCCCGGGGCATGACCGTTCCGGGCTTCTGCAAATACATCTGTCCCGCCGGAACATTTGAAGGTGCCATCGGTCTTCTGTCCAATACGGCCAATGATTCCTTATACGGAATGCTTGGCGTATATTTTACGAGAAAATTCGTTATATTAACGGCTCTGGTTCTGGCCTGCATTTTTGTTTATCGCGGCTTCTGCCGTTTTGTATGCCCTCTTGGTGCGATTTACGGCCTGTTTAACAGATTCTGCTTAATAGGTGTAGAAACGGACGTGGGTGCATGCAACAACTGTGGACTTTGTGTTAAAAAATGCCAGATGGATGTCCTGCATGTAAGCGATCATGAATGCATCCAGTGCGGAAAATGTGTCGATGTCTGTCCTCAGGGTGCCCTTTCCCTGAAGGCCGGGAAAATCGTCCTTAAGGAAAATGAAGTCAGGACAAAAGCACTGCGTGACGAGGAACGGACAGAAGTATTGAAGAAGCGCAGGACGGTTTCTGCAGTTGTCTGGGGCGTTGCCGCTGTCATACTGGTATTTGCGCTTTTGTGGTTTAACATTATTGAACCGTCTGTAAATGAAAACGGAAATCTGACGGCTGCAAATGTCGGAGATTTACCTTCCGCTGATGCCGGTACGCAGACTATTGGCTATGAACCCGGAGAGATACTGGAAGACTTTACGATTACCTGCGTAGACGGAAGCACCTTCAACCTGAATGAATGCAGAGGAAAGATTGTCGTCATCAATCTCTGGGCAACCTATTGCGGTCCCTGTGTGGAGGAGCTTCCTTATTTCTGTGAATTTGCCGAAACTCATGCCGATGACACGGTGCTGCTTGCAGTACACCATCCTCTTGTAACGAAGGAAGTGGAACCTTTCATTGCGGAAAAAGGATGGACCATTCCCTTTGCAATCGATGAAAAAGAACCGACAATTGTATGGGATAAAGTCGGAGGAACAACGGCAATGCCGCAGACGATCGTCATTGACAAAAACGGTGTCGTTGTAGAGAACCACCGCGGAAGCGTTACAAAAGAAATGCTTGAAAGCTATTACGAAGAAGCTGCAGCAGTTGAATAGAATATAAGATGATTCTTAATTTGCGGATTTCAGTGCTTCCTCTACGGCTGTCTTGTATCCGTCAAAATCAGCTCCCTCTATAATGCTTACAATAACTCCGTTGCCGTCAACAATGTATGTAGTAGGGTATCCGCTTACCTTCGGGAATGTTGCTTCATAGTCTTCAATGATCACATTCGTATAATTAACGCCGGCTTCACCAAGCAGCTCCTGTGCCTTGTCTTTTTTCTTTACCCCGTCCTGGCAGACGCCGATAAGGTGGCATCCCTGTTCTTCAAGATCTTTGCTGTATGCTTCAAGGTCCGGCAGTTCTTCAACGCACCAGTGGCACCAGGTTCCCCAGAGGTTAACCATTGTTAATGTGTGGCCGGCAAATAAATCTTTGCTGCTGACCGCATTTCCTTCAAAATCCGTTCCTTCAAATTCGACTACGTCACCGACTGCAAGAGGATTTACCGGTTTTGCCTCGATCAGGGTGATCCCTTTTGCAAACTCATTTATGTCAACGCTTTTAAGAGAGGCATATTCATCTGCAATCTCTTTTTCGGGAACGGGAATTTCATCTTCCGAAGCATAGGCAAGGCTGAACAGCTTGTCCTGATCTATTGCTAAAAGATAATACTGATAATCACCTTTTGTTCCTAAATCGTATGTATCACCTATATACTCACTGAGAGCTATCTCCTCAGGAGCCCTGTTAAGTATCTCATCTATGCTTTCCCCGTTATTGACTGCACATACGTAGAAAAACTCCGTGTTAACTGTGCTTTCATATTCTTCCATATAGGTAATAAAGTCATTAACAAGATCTTCATTATCATGGTTATCAAGGGCTTCTTCATACCGTCTTTCAAACTCCGCTGTTTCATCCGGGGTTCTGCCGATATAATCCAGGCGGGCAAAATTAACCCCTTCTTCTTCGGTAAACTCGACCCAGGATAAAGTTCCGTGAAGATTCTGCATTTTTTCCGGCAGTACGATCTCAAATCCTGTTTCCGCCAGAACCTGTTTTTCTGCATTGCTTTCCGGGGCTGAGGAACTCTTTAATACAACCTTGACCTGGCCGTAGGTATCTTCTGTAACATATTCTGTTTCATCCTCTGCATAACCTTCCGGTATGTCCAGCATGTGAACGGTAAATACGCCGGGAGCCTCGGTTTCAAAAACTGCCACGCCGCTGTCATCGGTGGTGCCAAGATTACATGTGGTATCATCGCAGAACTGTACCGTTACTCCGGGAACGGGGTTATCGCTTTCATCTACAACCAGCACGCTGTATGCAGAATCTGAAGCCTCCGCTGTCTGTGCCTGCGAAGCCGGCTCATCTGATGTGCCGTTGTTTTCCTGCTGATTACTTCCCTGTCCTGCACAGCCGGCAAGCAGTATACCTGCCGTTAAAAGCGACAGTCCGCGTATCAATTGTTTTTTCATATGCTCTCTCCCTTCTGTTGATCGTCATCCTAGTATATCATTTTTTCCATAAAAGCTGTTATTTTTCATACCTTTTTATGGAATCACAGCCCCTTTGCCAATTTGCTGTTGACAAAGGGGAAGGGGCGTGGTATATTTCTTACTGCTGAGAGCGAACGGCTCTTTTTTTTGTGATATATGTATTTAGGAGGAAGACAAAATGCGTACCAGAATCACTCTTGCTTGTACAGAATGCAAGCGTCGCAACTACGATACAACAAAGGATAAGAAGGCTCATCCCGAGAGGATTGAGACCAAGAAGTACTGCCCTTTCTGCAAGGCGCATACAGCCCACAAGGAGACTAAGTAATCCGCACTATCGTGCTATGGAGATTTGACTATGGCAGAAGAAGAAAAGAAAGACTCCGCACCCAAAAAGGCTAAAAAAGGCAAGAAAAAAGTCAGCTTCATGAAGGGTGTGAAGCAGGAATTCAAGAAGATTACATGGCCTGATAAGGAAGCACTTACCAAACAGTCAATTGCAGTGGTTACCACCAGTGTGGTGCTTGCCGGTATGATAGCTTTGCTTGATATGATATTCAAGTATGGCATAGACTGGCTGATAAAGCTGTAACAGACCGGTGTTTTTCACGAATTAATGAAAGGGTTATCTCAATAATGGCAAAGATTAAGCGTATGGCAGAGCTTAAGGCACTGTTAGCAGATGATACGGAAATAAGCGGCGAGGCTTATACTCCTGCTGTTGTAGCATCGGAAGAAGAAGTCCGCGCTATAGAGGATCAGGACATCGGAGCAAGCGAGAATAAGAGCGGCCGCGGCATGGGATGGTATGTCATCCATACATATTCCGGCTATGAGAATAAGGTAAAGCTCAATATCGAGAAGGCTATAAGAAACCGTCATCTGGAGGATAAGATACTTGAGATCCAGGTTCCTACCCAGGAAGTCATGGAAGTAAAGTCCACCGGAAAGAAAAAGGTTCAGCGCAAGGTTTTCCCGGGATATGTGCTTATCCAGATGGACGCCGATGATAACGATGCATGGTATGTCGTAAGAAATACCAGGGGCGTTACCGGATTCGTTGGTCCGGGATCCAAACCGGTTCCTCTCGATGAGACTGAGAAGGATTCTCTGGAGCAGGAGAGAGTTGTAAAGGCAGATTTCGCAGTGGACGATACTATCATGGTAATAGACGGTCCCTGGAAAGATACTGTCGGAAAGGTCACCAAGATCGACGAGAACAAGCAGACTGCAACTATCATGGTCGAGATGTTCGGTATGGAGACGCCTGTTGAGATCAGCTTCTCCCAGGTTAAGAAGCTTGACTGATATACCGGATTGGTATATCATAACGTGGCTTGATGCATTTGATGCTGATGGCACGCAAACGAATGGATTGATTCCAGCAGCCTGTCTGTTTGTAAAGCAAACGCCTGAATCGCAGGCTGTATAGATCGGAGCCTCCGTGGGAGGCAGATGATTTGTCCCTTCGTGGGAGCAGGGATGCATAAGCGTCCTTGCGACATTACCACTTTATTTATAGGAGGAAGCCAAAATGGCAAAGAAAGTTGAAGGCTACATTAAGTTACAGATTCCGGCCGGCAAAGCAACTCCGGCACCCCCCGTGGGTCCCGCTCTTGGTCAGCACGGAGTCAACATCGTTGAATTCACAAAGCAGTTCAACGCAAAGACAGCTGATCAGGGTGATCTGATCATCCCGGTTGTCATCACAGTTTATGCGGACAGGACCTTTTCGTTTATCACGAAGACTCCCCCTGCAGCTGTACTTATCAAGAAGGCTTGCAATCTGAAGAAAGCGTCCGGCGAACCTAATAAGAATAAGGTTGCTACGATTTCTAAGGACAAGATCAAAGAGATTGCCGAGCTCAAGATGCCGGATCTCAATGCAGCATCTCTTGAAGCAGCTATGTCAATGATCGCAGGCACATGCAGAAGCATGGGCGTTAAGGTAGAAGAATAAGGGGAGGTGCAGATAAATGAAACACGGAAAGAAATACAATGCGGCACTTTCTCAGTATGACCGCGCAACACTTTTTGATTCAGCAGAAGCTATTGAGACTGTCAAGAAGACAGCAACCGCAAAATTTGATGAGACCGTAGAGGTGCACATCAGGACCGGATGTGACGGACGTCACGCAGAGCAGCAGATCCGCGGCGCTGTAGTACTTCCTAACGGTACCGGTAAGACTGTACGTGTACTTGTATTTGCTAAGGGCGACAAGATCGCTGAGGCAGAGGCAGCAGGAGCTGACTATGTAGGCGGCGAGGAGCTTATTCCGAAGATCCAGAACGACGGCTGGCTTGATTTCGACGTTGTCGTTGCTACACCTGACATGATGGGTGTCGTTGGTCGTCTCGGTAAGGTGCTCGGACCTAAGGGCCTTATGCCTAACCCTAAGGCAGGAACTGTTACCATGGATGTTACCAAGGCTGTTAATGATATCAAAGCCGGTAAGATCGAGTACAGACTTGACAAGGCTAACATCATCCACTGCCCTATCGGAAAGGCATCATTCAGCACGGAGCAGCTTACACAGAACTTTGATGCGTTCATGGAAGCTATCGTAAAGGCTAAGCCCTCATCACTTAAGGGCCAGTACTTAAAGAGCATCACTCTGGCTACAACAATGGGTCCTGGCGTAAGAGTAAGTACAGCTAAGTATTGATGAGGATGCACTGCGAAAGCGGTGTTCCGTAATGATCAGAATTTATAAAACCTGTCGGTAAAAGCCGGCAGGTTTTTTTGCCGGGAAACAACACCGCTTACGATTGTATGATGTATTTAAAACCCATCTTTGATATAATATCTGACGTGTTAAAATAACAGTCTGATTATCTCCTGTGAGGAAGAAAATATGAAAAAATATTTACTGATCTTTATAGTGGCACTTACTCTGGTGATGGCAGCGGGCGGCATAATGCTGTATGTAATGAACGGACAGAAAAATGTGAATATGCAGAATACCGAAGCCGGCACACAGCTGTCTTCCGCAGATGTGGTGGGAGAATTATCTGCTGATGGCGATGGAACGGAAGCATCTGCAAGCGGAAATGCGACAGTGACACTTGCAGGACTCGGAGGCGCCGATGCCGGCACAGTTTCTGAAGATGTGCTTTCCGAAGAGGATGAGCTGCTAAAGGCAGAGCAGGAGCGTCAGGAAATGTTTCAGGCTATAAAGGACGGAAATCCTGCACTGACCATGGAGATGGTGGTAGAGGAGACTGAAAACGATCCGGACGGAGTATATACGCTTGGATTTGTGGGAGATATCCTTTTTGATCCGAATTATGCAATATACAATCATTTCAGGCAGACGGGTTTTGATCTGAACAGTTGTGTGAAGAACGGCCTCCTGGAAGAAATGAACAGCGTGGACTTCATGATGGTGAATAACGAGTTCCCGTATTCCGATGAAGGCTCGCCTCAGGCAAATAAGACCTATACTTTCAGGGCGCCTCTGGACGCCATTGAGTATATGAAAGGAATGGGAGTGGATGCTGCGTCCGTGGCCAATAACCATGCCTTTGACTATGGCGAGGCTGCTTTCCTGGATACGCTGGAAGTTATGGAGGAAAATGAGATCCCCCATGTGGGCGGCGGCATGAATCTTGAGGAAGCATCAAGACCTCTTTATCTTTATATGGATGATCACAAGGTAGCCATAGTGGCTGCATCCCAGATAGAAAGGATGGGGACTCCCCATTCTAAGGGCGCAACGGCTGACAGCCCGGGTATGCTTCGCTCGTATGCGGACATAGAGCCGACCCTGGCTGCTATCAGAGAGGCTAAGGAGAACAGCGACTATGTGATCCTGTTCATCCATTGGGGCACTGAGAAGGAAGTGAATCCTGACTGGTGCGAGGCAGAGCAGCTGCCGCAGTTCATTGACGCCGGCGCTGACTGTATCATAGGGGCGCATCCTCATATTTTGCAGCCTATAGATTACGTGAATGGTGTGCCTGTAGTGTACAGCATGGGTAATTTCTGGTTCAATTCCAAGACTCTGGACAGCTGTATGATAGAACTGGAAATGAAGGATGGTGAGCTTGCGGGGCTTAAGTTTATCCCCTGTCTCCAGAGCGGATGTACTGTCAAGAAGCTGGATGGCGCGGATGCGGACAGGCTGCTTGACTATATGCGATCCATTTCGCCCAATGTGAATATCGATGATGAGGGTTATGTCACACCGAAGTGAATTTCTTCTTGACACCGCTATGTATCAGATGGTATCATATATTTCGTCTGTTAAGACATGCCGAAGACAGCAGGCGGGTAGACCCGCAACGAGATGGTTTATATATCATCCGGCCTGCCGAGGAGAAGTCAGTTAATGTTTTACATTTTCGAATGAACTTGCTCCGGTCTCGCACCGGAGTTTTTACATTTATGACTCCTCAGATTTGGCTACGAAATCTATAAGGAGGTAGAAAGATGGCAAAGGTTGAACTTAAAGCACCGGTGGTTGAAGAGATCTCCGGCGTGATAGGGGATGCAGCAAGCGTTGTGCTGGTAGACCACAGAGGTCTTACCGTTGCTCAGGATACTGAGCTCCGCAGACTGCTTCGTGCTGAAGGTGTTACTTATAAGGTATACAAGAACACCATGATGGTACGTGCTTTCCAGGGAACACCCTGTGAGGAGCTGACAAAGTATCTCGAGGGCCCCAGCGCACTGGCAGTATCCAAGGACGATGCTACCGCAGCAGCAAGAGTACTGGTTAAGTTTGCAAAGAAAGCACCTGCTCTTGAGGTTAAGGCCGGCATAGTTGAAGGTACTGTTTATGATGCAGAAGGCATTATGCCTATCGCAGAAATCCCTTCAAGGGACGAGCTCCTTTCAAAGCTGCTCGGATCACTGCAGAGCCCGATCACGAATTTTGCCCGCGTTATGAATCAGCTTGCTGAGAAAGGCGGAGCATCAGGCGAAAGTGCTGCAGAAGCACCCGCTGCAGAGGAAGCAGCACCCGCAGAAGCCACAGAAACAACTGAGGCTTAATGCAGAATCAAAACAAACAACAGGCAGAAGTATTTCTGCAAATCTTATTAGGAGGAAATTAAAATGGCAAAGTTATCCACACAGGAAATTATTGATGCAGTTAAAGAGCTTTCCGTGCTTGAATTAAATGAGCTGGTTAAGGCTTGCGAGGAAGAGTTTGGCGTATCCGCAGCAGCAGGCGTTGTTGTGGCTGGTCCTGCAGCAGGTCCCGCAGCTGAAGAGAAGACTGAGTTCGATGTTGAGCTTACAAGCTTCGGCGAGAAGAAGATGGAAGTTATCAAGGTTGTTCGTGCAATCACAGGTCTTGGCCTCAAGGAGTCCAAGGAGATGGTTGAGGGCGCACCTAAGATGGTTAAGGAAGGTGCTTCCAAGGAAGAGGCAGAGGACATCAAGAAGAAGCTCGAAGAGGCTGGCGCTACTGTTACTCTTAAGTAATCTTTTATTACATCAATCCGGAGGAAGTGTCTTTAGGGCACTTCCTCTTTATTGTTATCGATCAGGTGGCGTAAGGCGTTTTCATCGTGACACGCCGGTTTCGAAGTTTGGAAGGCTCACTACAGAATATAACGGGACCTCTGCGAATATAGAGTTATGTAAACTTGCATAACGCCCCGATACATTTCTTGTAAAATTTTACTCTAAAAAGTAATTTTCTTATTGACTTGGATTTCCCAAAATGATATTATGGAAAATGCGTCATTATGATGTGAGGGGTGTATTATGCCCTTGACTGTCATTATGATGCTGTAGCGTAAACAATCTATCAGACGGGGTGAATGTCAGAATGGAAAAAAACAGAATTAGACCCATTGTACATGGAAACTCGATGCGAATGAGCTTTCAGCGCAGGAAAGAAGTGCAGGATATGCCTAATCTCATCGAGGTTCAGAAGGATTCTTATCAGTGGTTTCTTAAAGAAGGACTGAGGGAAGCTTTTGATGATATTTCTCCAATCAAGGATCACGGTGAAAATTTGAGCCTGGAGTTTGTTGATTTCTATCTTGCCAAGGATGAAATCAAGCACAACATCAAGGAGTGCAAGGAGAGAGACCTTACTTACGAGGCACCTCTCAAGGTCAAGGTGAGACTTTACAACAAAGAGACCGATCAGATCAGGGAACATGAGATATTCATGGGTAATTTCCCTCTTATGACGGACACCGGAACATTCGTTATAAACGGCGCTGAGCGTGTAGTTGTAAGCCAGCTCGTTCGTTCCCCCGGTATTTACTATACTATATCCAGAGATAAGACCGGTAAGAAGCTTTATTCCACACAGGTTATCCCTAACCGTGGTGCATGGCTCGAGTATGAAACAGACTCAAGCGATGTGTTCTATGTTAAGGTAGACCGTAACAAAAAGATGCCTATTACCGTACTTCTCCGCTCATTGGGACTTGGCAGCAATGAGCAGATCATAGAAACCTTTGGTGATGAGCCTAAGATCATGGCTTCATTTGCAAAGGATATTGCTACATCTTATGAGAGCGGTCTCAAGGAACTTTACGGGAAGGTTCGTCCCGGCGAGCCTTTCAAGGTAGAAGTTGCAAAGAAGTATGTTGACGATACTTTCTTTGATCCCAAGAGATACGATCTTGCAAGGGTAGGAAGATTTAAGTTCAATAAGAAGCTTGCGCTTCGCAATCGTATAAGCGGTCATGTACTGGCTGAGGATGCAATGAATCCTTTCACAGGTGAGATAATCGCCAAAGCAGGTACAGTTGTTGATGAACAGCTTGCAGATACCATCCAGGATGCTGCAGTTGAGAGTGTTGTGATCAGGACCGATTCAAGGAATGTAAAAGTTCTTTCCAACCAGATGGTTGATATCGAGGAGTGGCTTGATATCGATGCTGAGAAGCTTGGTATTAAGGAAAGAGTTTACTGGCCTACACTCAAAAAGCTCATAAGAGAGTACAGCGACAAGCCTGAGCAGCTTGAAAGTGCTATTTCACGCAACATACATGACCTGATTCCCAAGCATATCACTCAGTGTGATGTACTTGCATCTGTTAACTACAATCTTGCTATAGAGTACGGTATCGGAAATGATGATGATATCGACCATCTCGGAAACAGACGTATCCGTGCGGTTGGTGAGCTCCTTCAGAACCAGTATCGTATTGGCCTTAGCAGAATGGAGAGAGTAGTAAGGGAGCGCATGACTACCCATGACTCAAATGCTACCGAAGAGATCTCTCCCCAGAGCCTTATAAATATCAAGCCCGTGCAGGCAGCTCTTAAGGAATTCTTCGGTTCCTCACAGCTGTCACAGTTCATGGACCAGAATAACCCTCTGTCAGAGCTTACGCACAAGAGACGTCTTTCCGCACTGGGTCCCGGCGGTCTCTCAAGAGAGCGTGCCGGCTTCGAAGTTCGAGACGTACACTATACCCACTATGGTCGTATGTGTCCTATCGAGACTCCCGAAGGTCCTAACATCGGATTGATCAACTCACTGGCTTCCTATGCAAGGATCAATGAGTATGGCTTTATAGAGGTTCCTTACAGAAAGATCAATAAGAAGGATCCTGCCAACCCGGTAGTTACGGATGAAGTCGTATATATGACGGCAGATGAGGAAGATAATTACCATGTGGCTCAGGCTAATGAAAAGCTTGATGAAAAGGGCCATTTCGTAAATAAGAATGTTGCCGGAAGATATCGTACGGAGATCCAGGCTTATCCACGTGAAATCTATGATTACATGGACGTATCGCCTAAAATGGTCTTCTCCGTGTCTGCAGCGCTCATTCCTTTCCTTGAGAATGATGATACTACACGTGCTCTTATGGGATGTAACATGCAGCGTCAGGCAGTGCCGCTTCTCTTTACGGATGCACCTGTTATAGGTACCGGTATAGAGACAAAGGCTGCAGTTGACTCGGGCGTCTGCGTAGTGGCCAAGAAGGCCGGAACTGTTACCTATGTAGCATCCGATCTCGTAAAGATAAAGAGTGATGATGATGGTAAGGTCATAGACTATACCATTCAGAAGTTCATGAGAAGCAACCAGTCCACATGCTACAACCAGAAGCCTATCGTTCTGACAGGCGACCATGTAGCGGAAGGCCAGGTTATAGCTGATGGTCCTTCCACACATGAAGGTGAGCTCGGTCTCGGAAGAAACCCGCTCATCGGTTTCATGACTTGGGAAGGCTACAACTACGAGGATGCCGTACTTCTCAGCGAGCGTCTTGTTAAAGAAGATGTTTATACATCTGTACATATTGAAGAGCATGAAGTAGAGGCAAGACAGACCAAGCTCGGCGATGAGGAGATCACCCGTGATATCCCCGGTGTCGGTGAGGACGCTCTTAAGGATCTTGATGAATCCGGTATTATCCGTATCGGTGCTGAGGTTCGTGCCGGTGATATCCTGGTTGGTAAGGTTACGCCTAAGGGTGAGACTGATCTTACTCCCGAGGAAAAACTTCTTCGTGTCATCTTCAGTGAGAAGGCACGCGAGATCCGTGATACATCACTGCGTGTACCTCACGGCGAATACGGTGTTGTTGTTGACGCTAAGGTATTCTCCAAGGAAGAAGGCGATTCCGAGCTTAACGCAGGCGTACTTAAGAAGGTAAGGATCTATATCGCACAGAAGAGAAAGATCTCTGTGGGTGATAAGATGTCCGGTCGTCACGGTAATAAGGGTGTCGTTTCCAGAGTGCTTCCCGTAGAGGATATGCCTTATCTGCCCAACGGTCGTCCCCTGGATATCGTGCTGAATCCTCTGGGCGTTCCTTCCCGTATGAATATCGGTCAGGTGCTTGAGATACATCTCTCATTGGCTGCAAGAGCTCTCGGTTTCAATATCTCAACTCCTGTCTTTGACGGAGCAAATGAGAACGACATCATGGATACTCTTGACCTTGCAAATGATTACGTAAATCTTGAGTGGGATGAGTTTGAAAAGAAGCACAAGGCAGAACTCCTTCCTGAGGTTATGGAATATCTCGAGAAGAATAAGGATCACAGAAAGCTCTGGAAAGGAGTGCCTATCTCCAGAGATGGTAAGGTAAGGCTTCGCGACGGTCGTACCGGTGAGTATTTTGACGGACCTGTTACAATAGGACACATGCATTATCTGAAGCTCCATCACCTGGTAGATGATAAGATACATGCACGTTCTACCGGACCGTACTCACTTGTTACACAGCAGCCTCTTGGCGGTAAGGCACAGTTTGGCGGACAGCGTTTCGGAGAAATGGAAGTTTGGGCGCTGGAAGCTTACGGTGCAGCTTATACACTTCAGGAAATGCTTACCGTTAAGTCTGATGACGTTGTAGGACGTGTTAAGACATACGAGGCTATTGTTAAGGGACAGAATCTGCCCCAGCCCGGTATTCCTGAGTCTTTCAAGGTTATGCTTAAGGAATTACAGTCACTGGCTCTTGATGTCAGCGTACTGGATGAGAGAGGCAACGAGATCGAACTCAAGGAAAATGTGGATTACAACGACAATGAGTTCCGTATGGAGCTGAATGGCAATAATCAGAGCGATACTGAGGACTACAAGGAGGGCTTCAGTAAGGGTACACTGGATGAGAGTTCAGGCGATATACTTACGGATGAAGCTGACTATAGTACAGGGGCTGAAGATTATAGCTATGTAAGTGATTCACAGGAGGATGAATGATCTTTGGTATTTTAGATATCTAAAGGTCATCTGAGTGAAAGGAGTATTCAAAATGTCTGAGACAAGGAATATAGAGTACCAGCCGGTTGCATTTGATTCGATTCATATAAAACTGGCTTCCCCTGAGAAGATCAGGGCATGGTCCACGAGAAATAATGATCCTGAGGCCGGTGTTGTTACCAAGCCCGAGACCATTAACTATCGTACATACAAGCCCGAGGCTGACGGTCTCTTTGCTGAAAAGATCTTCGGTCCCAGCAAGGACTGGGAGTGTCACTGCGGAAAGTACCGCAGGATACGCTATAAGGGTGTGATCTGTGATAAGTGCGGAGTTGAAGTTACAAAGGCTTCCGTACGTCGTGAGCGTATGGGACGTATTGAACTTGCTGCCCCTGTTTCACATATCTGGTATTACAAGGGTAATCCCAAGTATATGTGCCTGCTTTTGGATCTTACACCCAAGGTACTTGAGAAAGTTCTTTATTTTGCTTCATACATAGTGCTTGATCCTGCAAACAGCGACCTTCATTTCAAGCAGGTTCTTACTGAGCATGAGTATCAGGAAGCAAGGGAAAAGTTTGGTTATGAGTTCAAGGTCGGTATGGGTGCGGAGGCTATAAAGACTCTGCTTCAGGATCTGGATCTTGATGCTCTTGCAGAAGAGCTTAAGGCAGAACTTGCCGAAGATGGCGCTAAGGGACAGAAGGGTACAAAGATTGCTAAGCGTCTTGAGATAGTTGAGGCTTTCAGGGAGTCCAAGAATAAGCCTGAGTGGATGATACTTGATACCATTCCGGTTATGCCACCCGATCTTCGTCCCATGGTACAGCTTGATGGCGGACGTTTTGCAACTTCCGACCTTAATGATCTGTACAGAAGGATAATAAACCGTAACAACAGACTTCAGAAGCTTAAGGAGATACAGGCTCCTGAGATCATCGTAAAGAACGAGAAGCGTATGCTTCAGGAAGCTGTTGATGCACTTATCGATAACGGCAGAAGGGGCCGTACCGTAACAGGACCCGGAAACCGTGCACTTAAGTCCCTTTCCGAGATGCTCAAAGGTAAGAGCGGACGTTTCCGTCAAAACCTTTTGGGTAAGCGTGTGGACTATTCCGGACGTTCGGTTATAGTCGTAGGTCCCGAGCTTAAGATTTACCAGTGCGGTCTTCCTAAGGAGATGGCAATAGAGCTTTTCAAGCCTTTCGTTATGAAAGAGCTTGTAAGCAGGGATCTTGCAAAGAATATAAAGAATGCAAAGAAGATGGTTGAGCGCCAGCAGGACGCAGTGTGGGATGTACTTGAGGATGTTATCAGCGAGCATCCCGTTATGCTGAACCGTGCTCCTACTCTTCACAGGCTCAGTATCCAGGCATTTGAACCCGTTCTTGTAGAAGGTAAGGCTATCAAGCTTCATCCTCTCGTATGTACGGCTTTCAATGCGGACTTCGACGGAGACCAGATGGCTATACATCTTCCTCTTTCCGTAGAGGCACAGGCTGAGTGCAGATTTATGCTGCTCTCTCCCAATAACCTGCTTAAACCTTCAGATGGTGCACCTGTTGCCGTTCCTTCACAGGATATGGTACTTGGTATTTATTACCTTACGCAGATCCGTACCGGCAAGCCTCTTCCTGAAGCACCGGCGGATCCGGCTGAGTTAAAGGCATACGAGAAAAAATACAATGGCTGGTTTAGGGCAGACAATGTTCTGGGTGAAGGCAACAGCTATCATAATATGAATGAAGCAATCCTTGCTTATGAAAATGGTGTTCTTTCTCTTCACGCACCTATAAAGGTCCGTATGGAAAAGACCATGGATGACGGCAGTGTGGTTGCGGATTTGGTTGATACATCATTAGGAAGGCTTCTTTTCAATGAGATACTTCCTCAGGATCTGGGCTTCATAAAGAGGACAGACGAAGATCCTAAATCCTATCTTCTTCCTGAGATAGACTTCCTTGTTGACAAGAAGATGCTCAAGAAGATACTTGAGAAGGTTATCAATACTCACGGTGCAACAAAGACCGCTGAAGTGCTTGACCGGATCAAGGCTATAGGTTATAAGTACTCAACCAAGGCAGCGATGACGGTATCTATATCGGATATCATCGTTCCCGAAGCAAAGACAGCGATACTCGATGAGGCTCAGAAGAAGGTTGATGAGATTACCAGAAAGTACCGCATGGGCTGCTCTACTGATGAGGAGCGTCATAAAGAAGTTATAGGAATATGGAACGAGGCTGATGAGCGTCTTACTGATGAGATGATGAATGGTCTTGATGCTATCAACAATATTCGTATGATGGCCGACTCAGGTGCCCGTGGTTCCAAACAGCAGATGAAACAGCTTGCAGGTATGCGTGGTCTGATGGGTGATACTCAGGGACGTACCATCGAGCTTCCTGTTAAGTCCAATTTCCGTGAGGGACTGGATGTTCTGGAGTACTTCATTTCAGCACACGGAGCTCGTAAAGGTCTTTCCGATACCGCTCTTCGTACCGCTGACTCCGGTTATCTTACCAGACGAATGGTCGATGTTGCTCATGAGCTTATTATCAGGGAGACTGACTGCGTAGAGGGTAAGAGGGATATCCCCGGATTTGTTGTGGAAGGACTGGTAGACGGTAAGGAAGTTGTTGAAAGCCTGGAGAACCGTATCCGCGGAAGATTTGCAGCTGAGGATGTGAAGGACGAGGCAGGTAACGTGATCGTCAAGGCTAACCACATGATCACACCTAAGCGTGCAGAGGCTATAATCAATTCAGGTGCAACTGCAGTTAAGATCCGCTCCATACTTACATGTAAGTGCAAGTTCGGTATATGTGCTAAGTGCTATGGTGCAAACATGGCAACAGGTGAGCCGGTTCAGGTAGGTGAAGCTGTAGGTATCATAGCAGCTCAGTCCATCGGTGAGCCCGGTACACAGCTTACCATGAGAACTTTCCACTCCGGTGGTGTCGCAGGTAACGATATCACCATGGGTCTTCCCCGAGTAGAAGAGCTCTTTGAGGCGCGTAATCCTAAGGGTAATGCGATCATTTCCGCTATATCCGGTACTGTAGAGATACAGGAAGATAAGCAGGGAGATGACGGAAGCGTTAAGCGTAAGCTTGTTGTCAAGGGTGAAGATACTGAAAGAGAGTATGATATTCCTTTTGGTGCTTCCATAAAGGTTAAGGATGGTCAGGTAATAGAAGCCGGTGATCAGCTGACACAGGGTTCCATCAATCCTCACGACCTGCTCCAGATCAAGAAGATAAATGCCGTTGAGAACTATCTGATCCGTGAGGTACAGAAGGTTTACGGTCTCCAGGGTGTTGATCTTGCAGATAAGCATATCGAGATCATTATCAGGCAGATGCTCAGGAAGCAGATCATCGAGGATCCGGGTGATTCCGATACCATTCTCGGTACAATGGTTGACAGACTTGATATCGAGGAGAAGAACGAGGCTCTTGCAGCAGAAGGAAAGAAGCTTATCGTAGCTACGGATGTAGTTCTCGGTATTACCAAGGCTGCTCTTGCTACAGATTCCTTCCTGTCAGCAGCATCCTTCCAGGAAACACCGAGGATGCTGACAGATGCAGCTATCAAGGGCAAGGTTGATCACTTAAGAGGTCTGAAGGAGAACGTTATCTGCGGTAAGCTCATACCTGCCGGTACGGGAACAAAGATGTACCGTGATGTAAGGCTGGATGTTGACAGCATCGAGGAAGAGACGGATGATGATGCGGTTGATTTCGCACAGCGCGAAGATGCAGATGCGTTAGAGGCTGAGGCTGTTTCTGAAGATGTAAGTGTTGAAGCTGCTGTAGAAGAAAATGCTTCCGCTCTTGTAGGAGACAGCGAAGAGTGATCTGAAAACTATGATCATCCGTCCGGTGCGGAAGTACATAATTCAGATGCAATGATTTAAAAAATTTAAAATTTGAATAGCTTCAGGGATGGGTGAAATTCCCTATCGGCGGTAATGGACTGCTGCGTATCTGCAGCCCCAAGCCCGCAACACCTGAAGGAATGCAGACCGGCTGTCTGTTTCCTGAGGGTAGGATCCGGTGGGATTCCGGAGCCGACGGTATAGTCCGGATGGTAGAGGCAGAAAATCTTCAGCAGAATCTGCTGAAGAATATGAAGGTGCTTATGATATGGTTAGGATATGAGATTGATCATATCATCAGGCATCGAATTAAAACATTTAATCCCCTGAGGCTCTCAGGGGATTTTTATGTCGGAACAGAAAATTTGTGACGAACAATATATGAGGCGGGCCATTGAACTGGCTAAACGGGGAGAGGGCTGGTGCCATCCAAATCCTATGGTGGGTGCTGTCATTGTTAAAGATGGACGCATTATTGCTGAAGGGTGGCATGCAAAATACGGAGAAAAGCATGCTGAGCGGAATGCCATAGCTTCTCTCAAGGAGTCTGCGGCAGGGGCAACATTGTACTGTACACTTGAGCCTTGCTGCCATCATGGCAAGCAGCCGCCATGTACAGAAGCGATCATTGAAAGTGGCATACATCGTGTGGTAGTTGGCTCCGGTGATCCTAACCCTCTTGTGGCAGGAAAAGGAAATCAGATATTGCGTGCTGCCGGTATCGAAGTTGTTGAGGGGGTTCTGAAGGATGAGTGCGACGCCGTCAACCCTGTCTTTTTCCATTACATAACTGCAAAGATGCCCTATGTCATCATGAAATACGCAATGACTGCTGATGGAAAGATTGCTACGGTAACCGGTGCTTCAAAGTGGATAAGCTGTGAGAACTCCAGAAAAAGAGTTCATGATCTCAGGCATGCCTGTATGGGAATTATGGCAGGAATCGGAACCGTTCTTGCAGATGACCCAATGTTAAACTGCAGGACAGAGAATGGCAGGGATCCTATAAGGATAATATGTGACGACAGCCTGAGAATACCTGCTGATTCGCAGCTCGTTCGTTCTGCGCATGATATTGATACGTATATCGTAAGCGGCAGAAAAGACTATGACAGACGAAAAGCTGAGGAACTTGAAGCTGCAGGATGCAGGGTGCTGATAGAACCCGGTGAGAATGGCAGGGTGGATATAAAAGCTCTCATGCGTGAACTTGGTGAGAGAGGTATAGACAGCATCCTGGTCGAAGGAGGTGCAACGCTTAATTACAGCATATTGAAATCAGGCTGTGTGAATGAATTGAGAGTTTTCATGGCACCGAAGATATTCGGAGGAACTGCCAAATCCCCGGTTGGAGGTGAGGGCGTGACACTCCCTTCGGATGCATGGGAATTTGTTATAGCAGATATAGAACGGATAGATGATGATGTCTGCATTACGTATAAGAGAAAGAAGGATTAAATGTTTACAGGGCTTGTTGAAGAGATCGGGACAGTAAAAAGTATAAGCCTGCAGGGAAACTCCGGGACTATAGCCATAAAGGCAGAAGTTGTGACTAAAGGGACTAAGACAGGCGACAGTATAGCCGTCAACGGAGTTTGCCTGACGGTAACATCACTGTCTGATGACGGTTTTACGGCTGATGTTATGGCAGAGACCGTAAGGTGCAGCAGCTTAGGTGCATTAAAGAGCGGTGACAGGTGTAATCTTGAGCGTGCCATGGCTGCGGACGGGAGATTTGGAGGCCATATAGTTTCCGGGCACATTGACGGGACTGGTCGGGTATCCTCCGTAGTAAGGGAAGAAAATGCAATATGGTTTACTATCGAAGCTGACTGTTCTCTGCTTGACTATATAGTGGAAAAAGGATCTGTTGCTTTGGATGGTATCAGTCTTACAGTGGCAGCGGTCAGCAGCAGCGACTTTAAGGTAAGCATAATCCCGCATACGCAGGAAGCAACTACCCTGTATCTGAGAAAACCCGGAGATATCATAAATATAGAGACCGATGTCATCGGAAAGTATGTTGCAAAGATGATGGGCAGGGTGCCTGCTCAGGATAAGGAAGAAAGCGGCAGTAACATTACCCTGGATTTCCTTAAGGAAAACGGATTCTGAAATATACTGAAATAAATAAACAGCCGTTTAAGGCGGCGGAAGGAGAAAAGATGTCTGAAGAAGAAAAGGAACACAGATACGGAACCATAGAACAGGCGATAGCAGATCTCCGTGCGGGAAAAATAATTCTTGTTACGGATGATGAAGACCGTGAGAATGAAGGCGACATGATATGTGCTGCCGAGTTTGCCACTCAGGAAAATATCAATATGATGGCAAAGGAAGCCAGGGGACTTATCTGTACGCCTATGAGCATAGAGATAGCAGCCCGTTTAGGTCTTCCGCCTATGGTAGCAGAGAATACTGATAATCATCAGACTGCATTTACGGTTTCAATTGACCATATTGATACCACCACGGGCATCAGTGCGGCTGAGAGATCCTTTACAATGATGAAGTGTGCGGATCCTGATACAAAGCCCGCGGATTTAAGGCGCCCCGGCCATGTATTTCCGCTTACTGCAAGACGCGGCGGCGTACTTGTAAGAAACGGACATACTGAGGCAACTGTCGATCTTTTAAGGCTTGCGGGACTTACGGAATGCGGAGTGTGCTGTGAGGTAATGGATGAGGACGGCACTATGCTTAGAACTCCGGGATTATGGAAGCTGGCTGATAAATATGGGCTTACTTTTATCACGATAAAGGAGCTTCAGGATTACTGCCGCATAAACGATAAACATGTGGTGCGTGAGGCCGAGGCTATGCTCCCTACTGAGCATGGCATTTTCAGAATGTACGGATACATAAATGACCTGACCGGTGAGCATCATGTGGCCTTAGTAAAAGGTGAGATAGGAGACGGGGAAGATGTGCTCTGCAGGGTTCATTCCGAGTGTCTTACAGGAGATACCTTCGGCTCATACAGATGCGACTGCGGCCTGCAGCTTAAGAAATCCCTGGAGATGATAGAAAAGTCCGGAAGGGGCATAGTACTGTATATGCGCCAGGAAGGCAGGGGCATAGGTCTTATTAACAAGATAAAGGCCTATGCACTTCAGGAGCAGGGATATGATACTGTTGAGGCCAATGTTAAGCTTGGCTTTGCACCTGACTTAAGAGAATACTGGGTAGGTGCCCAGATCCTTAAGGACCTGGGGGCAAAGAGCTTAAGGCTTATGACTAATAATCCTGACAAGGTCTACGGACTTTCGGATTTCGGTCTGGTCATAAAGGAGAGGGTGCCCATTGAGATACCACCCCAGAAATATGATGAGAATTACCTGAAGACCAAGAAGACAAGAATGGGACATATATTTAACGAGATAAAGGTTTAATGTATAAAAAAGACAGGCCAGAGAGCTGACTTTTTGATATATCAGGATGAAAAGTTATGAATTGTAGGAGGAAAGAAAAATGAAGGAAATCAATCTGCTTGAAGGAAAAGTTGTAGCACCTGAGGGAATGAAGGTAGGTATTGTAGCATCAAGGTTTAACGAGATAATCGTAAATAAGCTGTTAGGCGGAGCTGTTGACGGTCTGGTGCGTCACGGCGTGGCAGAGGAGAATATTACGGCAGCCTGGGTTCCCGGGGCATTTGAGCTTCCCGTGGTAGCAAAGAAAATGGCAAAGTCCGGAAAATACGATGCAGTGATCTGCCTTGGAGCTGTGATCAGGGGACAGACTTCACACTATGATCTTGTATGCAATGAAGCTGCAAAAGGTATCGCCCAGGCCGGACTTGAGACGGAAATCCCCGTGCTCTTCGGTGTGGTTACCACGGATAATATTGAGCAGGCTATAGCAAGGGCAGGAAGCAAGGCCGGCAATAAGGGCTATGACTGTGCCCTCGGCGCTGTTGAGATGGTAAATCTCATGAGGCAGATGTGATTGCGGCTACAGTTTTGACAGAATCTGTGAGTGTGGGAAGCGGAGAGAAGGAATAAAAGGAATAAAATGAATAAAATGAAAATACGGAACAGGATAATAGATGCCGACCATCCTACATATATAATCGCTGAAATGTCCGGTAATCATGCCGGGAGCTTAGACACAGCTAAGAAGATAGTGCATGCCGCTGCCGAGGCCGGTGCGGACTGCATAAAGCTTCAGACATATACTGCGGATACCATTACCATCGACTGTCGTAATAAGTATTTCAGTATAAGCGGAAGTGCCTGGGACGGTGAGAATTTCCATGATCTGTACAAAAGAGCCTATACCCCCTGGGAGTGGCATGCCGAGCTTAAAGAGGAAGCCGAAGCTGCCGGCATAGATTTCTTTTCAACGCCTTTTGATAATACTTCCGTGGATTTTCTGGAAGAATTGGGAGTGGAGTTCTACAAGATCGCTTCCTTTGAGTTAGTGGATATACCGCTTATAAAATATACGGCATCCAAGGGAAAGCCCATGATCATGAGCACCGGAATGGCAACCCTTTCCGAGATAGAGGATGCCGTAGAGGCAGTAAGGTCTGCCGGTAATGAGGAATTGGCCCTGCTCAGATGTGCCAGTGCCTATCCTGCGATCACCGATCAGATGAACCTGAGGACCATGCAGGATATCGGGGAGCGGTTTGGGGTGACAGTGGGGCTGTCGGACCATTCTGCAGGTTCGGTGGGTGCTGTTACGGCTGTAGCTTTGGGCGGCCGCATAATAGAGAAGCACATCTGTCTGGACCGAAACATTGAGACGGCGGATTCACATTTTTCCATGGAGCCGGCAGAATTTGCACAGATGGTAAAGGACATAAGGCAGGCTGAGAAGGCCATAGGTACTGTAAAATACGGCCCCAGCCCTCAGGAGGAAGCCAGCAGGAATTTCAGAAAATCCATCTTTGTGGTGAAGGATATGAAGAAGGGTGAGTCTTTCAGTCCCGGGAATATCCGTGTAATACGGCCCGGCTATGGGATGGAGCCGAAGTACTATGAGGATATACTCGGAAAGACTGCGAAGTGTGATATTGAATATGGCACGCCGCTTTCAAGAGATATGATATCGGAGCAGGGGTAATGCCATCAGAAAATTCTGGAAATATAATTGAATACAGGCTTATAAGAAGCAGGCGCAGGACTGTCTCCGTCGAGGTAACGTATGAGGGAGTGACCGTCCGGGCGCCCTTAAAAATGCCTGTGTCGGAGATTGATAAATTTGTCATAGGCCATAAGGACTGGATCCGGAAGAAAACTGCCCTTATGGAAGAAAAGAAAAGCAACCGACAGCCTGTCGAGCGGCTCACCCGGGCAGATATAGAAAAGCTGGCTGATGAGGCTATGCGTGTGATCCCGGATCGGGTAGCCTACTACGCCCCTCTTGTGGGTGTTACTTACGGACGGATCACAATACGGAATCAGGTATCCAGATGGGGGAGCTGTTCCGCTAAAGGAAACCTGAATTTTAACTGTCTCCTTATGCTGACGCCTCCGGAGGTCCTGGATTCTGTGGTAGTGCATGAGCTCTGTCACCGGAAAGAAATGAATCATTCAAAAAAATTCTATGAAGAAGTCTTAAGAGTATATCCTGATTATCACAAGTGGCAGAAATGGCTGGAAGAAAATGGAAACGACATAATGAGACGGATGACCGGCTGACATAAATCACTGTTAAACCTCTTCCTGCATCGACAGCTCAGCTGCCGGTGGGGGAATTTTTTTTATATTTCTCTGACTAAAACTTCCCACTTGCTTTATACCACTAACTTCCTCACACCGGTAGCTTGCCTGACGGTGGTGCCGTTCGCACTGCTCACCTAAAACACCGTCAGACAAGACTACACGGTGTGGGAAGTTTTAGTCTCTGAAAATTAGAATATCCTAATTTGCGGTTTCAGCAAATTAAATTTAGTTAAATTGCTCAAATTAGCATAATAAAAATATACGACTTGACAACAAACAATAGTTAGCATATACTAACTATTGTTCCAGAGGTTTTTGAATGGTATTTCAAAACCGTAATAATTAACATGTTCTGAATAGTTATATATGTACAAATGTACAAAGTTTACGACAGGTGTGGAGGATAACTATGAAAAATATGGCAGAGAGAAAAAGTTTAAAAAAAATCAAAAAGAAAGCTGTCCTGATCCTTGGTATGTATTCAGCATTAACACTGCTTGCTTTTACCGGATGCGGGAAAAAGGACGGCATACCATCAGGCAGCATAGGGACTATGGAAGCTGCGGATTTTACGGAGTATGTAAAGGCTGACGGAACTGTGGAATGTGCAAAGCCCTGTTATGTCTATTCCACGCTTACCCTTCCGGTTGAAAAGATATTGGTCGAGGAGGGGGACCGGGTATCTGCCGGAGACCTGCTGTGTGTACTTGATACGGAATCCATAGAAGAACAGATTGAGGTCAAGCAGGCAGCGATGGATCTGACTGAAAGAAGCGCTTCTACAAATGTAGAGGCTGCGCGGCACCAGTACAATATATATACGGAGGGGCTGACCAACGGAACGGATGCAAATCTTGTGGAAGCTATGGCTAACCTCCAGATGGCTCGGGAAACTTATGAGTCCGCACAAAAAGCCTATGATGATTACAAGGAATCACTGAATCTTGGAATGGATCCGACACTTGTGGCAGCAGACCAGGCAGTGGCGCAGGCTGCCAATGCAATACAGCAGGCAAAGTCCATGCAGAGCGAGCTGGATGACGAGCATGGAGTAAGCGATATAGAAAAGGAAAAAGCCGAGGATGCGGTGGACAGTGCAAACCTTGCATATGTTCAGGCAGTACAGAGCAGGGAAAATCTTCTGCGCCAGAGTGACCTCCGCCTGGCTGATTATGCCAAGAGTGCAGAGGATGCGGAGCTTAATTACATAACTGCCCAGACTGCCTATAATGCAGCGGTAAGGGCTCTGGAAAATGCGAGGGCCTTAAGTGCGGATGCAATCGAGCAGGCAAGGATTACAGGGGATCTTACAGTTGAAGAAATACAGATGGCCCAGCTTCAGAAAAAGCTTCTGGATGCCCAGATCCTGGCTGATTTTTCCGGAACCGTAACGGCGGTAAATATCGAGGTGGGAGAAAACTCTACCGGAGTGCTCTTTGTTATAGAAGATACCAAAGATCTGGTGCTTACAGCGAAAGTACCGGAGAAGGATATAAACAGTATCTCCGAGAATATGTCGGTACTTGTCACACCTAAGGCAGATAATTCAGACACATACGGCGGCAGCGTCGGACGTGTTGCCGAATCCGCATATAAGAATGCTTCCGGCAAGACCGATACCTCCGGCGAAGATGCGGATTACAAGGTGACCGTGAAAATTGACAGTCCCGATGAAAAGATCCGGATAGGCATGAATGCCGAAGCGGAGTTTTCCGTATATTCAAAGGAAAACTGCATTGCCGTTCCCAATGAGGCGGTATTCACGGATGAGGACGGTGAGAAATACATACTGACGGCTTCCGGGGACAACGGAAAGGTGGCTGTGAATAAATCGGCTGTGACTATCATTTATTCCGGAAAGAATATGAGCGTCATAGAAGGAAAAGATGTAAAGAATGGTACTTCCTACATAACGGAAGCCGCAAACTACATGGAGTATGTCGGAAGCAGCGTGGATGTTGCGGATTAAGCAGCGCACACAGATAATACCACGGATGTAGCGGCCTTGGCAGAGCATACAGACAGCATTGCAGATACAGCAGACTGCGCGGCACCTGCATGTTACATCGTGGATGTAACGGTCAGAGCTGCGGATGCTGATGACAACTGTGCCCGGTTGTTTCGGCTGTCCGGGACACATGATATAGGATGAGTGAAAAATGGCAGACAAAGTAGTATTAAAAGATGTTTCAAAAATATATAAGACAGGCGAGACGGAGTACCGGGCGCTGGATCATGTAGACCTGAATATAGAAGAGGGACGCTTTGTGGTTATCCTTGGTCCCTCAGGTGCCGGCAAGTCCACCCTTTTAAACCTTATCGGAGGCATGGACAATCCCACCAGCGGGGATGTCATTGTAAACGGCGAGAATATCTCAAAGTACAGCGACAGGCAGTTAAGCGATTTCAGGGCGCACACCATAGGATTTATCTTCCAGTTTTATAATATACTTCCGTCTCTTACAGTACTTGAGAATGTGGAGCTTGTAAAAGAGATAACAAAGACAAAGGTGGACGCCAAACAGGCTGTAAGGGATGTGGGACTTGAAAATCATTTTTATAAATTCCCGAATCAGCTTTCGGGAGGCGAGCAGCAGAGAGTGTCGATCGCCAGGGCCATTGCCAAGAATCCGGCCCTGCTCCTGTGCGACGAGCCTACCGGTGCGCTGGATTCGGCAACCGGCGCAATGGTTTTAAAGATACTAAAGAGGCAGTGTGATGCTGACAGGGGAAGCAATACAGTGATCATAGTTACGCATAATGCGCTTATCGCTGATACGGCGGACGTGGTGATAAGGGTAAAGAACGGACATATCGTAAGTGTGGAAGAAAACCCTTCGCCTATGGATATAGACGATGTTTCATGGTAAATCTATTTAAGGAAAGAGAAAAGGACTAATGCTGATCAGAAAAATGCTGCGTGACATAATAAGTAATTTCACGCAATTTTTGACAATATTTGCCATGGTCACTATTGCAATGGCTGTATATGTAGGTATATGCGCATACGGGGACGGAATGAAAGTTTCCGGAGACGAGCTGTATGCAGAATATAATCTGGCCGACCTCTGGCTGTCAGGATCTGAATTTTCCGAGTCTGATATGGATAAGATAAAGTCTGTTGAGGGAGTAAAGGAGGCCATGCGCTATATGCCCCTTTCCATGACGGGGACAGTGGAGTATGCCGATGGCCGAAGGGAGTCATTTTCGGTTCCGATGGAAGGCGTTTTTATCGATACATCCGTAAAGACACTTTCCGTCAACCGCTTCAGGGTGGCGGAAGGGAAGAATTATGATCCTGATGCGGACGGTCTGTGGCTCGGGCGTATGTTTGCCGAGGCACGTGATATACATCCTGGGGATATCATAACGCTTAAGTATGAGGATGCAGAGATCACAAAAGAAGTCCTGGGGATCATCTCTGTTCCGGATCATGTCTACGTTACCCAGGATGCTTCCGTTATTTTCCAGCAGGCAGAGGATTACGGCTGGGCATATATGTCCATGCGATGGTTTCCACAGGAGGCTATGTATGACAATATGATAGAAAGCGAAGCCATACAGGGATTTCTGTCTGCAAGGGATTCACTGAATATGATGCACGAAAATGGTATGTCATGGAGGGATATCCTCGTGACTCAGTTAGGGGATATGTCACCTGATGTGGATCTGGAGACTGCGCTGGAGCTGGCCCCTGACATTGCGGATGAGACTGCCGGCGAAGAAAAGAAGCATGCGTTCATTAAGGCGCTGAATCCCGATTTCAATCTGGAAAAGGCTTATGTATATCCGATGGTGTGTGTGGATGTGGAAGGCGAGGCACCGGGAATATACAGCGGAAATAAAGATGACGGATCATTTGAAAAAAAGCTGGACCTGATAAAAAGGGATCTGTATGAAATTGAAGCAGTGGATTCTGTCACAGGCCGGGATATGTGTGCATCATATTCGGCTTATAAATCGGAGTCTGAAGAGGGAGATACCTTTTCGGGTATGTTTACGTTCCTTTTCCTTTTCATAGCATCATTGTCTGTAATAACCACCATGAACCGTTTCGTGAAGAAACAGCGTATGCAGATCGGAGCGCTGAAGGCTCTGGGCTTCCGCAATTCAAGAATATACAGGCATTACATTTCATACGGTTTTTTTGTAAGCCTGATCGGTGTTATCGTAGGTTTTGCGGTGGGAATACCTTCTCTTGGCGTGAACCTTTATGCTGAGGAAATGGACTTTTATGATGTGCCGGTAGGCGGTCTGTACATAGCTGAGAAAAACTATATTGTGGCAGCGGTTATCGTCCTTATGGTTACGGTAGTCACTTACTTCTCAAGCAGGAAGATACTTTCCGAGCCTGCCGCACAGACACTCAGGCTGGAAGTGCCCAAGATCAAGCAGAAAAAGAAGAGTGAAAAGCCGGGAGGCATAATGTCCAGGCTCTCCTTTGCAGTTAAATGGAACTTAAGGGATGTGGCAAGGAGCAAGGCGCGTACCGTTATGGGAATTGTAGGCGTGGCAGGCTCGACTCTTCTGATAGTGATGGCATACGGAATGGAAGATTCCATGCTTAATTATCTCGATTGGGAGTTCTCCGGCATACTCAGGTTTACATCCAGGCTTACCTTTGACTCGGATATAACAAATGTCGAGAAAAGCGATCTCTACAGGGAATACGGAAAGGCTACTACTCAGAGCGTGGCCATAGAATATTATGATGGCAACGGGCTGCTGCAGACATCAGTCATCACTGTAAACGATTCCGAAGGCATGATAGCTTTGTGCGATCATGACAAGGTTTCTCATGATATAAATGAAGGAATACCCGGTTCAACTTACAGCGACATAAATGCTCCGGGAGCGCTTTTTGCCACGGAAAAGCTCATAAAGAACAAAAACCTGGATATCACCAAAAAGCTGAAGTGGCATATCCTTGGCAGCGACGACTGGTATGAAAGCAATATTGCCGCCGCCAACAGGGATCCCCAGGCCCAGCAGTTTGCCATGACAAGACAGGCTTTTGAAAGCCTTGGCGAAAAATACGAGCCTGATACTCTCTATACGGATATTGATCTCACCGGCGTGGATGATGAGGATATAGATGGTGTCAGCGCAATAAGTACGCTTCCTTCCCTCAGGACACAGATGAGCGGCATGCTCTCCATGATACAGGGGATGTTAGGCCTGTTTATTGTCGTAGCCGGAGCACTGGGCTTTATCATCATTTACAATATGGGCCTTCTTTCAATGAATGAGAAGATGTACCAGTTCTCGACACTCAAGGTGCTGGGATTTGGCTTTCCTAAAATAATGAAGATATACACCATGCAGAATATCTGGATCACACTCTGCGGCATAGCCATCGGGCTTCCGGCGGGGTATTGTTTCACGGATTTTCTGTTCGTCTTTGCAATAGGCGAGGAGTACGACTTTAATGCCCATATAGATCCTTCCGCATATATCATAGCATCGGCAGGAACTATCCTTGTGATGGCCATTACCAGCATTGTTCTGGCACAGAGCTTAAGGAAGATCGATATGGTGGCCAGTCTCAAGGCCAATGAGTAAGCTTCTGCCCTTTATGGGTAAATATGCCTCAGTTTTTTCAAAAAAAATCAAAAAATTTCACCATTCGTGATAAAATGTAGCATAGGTTTGTTATAAACTTTTGGGGGAATCTATGCTTGCAGATGAGCTGATACAAAAGAATAAGTCAAAACAGTCCCAGGTGTTTGATGAGGATGAGGAGACACTTATGTATAAGCCTGTCGAACGCAGGAAGTATTTTAATGACAGTGATGATGTTTTTACACAAAAAGATGTAAAGTCACTGAATACGGCACCTTCGGTGTTTGACAGAGATGCGATATTTAAATCAGTCAGGCAGTAAGACTGAGTTCTGAAACAGATGGGGTGAGGACTAATGGATCGATACAGCAATAAACTGAAAAATAAGCCGTTTGCGGATTATAATGAATTTATGCAGTATATGTTCGACTGTGTAAATACCTGCATAGACGCATATCTGGAGAGGATGAAGGCCGTCTTTTCAACAGGCCAGGGACAGTATAAGAATGTCCTTTATCCCGATATTGAAGTTGCCAGCGATGTATGCCGCGAGAGGATAGAGAAGTTTGTTATTGGTGATGACACGCCGGCGAACGCTGAAGAATCTGAGGATGCAGATGAGGAAAACGACGGTAATACAAAGAAAAAGGTTGAAAAGAGTGAACCGAGCGAGGTCATAAGCGATGATCTGCTTGATCTTTTTTCGAGCCTTACCGAAGCGATAGATGATGAAGAGGAAGTGAAAGAAATTCCCACACGGTCTGACGTGATGACTGCGGATGATACGCTGGGATTCATTATCGGCAGGGCTGAGGCATCAATTGAAAAGGGAATAAAACTTCCGCTTTACGAATTATGCAAGAAACTTGAGTTTGAGCCTTTTACCATATTCTGTTTTACTGCCGGGATATTGTCCAGTACGCAGACTGATTATGCCGGCGTATATCAGATCGTCAATGAAAATGGAGGACTTTCCTGTCCCACCATAGAATCTGCCGCAAGACTTTATTACGGGGACAAGTTTTCCGTAACAGGCGCATACGGTGGAATGAGTGCCTGCCTTGAGCAGCTCATGCCAATACTTGACCTTCATGTGGTCAACAGCATGCCTTTCTCTACTGCGGTGTCGCCGGATAAAAGAGTTATCGACTTCCTTTTCGGAAGAGACCCCTTCAAGCTGGATGAGGATTACTCCAGGTTTTTCAATACACTTACTAAGGACGGCGAGAAGCTCGATCCCATAATGGCTAATGCGACGGTGCTGGAGGCTATGGAAATAGCCTATGCGGAAGGTACCAGGATTTTCTATTATTATGGCGATGAAGGAAGCGGCCGTAAGTTCTTCGTTAAGAAATTCTGTGAGAAGAATAATCTCCGGGCAATTACCATCAACTGTAAGAAGCTTTTCGACTATGATTTCCAGTTTGTCAACAGGGCGCTGTGGGCGGTTACCCGTGAGTGTATCCTTACCAATGCATGCTGCTGTCTGACCGATCTTCAGTACAGGGAAGAGGAAAAGGAAAAGTTTTTCGGGTATATGGATCTTGCTTTCTCCAAACTTACTGAGAAAAATATTACCGTTTTCGCAATGTCCAAGCTTAATATCTCCATGAAGGAGATCACGAAAGAGACCTTTGCGGAATTTGAGCTGCCGGCTCCTACCACTACCGAACGACTGGCATGCTGGGAGTATTATGCAAAGCAGTATTCCTTTGATGAAGATGTGGATCTGCTGGAAATGTCCACAAAGTTCATCTTTACTGCCGGAAAGGTTAAGGATGCCCTTAAGGAAGCCAGAAACCTTTCACTTATGGATAAGGAGACGGTAATCTCCAGAAAGAATCTTTTCAAGGGCTGTAACAGGCAGATGTCCTCCGAACTTTCACAGAAAGCTACCAGAGTGGAAGCAAAGTTCGGCTTTGACGATATCGTTATGAATCCAAGCCAGAGAGAGACTATTACCCATGCCATAGAGCAGATGAATTTCAAAAAGCAGGTTTATGAGCAGTGGGATTATACCAAGAAGTATCCTTACGGACGCGGACTTACGGTCCTGCTCTTCGGAGCTCCCGGTACAGGTAAATCCATGATGGCGCAGGTTTTAGCGCATGAGCTTAACCTGGAGCTTTACAGGGTTGATATTTCAAAGGTTGTAGATAAGTACGTCGGTGAAACGGAAAAATCCCTTTCCATGATATTCCGCGAGGCAAAGAAGTGTAATGTCGTCCTCTTCTTCGATGAGTGTGATACCATATTTGCGAAGCGTTCCGACGATGGCGGATCCAACCAGGCATCGGCTAACAATAAAACCGCGCTGCTCCTCCAGGAAATGGAAGCTTATGACGGTGTGTGCGTGCTGGCAACCAACTATAAGCACAACATAGACCCCGCTTTCTTCCGAAGGATGAAGTACATTGTAGAATTCCAGTTCCCCAATGCGGATACCCGCGAGATGCTCTGGAGGACTACGATCCCCAAGACCACTCCTCTGGATGAAGATGTGGATATCAGGTACCTGGCAGAGAAGTATGAGTTTGCCGGCGGTAATATCAAGAACTGCATCCTCAATGCGGCATTCCTTGCAGCGGCAGACGAGACTGCGAACGGTAAAGTGTGCATGAGACATTATCTCAATGCGATAAAGTATGAATTTGTTAAGGTAGGTAAAGTATTTACAAGATCGGATTTTGAACCCTATGCGGATCAGATCGGTCTGTAAAATGATAATAAAGGCAGCATAAAAATAAAATTTATTTAGGAAGGAAAAACACTATGGCAAATCAGATGTATCCCTTTGAAAAAAATCGTTACTATCCGGGAAAGATGCTTACAAGTGCGGATTTTCAGGCAGAGCAGGATTACTTTGTTAATCGGCTGAGGTTTTCCAATGTGCTGATGTATGGAAGCGGTATTGTCTGCGGACTGGGGACATTCAGCTTAGATGACCTTTCTATACTGATAGAGAGCGGTGTTGCCATAGATGGCGAAGGAAGAGAGGTAATAGTTGACAATTCTGTGGTTAAGAAACTGTCGGCTATAGATGGATTTGAATCCCTGAAGACGGACAGGGCTGTGCTTTGTCTCAGATATAACGAAAAAGAAGTTCATTCGGTTTACTCCGTAAACTCAACCGGAAATGCAAGCAAGGAATACGAATACAACCGTATTTCGGAAGGGTATGAACTATTCCTTACAGACAAGGAAGATCTCAAACCTGACTATGTACCGGAAACAGAATTCCTGGTACGTGAAAGAGTGATGAAGTCCGATAATTTCCTGGTAGAGGTAATGCTCCCCGGATATGTGAGCAAGAACAGGAATGTAAGGATTGAACTGGTAGTTACAAAACTTACGGATGCGGATGTTGATCTGACTCTGGACGGACTTCTGGAAACTCCTCTTTTCGTGAGCGGCAGCGGTGAGAACACGATCGCTATAGACTGTTCGGAACTTAAGCTTAAGAAAGGCGAGGTGTGGTCAAAAGAATACTGGATGAAGGTTATGTCTGCTGATGCAGAGGATACGGCGGTAATCCTCAGAAGCGGATCAGCGCATGCATACGAAAATGATACTGCTGTTACTACTGCAAACAGCTTCCATATCAAGGTCATAATGTCGGATGCAACACCTCTGGAGCTGGTCACCAATCGTATAAGCATGCTTAATCTTGAAATGATGGCTATCGGCAGCAGGAATGATTATATCAAGCTGGCTGAGATAAAGCTTCTTCGTACCGATAATGCATATGTTATCGACCGGATCATAGAGGATGGCGTAAAGAAATATATTACTGCTCCCGGTCAGGAGTATATAAGGAATCATTTCATCTCATATTATGAGAAAGATGTGGATATTACCGAGAGAGCGGAAGTTCAGCAGAAAGTTGCGGATGTTCACAGTGAGGCCAAAGAAAGAAAGTCGGGACCGGAGGTGGCTACAGGTGTGCTGGAGATACCCCTTGGCCGTAATGTACAGCCCGGGGATGTTAAATTTTCGGGAGAGATCACACATGGTCTTGGCAAGGGCAATGTATATGTTCAGCTGGGATATGAGCATATAGACCATGATGAATCACTGGGAATGGATGCAAAGAACACAGTATATGGAAATCCTTCCCTCTTTGAAACCGGTGAGGAGAAAGTTGATGCTGAAGTGGCTGTAAAGGTGCTTAATGACAAGGGAAGCTTTGTAGCGGCGGCCAAGCTGCTTAGAAGTGTAAATTATCTTGTTCTCACATACCGTTGGGTGGCTATTAAATTCCCGGCAGGAAACGATCTGGATATGCCCGGTGATTACTATGACAAGAGTATTTCTGCCGAGACACCTACTGTTGTTCTCGGACTCAAGGAAAGCCACTATTTCGGTGTCAGATTCCATAATATGCCTCAAAGCAGTATTGCTTATGAGCTTACGGCTCCCGGAAGCGGTGAGATATCTGCTGACGGTATCTATGTTGCTCCGGCTAAGGAAGGTGTTTATGAGATCAGGATCTATTGTACCGATATGCCTGTAGTATGCACTTATGCTTATGCGATCGTAAAGAAGATAACAGGGGATGAAACAGAAGCATAATGATATACGAATCCGAAAATGCAAAATATGAGGTTCTGAGCACCGTTCTTTCCACGGAAGATTTTGATGTGTTCATATGTGCGGATATGTCAGGGGAAAACAGGAGTAAGTATACTGTTTTCCTTGTGAGATCCCATGAGCTGATAAAAAGGCTGCTTGTAATGCTGGATGTGAATGCGACTCCCGACGGCAGTAATGGTGTGATGATAGAGAGCTTTTCTACCGGAAGGGACCATTTTTTCGTATTCCCGTACAGGCAGGAGAGGGCTCTGGATAAGTTTTTTGTGGGTGAGGGAATGAGCATTAATCAGTGTGAGACTATATGCTGTAATGTCATCCTTGCCTGCATTACATCAGGGCTTCCCTATCCGCTGCTTTACCTGATACTGAAGCACAGGCTGGTCAATCTTTCCAGGGACGATTCGATATATTTGAGCTATGGCGTGGATCTTTCCGAGCTGGATGAAAAGGTCGGCGAAAGAGAGTGCGTGGTATGCTGTGCGGAGATACTTACGGATCTGCTGGAGAGAGCTTCATATGAAAAGGCGATATCTTATCAGATACTGATGAAAAAAAGTGCAAATAAGAGCTATGCACAGTTCATCGAGCTGTATCGTGACGTTAGGATAGCTTCGGCGCCGGAAGGTAAGATAGGTATATTTAAGAGGATAAAGAAATTCTTCTCAAGGCATTCGGATCTTTTTTTCAGGATACTGTTTGTATTATGTTCTATCGTTGCAATAGTTGCACTGGTAATGCTGCTCTCAAATCTGTTTTTTGGAGATCAGCCGTGGTTAAGGATTTTTTACAACAACTTCAAAGTGATAGGTACACAGTCACTGGAATGATGGATTATTGTTTATCTGAGGTTTAAAAGTTATGGCTAAAAGAATTATAGGAATAATAGTAACGGTTTTCTTCCCGCTGTTGTTTTTCTGGCTCTATATACAGATATACAGTGACAAGTCGGAATTTAACGAGTCCACCAAGTACGTGGAGCAGAATGGCATATATTATTATTCCTCTGACTGTGGAAACAGTGTACGCATTTACGGAATAAAACCTAATAAAAGCGTTAAATACGGCACCCGTTATGACGTTAAGAAAAATGAGACGGCTTCGATAGAAGGCATGGCGGCGGACGAGAATAACCTTTATGTTCTGTATACAAAGATCACTCCGGAAAGGAAAGCTTATTTTCAGATACTTAAGTACGATCTTGGACTGAAGCCGGTTGAATCTTCGGCATTATTTGAGATTGACAGGGATGTATGGGCCTGCAGCATAGATGTTCAGGATGGGGAGCTTTTTGTAACCGTGATGGATGAGGAGCGTACCCGTGCTGATGTTTATCTTTTGGGAAAAGATATTTTTGAAGAAAACAGAGACAGCGAATCCTCATCATCGTCATTATCGATGATATATTCGAAGGAAAGCGAAGGCGCACGTTTATTTACTTCGGCCTGCTATCAGGACGGACAGCTTTTCACAAGGATGGATTCGGATGCTCCTGCCGGTGTGTTTGCGGTTCCTGATGAAATCAGAAAAATCTATAATTCGAGAAATTCCAATATAATTATTGATATAAAGACGGGGGGGGGGCGTACTGCCGGTGTGTTTGCATTTACCTGCGTTGTTATTTTTTCAGGGCTCATGGTATTGCTTGTCGTAAAAAAGAAGAGCCGTGTACTGGGAATGATCCTTTCCGGAACGGTTTGGGTAGTATTCATAGCGGTTATTGTTTCTTTTGTGCTAAATGTTGTTATGGAGAAAATAAGTCAGGAGTCAGCAACAATGCTTGCTACTGATGAGACGGTTTACAGCCTGAATGACATCGGAATGCCTGAAAACTATGGAGTGGGGGATGCGGATTTCTATGAAAGCAGCGGGTATTACTCCCTTTATACTGCTGTTACGGATGAGCTTGGCGCATACGGTAATGTGGATTGCGAGAGATTCCTGGTGGTCAATGCACAGAATGGCAATATCGTGATAGATACAGAGCTTATGAACCGCCAGAATATAGGCGAAGTTTTGGGCGATTACTACAGGCGGATCGTAGAGAACTGCAGCATAGACAGGGAATCAAAGACAGATTATACGACAATACGGGGCATTGGGTACTACATTGTCTGTGCACCGATGCTGTCAAGTGGGAATGGTTCATATTGTCTTGTCGGTCTTTATACCAGTCCTGCCACGGATGACGATGTGAAGACAGGCGCTCGTATCATAAATAACTGTGTGGGGCTTATGGTGGTCATCTTCCTGATCGTATATTTTACGGTTGATGTAAGGGTGTACAGGGATATTTCTCTTATCAAGAGAGCGCTCATGGAAGCAGTCGAGGATGGAAAAGAACCTGAAGTCGCAAAAGAAGTCAGTGATGATCAGAAACTCATATATACGGCTATCAGGGAACTTGTCAGACGCATTAACCGGATAAACCATGCAAAATACAAGATGTATTCTGCATATTATCGTTTTTCACCCAAGAATATCGAACAGCTTATGCATAAGGATTCGATAACCGAGGTGCATGAAGGTGATACCGCAGTTGCAAAGGGCTCCATGGCTGTATTTTCGACAGCCTCCATACCGGAGAACAGGGAAGTTCTGGATAATATGAAATTCCTTATGGAGTATATGGAAGCTGCGGAGATGGATGGAACTGTCGTATCCAATGATAGTATGCTGTCCAAGGTTGAGATGTTTTTTGACCGAAGCAATAAACGTATGCTGGAACTGGGGGTAGGATACTATACCAATTCAGTAAGAAAAGAAATGAACAGCAGCATGTCTCTTGTAGTATATTATTCGGAGTTTACCGTTGGTATTGCAGGAAACAGTACCCAGGCCATGACTTTCATATCTTCGCCGAAGGTAAGGGTGTATGAGCACTTTGGTGAATGGTTTGGAAGACTGGGCATAAATATGGTAATTACCAAGAAGATAATGGAGCGCGATGCCGGACAGGCGGAAGTCAGATATATCGGTTACACGCTCCTGCCGGATGGAAGCAGGGAGGACCTTTACGAGGTACTTGACGCATGTGAGGCAAGGGAACGGCAGCTTAAGCTTGAATACAGGCAGAAATTTGAAGATTCCATAGAGCTGCTTTACAAGTCAGACTATTATCTTGCAAGAAACCGGTTTTCGGATCTTTTGAAAAACTGTCCTTCGGACAGGCTGGCAAAGTATTATCTCTTCAAATGTGAGAAGTGTCTTGATGGCATTTTCCCTGGTGAAGACGGTATGATACTTAATTATAATGATGATATCTGATCGGCGGGTTGCTGATTTTGGAGGATAAATGAACATATTAAGTACTCTGATTACAGTCCTTAAGTCCAGGATCACCCGGTTGGTAGCTAAGTTCAGGCTTTATACCAGCAGAGGATTTATTCAGGCGCGTATAATTGATAAATTCAGGACCCTTGCAGGGAAAATCCTGAATATCAAGCCAAAGGATAAAAATGATTATTATACGATTCTAGGCTGGATGATAAGCAAAAGACTGGCTCATGCAGCCCTTTTCGTACTTGGGGTGGTCAGTATCTGGTACATTTTGTCTAATATTTCTGCTTTTGGGTACGGAAAAGGTCAGAATACGGTACGCACGTACTCGTATAATTCAATTATATTAAGATTTGTATCAGGACATGTGAGGATAAAAGCACATGACGGATACATAGCTTATGACGGAAATGTGGAAGATGGCAGCGTGTCCGGTAACGGAGTACTTTATTATCCGAACGGTAATACCGCTTACAGCGGAATATTTGCCGGAAATAAATATGAAGGCAAGGGTACAGCATTCTACGAAGATGGATCGGTATGGTATGTAGGAAACTTCCACAATAATCTGTTTGACGGTAAAGGTAAGGAGTACAGGAGCAGCGGGACACTTGAATATGACGGAAACTTCATGGAAGGATACCGCAATGGAGAAGGTGTCTTATACAATGCTTCGGGAGATGAACTGTATAACGGTAACTTTTCTTACGGCAGTATAGTTTATTCCGACCTCCTTGGCATACCTACCTCGGAAGCGGCAAAGAAATACAGCGGAGAGCGTGAGGTTTACCAGTCGGATGAAGGTGTTTGCGTAGTACTTGACGATATAGATGCAATGTATTTTGCATCAGCAGATCCGGAAGCATTATCGGATGATCTGACCACCAGCGAAGTATATGTGATGTCGGATTCCTTCCGGGCGGGAAAGACAAGTGTTCGTACCATAGAAGAGATCAAGACGCTGTTAGGAATGCCTTTGTATGATGGTGAATCCACAGTGATCTTTCCGGAGGCCGTGCTGATAAGCAGGCTGAAAGGAGACGGTAAGATATACGATGAAGTGGAGCTGTCTGGCACGGAGCAGTTTACGGATGTGACGACGGTGAAAGGTTATAACAGAGCAGCAGTTGTTTACCTCTACAGTTTTGAAAAGGACGGGCTGATATATGAATTTATCTGCGGCAGCGCCCAGGGAGCCTTTGAATTCTACAGGATCCGGCAGGCATAGAAAAGTCCATATTGTGAAGCTTGTAAAGAGTATGGTATCCGTCATGCTTACTTTGACTCTGCTTGCCGGCATGGTTCAGGGTACCGGAGCAACGGAGGTTAATGCTGCAGGAGCACAGGACAAGGTTCTCACTATTGCGGCAGCCAGGACTCTGGCGCTGGCAAACAGCTCGGAATTCGAAAGTGCGGAGGATGACCTTGAGGCGAAGTACATGGCACTTGAGAGTGCCAGAAAAGCCATGGAGCTTACATATAAGAGGCTGAATACTTTCAGCTGGACTCCGCTTCTCAGCTTTAAGTTTCCTGAGTCACCCAAGCAGCAGGATCTTTATGAACTGGAATTTTCGATTACAGAGAAGCAGGCGGATATAGATGTATCCAAGAGAAAGCTTGCGAATGTAAAGTATAAGGTTTATGACGAAGTAAATGTGCTTTACTGCAGCATCTACACTACTCAGGTTCAGCTTGATTTCAATAAGAAAAAGCTTGAGTCAGTGGATGAAGCCCTTGCCAAGAATAAGGCAAGGCTGGCGACGGGTGAAGCATCCCAGGCGGATATCGATTCACTGCAGTCCAAGCATGATACTCTGGAGAAGACTATTGCGGCTGAAGAGAGAAGCCTTGCATCTTCCTTAAGAAAGATGTCACAGAAGACAGGGATCGATGTGACTACGGGTTATATTTTTGAAGAACCGTTCCTTGCAGCGGATATAAACAGGGAATATCTTTATAACAGTCCCGATTCCAGGCTTGATTCCGTAATACAGTGGACCAAGGACAAGGACGAAGATTTTTATGACGTGTGCATGGCTGAGACTACCGCCAAGCTTTCGCTTCAGACAAATTTTGACATAATGAAGAGGAAATACGGCAGTGACATCAACCTTATCTCTGGCTATGTTACACAGGCGCTAAACGGACAGACAATAAATAAGAAAGCTTTTAAGACGTCATACAAGGATTTCCTTAAAAAGGTAGACAGTTACTGGGAAGGCAAGAAGAGAATACTGTTCATAAAGATTCCCAGGATATGGTTTAAAGGATCGACAGCCGGGACAAGGTTTGTAGAGGATGATCCGTATGTGCTTCAGGAAGATGCTCTGGAATACCAGTCGGCAAGGTCTGACAGGATCCTGGCGGAAACTGAGCTTGAGAATTCGGTTGTGGATGCCTTTGACGGATATGTTTCCGCAAGGAGTGCATATGAAACCGCAGTTGAAAATGTAAATACCAACAAAGACCTGCTCGATAAGGCCAGGGTTCAGAATGCAGTAGGAGATATGTCTTTTGAAGAGTATCAGCAGGTGCTTGAAAGCTATGAAGAGTCCCAGAATACCATGATAGAGTCTCTTCAGTCGTATTCCGATACACTTAATAACTTTGACGACCTTACCAAAGGGTGGGTGAGCGGATACCTTGATTATCAGTCTTTAAGCCTCGGTACAGGTGCAAACGGCATAAGCTATAAGGAAGATTCGGACCGCGCTTACTATACACTGGAATCCATAATCCAGAATCAGGAGTTTGAGTTAAGGATCACGATTCCGGAGGATTTTGATACCGAGATAACAGATTATGAGCTGTGGCTTGACGGTGTACAGGTTGGCACAAGGACAGCTATTGATTCTAAGCTCCGTCATGTGTCGGTGGCAAAGACCTGTATAAATAAAGCGTTTATAAGGTTTTATAACGGTGATGAGTTTGTTGATGACTGTGAGATATCGCCCAGCAAGACCAGCGATTATCTGAATATAGTTGTTGACAGAGGTACGGAGACCACTGAGAGTGATGTACTCGCTACATATATTACCGACGGCCCTGATACGGTGGGAATGACGACGATCACAGTTACTCCTTCGGCAGATGTTAAGGCTTCCTTCTACAGGATAAGGACATCAGAGGGACAGTTCATAGGCAGCGAGGATTATATTGAAGCCGGTGGATCATTAAGGTATCTGAATCTTATTACCGGCGATATGTCGGCACTGACGGTAGAATTTTATGATGACGGTAAAGCGCTTATTGAAACAGGATATTTTGCAACTTCAGGCTCTGTGATAATGAGGGAACCGCAATGAAGAAGAATGAGAATGTAAAAAAAGCATCTGCCGCAGCATCTAAGAGCAGCTTCGGGAAGATCGCCATACTGTCAATGGTCGTAATGGTTGCAGCAGCGGTTGCAGCAATCTGCGGTTCATACGCAAGGGGTGCATTTGACGAAACGGATGCTATTACTTTCCAGGAATATAAGGCATCCCATAATATCGAGAACAGTGTGCTCTTTATCGGAACGTATATCATACACAAAGATGCAATGACTGAAGAGCTCTATGAAAAAGCATATGATTCTGCGGCAGCTTCCGGACAGGATACTCCTTATTATAAGTCGGAGATCGGCAACGGCGAATGGTATGATCTTTCATTGGCAGAAAATGTTAGCGATATTACCGCTGAAGGCACGGCGTTAGTGGACGAGAGCGAGATAGATCCGCTTTTAGTACAGTTTTATGTCGGTGCAGATGGTGTCGTAAAGAATTATAAGGATGAGGTCATCAATCCTTTTGATATACCTTCACCCTACGACCTTTCGAACCTGCCGGAGTTTGAGCAGCTGTGGTTCCAGTATGCCCAGTCAACGTCGCATGAACCTGTATCCAGGGAGAAGTTCCTTGAAAACAGATTTTCAGAGGACAAGAAGGTAGAGGATTCGGATAACTACCTGTATGATGCCATATCCACATTTTTCAAGCTTGACCTGACAGATGATGACACAAAGGCGCTTGATGAAAAGCTTGCAAATATGTATGCGTGGAAACAGGAACTGATGAACGCCGGACGCAATGAGGATGCAGAGACAGTATATTCAATCTGTTCCATGGTCGATGCCCAGAGACGTGCAATAGTATATGACAAGCTGGCAACGGAAGCGGAAAACTGGCACTCTGCAAATCCTGCACTTGGGACATCCGTAATGCCAAAGTCTAATGCCGCAACATCGTTCTCATGGTTTGCGGTTTCAGTCCCGGAAGAATATCCGGTGAACTATGATACACGTACAAGCAGCCTGGTAGGCGCGCTGTATGATATCTGTTCCGGCAGTCAGTATGACGACGACGATCCCTTTGAGCAGGACAGTGGCATAATGGATGCTATTAACGAGGCAAACAGTGCATGCCAGACCAGCTATATAGAATATTCATCCAAGGCGTTGGCCGATGAGGATACTGTACTCGGACATTATAAGTATGTTTACAGTAACAGTGTAATGGAATCAAAGAGCGAAGAGTCTCTTACCAAGCTCCGTTCTCTTATGAATATTGAGAAGGATGTGATCGCAGACAAGGGTAAGGAGCTGACTGTTCTGGAAAGCGACCTTCTTCCTTACGGTCAGAGCCGGTTCAAGGCTATAGTTACGTCAGGCGAAGGCAGCGATTACAGAAGTGCGGTGGCTGCAGGCAAGTCCAAGGCAGTTACAAACCAGATACTGACAGACCTGGCTAATGAGACAGAATCCAGACGTACACAGTATCAGGCGCTTATCGATGCAAAGCAGAAGAGAATGGATGCAGCTGATGCGCTTGAATATGTACAGGGTATAAAGGCCTGGGCCGAGGAAGTAAAGGCTTCTGTTCCGAATGATGATTTTAAGGGCGATGCGGACGATGCTCTTGATAAGTTCATAAAGTACCTGAAGGATCTTGAAAGTACTATTAAGAATTCCGACAGAAGTCTGCTGGGGGATCTGGAAAAGCTTCAGGAACAGAAGGACGACTTAAATACAAAACGTCAGAATGCGCTTGATAATAACGATCTGGCAGGCGCCGCAAAGTATGATGCACTTATTGCTGCTGTAGATAAGCAGATGGATGAGCTGGGAGGCAATGGCAATTCTGCGCTGGCTGACAGCCTGTTAGATAAGGCAAAAGAAGCGGCGGCAGAAAGCAATGCAGATGCCCTTTCAAATGCTATGGATGCGCTGGCTGAGATGGGTGCCGCGGAACAGATGGCAGAGCTGGTGGACAAGCTTGAGGATATGGGTGCAAATGCTGAGGTTATGGCAGAGGCTGAGGCTGCACTTGCAGATGCGGAGGCAAACAGCGGTCCCGATTCACTTGCGGGAGACGGCAGTGATGGAAGCGGAAGTGATGACGGCACAGGTGCTTCTGACAAGACTGGACTTCTAGGACTTTCCGAGGATGAAATGATGTCACTTCTGGAAGACCTTTTCGGAATGGCTTTTGAGGATATGACACCCGGAATGAAGGCAGAATTCCTGGCAGTCCTTTCGATACTCGGTAATGAAGGTTATGACAATTTTGCGGCACTTGCGGCCAAGATAGCACAGGAACTCAGTGAGGAGAACAATCCTTACATATATACACCGTATAAAAATGATGCAGATAACATCTATATCTCACTCGTGTCCATATCGGCGGCTGCAGGATACAGATATGTATCAACCGGAGATGACTGTACACTGGCAAAGAGCAAGGGCTCACTGACCTACACATTCTCACCTTATGGCCTTAAGTATGAGAAGATCGAGGACAGCGAGTCAAGTGAAGAAGATCTTTTACATACTGTAGTGACACAGACCAGTATGTATTTGAGGAGCGAGGATGCAAAGGAGATATTTGACTGCAGGGCTGTAAATGTTCCTGATTGTAACGGCGCATATGCAGTATGTCTCCTCAGCAAAAAGATGGAAGCTGCTGAGAACAAGGTTAGCGAATTGAAGGGAGAATAACAGATGGCTGATTATCCTATAATCTCGGACGTTAGCTCATATATAGTGAGAATGCTTCGTGAAAAAATGTGCCCGGAACCTATTCCGTCTCCGAATAATATAGAGATATCCTCTCCGGCATCACAGGATGTTGACTACATTGTAGGTCTTTACCTGTATGACATACGTGAAGATATGGAAGTGGCACAGCCCAAGAGGATCCAGAAAGGAAGGATCCAGCTTCAAAAGCCGCCAAGACCATATGATCTTTTCTATATGGTCTTCATAAACGGGGGAGGCCAGATGGGCCTGAAAGACCCGGATATACAAAAAATCATCGGACGAGCTGCACAGATCGTCAACGACCACAATTCTGTGTACCCACACGAGCTCCAGGGCTGGCTGGATACGCAGGAACCTCCGATAGTACTGTCTCAGGCGAAGATAAGTCTGGAGGAGAAGGTAAGGGTGTGGCAGGCTATCAACAAGCCCTATCAGATAAGCCTGTTCTATAAGGCGGCACCCGTATACCTGTCGAGCGAAATTGTTATCAATACACCTCGTGTTGTTGACAGCGAATTCAATCTGGGAGTGACCGGTGATCAAAATGAATCCTGACTTCTGCCAAAGGCATGAATTGGCAGGGTTGAAAGGAAGAAAGGAGGAATGTGAGCATTTCTGTAATCAGAGCGAGACTGGATCTGTTGGTGTCACTTCTTGACACGACTACCGGGCAGCCGGTAAACACACTTGATGTGAGGATCTATCGCAACGGAGAGCCGACCAGGCCTGCTTCAAGAGGCGGCGGGAATTACGTATTTATCAACACGGACAGAGAAGACTTTCTCATGCGAGTGGTGGTAAGAGGATATGAGTCCTGCGATGTGCCTGTAAAGTATGCCGAGCTTGATGAAAGAGTACCGCAATGTCTGTTGTTCCTGATGCCTTCAGAGAGCAAGAAGAGCGGAATACCGGTAATGGATTACTCAGGCGAAGATCCGACGATCACGGCCATCGAAGCAATCAACATTGATACGACTAACATAAGCTTCGCGTCCTTTACCAAGCGTGACAACTCAATGGATTTTTTCAGTCAGGCAAGAACAAGTCTGACATTCGACAACCAGTACTACGCAATCCTGAAACCGGACAGAAAGGGCTATGTAAAAGTCAGGATCCAAGAGGTACTGTCAGCACAAAAGGTTCGTCTGTACGACGCGCCGCCGCCCGAAGAACTGGAGAAAAATGCCCCCATAGCCAGGATCATATTTGGTCAGGTTAAGGATGGACAATATACAATCCGGGTAAGGGCAGGAAGACCGAATGACAGATACATCATCTGTAAGCGATATGATGATCATGAAGAGTTTGAAATGATTGTCTTCGGAGATGATGGAAAACCTGTGAACGTACAGGACAGTGCAGAAGAAAGCGAGTAAAGGAAAGGAGGAATCAATGCCGAATGTTGTAACAAACGGAGCAATGTGCAGATGTGCATTCAGTGCCACGACCGCCCCGCTTAAGGTTACATCACAGATGAAACTTAGTATCGAGGGAAAGCCCGTGGCAACAATATGTGACAATCAGCCATTTGCCAACCTGGGACCATTCGGAATGTGTACTAATCCGGCTAACCCTGCGGTAGCAGCAGCTATGGGAGCACCCCAGCCCTGCACTCCGATGACAGGAACACCCTGGATGGGAGCTAATCCCAAGGACATGGCAGGAAACTATCCGATACTTACGGACACATGCACGACAATGTGCGCATACGGCGGGACTATCACAATTGACAGTGCCGGACAAGTTAAGACACAAAACCAATAACAATGAAAGGATAAGGTAAGAATTATGGCAGAATATTTTTCACCTGGAGTCTATGTTGAGGAATATGATAATTCACCCAGAAGTATCGAGGGTGTAGGAACAAGCACAGCCGGCTTCGTCGGCATGGCTGAAAAAGGTCCTGTTTCGGGAATTCCTCAGCTTGTGACAAGCTTTAAGAGCTTCCGTCAGCAGTTTGGCGGTTTCTTAAGTGAATTTAAATATGGCGAGTACAGATATCTCGCTAACAGCGTTGAGCAGTTCTTCAACAATGGCGGAACAAGATGTTACGTAATGCGTGTAGCTCCCCAGGATGCACTTCCCGCAAGCGCAGACAAGGGCGTTGTAAAGTTCATCGCTGCAAATCCCGGTAAGTGGGGCGACAAGATACAGGTTGCTTTATCAACCGTTAAGAAGGTTAAGATGCAGCTCATCGAGAAGACTCAGGTTGGCTACAAGGCTAAGAAGACCGAGGGATTCAGAGAGGGTGATGTTGTAGAATTCAACGGTACATTCCACAAGATCAAGGCTATCCTTGATGATGTGGTTGTATTCGAAGACAAGATGCCGGACAGTGCTGTTGATAACGGTACAGTTCCCAAGAACTTCGTATATCTTGTAACCTTCGATCTGATGATAACTGCAGGGGATGATTCAGAGACATACACAGATATGACACTGAACAATCAGTCACCCGCTTTCATCGCAAACCGCATGAAGCACAGTGCTATCGTTAAGCTTGAAGTTAAGGATACAGAAAAGGCATTAAGCCCTGTTGAAGCTATCCTTGGCAAGGGCCTTACAAGTGGTTCCTTCCTTCTTGCAGGTGGTTCCGACGGTTCCATCGCTAAGGTTAAGGCAGGAACATTCATCGGTGAGGACGGCGGCCCCGGCAACAGAACAGGTCTGCAGGCATTTATCGAGAACAACACCATTTCGATGATCGCTGTACCCGGTATCACAGATCCTGAGGTAGTAGTTGCACTTGTTGCACACTGCGAGAACTTAAAGAACAGATTTGCAGTTCTGGATATGCCCGGTGATATGTACAAGACAGAGGATCTCATCCGTTATCGCGGACTCATTGATTCTACTTATGCAGCTATGTATCATCCCTGGATCCAGGTACTTGACCGCTCAACAGGCAATGCCGGTTTCATTCCTCCTTCGGGAGCAATCATGGGTGTATATTCCAGAACCGATATCGCCCGCGGCGTACACAAGGCACCTGCGAATGAGACTATCTTCTGTACAGGTCTTAAGACCAATTACAACAAGGATGAGCAGGATATCCTCAATCCCGAAGGAATCAACCTTATACGGTCTTTCCCGGGACAGGGCATCAGAGTATGGGGTGCAAGGACAGCAAGTTCCAATTCCGCATTCAAGTATGTCAACGTTCGCCGTCTGTTCATCTTCGTGGAAGAGAGCATCAAGGCAAACACCAACTGGGTTGTATTCGAGCCCAACGATCAGATGCTGTGGCAGAGAGTTGCACTTACTGTTTCCTCCTTCCTGGATGGTCTGTGGAGAAACGGCATGTTAGCAGGAAGCACCGCTTCAGAGAGCTATTTCGTAGAGATCGGTACTTCAACAATGACAAGGGACGACATCATGAACGGCAGACTTATCTGCAACATCGGTATCGCTCCTTCGAGACCTGCCGAATTCGTTATCTTCCGCGTAACGCAGCATACGGCTGAGTCCGGCGGCGGCGGAGAGGAAGGCTGACGAAAGATTGACCAAATAAGTAGAGGATAATTTGAAAGGAGATTAAATTATGGCAGATTCAACTCAAAATGCTTACACAAACGGCAGGGGTTCAGCTTATCCGTTGACAAAAATGAACTTCTTCGTTCAGGTTGACGGTATTGACGGAACAGCCGCATTCAGTGAAGTAACAGGCATTGAGTCATCCGTAGACGTGATCGAGTTCAGACAGGGTAATGCAGGAAGCATGGCACCCGTTAAGCTTCCCGGTCTCGTAAAGCATGGTAATGTAACTCTTAAGCTTGGTTATGTACAGGGTACAGCATTCAAGACATGGGTACAGGAGTGTGTATCCGAAATCAGAGGTGAGATTCCCCGTCACAATGTTTCCATCGAGCTTATCGATGTAAACCAGGGTACTCCCCAGGCTGCACTTGATGCACTTACCGGTGGCACACAGGTATGGATACTTACCAATGCATGGGTTGCTAAGTACAATGCACCTGATATGGATGCAAAGAATTCCGATGTTGCTATCGAGTCTATTGAGATCGCATACGAGGAACTTGTAATTCCTAACTAATTTAAAAATTCCGTTTTCTGACGGACGCGGCACAAGGTTCATACCTTGTGCTGCGGTGTGAGAAAACGAAAGGTTATCGTAAATATTCAGGATAGTTATAACTAAAAAGAATGGAGAAAAAGCAGATGGAAACAGTGTATGAATTTGAACTTCCGAAGGGGTACATGGACGGAGCAGGAGAGCTTCACAGGAGAGGCAAGATGCGTCTTGCTACTGCAGGCGATGAAATATCGGCTACAAGGGATCCGAGGGTTTTATCCAATCCCTCTTATCTTACGATAGTGATCTTAAGCCGTGTGGTAACGGAGCTGGAAGGGTTAGAGATGGTAAATGCCACTGTTATAGAGAGGCTTTTCACGGCAGATCTTGCGTTCCTTCAGGATATGTATCAGAGGATAAATGATATAGAGCCGCCTGTAATGACTGCGGTATGCCCTGACTGTGGCAAGACATTTGAGGTGCCGCTAAATTTTACCGGGGAGGGTTGAGGCTTTATCCGAAGGATGAGCTGTACAGGGAAATGTCTTTCATCTCTTACTACTTCCATTGGAGTGAAGATGAAGTCCTGTCCCTGGATCATGTGAGCAGGCGCAGATGGTGCTCGGAGATTTCGGAGATCAATAAGAGCCTTAATCCCTCTAAAAAGAAAAAGGAAAAGAGCATACTTGATATGAAGCCTGACAGACGCATATAGAAAGTATGAAGTGCATCCGGAGCGGGGCTGCGGCGGATGCAGGCAGAGTAAAATGTAGCTTTGGAATAATTAACTAAAACTTCCCACATA
>DGSK01000025.1 GCA_002393955.1 Lachnospiraceae bacterium UBA4364 | reverse complement strand
GGGCACAGGGACAGCAAGGCCAGTCCATGTTCCAGAGTACATCTGTCCGGCTGGATAAGGCTGCTGATCAGGGGGATGTTTCACAGAGTGATATTTCGCAGGGACCTGTGCAGATGGGAATGCAGAGTGCGCCTGTGATGCAGGATCACTCAATATTCCAGAAACCGGCGGATCGGACGGGCACGACTGATGTACGGCGTGCTCCGGGTAATGCGGTGACACAGAGCCAGTCAAGCGTACAGGTTTCTGATATTGCGGTGACACAGAGCATGTCGGGAGTACAGAGTTCACCTGCGTCATCGATGCAGACAGAAATTTCGAGTACACCGGTTACGCCGGTACAGACAGAGATACTGAGCGCACCGGTTGCACCGATGCAGACAGAGATACTGAATACACCGGATGCGCCGAGTCAGCCTGAGATACGGATTCAGGCGGAAGCTCAGGATTCGCCTGTGACACAGGAACAGCCTGCTCAGAACGACTCGCTTGTATCATTAGGCAATGGAAGTACGTCAACTGAGGGACAGGGCTGAGAACTGAGATCAGTGTAATCTGAGGATGAGACAGGTTTTTGAAAGTTTAAAATTAAAACTTCCCACACCTTGTAGCCTTGGCGAACGGCACCACCGTCAGGCAAGCTATCGGTGTGAGGAAGTTAGTGGTAAAGCACTGGTCAGTAAACTCCGAGTATAATTTGTGGAGAGTTTAGGTTAAAGGTGTGTCTATTGGACACATAAATTTGTAATATGAGAACAGGATGGGAAAATACCCAGTTCTGGTCTCTTTTTTATAACATTTTAGCGGGCGGCTGTTCAATTGAAAAGTTAAATTCCAGTTCATGCTGGAAATTACTCCGGGCGGATTATATAATGGACTCACATTTTAGGATATGATGCATGGACATTCAAAGCTGAGAAATCGAGCAATTGCCAATGTGTTCAGTCAGATGGGTCTGGTTGAATCATGGGGTACCGGTATAAAGAAGATTATAGATTCTGCAAAAGAATATGGTCTTCAGGAACCTGAATTTATTGAGATGCCGGAGACATTTTGTGTGAACCTGTTTCGGAAAGCATTACCGATGAGAAGCGACGGAGATGTCGGTGAAAACGACGGTGAAGGTTCGGTGAAATTCGGTGAAAGTTCGGTGAAGTTCGGTGAAAGTTCGGCAAAAAATTCGGCGAAATTCGGTGAAATTATGCTAACTGGAACACAAATGGAGATCGTGCAGAGGATTGAAGCAGATAATCGAATTTCTGCAAAGCATATTTCCGAGGAATTATCGCTATCCGTCAGAGCTATAGAGAAAAATATTAAGGAACTGCTAGGCAATCATTCATGCGGTGGGTGCTAACCATATAATAGGACTAAGTCATTTGACTTTCAGAAAGAGGAAAGCCGCTTAGACTTAGTCCATTTTTTATTATAGGGTGTTGAAAAGCACGGGCCCGTTCAATTCATCACCTACATTGTAACCAAGAGCAGAGTCGGATTCCAGTCTAAATCATCCGACTCAGGGGAAATGTGGGGTGATTCTATTCTTTAGGCGTATTCTGCCTATTTTCCTCAGATTTCCGGAGATTATCAGAGTAAAGGAGTGACAATCTATGACAAAGAGAAGTGTAAAGGTTTATGGCATGTCGGGCTACAAGTATCAGTCCGTACCGACGATCATGCTCAAAGGGAAGTGGTTGGAGCAGCTGAACTTTCATATTGGGGATTATATTTCCGTTAGCTTTGAGGATGGCAAGATCATTATCGCGCCGGATGCAGAAAAAGCTGAAATGAAGATAGCAGAGGCGACCTTCATGGAAAGAGAGCTTAAGGCTCTGCAGAAGAGGTTTGAGGCAGAAAAGGAACAGATCCATGCTCAGTTTGTGGCAGAGCAGAAAGCGGGGTACGGCGTATGAGAGGAAAAGTAATAATCGTTGGAGCGACTAAAGGCGGCGTAGGCAAGAGTGTGAGTACCTACAATCTGGCATATTCTCTTGCAAGTATGGGAAAGAGAGTGCTGGCAGTGGATTTTGATAGTCAAGCGAATCTGACTACCTGCTTTGGGATAGAGGATACGGCGGCGGTGCCGGTGACAATCGGGCATCTGATGATGGCTCAGATTGAGAATGAAGCTATGCCGGATGCATCTGAATATGTTCAGAGCCGTAACGGTGTTGATTTCATCCCGTCATCTATGGTTTTATCTGCGGTGGATGCAAAGCTTAGGCTTGAAATGGGAGCTGAGAAGATGCTGGCAAATATTTTGGAGCCGTTAAAAGACAGATATGATTATCTGATCGTGGATACATGTCCGGCGCTTGGGGCGCTGACCATAAATGCCCTGGCAGCAGCGGACGGTGTTGTGATCACCGTCAATCCGCAGCTTCTGGCTATGGTCGGATTACAGGAGTTTCTTAAGACCATAAAGAAAATTAAGAGCCGCATCAATCCTAAACTGGATCCTGCTTACGATGTGTGAGCCACGGACTAATCTCTGTAAGGTGATATCAGAGCAGGTGACAGAGACCTTTGAGGGTCAGATCAGAGTATTTGAAAGCAAGATCCCGAGTACCGTTAAGGTAGGCGAGAGTGTTTATTATAGCGAGCCGCTTTTGGAATATGCACCACAGACCAAGGCCTGCAAGGCGTATATGGATTTTGGAAAGGAGTTGGTCGGATATGAAAGCAAATCAGCCTAAGAGAAAAGTATTTAATGACGCTGTGGATCTTCTGACCGGTGGGGAGCCTGAGGGTGGTGTACAGATGATTCCGATTGATTCGATAGAGCCTTTTCATGAGCATCCGTTTAAGCTCTATGCCGGTGAGCGGCTTGAAGATATGGTAGAGAGTATCCGCGAGCATGGGATCCTTACGCCAGTAATTGTGCAGAAGACAGCATCCGGATATGAAATGCTGGCAGGTCATAATAGACAGAATGCTGCAAAGCTTGCCGGTCTTACAGAGGTTCCTGCTATTGTTAAAGAAGGATTGTCTGAGGAAGAAGCATTGGTATATGTAGTGGAGACCAATGTGATCCAGAGATCTTTCAGTGATCTGTCGGTATCGGAGCGGATTGCCGTATTGTCTACGAGGTATGACCGAGTTTGCGGTACTAAGAAAAGAGAAGAAATCATGGAAGAGCTTCACCTGCTGAATGGAGACGGTGGACATCATGTCCACCGGCAGGCGAAGTCCAGAGAGCTGATCGGGCAGGAATATGGTATGACTGGTCGAAATATTGCAAGGTATGTGCGCTGCAATCATCTGATACCGGCATTTAAGGGTATGCTTGATGATGGATCCCTTACAATTATCGCTGGTGTGGAGCTGTCATTTTTATCCGAGGAAGAGCAAGAACTTGTGCTGGGAGTTATGGAACAGAACTGCATCAAGCTCAAAAAGGACAAGGCAGATAAGCTCAGGGCGGCAGCAGGATCTATTACAAAAGAGAGTGTGCAGGAAGTGTTCGGGTTGGATAAACCCGTGTCTGAGGTAACGAGACCGGTCAGCGTAAAGATTCCGGCAAAGGTTTATAGCAGGTATTTTGCCAATGTGGCTGCAAAGGATGTGCAGAGCATACTTGAAGAGGCGTTGGATCAGTATTTTATGAGAAAGGGGGCGTAGGCTTATGTACACACAGCAGGAACTGGATGCGATAGATAAGAAGTATTTCAGCATTATACTGGTGAATGAGTACGATGTGACGCTTATGTCCAAGAATACCCACCATGTGTGGCAGCTTCATAATGTGGAGCTGCCGGATGGGGAGATTACGGTAGTTTTTCATAAGCATCATGTCAGTGATCAATATCATACACACAGTAGAAGCCGTACCCTCAGCAGGGCGATACGGGACATAAAATCTCATGATCAATTTCAACTTAATGGCCGCAGGCCTGTCAAAAAGAAGCATTAAATAAGAGCGGTAGCACCCGACAAAGGATGTTACCGCTCATTTTCTGTTATACGATGCGCTTCAGGGATCCGTCAGCGTTGATATACTGGCATTCACCAAAGTCTATATCGTCAGGTCTCATGAACTGTCCGGATAAGTCATATACGACAGAGGTAATATAGCCTTCCGGGTTCGGGCGTTCATAATCCCAGCCTTCTGTATAGTTTGATACATATAGGATGGAAAGAAACACATTGCAGGTGTTGACTACATAGTAGGCGGTGCAGTTATGCTCTGTCTCAAATTTTCTCACCTTACTCTCGAAGTCTGGCACATCTGACAGATGTATCGTTCCGACGGGGAAGCTGGGAAATAACTCGACAGAAAGAGGTACTTTACCCTTATTGAAATCTGAAATGATTGCCTTGTCTATACCCAGCATATCGTGGAGGATATTGAGGCGGTTTATAGCTTCTTTTCTTTGCCTATCTTTGTCGTTCATTGTCATTCTCCTTATAAGATGGCAGTGCCGCCGGTTGAGACGGCACCGCGGATTGTATGGCTAGTCGATGTAGCTGCGATAGTAGGTGATGTACTCAATGGCATAGGCTTCCATACGTTCATCATCAATATGAAGCTGGTTCTGGATATCCTTAAGCCTGTCCTGAATTACCTTAATCTCGTGTTCCTGGTTAAGCATGGTGCCGATGATGTAAAGGGTCTTGTCTTCAAGACTTTTGAGCTTTGCCATCATTTCTTCCATCTCAATACTGAGATGCATATGCTCTGCTGAACCGAAACTGTCAGGGGCAACAGAAAGCTTGTCCTCATTTACTTCATCGAAGGAAAGTTCCTGATGCTCTTCGGCTTCAGAGGGAAGCTTCTCTTCATCCGTGTAGGGGCATTTGCTGCAGGAGTTGGAGAAGGGGCACATAATCTTCTTTGTGTGCTTTGCATTCCATATCTTGCAACGGTGAGCCCTTCTGTGAGCGGCCTTTCTGTTCTCAAAATCCCTGTTTAAGGGTGTCGCCTGTTCTGCAGGAATTTCAAGGGCGTAACATAAGATAAGTTCGCCCTCTTCTGACCAGAAGAATCCTTTTCCTAAAATATGCTCATCCTTGTCTGCATCGACCGTGACTGCAACGCCAGGGATAACTGGCACCTGTACAATCTTGTATCCCTTACGTGCCTTGTAGATGCTTGCCTTCTTGGAATCCTGTGTGTTTGCTGCGTTTAAGATTGTTTGTGCTGCTTTTTGCTTTGCCATAACTTTTTCCTCCTTGTCTGGCTTCTGTTTTGCTTAATAACGATTTCTTGCTTCAGAAGCGGGGAGGATCCGGTTATGCAGGCGAAAAAAGAACGCACTGATCTACCCTGAGTTGGGAAGAGGAATCCTCTTGCCGCTTCTCTGGTTCAGATCAGGCGTTCAACCCTGATTTGATATGGACGGAGTTCTCACAGACGGAACCTGTCGACGTTTAACGTCCGCTTCGATCTCCGGATCAGACCTAAGGCGCTGATCATTTTTCCTTTTCTATAAGTCTTGGGATATTTTTTGAGCACCCTGGCTACCAAGTAAAGTTCCCGGGAAAAGAATATTTCCGATGAAACCTGCAGCTATCTGTGGTAAAATAAAAGACGGCAGGGAAACCACCAGATCCTGAAAAGAGATCTATGGGTTTCGCACTGCCGTCTAGCGTTCTGGCGAAAGCTGATATTAAGCTGCTTGTTCCATTAAGCGGGAATGCTCAATGTTTAGGGTGCCATCGGGATTAGCGGTTATGGTGGTAACACAGCCCTTGATGATTATTGTGTACACCTTCTCATCGTCGCTAATGGTTCCGACGAGCTTTTGGTTTAAGTTTTTTACTTCAATCAAAATGGTTTCCTCCTTCCTTTTAAAGTCCGTTTTATGGGACGGCTTCTTATGTATGATAAGCTTAGGTGCTTGTTATCCCTTGAACTGACCTTATCATATCACATATATCGGCATATACAATTGAGGTCATATTTTACACTGTTAACTTAGTGGTGGGTATTCAAGAAAAAGTACCCATCACTTTTTGCGTTGTTAACTTAATGGTGGGTATTGATGAATGGACAAAAAGCTTTTATTTAGAAAAATATTAACTTAGTGGTGGGCAAATCGAAAAAAGTATGCTATAGTTGAAACTGTATCAGTATGCAAACAGGAGTCAAAGATGGCAAAACCAAGACCAAGAAAGCTGAAGGACGTAGATCCTGAACTTACAGCGTACCTTGACATAGATGAGCTAAAGGCAATCGGCGGCGATGAATACAATATAAAAACGATGAGCCCGAATACCGAAGTGCCACCTTGCGTTGAGTGTGGTGGTCCGACAGAAAATCATGGAAAGTTTGACAAAATCCTCATTGATATAGTTTCTGTGGACAGGCGAAAGCAGTTTGCAAGGCTTCACTACTATTTTTATAAGTACCGGTGTTTGAATAAAGTTCCGGGGCACGAAAACTGCAATGCATTGTTTCAGAAGCAAGTGGGATTTGTTTCAAGTGAGAATGCAAAGATAACCAGGCGTTACGAAGATGAAGTGATGCGTCTGGCAATGTATGAGTCTCTTACTGATGTTCGTAAAGATATGAAGTCCTATATTGTAAAAGGACATCAAAAAGATTTGATCAGTAAACCGGCAATGTCTAAAGTGATTAAACGCTGGGTTGAAGAGAAGGATGCACATAGAGTGTTTATTTCGCCAGCGGCGCTTCTGATGTACACATATCATTCATCTGTTAATGATTTTATCGTTGTTGCTGATGTTGAGCCACACTCTCCATGTCGAATAATAGAAGTAATTCCGACAGTAACTGAAGCAGCTATACGAAGCTTTTTGGCTAAAATCGATATCGGGGGACTATTGGCGATAGTTGTTGATTGCAATCCAATACTCTATGAAACTGTTAAGGATATCGTTCCAAGAAGCAAGGTTATGGTAGACACAGATTCTTTAAGAAGAGTACTCAGAGATGAATTTAAGATATTTATTTATGAGCGGTTGAAGCGATATCAAAAATATGTCAGGGAACTGTTTCTGGCGGGACCGGATGCGCAGGCATTAATTTCTAATGAAGATAGAGCTAAGATGAGAAGACTTCAGAAGAATGATGAAGGATTAGAAAATGCCTACTCTGCATATGCAGGATTATATGTTCTGTTACAAAAACATCGTGATATCTCAGAATTGACCAGCTGGAAAGAAGTGTTGAATGAAACAAATCAGAGTACATTTGTTTTGACAACTTCTTATATGGAGACATATATAGAAGAGTTGGCAAGGTATCGGCAGGGAGCGCATCCAAAGGAGGGAGATAGTATTTATGACGAAATATATTCGCTCAATCAAAAAATAGAATCCTATTTCCCTATCAGTACAGATGAAGTGTTTAGGGCACGGATGCTTTATTCGGATTTTAGTAAATCTATAGACAAAAAATGGCAAGGAATTGATGTTTCAGAATTAAAGAGCATCATCGACAATATGATAAAAACAGGAGGCTTAGAAGAACATGAGCGTTAGTGAGGACAAGATTAATGAGGTGACAAGAAGAGCGCAAGAGAATGCAAACCTTATCTGGAATGCAGCAAACTCACTTTTTGGAGCATATAAGCCGCATGAGTATGGATTAGTTATTCTCCCCATGTGTGTTATTAAACGATTCCATGATTGCCTTGAAACGAAGAAGGATGGCAGCAATAAGACCCGTCACGAAGAAGTTTTGGAAGCGGACGCAAAATATGCAAGTTTCGGTCCAATGAAAGCGGACTTCCTTAAAGAGGCGGCAGGATATCAATTCTACAATACCAGTAAATACACGTTTGATTTACTTGCTGCAGATGCAGAGAATATTGCAGATAACTTTATGGATTTCTTAAATGGATTTTCAGACAATGTGAAAGATATTCTTTCAAGAATGGGCTTTTATGGTCAGGTTGAGCGAATGAAGGAGGCAAAGCTTTTATACCAGATTATTCTTGATTTTAATGCTAAAGACATGGATATGAGCAAGTATTCATCGGTAGATATGGGATACATTTTTGAAAACTTAGTTCAGAGGTTTTCGGAGTCATATGACGAAGAGGCAGGAGCTCATTTTACAAGCAGAGACATCATTTATTTGATGTGTGATTTGCTTGTAACAAATTATGAATTTGATATGGATGAAGATGGAATGCACTGTACAGTTTATGATATGACAATGGGAACAAGTCAGATGCTTACTTGTATGGAGGAGAGACTGCGTCAATTAGATGAGAAGGCAAATGTAACAACATTTGGACAGGAAATCAATCCGTTTACGATGGGGATAGCCGTTGCAGATACTATTATTCATGGTGGGGATCCTGACAATATGAAGTTTGGAGACACGTTGTCTGATGATCAATTCTCCGGATTCAAATTTGATTTTTGCATTTCAAATCCTCCGTTTGGAATTGATTGGAAGAGAGAAGCTCCTGCGATTGAACTTGAATACAAAAAAGGTGATGCTGGAAGATTTGCTCCAGGATTGCCAAGTAAGAGTGACGGTCAAATGCTTTTCATGTTAAATGGAATTTCAAAGTTGAAGGATGGTAGTGGAAAAATGGCTATCATACAGAATGGATCCTCGTTATTCACAGGAGATGCGGAATCTGGTCCTAGCAATATTCGAAAGTTTTTGATCGACAATGACTGGTTAGATGCAATAGTACAACTACCCAATGACAGCTTTTATAATACAAATATTGCGACTTATATATGGATTATTGATAAATCAAAGCCTTTAAGAAATCCTGGCGTAGTTAATCTGATTGATGCAAGTCAATGTTATGTTACAAGAAGAAAGAATATAGGTAGCAAACGTGTTGACATTACAAATCAATGTAAAGATTTGATTGTCAAAACATATGGAGCCTATACCACAGGTGTGTTTGAAGATACATTGTCAAATGGGAAGGTAATAAAATGCTCATCTAAAGTGATGGACGGTATTTCATTTGGGTATAAGAAAATTGTGATAGAGAGTCCCCAGATAGATGAAAAGGGAGAAATAATAAAGAACAAAAAAGGAAAAGTGGCAGATACATCACTTAGAGACACAGAGAATATGCCTATCACTGAAGACATAGATGAATACTTTGATAGAGAAGTACGTCCTTATAATAAGGAAGCATGGGTAGACAAGGCAAAGACTAAGATCGGATATGAAATACCTTTTACGCAGCTGTTTTATGAGTTTATTCCATTTGAAGATACTAGCGAGATTGCAAAGCGTGTGCAAGGTGATGAGGAATCACTAATGGCTATGCTAAAAGACCTGTTTAAGAAGGACGGTGAGTAATTATGATAATAGAAAACATCACCTGTTTGGATTGTGCAGATTCTATAGGCGTGATTCCAGAAGACTGGATTATTGGACGAGTAAAATACGCATTCTATAGAAAGAAAGAGAAGTCGAATGAAATAGACCCAATAGTATTATCACTGGCTAGATCAGGGGTGAAAATACGGGATATATCAAATAACGAGGGACAGCTTGCTAATTCATATGAAGGATATAATCCAGTAGTTCCAGGAGATTTGCTTTTAAATCCTATGGATTTATATAGTGGGGCGAATTGCAGTATTTCTAAAGTATCGGGTGTAATCAGTCAAGCATATTTTAATCTTGGTGCAAAAAATGAAATTGAACCGCGATTTTATGATTACTTCTTTAAAACCCAATACTGGGCTATGGCTTTATTTGCGAGGGGACGCGGCGTATCATTTGATAATCGATGGACGTTGAATTATGAAAACTTGAAGAATATGCCGATTCCAATTCCTACTTATAAAGAGCAGATTGGAATAGCAGATTTTCTGGATGAAGAAGTGGAAAAAATTGACAATGCTATTTCTAAAGCGATAGAAAGCGTTGAGGATTATGAACAGTGGAAAAGAGGAATTGTTAGGGATATTGTAACTAAAGGATTGAGAAACGCCAAGACTACAAAGGATACACACGTCGATTGGATTGGAGATATTCCCGAGGAGTGGGAATGTATTAAAGTAAAGTATGCTGCTACTATATCAAGAGGACTATTCAATCATAGACCAAGAAATGATGAAAGATTATATGACGGCCCGTATCCTTTTATACAAACCGGCGATGTGGCAAGGGCAGGACAGTATATAACAGAGTATAAGCAGACATTGAGTGAACTAGGAAAGAGCGTTAGTAAAAAATTCCCAAAAGGAACCTTGACAATGACGATAGCTGCGAATGTTGGTGATGTTGCGATTCTTGGGTTTGACGCTTATTTTCCTGATAGTGTTTTGGGCTTTGTGCCAAAAGAGAAAGTAGACAATAAGTATTTGTATTATATTTTCTACGCAATGAAGCAGGAATTTGTAAAGACTGCTATCGTCAGTACACAGTTAAACTTGAATATAGAAAGAGTTAAGGAGTTGCGCATACCAATAACATATAATACGGATGAGCAAAAAGATATTGTAGAATACCTTGATAAAAAGTGTGGAATAATTGACAGAATGATAAGCGAAAAATACAAACTTATCGATGATCTTGAGGCATATCGCAAAAGCATTATTTTTGAACTTGTTACTGGAAAGCGAAGGGTGGTGTAGTATATGGCAGACAATGAAAAACAATTTGAATCTGACATTGAAGCATACCTTATATCCGAAGAAGGTGGATGGAAGAAAGCAACAGATGAAGGTTATCGAAATGCCGATTCCATTGATATAGATACATTGTGCACCTTTGTGGAGAACACGCAGAAACTGGCATGGACTCAGTTTGTAAAGCGTTGTGGAAATGTGGATCCTAAAGATAAATTTCTGAAGATTACTGAGGATGCAATTCTATCGGAAGGTCTTGTAAATGTTCTTAGACATGGATTCAAGTATCGTGGGATTGAGTTTAAGGTATGCTTCTTTAACCCTGAATCTGGATTGAATGAATTGGCAAAGACCAGATATTCACAGAATATCTGTCATTGTGTTCGGCAGTGGCATTATTCTTTGCAGAATAATAATAGTGTGGATATGATGTTGGCGGTTAATGGCATTCCTGTAATTGCAATAGAATTGAAGAATCAACTCACTGGTCAGAGCGTTGATAATGCAATGGAGCAGTGGATGGCTGACAGAGATAAGAGGGAAGCGGCTTTTTCGTTTAATCATAGAATACTTGTGTTCTTTGCAGTAGATCTTTATCATGCAATGATGACTACGAAACTTGATGGAGATAAGACTTTTTTCCTACCTTTTAATCAAGGGTCGAACGGTGCTGGGAATGATGGTGGTGCCGGGAATCCTAAAAACGAGGATGGAAAGTATGCCGTATCATATTTGTGGGAAGAAATCTGGCAGAAGGACAAGCTGCTTGATATACTTCAGAAGTTCATCAGCTACAGACAACAGAAGAAAAACTCTCTTGGAACAGATGCTGCGAATACCGTTATTTTCCCAAGATATCATCAGCTTGATGTCGTGAGAAAAATGATTCAAGATGTTTCAGAAAAAGGTCCCGGACATAATTATCTTATTCAGCATAGTGCCGGATCCGGGAAATCAAATAGTATTGCATGGACAGCATATAGGCTTGCAAGTCTTCATAAGGATGATAAGCCTATGTTTAACTCTGTCATTATTGTCACAGATAGAAAAGTTTTGGATTCACAGCTTCAGGCGACAATAGGTGGATTTGATCACACCATTGGAAGTGTTGTGCTTATTGATGATAAAAAACGATCTAAAGATCTTCTGAAAGCAATTGAAGATGGAAAAAGAATAATTGTTACAACTCTACAGAAGTTCCCTGTCATCTATGGAATGATTGGTGATACCAGAGGAAAGCATTTTGCAGTGATTGTGGATGAAGCTCATTCTAGTCAGACTGGACAGAGTGCAGCAAAACTAAAAGCTGGGCTTGCAGATACAACTGATGCCGTGCAGGAATTGGTTGATTTTACCGGCGCAGGCATAGAAGATCTTCAGAGTGAGCAGGAAAAAGCATTTGCTAAGCGGATAATGGTGTATGCAAATGCCGTGCTAAATCAGGAAAAAGAGGAAGACGCTCATGAGGATCGGATGCTGGAAGAAATGGTAGCGGCCGGAAAGCATAAGAATCTGAGCTTCTTTGCATTTACAGCAACTCCTAAGGATAAAACATTGGAAATGTTTGGTGACGAATGGCCAGACGGAACATTTCATCCATTTCATATTTACAGCATGAGACAAGCCATTGAAGAAGGTTTTATCATGGATGTGCTTGCTCATTATACTACTTATAAGACTTGTTATAAGATTGCTAAAAATACAGCAGACAATCCGGATGTCCCTGAATCACAGGCAGCGAAACTGATCCGCAGGTATGCTGAACTACATCCATATAACATACAACAGAAAGCTGCAATCATTGTTGAAACCTTCCGTGATATTACGATGAAAGCAATTAAAGGCAAGGGAAAGATGATGGTTGTTACATCATCAAGACTTGCTGCTGTAAGGTATCTGAAGGCTGTGCAGGCATATATTAAAGAAAAAGGCTATGAAGATATGCTGGTTATGATTGCTTTTTCTGGCATTGTAAAGGATCCGGATGATCCTAATAGCCCAGATTATTCTGAGAGCGGATTAAACATAGATCCGGATGGAAATCATGTGTCAGAAGCACAGACCAAGAGTGTATTCCATGATCACGGTGATGTACTTATCGTTGCAGAAAAGTACCAGACCGGATTTGATGAGCCGCTTCTTCATACTATGATTGTGGATAAAAAGCTTCGGGATATAAAAGCGGTGCAGACTTTGAGTAGGCTTAACCGTATTCACCCGGATAAGGATGATACATATATTCTGGATTTTGTAAATACAAATGAAGAGATACAGGAAGCCTTCCAGGGATTCTATACTGAGACAAGTCTTGAATCTGAGATAAATGTAGATCTCATTTACAAGACGAAAGATCAGTTGAGAGGATTTAATATCTATGATGATCAGGACGTGAAGAAGGTCGCAGAGATTTATATAGATCCTAACAATAAGAATAGTGGCGCGGTTCAGGCAAAGATATCTAATTCTCTTATTCCGGTTGCAGAGAAATATAATGATCTGGATGAGCAACAGAGATATCAGTTCAGACGGACAGTACGCTCTTTTGTAAGATGGTTTAATTACATTCAACAGGTGGTAAGAACTTTTGATATTGAAATGCAGAATGAATATACATTCTGCCGATATCTGATGAAGTTATTGCCGCCAGATCAGAAAGATAAATGGGATCTCGATAATAAAGTAAGGCTTGAATACTATAAACTTCAGCATACATTCTCCGGACAGATTACACTCGATAAGAACACGGCGGGAGAGTATGAAACTGCCAAGATGAAAAAGAGTGGCAGTATGAAAGAGAAGAAGAGCCCATTTGATGAAATTATTGAAAAATTCAATGAGGCTTTTGCAGGTGATATTACGGAGGCAGACCGTATCATCATCGGAAATCTTCAGAAGATGTTGGAGGATAATCCCCAGCTTGCAAAATCAGCAAAGCAGGATACACAGCAGATGTTTATGCAGAGTATCTTTCCAAAGATCTTCGGAGAAACGGCACGGAAGGCATTTAAGGATAGCAATGAAACATATCAGTCATTGTTTACAGATACAATGAAGTATACGCAGATTATGATGGCAATGGCTGATGTGTTATTTAGAGAATTGCAGAAGAAATAGGAGGCGTTGCCATGGCAAATATCGGAAAACTCACAGAGGTAGATGTCAGAGAACTCTGGAAGCATGAGCAGTATGATTTCTCAAACTGGCTTGCAAAAGAAGAAAATCTTGAATACCTGAATGACATCATCGGGCTTACGCTTACTGATGTTGACAAGGAAGTGTATGTCGGGCCATACCGCTGTGACATTGTGGCTAAAGATGAGACTTCCGGTATTACGGTCATAGTTGAGAACCAACTGGAAGGCACCAACCATGATCATCTTGGAAAGATTATTACATATGCTTCCGGGCTGAATGCTAAGGTAATGATCTGGATCGTGAAGGAGGCGAAGGAAGAGCATCGTGCAGCTATTGAGTGGCTAAACAATAATACCAATAATGATGTGAACTTCTTCCTCATAGAGATTCATGCATATAAAATTGGGAATTCAGATCCGGCACCTAAGTTTGAGGTTGTTGAAAAACCCAATGATTTTGTTAAGCGCAGCAAGGTTAAGAGCGACGACAGTGATCTGAATAAGAGCCAAGGAGAACGCCTTGCATTCTGGGAACAGTTTAATCAGGTGGTTATTGCCCGTGGTAAGCCGTTTAACCTGAGAAAAGCTACTACTGATCACTGGTATGATGTGGCAATGGGTACCAGCGATGCTCACATAGCGATTGACCTTGTAAATAAGGATGGGCGCATTGTGGTCGAGTGTTATATAAGTGACAACAAAGATCTCTTCGATACATTTTCAGATCACAAGGAAGAGATTGAGAGTGCCCTTGGATTTGAGCTTATATGGGACAGACTAGATGGCAAGAAAGCTTCTCGTATAAAGTATCGAATTGATGGATTAAACTTTGATGACCATTCCAATTACAATGAGCTCATGAACCGAACTATAGATGTTGCGGTAAAGATGAGAGATACATTCAAGAAATATATGTAAATGAAAGAAGGGCGACTCCACAACGGAGTCGCCTTTTTAGGACTCAATCCTTACGATAAAATTCTGTGGTATATCCATCAGCCCTTAAATTGATGCCGGGAAGCCAGGGCGGAGCCTGTCCCATGATGCTGCAAATATCCTGATATTTGACATCGGGAGGGCACTCGATGATTACTTCGTCATGCACATGACCGACAATAAACATATCTGAGAGGTTCTTCATAGCATAGCAGAGAAGGTCGCGGGCTATAGCCTGGACTATATTCTCGACAAATTTCGGCCCGTAGCTCTCAATGCGGCACCAGTGCTTCTGGCTATCGGTACCCATATAGCTGACGGATTCGCTGCCGAACTGGTTGATACACATCTGAGGTTTCACGTAGGAGAGCCTTCGACCGGACGGGAGCCATATAAACAGCATACCGGATACCCATTCAAAGCTGACACATCCGACGGATGATTTCAGGTGAAGTTTAACGGCTTTCTTTACGGCAGCATCCACATCCCACCAGTATTTTGTGATCTTAGGGTTAGATTCGCGCCATTTATCAACGATAGGCTAAAGCTAATTCAGCACTTTATCGAGGAATGCGCTGAAAAATATCATATTTTGGAGATTGCCTATGACCGCTGGAATGCCACGATGCTTGTGACGAATCTTATGGAAGAAGGACTTACTATGGTTCAGTTTGGTCAGGGGTATAAGGATATGAGTCCGGCGTGTAAGGAATTCTATAAGGTGCTTATGCAAGGCCGAATGGTTCATGGAGGAAATCCGGTGCGCAGATGGATGGCAGGAAATGTTGTCATTGAGACGGATGATGCCGGAAACATTAAGCTGACAAAAGCAAAATCCAAAGAGAAGATCGATGGCATTGTTGCAACTGTCATGGCTCTCGATCGTTGTGTACGGCATGAAGCTGAACAGCAGGAAAGTGTGTACGAGAGTAGAGGATTGCTCATTTTATGATGGATTATGGCAGACTTTTAATTATTGCGGCCTCAATCTTTAGTATATCAGGAAATACCAGTTTTTTTCCTTGGCGTTGAAGTGCCAATACACGCCTTGCTTTTGATATAAGTTCACCCTCAAGAATACCACTTATTCTGACAGGAATATTGGTGGTTGAATCAACATATTCGTTGTTGATATATTTAGATGAAATAGGGCACATATTTTGGATAAGAAAAGCTTTTTCATGTCCGAGAACTTTACCGAATACGATGGTATCACATTTCCCATATTTGGCTATTTTGTTGCTGTAAATCCTATGGAACTTATTTGTTTGTGAAGAAAAGGGAATCATCCAATATAGTCCTTTGTTATTGCTATCTTCAAAGGCATAAAAACAGGGACGGTTATGTTCCTGCCCATTGATGACTTCCTTGTTCTGCATTAGATACGGATCGGGGAAATCAATGAAGTATTGATCGTTGATAAAGTAAAAATGTCCGTTATCCATGGGTACCTCCGAAAAAAAGCCCCATCCCGTCAGGAATGGGGCAAACATTTGAACTCAATCTTTTGTGAGTCGCATATCGAGTAGCGACAAACATTTGAACCCGACCATATTTTAGTTGCATATCGGGTAGCAACAAACATTTGAAGCAATCTCCTGCTCATCTACAGTATATGAAAAAGTGCGGGTTTTGTCAATATAAATATAAACGTTTGAAGACGGCGAAAACATGCGGAAAGGATGAAAATAGAATGAACATTTTTAGTGGAATATTTAGGAGCAGGGATAAGCCCACGGACAGGACGGCAGGCAGCAGTTACAGCTTTTTTCTGGGGAACAGTTCTGCAGGAAAGTATGTGACAGAGCGTTCTGCAATGCAGATGACGGCGGTGTACTGCTGTGTGAGGATCCTGTCGGAAGCAGTGGCAAGCCTGCCGTTACAATTTTACAGATATACCGATGATGGCAGTAAGGAAAAAGCGGTGAATCATCCGCTTTATTTTTTGCTTCATGATGAGCCGAATCCGGAGATGACCAGTTTCATATTCCGGGAGACTCTGATGACGCATCTGCTGCTTTTCGGTAATGCATACAGCCAGATCATCAGAAATGGTAAGGGCGAGGTTGTTGCGTTATATCCGCTGATGCCGGATTGGATGAAGGTTGACCGTGATGAGCACGGGAAGCTGTATTACGAATATACAGTTTATGACGCTGATCAAGTGGACGGGCGTAAGGGTACGGATAAGTTCGGACGGACTGTAAGACTGAAGCCTTATGATGTGCTGCATATTCCAGGTCTATCCGTGATCTGATGGATGATGAAAGCGATGCTGATATTGATGAATCCATCCTGGATAAGGATGAAATTACGGATGAAATCTGGGAAAAGTATATTGAGTCAGCTGAAGTATTTCCAGATGACAGAATGACAATTAAATTCAAATTTTGAGCAAAGAGCAGTATATTAATCCTTGCGCCTGTACGATATAATACGTTTAGGCGCTTTTTGCGTGATACGACCTATGGAAGGGATGATTATTATGACTCATGAAGAGAGGCGGATTTGGCTGATAAAGAAGCTACTTTCCGAGAGGATAGAATACAGGAAATATCAGATCCCTGATTATGAGAAGGGACAAAAAGATATGCTCAGGTCACTTATGAATGTCAGGATGCCACAATTCATCAGTGATGAATTCTTACAGGTACAGGACGAATACCTGCAGGTGGAGAATGCTAAAGCAGGCGAATTAGCTTAGGATTATCAATATTGTTGGGAGTGTGTCTGATGTTTTCATTATTTGGATGCGGAATGCAGAAACTGGATGGTGACGGCATGGTATATAAACCTGCGTATGTCAGTATATCACAGGACGAGGCCAAGCTTATGATGCAGGATGATGATGGTCACGTTATCGTGGATGTTCGGAGAGCTGATGAATATGCACAAGGTCACATTCTGGGAGCAATCCTGATTCCGAATGAGAGTATTACCGACACTCCGCCGGAAGAGTTGCCAGACAAAAATCAGATCGTGCTGGTTTATTGCCGAACCGGCAGAAGAAGCAAGGAAGCATCGCAAAAGCTGGCAGACATGGGATATGTGAATGCCTATGAGTTCGGTGGAATAGAGGACTGGACCGGAGAAATCGTCACGGAAGAGGCAAGTGATAATGCCGGTGGTGAGAAAGCAAAACTTAGCTTTGAGTCTTTTGATGGAGGCGGTCCCGATTTTAATGTATTGATCGCTGACGAAGGCATTGTTTCTTATGAAACTGAGGTGAAATATCATAGCTCTGATCACGGGGAAATGGACGGCTCCGGTTTTGATAAGATCATAACTTTTACCGAAATAAAACCGGGTGAGACGACGGTGGTTGTAGAGGAAAGGTCACCCATAGCTGATAATCTTGATCACAAATACAGAGTGACAGTGGATGAAGAGCTTAATGTACAGATTGAGCTGCTGTCTGTAAAAGATATAAATGGAGATGCAGGTGAAAGTATGATTTTGGTGATTGATGGTGAAGAATACCCGGTTGAATGGGAAGAAAATGAGTCAGTAGAAGCATTGAAGGAGCTGTGTCCGCTGACTGTGAAGATGTCTATGTACGGTGGATTTGAACAGGTTGGCGCCCTTGGTGAAAGCCTGCCGAGAAATGATGAGCAGATCACGACCGGATATGGAGATATCGTCTTGTATTCCGGGAACCAGATTGTAGTCTTTTATGTATCAAACACCTGGGCATATACGAGGCTTGGCCATATCGACATGACACAGGAGGAATTAACCGATTTGCTGGGAAATGGTGATGTGGAAATTGCTCTCGAATAGGGAACAGATAAGAGGTGTCGGATGAAATACAGAGAGAACAGAAGAACCGGAGATAAGATCAGTGAGATTGGCATGGGGACTGCGTATATTGTGGAGGCTGAAAGGTCAGAAGCTGTAAAGACTGTCAGGCACGCATATGAGAGTGGCATCAACTATTATGATCTTGCCCGTATCGGAGACGAAATGGCAAGAGAGCATTATCTGGCACTTGAAAAGAATGCCTCTGATTGTGTCAGCTGTGGTCATTGTAACAGCAGATGTCCGTTCTCGGTGGATCAGATGAATCTGATGCAGGAGATAAAGGAGTTTTTTAGCAATGGAGCTGCCTGAAGCAGGGGTCAGATAAGCTTTATATCCGAAATGGATATAAAGAAGTGGATCGAATCAAGATGTTTTATGATGTCGTGGGAACAAGAGAATTTTGGATGTTGGAACGTGTTTTATAGGATGAAGGGTGTTGATGTATCGAATACATTGTGACAGGGCTTGATGATGATCAGCCCAGGTGAAGGGTGAAAGTGAATGACAGGACATAAATTAACAGTAAGAAGAGCTTTTTACAAGACTGTTCCGATTATGGCGGGATATATAGTTCTGGGAATGGGATTTGGAATCTTACTCAGAAACGCAGGATATGGAGTGTTGTGGGCACTGTCCATGAGCCTTTTTATATATGCCGGTTCTATGCAGTATGTAGGCGTAGGACTGCTAACGGGTGGGGCAACGGTTATAACGACTGCAATTACGACGATCATGGTAAACTGCCGACATCTCTTTTACGGAATATCTATGATAGAAAAATATAAGAATGCCGGGAAATATAAGCCATACATGATATTTGCACTGACAGACGAGACATACTCTCTGCTGTGCGATGACGATGACATCGGGGAAGACAACAACCTGTATCGTTTTCTTGTTTCCATATTCGATCACTGTTACTGGGTTACAGGAACGCTCATAGGAAGTCTTCTGGGCGAGGTCATCCCTTTTTCCACGAGAGGTATAGAGTTTTCCATGACTGCGCTGTTCATAGCATCTTTTACCGAACAGTGGATATCTTCAAAAGACCATTTGCCCGCTGTGGTTGGAATTG
>DGSK01000032.1:811-7755 GCA_002393955.1 Lachnospiraceae bacterium UBA4364 | reverse complement strand
TTCCACTTTAGAATAATTGAGATTTACAAATAATTGAAAGAGGCTGTCGCATCAGACGGTGTCATCACGATATATAATATCGCGGTGGCGCGTCTTAATGCGACAACCCCAATCTTTTTACACTTTCCGTTTCTTTTTCTCAGGCAACTCTTCCTCACGCTTGATATTCTGATACGTTCCTTCCTTTTTCTGAAGTGTGAATACAGCACTGTCAAGAGGCCTGCCTTTATCATCGACTTTGAGGACAGTGATGTCTACAACAACCAACCTGTTCGTAACAACTGCCTTTCCCTTGTCACCGGCAGGCGTACTTCCCTGGGCAGGGATGTAGTATACGAGCTTCCCGCCCTCATACTTGCTTGTGATATTCGTAAAGGACGATTCGTCCGCAGTTTCTGTCGCAGTATACTCGTAAGTCGCTCCGTACTTTTTCAGGATCGCCGCAACATCCTCATCCGCAGACGCAAAATCTTCTTCCAGCGTGTAAACGAACGGCACATAAGTCGTCTTTTTCAGGGCATCGCCATTATGGTCATATACACTGCTGTCAGTTTCTGTTGCCAGCAATTTCTTCGGGACCAGATGCTCCGCAGTCTAAATCCACTCATTAATACTTACGTTTTACAAAGTTTTAACGTACTTTTCCATCATCTCCCAAATAATGATATGCCAATTCTCGCGAGCGAGACTTGAGTTTTGTATTGCAATCCGCCAGACACTGCATTACAATTTGAGTGAAAGGTGGTGATTTCCATGAAAGACGCAAACGTCAGCGCACGCGTTGAATACGACATTAAAACCGAAGCAGAAGATATCCTGCAGCAGCTTGGTGTTCCGGTCTCCGTTTTAATAAACTCTCTGTACCGCCAGATCATCTTCCGGCACGGTATACCATTCTCGTTAACAATCCCGGCAGCGCCAAAGACAATCGATACCATGACACGGGAAGAACTCGACAGAAAGCTCCAGTCTAGTTATGAACAATCCCTTGCCAGAGAAGGCAGACCGTTCAATGAGGTATTTGATGAGTTGGAAAGGAGCCTTACTTAATGGATCCAAGGGCTGTCGCACAGCATTGTGCGACAGCCCTTTGTCGTAAATCCAATATCACATTATCTGCATGCGTCTCCTAAAGAGCAGCCATCCCGCTCCCAAAGCCAGCACCGATCCGAGGACCGTAAAAGCCCCCGTCCCGACGCCGCCGGTCGACGGAAGGGACGCGCCCCGCACATTGACGATCTTGATCGTTATGCCGTCGTCCTGCACAGAGCACACGCTCTCCGGGTCGCCGGTTACAAATGCCGGACTCACCGACAGCGTCTCCCCCACGACCAGCTTAATATCGCCGGTCAGAGTATGATAGCCCTTCGGCGCGCTGTCCTCATGGATCCAGTAGGTGCCGTTCGGCAGATTTCCGGTCCATATAACGCCCGTATCCGCCGCAGACGTAAGGCCTGTGAGGCGCTTATTATCAACCGTCACGACCTCGCCCGGCTTCCCGTTCTTGTCCGCATAGACAGTAAATACCGCTCCGCCGAGGTTGCTCTGCGTATGACTTGAGTCCGCATTGCTCTCCCCGACTTTTCTCAGAGTGACCGCCTTATCGGTCGGATTCTCCGTGTTGGTGATGACGACCGTATCGCCGTCGTGAAGGCCGCCCTCCTGCATGCCGCCAATAGATGTGCTATAGCCGCTGCCCGGAGCTGTCTCCACAACATAGTAAGAATACTCATTCCCGTCTTCATCCTTGATCGGGGCCGGCAGCTGGGATCACCGAGTCTATCACTTACAAACCAAACATCTTTTTCAATTTATCATTCATATCTTCATAATCTGATGACCACAGAAGTTTCACTTTAGTAGCATTCTTATAATACTGCCTGAGCATCTCCAGATATGTGCATGCACACAGAAAAGCAGGACCGTAATCATCCGCCTCCATTTCCTCGTTTATCCCATAATACCTTCTTATTTCCTTGAGGCTTCTTGTCAATAAAATTTCATGCTTTTTCCCATCATCAAATACGGGCGCATTTTTCAGGAGATTCATCTGCCTGATAACACTGCGGAAATTCGGGTCAACGCCCGAAAAGCCTACGCATAGCAAACTTCCCTTATAGTATGCATCCGCAATCTGCATACTACCAATATTCAATGATAATTGTTGATAAGAAAGATATGACGTCTCACTGAAAATGATCGGTTCCGGTTTCTCCATTTCATCATCAACGATGCCATGCACATGGTGAACACATAACACCTCGGAATGCTCTTCTTTTCCGCATCCTATCAAATCTAATGGCTCATTTGTCTTAATGCCATATACCCTGACATGGAGATACTCGAAAGGATTGACAGAGTTATACAAAGCCCTCTGTACTCTTTCGTCAATCAAGAGCCGTTCAAAAATCGTATCAAAATTATATGTTATTACATTGCTGACTTTCCGATTTATACACATAGAAAGCATTGTTTCCAGTGTCTCATAGCTTGGTCTCCATAAGAGATATGCCGCAATTTTTCTCAGGAAAATATTAATCCGTTCGTCTTTTGTCTTACCCGACATATTTTTATGCTTCAGTATAGCCTTTATCCTTTTGCGACAATCTCCACAGGATCGGCTGCTATAGCCAGAATCAAACATTCTATATATCTCATCGACTTTTTCTGTACCATATTCGATTACAGACTTTAGTTTTACGGTATCTATTCGGATACCATAATGGGAATTAAGCTTTTTTGCTATTTCATCCGATGAAAACTTCTCTAAAGCTATTTCTGTTTTATCACTATGGGATAATTCCCTTCTTCCAAAAGAAAACGGTTCTGTCTCAGCATTGTTGCACCAGTTCAAGAAATCCGTTTTATAATCTGACTCTGTTTCCTTTCCGGCGCCGTCGCAGAGATGTCGTTTTATCAATCGCCGCACTGCTATGGCAACTCTTCCCGCAAAAACTATTTCGCGCCACTTCCCGCTTTTTTCCTTCGAATCAAACATAATTCTGTCCGTAATGCAGTATCGCAAATACTCTCCTTTTTCGAGAGCGCTTGTATCTTCCGGCAAAAACATACTGTGGCAGTACTTATCAAGATAATCCGACACCTGGGGAATACTAACACCCTCGCTTTCGGACGCAACTCTTAGGATTGCAAGTTCATTTAATAGCTCATTCCAGTTTCCTACTAAACAAGATGATACACCGGCACCCATGAGAAGCGTAATGCCTTTAGAAGTCATTAGCTTACTCCAATTATCATTAGTAAATCTTCTATTTAGCTCGTCATTACACTCTTTAAAAGACTTCTTTGCCCCCATCTTCTTTCATCCTTCTCGCTGAGTACTTGCTTTCCAGAAATAATAAATTGCGTCCATCATAGTTGACAGTCCATGCTGATCCTCTTCACTCCTATACATTTTCTTCAATTGCTCAGTGTCAGCATACAGTTCCTGCGATCGACGGATCTGCTCCCTTATACTTGGCACACACAACTTCTTTGTATAATCAAGCACGTACTGATATCCGACCCTCATCCTGATGGTATATTGCAGTTCCTCAATTTCCGATTCACGCATTAGCAGCACCCTTCTAAGCATGTCTTTAATATCTGCAAAATCAATCCCCATTCCTGCTTCAAGTACAGCAAAGATCCTTGTCATACGGTTATTATAGTTTAATTCCTGTTTCATGAGAAAGCTGGATTCATCTCTAAGTAACGCTAAATACTTTTCTGCTTCGTTTTTCTTTTGCTCTGGCGGCAGTTCTCCTATGCCAAGTGTAGTTATAGCAAAAATATCACTATAAATATCGCTGAAAATCATTTTAAGCTCATCAGCTACATCTTTGTAGCTTGTGCCAATCATGTCCACGCATATTTTATGTACAGCTTTTTTGATAATTTCTTCCGGAAATTCCTGATATATTGTTCGAAATTCAGAAAGATGCCAAAGTTCGTTATCGCTTTCATCCCGTCGGTTTACATACTCGTCATCCACTACATTTCTAAACAGCCGAAGAACGACATCCTTTACAATCGCTGTTATCTGTTTTCCCAAATCCCCAATATCGCTTTCGTCTTCTTCCGCCTTTTTTAAACGAGTTAACCTATCTTCGATATAATAACATGAAGCCTCTTTTACATATTTTATGAAATTGTTCTCCAATGCCATCGGCTCCGATAATACCTGTTGTCGAGACAGATTTTTAAAATCAGTATTCCAGAACTCCTCAATCATTGAGCCCAAACTTTGTTTATCTATAATAGCCTGTATTATAGCTTTACGAAGACCGTCTTCCTCGGTATGTTTGATATGAATTATCTTATATAAAGATACTTTATCATCCGGAACTTCAGCATCAATCCATGTCATCTGAAGGCTCGTAAACGGATCCTTATAATATGCGCTAAATCCCTGATCCAATAAATATCCAATATACGCATCAAAATAATACCTGACCCTCTTAGCGCGAAAATCATAGTTCAGAATATGGTGACCGCACTCATGCAGCAGTAGAAAAAGCGTCTTCTGTACATGGAACATATCAGAGGCATTAATACGAATATAGACAACCCTATCCTCGGGACTCGAATATTCAAACAAGACTCTGGTATTCTGGCGGATCCTGCGGTAAGGAACAACCAACATGACCTCGTTGGCGCTCACGTTCTTTTCTCCGTCCTTAATCATTGTCATGTCGAATTTTCTACTGAGACTATATGCTATCCCCTGATAGGCTACAAGTAACTTACATGTAGCCGTAATCGAACGCATATTGCTTCCAAAGGATTCCATATAAGTATGCGGAGACATGGATAAAACTGAAAACAGATGCTGCAATTCTGCAAGCAAACGTGACATGTCATGAATATAGCTATTTAAAATACCACTAATGGTCTCATTGCAAGCATATTGAAGTCTTCTTTTTTCCTCGTCTGTCTGCAGCTCATACTCACTGTTGATCCTGTTAATCAAATCGCTGGTATTCTTTGTAATTCTCGGCAAAGCAGCGAAGGCAGGAAATACAAATGAATACAGGTCATATTGAAACCGCCCATCTCTCAATTGACACAAATGCTTCAGTATACCAATTAATGTAACGTGCATTGATACAACTTTATCGCTTAACACCTGTGTAACGTCATCAGATTTATAGATATTCGTCAAGCTCTTAACGGTATCTGATAACTCAGAAAAGACTGTTTCATCCCCTTCATAATCCTCAGGAATAACCGTAGGCATAATAGAACTAAGTTTTCTGTCAGAAGAGACAAACTTTGAATCAGTTTCACTTAATTTAATCACCGGAACGGACCACGATGATTTAAATGAACCTGTTTCATTTTCGTCAAAGCGTATGACCGGTTCCAATATAAGATCAGGAAGAATATCTGTGGCATTACTATTATTCCACTCACGGACATAATCCCAGTCTCCAAGCAGCATTCTGTCAAACAAATACTTATTATCTGATATAGCATCTGCCCTTTTATTATTGTCGTCCAATCCGTATGATGTATCAAAAAACGTAAAAAAGCGGATGGCTGGATTCATTTGAAACCAGGTATTAATATTTTCTTTAAGCTTTTCATGGTTTGAAGAGTTGGGAAATGCACAATGTGAGGAAGTAGAGAGAACACATATACCATTTTCTGTGCCTTTAGGAGTCAAAAGTCTAATCCTGTAAATCAGGCTGGCAATTTCTGTAAGGCCGGTATGTCGAAATGCAATTACCAGATCGGGTTCTCCAAGGCAGAAAAAGACCTCAAATGCCACTGCTTTCAGCTCATCCGAATCCTGAAGCTTCTGTATCTCTTGTTTGAACTCATCTATCAGAGCCGCCGGAGTCATCTGATTAATTCTGTAATCATTCAATTGAATAAGTGTCAAAACAAGTGGCCGCGAAGCATATTCTCCGTCTTTTCTGAAAATATTACCCGCGTTATTATCCAGAGTATATAGGTGCATCGACTGCTTATCAAAACGCACCGGCACTTTCAAGCGTCTTTCCTTACTAATTGTATGGAGTTTATGAAGTGAACTAATATCATCAGATTTATTCAAACAATTCAGCAAGTTACAGTTCTGTTCCACTTTTAGGGCATCGAAGCTTCCAAAAACATAAAAATCAAAGAGGTTGGAATCGAGTTGTTCTCCCGGCGTTACCATTTGGAGTAAATCAAGATAAATTAGTTTAGACATGCGTGTACCTCTCCTCATGAAAAAACCACAAGCTAACATGCTTGTGGTTTCGGACTCTCTATGTCAAAAATGTACTTCTACTTCGCATTAAAACAAAGCGCCCTGAGACCCCGATAATCATCTTTTCCAATCACATTGGACTTACAGGAAGTGTCTCCCAAAAAAGAGCGGCTATTATCTTCGAAATATACCGGATCAGCAGGACAGGTCGTGATAGGTTGATATTCAGTTTCTATATGTACATCTTTAACACAGTTCATCAACTCTTCAAATGTCATGCTAATCCCCCCCTACAACTGTGTAAAACTTGAGGCAAGTCTCAAATTGTTAACTCAACATTCTAATATACTAGCATCTATTTGTCAATGCTATAGATCACACTATTCTGTATCTTTAAAGAAATTATGTGACTGTAATTATAATATTTTTGTAGTTTTATTACAATATAATTGTATAATGTTTTTAATATTTGTTCATTTTTTCAGGCAACCGAATTACCTTTTATAATTTTTCCCTGCCCTCTGGCTTGGATTTGCAGTAACACTAACTGATGTTCATCTTATCTCATTCCAGCCTGATTTTTACAAGTGCCTGTACAATCAGTATTCCAACACGTGGACAGCCCAATATCAGTCGAACAATGTTGATTATATTTTCATTTCAACACCATGCATCAGCCACACCTCTTCCACGCTCTTTATCCAATCTCTCATGATCACCGGGAAGGCCGCCTGGATGTCATACT
>DGSK01000032.1:0-616 GCA_002393955.1 Lachnospiraceae bacterium UBA4364 | reverse complement strand
TCTCGTTCGTCATGCTGTTCAGGAGATCATAGTATCTTTTGTTCTTATCTTCTTCATCTTCGTCAAATTCATAGCAGGGGCGCCCCTCCAGGGCACAGTACCAGGCATTTGCATCAGATAGAAGAACTAACCTCTCCGGAATCTCCAGTGTGATCAGCCTCGTTTCACCTCGAGTCAGATTCCAGTCCATCACGTCATTTTCTCCGCCCCCGTCGAAACAGTAGCTTCTATCAGGTTTCTGATTCTTCCCATCTGTGATATACCATCCCCAGAAGGGAAGGAGAGGCATCTTTCTCCCCATACCATCAATATAGTCACCTTCTTCATCTTTCGGCAAGTCCATATCGTCTCCATAGACGTCCTTCATCCACACACTGGTCTTCTCCGATAGTTTCCTGCCCATCCAAAGATATGCTTCATGATAAGCTTCCATGTTCTTTCCGGGGATTTGGGTCTGGAGGTAAAGATTTGTCTTTGTGAATTCTACAAAGGCATGTCCATGAGACTTGATTTCGTCAATCAGAGATAGCGGTTGGTAGGTATATATAATCATTTCAGGTCACCGTCCTGTATTCTTTAAGAAGCAGCAACATAGATTTAATCGCTCATTTCCGCG
>DGSK01000053.1 GCA_002393955.1 Lachnospiraceae bacterium UBA4364 | reverse complement strand
ACGAGTTCATAGGTACCGGAAATGCAAGTGATGAGTTAACAAAAAAATTGAATTCCGCAGTTATGAAGGCTCGGATAAATGAAGCGTGGAGGACTCAGTACATGAAAGAATGGGTAGTGATACAGGATGCAAGGGATGAGGGATATGAGGAAGGCTATCTTGAAAGGGATACCGTTAAAATATCCGAAATGCTGCATTCCGGCAAGACTGCAGAAGAGATAGCGGAATTTTGTGGCTATCCCATAGAGCAGGTTAAGGCAGTGGAAAAAGAATTGCTTGTATCTGCTGAGTGATGGGTTATCATTTGTAATTTTTCACATAAGGTCATATATAAGTTTCTGATGAAACACAGGAAAATACAGGAGATCTCGCCGTATCGGTTATGACTGACCGGCGGGATTTTGTTTTTACTGTTACCATATATTCGTTGAGACCGGAGTTTAATAGTGCTAAACTGAAAAGAGAAAAGGATTTGCACAATGATTATGCAATTACCGGAATCAAAGGAGTTACACATGAACGACAAGCATTTAAAGCAGATCTTCTCTGTTTATAGATATCAGTAGTATTTATAATGTACGGTGAAATGGATTATGGTGGAAACGCAATCATGATGGGTTTTTTTAAGAATATTTCAATAACAGGAAGACTGTGCTATTTGTTTATGTGTATAGAGAAATATCTTATATCAATGTATCCGGACAAGGATTGGACGGTAGTTGCAGAGAGATTGTGGTTATGGACAGAAACGTATTGGGACGAGGCACAGGAGGAATCAGATCAGTTAATTCCCGAATATCTTATGGAATTCGATACCTATGAGGAAACAAACAAACGGTGTTTTGATGGTAAGTTGTCAAAAGATTTGTATGATAAACTGATGAGCCTTTATGATGGTATTACTGACGGAAATACAGATGATGAAATAAACCAGGTTCTTTTTACTACGGCTGAGTGGGGAACGGTATGTGAAGGTGCGAGTTTTTCATCGGCAGATGCGCCGACGCTTAATTATCTTGATTGGATAGAGTCAGTTCTTAGAAAGCATTCGATAGAACTGCCGGATAGAGAACTGGTGTCAAATATGACAAAGGATCAGAAGGATGGATGGGGAGATTTTTGCAACTGCAGACATCTTTCGGTTATATTGAGGGATATTTAGTGCACTGATTATACTAACGGAAGTAAGCTGTTCAGTAGCGTGATGTAAATAAGCGCCCAGTGATTAAGCAATTGTCAATGTATTCAGCCGGATTGGTTTGATTGAGGCATCAACTAAGTCTGTGGTATCTTCCAGGGATAAAACCACAAAAAACAGTGAGATACAGAAGATTATGAGTAAAGAGGGCTTTTCTAGTGATGTCATTGACTTTGTGGTATCAACTGCAGTAAAGAATCTTTCCCAGAATAATGGTAAGCAGCTGACATACAGGGCTATCATAAAGAAATATGGACAGGGGAAAGGATTAACTATATATAATCATATCAAGAAGCATATTTAAGTAGATATAGGGATAAGGTTATATATAAGTTTCTGATGAAACTTATTGGTTATTGATTTTTTGAAGCAAGCAAAGCCTTGAGCTTGGCAATTTCTTCATCTTTGCTGGCAATAGACTGATCCTTTTCAGCGATTGCCTGATCCTTTTCGGCAAGAGCCTGATCCTTTTCGGTGAGAGCACGCTTCTGCTTGGCAATAGTCTTTTCCCTGTCGGCAATGCGGTCGGCCAGGTCCTGCTCACGCAGCAGATAGTCCTCGCGAGCTTCACACTGCTGCTGGATGCGTTCATCTTCGGAGAGCTGATATAGAGTTGTAGCAGCGGCATTAATATTGATATCTTGTGCAGCAAGCATTTTTATATCCTCCCACGTTTGTGATTTAAAGAGCATCGCCCATTTGTCGATATTATATCGTTGATCTTCAGGGGTTGCAAGCGAGATGCTGGTGAGGACAGCTATTGGTAGCACGGTGACAGGTGCTGTTATAGTAAGGGTGTCTGGAAGGAAATATATGGCAGATCCGATGGAAATGAATTTGTTTGAAATAGCAAGAAAAGAAGATTACAGAGCATACAAAGAAGATGTGGATATTGCAATCGAAGAGCTTACGAAAATGAAGTTGTATCCGGTTGATGGGATAACTGTCTGTGATCTATATGCAATTCCGTCGCATAACTGCCAGTCATATTATGCCATTATATGTGAAAGGGGCAGCAGATTTGATATTATCTATGCCAAGCCTCAGTTTTATGAACCGACAGTACAGGAATATATTAAGATGTACCGATTTAAGGATGCGAAGGAAGTCGAAAATCATCCTGTAAAAGACGGGAAGATTATCATGGGAATAAAGCATTTGCCTGATGAGTTTGTGAGCATAATAAAGGATATTGTAAGTAATCTACCGACTCTTCGACATAAGGATGAAGGATTCGTGCTTGATGGATATTTTCAGGCAATAGGGATTTATAAGAATAATGATGTATGTGGCGAAGTGGTCTTTAAGTGTGTGGACGAATTAGTATTCCCGGAAGGAAAGGAATACCTGTCCGGAGTGCTGGATGAGCTATACATTAGGATTGATGAGTTGATTGAATGAGTTTGATACTCTTGCTTTGGCATGATGTGTGGTATTAGTGAACGAGCAGGAATGTGATTGAAACAAAGGGATTTTTGCATTTCCTGCCCGTATGTGCTATACTCTGTTCACAAGTTCATCCGGGTATGTGTCAGGCGTTTCGCCGGAGCATTTCGCTCAGATTCCCGATTTGTATTTATTGATTTATTAGTGAACTGATTTTTATTTTTTGGTAAGAATTTTCTTTTGTACTTGGATGGACATACGTAACCTGTAGTCTATTTTTGTATGGAGGGAAAATATGGGCAAAACAAAGACAGCAAAGAGTTATGAGGAACTTAAGTTCAGTGACGACTTCATGTTCGGCAAGGTAATGGAGGATAAGGAGCTCTGCCGGGAGGTGCTGGAGTGTCTGCTCCAGCAGCCGGTAGGCGAACTGACCGAAGTACAGACACAGCGTGAGTTTAGGTATACATCAGACGGAAAGCCTATTCGTTTAGATGTTTATAATGAGGACAGCGACGGACGGATATATGATGCCGAGATGGAGAACCTTAACCATAAAACGGCAGAGCAGCACCAGCTTCCAAGGCGAAGCAGGTTTTATCAGG
>DGSK01000023.1 GCA_002393955.1 Lachnospiraceae bacterium UBA4364 | reverse complement strand
AAAGGACTATGTATTTGAAGCAGGAGAAATGAAGGCAGTAGGCTGCGGATACGGCGAGATGGATTACAGAAAGATCGTGCAGTTTGCGGAAGAAAAGAAACCATATATTCATGCAACACTTGAGAATACGAAGCCGGATACCGCAGTACATTCAAGAGAGCTGATCGAAGGCATTATTAAGGATGTTCAGAATAAGTGAGTAACTAACCAAAACTTCCCACTAACTGAACTACTTAGAACGACACTCGCAATTGCGCCGGAACAATCACGATGCGTTGTTAGCCGAGGGGAAATCCAGTGCTTACAGCCCGTTGTTATCCGGTGCAGGGCTGCGAGACGGTATGCCCCTAGCCGGCTCGCATGTAACGGATAACTACGGGCTGTTAGCAATTAGTTTCCCGAGGCGTTGCATCGGTTCCGGTGCATATGCGAGTCGTCGTTCTCTTTCCACAGACTATATGTGGGAAGTTTTAGTAACTAATACTTTACACTTGCTATATACCCAAAACGAAAAAGCATACCCGACGTCATCATATCGGATATGCTTTTTCTATAAGCGCTACCAACTTATGGGATAAATTGTAACTGTTCAGTACGCCCGTGACAGCAAGCGCTTCGGGCTACCCTAAATAGTGGTATGTTTTTTCTTTAGCTCTTTACACCGCCAAGGGCTACACCTGCGATAATGTACTTCGATAATATCAGATATATAATGATAAGCGGTAATACCGTAAGCGTAAGACCCATATATACTGAACCGTATTCGGTCTTGTAAATATCTCCGCGAAGGAGGCTGACCATTATGGGCATCGTATATTTCTTACTGTCTGTAAGAAGTACGAGAGGTGTAAACAGGTTGTTCCAGCTGTTAACGAAACAGAATATAGCCTGAGTCGCTATAGCCGGCTTCATCATCGGAAGCACGATGGTGTTGAATATTCTAAACTCTCCCGCACCGTCAATACGTGCAGCCTGTACTATTTCCATCGATAATGTAGGATACAGATACTGTCTCATAAAGAACACTGTAGCCGGTGCCGCAATAGCGGGAAGTATCAGCATTGACAATTTGTTTGTCATTCCAACTGCGTATACCGCCTGGTAAAAACCTATCATGGTAACCTGTGCAGGTATCATCATGACACCAATGATAAACTTGAAGAATGCGTTCTTTAACTTCCAATCATATGCTACCAGCGCATAGGCTGTGAGTGACGAGAAATAAACAGTAAGTAATGTCGCGCCAGTGGATATGATCAGTGAGTTCAGCAGACCGACAGCCGGATTAAAGGACTTACCGGTTAGGATCTGAAAATTCTGTATCACGTATGTGGACGGGATCAGCGATAATGCATGTTCCTGAATCTGTACAGTCGATCTGGTGGAATTGACGATCATGATCCAGAAAGGGAATATACTGAGCAGGGCCAGCAGTATACATACTGTATGTATGCCAAACTTTACAATAAAGCTCTTCGCTCCGGCATTCTTATCCGCAACTACATTGACACGGATAGCCTTTTTGCCCTCTGCTGATTCAGCCTTTTCTGCATTCTGCTCCTTAACTTCATCTGCCATTATGCTTCACCTCCTTTTTTATCAGATTTTTTAGTCCCTGTGTACTTTGCCTTTCCATCAGTATCCTTTTCCCTGAGCAGCAGGAACAGGATCGATGAGAAGAACATTATGATAAAGAACATTATCATACTTGCTGCAGCTGCCCTGTTATACAGATAACTTCCACTGAATGCCTGATTGTAAATGAATACAGATGTAGTCAGTGTTGCATTATCAGGACCGCCCAGGAGGAACAGCTTCGGTATATCAAACATATTGAGACCGCCGATAAGGCTCGTTACAAGAGTAAACAAAAGTATCGTCTTTATATTAGGTATCGTAATCTGCCAGAATACCTGCCATCTGCTTGCACCGTCAACTTCTGCAGCCTCAAAAATTTCAGGATTGATTCCCAAAACACCCGATATGAGGATGAGCATTGTATAGCCATACCACATCCAGAACTGAATGAATGCCACAAGACCTCTGGCCATTCCCTTACCTATGAGGAAATTATGTGCTTCTTTGAGTATTCCGACTTTCACCAGAATATCATTTACAGGGCTTACAGGATAATCAAAGAGTGATTTGAAAAGAATAGCTATCGTAGCCGCTGTTATAATGTTAGGCATGTAGATAAGTACCTTATATATTCCCTGCCCCTTAAGCTTCCACCTTCTATCCGTAAACCACGCTGTCAGCAGAAGTGCCAAGCTTAACTGAGGTATGAAGTTACATAGCCAGATAAGAAATGTATTTCCAAGAGCACCCTGAAATACAGGATTTGTTAATACCTGCTTGAAATTTTCAAACGGATTTTCAAGGACATGAATTTCACCGGGTACCACGCCCTTCAGATCCGTAAATCCGATAAACGCAGTAAAAAGGATAGGATAAAGCTGAAATACAAGGAAGGCAATCGCAAAAGGAAGACTGAAAATATAACCATATTTGCCATATTTGACCATACCGGTCTTCTTCTTTCTCATTTTAACCTCCGTAAGTTAATTGGTTGTTTCTGTTTTGTTTAAAATTAGGGCGATGGAAGCTCGTTCCATCGCCCCTTCATCATTTTTAATAATTATTCTACTGTAATACTGTAATAATTATTCTACTGTTACGTCAAGGTTAGCAGCTACGTTCTGCTTGAAATCAGCGATTGCCTGATCTCTGGTCTTCTGACCTGATGTGTACTGACGTACCTGATCTCTCCAATACTGGTTGATCGTCTCATCATACTGAGTAAGGTTCTTACCGTTTGCATAGCTGTTAGCTTCGCCGAATACATCGAACATGTTCTGTCCACCGAGGAAATCAAGTGTTCCGTCTGACATAGCCATAACTGTTGCGGAAGCAACGCAGTCCTTTGTGCCGCCTTCGCCGTTAAGTGTTCCGTTAGCCCACTTATACTGAAGACCGTCTTCTGTGCAGTCAAGTGTGATCCACTCGATGATCTGTCCAACAGCTTCCTTCTTTTCAGAATCCTTGTTAGCAAGTACCCATGTACCGCCCCAGAAGAAACCAACAGGAGGTGCACAAACTGCCCAGTCACCATATGTTCCTTCACCAACAGCTGTACCACCGCAGTTAGGAGCGAGTGTGTAGTTGATGAGCCATGCAGGACCGAAGAAACCGAAGATACCCTTTGAGCCTTCGCCCTTCATATCTGCGAACCATGCATCTGACCAGTCCTGAGTATCATTGTGATAACCGTTCTCCATGAGTTCCATTGAGTAGTCAAGGAATGCTTCTCTCTTAGGATCGATAACTAACTTGCCATCTTCGATCCAGCCCTTATCTGAGCTGTTCTCGATTGCGTGCCAGATATCGCCGTCACCGGAAACGATACCGTATCCGCTTGCCTTAAGTGTTTCAGCTGCCTCATAGAACTTATCCCAGTTCTGTGAACCTGAGCCGATGATCTTAGCGATTTCATCAGGATCATCTGTTCCGAATACTTCCTTAGCGATTGAACGTCTGTAGATGAACGCACCGCCGGTTGCCTGATATCCGAGACCAACAACCTTGCCGTCCGGATTTGTTCCGATATCAACTGTGTACTGAGCGATCTGAGCTTTGTCGATCTCAGCCTGAGTATCGATTCCGAGATCATCATAAGGGCAAGCGAATGATGCCATATCACCCTTTGTGTACTTCAGTACGAAAGCTGCCTCTGCGCAGTAGATATCAGGTGCATCTGCTCCGCCTGCTGCGAGCGCCTGGTCAAGTGCAGGCTGATAAGCACCTTCTGTTGTAGCAATGATCGTTGTGTTGATGTCATAATTGAAATCAGGATGAGCTTCCTTGAACTTGTCAATCATGCCGGGAACTTCGTCTGTGAACGCCCAAACGTTGATTGTGCCGCCTTCAGCAGATCCGCCGGTTGTATCACCACCGGTAGTATCGCCTGAACCTGCTTCGGTTCCGCCCGTCTCACCGGTACCTGTGTTTGCCGGAGTACCTGTGTTACCGCCACTGGTACATCCTGCTGTCATTGATGCTACCATACATGCACTGAGTGCAATTGCCATAGCACGCTTGAATACTTTCATTCTTTTAACCTCCTTAATACTTTGGAAACCCCTTATAATGCTTACGCTCTAAAAAGAATTTCCTTCCCATATTTCCCTACATTCAACATTATACAAAAGCTGCGATTTCATTACTTATCATTTATTGCGAAACTTTTAACAAATGTTGCTCATTATTTAACAGAAAATTTATAAATACTTTCAGAATGGTAATGCTCATCTGTACCAAATATTGGACAATCTGCATCAGACTCTTCCAAAAAGTTCACTGCATTTGGTATATATTGCGGTTCCAGACAGAATCCGCTGCGGTCATTGTATTTAGCACCATTTTTACCATCCTGATCACCGATAAGATTGCCCGAATAAAACTGCGTTCCTGTCCGGTCAGAGTAAAGATCCATGCATATTCCGCTTTCTTCAGAATATACTGTGGCAAAATGTCTTATTTTACCTGAATTGCCATTTACCACATAGTTATGATCATACCCACTAACATAATCCAGCTGGACATCATCAGAATTAATATCCTTACCTATCTTCTTAGGTGTGCGGAAATCAAAAGCTGTTCCTTCAACAGATTTATTTTCTCCTGTCGGAATAGACTTTGCATCAACCACCGGATTGTATGTATCGGCGTAAAGAGTAAGGATATGATCCTCTATGGTACCCTTATTATGTCCCTTAAGATTAAAATACATATGGCTAGTCATGTTGATGACTGTCTTTTTATCGGGAATCGCATCATAAGTGATACGAAGCTCATTATCATCACTTAATGAATAGGTAACAGTCATGGTCAGACCGCCGGGAAGCCCCTGCTCCAGATCATTGGTCTTACACATCATGGTAACGCAGGATTCATTATCCTGAGGAAGAACAGTCCAAACCTTCTTGTCAGTCCCGTTATAACCGCTGTGAAGATTATTTTCATTATCATTGCAATCCATCTGGTATGTCACTCCATCGATAACAACCTTTCCATCTTTTATACGGTTTGCATTCCTTCCTATTATCGCTCCGAAAAATGCGCCTCCCTGCTCATATGCTTTAAGGTCGTCATAACCAAGCTGAACATCTATCAGTTCACCCTTTTTATCCGGAACAAACAGATTGGTAACAGTCGCCCCGAAACTTATAATTGCAGCTTTCATTCCGGATTTATTACTTATGGTATAGGCATTTACAACTTCACCATCCTGCGTTCTGCCAAACACATTAACACTCATTCTATCTCGCCTCCTTTTTAGCCTTATCCTGTGGCTGTTCAGAATATATATGTTCCCGTATCTTAAGCTCTGTAAAGATCTTTAACAGTAGGATACAGTTTCTTAAATGTGGTGTATTTTTCTTCGTATTTAGCAACTAAATCAGACTCCGGCTTAATAACCTCCTTAACCTTTACCAGCTTGGCGGTTGCTGCCTCAACATTTTCATACTTCCCGCAACCGACAGCCGCAAGGATAGCGCCGCCCAGTGCAGGTCCTTCGTCATTTTCCTGGATTTCAAGGCTTATATTCATTACATTTGCGATTATCCTTCTCCACAGCGGGCTCTTTGCTCCGCCGCCGCATATGTTGGATATATTTATCTCTACACCAAGACTCCTTGCAACCTCCAGGGAATCCCTGAGTCCGAAGGCAACACCTTCAAGAACCGCAAGAACCATATCCTCCCTTGTAGTATCCATGCTCATTCCTAAGAAGCCGGCTCTTACCAAAGGATCGTTATGAGGAGATCTTTCTCCCATAAGATACGGCAGGAAGAAAACATTATTTTCACCAAGCTTTGTGATCCCTGCCTGATTTCCTGCATAGTCCTTATCCCTAAGGATCTCATCCATCCACCATTTATTGCAGGATGCTGCGGAAAGCATGCAGCCCATAAGATGGAAACCGCCGTCCGCATGTGCAAATGAATGAAGAGAATTCTTATCATCAACAGAAAACTTATCATTAGAAATAAATATCGTTCCTGATGTACCCAGCGAAATATTGCACCGTCCGGCTCCTACTGTTCCGGTACCGATCGCTGCAGCCGCATTATCGCCCGCACCGGCAACTACCTTAGGCGTGCCTGTAATGCCGAGCTCGCTGCATACTCCGGGCTTAAGCTCACCTACCACATCAAAGCTTTCATGCAGCTCAGGCATGGTTATGCCGGATATTCCGCATATCTCAAGCATCTCTTTTGACCAGCATTTATTCTTAACATCCAGCAGCAGCATTCCGGATGCATCAGAGTAATCTGATACATAAGCACCTGTAAGTTTATATACTATGTAATCCTTAGGCAGCATCAGTTTGCTTATCTTTGCAAAATTTTCCGGCTCATTCTCCTTAACCCAGAGTATCTTGGGTGCCGTAAATCCCGCAAATGCAATATTGCCCGTGTACTCCGACAGTTTGTCCTGCCCTATCACATTATTAAGATAATCTGTTTCCTTAGTGGTCCTTCCATCATTCCAAAGGATAGCAGGCCTGATCACATTATCATTCTCATCAAGAATGACAAGACCGTGCATCTGTCCGCCTACGCCTATGCCGTCTACGGCCTTGTCAGATACCGCCTCCAGAAGCTTTTTTATACCTTCTATCGTCCCATTGTACCAGTCTTCGGGATTCTGCTCAGACCATCCGGACTGCGGAAAACTGATAGGATACTCAACCGATACGGTTTTGAGGATCTCACCCTCATTACTCATGGCAAGCAGCTTAACTGCGGATGTACCAAGATCTACACCAATAAACATTTTTATAACCTCCTTTAAATTCGCTCCTGCATTTTGTCTTTAAATAAAGCAAAAGGCAGGCATATCACATTTTACTGTAACTATGCCTGCCTCCCCACCCTCATAATGTATTAACGGTTTTAGCTCACATCTTAGGGAAAGGATTCTCTGACTTATATCTTACACCAGCCGGCTGGTTGTAATCTATCTCGTCAAACTTAACTCCCAGATACTTAAATACATCATAAAGCAGTCTTCCATTGTGGTGGAATGTGATTGCTGCATGATGAGGATAATTTTTCTGAACAAGTACATGGCGGTAGAAACGACCCATTTCAGGAACAGCGAATACACCGATCGCACCAAAGGATCTCGTTCTTACAGGAAGGATCTCACCTTCTGCAACATATGCACGGAGCTTGGCATCTGCCGTACTCTGCAGTCTGAATATTGTAGCTTCACCAGGGATCAGGTCACCCTCAAGTGTTCCGTTCGTAACCTCTACCGGAAGTGAACGGGCCATAATCTTCTGGTTCTTCATCTCGCAGAATGCAAGCTTGTCTGTAGCTGTATTTCCGCAGTGGAAGCCCATGAATGTATCAGTAAGCTTGTAATCATAAGCAAACTTGCCCTTGATCTCAGCTTCGTACATATCCTTGGGAACCGTGTTGTTTATATCAAGAAGCGTAACTGTATCTTCACTTACCAGCTCACCGACGTACTCGGAAAGTGCTCCGTAGATATCAACCTCGCATGAAACGGGGATACCGTCCTTAGCAAGGCGGCTGTTAACATAGCAGGGCACGCACTTAAACTGTGTCTGGAATGCAGGCCAGCACTTGCCGGCAACGATCACATTGCTCTTGCAGCCCTTATGAGCTTCGATCCAGTCACGGAGTGTAAGCTCATACTGTGCAAGCGTTGAGAGGATCTCAGGCTTCTTATTACCTGCGCCGAGCTCAGCTGCCATATCTTCCACAACAGCCGGTATTCTTTCATCACCTTCATGTTTCTTAAACGCTTCGAAGAGATCAAGCTCTGAGTTCTCCTCGATCTCAACATCAAGATTGTAAAGCTGCTTGATGGGAGCATTGCAAGCCAGGAAATCCTGAGGACGGGGACCAAAGCTTATGATCTTCAGATCACTTAATGCGATCCCGACCCTCGCAACAGTCTTGAAATCATTTATCATATCTGCACACTCGTCTGCGTCTCCTACAGGATACTCGGGAATGTATGCGCGAAGATTGCGGAGCTTAAGATTGTAGCTGGCATTGAGCATACCGCAGTATGCATCGCCTCTGTCGTCAAGAAGTCTGTCTCCCGACTCCTCTGCAGCTGCGATCACTGCTGAAGGGCCCTTGAATTCCTTAACTAAAAGGGTCTCAGGTGTTTCAGGTCCGAAATTGCCAAGATATACTACAAGGGCATTACAGCCTGCAGCATTTACTTCCGCAAGAGCCTTCCTCATATCTACTTCATTTTCAACAGTAGTCTGGCATTCGAAAATATCGCCATACTTTGCATTATATGCTGCAACAACTGCTTTTCTTCTGCTTTCAGAGAGCGACATAGGGAAACAGTCCCTGCTCACTGCAATAATTCCCATTTTTACTTCAGGCAAATTCTTCATCTTGTTAATCCTCCTCGTTGTTTTACGTTTTTGCTTTTTTCACTGTTTATGCTTTTTGTACTCTTAATCCACTTAATACACCGCAAAGTACCTGTATGCGTCCGCTTATCTTCCTGCCACGGTCATCTGCTGATCTCTGCTGTCAGACACTTGCTGCCGGTAAGAGCCTCGCTTCTTGCATCCGGCTGCTGTCCGCCCACATACAGCTTATACTGTCCGTGAAGCTTAACTCTCCTGCCGTCCTCAAGAACAGTATCAAAGGCTCTTTCACCCGGCTTAAATGTAACTGTCTTTGCTTCTCCGGGAGCAAGAGTTACTCTTTCAAATCCTGCCAGGCTGAAGACAGGCTGATTGTCTGCATCGGTTGACTCTTTCAGCTTTTCAACGGAATCATTCAGTCCGTTGGTAAGCTTTTCACCGATCTGATTGCTTATATAAAGCTCTGCAATCTCATCAGCCTTAACTGCGCCTGTATTCTTTACGTTAACAGTCACGCTGATTCCCGATGCTGCTTCAGTATCGTTTTCATTTACCTTTACATCGCTGTATTCAAAGCTCGAATAGGAAAGTCCATAGCCGAAAGGATATAAAGGCTCACCGGTAAAGTACCTGTATGTCCTGTTCTTCATGCTGTAGTCTTCCATGGGAGGCTGTGTGCCATCCTTATAGAAAGTAACCGGAAGCTTTCCGCCCGGGCAGGCATTTCCGAATATGATATCCGCAACAGCCTGACCGCCGGCCTGACCGCTGTACCAGCTCTGGATTATGGCGCTTACATTTTCATCCTCATAGCTGAAATCGATAGCGCTTCCCGTATTGCAGACTATTATCACAGGCTTTCCTGTATCTATGACTCTCCTGATAAGCTTCTGCTGTGATTCAGGAAGGAAGAGAGAAGTCTTATCGCCTGCAGCAAATGCATTTCCGGTATCTCCCTCTTCACCTTCTATAGTAGAGTCAAGACCTACGCACAAAACCACCACGTCAGCGGCTCTGGCTACAGTTTCAGCCTCACTTAGTCTGTCATCATCAACCGCAAGGTTCTGAACTTTACTGTTAAAGAGATGCGATCCCTCGGAATACAGTACCCTTGTGCCCGGATTCACCGCATTCCTTATGCCCTGAAGATTTGTGACATATCTTGAAGATGTGCCATTGTAATTACCTTCCAGAACTGCAATGGATGTAGCTGTGGGTCCTATCACGGCAATAGTTTTGATTTTATCCTTATTCAAAGGAAGCAGTCCGTCATTCTTAAGAAGGACCGTTGAGTTAATGCTTGCCTTATATGAAAGCTCTGCCGATTCGTCGGTATCCAGAGACTCTATTCCGATGCTGTCATATTCACAGTCGGAAGAGAACATTCCGAGAGCAGCCCTGACGGTATATGCATTTATCGCTGCATTACGTATTTCTTCCTCTGTAACAAGCCCCTGTCTGTATGCCTCCATGATCTCCCTGTATACGTGGCCCGCATTTACATCGCAGCCAGCTTTTAAAGCAAGAGCTGCCGACTCTACCACATTCTTTGTCACATGGTGGTTTTCGTGTATATCCATAAGAGCAAGGAAATCCGATACGAAATATCCGTCAAATCCCCAATCCCCTCTGAGTTTCTTAACAATCAGTTTCTGACTCGCACAGGCAGGCTCGCCGTTTACCCTGTTGTATGCGCCCATGACGCCGGATACGCCAGCCTCTTTGACCGCAGCATAGAATGCCGGTGTATAGGTTTCTTCCAGATCCTTTGCCGAAGCCTTCGCATCAAAGCCATGTCTCAAAGCCTCAGGTCCCGAGTGAACGGCGTAATGCTTTGCGCATGCAGACGTCTTCAGGTATTTTCCATCTCCCTGAAGGCCTTTTATAAATGCAACGCCGAGAGCTCCCGTCAGGTACGGATCCTCTCCGTATGTTTCCTGACCTCTGCCCCATCTTGCATCCCTGAAAATATTCACATTGGGAGACCACATCGTGATCCCCTTGTACAGATCCCTGTCACCGTATTTCCTGGACTCGTTGTACTTTGCCCTGGCTTCTGTCGCTATCACGTCGCCTATCTTCTGCAGCATTTCCTTGTCAAACATTGCCGCAAGAGCAATAGCCTGAGGGAATACCGTAGCGGTACCCGCCCTTGCAAGTCCGTGAAGTCCCTCGTTCCACCAGTTATATGCAGGAATATCCTGCGATTCCACAGCCGGGCTGTCATATTTAATCTGTGAGGCAGCCTCCTCCAAAGTCATGGAATCAACCAGCTTTTTTGCAATTTCCCTAAATTCTTTTTTCATATAACTACCCCGAATTCCTGCCATATACGGCACTGTTGAACTGCAGCGAATAAATACTCAGTCTTCAGATCAAAACAAATTGCATCGTTATCATAGTAACATACTGAAAATGCTATTACTTTTCAAAAGTTGCGGTGTGTTTACCGAATGTTGCTAAAATATAACGTGCATAAAAAACACCATAAAAAAATCACTTTCCCCGATTACCGGGAAAGTGGTCTGCTGTTTTTATTAGTTATAAGTTATAAACTAAACTGTACTTAATAAATGTCCTTCGTCTCCTTGAGTTCCGGACGATGCTCAAGCTCAACAGCCGCACGTGACAGGAGTTTTATAAGCTCAGCGATCATTCTCTCTCTGGAGGGAAGCCTGCGGATATCAAGGATCACACTGCTAATCTCATCAGGCACATCATAGAGCTCAAGCATATCACGAAGATCACTTCTGTCGCTGTCACCTATATGATCCTTGCAGTACTCCATAAGCTCAACAGCTTCTTCCTGGGAATACCCCTCGTCGAGCATGAACTCATATATATCTTCCGCCACAAGTATGGGATAGTGCTTAAACCAGGACTCCATATAGGCATCTGTTCCATCTACGGAATCATAACGGGTATACATAAGCGATACCGTATCGCACATCTGCCAGAAATTCCTCGGTCTTAGGTCTGCTATCACTCTGCGCTGACGCTCCGAACCGGCTGCGGCAACCAGATCTTCCCATGTCAGTTTTCTGAATATCACGGGATCAATGCCGTTTGCCCGCAACAGCTCATTGATCCAGGTGGAATTTACGCACATAGCCACAGATCCATTGGTAAAGCCCAGATCCCTGACAATGAAACGATAGCCTCTGTTTCTCACGAATAATCTCCTGCTATAAGTATTAATATCAGGAACTTATATCCTGTCCCCTCGTATTGCGGTTCACATGGCAGTCTCACGACAGTCTCAACATCTTGTACCACCGCTTTAGCCATAGACCACGACTTTAATTATACACAAAATTTTTCAAATTGGTAGTATTTTTCATAGATTTAGTGTGAATTTTTTCATAAAACACATCTTGTTGAGGATAAATCCAGATAGAAAACGTTTTCCATAAAGCATGCGGGGAAAATTATTTCCTTCTATATCTTGTATTCTGTTTCCGCCGCTATTCCGTAAAAGTATAATGCCGTGTTAAAGTGAGCTTTAGCAGTTCTCGAAAATGTTTAGTCACATCATTCTGATAACTTAACCTATGAATGAATAGTATATGCTTTCGTTTATTGTTAACCCAAATTATTGCCATGTTGACAATCCATTTTTATAGTGCTATTATTCCGTGTGCAGGTCAGTATAAGCACTGCTTCATCCTGCAAAACAGATAAAATTTCCGGAGGCGGCAAAATGAACGCAAAAACAGACATTACCACAAAATCAAAGGAGAAAAAATTATTTCGTACAACAGACATAACATATATAGGCGTCGCAGTAGCGCTGATAACTATCTGCTCATGGATAAGCATACCGACAACTATCCCCTTTACACTGCAGACTTTTGCAGTAATGCTCACAGTCCTGCTCCTCGGAGGAATGCGCGGGACCATAGCTATCACCGTTTATATTCTGTTAGGAGCTGTGGGGGTTCCCGTCTTTGCCGGATTTTCCGGCGGAATCGCCAGACTGACGGGACCTACAGGCGGATATATCATCGGCTTCCTGGGTACAGCCCTTGTAATGTGGGGATTTGAGAAGTTTTTAGGCAAAAAGCTCTGGGTACATATAGTGGCGATTGTTCTCGGACTTACTGTCTGCTACGTTTTCGGTACAGCATGGTTCATGAAGCTCTATACCGCTGATGACGGCAGCAAGGCAACACTGGCAATGGCGCTTTCAGCCTGTGTCATACCATATCTTATCCCCGAGGTAATAAAGGTGATCCTTGCGCTGACGATAGGAACAAACAAGGCTATACGCAGCGTGATACAGTAGTTTACCCGCTGCCGGGCAGACTTAAGACCTTCAGCCGTTGGAAGCCTGCACCGCCGGTGCAGGCTTTATTTCCACATTCCCGACACAAAATACATAAGCGACATCCATGTATAAACCGAATAATATATGCCACGGTCATCCGTACCATCCTTAAGCATCTTCATGGCTTCATTCTTATTCACCATGACAAAGCCGGAAAAGATCTCCTTGCCTACCGCACCTTCCTGGGTAAGCTTAAGATCCCTGCCTTCCGTATTTATCACAGCGCATACAAGGGCATTGCTTTCATCAGTAAAGCCCGGTGTGGAAAAAACAAGGGGATTAACAATCTTAAGGACATCCCCTTTTCTTTCATCCGGCTCTATTCCCGTTTCTTCGAAAAGCTCACGCTTTGCCGCCAGGATTACCGGAGACTCATAAGCTTTGTCCTCTTCATCAATAAGACCTGCGGGAACCCCAGTGATAAACTGCCCGGTAACGTATCTGAATTCCCTTGACAACAGCAGAACAGGCTCTCCTTCACCTTTCAGTATGACAAAGCAGCTCACCGCATCCGGTATCATATTCTTAAAATCCTCACCATGCTTTATGACAGCCAGGTCGTCCTTCTTCCGTCTGCTGGCATCATAGTAAAACTTCCCCTCTGTGCCATAGTGAAGCTTGTACATATTTGCATATTTTGACTCGAAGAGTACTTCCACATTTTCCGTATTTATCACCGGCGCTTTATCTGAAACCATTACACTGATCCTCCCTTGCAGATACTTTTAATAACCGACAAAAACCTCCAGCTTATTACATACCACTAACTTCCTCGCACCGGCATCCAGCCTGACGGCGAGGCCGTTTACACGGCTCACTTAACCCCTGTCATAAAAGGCCACAACATTACCGATACTTTGCACTCACGGAGATAACCAGGCGGCAATTGCGACGCTTTATTCCTCCAGCACTTCGATAAGATTATCCACATCATCCCAGAGCCTGTAGTCAAGTCTCTCGCAGGACTCCAGGACTATGATGTCCGCATTCCTTATCTCATCTTTTATGTTGAAAACATCGCTTCTGTTCGCAAAGCAGGACTCCTGGAAATCACGCAGCATATAATTCATGACAGACAATGTAAAGGAATCCCCCAGCATCACCAGGGATTCATCATTAGAGCTGTCGGTAGTTACTTTGTAGTGTCCGCTGAACACAAGATCCGAGGTCTGGGTATTATCAAATGTGAGAATATTAAGCTCCGGCCTGTAGGAGAAAGTATATGCCACATCATCAGGGTAAAGCGCCGGATCCAGTCCGCCAAGTGATATCAGATCCCCGTCGGAAGCCGGGAAAGGATCTTCTCTGTATACCGTATTCTCTATATCCTCCGTAGGAAGCCCCATATCCTCGTACAGTGCCTCCATGCCCACAAAAGCTCCGGCCATATTCCAATGGGTATCGTATTTGTAATACATGGGCACCAAAGACCTGCCTTCCGTCAGTTCCTTTTCAGGATAGACATATGTGATATCTGAATTGTCATGCACATAGTCGGTAAAGATCCTCTGTCTTCCACTTTCGTTTTCTATTCTGTAGGTCGGCATTTTGTCCGTATAGATCCTTTCCTTGTTTGGGATCATAAAGAATGCCAGCTGTATGCCCTTATCGTCACAGATCCGCTGCAGCTCTTCCATACGTTCCAGATGCTCTGCCATTTCTTCTTCATCCATGACATTCGATCCCCTGTAGTAATCCAGTGAATTCTCACCCAGGTAGAAAAGCCAATCGTCACGGCCGAAAAGTACCATCTCATTGTCACTGGCAACAGGAAATACATAGTCATCTTCCACCGTCTCCGGATACAGGATATTTGCAATTCCGGCGCCGATATGTCTCCTGTAGATCGACTCCAGCCGGCTGTTTTTCTCGTTATAGTAGTTTATCATCATGTCCCTGAAAGGCAGGTGGTCATTATAGTATGCCTCATAGTCAGCCGTCACCGTGGCAGGATCTATGCTTTCAGGCAATTCCGCAAGAGCTCTTTTTTCGGTATTCGCCGGAGCAATAAAATTCCTGAGGCTGCTCCCCTCCGTTGAAGCGGCATTCAGGACAAGCCACAGCGGCAGCGGCAGCGCAAGCAGCAGCACAAAGAAAACCGACGATATTATATTTAGGTATTTATTATTGTCTTTCATCATAATTTACCTGTTTCGCCCTCTGAGTAAATCACTCTGCGCGGCTTATTTTCCCGACTCGCAGCTAAAACTGAAAATATATAAACGGATTATATGTTCCACTCACTATCAGCACCACGGATACAAGCAGAAATGCGGCCTGTATCCCTAAATCAGCAATGCGCACAGCTATATTTCCCGAATACTTTTTATACGTTTTTTCAAGCAGCCGCTGCACCGGTCCGCACAGCATCAACGCAGGAGGCAGTACCAAAAGCATCTTCATGGAAAGGAAATTCATGATACTGTTTTCCGCAGAGCCCGCACCCACAAAAAGCTGGCCGGTAAACTCAAAGCCCTGCAGTATGTCATCCGACCGGAAAAAGATCCAGCCTACCATCACCACAAAAAATGTGTAGATAATATTAAGAACCTTAACCGGGTTTTTATCCAGATACTTCCCGAGGAATAGCCTTTCAACAAGCAGGAATACCGCATAATACAGCCCCCAGAATATGAAGGTAAAATTGGCCCCGTGCCAGAAACCCGTCAGCAGAAAAACTATAAAGAGATTAATACAGGTTCTCTTAAGCCCCCGCCTGCTGCCCCCAAGAGGAATATACACATAATCCCTGAACCACGATGACAGGGAAATATGCCACCTGCGCCAGAATTCACGGACCGAAAGCGAAGTATAGGGGTAATTGAAATTCTCCCGGAATTCGAAGCCGAACATCTTTCCAAGTCCGATCGCCATATCGGAATAACCGGAAAAATCATAGTATATCTGAAGGGTGTAGCATACAGCTCCCAGAAAGGCAGTGGCAGTACCAAGGCTTCCTATATCCGATGCCCATATGCTGTCTGCGCACTCCGCAAGGGAATTGGCGATCATAACCTTTTTAGCCAGACCGTAACAGAAACGCTTCACGCCGGCAGAAAACCTGTCAAAGCTTTCCTGCCTGCCCCGCAACTGTTTTTCTATATCGCTGTACTGGACAATAGGGCCGGCAATAAGCTGTGGGAACAAAGATATGTACAGGGCAAAGTCCAACACATCCTTCTGTACATCGCACTTCCTGTGGTAGACATCCACCACGTAAGACATCGCCTGAAATGTAAAGAAAGATATGCCTATGGGCAGCACTATTTCAGGGATCCCCAGTGCACCCGTTCCCTCCAGCGCAAATACAGAAGCGAGTACGCCTCTGTCTCCCGGTGCCATGAACGCCTCTATTATGTTTATGACCATATTGAAATACTTAAAAAAGAAAAGTACCGCTATGTTGACAGCCAGGATCCCGACCATGATAAGTCTGCGCTTTTTTTCTTCCGCAGCCTTATCCATAAGCAGGGCACCCGTATAGTCAGCGATAATGGTAAAGATCATTATCGCCAGATAATAAATCCCGCCCCAGGCATAAAAAAAGAGACTTGCGAGAAGCAGGAACGAATTTTTCAGTCTGACCTTCAGAACTCCGTCTTTTACAGGGAGCACATTGATAAGAAAATATATCAGAATGACTGCAGGCAGAAACGCCCACAAAAATATCATCGAAGAAAAAAGCATCTTATCACCTGTCTGTTTTTATAACTACCGCATATATCTCAAGGTCTTCATCAGCAGATGCATTCTCAATCCCATGGAAATGATGCTCCCTGCATATGGTCACATCACCGGGATGCATCTCATAAACCTCACCGTCATCAGTGCATCTGGCAGTGCCGGAAATAACCATTATGGCTTCCTCATTACCAACATGTTCATGGTAGCCTATAGTCGCACCGGGTATCAGCACAAGCCTTGCCACCACATCCGCATTGCCGGTAAAGCCGTCCTTATCCACGGTGTTGAACCTTTTTATATATTTTTCTCCGCCCTTCATATTCTCAATGATGACCGGCTGTATATCTTCCTTTTTCTTAAGCATAATTTCTACCTCTTTACATACGAAGCATTTCGGAAGTATTTTATCATAAAGACCGTTTATCCGCCATCTATAGTCCCAAACTCTTTTCTCTTTTCTCATCATGGTGAAAACAAAGAGGCTGCCGTTTCAGATGATAATGATCATCAAGGCGGCAGCCCCGTTATGTTATGTTTTATTCGCTTCTACTTAATGTATAACCTGGGAAAAGCTTGTCACACCCATGGTCTGAAGTGCCTGATTCATATATGCCTGTGCGTTAGGGCCATCCATATTGTTGTACATATCCTGTGCCATCGGAAGAAGTGTTGTATCAAAGTTTCCGTGATTGGCATTAAGGTATATGATCTGCTCGACATAAGGATTAGTCGATGCAGCCACATAGGATGCACAGAGTGCAGCAGCCTGCACCTGATCTCCCTGTCCGTTTGCTATGCCCACTTCACTGAGGATTATAGGCCTTACCGTTCCCGCAGGACTAAGCAGCGCAGGATTGGTTGCCATGTAATTGGTAATAGTCGTAAGGTTCTGGAAGGATACCATCTTGTTGCTGTTTATCATATTAGCCATATATCCCCCGTCAGGACATCCTGACATATCCCAGAACTTTGCATAAGTAAGAGGAACCGTATAAGGGTGCTGCGCAAGTCCCCAGCTGATATTGCCGGTAGCGGAAATATCTGCTGCAAACCGGTCAACGAAGTCCTTGCCATCCATATATTCATAGTATTCACTATGTGAAGCAGGCCTGTTCCTGTCCCAGTTCTGATCAAGACAGAAGAATACTTCCGCATTGGCATTGTTGCTCTTTATTGCAGTATAACATACCCTGAATGCCTGCTCATACTGCCTCATATACTCATCCCAGCTGATGAAAATCATATAGTTCCACTGGCGTACATTTACTTCATTGCCGATGATCCAGTCATCTGTTGCGCCTGCATTGGCAGCATAGTATTCCATCTTGCTTGCAAGCAGGCTTACGCCCTGTGCATCATTGGCATTGAGCATATAGTAGCTTGCTATCCCGGGATGGGGATCGGTAGGAATGATGCCTGCCCTTGAATAAGGATTGGTCATTGCCTGATCTGCGCCATTGTTGATAACCTGTGCCACGCGCGGAAGGTTTGCCGGAGAGATCTGTGTTGTCTGATTCATATGAAGATTCATAAAATCAACGCCCTGCAGCCCCTTCTTTGCATTAGCTTTTCTCGGGTGTGTATGTGTTGCGAGCAGCTCGGGATTGGTAATGTACTGAGGCTGGCACAACATAGTCATAACACCGTTTATCCTGCTTGCAACTACAAATTTGGAATACAGCCTGGTGTCTGCCTGCTTGTGGTTAAGTGCAAACGTGAATGTCGGCTGCATACTGTTGGCAGCCTGCGCTATAGGAGCGTTCGCACCAATAGCATACTCATATGTGGCAAGCTGATAAAGATAAAGCAGCCCGTCATCACTCGGCGCCACTGAAGGAAATACCGCTGTAAAAGAAACAGTATTACCATCAAGAAGCACTGCAGATGCAGAGCTTGCAAATGTCGGTCCGTAGGTTACGGCTTTAGCTGCGTCCACACCAATGGTACCGCTTATAAAAGTGATCACCATAATGACAAGCGCAAGCATGCTTACGAACCTTCTCAGACCTCTTGTTTTGATGCCTTTAGATCCAACAATCAAATCAGTTAACATCCTTTCACCTCCTTAAATTTTTTTAATTCTCTATAACACCATCTGACAAGACTGCACGGTGTGAACCGTTTTTATAAAGTATAGCTCAACGCATATCGCCTGTCGAATCAGAGTACTCTACATATATTGCCGGCAGTATCCCCATATAGTCCTCCGGATCAGCCGGTGCAATAGCACCATACTCATTGATGATCATTACTTTTCCGGTCTCCGAATATGTCCTGAGCAGCCAGTTACAGCTTCCCTTTTTGCTGCCGGGTACAGATGCCAGCTCACAGGGATAAGATACCAGTCTCGCATTGCAGTTCACAGGATCCGATATGTCATATTCCTTATTCACAATCTTTCCGTTAAAATACTGCATCGCATCAGACTCGCTTAACAGGAATACATTATCATCGCTCACGCCGTCTGCACCACATACTATCATTGCTTTTTCCTCGTCAGAAAATGCACTTTCATAAAAGTCAGTATTAAGCCACTCTCTGATATTACTGGTCTGCCAGTTAAGTTTTTCCCTTCCCCGAACTGCCATATCCGCATCATAACATCCGGACGCCAGAGCATACCTTGATATCAGCAGCGCCTTTCCGTCCGCCTTATCCACCACCAGCCATTCTATCTTTTCATCCCCGGCTGCAAATCCCTGATCATAGTTTCCAAAGAAAACATAATCGCCCCTCTTTACAGATGACAAAACAGCAGAAGCCTCTCCGATAGCCCGTAAGGTATCCCGTTCACCGTTACTTCTGTTGTTATGAACATAGGTATTCGACAATTCTTCAGCCGCTTCAGCCAGAAATTCCCTCAGACGTTCCGATGCGGTACCTTCACTCAAAAACTGAAGATACGACACTCCCTGCGTCGGTATCGTGTCATAGTCTATATCTTTTAATTCATCATCCAGTAAAGATGTGGATGATTCATCTGCCCTGTAGTATGCCTCTTTTTCCATCGGAGCAGGCACCTCATCGATTGCAATACGTCCACCGACGCCGGTTACATAAACATCTGCCTCACCGTCAAAAACCGAAATCCTTGCATCATGTTCATCATCCGCCGAGCTGATACGGAAAATCGAATCAGACGTTGACATACCGCAGCAGCTGTTGTTAACAGCAATCGGCTGCTCCGTAACAGGAAGGATCCTTCCCGTAACAGCCCCTGAAAACATGAATATTTTCGTACTGAAATCTTCATCTCCGCCTAACTCTCTAAGCAGAATATCAGTCCCATCCTCCAGGCACAAAACCGTACTGTTATCTATAGTAATGATAAGCGTCCCCTGGTAAAGGGTGATCTCATCACGCTCCATCAGCGGCATATTGTCATAGAGCTTAATATACTCACCATTACGGACAACCGTAGCAGTTCCCGTTAATTCCGCAATCCTTATATCGCTGTATGTCCTGTGCTTTTCCTTCCAGTTTTTCCACCCGAAATAAGACGCGGTAACAAGGATAATAACGGCCGCTATTGAAAAAATTATGATAGTCAGTATTTTTTTGATCTTCTTCTTCATTAACTGAGGATATTATAGCATAATTCCTTATCCTCCGCTATACGCACGGCGCACTCTATTCCCATCAGCACACAAAAGGCCCGGATGGTATATATCCATCCGGGCCGGAAAGAGGTGGGGAGTAGTTTTAGGTAAATTTAAGTAACTGTCAGCTTATTGCTATGAACTTCTTTTCCTCAACCTGAGGATGTTTTCTTTCTGACGGGAAGTCCAGGGTGAGAATACCATTCTCAAAGCCTGCCTTTATGTCATCCTTATCCAGATAGCTGCCTACATGGTAGCTTCTTCTGCACTCGCCGGTGTGACGCTCCGAATAGATAACATTGCCTTTATCGTCCTTTTTCTCTTCATTATCATCTGTCTTGCCGGTTACTATCAGATAACCATTTTTAAGCTCTGCGGTTATGTTCTCCTTCTTGTACCCCGGCATCTCTATCTCCATGTGATAGTCGCCGTCCTTTTCGCTGATGTCGGTCTTCATTGTTGCAAGTCTGTTGACCACACTGTGCGTTTCTGTTCCGGGAGTCTCAAATAATCCGTCAAAAATAGAATCCATAAGTCTTTCATCAAAAATACTGGGTGCATACATCATAAGTCATTCCTCCTTTTATTTATACGAGGGATCCGCAGGCCCTGTGCCTGTCCGTTTCCCGCTTCTTCTTTCGTTCTGACGTTATAATAGCACCGTTATTAGCACTCGTCAAGTGCGAGTGCTAACAAATTTTGTGAATTTTTTGTGAAGCCCCTATTCCGTTCTTGTTACGCATGTCGTACTATGTGATTTCATATTATTACGCCTGCTTTTTTCCTTTTCTACAATTTCCCTGAATAAAAATTTTTTCTGAAAATAATAAGACACCAGGACAATAGGAACAGGCATTATTATTTTTATCCCAAATTCTGCGACATTCAATAACACATATGGTATATCAGGAATATACTGCATGGAAGGTCCGTGCTGATCTGCAGCAGCAACAATATGGCGAACTGAATTCCATATGACCGGACGATTTTTTCCCATAAAGCTTTCATTTCTATCCTTAGATTCATATCTAAACTATAAAACTCATAATAGCACTTGCGAGATTTGCAACAAGACTGTAGACAAATCCCCGTAATACCCTGACCTTACCACTCTTATCCCGTAGCATTACGGCATAGAATGTCCCCTCTATCAGTATTATCACCACTTCCGCATATCGCAGTACGAACAAAAACAAAAATCCTCCCAATGGAGCATGACTGATCAAGTAGCAACTCAGGGAAATATTCGTTACCGTATTTATAAAGAGAAAACTGAATTCATTCCTTTTGGTTAGCGGATATCTGAAAATCTTAAGTACTATGCCCTCAATGCCAAGAGTGAATATGTAACACAACACCACAGCGATAATGCGTCCTCGCACCTTATTATCCCTATTTTCTGTCAGTGTTCCGGCCTCCACATCAAAATTACACTCAGCATTATACTCCACACGATTGAGCGCATCACTGATATGCACATCCCCGTTGGTATCAATAATGATTGCTTTGAATGGATTTGGCACACTATAATCAAAAATATAACGATTTTCAGCATTTGAACGGTAATAACTATCCCCCACCGGTGTTTCATGATAAAACCAGCCATCATAAAGGAATCCCTTAAGATATTCCACTACACTTTCATCATTTACCTCCTCAAGCTTAAGTTTACTGTTAACATTTGGCACTCCGCGTTCTTCAGGTGTAGCCCGGTTTGTAAGCAGTGCTACATAATAGCTTTCCGGTGCATTAACAACCGTAAGATCAATCGACGGCTTCGGACCCACATCTGCCCTTACCGGAATAATGCAGACAAGTATGCCGTAGAAAACAAAAGTGATAGCAAAAAATATCTTAAGCATTGTCTTATCTTTGTTCATATTTCTCTCGTTCCTCGCATTTTGTGTTTATATCAATATTCTCCCACATGAACCTCCGCGTTCGGGAATAATTCCTTCAGTTCCTGCTCATATACATCAGCATCTTCACCATAATACTCTAACCTGATATATTTCAAATTAGGCCAGGCTTCCGAATCTGCTTCGGAAATATCAGAACAGTCATAAATTAAGCAATATAGACCTTCTGAAAAACTTAAGGTCTCTTCAAGGTCTTTCCAGTCATTTACAAAAGGGCGGTAGATCCACCATTTTCCATAAGTTCCATTCGCATATTTCTGCCATTCAGGATGATACTCATCTCTTTCATCAACATAGTTTCTTGCGCTAATCGGGTAATCTCCACTATCGTACCCGACCTCATCAAAAGTAATACGGCACTTTTCCAGATTACCCACCGGACATCTTTCGTCATAATAAATTGTCAGATCATCTATCACTTGTTTTATAACTGCCGGATTCCGCGGTATCCCGTCAAAATCAATAGCAATATATTCGTCACCACCATCTTCGTGCGTACTCACCCACCATATTTCGGTCCCTTCATATGAATTAGCTTTAAACATATCATATATTTCCCTACAGTCCTCCGTCATATCATCAGGGTCAGGTATTTTCACGGTTCCTACTCCGTGCCACATGAGAAGACCAATAATTGGAAATACAACAAATACCAGAAATAAAATAATTATCGCAGCCATTGCGAATTCCATATAAACTTTTATCTTTGCCACTACTGCCGCAAAGATTATCATCCCGGTATCTTTTTTATTATCAGATTTGTCATTTTCAATATCCGCCATCTCTAAACCAGCCTCTCCTTAATTATCTCCCCCGGATATAACTCCGAAATCCAGTTGCCTTTTCCCATATCTTAACACTAATTTTATTCGGTTAGAATACAGCTTCAGAGATTTCACCTGAGCGGTCAATATACGCACATGAGCGGTAACTTTTCCCTCGATGTATTATAACAATTAAAAAATGCCTGCACTGCAGTTCTGCAGAAATAGACATTTTTACGTGCATATTTGACGAATTTAGCTAATTGTTTTAAATCGTCTATCAATATATGTCGCAATATGGTATCTTATACTCAATGTGAAACAGAAACACATTTATACAGCAGGATTGAGAAGTAAGGATTGACATAATGTACGATATATATCTGTGCGACGATGATGTATTTTTCATCAAAAGAATAAAAGATCTGCTTGGTTCAGTAATTGAAAACGGATCCGACTATAGCTTTCATACCTACACCGATCTTCCTGTTTTCCTGAATGATGTCCGTCATATCCCCAAGATAGACATACTTCTCATGGATATACAGTTTCCCAATTCCAATGATATAAACGGTTATGACGCCGCCGAGACATTCAGGCAGTATTTTTCTAATGCGATCCTTATCTTCTGTTCCGGGGTATATGACATCACGCCCGAAGTACTGTTCCATACCCCATTCAGGTATATAAAAAAAGAACTGCCCGACACAGAAATAGCAAAAATCCTTCACGAAACACTGCAGCACCTAAAGGAACGCCGGCCGGAGCTTGATCTGCTTGTTTATCAAGGTGGGGAAATGATACATCTGCCTGTCAATGATATCACCTATATAGCAAGACAACGCGGATACTGTGATGTGTTCCTGTCGGAATATGCACAGGAAAAATACTATACAGACCGCCTTACAGTCAGACAATCCCTTCAGGAACTGCAGCACATTCTCTCCCCTTACCATTTTTCGCTTCCTCACAACAGCTATCTTGTAAATTTAAAATATGTTTGGAAATCGAATTACAATGTCATAACTCTCCTGGACAAAACAGAGCTCAATATTGCCAGAAGCAAGGTAAAGAAATTCCGCGAAGACATACTTGAATACTCAACAGAAAAATACCGCAACCAGCGGCTCTAACAAATCACCTTTTCCTTTTGCGGCAGCACTATGACGCTTCTAAAAAACCCGTTAACCTTATCCGTATAGAAAAGCCCCTCATTCCGATCGACGGTCTCTCTTATTATCCGCATCCCCATTCCGTGTCTTTCATTATCCGCCTTGGAAGTGCTGTTCATAACGCCTGCTTTCATCGGTACATCCATAAACGAATTCTCCATTTCCAGGACTATCTGTCTGTTGTCAAGGCAGTAATACCTTGCCCATATTTTCTTTTCTCCTTCGCACCGTCCCGACGCCTCGATAGCGTTTTCAAACTGGTTTCCGATGATTGCGATCATATCGCCTATATCATAATCGTCCAGACTTATATTTGGCTCGGCATAAAAGTCCACACTGATCCCTTCACGCCTGGCCTCGGATAATTTTACTTTCAGCAGTGCATTAACAACACCGTTTTTCACATAATAGGCATCCTGTATCTCCCCAATCTGCACCCGTATGCCGTCCAGTATATCCAGTATCTCCTGATCCTTTTTTTCCTTTGCAAGACCGCCTATCGCCGTCAGGTGCTTCGACAGGTCGTGTTCCCTCTGCATCCACGCCTTCTGCTCACGCTCCAGCTCTTCATACCGTTCCACCTTCAATGCGTTAGCTTCCGACGCCCTCTGGTACGATTCTTTTTCCCTGATCATATCCACGGCTTTTTCTATGAACCTGAAGGATATGATATTCGCGCCCATCAGCAGCATGATCCCCCATTCAATTCCATAGCTTTTTCCACCAGTTGACATTAAAAGACGGCTTATCAGAAAAATTAATATCGCCGTTATCACGGGGTACATTATCTTAAGCAGAAAAAAATATTTCCTCTCACCGCCGTCAGTCCCCCTGTTTCTGCTGATGGCATAATACATCACACCCCTTAACATCGCCGCAAGCATATCGATCCAGGGCACGCTGACCGTGCTGTTCAGATCGACATCATACAATATACATACCAGCAGTTCTGAACTCATCGAACAGATTGTGAGTATAAAAAACCTTACTACAACATCTTTCCATGTCACATCAAAAATAGTGACAATGATCAGCACAGCCAGGATACTTGACCCGATCAGATTCAGCGTCGAATTCTCCAGGAGATTTACGCCCAATGTAACACATCCGAGAACCACCAGAATAAATCCCGCCATAACGGAAGATATATTTTTCCTTCTCGGCAGAACACTGTTCAGATAGTTAAACTCCAAAAACTTGTCAAACACACATACTGCCAGCTGCAGAAATAATTCCATCTAAGCCCCCTTCCACTACTGTCCATGCTTTTTCCGGCCTTGTCCTCTCCCATCCTGCCGGCAGGAAACACCGCTACCGAAGCAGTCTATAAGACAAGGGGACGGTTCTTATTTATTTTTATCATTTACCGGCCCTCTGAAAGACGGGGAGAAGGATAATAGCTTATAGGTAAATATAATGTCCCATCTGTCTTCATATTTATCATGACTATGATCATTCACTGCGCCGGGAAAGTCATAGTTGTTATCATAAACCACAATATTATTTACTCTGCCCGAATCATCCAGCGAAACAATATATTGATAATCACTTTCGCAGCCATCAAACCATTCCCAATCATAAATCTCTCTGCATGCAAAATGATAATCAGGATTCGTTATTTTCTTACTTTTATAGTATTCCGGACATGAATATCTCGCTTCTATCTGTTCGAGAGTTTTTCCCATAAGCCAGTCCTTGTCCACATTTTTCCTGCTTTTTACAAAATCGCTTTGCAACACAGTCATAAGTAAAACTATGGGAAATACTATCCCTACCAGTACCCCTATTGATATTCCTATAATCTTTCCTGAAACACCTTTCTTCCGAATAAGTAATAAAGCAAAAATAACCCCAGCCGCAAACAGCACAAACATAAGTATAAGCAGCCAAAAGTTTTCAAGAAAAACACATAGGTAAACTATAAATATAAATAGTATGTCTTCCAGCGTTAACATGGTTTGTCACCTCTTCGCAATCATCAATCCTCATAGTTTATATACATCCCTTTTCCAATTTAATAAAAATGTCCGGTCGGACATTACATATAAACGGCCTATATAGTCTTTACCATATCACAGCTTAAAAGCATTTTAAATATGCTGCGGCGCTTTTCACCTGAGTGGTCAATATACGCACCTGAGCGGTAACTTTTTCACTTCCTGTATTATAGCAATTAAAAAATGCCTACACTGCAGTTCTGCAGAAATAGACATTTTTTTGTACAAAAAAGACATTATTGTTACGATAACCCTACATAAATATAATCCTTCTTCTTTCTGGCACGCTCCATTCCGATCTGCATACCATATTCGAACATATGGATTGCCATTGTACGGTCCGGGTTCGACTGGCACTCTACATGATATAACCGTCCTCTGTTAAGCCTTTAAAAACAATAATCGGGGGCCGTCCGGTATACAACAAGTTTTACACCAAATATCCTCATATATTTTAGTACCTTCGGCTATCATTTTTTGAATTACCGCCTGCGAAAGATTCTCATCTGATATACAGAGAACTCTTTTCTCTTTTTTTATCTACAATCCCGTATCCATGCTCTGTATTTACAAGAACATAATCTTCCTTTTTTGTTGTCCATAAAAAGTTGAATTCCTCAATATTCATGAGATCAGTCCGCTTTTTTCCTTTCGATGTAAATTTGATTGTCTTTTTCCTGATTCCTCATAGCCACATTTTATTCTCACATGACCATTTTCCTTCAAAATCAGTTTCCTTTACTATCGAATCCGCAACCGGTCCAAGAAATCCTTCAATAACGGATATTGTATCTTCTAATGATATTTTAAGAAGCGGCTTTTTCTTTTTCACAAATGAATTCCATCTGGACTGTCTTAACGGATCATTAGCAAATCCTTTTTCGAAAGCAACTATCTCATTTATTGGCGTTTTCCTGTATTCAAAGGTTTCTTTACAAGCCTCCCTAAGTTCCTTTCCTTCAAAGTCTCTGGTCGTCGAAAGCACATATATATCATAATAATCCTTAAACCTTGAATTGTCATAGGCAAGTGAAACAATTGCTTCAAATTTTTCTGCAATTGAAGAACACAAAGAATACGCATATATCTGCGGTGCCTCATCACTCAGGACAACCGGAAATTCCATCTCTGTCCGCCCCGGATAAATAACATCGCCAAAACCGATATCTATGGATACGTCTATCTTTGTCCTATCTAGAAAACAGTTTATATAAACATTCACACCATGATATTTCTTAAACTCCGTTATAGACTTTACTTTCAATGAATCAAGATCAAACCGTAACGGATCATCAGCTTCAATTGAAAAAACATCTTCAAACACACTTTGCATGTCATTTACATCATTGCTGATACGTTCTGCACGCAGGTCAATGTCTGTTGTTGCCCGTGCATAATCGCCTTCATAAAGTGCATACAGAAATATACCGCCCTTCAATGTAAAAAATTCTCTATACTTTGATATTGACAGGCGGTATATTGTTCTCTCAAGCCCATATAACGTGAGCATTTCCTGCATAGTCTTTCCTGATTCTATGCCTTTGTTTTTAAGTCTTGCTTTCACAGATGCAACGCTATTCATAGCAGCACCTCCAGGTATGTTCCAAGTATTCTCTTGCATCCGAGATCTTCCGCATAACGATGAAGCTTGATAATGTCTCTATCCTCTCTATTAAGATAGCTTTTCAGGATTTCTTTAGTTTCATCTATTCCTAATTTATTACGGTAATAAAGAATATCCACAACTGTTTTTTCGACATCGTACAGTTTGAATTTTCCGCTGTTATCCGAAACATCACATATCCCCGACAGGTATCTCTTCTCTGGGAAATACCATATATTTATATCTGGCCAATCCGGGAGAGTGGATATTTTCATGCTTCTTTCTATAGCAATATCAACCGCATCCGGAAGATATGTCGTCAGCCCGTAATATCGTGCCGCACTAAGCATACAAACCACGCCCTTAGGTGCATAAGCAGCGACAACCGAATAATCTGATTCTTCGCCTTCATAGTTTGCATTCTCGTACATACTTTTATTCACTTTTACAAGGGTGCCTTCTTCTACAAGTTTTTTTATCTTATAGTAGGAAAGACCCATTTCAAAAAGATTATCAACCGTAAAAAAATGACTGTCAACCGGCAGTATTGTGTTCATCATATTTGCCTCCTATTTACTATAGGATACTATGATAAACCAAATATTTCAATATTTTTCTGCAATCATTAAAATATGCAGAAATTCATCAAATCAGCCATTTTTCCGTTTCTTATTCGCTTCTAATCAGCCTAACCCTTTATAAAACATTAGAACAGTTGAAAAGCAAAAAGATATGAAATTTAAAACTCCCACAAAATTCCCTCGGGATAAAATAAGCAAGCCAACTACTGCACTAAATATATTTGCTATCACTCCATAAATAACACTCTTTATCGGATGCTTTTTTCCGTCTGCATCTTTAAGAACGCAGGCGAAGAATATGCCCTCAATAACAATTATCAAAGGTTCTAAAAAATATACTGCTACAAGAAAGGCTATTCCAACCCCCGGACCATCACTATAAGCCACAAGCCAAATATTCAAGGGTAGATTAGTAATAGTATTAATAATGACAAAACATATTAAATTTGCTTTTGAAAGCGGATACCTGAAAAGCATAAGGATTGTCTTTATTTTCTTTCCCCAAATCTTCAGCCTCCTGCAAATAATAAAACAAAAACAAGCTCAAACACCCCCATATTCTCCACAGTCAAACCAGATCTAACATGAAAACTCTTCCGGCGTAAAGAAATACAACTACCCCAATGATATTTAACGCCATGACACCCACAATGGTTCCCATTGCCTGCTTTCTATCTGCAACCCTTAACAGAAGCCATACTGTTTCTCCCACAATTATCAGCGCCCAAAGATATTCCAATTCTCCGATAATAACCAAAAATGCTGAATTTCCTCTGATTATATCCTCTACAGACGCAATTTGTTCCATTATGAATCTCACATACATAACTTCAATTTCTGAAGTAATTAAAAACAGGGGCTGTATACGAAACTTTTTACCTTTTTTAAACTTAACTTCTTTTATAAGCATGGTTTTGATAAATGCCAATATCACGCCATACACTATCAGAAGCAGATATACTAAAATTTTATTATAAATAAACGGTTCCATACCTGAAACATCTTTCCTGTCCGTTTCATTACCACTTCCACCTTATTACAGGTGTCTCCTGCGTCATATGAAAATACTCCCCATAAGTCCCAAAATCATACCACACTAGTATCTCCCCCCAGTAAGTTACCAGCTTTCCAGCTTCTCTTTTAAACCATAACAATACTGTTCCCGGTTCGAGATATTCCCCCCGCAAATCATAATAAATTCCATCATAATATAAATATGCCACGTCCTCATTACCTAAAACGACCGCATTGTAATAACGATAATATGAATCACCATCATCCAACCGTAATAACGCACGATATATCCCATCAGCTCCTTTGTAGATAGATAACGCACAGTTACAGCCATAGCCTTTATAATACTATTTATAATGACAAGAGTCCGGTTCTTTTTTACGATCTGTCACCCTTCTCAATATACTCCTCCCCCCGCTCAACAAGCTCGTCTATCGCCGGAAGCGAAAAGCATACTATTCCGTTAGCCCCATATTCCGTCTGCATGGCTGACGGCACAGCCTTATAGACTTCATCAGTCTCCGGCACATAAAGCAGTACATCTTCGGAAGAGTATACCGTATGCCAGTCATTGGTATCCAGACACGTCAGTATACCGCTATTTCCGCCGCTGTTCAGCGTGATATACAGCCTGCTTTCATCAGCTGACAGCACCATATCCATATTGGTATAGAATGAGTTATAGTCTATATAATCAACAACACTCTCCGAAAGCAGCTGCCCATCCGTCGCTGAATACACCAAAAGCCTGTTATCAGTCATAACCACGGCTAAATATTTATCCTTATCATCAACCCCCATCGCAGATATTTCTCCTTCTTCAGTCTTAATTTCCGCCCTGACGCCACCCATAGCAATATCATAAATTCTGATATAACCGTCAAGATCCAATGCAGAAAATAAGGCTGTTGATGAACCGCTGCAAATATGATCCTTGTCTATATGCTCACAGACAGCCGGAATATCCGTTATCTCACGGCTCTTTATGTTTATCACACGAAAATACTGGACATCCGTACTTTTTATCCCGCTCACCGTAATTAACAGATAGCCAGCCGGCAAACCATACATTTCCAGATACTTATATGAATCAAACTCCAGATCCATATACTTAAAATCACCTGAATCATCTTCCCTCATCAGTATCGTTTTTTTCCACGACATATCAGCAGCAGTAACTCCAAACCGTCGTCCATATGCCGTATAGTCGTACTCATCCCGCGAATCCATAAAAAAACGGAGTGTTTTGCCATCCGGCATGTTTATAAGTGCCATTCCATCATACAATATGCTGTCATCATATGTTTTCTTCCCTGTCTCAAGATCGACTGTTATATATTTTTCAAGCACATCTGAATAATAAGTAATATGCTTATTATCACTCCACAGCTGCATATCTCCGGCCTGCTTCAGCTGAATTGCCAGCTCCGGATCAGAATTCCTGTATTCTTCAACCACTGCCAAGGTCTCCGGATCTATGATGCGGATAAGAGTTTCTGCATTATCTCCATCTCCGGCTTGTACCGAATATATGAGTTTCCCGCCTGAAACCTGCTTAAGAGACGCATGATACTGCATTCCTTCATCCGTCCAGGACACTGTTTTCAGACTTTTATCAATACATGGATGCAATAGAAATAGCGTCCTTGGGGCGCCCGCACATAAACCGGCCGCCACAGCATTTTCATCCGGATAAAAGCCGTACCCGCCATCATTGTGTGCAAATCCTCTTGAAAAATCCAATCTATAAAAGCCATCACGGTCTATGATCTTTTCTTTGGCAAATCCGTATTCGCCGAAATCAGCATAATAGTTTCCGCTGCTGTCTACTACGATATAATAGTATTCCTTATCATTCAGCATGTACCATTCTGCAATATCAGCATTCTCCATTTTTTTATTAAGCAACAGGTCTCCGCTTTCTCCGCTGAATATATATAATTCTTTATCCACGGAAACAAAAATACATTTTCCGTCAGCCTCCACACTCATCCTGAAGTCACTCACATTTTTTTCTGACGGCATTTCCGTATTAACCTTAGTCTTAAATCCCTCCGAGCCATCCAGAAAGTATTCATTAAGATAAATACAGCTTTTTGCCGGATCTACGGATAAAAATATAAAATGTTCTCCCTGCTCATCATAGATACAATCAATCCGGTTACAACCGTCACCATCGATCCTGTTTAATAGTTCTTCATTTTCCATATCGAAAAAATATATTGCGTCTGCGCCGGTTGAAATGACAGCATGAGTCCCGTCCCGATCTGACATCATTACCGGGGTGCCGACAAAATATCCCTCATCCTCAAGAATTACTTTTTTCTCTACCTGACCATGTTTAGTTTCACGGTACAGCATATAGTATTGGTCATTAAAAGCATCATAACCCGTATATAGAAAATATTGTCCGTCTGCCACCTTACGGGCCCCCAGTATATCCGGCTGCGTATATATACCGTTTTCCAGCTCGTACATTGCGTTCCACATGGACACTCCATCGGTCAAGCTTATTGCCTCATATCCATCTCTATCCTGAATAATAAATATACCGCTACTCTCGATCAGACAGCAGCACGAAGCTCCGTTTGCATGATGCTTCCAGAGCAATGCTCCGTCCTCTGTGTCGTAGGCTCTATAGTATCCGGCAGCGTCATAAATTACTGCCGTCTGTCCGTTTTCCGAAAGAATATAGTCCTGTATATCCGCCGGCAGGTCTATCAATACATCTGTCCTGAAAACATTTGAACATTCACCAATCCCGACAGCTCTGCTAAGAAGTAACGACGCGTCATTTGTCAGTGCCGACCTGCGGTTTTCATTATCTACGGCAGCAAGCGCATTGGTTACCGCACCGCGCATATCGCCTGCATCTGCCATCCTCTCCCCATCAATAAGCAGCAGCTGTCCCTCACGTATATCCAGTGCGTCATATTGAGCCTGTATCTCCGCATTTTGGCTGCTTATTTCTATGTTCTGCTGTTCGATCCTCTCATTCCTTAAGCTTATTTCCCTGTTTTTTATCCAGGTATTTGCAGTAAAGGCAAAGACCAGAGAAAAAGCAAATGCCGCGATCATGGCATTTCGCCTGAAGCAGTAACGCCGCTCCCTCTGCCACAGATTATCAAATGGCTGTCCCAGAAGAGCCGCATATATCCTAAAGCTCTCGCGATAAAACCTTCCCGCAGAATAATTATGTTCAATGTCAGTCAGACTCGCAGCAAGCGGTTCTGTATGTCCGCTCACGTTTCCATCTTCATCATATATTGTTGTAAGTATTGCAGGAAATGATTCCTCAGGAGTTCCGTCAGCAAGAACAGCTATAACATTTTCTCTGCCGTGCTCCGAAATAAAATACTTTATCTCACTCTCTACCCACACAGACTCGCGGGTTCCCGGTTCGCAGATAACCAGCAGAAAACTGCTTCGATCCAGGGCACTCATTATCTCGCTGCTCAAGTCGTCCGAAACCGCCAGCTCCTCCTCATCACGGAACACACGTCCAAGTCTTTTTTCCTTTACGTCTTTTCTGTATTCTTTTGGTACACTGTAATGCTCTATGCTGCCATGTAATTTTTTTGCGATCCTCATGCTCAACGGAAGATGGCGATAGCTTATAAATGCCTTATATTCTATTGATATTTCTTTTTTCTTATCCATGTTTTCCTTTGTATTCATTCTCCAAAAAAGTGATCTATGTTCTCATCCGTCAGTTCATAAAACTCCGCATCAGGTGATGCTTCACAGACAATGAAAATCATCCTCCCTTTCATAACACTGGCCATCATGACTCCAGTAAAACCGTATGCCATCACCATTCCTGTTGCTTCTCATTTCAAAATCTGCGTATCCGTCATCATTAAAATCCTCAAAATGAATAAAGTTATACTTATATGTTTCATAGCTTACCTTATCTCCAAAAAAATGCTGTGCCTCATAATTTTTTTCGTCATTTAGTCTTATCATTGTGTCTATTTTATACGTATCGTCGTCACCAAATTCTATTCCCATTGACTCTATGCGAATATACAGCTTGTTGTTATCAATAAATCCGTTAATCTCATAGTCACCGTCGAAGGATATTTCATTTCCGTAATCATCTTTTTGATAATAAAATACCGGTCGTTCATGGTCGTAGGAAAATTCATGAATTGATTCAAGCGATATAGGGATTTCACCGCGATATAAGTAAGTTTGATTTTGCCAATTAAGACAGCCGTCCTCTATACCAATCACTTCTTTTATATTTATAACCCTGCATTCATGTCCATTTGCTTTGAATTCCATATAAAAAATAACCCGTGCATCATTCCAGCTTTTTTCATCACAGTAATTATCCTCCTCGGAATAGATATATATTTCAGTGATGTTATCCACAGATTTGATAGCATCAAACATCGGCTGATAATCCGTACGCAGGTCATCATCTTTAAACATATCCGATACATATACTCCAAATACACTACTATACTTCTCATCAATTTTGTAATAGTAGTCACTCCGGTTTTCCCACATGTGGTGACTGAAATCAATGCCGTTTTTAGCCAGTTCAGCCATTATTCTGCTGTCCAGATTTTCAAGCGGATCATCCGTACTTCTGTTCCTTGATATACAGATTCCGGACAAAACAGCAATTATTATAGCCGCTACAACAAGTAAGCCTTTAGTTATCTTTGTCCATACTAAAATCAATCTTCTATTAATCTTATTTTTCTTATTTTTCTTATTCTTCTTTTTCTTTTTCATATTATTTCATTATCTTCACATTCTTCATAACAGTGTCTTATCTTCACATTCTTCATAACAGTGACCGTCAGGATTCCAGCGATACCATGTTGTCTCCGGAAAGCGTGAATATCTTTCATGAATAATCTTAAAATCTGTATAGCCATCTATATTATAATCCTTAAGCTTAAACAGCATATCCACGTACATAAGTGCATCTATACTTGTTTTGAAACTCTGTATGAAATCCCCATTACGCGATATGTCAATTTTAATATTTTCATGCACAAGTGCCGACCACTCAAGACCATCCGCATAAATATGAATAATTATTTCATCATGAGACTCTGTTTCATAATTCCACATAGGATAAGTCACCCAATATTCATGTGTTCCCCAGTCATCCCATGCTGTGTAAGTTCCTACGATTTCCATGTTATATGCAACCCATTTATAATAGTAGATCGGATACGAAGAATCGTAATAAAAATCATGAATCTTTTCTATATTTAATAATGGGGTATCACCCTCGTATATATATGTATGATTATCCCAGACAAGCTTTCTGTCTTTAACTCCGATAGCCTCTTTTATATTAATAAATATGTAATCCTTCTCTAGAGTCTTTACCTCCACACAGTACACTACACGGCCGTCCTTAATTGAACTGTTCTGATTTTCAAGTATACTGTTCTTTGCGCGATAAACTCTTATTTCATTTATATCCTCATAATTATTATTTATAAAATCAACTAATGGATAGAAATCGTAGTTCAGGTCATCATCCTCAAAATCATCCGTCTGACGGACACTAAACTCTTTTACTCTCTCACCATCAAAGTAATAATACTTGCACTCATCTCCTGCCTCTTCATGCCCTATAACCTCAAGCGAACTATCCCTCAGATGCAGCATTATATTCTGGTCCAAAGCATGCAGCTCTTTTTCATTTTCCCTTACATTTTCAGTAGAAAAAAAGAGAAAAAATATTATAACCATCACTGCTGCAATTAGTATATAAACTGATTTAATTCTCATCCTATGCCTCCACGCTTAATTTAACCAAACAGTCTAATCATCCGCTCCCAGTAAGACAAAGGGACAGTTCTCATGCCTTACCGCAATAAGACAGAAGAACCGTCCCCCTGTCTTATCATTTTACCCCCATATCATAATTCCCTGTTAATTGATATATGCTCACCACTTTCTTATTACCATCCTTATCTATTTCCACTGTTAAAAGCAGTAATATATCATTACGGTACTGATCCCAAAGCCGGTCTTCATACTTTCCGAACATATAGCAGTATTTTTTTTCATCACTTGCCCTTTCAGTTATATAATAGATGTCAAAATATCCATTATATATGCCCCAGCCTGCCAGATACTCTCCAGCCAGTGCACTATCTATATCCAGATTCTCAATAAGGCTTTCCTCTATCCCATCCGTATATTCCGGGTCGCAGAAATTCTGTTTACTGTTATAGCCTGTTACCGTTTTTTCAAGATATGCAATTTCAAAAACTCCGGTCTTTTTCATAGCATCATCAAGTGTGACAATTTCTATAGGATCATCCGGCAGCTTCTTCCCGTTTCCCTTTGCGATCATATCCCCCATATACAGGTAATACTCATTATCTATTACATATATATCCATATCCGCTCTTATATCCAGGTTTAGCCTTCCGCCGGCATTTTTCCAGCCATCATCTGTTTTTACCAGCACAGACATCGCCGGATATCTGCCCCAATCATAATATTTGACGATATAATCATCCTGACCATCCCCACTCACATCTGCCCTGTATACAATAGGATAATGCTCAATATCAAAGTGCCTTTCTTTTTCCAGCAGAAAGTCATACTCAGCAAGAAAAGACTCATCGGTCTGTTCGTCAATCTTTTTAAGAGAATGACCGGTTTGTATAGGCGGAACCTCATCTACTTGGAAGCCCCGTTTGTGAAAAATCATATAATCCTGAAGTTCTCTGGGAAAGTCATCTCTGTACGATACGATATTGATTTCCCTTTCTTCAGTAACAATAGCAATACTGCTTATCTGATCATAGTTTTCTATTACATCACCGGAATAAGGATTTATTTCCCACCATTCTTTCTCCTCTTCCTTTTTTTCGGTATCAGTTGCTTCTTCGCTAACGATATTCTTATCATTATCTGCATCATTTTCAGCCGACATATCGCTTGTGTCGACAATACTGTCATCTGACACGGACAGATTAAGTGATACCGTCTCTATCGTCTCCTCCCTCTTCTCACACCCGCACAGCGCGCATACAAGTATCACCAGCCCTGATAAAACCGCTATTTTCTGTCCACTATATTTCATTTTGCTCCTAATATTACCTCACTTACACACCGGATAAATGTCGTCACTACACCTTTTATTATTTTCTTCGCACCTGTCCCTAAAATAAGCTGCCGATTCACCCGCAGTAAATAAGACGCGGGAACCGTCCCCTGTCTTGCATATCTGAAGATACTTACGGATTCTATGCGTCGGCAGCTTCTTATCTGATATCAACCTTTCCTACAAGGCGCACTTCATCCTCGTCTGAAAATATATAAACCATTCCGTCTAGTGTCTCTACCGCTACATTAAACCACCCCTCTGCACTCCATACGAGTTCATCGCTTTCTGTGCCATCTACAGCCACCTTATACAAACCATCAGTTTTCATTATGAGACAGTACTCCAAATCATCAGTATATCCAACAATCCACTCATCTGGCTTGTCTGTTTCATATACCGAATTACAATCACCGGTTTCAATGTCCCAATAATAAAGAGACTCACCAGATATATTTTCACGATTTTTATGATAAAACCGGTCTGAATTATTGTCTCCATAAGTCGGATTATAGAATTGCACAATCATACAAAATTTATCATTTAACATAGCAGTATATTGACTGCTGTACAAAATATACCCGGAGACATGCTCTGGAAAATTCGCCGGTAATTTTCCATTTTCAGTATAATATAACGCATTCATCAAACCACACAGATACCCATTTCTTATATAATAATTACTATAGCTATCATCCGTTACAGATAGATATTTTAAATTATTATCAGAAATACATATTCCCCTATATGTCCAGTATTTTTTCCCATTGCTAAAGTATTCATCAGCCTCTATTATATCTGAACTACCATTATTCCGGTTAGTCTCGTAATCTTCAAGTTTTATAAATGCACCATTCATATATTGGTAGATCGTCTGCTGCCACCACCTATAATGACCATCTGTTGATTCTACCGCACCCATAAATGCGTTTCCATCCCACAACACTACAGACCATACACGCATCGCCTCATTAATGCACGACTGGCTTTTTTTACCGAAATCATATTCCCATAGTTTATTGTCATCCGTCCCGTATACTATTCTTTCACCATCTGCGGCCATACACAGCACTACATCGGATGTCTCACATATCAATTCATTCTTTTCATCTCCCATACGGTATATTCCCTTTGCCTTGAAGAAGTATGTATCCGTTCCATCACTGCATACCCACTGATGGCCTCCAAAACTGTTGTCAACCGAAAGAAGCACGCAACTTTCCACTCCGGTCCACTCTTTCGGTTCATCCTTTTCCCGCGCAGATCCTATACACCCTGTAAGTACAAGCATACTTACCATCACAACAGTCAATGCCATCATTCTTAATTTTCTGAAATTTTCCATCCTGATATATCTTTCCTTTCTACTTTAAGACAAAGGGACGGTTCTCCCGTCTTACTCCCTTTCATAACACTGGCCATCATGACTCCAGTAAAACCGTATGCCATCACCATTCCTATTGCTTCTCATTTCAAAATCTGCGTATCCGTCATCGTTGAAATCCTCAAAATAAATAAAATTATACTTATATGTTTCATAGCTTACCTTATCTCCAAAAAAATGCTGTGCCTCATAATTTTTTTCGTCATTTAGTCTTATCATTGTGTCTATTTTATACGTATCGTCGTCACCAAATTCTATTCCCATTGACTCTATGCGAATATACAGCTTGTTGTTATCAATAAATCCGTTAATCTCATAGTCACCGTCGAAGGATATTTCATTTCCGTAATCATCTTTTTGATAATAAAATACCGG
>DGSK01000006.1:44418-60386 GCA_002393955.1 Lachnospiraceae bacterium UBA4364 | reverse complement strand
TATAGCTTCCCTTCTGCGAAAAATGACATCAGTTTTTTTCAGTAAATCAATTTCCATAGTTTTTCATTCTGGATTAACTTGATATAACGCGCTAACACATTATCTCTACAAATTTGTATCACAGAACCATCAGCAATGTTCCGGCTCCAATCAGGATACACCCTATCACTGACTTAAAAGTAAATTCTTCATGCAGAAAAACAAACGCCAGTATCAGCGTAATGACAACGGACAACTTATCAATCGGGACGACTTTTGAAGCGTCTCCCATCTGCAAGGCCTTGTAATAGCAAAGCCATGAGGCACCAGTAGCAAGGCCGGACAGAATCAGGAAAATCCAGCATTTCTGGCTAATGTCTTTTATTCCGGCTTGCTGATGAGTAATAAATACCATTCCCCATGCCATGATAACAACAACCATCGTACGGATCGCAGTAGCCAGATTCGATCCGACACCTTCAATTCCTATCTTTGCCAATATTGATGTCAGTGCGGCAAAGATTGCCGAACCAAGCGCTAATAAAAACCACATAGTGATACTCCTTCAAATCCCGATTTGAATTATTCTATCATGAGCAACACAAATGTAAAAAGGGAGACTGAAAATAAATCTGCTGTATCCAAATTTCCCACAAGTTGTGGTAAGTTTTTTCATCCTCTCCCGCAGATTTTGCCACAACCTGTGGCAAATTTGACTCTTCTTTATTTTTCATTGCCTGTTTATTTTGCAAGCAACTTCCTTTGGCTTATCACCCGGCTCATCACCTTGGCGATAAGGTTGGTGATAAGGTTGGTGATAAGCTTCTGGTTCTATCAAATATCAATTCCTCCGAGCAGTTCCTTAAGCTTGCTGACAGCTTCTGCAATTCCGTCAGATTCAGCCTGCATGTCATCAAGCACTTGCTGAACGGTACGCTCATCCTTTTCCTCAAGGTCAAGCCACTTGAAATCCAATGTGTCGGATTTCTTGACTTCTTCCTCTGTAAAGCATCTCCATCGTCCGTTAGGATTGTCCACGCTGTATGTGGCTTTTCTGTCCTGCTGATGACCGGAACAATAGCAAGTAACAAAATCGTCAAGATCAGCCCTTGTCATAGGTTTTGTTGCCATTGTATGCTTGATCCCGGTCCGGTAATCATATACCCAGATGTCTTTAGTCGGTTCGCCTTTATCAAAGAACAGAACATTAGTCTTTACTCCGTTCGCATAAAAGATACCTGTCGGAAGTCTTAAGATAGTATGAAGGTTATAATCCTTCATAAGCTTCTCACGAACCTTAGCTGTAGCACCCTGATCAGTAAGCACGCTGTCAGGAAGAACCACACCCACACGACCACCGGTCTTTACGATAGACATGATATGCTGCAGGAAGTTTACCTGGTTATCATTTGTCTTAACAAATTCAGGTCTGTTTTCTGATACACCCACACTTCCCTGCGGTCTTACTCCAAACGGCGGATTTGTCATAATTACCTGGTACATATCATCATTAGTTTCAATAAGAGAATCCTGCAGCTTAACAGGACTATGACCTACTCCGATGTCATGCAGGAAAAGGTTCATGGATGCCAGGGTTACAACAAGAGGCGTTATATCAGCACCGAAAAGAGCCTTGTTCTTTAGGAACTCCTGCTTCTCCATATCCTTGCTCTGAACACGCATATGGTCATAGGCAGCCAGAAGGAAGCCTCCGGTTCCACAGCAGGGATCTGCAACAGTCTCATTTATCTTAGGATCAACTACATCCACGATAGCCTTTATGAGAGCACGGGGCGTAAAATACTGCCCTGCACCGCTCTTCTTATCCTGACCGTTATCTTCAAGGATACGCTCATAGATAGCACCTTTAAGGTCGCCTTCCATCATGTACCAGTTTTCACCGGCAACCATTTTAAAAACCTCTTTGAGCATAACGGGACGGCTGATTTTATTGGTAGCCTTTGTAAAGATAGTTCCTATAAGACCATCCTCTTCAGAAAGATCTTTAAGGATTTCCTCATATTTCTCTACAAGGTCATCACCGTTTAATCCAACAATATCCTTCCACTTGTATCCGTCAGGAATAGAGCTTCCAAGCCCCAGTTCTTCCTTCTCCGCATCCATCTTCAGGAAAAGAATATATGTAAGCTGGGTAATATAATCCGTAAAGCCTACGCCTGCAGATGCCATTACATTCGCAATGTCCTTTACCTTCTTGATAAGTGCTGCTTCATTCTTCTGATTTGCCATATTTTTATGCCGTCCTTAATAAAAATTTTGCCATTGCAAGCATTTCGCTATCCAGTACCGGTGGTGTAAAGCTCATAACACCTTTACGCCACAGATCAGTATTTACGGAATTAAGTTCCGGAGCTGAGATAGCGCCTTCATTTATTACATACTCTGCTATCTGCCTCATGATATCCACCTGGTCTTCCGTCAATACACGCTGGTTCTGTCCGCAGTACAGGCTGAATCTCTGTGCATACCCTACCACAAGGCTTGTTAGCTTAAGGTTCTTTTTATATGCATACCGGACAATCTGTATCAGGTTCGTAAGAGCACTGACATTGTGCTTTATATCCAGTTCATCAACATTGCCTTCCTCGTCCAGTATCCTGTAACTCTTCCAGAGCTGATATACGCCATACTGCTTGTTTTCCGAAAGAAGCCTGTCCCTGAGTTCCACCAGCATCTTATGGGTGATGACCGTATCCTCGGAATTATAGATAATACGGAGTGCTTCTATGGAATCCTTATTATCATTCAGGTATTTTTCGAATGACTCGATATATCCCTTGGCAGTTTCCTTTGAGAATCCGGCATAAATCACAGTATCCTCATCCTGAACTGAAACAGAATAACCCTTCTGCATTTCAATCAGCTTATTCCGTGCCTGGATGTTATTCATGAGAATCGAAATAAGGGCAAGACGGGCGGTATTGTCCCCTGACGGGCTTTCATAATCAATGAGTGTGCCTCTCTCAAAGGCATCCTGAATGCTGTTTGCAAGAGTTCTCGGAGCAAAGCCGTATTCTGTGATAAAATAATCCAGATGCTTCCCGAACATGGCATTATCTTCATAACGCTTGTTTATGGTCGCACAGTAATTCCTGAGAAGCATAAGATTATCATCACTGACCTCGCCATGAGCTAAGTGTTCTAAAAGCTGAACAAGTGAGAGTGTCTTTTTCCTCGGCCCAGGTCCTGGTCCCGGTATATCATGGTCGTGTTCCGTGACTCCGACAGCATCCACTATGTAATAACACTCTTTGGTATCAGCATTCGGGGTAACCTCACGGAGCTTATCATCCTTAATTGTACGGCATCCACGCCCCTTCATCTGCGTATATAGGACTTCAGACCGGACATCACGCATGAATAGGACTACTTCCAGAGGTCTTACATCCGTTCCCGTTGCTACAAGGGTGACCGTAACAGCAATACGGAAATCCTTCTCTGTCCTAAGGTCCCTTATGAGGGCATTGGAATCCCCGGCAGAATAAGTAATCTTCTGGACAAAGTTCGCAGGAACATTTCCTTCAAACTCATCCTTAAATACCTCTTTAGCTACATCCACTATCTCTGTAGCATGATAATCATCCTTTGCAAAAATCAAGGTCTTCGGTACATACTCCCAGTTCTTTTCACGCTCAGGATACAGGTCTGTATATATGGCATCTTTATATGCCGTCAGAACCTTCCTTATCTGATCACGGTTTAGTACAGACCGGTCAAGAGCCTCTGCTGTATAGATATATGTGTTGTCAGCACCGTATGTTACTGTTTTTCCTGTTTTATGTGTTATCTCAACAACCTTGGAACCTTCCGCAATAGTTCCACCATGTTCCGTCACTTCCGTTTCAATACGGTAGATTCGGGACGGGACATTAACGCCGTCAACAACGGAATCGTCATATGAATAATTCTCGACTATGTTGTTATTAAAGAATGCAAATGCCTCAGGAGTAGGCGTTGCAGTAAGACCGAGTATCTTCGCTTCTGAGAAATAATCCAGAACAGCACGCCACTTTCCGTATATTGAACGGTGGCATTCATCAACTACAATGAACTGGAAGTAATCAGGCGGGAGTTTCAGATCATCACCCAGCTCTACATCAGCCTCCTCAGCTGCCTTATCTTCATTTTTCTTTGCATCCTCATCCTCGGCATCCTCATTTCCTTCCGAGAGCGACTGGCCGGTAAGAACAGCAAAGAGTTTCTGTATCGTAGATATAACTATGTCGGCATCTATGTCAGACTCCCTCTTAAGCCTCTTTATCTGATACAGATTGCTCATAGGCTGCTGATGTTCAGTTCTGTCAAACAGGCTGAACTCGGATTCTGTCTGCCTTGCAAGATTATTCCTATCCACAAGGAAAAGAACCCTTTTCGTAGAGGTATAGTTAAGAAGCCTGTATGATGCAAGACAAGCAAGATATGTCTTACCAGAACCCGTAGCAAGAACTGCAAGGTTCTTCTTCTCGCCCCTTTTCAGAGCTGCTTCAAGCTGCATTGCGGCATTGTACTGGCAGTCCCTGAGACCTTTCTTCTGAAGATACGGCAAGGCTCCATACTCCGAAGTCTTCCCGATCATCTGAAGCATCTTCTTAGGGGAATGGAACTCTGATAACTCCGCATACTCGCCATCCGGATCTTTAAGCATATTCTTATAGAATATTTTCTTTCCGTTAGCCATATATACAAGCGGGATCAGCTTGTCAAACCACAGCCCACACCAGTCCAGCGGATGAGTTGCATACATTTCAGCCTGTTCAGCAACATCGTCCCCAAGGTTATTCTCTTCTCGCTTGGCTTCAATAACGGCAATAGCTTTATTGTCGATAAACAGAAGGTAATCGCTCTCCGTATTGCCCTGCATCAGTGCCTCTTTAACGGCAATGGTGCTCATAGGAACATACTCATCACGGGATACTATATCCCAGCCAGCGTTATTTAGCTGTTTATCAATTTTCACACGAGCTTTTTCTTCTGGCAGCATAGATTTTTCCTCCGTATAAAACCTACACGATAAATTATTATGCGGGATACTATATGGTTAAGATATGAATTAAGATCAGCTGTAACCCCTATCCCCCATAGTCAAAATCTGCTTAAACTACGGATACTATTTTACCACAAAACGCCCTGTTCTTCACCTGTGTAGGCTACTTCCTTACCCCTTCCTTACCCCTCATTAAGCACCGTTCTGAAAGCCTCTAAAGCCCATTTACGGTCTATACAAGGCTCAGCCTTCCTCATATCCGGAATCCTGTCCTTAAGCCTGTCGGAATATGCATTATACATCCTCTCCTTATACATCCTCTTACCTGACTTCTTACCTGACTTACCTGACTACCTTACCCTTACCTGACTACCTTTCTGACGACCTTTCTGACTCCTTTCTGACGTCCTTTCTGACGCTCCGGTTAACCCTATTGTATCAAACGACCTATACCATAAAAATGGGAAACAAGTGTTTGGTTTCGGAACTTGTGTTTCTGTGGTTTAGGCATAAAAAAACACCCCCTGACCATTATGATCAGAGGATGTATCTTCTGTTTTCTTAATTATGCAAGTCTTGCCTGTTGTTTTGTTTTAACAAACATATCCTTTTCTTCCTGTGAAAATTCAGATATTCTTATTCCCTTCTTTTCGGCATATTCCACAGCCCCCCGCATATCAAAAACAAGCTCTGCCGGTTTCGGCTCTTTCATTTCTTCAAGACTGCCTAAATATTTCTCATATTTCGTCATCTGTCCATTCATAGTCATACACCTCCCTAATTCTCTTTGCCGAATCACCATACAAGCCAATCTGATACGGATGAAGAATACAAATCGGATCAGCATCATATGCATTAACAAAATGATTCATTATGTCTTTATTTCGACAAAATCCAGTAACATCCCCTTTATGCCCCAATTGTTCTGAACGATCTATAGCAATAGCCAGCAGATGTCCGCCTACGCCATTATATTTCTTCGGCTCATACAACTCCGGATTATTTTTAGGTGCTGCCACAGCCCATGCTATATATATTGCACCAAAATCAGGGTTGTCCTCTAATGCTATCAGCCCCTATATATCAACAGTTCCTTTGACAACAAGTGCATAGATCTCATTAGTCTTTATCAAACCCTGCCAATTAGTATACCAACCGTTCTTTTCAGTAAATTTTGAAAGAAAAGAGCGTCTTTTTATTCGTATCACTTCTGTCTCAACCGTTTCACCGGTAGATACATCAACCAGACATGGTGTTAATTCGTCTATATCAATACAAATCATAATAATTCTCCCTTTTCCTTGTATATATTATACCCGAAATATCCCAAATTCTCAATGATTCTACAGTATCAAAAAGCATCTCCCAACCAACCTAATGATCGAAAGATGCCCTTTTCTCTTAATATTTATATCGGATTGTTCCGTATCTTTCCTTATATGCCGGTTTACATGAATGTCATCTGCCTTATCTGCCATGTATTGTCGATATCATTATGGAACATATAAACCTCTGTTCCGGGGGTTATATCACCTGTCTCATCATAGCAGCAGATGTAGATTACATCATTGTCGCCCTTTACATCATATGCATAAGGATCTGCCTGATGCTTACCTACTACTATGCCTATCATATCGTATTCAGGGAAGTCATTGATGCCACCATTTACCTGCTCTAATGCTCTGTCTGTAAGGTTAATATTCTGTGTCATGATTTTTTCCTCCTATGTCTTTTGGTTTGTCTTGCCCTTTATGCTTGGGCTTTTCCTTTGATGATTTGAATATATCAGACGGAGGGGATGGGATACAATGAATCATGCGCAGGTGGTCGGTATGGGTGTGTAGGTGGTACTATGCTCCTATGTGAATGAAAATCTTCTCATCATTTATATCAAACTGCTCGGCTTCCGACGATCCAGATCCATTTCTTCTTTATGAATATTATGAGTACAGCTATAAAGCCGATACCAAGAAACGCGAATATAAATTACACTGTTCCTTATTTCCAGAATCGGTTAATCATTCGTTCCATATATCTTAAACTAAACCAGTTGTTTCCCGCATTCCGGACAGAATCTGCTTCCGGCCTTAGCCCCGCAGTACTGACAGAATTTAGGGAAACTATCCTGTGCCGCTGCTGCTTTCGGTGCACCGGAAGCCTGCGCAGCCGCCGTAGCTTTCTGCATCATTTCGTTCAGCTGTGCAGCCGAGAAAGAACTATCAGAAACAGTCTTTTTTAACCTCTCAGCGGATTCCTCATCAGGTCCGATATTCATTATCGTGATTGCGGTCGCTTCAAGACCGTATTCCTTAAAGCCCTCAGACATGCTCCTTGCTATTTCACGCGACTGTATCTGAAGAGACATGGCATCCACGGTTCCACTTAATGATTCTACTGCCTTCATAAGCTGATCTACAGCAATCATTTTCCCTTTATTCTCTACATCATCCGGACTTGTGTATTTTGCCGGATCCTTGACAACCACCCTGGCACTCCCATTAGCACGAACATATACATTCATACCGGTCTTTCCGTCCCGAAAAGGTATCGGATACTGTGTACCAAAGCGTATCGCTATTTCCTGATTAATCTGCTCCATGTTATCCTCCTGTATTCTTTGAATTATATATTTCGTTTTATTTTTGTCTTCCAAAGTTTGGGCTTATCTCAAACATGCTTTTCCTTGAACTTCTCGGCATTTTCTTTAGCTAAATCCATATTGCCACGTTCAAGGAAAGACATCTGTTCTTCCAGAAAACTGATGCACTTCCTGTATTTTTCTACTCTTTTCAATGCTTTGTCATCTATGACATTCAGCCTTGTAAGGTCGGAATTATGCCTTAAATCGGCAAGCTTAACCCCGACAGCAGTAATATTTAAGGACAGATCAGATACATATTCATAGTAGTCCTTATCATCTGTATGAGTCAAGAGTCTTAATGTGTCAATTACCTCATCACCGAACCCCATGCCGGACAGATCTTCAAATGTTGTATCAGTATCCTCCACCACATCATGCAGCAAAGCAACACATACAGACACTTCATCCGTCATCTGTTCAGCTAAATGATATGGATGAAAGGCATACGGAATACCGGATTTATCCACCTGGTCCTTATGCTTTGAAAACATAAAAATCATCGCTTTCTTGGTTTTGTCTGTGTAGATCATTCGAGATACCTCCCGGATAGATAAGATGACATTGACAACATAGATATTATAACACTTACATTGTCATATATCCGTATAGAAGCCTTTTAGAAATCCTATCCGGAATATAATTTAACAAACGAAAAACCCACAAACCTTATGTTTGCGGTTTTTTAAAAAACCCCTGAAACCCTTGATTTTACAAGAAAAAAGTCTTCCAAGTACTATACTTGAAAGGCCCTTATTTAGCAGCGCTACAAGGGCGCATGACGTCCGGGGGACGTCAGCTTTGCGCGACCGGAGCGGATCGAAGAACGAACCTTGAAATGACGGAGTCAGAGTCCTTATACTAAGGTCCGGAAACGCTTGCCTGTACTGGCTTTGTGATAGAAAGAGTGGAAATGATTACCAATAAATTTACCTATTGCAATTCATTTTTTTGATTCATGCCTCTTTAAAAAGTTTATTCTTTATATTTTTGGCAAAGTCTTTTTTGAAGTCTCTTTTATTGTGAAACAAATACTCCTCAGATTTAGATAATTGCATGCCAGCCTCTAATTTTGCATCTATAAGCTCTATCGTACAAATAAGATCCGCTACCTGAAACAGCCTGTATTCGCTCGGTTGAACTTTCCTTACGTCATAATCAACAATTTCAGTAGCCAGAACCGTATTAAGAATTCTGCTAAGCTGTTTCTGTCCATTATCATAATAGAGTATCACTTCATCAAATGACTGAAAAAACTGTAGATTGTTTCTTATAAATCGTGACAATTCCCTGGCAATTTTAGCCTCAAGCTTCATTTCATCATTAAACTGTCTTTTTTCAAACACGAAAGTTTTATATGTAATATCGCATTTCTTTGCAAAAAAGAATAACTTGGTAAATATAGCTCTTCTTTCATTTGGGGAAAGATTCTCATACGGACATTCTCTTCTTATAAGTGGTTCTGTGTGAACCGCTCCACTCGGACAATTCAAGTTGAGTAATCCTTTCTCAAGTGCATCAATATCAGCACTTATATCATTATCCTGATCATGAAAAACAAGGGAAATAACATAAAATGTTCTTCCCTTATCCTTTAGTCCCATATCCCCGGATTCGTCAACAAATATACTAACTGTTTTCAATATTTCACCCCTGAATTTAATACAAATAGAAATGGCGGGGAGTCTCCCCGCCGATTAGGTAGGACCTGGGTCTTTCGACCAGCCCCAGCAGTGCAAGCACTACCTCTTGAGAAAAATAGTATCATATAAATATAACGAATGCAAACAATTTTCAAAAAACATCGTTACGGAAAGTATTCTCCCTGTCCTCACACCCTGAGTTCCTTTTCTGCACCAGTTTCTTTTTCTCTGCAATGATCTCATGGATAGACTGCCGTTTTTCCTCTTTCGGGCTTCTAGCACCGTTCTTTAACCAATCTGACTCTTGAAATAATTTACAAAATTCCCTCTTTCCACCTACATATTCTTTTATAACAGGGATCTTTTTCAGGGTTAATTATGCAACAAAGATGATTTATTATAAAAAAATCCCGTAACCCCAGTATCTACAAAGAAAACCGGCATTCCAATGTCTCATTAAAGTCTCATTACATAAAAGAAATTTAACGGAAATCCCCCTTTTTTCACGAAAAAATGTTCTGATTTGTCCCGTAAAGCTGTTACCAGAATGAATAAGAATTATCTTCCTGAAACCCCCTGAAACCCTTGATTTTACAAGAAAAAAGCCTTCCAAGTACTATACTTGAAAGGCTTTCATTTAGCAGCGCTACAAGGATTCGAACCTTGAAATGACGGAGTCAGAGTCCGTTGCCTTACCGTTTGGCGATAGCGCTATAGTGGCTCGTTAACCAACAAAAGCTATTTTACACCATACCCCAAAAAAATGCAAGGGGAAATTTTCCCCTTGCAGATACTTTGTTACTATTCACAGCTAAATTTGCCTTCTCACACTCCTCACCTTTAACACGTGACGATTCTCCTCTTCATTTAAATGCCAAAAAAGCCAGATTTCATCTGACTTTTTGGCATTTTTCTATTGTATTTTCAATCGTCACGTGATATAATCATACATGACGATATAAGGAGGTGATCGTATGGCAATCACATACAACAAAGACAAACGTTCCGGACTGACTTATGCTTATGAAACCACCTATGTCTGGGACAAAGAAAAGAAACAGTCACGGTCAAAACGTACTCTCATAGGTCGTGTTGATGATGCTACCGGGGAAATTGTTCCAACAGATGGCCGCGGTAAAAAACGCAGTCCTAATTATGTTCCGGATAATGATGAATATCAGATGCCCAAGACCATTAAAGAACTGAAATCCGAGGTATTACGATTATTGGAAGAAAACAAGTTGCTGCGCAATGAAATTGATGTCCTCAAGAAGAAGATCAGGAAATCATAATGGATCTGAAGGAAGCGTATGAAATACGAAGACAGGAATGTCTGTCTCTGCAGCGGCAACTGAAGAAGGCGGAAAAGACTATAAATGAGCTTTCTGTCGGAACCTATGTTGACAAGGAAAAGGCAGAACACTTGCGTACCATCAATCGTCTTTCCCAGGAAGTACAACACCTTAATAATAAGCTCGAACGCTTTAAGGGCTGGTATTCCCAGCAGTCAAACTATGCCGAATCTAAGAATATCGAAATAGTTGAAATCAAGCTTCAAAACGAGGAACTGAGGGCTGAAAATGACGATCTGAAAAAAGAGAATGCGGAACTGAAGAAACGCCTTGAGGCGATCTATGCAGCACCTTCCACATCTGGCAATGATGAATTGCTACAGGCTAAGATTTCTGCGCTCGAAGAAGAGATACTTCGTCTGAATTCCATCGCTAATAACGATGGAACTAACAGTGGTCTTCCTACCAGCCAGATGCCGATTGATAAGAAAAAGGTTGTTCCGAATTCAAGAGTCAAAACCGGAAAGAAAAAGGGCGGGCAGGCCGGTCACAAAAAACACGCTCTCTCCCCACTGTCGGATGATGAGATTAATGAGACGGTTGATCATACACTTGAAGCCTGTCCGAAATGCGGCGGGAACTTAAAATATATCGGAGAAAGGCATAAGGATACGATCGACTACAAGGTCACTGTCATAAAGACGCGTCATATTTTCTATGAGTATGAATGCCTTGACTGTGGGAAAACAGTCCATTCTCCAATACCATTGAGCATCAAGGAACCCGTACAGTACGGTTCGGAAATTCAGGCGCTGTCGCTTGCCCTGATCAATCATGGGTTTGTCAGCATCAATAGGACTGCACAGATCATAGCCGGTCTTATGCATGATCAGATTTCTCTGAGTCAAGGATATATCTGCAAACTGCAAAAACGGGCGTCCGATCTGCTCAAGCCATTTGTATCAGAAGTGCGCATGGCTGTCATAAGTTTAAAACTTGTTTATTGGGATGATACCGTCATATTCATCAACACTGCCCGTGCCTGCATGAGATTCTATGGGAATGAAAAACTTGCTCTTTACAAATCTCATAAGGCAAAGGATCGCGCAGGTATCGATGAGGATTCCATCCTTGCTGCTCTCAGTCCGGATACCATCGTAATGCATGATCATAACACGATCAATTACAACGATGATTTCCAGTTTCAGAACATCGAATGCAATGAACATCTCTCAAGGGATCTGCAGTCCCTGATCGATGATTCGGAACACAGCTGGTGCATAGAACTGAAGAAGTTGATACAAAAGGCTGAGCATGACAGAAAACTACTGATAGAACAAGGGCATACATCCTTCGATGATGAATATATACATGGATTTAACCGGCGACTGGATGAATTATTGGAAAAAGCAGTTGAAGAATACCAGACATCATCCAACAGATATTTTGAGACTGATGAAAGACGGCTGATCGCCCGACTGAAGAAATACAGGAATAACTATTTTATGTGGTTGTCAGATTTCTCCCTTCCGACAACCAATAACCTCAGCGAACGTTCCCTACGATTTACAAAGACAAAACAAAAGGTGTCCGGCCAATTTGTATCGCAGAAGTACTCAGAATACTTTGCAGACATCCGAACGTATATCGAAACCTGTTATCGAAATGGCGTGAACTGTTTTAATGCATTCAGCCGTCTCACCGCAGGTAACCCATATACCCTTACCGAATTATCAGGCGAAGTGTAGACTTCGCCTGATTCGGATGCAGAAAGCCACGACTCCCGCCGTGGCTTTACCTTTTGTCTAAATCAGCTGTGAATAGTAACGATACTTTATGATACTCGCAGGCTCTGTGAGAGACCGTCGCATTTTCCGGTTCTAACCGATCAGTTCGAGCCGTTATTCTTTTTTACATACCTTGTCTTTACAAGCCTGTCGTTTTTACCGGTCAGCTTGAAGGAATCCTTTACAAGATACGCTGCTGCGGAGGTTCCCTTATGTGCTGTCATCTTATGGACCTCCGCACCGGTCACAAGTCCACCTATAAGAAGAGCTACAAATATGGCTACAGCTACCGTTATCATACTAAGCTCAATTCCCAAAAGAGCCATACCGATTGCATAAAGGATAGCCATTATAACAAATGATATGATCGATGTTGTGACAAACATTCCGACTTTCTTACCGTTGTCGATTGGCAGATCGCCGGTGACCTTTCCGGTCTGTCCGTTCATGGCGAAACTGTAAACCTCACCCTTATATCTGGTAGAAAGCATCCATACAGGGAGCATACAGTACCTTATGACAGCATCCTCGAAATCCACGTTGCAGGACTGTTCGGATACGCTGGTATATCCGTTCACGGTACTTCTGAGCTCACTGCGAACAGTATCACGCATTCGGGAATCCACTCTGTCTTTTACTGCATCCTGATTTTCATCATACTTGTTTGCAACATATCCTGAAAGATATGCCGGATTGTAATCTGTCAGTTCCTTGAAATCAAAGGGTTCTATGGAATCCATATATTCATCCTTCATTTCCTTTGAGCCGTCTGCAGGAACGTTTTCGAAGCGCATGCTCGCGCTTCGCATTACCTTATATTCTTTTATTTCCTTCTGGTCGCCTTTATCTTTCTCTATAGTGGCATTATAGAAGCCGCTGCCGTTTGCCTTGCAGTCAAACAGCCAGAAAGGAACATACAGACCGCTGATATTATCGATATGGTTCGAATCTACAAATCCATTCGGAAGAAGTTTTTTGCCCTTATAGAAATTCTTAAGCGCATCGGTGGCGGATTTCTTATCCACCTTGAAGGGAAGCACTGCATCAGGCAGATTCATTCCCGAGAAGGTTGAAGATACGACTATGGGATTACCGCAGTACGGACACTCCGTAGCACCGGTTGTTTCCTGCGTGATAAGAGCTGCGCCGCACGATTCACAGATATATTCAGACATTCCTTCGGATTCTATTGTACCATTATCCACGGTAGACCAGTCCGTAGGAGCGTCCTTATGTCTGGTATCTTCCGAAAACTCTGACATCTCAAAGGTACTGTCACAATACTCACAGACCATCTTCTGGACATCGCCCTTATAGATAAGCGGTGCACCGCAATTCGGACATTTGTATCCCTGCAGATCTTTTTCTTCCATATTTCCCCTTTCCGCCGCTGGCGGCTGCCTTTTAATTCCTAAACGACCGTCAGCGGTACTTCACATACCACTGACGGTCGAACCATTTTACATTTATGCTTTCTTTACAAGAAGTGACTGTCCTGTCATCTCAGCCGGCTGAGGCAGTCCCATTACCTCAAGCAGCGTAGGCACGATATCACACAGTCTGCCGCCTTCACGAAGCGTATATGCAGGATCGTAATTGTAAAGGATGAAAGGTACAGGATTGGTAGTATGTGCGGTATGCGGCTGACCGGTCTCCTTATTGACCATCTGCTCTGCATTTCCGTGGTCAGCGCAGAGGAACAGCACGCCATTCATCTTCTTAACAGCCTCTACAGCGCCGCCTACGCAGGCGTCTACCCTTTCAACAGCCTTGATGGCAGCTTCCAGTACACCCGTATGGCCGACCATATCAGGATTTGCAAAGTTGATGACTATCACATCAAAATCTCCCGATGTAATGGCAGCATCAAGCTTCTCGCTTACTTCAGGTGCGCTCATCTCAGGCTGCAGGTCATACGTAGCAACTGCAGGAGAAGGCACCAGTGTCCTGGTCTCACCCTCATTGGGCTCCTCGATTCCTCCGTTAAAGAAGAATGTTACATGCGCATATTTTTCAGTCTCTGCAATACGGAGCTGCTTCAAGCCGTTCTTTGCAAGATACTCACCGAAAGTATTAACGATCTCCTCTTTCTTGAAAGCAACATACTTGTTGGGAATCGTCTCGTCATAATCCTTGAAGCATACATAGGTAAGCGGCATATATCCGTTTGCCCTCTTAAGATGCTTTATGCACTTTGTATCGGAAGCCTCACCGGGCTGAGCTGCTATATCCTCATCAGTAAAGCAGAACGCCTTGGTGATCTCTCTTGCACGGTCAGGGCGGAAATTGAAGAAGATCACAGAATCATCAGGCTTTACAACGCTTAAGGGCTTGCCGCTCTCGTCAGTAATAACTGTAGGAATAACAAATTCGTCTGTTATATCCTTATCGTAAGATGCCTGCATTGCAGCCACAGGATCGGTAGCTTTTTCGCCCTCTCCAAGTACAAGTGAATCATAAGCAAGCTGGATACGGTCCCAGTTGTTATCCCTGTCCATTGCATAGTAACGTCCGGAAAGTGAAGCTACTTTACCAACACCGATTTCCTTAGTCTTATCTACAAGCGCCTGCAGATAATCCTTTCCTGATGCAGGGGGCGTATCACGGCCGTCAAAGAAAGGATGAATGAAAACTCTCTCGAAATTTTCCTTCTTGCAGAGCTCAAGCAGTGCATAAAGATGTGTATTATGTGAGTGAACCCCACCATCAGATAAAAGTCCCCAGATATGAAGATCGGAATTCTTTTCCTTACAGTTATTTATTGCGCGAAGAAGGTCTTCATTCTTGAAGAAAACGCCATCCTCGATGTACTTTGTGATAAGCGTAAGATCCTGGTATATGATCCTTCCGGATCCGATATTCATATGTCCTACCTCAGAATTTCCCATCTGTCCGTCAGGAAGTCCTACTGCCAGTCCGGAAGCATATCCTTTCTGAAAAGGACACTCTGCCATGAGCTTGTCGATAACAGGCGTTTTTGCCATATATACCGCATTAGCCTCATGCTCATCGGAAAGTCCGAAGCCGTCAAGTACCATTAAAACTACAGGTCTCTGTTTCATTTTGTTTCCTTTCTTCCCTGTATCCAGGGCTTGTGATGTTATATGATCATTTACTTAAATTAACAATATCCACGCACCGCCCAATGCCTACTGTCTGTTTACAAACCTTTTAAGATTTTCATCGTAAACAAAGCCCGCAGCTGACAGCGCTTCCTCTATCCGGTGCCGCTCGCAGCATTCCGCCGCACACAGTTCATCAAGATCCGGGTACTTATCCCGCAGGTTCATATTTATATAGCTGAGCAGCATATTCGGATCCTTTGGCAGAGCCATAAAGATACCTCCTTTTACGGTGTATTAAACTAACCATCGTCTCAATTCACCCGAATCATTTTATCACAAAAGCCTTTTTTTTCCAAATAAAAATGGCGCCTGCCTTTCTTCAAAGGTAAACGCCATTTCACAAAATCTTCTCTGAAACTACGTCAGTATATTATCAGAACTTTCCTGCCTTTGCAGCCTCTTCGATGGAAACTGCGGTAGAAACAGTCATACCAACCATGGGGTTGTTACCAGCTCCGATCAGACCCATCATCTCAACGTGTGCAGGAACTGAAGAAGA
>DGSK01000006.1:24883-44291 GCA_002393955.1 Lachnospiraceae bacterium UBA4364 | reverse complement strand
GACCTGCTGCCATGTTATCGGGATGCAGTGTACGTCCTGTACCGCCGCCGGAAGCAACTGAGAAATACTTCTTGCCTGCCTCAAGACGCTCCTTCTTGTAGGTACCTGCAACGGGATGCTGGAAACGGGTAGGATTGGTTGAGTTACCGGTGATGGAAACATCAACGTTTTCTTTCCACATGATTGCAACACCTTCGCATACATCGTTAGCGCCGTAGCAGTTAACCTTTGCACGAGGTGACTCAGGATCCTTGGAATAGCACTTTCTGAAAACTTCCTTTACAGTGTTGGTATAAGGATCATACTCAGTCTCGATATAGGTAAAGCCGTTGATACGGGAAATGATCTGAGCAGCGTCCTTTCCGAGTCCGTTAAGGATAACGCGGAGCGGCTTTTTACGAACCTTGTTAGCCTTCTCTGCGATACCGATAGCACCCTCAGCAGCTGCGAATGACTCGTGACCGGCTAAGAATGCGAAACACTCTGTGTCTTCCTCAAGGAGCATCTTGCCCAGGTTACCATGACCAAGACCAACCTTACGTGTATCTGCAACAGATCCGGGGATACAGAAAGACTGAAGGCCTTCACCGATAGCAGCTGCAGCATCAGCAGCCTTGCGGCAGCCTTTCTTGATAGCTATAGCAGCACCTACAGTATAAGCCCACTTTGCATTCTCGAAACAGATAGGCTGGATACCCTCGATAAGGTGATAAACATCCAATCCTGCATCCTTTGTAATCTGCTCAGCTTCATCAATAGAGCTGATCCCGTACTCATTAAGCTTAGCAAGGATCTGCTTTTCTCTTCTCTCATATGATTCAAATTTTGCCATTGTGTATTATCCTCCTTAATCACTCTTTACGAGGGTCGATAAGTCTGACCGCATCTGCCACACGTCCATACTGTCCGGAAGCCTTCTCGACTGCCTTGACAACATCTTCACCGGCCTTGATGAAATCCATCATCTTGCCGAAGTTGATATATTTGTAACCGATGATCTCGTCATCCTCGTCCAGAGCCAGATGTGTGATATAACCATCTGTAAGTTCCAGATATCTGGGTCCCTTCTCAAGAGTACCGTAAGTAGTACCTACCATTGAACGTGCACCCTTACCAAGATCCTCAAGACCTGCACCGATCTGAAGTCCATCCTCAGAGAATGCACTCTGGGTACGACCGTAAACGATCTGAAGGAAAAGTTCTCTCATAGCAGTGTTGATGGCATCACATACAAGGTCTGTATTAAGAGCCTCAAGTACTGTAAGACCGGGAAGGATCTCACTTGCCATAGCTGCGGAATGTGTCATGCCTGAGCAGCCGATAGTCTCAACCAGAGCCTCCTGGATGATGCCGTCCTTAACATTTAAGGAAAGCTTGCAGCAGCCCTGCTGAGGAGCACACCAGCCGATACCATGAGTATAGCCGGAGATATCCTCTACCTTCTTGGCCTTAACCCATTTTGCCTCTTCCGGTATGGGAGCTGCACCGTGGTGAACGCCCTGGTGAACCGGACACATTGCCTTTACTTCTGTTGAATAAATCATATATTGGACCTCCTTATTAGATTTAAAATGATTTATCAATGAACAACAAATCACGCTTTGAACACAAAGCATCTGAATACATATTATACAGATTAAAGGGGTATTTGTACATAATAAAAATGTGAGGGGAGATAATAAAGAAAGTACGATACCCGGATTGCTCCGCTGCTTCGCAGCTCCCGCAATCCGGCGAACATTCGCAATCCGCGGTATAGCACCCGTATGGGTGCGTCTCGCTTCTTGCTCATGTTCGTACGGAATCCAAATACAGCCGGCTTTCCATGCAAGCATGGCAGCCGGCTGTATTTTGATTCCTTGTATCGTAACAAGTAAAAATGACAGGCCTTAAAGGTTCTGTCATTTTCAGAGAAGGTATTTCTTTCTTATGGGGTTATAGCAAAAACTATAAATGTATTGGGGGTTACATTCAGTATAATACCAAAACAGCTATATTCAAGCTATTCCAAAATTGAACAAAATTTAGTAAATTTCGCAGAAGTTTTTGTGCAACTTTGCATTATTCTTCAAAAAGAGCCTCAAATTCCTCTCTGTTGATGCGCTCCTTCTCTACAAGAAGCTCAGCTCCTGCATGAAGCACATCCATATGCTCTTCAAGTATCTTTCTGGCCTCTGCATAACACCTGTCTATTATCATCTTGACCTGGGCATCGATCTCGGCAGCCTTAGTATCACTGAAACTCCTTGTATGCGCCAGATCCCTTCCGATGAACACTTCATCTTCATCGCCCTCTTCATAATTTATCATGCCAAGCTCGGACATACCGTATCTTACTACCATATTTCTTGCTGCTTTTGTAGCTTTCTTGATATCATTGGACGCGCCTGTCGTCACATCCCCGAAGATAAGCTCCTCAGCTATACGTCCGCCTAAGGTAACCATTATATCCTGCTCTATCTCAGCCTTTGTGGCAAACATATCATCCCTGTCAGGCAGAGGCATGGTATAGCCTGCTGCTCCTGCACCCGTAGGAATAATCGAGACGGTATATACAGGTCCCACCAGGGGCAGCACGTGGAAAAGGATTGCATGGCCAGTTTCATGATAAGCCGTGATCTTCTTTTCCTTATCGGAAACAAGACGGCTTTTCCGCTCGGTTCCGATCCCTACCTTTATGAAAGACTTCTTTATATCCTCATCCGTAATGAATTCTCTCTTTTCCTTTGCCGCACGGATGGCTGCCTCATTAAGGAGGTTTTCCAGATCAGCTCCGGTAAATCCTGCTGTAGTCCTGGCGATCTCCTCATAACTCACATCCGATCCCAGCGGCTTATTGGCACCATGAACCTTAAGGATTTCCTCTCTTCCCCGCACATCAGGTGCCGATACTGTGATCTTCCTGTCAAAACGTCCCGGACGCATTATCGCAGGATCAAGGATATCAACACGGTTGGTTGCAGCCAGCACGATTATGCCCTCATTGATCCCGAAACCATCCATTTCCACCAGCATCTGGTTCAGAGTCTGTTCCCTTTCATCATGACCTCCGCCCATGCCGGTGCCTCTGCGTCTTGCCACAGCATCTATTTCATCTATGAATATTATACTGGGCGCATTCTTCTTAGCCTCACTAAAAAGATCCCTTACGCGGGATGCACCCACACCCACGAACATTTCCACAAAATCAGAACCGGATATGGAGTAAAAAGGCACCTGCGCCTCACCGGCAATTGCTTTGGCAAGAAGGGTCTTACCGGTACCGGGACGTCCCTCTAAAAGTACACCTTTAGGTATACGTGCCCCCAGCTTATTGTATTTATCAGGATCCCTCAGAAAATCCACGATTTCATCCAGGTCTTCCTTTTCCTCCATAAGACCTGCAACATCCTTGAAAGTGATCTTTGAATCCGTGATAAGCTGTGCGCGGCTCTTGCCAAAATTCATCATGCGTGCCCCGGTTCCGCCTCCTGCCGCTGCACCGTTCATCATAGCATAGATAAATACTATGGCAACAACAACTATGAGTGCAGGCAGCACATACTTAACGAACCAGCTTTCCTTCGGAACATCCTTTACAAGATAAGGAATTTCATTTTTCTCTGCGTATTTCTCGACATCATTCACATCCGATACATTGAAGCGGTTGCTGCTGTGATCATTGAATGCTACTGTCACAACACCGGTAGGAACTTCCCTGTTCTGGACAATGGTAAGCGAGACTACATTTCCATCCTTAACTGCGGCCTTGAACTCATCCATGGTATAGACTGACTGCGGTTTTGCACTGGTACTTATCCAAAGCGCAGCACCCACCAGCAGAAGCACAAATATAAAATATACTAATAAACCTGACTTATTTTTCAATTTTCTATCACTCCTATGTATGGAAGATTTCTGTAATGCTGGGCATAATCAAGACCATAACCCACTATGAATTTATCGGGTACTTCGAACCCTGTATAGTCTACCTTTACTTCGTGGATCCTGCGTTCAGGCTTATCCATAAGCGTACAGAGCGCAAGGCTTGCCGGCCTCCTCTGGGCAAGCATTTCCATCAGGTAGCTCAGCGTGGTACCCGTATCGATTATATCCTCGACCACCAGCACATCCTTACCCTCTATGGTTTCATCAAGATCCTTTATGATCTTCACTACACCGCTTGACACTTTGGAACTGCCGTAGCTTGATACGGACATAAAGTCCACTGACACCGGAACTGTTATCCGCTTAGCCAGCTCACATGTGAAGAACACGCCGCCCTTTAAGATACTGATAAGGTGTATTTCCCTGCCCTCATAGGCCTTGCTGATCTCCTCACCCATTTCTCTTATCCGCTTCTCTATCTCTTCTTCCGTTATCAGAACAGATATCTCGTCTTTTACCATGCAATCACCTCCGACTCATACCGTTACCGCACAGATCATCAATTACCGGCCATGCCCTAATGCCATCTACGGCAGACAAACCGTGAGTTTTTATTCTACCATAATTCAGTGGCTTCTGCCATCCACGGCACATATTTTAATGATGTTTTTTAGCTTCGGGCTTGTTTTTTCCTATGAATTTGTCCGGCTGAAGATACATTACCACATAACAGTCTCTGCGTACTGCCGTAATGAAATACGGCAGGTCCAGGCGCTTTCCCCGGCCTTTTGAAAAAAGCCCCTTTAATGCTTTCACATGGACGGCAGATATATCCTTTGCCTTTCCGCAGACTCTTTCCATACACTTAAGCAGCAGCCGCTCCTGCATATATTCATGAAGTGAAAGAAAGCTGGTTTTTTCTATGTACAGCACGCAGGGATCCTTTTTCCCTGCCTTTTCAAAAGGCTGCAATGCGCCATCTTCCTCCGGCATGGCATTTTTGCTTTCCTCCCTCACGCATTCCGCATAAGCTGTCTCTATTCCCGCTTCAATAAATGCCTCTGCCTTCATGATCTGTTCAGCTGTTTCATTCATGTGCAGTATTGCCTGCCCGTTAACCGCAGCCTCTGCTTTCGGAAGTATATGATGCCTTATCCGGTTCCTTGTGTATTCGTCTTCTTCATTTGTTTTGTCAATACAGTAGGATATGCCGCATTCATCAAGATATCTTTCCGTATCCTCCCGGCTTATGCACAGCAGCGGTCTGATGATCTTTCCCCTGCGGACCGGAATGCCGGCCAGCCCTTTAAGACCGCTTCCGCGCCACATATTTATGAGCATGGTTTCAGCCCGGTCGTTCATAGTGTGTGCCACAGCAATGAGCGCATTTGACCCGCCTGACTTTTCCGCCTCCGCCGCAAACACCTCATACCTGAGCATCCGTCCCGCTTCCTCACAGGACACTCCGTCACGCTGCATCCGAGCTTTTACGTCTACATCATAAACAGATACCGGCACCCCCAGACTCTCGCAACACGCTTTTACATAGTCTGCATCCATGTCAGCTTCAGCCCGCAGATGGTGGTTAACATGTACTGCCCGTATCTCCATTTTCTTTCCGAACGTCATGATGTCATGCAGCACATATAAAAGACACAGTGAATCCGCACCGCCCGAAACCGCCGCGATCACGGTACTCCCATCTGCTATCAGTCCGTTTTCTTCGATAAAGTCATTTACTTTTAATCTTATATCCCGTCCGGCCATAAACTTCCCCTGCCATAACACCCGCTGCCTGATCATGCCGTTTTTTCTGTGAAATAGATTTCAGCATCCGACAGGCGGTGCAACATCAAAACAGCCATGCGGCTATGCCGTATGGCTGCATAATCTTACACTATTAATATCCCAAAAGCGAAGGAGCAGGCAGCCTGTTCCGACTCTCACTCTTCCCCGCAGACAAAAAGTATCTCTCCGTCATACAGAAGACCATAGGTCTCCCTTGCCTGTTCCTCTATGAATTCCTTGGTATGCGTATATACTTTCTGCTCATCAAGCTGCGCCGTGCGCACCCTCTCAGCATCTGTCGCAAGCCTGACATCATCAAGCTTTGCATCCAGCTCTGCCTTCTGCAGCCTCAGTGAAGATATCACCATAAAGAATATTCCGAGAAAAAGCGCTATGCACATTAATAAAACATAGTTCACAAACTTTGCTCCCGTATTTTTTTCTTTCAGGAACAGCGCCTTGCTCTTCTTCTTTTTCTTTCCTGCAGCCTTAGTAATACCCACTACTCTAACGCACCTTTATCAAAATATCCCATATATTATGTCAGATGTAACAAATATTTTTCGTAAAAAAGCAAAAAATACAACATCATATACAGTGTCATAATATTATCGAAATGCCGTTAAGTCAAGGTTTTTCGGGCTTTTTAAGGACTTTTTGATTAAAATAGTGGTCGCCACTTATGTAAACCACTATATCTTGTAGCAGCATCAAATGTACTCAAACATCTCTGCCGCTTCTTCCTTCCTTACGGCATCCGTAACGGAAAGAACTCTTACCTTTGTCTCCTTATTGCCAAAAGATATTGTAATCTCATCACCGGGCTTCACTTCAGCCGAGGCTCTTGCAACCTTGCCGCCGATCATTACCCTGCCGGCATCACAGGCCTCATTGGCTACCGTACGCCTTTTTATAAGTCTTGATACTTTCAGATACTTATCCAGTCTCATGGTCATCCCCCTTGTTATAAAAACTGCGGAGCCCCGGCTCCTTTTAGAGTCCGAATGCTCCGCAGCTCAAAATCAAATTTACCGACTATGCGATTTGATAACGATTCTCTAAACCACAGCCGAAATGATGCCGCTTTCAGCCAATAGCATCCTTAAATGCCTTACCGGGATGGAACTTAGGTGTCTTGGAAGCTGCGATTTCCATTGTCTCGCCCGTACGGGGATTGCGTCCTGTACGCGCTGCCCTCTCAGATACCTCGAATGTACCGAAACCGACAAGCTGAACCTTCTCACCCTTTTTAAGCTCAGCAGCAACTGTCTCTGTGAATGCATTCATAGCCGCCTCAGCATCCTTTTTTGTAAGACCGGACTTCTCGGCTATAGCTGCAACTAATTCTGTTTTGTTCATAGTAAAAATTTCCTCCTGCATGAATTATCTAAAAACTACAGTACTTTTATAGTGGTTTTAACTGTATTTGTCAAGAAGCTATTCAGTATAGGACAGCCGTATAGAACAGCATCTCCATTTTACAGCTGCATCACACCTGATTCCATGCCGACTCCAGATAAGCGGACACCTGCTTCAAGTCATCCAATATTACCTCTGCCAGGGATTCCATCTCTTCGTTCGGTGGCATCTGGTCAGGAACCATTATCGCATGCATTCCGGCATTCCGTGCAGCCCTGATCCCGTTATATGAATCTTCTACAACAAAACATTCGGAGGGTGTGCACTTCATAAGTCCGGCACACGTAAGAAAAATATCCGGAGCCGGCTTACCGGACTTTACATTATCTCCGCCCAGTATCACATCAAAATATCCTGTAAGACCCACTTCATCCATTTCCCTGCGGACGATCTTTTCTTTTGTGGAGGACGCCAGTCCCAGCACAGCTTTGCTGTCCTTAAGAGCCGAAAGTATCTCGTCGACATACATTTTCTTGGGAAGACCGTTTTTTGAGATCTCTTCCGCAAAGTAACGCCTGACAATAGCAATACTTTCCTCGTAGCTCATGATACTGCCTATCGTCTCCGTCACACGTCGGATAGTATATTCTTCCTTGGTTCCGGTACAGTCAAGCACCATTTTACGTATCATATCCCTGTCAAATCCGTTTGCAACAGCGAAACGGTCCCAGGCGCCGTTATATATGCGCTCCGTATCCAGTATCACACCGTCCATATCAAATATGACAGCTTTAGAATCCATCGTCATACCTCGAACAGCAGGTCACCGTAGGTCGGGAAAGGCCATACACTCTTATCCACTAAAGTCTCAAGCCTGTCTGCAGGTACGCGAAGCGACTCCATATCCGCCATGACATTGTCCTTATAGAAAAATGCCCTTTCCTTTGCGGCTTTTATGCCATTTGCCGTTTCAAGATCCTTTTCCAGCTTTACGAGCATATCCTGTGTTTCACACAAAAGCGACGTAAGATCAGCCAGAAGCTGCTTATGCACATCAGCCCTTCCGCCGGCTTTTTCTACCAGCAATGCCTTATCCGCGATCTCACCCGTATATTTCATGACCGCCGGAACGATCTGTTTCCTTGCCATATCCGCCATGGTGCGAGCCTCTATGCAGACGGTCTTTGAATACTTGTCATACAGGACCTCTGCCCTGGATTCCAGCTCCGCTTTCGTGAAAATCTTAAATTTCTCATACATTTTCACAGAATCTTTGCTAAGCAGGCTGTCTACTGCATCCACCATCGTCTCAAGGTTAGGCAGCCCTCTGCGTTCAGCTTCCTTTACCCAGCTCTGTGAATAGCCGTTACCGTTAAAAATAACCCTTCTGTGTTCCGTAAGGTACTCTTTTATCAGGTCATGTACAGCCATATCGAAATCATCAGCCTTCTCCAGCCGGTCTGCCGCCTCGCAGAAAGCCTCTGCTACGATAGCATTTATCGTGGTATTGGGCTCTGCTGCGGAATCGCTGGATCCCAGCATCCTGAATTCAAACTTATTTCCCGTAAATGCAAAAGGTGATGTGCGGTTACGGTCCGTAGCATCCTTTTCAAGATCCGGCAGTGTAGAGACTCCCGTACGGAGCTTGCCGCCCCGCTTTGATTTCCTTGCCTCACCGGTGGATACCAGCTGCTCCACCACATCGTCCAGCTGATCGCCCAGGAATACCGATATTATGGCAGGCGGTGCTTCTGCCGCCCCAAGCCTGTGATCATTCCCCACATCCGACGCAGACTGTCTCAGAAGGCAGGCATGCACATCGATTGCCTTGATCATGCAGGCAAGCACCAGCAGGAACTGGATATTCTCATTCGGAGTCTGACCAGGATCCAGCAGATTCATTCCCGTATCGGTTACCAGTGACCAGTTGTCATGCTTTCCCGAGCCGTTTACTCCGGCAAAAGGCTTTTCATGCAGGAGACACGCAAGTCCGTGGCGCTCCGCCACCTTCTTCATGGTTTCCATCACCAGCTGGTTATGGTCAATGGCGATATTTCCGTTTTCAAAAATAGGTGCCAGCTCATGCTGGGCAGGTGCTGCCTCATTGTGCTGTGTCTTGGCGGTGACACCCAGTTTCCACAGTTCCACATTGAGATCCTTCATAAAGGAACCTACCCTTTCAGGTATGGCGCCGAAATAGTGGTCGTCAAGTTCCTGTCCCTTGGGCGCCGCTGCACCATACAGCGTGCGGCCTGTAAGTATCAGATCTTCCCTCTCCAGATATTTTTTCCGGTCCACAAGGAAATACTCCTGTTCAAGTCCTACCGAGCATGTGACTTTCTTTACATCATCGTGCCCGAAAAGCCTTGCTATCCTCACAGCCTGTTCGGAAAGTGCCTGTTCAGACCGGAGCAGCGGAGTCTTTTTATCAAGGGCTTCGCCCGTATATGAACAGAATGCAGTAGGAATGCAGAGTATCTTGCCTGTAGCATCCTCTTTTATGAATGCCGGGGAAGTGATATCCCATGCTGTATAGCCTCTCGCTTCAAAAGTAGCTCTAAGTCCGCCCGATGGGAAGGATGAAGCATCCGGTTCACCCTTTATCAGCTCTTTGCCTGAGAATTCAAGCAGCACACGGCCTTCCTCATCGGGAACCGTGATAAAAGAATCATGCTTTTCCGCCGTTATGCCTGTAAGCGGCTGGAACCAGTGGGTGAAATGTGTCGCCCCCTTTTCAACAGCCCAGTCTTTCATGGCCTTTGCCACCACATCAGCCGATGTTTTGGAAAGCTCTCCGCCCTCATTCATGACCTTCTCCACGTCCTTATAGACATTTTTCGGAAGGTATTCCTTCATCTTCCTGATGGTAAAGACATTCTCACCAAACAGGCTTTCAATATCTATACTCTCACCCATTTTTTTCCTTTCCGCCGCTCTTTGCAGCTCCGAAAATCCTGTTTATCAGAAAATCCGCAATTAAGTGAATTTTCCAATAAATAACACGCCATAGTATGTAGTCATCATATTTACTACTGCATAAGACGTCTTTTTATCTCATCCGTTGTGATTATGCCTTCCTGCCCTGAGATCAGTATGTTCATTATCCCACCCGAAAGCATAAAAGCATCTTCCTTTGTCCGTTCTTCGGAGAATATTATCTCTTTTCCCGCCATGGTATTAATTACCACACGGTACCTGCTGCCCTCATAATTACCTGCAGCCACGATCTGTATACTGTCTACACAGTCTCCGTTTACTATATTTCCGTCTATTGATGCAAGAAATCTCATTTTACCCCTTTCCTCCGCATATGCGGTCCGGCTACACCCCCTCAGTTTATTGAACTTTCTTTTAATTTATATTATTTTATATCGAATGTTGATTTAATTTTGTGTTTTTCTCAATCTTATCAGTTCACCCTCCTCCGGAATCTCAGTTTCATTAAGCGCTGTCCCGTCTGTTTTTTCCAGTCCGAACCACACAGTCATTTCAGGATGCGGACAGGAATCTATCCGATTCATATCGCCATCAAACATTGAAACGCACTTTACATGTATGTCCCTTCCGTCCTTTTTCATTACTTCCAGTTCTTCGCCCACGGAAAACTTATTCTTCTGGACAAGCCTGTATATTCTGCTGCCGTCAGCCTCAATCCGGCTCTCAGCCACCTTGCCCAGATATATGCATTCATTGATATACGTATTACTGTCATATATCTGGCTGTTTTCATCGGTACGCCCGAAGTAAAATCCGGTAGTAAACTGCCTGTATGTACAGCTGGCGATTTCTTTTTTGTACCATTCCATATCCGCAAGATAACCTTCCCTGCTCTCCATGCACCGGTCGATAGCCCTGCGGTAGGTCCGCGCAACAGTTGCCACGTACAAAGCGGTCTTCATGCGCCCCTCTATCTTGTAACTGTCTATTCCTGCATCCAGAAGCTCCGGAATGTGTTCGATCATACAGAGGTCTTTTGAATTGAAAATAAACGTCCCCCGCTCATTCTCCTCTATGGGCAGGTACTCGCCCGGCCGGCTTTCTTCCACCACGGCATATTTCCATCTGCAGGGGTGGGTGCAGGCACCTTTGTTGGCATCCCTGCCTGTAAAATAATTGGAAAGCAGGCATCTCCCCGAATAGGAAATGCACATGGCACCATGTATAAAACTCTCCAGCTCAAGGTCTGCCGGGATTTTTTCCCGCATTTCCTTTATCTCTTTAAGCGAAAGCTCCCTGGCCGTCACTATCCTCTTTGCGCCCTGCTCATACCAGAAACGGCAGGTCTCATAATTCGTATTGTTAGCCTGGGTTGAAATGTGTATGTCTATTTCAGGGCATACCCTCCTGGCAGTCATAAACATCCCGGGATCTGAAATGATAAGTGCATCCGGCTTAAGCTCTTTTAACTGCTTAAAATAATCTTCCGCATTGGCAATGTCACCATTATGCGCCAGTATGTTAGCCGTAACATGCACTCTGACATTTTTTGAATGAGCATATTCAATCCCCGCTGCCATATCTTCAGCAGAAAAATTCTTCGCCTTTGCCCTGAGGCTGAAAACATCACCACCGATGTATACCGCATCAGCGCCATAGTCTACCGCAACCTTAAGCACCTCCAAAGAACCTGCCGGTATAAGCAGCTCCGGTCTTTTTATACTGTCTTTGTCATTCTTTCCACTCATTTTTTCTGATTTCATCCTGATCTTCTCTGAATTATTTCCGTTTTCTTTCTGCAGACACCTTTCCGCACAGATTTTCTACTGCTGCATTTCATTCTTCATGACAGAAACTGCGGTTCCGTCACCGGTGTCAAGTATAAGCGTCTCCATGTCATCCCTATGGGTAAGCTCATACATGTATTCCCTCATCCTTGAATGAATGGTACGGTCCCTCCTGCACACGGCATACCTTGACTCCAGAACATCCATGTCATGGAGCACATTATCTGAAACCAGTATCCCGCCGGGCTTAAGAAGACGGACCGCATGTCCAAGCCACTGCCCGTACTGTCCTTTTGCGGCATCCATGAATACCATATCGAAGCTTCCGCTGATCTTTCCTAAAACATCATCCGCATCATCTGTAATAAATTCAATATAATCTTCCGCATTAAGCTTTGCAAAATTTTCCTTTGCCTTTATAATGCGTTTTTCATAATTCTCTATAGTAGTTATATGAGCCTGTCTGTCAGAAGCTTCCCACATGGCAAGTGCTGAATATCCTGTTCCGGTACCCACCTCAAGTATCTTCCTGACCTTATGTACTCTTATAAGGAAAAACAACAGCTGCCTGGTTCCGTCACGGATTACAGGCACCTGTTCCTCTACAGCCTGGGTGCGGATCTTTTCCAGTTCAGGACTGATACCGCACGCAAGGGATTCAGTATATGATTCAAATCTTTCTTTATCAGACATTTTATATCAGACATTTATCCGCAATACAGCTATCGAAGTCCTACTCTGCAGCCTCGTCCACGAATGTTTCTTCCATCTCCTCATCGGAGGTTTCTTCCGTTCCCACATACTCCGTGTCCGCATTTTCATCCAGCAGCTCAGAGCTCTCGCTGTTTCCGCTGACAGTTACTTCTTCCTCACCCTCTATCTCGTCCGGTGCATTTGCCGCCATTACCGCCATCATCTCTTCAGGAGTCATTGAATTGCTGAGTTCATATATCCCCGGCTGCAGCTTGCCGTGATAATTCGAAAAGAGTTCCTGCAGATAAAAGAGCCTTGCATCCCTGATGAGACCTTTTTCCTGCAGTATCTCACCCACTTCCATTACGGATTTGCCTTCCACTACTGCCACCGATACCGTAAGCCCCGGAGGCGGTGCCACAGGATCCTCTGCAAATATCCTGAAGCCAAAATCATACGCCTTCTGTGCAGTACCGTATATCAGGGAAAAAAGCAGCATCAAAATAATAACTGAAATAACAGTTTTTGCTATCATCCAGACTATCTTTTTCGTACTGATATTACTCAAAATCAATCCCCCTGACTACTCTGAGAGTGATCTCCTGCAGCATCCTGCAGAGTGCGACCTCAGCTTCCAGAAAAGCATGCACCCTCGGCTCCTCCGAAAGTTCCCTGTTATCTTCCGCAAATTTCTCTATCTTATCCTGAAGCGTGCCGTCATCTTCAAGACACTGAAGCCTGTAATTCTCCGCACGGTACCTGTTCACCTTTGCAAAAAGCTCAGGATCTGACTTGAGTATCCGTCTCCACCTGTCATATTCCTTAAAGGTTGCGGAATGCTTTACCGCTTCCACCAGACTGAATAATTCGTTTTCGACCTCAACCATTCCGTTCAAAGCCTCCTATAAATACAGGTTACCGGCTGCACTTATCCTATCTCAAGTATCACCGGCAGCACCATGGGCCTGCGCTTGGTCTTTTTCCATATGTACTCACCCACGGCATCCTTTATGCTGTTCTTTAACTTGTTATGCTCTCTGGTGTCCTTCTGGCAGCGTTCATAATAATCCACTACCGTATCATCTATTATCATATGGATGTCTTCAAGAAGCTCGTCTGCTTCCTTGACATATACAAAGCCTCTGGTCACGATCTCAGGTCCCGAAACCACACGTTCCGCACTATCCATTGCCATTACAAGCACCATTATTCCGTCATCGGCAAGTCTCTGCCTGTCGCGCAGTACCACATTTCCCACATCACCGACGCCGAGGCCGTCCACAAATATGAAGCCGGACTGCACCTGGGCCGATTTCGATACGTTTTCCCGGTCAAATTCTATCACATCACCGCTATGTGCTATCACGATATGTTCACTGTCATACCCAAGAGTCGATGCGATCTTGGCCTGAGCCTTCAAATGCTTATACTCTCCATGTACAGGTATTGCATATTTGGGTCTTGTCAGCGAATAGATAAGCTTTATCTCTTCCTGGCAGGCATGTCCGGACACATGGGTATCCTGGAATATAACATCCGCTCCCCTCAAAAAGATCTCGTTTATGATCTTGGTCACGGCCTTTTCATTGCCCGGTATGGGATGTGATGAAAATACAACCGCATCCTTGGGATTGATCACGATCTTCTTGTGTGTTCCGTTTGCCATTCTTGAAAGTGCCGCAAGACGCTCCCCCTGGCTTCCGGTAGTGATTATCACCTGCTTGTCTTCCGGGAAATCCTTAAGTCTGTCAATATCCACTATGGTATCTTCCGGAACGCTTAATTTCTCAAGCTTTATGGCAATATCTATTATGCTTACCATGCTGCGCCCCTCTATGGCAACTTTTCTTCCATAGTCATGGGCTACATTTATTATCTGCTGCACACGGTCCACATTCGATGCAAAAGTGGCGATTATAAGACGCTTTCTCTTCTGTTCTTCAAAAATGGTACGCAGAGTCGTCCCCACAGTCTTTTCAGACGGTGTAAATCCCGGTCTTTCCGCATTCGTACTGTCACACATAAGCGCAAGTACACCCTTTTTGCCCAGTTCGCCAAAGCGCTGTAGGTCTATTGCATCACCATAGATTGGTGTATAGTCCACCTTGAAGTCACCTGTATGGACGATTATGCCCTGGGGCGTGTAGATTGCAAGCGCCGCAGCATCCACAATGCTGTGATTTGTCCTTATGAACTCCACATGAAAATCGCCCAAAGTGATGGTCTGACCGAAATTGATGATCTTCCTCACGGTAGTATCCAGCATGCAGTGTTCTTCAAGCTTATGTTCTATTATGGCTGTCGTAAGCCTTGTTGCATATATAGGAACATTGATCTTTTTTAATATATATGGCAATGCACCTATATGATCCTCATGGCCGTGGGTTATGACAAAGCCCTTTATCTTGTCGATCCTTTCCTCAAGATATGACACATCCGGGATTACCAGATCTACACCGTACATATCATCTCCGGGAAAGCCGAGTCCGCAGTCCAGTATCATTATACTGTCTTCATACTCAAATACAGTTATGTTCATTCCTATCTGGTCGAGCCCGCCCAAGGGAATGATCTTAAGCGGTGACGCGCCTTCTGCTATATTTTTTTTCAACTTCTACCTCACATTCACGCCCGGACCAGTACTGTATCTTTCTTGCCGCCACACCGGAATATATCCGGCACAGGCCGAAGATAAACTGTGCGAATCCGTGCGATAACCCTTAACGGCAGTTTTCCGCAATCGCAGGCGTTTCAGACTATATCGGTATCTTCCAATAATTCGCTGAATACTCCCGCAACGGCAGCAAGCTCCGTCTCGTCCTCTACTATCGTAAAGAGAGCCTCTTCTTCCTCCTTTCCCGACTCATCCTTTAATATCCACGCATCGGAATCACCGGATTCCTCTTCGGTTGCAAGATAATAATTCACCCCGCCCAGCGTGGTCTGCTCAACAATATACAGTTCTATATTTTCACCTTCATCTGAAGTTAAAGTGATCTTATTCATTATTTTCGCCCTTCCTCTTCTCATCTGCCAGGCGGTTTAAGTATCCCTGTAAAATAAAAACCGCCGCGATCTCGTCCACATAATCCTTGCGTTTTTCTCTCGGGATCCCGGCCTCTTTCATATATTCATCTGCGGCAACAGTAGTAAGCCGCTCATCCCAGAGATGAACCGGCAGTCCTGTCCTGCGTTCAAGCATTTCCTTAAACTCAAGCGTAAGCTTTACTCTTTCCCCGGCTGAACCATCCATATTAAGCGGTTCACCGAGAACGATCTCACTGACTTCATTTTCTACGATCAGTTCTTCAATACGGGCAAGTGTACGCCTCAGCTTTGATGCATGCTCACGCCTTATGATCTCACGTCCCTGCGCAGTAATAAGAAGGGCGTCGCTTATCGCCACTCCCACCGTCTTACTGCCGAAATCAAGCCCCATTATCCTCATCAGATGTCGTCCTCTTCGTCCTCATCTGACCAGTGGTTAAACCTGATATATTCAGTAAGCATCTCTTCTACCAGCTCATCACGCTCAGCCTTCATTATGATGCTCCTGGCATTCTTGTGGCTGGTGATATAGGTGGGATCACCTGACATGATATATCCGACTATCTGATTGACAGGATTATAGCCTTTTTCAGAAAGGGCAATATAGACATCCTGCAGTATCTGTCTTACGCCGTCATCTTCCTCAGACTGGACTTTGAAAAACTGTGTGTTATTTATATCTGCCATGTAAACTTCCTCTTTGCAGTCTTTTAATACGGATCATAATCCGTCCCTACATTATATCTTATCCTTGATCATTTATCAAATCCGCCAGGACATACATTCTGCCATGGCCGGCAGATCCACCCTTACTTCTGGTTTCATCTTCAGACTCATCATAAAGTCTGCGAATAAGTACTGTTGCGATCAGGCCCTGCCCAAGCTGCTGCCTTTTCCCCAAATCGTCAAGTGCCGTGCCTTCCTCATCCACAGGCACCAGCACCTTCACGTACTCCCTCGTATGTCCGAAAAAATATTTCCTGCCTCCAAACTCCCGCATTTCCTCAAAAAGCACTTCCCCTGTTTTTCCTACCCGGGTCAGCCTGTATGCCTCGGAAAGATTCTTCTCTGCAGCTTCAAGCCTTCCTACCCTTGCAGCCTTCTCAGCTTCACTGAGCTGCCCGGGCATCACTGCCGCAGGGGTACCGTTTCTCTTTGAAAATGGAAAGATGTGCATTTCAAAGAAACCGACCTTTTGGGCAAAGCAAAGGCTCTGTTCAAACTCTTCCTCCGTCTCCCCAGGGAAGCCGGCAATTATATCCGTTGTAATGGCCGGATTGTCAAAATATTTTCTGAGTGTATCGACACATTCCAGGTACTCTGCTCCATCATAGTGCCTGTTCATCCTTTTCAGCACCGTATCGGATCCGCTTTGTAATGACAGGTGAAAGTGCGGACAGATCTTTTCAAGACCGCTCAGCCGCTGTACAAAATCCTCCGTCATTATCCTGGGTTCAAGGCTTCCGAGACGTATACGCTTAACCCCGTCAACATCACTTATCTGCGTGAGGATATCCAACAGATGCTCCGGACCGAAGTTATCTGCCGGAACGATCTTTCCCTTTATATCAAAATCCGTTCCGTAAGAGCTTAAATGTATCCCCGTCACCACAAACTCGCTGACGCCGTTTTCTGACAGTGCCCTTATTTCAGCTAATACATCTTCCGGCTTTCTGCTGCGCACCCTGCCTCTGGCATAGGGGATCATACAATAAGAGCAGAACTGGTTGCAGCCGTCCTGTATCTTGATATATGCCCTGGTGTGACTGTCAATTTTCTCCAGATGCATATCCTCGTATTCCACAGGTTCCGACAGGTTATCCGCATAATAATCATCAGCTGCCCCGGGGGTACTGCTCCGATGTTCAATATAATCCTCTATTATCCGGACGATCTCAGTCTTCCGGTTATTGCCTATGCAGATATCTATAGCCTCATCTTCCGACGCAGCTTCCCCACGGCTCTGCACATAACATCCCATAGCAACAACAACCGCCTCCGGACTGCGTTTTTTTGCCCGGTGGAGCATCTGCCTGCTTTTCCTGTCTGCGATATTTGTGACAGTGCAGGTGTTCACTATATATATATCTGCCGGTTCATCAAAGGAAACTATCTCATAACCATTAGCAAGAAGCAGTTCCCTGACAGCATCCAGTTCATATGCATTTACCTTGCAGCCCAGATTGTGAAGTGCCGCGCGTCTTTTTATATTATCATTACCATGGTTTTGCATTTATCACAGTTCCTGTCTTAATTCTTTTCTCAGCTTAACTTTTTCAGTACAGTTTCTCATTCCGATCAACTGCAGGCATAAACCAGACACATTGCCGGCAATACATCATGATTTATTATACAATTCCACTTATATTATTGTCATCGGTAAATTGAAAACATTTTCCATTACCATGGATTTGTGTTAAATTATAGGATATGAATAATTATCCTATATGGGAGGTGACAAACATGAAACGAATTAAGCCCATCACAAAAAAGATTGCCGCATTTATTATTACACTCTGCCTGGTTCAGGCTGCATTTACTGATACGGTATTTGCCGCTCCTCATACAGAAAGCACAGTATCCGCTGAAATGTGTACTGCCGCTTACTGGAATGCAAGATCAGGCGAACTTGCGTCAGCTATTCTTATGACACCGGAGCATATTGACCAGTTCAATGCATCTGCCCTGGTTTCAGAGGGATGCAACATGAACGATCTGACAAAGATTGATAAAAGCTATGATGCAACGGAATTAAAAGCATCCCTCTCAGCAAGCACGATCAGTGAAATGCCACAGAAACCCATATATGTAAACAGCATTCCTGTGGATACTGCCACATATTATGCAGGCATTGCGGAGAGCATAAATGCTTCCACATGGGATGGAACACTTAAGCCTTTCTATGCACTGGCCGTAAAGCAAACACAGATCAAATCTATCCCTACCCCCGACTATATAGGCTACAGTGAAGGGGATACGGATGATGAGGTGGTACTTTCCTCCCTGAAAGTAAATGATCCCTTCCTGGTAGAACAGTGTGCATTTGTCGGTGGACATGTTTATTACTGGGGATACTCTGACAATGTTTCCGGCTGGGTTGATGCCATGGATATAGCATTCTGCAAAAACAAGGCAGAGTGGCTTGGCATGTGGCAGAATGATACCGCAGGCACGGATTTTATCGTAGTGACCACAGACTATTTCCATTTATCCAAATCGCACTATTCACCGGCAACCTCGGACCTGCTGCTTACCATGGGCACAACATTAAAGCTTGTTCCCGAAAAAGACCTTCCCACCAGCATATGGGGACGGGGCACATGGAATAATTACGCAGTATATGTTCCCACAAGGGACGCGGATGGAAACTGCGTAAAGCAGATTGCACTGATTGCACAGAACAAAGATGTAAATGTGGGATTCCTTCCCATGACTTCAGCAAATGTGGTAAGCCTTTCTTTCGAATACCTGGGCGATACCTACGGCTGGGGCGGAATGCTTGATTCCGTAGATTGCTCCGCGCTGGTAAGAAATGTATACAGATGCTTCGGACTTGAAATGCCCAGAAATACAAACTGGCAGAAATGTGTTCCCGGAACCTGTGTGGATATAAGCGAAATGGACGACATACAGAAAACCGAAGCAATAGCCGGATGCTACCCCGGCACACCCCTGTACATGTCCGGACACACAATGATCTACCTCGGTACAGTTGACGGCGTGAACTATGTTATCAGTGCCCTGGGATCAGTTTCTGACAGCAGCGGTGAAGTCAACATACTGACACAGAATACCGTCGCTGTCACTCCTCTTACCGTAAGACGAAGAAACGGCACCACATGGCTTGCAAACATCAACAGCTATGTAATGCCGATACTGTTCAAAAATAATTAATTACTAAATCTTTCCACAGACTATATGTGGGAAGT
>DGSK01000006.1:0-24834 GCA_002393955.1 Lachnospiraceae bacterium UBA4364 | reverse complement strand
ATGTGGGAAGTTTTAGTTAATTAAAACAGATATCCCTGTATAAATGGTAAAGTTTTTTGTCCCTGCCTTGACTTTATCCCCCCCTTGTTTTAATATATCAATGATAAATTGAAGGAGGGAATTCGCCAATGACCAAGACAGAAATTCTTATTGATTCCATTGACAAGGTAAAGCTTTTTGTAAATGAGATCTCAAAATTCGATTGTGATTTTGACCTGATCTCCGGAAGATATGTTATTGATGCGAAGTCTATCATGGGTATATTCAGTCTCGATATTTCCAAACCCATCGAGCTTGACATCCACGAGGAAGATGAAGCAGAAGCCAAGAAGATACTGGATACTATCCAGCCTTATTTAGCAAAATAGCATTCCTGACCAGAAGCGAAATATATACAGATACAGACTTTAAAAATGCAGAGCATGAAAGCCCTGCATTTTTTATTATATACACTTCATAAAACTCTTTACTTACGGCAATTTGATCAAATCTCCACGCCGACGGTCTTTACTTCATCCCCGTCCACCTTCATTATCGTGCGGCCCTCAACCGCATCAGCCACCATCCTGTCTATCTCATCATTCAGGAACAGTTCATGCCTGCGGATACGTTTTGCATCAGGATGCGTCACGGGGTGCTTTGCCACCCATATGGTACAGCAGTCCTCATAAGGAAGGATGGATGTCTCAAATGTTCCAATTTTTTCAGCCCTCTCCACTATCTCCTGTTTATCAAAGCCAATAAGCGGCCTGAATACCGGCATCGTGCATACTTCGTTAGTAACAGTCAGTGAGGAAATGGTCTGGGATGCCACCTGTCCGATGGACTCTCCTGTTACCAGCGCCTGGCAGTCGTTTTTCTCAGCTATCTGCTCAGCTATCCTCATCATATAACGGCGCATGATTATGGTCAGCTCCTCATGGGGGCATTTTTCGTATATATATTTCTGGATTTCCGTAAAATTAACCACATGCAGCCATATGATTCCGGCATATCCCGAAACTATTGAAGCCAGGTCAACCACCTTCTGCCTCGCCCTGTCACTGGTATATGGCGGTGCGTGGAAATATACTGCATTCAGCACCACACCCCTCTTTGCGATCATATGTGCAGCAACAGGTGAGTCTATTCCTCCCGACAAAAGTACCATGGCTTTTCCGCCGGTACCTACAGGCATACCGCCTGCGCCGGGATAAACAATCGAATAGATAAAGATCTTTTCACGGATCTCCACATTTATCATCACATCAGGATCATGGACATCCACAGAAAGTGTCGGGAACTCTTCAAGGAGCTTTTCACCTATTCTGGCATTCATCTCCATGGACTCTATCGGATAATCCTTCCTGGCTCTCCTGGCGTGCATCTTGAAGCTGAAGTCCTTATCGTCATATACCTCATCCACATAGCTTATGATCTCTTCCGTAAGCTTCTCAAAGCCTTCATCCTCAAGTACCTTTACAGGGCAGATGGCGGTTATTCCAAAGACCTTCTGCAACTTCTCAAGTGCACCATCATAATCAAAAGGTCCGTCTGCCTCCACGTGCACACGTCCTCTCGTCTTGAACACATTAAAGGAACCGTCTATATCCTTCAGTGCCCGCCTTATCTGCTTTAACAGGGCATCCTCAAAGATACTACGGTTCTTTCCCTTTATCGCTATCTCTGCGTATTTGATTAAAAAAGCCTGAAACATCCTTTCCTCACTGACTCAGCCGGTTCTTCAACTCAGTATACTGCTGCTGGCTGATAGGCAGCAGATCACCGTTTCGCATTGTAGCCTGATATCTTTCGATATTCAATACCTGATCCAGATTCACTATATATGAGCGGTGGCATCGGAAGAACTTATCATCCGGAAGAATCTTTTCCAGATCCGAGATCTTCATATGTGTCACCAGCTTCTTATCTAGGAGATTAAACTCCACCTCCCTTGCCTGGGATTCGCAGTATACTATCTCCTTATAGTCCACATTATAATACTTGCCCTCGCAATTTATCGCTATGCCATCCTTCTGTGCATGGCTCCTGTATGACAGTAACAGTGCTTCCTTCAGCTGTTCCTTCTCAACGGGTTTCTTTAAATACCTCAGAGCTCTCACCCTGTACCCGTCCATTGCATATTCGGCTGTCATCGAAATAAAGATTATATCAAGCTTCTCCCCGAAACTCCTTAATCTCTCTGCTGCCTCTATGCCGTTCATTCCGGTAGCAAGTATATCCGAAAGCAGACAGTCAAACTGCTCTCCCGGCTTGCTCAGTGTCTGAGCCATATGCTCGATATCGTCAAAGGTCCTGATCTCATACGATATGCCCTCTTCATCGAGTATCTGCTCCGTCAGCATCTTATTCAGCTGTAGTGAAGTCGCCTCATCATCACAAATTGCAATCCTGAACATAAAATAACACCCCTCAATCAATTTAATAGGATTTCCCCATAATCTTTAGCATTATATCACAACTGTAATTAAGTCTCAATCAGCTGTTTTCATCCATATTCTCATTTGCGGTCCCCTTTCCCATAAGATACGGCGTATATATAGGTCCGGGAGCCGTGCGCTGATATACAGGTTTCGGTATAGGCTGTGTATTCTGCATTTCCGCCCTGGCATTGTTTTCGGCAACAGCTCTCTCTTCATTCTGACTGTGCTCCGGGTAGAAAATCTGTCTTAACATAAGCAGTATTTCTGTATAGTGGTCTATAAGTTCTTCATGCTGATCCCATATGTAAGTGATATCGCCGCGCTTCGCAGCTCTTTCCAGCGAATAAGCCATATCAGCCACATCAAGAGCACCGACCGACTGGCTTGCTCCTTTTATCGAATGTGCGGTAACGGCATAATTCTCCATATCCTCACTTTCAAAATACTCATCCAAAAGATTTCCAAGATTAGATACAGCATATGTTTTCAGCAGCTCTATATATCCTTTAACATTACCTGCACAGTTCCGGATACCCGTATCCGTATCGATTCCCTCGAAACGTTCCAGCAGTTCCTCCATGGGAAGCTCATCCCAGGGCTTATTTTTTTCCGCACGCTCGATATCTTCCATACTTGTTCCGGCAGGGAATACCCTGCCTGAGGGCAGCCATTTTTTCAGTACATCTCCCAGCTGTGCTACCTTTATGGGTTTTGATATATAATCGTTCATTCCGGCTGCGATAAGCTGTTTATCCACGCCCTTTATGGCATTTGCCGTCAGTGCGATTATCGGTACTTTTCTGGCATATTCGCTATCCATGGAACGGATCCTCTGGGTAGCCTCCGCACCGTCAATATAAGGCATCATATGATCCATGAATATGATATCGTAGCTTATCAGATGCCTGGATACCAGATCTATAGCCTCCTGACCGCTGCAGGCCAGTTTTGCTTCTATTCCAAAAAGTTTCAAAAGTTCATGGGCCACCTGAAGATTTACCTTATTGTCATCGACCACAAGCACCCTTGCCTTAGGTGCCACAAAGTCCGCTGAATATCCACCTCCGGGTATTATGTTGTCCAGACGTTTTATCTCATAATCATCAGGTGCTTCATCAATTATCTTCTGTGGGATGGCCACCGTGAATACAGAGCCTTTATTAAGTTCCGATTCAACACTTATCACGCCTCCCATTTCGTCAGTAAGATTTTTACAGATAGCAAGACCCAGTCCTGTACCTTCCACATTCCGGTTCTTTTTGGTATTAACCTGTCCGAAAGCGGTAAAGAGCATACTCATATTTTCTTTTGCGATACCTATACCGGTATCAATAACCTTCATGGTAAGAGTCCCCTGCGGTATGGGAAAGCCTACAGCTTCTTCCCAGGTCACCTTAAGAGTCACTGAACCTCTGTTTGTAAACTTGATGGCATTATTCATTATATTTATGAGGATCTGCCTTACGCGCTTTTCGTCGCCTCCCAGAAGTTTCGGTATATTCCGCGGCATATCCAGACGAAGCTGCAGATTTTTCTCCCTGGCCCGAAGCTCCATCATTGTAACCACATCCTGCAGCATCTCACTGAAATTATATGGTTCATCCACTATCTCCAGCTTACCGGCATCTACCTTTGAAAAATCCAGTATCTCATTGATAATGTACAGCAGATTCTCAGATGACCTTTTTATCATCATTATGTATTCCTGCTGATCCTTATCCCTGACCGTTCCCTCCATGATCTCGGCGATACCGTATATGGCATTCATCGGGGTACGGATCTCATGGCTCATATTTGCAAGGAAATTTGACTTTGCTTCCAGAGCCTCTCTTGCGATCTCATTTTTTTCTTCCATCTGAACCTTATACCGGTTGATACTGTATGTAATGAACACCATAGCCACACCGGAAAAGGCATACATGGTTAAATAAGCAACATACTGAGTCATAGGAAAAAACTCTGTTATCGCCTCTGACCGGAATATCCCAAGTATCACCATCAGCACAGTAGAACCGCCAAAATATTCTATTATGATTGGCTGATCAAGGAAAAGAGCAATATCTATGCCCATAACTAAAAGCATAAATACTAACATCGCTTCTGTATGTGCAGCTGTACAGATATAGTAAAACGATGCTACCCCCGTGTACATAAGACATCTTATGACCAGCTTTTCCCTGGTAAGACGAAGTGAAATAAGGAACACTAAAAGCACCGGCACAAGACCCAGTGCTACATAAAATGCATTTTCAGGTCCCATATTTGAATACACATAAAAAGCATGCAGAAGTACCGCACAAAGGAATTCAACTATAAATATTGTGACATTTGTCCTGAAAGGAAGCATATTATCAGTACCTTGTATATTTTCTGAGTTCCGGTAATTCTTTGGAGATCACATCAAGCGTATAGTCTATCTCTTCTTTCGTTGTAAAAACAGAAAATGAAAATCTTAAGGTGGAATCCATCAGGGATTTTTCCAGACCTATTGCCTGCAGGGTATCCGAAACGGTGGCCTTATGAGTAGCACAGGCACTTCCTGCAGAGACATAAATCCCCTTCTCCTCAAGTGCATGCAGCAGGACTTCTGATCTGACACCCTTAAATGAAACGCTTAAGATATGCGGTGCACTGCCCTCAGCCTTAGGGCCGTTCAACTGTATGTCTTCAAGTTCAGACAGCCTGTCTCCAAAATACTTTTTCAGGGAACGTAAGGCTGCCTCATCTTTTTCCATTTCCCCGCAAAGCTTTTCCGCTGCCAGTGCCATACCGGCTATTCCCGGAACATTCTCCGTTCCGGACCTCATTCCTGCCTGCTGCCCTCCGCCGAATATGACCGGCGCAAGTTTTACTTTTTCATCTGCAAATAAAAATCCCACGCCCTTCGGGCCATGTATCTTGTGACTGCTCACGCTCATAAGATCTATTCCCGCACTATGAGGGTATATGGGCAGCTTTCCAAAGCCCTGAACTGCATCCACATGGAATGTCACTCCGGGATACTTTTTCTTGAGCATCGCTCCAATGGCTTCCACCGGCTGCACTGCTCCTATCTCATTGTTTGTATGCATGACGGATACAAGCACGGTCTTGTCATTTACCGCCTTCTCGACTGTTTCCACCGATACACGGCCTTCTGCATCCACCGGCAAATAGGTCACACTGCATCCTTCTTCCCTTTCCAGATATTCCATAGTCCTGAGAACAGCCGGATGCTCTATCTGAGTGGTTATCAGATGGCTGCCCTGACGTCTTTTAGCATGTACGGTTCCGATAAGAGCCAGATTGTCGCTTTCCGTACCGCCGGATGTATACACTATTTCCTGCGGTTTGCATCTGAGTATCTTAGAAAGCGTCTTTCCCGCTTTTCTTAAATATTCCTCAGCTTCAACGCCTTTCCTGTGGGCGCTTGAGGGATTGCCGTAGTCTTCGGTATATATTTTATTCATAAGCTCTGCCACTTCGGGTAACACCCTTGTAGTGGCGGAATTATCAAGATAGATTTCCATTTTTGCCTCTTTTCATCGCATTAGCAAGTCTCATATATTTTCAAGCTCATACATAAGGATCGAAAGGATAGTAAGCCCGGCGGTCTCTGTCCTCAGGATCCTGCGTCCCAGAGATATAGGCTTGATCCCCTTTTCTTCGGCAAGCTTTATTTCTTCCTCTGTAAAGCCCCCCTCCGGTCCAATAAATATGCCTGCCACCGGTCTGTGCCCATCGGCAGTCAGTTTCTTCAGGCTTTTTATAAAATCCCCTGTTGCCGCCATTCCTTCGGCCAGCTCATAGGGTATGGCTGCAACAGACATTTCTTCTGCCCCTGCCACTGCCTCCGCAAATGATACCGGCAAAGAAACTTCGGGAATCACGCTGCGCTTACTCTGTTCCGCCGCAGAAGCAGCTATCTTCTGCCAGCGTTCACGCTTTTGTGCAGCCTTCTTATCATCCAGCTTCACAACACAACGCGACGTTGCAACAGGAACGATCCCGGAAGCTCCAAGCTCAACTGCCTTCTGAACTATCAAATCCATCTTATCGGACTTTGGCAGTCCCTGAAACAGGACGATTTCCGCCGGCAGCTCCACACCTGCTTCCTTTATGAACATAAGCCTGCAGATAACTTCATCTTCCAGAATACTGACTATTTCCGCCCTGTACTCATTATCATCAACGCCGTTACTTACGCTTATCTCTTCCCCGGCCTTCATGCGCAGCACGTTCTTTATATGATTAACATCTTCACCCCGGATCACGATATCATGGCCGTTTATATTTTCCGGTGCCGTAAAAAAATGCTGCATTGTTATCCCTTGTATACTCCTGTCACACTGCGCCATTCTCCCTGCCCGGAAATATCCACCACTTCAAAACCGTTAGCCTCCATGGTATCTGCCACCAGTTTTTCTTTTCCCTCAATAATGCCGGAGGTGATAAATATACCGTTCTTTTTTATGAACCTTGCTGCAACAGGAGTAAGCGGCACCAGTACATCAGCCAGGATATTTGCGCTTACTATGTCAAAACGGTCTCCGGCATTGCTTTCCAGCACTCTGTCACATACTTCCTCATCTCCGATAACATTTCCTATAATGAGGTCAAAATCGTTCTTGTCTACATGGTTCTGCTCCAGGTTATCTGCCACTGCAGCTATCGCGCATTCGTCCAGGTCGGTCCCGGTTACCCTTTTGGCGCCGAACATCAGTGAAAGGATCCCTAGGATACCACTCCCGGTTCCCACATCCAACAGCGTCGTGCTGCTGCTTACATATTTCCTTAACTGCCTGATACAGAGCTGGGTAGTCTCGTGCATGCCGGTTCCGAATGCCGTCCCCGGATCTATATGAAGCGTCATCCTGTCTTTATCTTCCTCCGCCGCAGTTTCCCAGGACGGTATCACCAGAATGTCATCCACATAGAACTGGTGGAAATACTGCTTCCAGTTATTGATCCAGTCTATATCTTCCGTTTCCGAGACTTCCACATTTCCCGATCCTATATCAAAGAAAGAAGAATTATCATCAAGTACTTCTTTTATCTTTGCAAGAGTCTCTTCTGTAAGCTTTTTTTTCTCTCCATCATCAGCCGGTGCCTCAACAAAAAAACTTAAATAAGCCTTTCCGTCATCAGGCAGCACATCCGGCAGGATATCCACGAACATCCTCTCCTTATCAAGAGCACTAAGCGGCTGCTTATCCTCTATCTGTGCACCCTCCAGCCCGCAGTCATACAGGTCGGATATAAGAATATCCTCTGCTTCCTCCGTTGTCTCTATCCTGAATTTAAGCCATTTCATATTTCAGCTCCTTTATCTTTTTATCGCCTCAAAAATGATCACACTGCGTTCCATGATCCGGTACTCATCTGAATGCCTCCTGCCGGTTTCCATTTCCTGCATCTCGTCATCCATCCATCCCGCCATTGGATCGCGTTCATAGGTATCCACCACTCTTCTCCAGCTGTAACCGGAATCCGCAGGCAGCGCCGGCAGTCTTACAGTAAGCGGTTCCCAGTATGAATTTATTGCAAGATATACTGCCTGTGGTACCTGTTTCTTTTCACTTTCTCCCGCAAACATCACTCCTATATAATGTGAATCAGCGGCATATGTGCTATCCCAGGGCTTTGTCCCATGATTGGACATCTCCGGATATCCAAAGGCTCCCCGTATACACTTCTTTTTGATACAGTCATGGTCTTTACGGAACTTTATCATATATTTGAAGAAATCAAACAGTTCACTGTTCCTGCTTAGATCTTCCCAATTAAGCCAGGAAATAAAATTGTCCTGACAATAGGCATTATTATTGCCCCCCTGTGAATTTCCGAACTCATCTCCCATATAGAACATCGGAGTTCCGCGGCTGCACAAAAGCACTGCTGCCGCATTCATAACCATTCGTCTGCGCAGTTTATTTATCTCAGGATCGGAGGTCTCCCCCTCAACGCCACAGTTCCAGCTGCGGTTATCATCCGCTCCGTCCGTATTGTCCCAGTTATTCTCTTCATTATGTTTCCTGTCATAGGTATACAGGTCATGAAGCGTAAATCCGTCATGGCAGGTCAGGAAATTTACCGACGCCGCTGCTCCCCTGTTCTCGGGGAGATACATATCCGGTGATCCCATTATCCTGCATGCCGCTGCAGCAGCGTAACCGTTATCTCCCTTTAAGAATGATCTCAGGTCATCGCGGTATCTTCCATTCCATTCTACCCATCTGTTCCATGAAGGGAAGGACCCCACCTGATACAGGCCACCCGCATCCCAGGCTTCAGCTATCAGCTTTACTCCGCCAAGAATAGGATCAAAAGCCAGCCCCTGCAGCAAAGGCGGTTTGCTCATGGGAGAGCCATCCTCGTTTCGACCGAGTATAGTGGCAAGATCAAACCTGAATCCGTCCACATGGTAGACAGTCACCCAGTATCTTAAGCAGTCCATTATAAGACGCTGTACGATCGGGTGGTTACAGTTAAGGGTATTCCCGCATCCGCTGAAATTATAATACTTTCCATCCGGTGTAAGCATATAATAGATATTATTGTCTATGCCCTTAAAACAAAACGAAGGTCCCCTCTCATCCCCCTCCGCAGTATGGTTAAATACCACATCTAACAGCACATCTATCCCATGCTCGTGGCATACCTTTACGAGTTTCTTAAGCTCGGTTCCTTCCCTGTTATATTCGGTCTCCGCCGCATAACTGGTATTGGGTGCAAAAAAACATACTGTATTGTATCCCCAGTAATCTATCAGCTCCCTTCCGTAAAAATCCCTGTGGGGAAGCGTTTCATCAAATTCAAATACAGGCATAAGCTCAAGAGCCGTAACCCCAAGCCGTTCAAGATACGGAAGTTTTTCAATTATGCCCTCAAATGTTCCATGATGCTCCACACCTGATGAACCTGCCTGTGTAAAGCCTCTTACATGCATCTCATATATTATCAGGTCTTCCATCTGATTGGCAGAGTTGCCCTGTACGCCCCAGTCAAAATCATTCCTGACAACGCGTCCCTTATATAATCCAACATTATGCGTGCCCCACTTGCTCTGCCCGGTTACAGCCCTGGCATAGGGATCAAGCACTACATTGTTTTTATCAAAAAGCAGCCCCCTTTTCGGATCATAAGGTCCGTCAAACCTGTATGCATACTCAAATTCTTCAATATCGAGGTCAAAAACTATCATTGACCATACATTGCCTATACGGTACTTTTCCGGAAACGGAAGGACAGCATACGGCTCGTCTGCTTCCCTTTTGTACAAAAGCAGTTCGCAGTATGTTGCCTGATTTGAAAAAATAGTGAAATTGACGCCGCCCGGAATAGCTGTTGCCCCGTTTATCTCATAGAATCCGGGTCTTACATCAAAACCAGAGATCTTATCATAAGGTCTCATATGCACGTGTCCGTAAATGGACGCAGACGCCGGCACTGATATCATGTCCTTGGCCGCATCGAGTATTGAAGCCGCACTCTTGTCCATGTCTATAACTTCTTTTTTTTCAGCGGATTTTTTTATGTTTTTACTTTTTTTCTGTGCCATAGGCAGCCCCCGACATACTTCTGTATTTCATCTCAGCGATCACCCAGTCGTCCTCATTATCAATATCCTGAACTTCTGTTTCCGGAACTATGAGCGGCGCATAAGTCTCCACATTAAAATCTGTCCCTTTGACTTTGTAAAAATAAAACTGACCGCAGTCGTGATAAACCGGTTCCAGATCCTGAGACCTTGCAGTACGGAATTCCGGATACTGGTATACAAGCTTTCCATCCCTTATCACATTTGCCCTCTGGGGCGGAAAAGAAAACCTCACAACAGGCATGACACCATCCGCATCAGAAGAAACAAGCAGCTCGTGTGCTGCCCTAAGCTTTTTTGCCGTTACAAAAGGAGCCGTAGGATACAAGCAGCAGAGTTCACTGAAGTGCATTCCCTGCGCTTCGTAGCTGACAAGAACCTCCTTCAGCACATCTGCGGTTGTTGCATGATCCCCGGAAGTTGCTTCACTTCGCATAAAGGGGACCTTCGCACCGGAAGATTCCGCAATATCTGCGATTTCCTTACTGTCAGTACTGACCATCACTTCATCAAACAATCCGCTTTCCAATGCTGCAGATATCGAATAACATATTATGGGTTTTCCGCAAAAATCCCTTATATTCTTCCCTTTTATTCTCTTCGAACCGCCTCTTGCGGTTATCACTGCTATGCAGCCCATAACATCTTCCTCACGCCGCGCACTGATATCTGCGCCTACACAAATCGAGTAGGGCGGCATGCCGCCCTACTCGTCACATATCGTTAATTCATTATTATGGTGATCCTGTCCATATTCCGTATATCAATTACCGGTCGCCACCTGTATCTGTACTTCTACAGAACCTTCACGGGCATTCTGCTCCGCCTGTTCCACATTCATCATGCCCTCTACCCATTCCTTCTGGAGCTTTGAATCCTTTGAATCAGGACCGAAAGCACTGTTTATCATGGTCTCGGTCTCTTCATTTTCCCTGGCCGCTTTCACCCCGTTCATCATATCCTTTGAGAAAGCCTCATTTTCTTCCTGCTTCGTACCGTTCTCACTTTCCTTAGCCTCAACCGCTTTATCGTAATCCTGCTTGGATACAATGCCTTCCCTGTACAGCTGTTCCAAACGACTGTCACTGAGGCCGGTCATTGATATTTCCGCAGCTTCTCTGTCTTCCTCATTTTCCTTTATCTCTTCGCGTATCTCCGAACGTCTCTCTGCACGTTCCTCATTAGCCCTCCGGAGCATTTCTGCTTTTGAAGCATCAGGAACTGCAGCTTCATCTGCCTTTTTTACTTCATCAATCCTGCCTGCCCCATCATTCTTTTCTTTATCTTTATCTCCAGCTCCGATTCCGGCCGCATTCTCATTTATGTTGCCCTTATCAATGACAATCCCACCCGCAGACATCTCTGCTGCAGCCTTATCCACTTCTACCGTATCACCGTCTTGGGAAACAGACACGACATCCTTGTTAAGTGCCGCTGCCCTTTCTGCGAATCTGTCCGGCTTTAATTCATGACCGGATTCGGGGTTTCTTTCTCCCTTTTCAATCTGAGTAACAGACCTGTTAAGCTCAGCTGCATTACCGCCCTTTATAAAAGCAGATGTAACAGCCGGTGAACCGGCATTTACAGGTGATATATTCATAAGCAAAGCCTCCTTCCATGGATACTATTGCGTCCGGCAGTGCTGAATGACTCATTTTCAGCTTACCTGCTGTAAAAAACAGATACCTATTGTCACTTTATCATATTTTTTAATGTTTTTCCACAAAAAAAATGTATTTTATTTGCATTTTTTCATTAATTTCAACAACTGCGATGTAGTCATATGCAAAACAGGGTGAACCATATCCGGTGCCAGTTCGTTTAATGGTTCAAGCACAAAATCACGATTCTGCATATCCGCATGTGGAATCGACAGTCTGTCAGTTTTTATCACTTCATGGTCATAGTATACGATATCCAGATCAAGAGTTCTGTCTCCCCAATGTACATCACGAGTCCGTCCATAGCTTTTCTCAACAGAATGCAGGCAATCAAGCAGTTCCTCCGGCTCATAGAATGTCTCTGCACAGATGATTCCGTTATAAAACATATTCTTAGCCACACCGCCGTAAGGCTCCGTAACTATATCTTCGGATTTCTTTACGATTTCTATTTCCGGATCATCGGAAAGCATCTTTAGAGCACCTTCTATTATCTCCGGACTTTCAATGACCTTTCCGTTTTTTTCATAGCTCATGCTTGATCCGTATGCAATATAGACCTTATGCCTTGCCCTGCTGATCCTCACGGACACGGAATCAAAACTTGCATCGATCGGGGCATCCGGCTTTCGCAGTTCCAGGGTGATCCTCTTTATCATTTTGTATTCCGACAGGATATGTACTATCAGATGCATTGCTGCGGCCTCTATGAGATCATAGCTTTTTGCCTGCATCTCCTTTACCATGACTTCGCAAAGCTCGGCATAGCTCACTGTATCATTCAGTGCATCCGTCCGGCCGGCTTTTCCCAAAGGGATTTCAATAACAGCATTGATATAAAAAAACTGCCCTTCCTTTTTTTCGCTCTGCAAAACGCCATGATTGGCAAATATCTTTAGATTTTCTATCCTTATCTCGTCCAAGCTTTAACACGCCCCTTTATAGAAGACTCAAGCAGTATGCTCAGCCATTACTGCTTCCAGCATCTTTATGACTCTGTAATTTTCTTTTACATCATGAACCCTGATGTGATCTATATTCTGCATAAAAGCATACGCCGTAAGAGCGAGTGTTCCCTCCAGCCGCTCATCGACAGGCAGCCCCAGCGTATTTCCTATAACTGATTTTCTGGAAACACCAAGCAGGACCGGAAAACCTTCTTTTTTTAAATCCGCAACATGCTTTATCAGAGACAGGCATTCATCCGTATCCATACCAAAGCCGATCCCGGGATCAAGTATAATATTCTCTCTCTCTATTCCTGCTGAAAGAAGCTCAGCCGCTTTGACAGCAAGCCCTGCAGAAACAGTCTGCATATTCACATCCTTTTTACGTTCATTAAGATTTTTTATGAGACCTGTAGAACCGTCAAACACAGCAGACGGGTTATGAGAAAGGCAGTACACACATTTACTCTTTGCCACCAGCGGTATCATCGCCGGATCCGCAGCCGCAGAGATATCATTTACGATATCTGCCCCTGCATCAAGTGCAGCTCCTGCAGTTTCTGCCTTATACGTATCGATCGATATTACAGCATCCGGAAACTTCTTTCTTATCGCCTGAATTACCGGTACAACTCTTTTTTTCTCTTCCTCTGCAGATACTATCCCGGCTCCGGGTCTTGTGGACTCACCGCCAATATCAATTATATCCGCTCCTTCTTCAAGCATTTTTCCGGCGTGGTCTGCAGCCAGATCTGTCAGTGCATACTTTCCGCCATCCGAAAACGAATCCGGGGTTACATTCAGCACGCCCCATATCTTCATAGTACAGCTCCTTATACTTTCAACAGCTCCGTAACTTCCGAACAGAGTTTTTCATTATCCTTAAAAAGTCCGCGCTTTTCAATAGTTACGGTTCGTGTCCCCGGTTTTTTTACTCCACGCATGGTCATACACATATGCTCTGCACTTATAATGACCATGACGCCTTTGGGTGAAAGCTCACCATCATTCATTATCGCATCGGCAATCTGCGCCGTCATATGTTCCTGTATCTGTAAACGCTTTGCATAAACCTCTACAGTACGCGCAAGCTTGCTTATGCCGGTCACCCGGCCATCCGGGATATAGGCTATATGCACCGTACCAAAGAATGGCAGCATATGATGTTCACAGAGAGAATAAAAGGGAATATCCCGTTCAAGCACCACACCTTTTGAGTCTGACTCAAAAACCCTGCTCAAATGGGCATGCGGATCTTCATCCATCCCTGCCAAAAGCTCAGTATACATTCTTGCCACACGGCACGGCGTATCTTTTAATCCGTCTCTTTCCGGATCTTCACCTACAGCTTCCAGCAGAAGCTTAACCGCTTCAGCCGCCTTTTTCTCATCTACCATTTCATTCCTCCAAAGTGACAGCTATTTTTCGTAAGCCGTCTTAAACCTCCAAAGCCATGACAGGGATCCCGTCGCAACCACAGGGCATCCGCCATTCATTTCTGACAGTATATATGCAGTCTCAAGAGCTTCCCCTATGCTGTCCGACGCAGTTACATTCCCGATATAATTGCAGGCTTCCTTAGCCAGCTCATATGACAGGAGCGCCCTCTCGTTTTCCGGCGGAGTAACAGTTATGATACTTACTGCACACTCCGACAAAATCTTTAATATTTTATCATATTCCTTATCTTTAAGTACCCCCAGTATGAATACGGCCTTCTCCCCGGGAAAATACTGTTCCAGCGATTCTTTAAGCCTTTGGGCCGCATCCGGGTTATGAGCACCATCTGCTATCACATACGGTTTTCTGCCCAAAACCGTAAACCGTCCAAACCACTCTGTCGCTTCAAGCCCCTCACGCAACGCACGATCCGAAATTCCGAAGCCTTTTTGAGAAAGAACATCCAGAGCCTTAACTGCAACCGCGGCATTTTCCGGCTGATTGATCCCCGCAAGGCTAATATTCAATCCTTTATGACCCGGCATGTCAAATTTCTGTTTTTTTATGGAATATCTGACATTTTCAGGCACAGTAAAGGATAAATCCGCGCCTTTTTCCATGCAGCGGTCTGAAAGAACCTTTTTTACTTTGTCATACTGGATACCACTTACTACCGATGTACCTGTCTTTATTATCCCGCTTTTACAGTCTGCTATCTCTTCCAGCGTATCCCCGAGTATCCTTTTATGATCCAGATCTATGTGCGCAAATACAGAAACCAAGGGTGCCGGAATAACATTTGTTGCATCATCCCTGCCCCCAAGTCCACACTCCATCACAACAACGTCACATTCCTTTTCCCTGAAATAAAGCAGAGCCAATGCTGTTTCTGTTTCAAAAACCGTCGGCCGTCCAAGCCCATCCGAAACCATTCCGTCGGACACATCCTTAACCCTCGTCAGTATCCGGCAAAAATCTTTTTTTGATATAGGCCTCCCATTTATCTGTATCTTTTCTCTTGGGATTGCGATATGCGGTGAAAAAAACCTGCCGGTCTTATACCCGGCCGTTTTCAGAACTGTTGAAATATATGCAAGTATGGAACCTTTGCCGTTAGTGCCTGCTATATGAACATACTTAAGCTGTTTCTCCGGATTATCCAGCCGCCTTAATAACTCTTTTATACTGTCCAGCCCCATTACCATTCCCGATACGGATATTTCATCCATATAAAGGGCTGCTTCCTTTTCCGTCAGAATCTTATCTTCACTCATTTTACTGCACTTTTTATGAGCCCATCATACCATCTGCATCGATGTCTATGCCGTTCCCTATATCCAGCATATTGACGGTACGCCTCTTTATCCTTGCCCTTTCCGAAGCCTCAAGGATAAAATCCTTTATCTCCTGGGCATTCTTTACATGACTGATATACAGCTCCTTATCCGTGGTATCCCCCGTATAACATTTTACGGTTCCCAGCCCCATCAGCCTTTCCCCAAATGATCTTATGAGCTCCACATCCTGTACCTTATACATATAGCAGTCATTCTGTGTCTTCTTGAGAACTCCCGCATCTATCCGGATAATGTCATCCTTTATCGTATATGTCGTAAACGTCCAGGGCAGCCCCAGAAACATAAGTCTTTTCCTTTCACGATACTCGGCCATGCTAATCCTCCATCATTTACTTAAAGTCCGTCATCTTTCCGGATTCCGGATTCAAAAAAGATATGCTCTCACCGATTCAGTGCCTGACCTACTTAGGCATGTACTGCTCATTATCATTTTCGTCCCTTTTAAGGGAAAGCCGTGCCAGGTAATCTATGACATCCTGGTTCTGTTCAGGCGACCTGCATCCATACAGGATATACTGGTCTGTGCGCTCCTTACGGATTATCTTTCCTTTCATCCGGATCTGCTGCCCACCCCTGTCATTGAAAGTGCAGGTAACACCGGTTCCCATGGTGATCTGTACCCTCTTTTTAGGATCCATTACAAAAGCAAAACCGCTTGGACTCACATCCTTAAGAGTAGTGAATACCTGATCCACAACACCTTCTATGCTGAAAACCGCAGGCTGCCATACGTAAGTACGTTTCTCACCACGCCTGTTTTCTATGCCGGTGGTCATGGAACTTACGATCCTGTGGTATACCAGACCGTCTTTCCTCACAGTTGCAATATGGCAGTTTTTAAAAGTCCAGTTATTTCCCTCAGCATCCGTAGCCTGCAGATGAATACGGATATTATCACCTGCGAAATTTACCCTGACTCCCTTATGCATGAACGGGATAACAAGCAGTCCCTTATTACCGGACTGCATAACACGCGAAACAAACTTGGCCTGCATATCGCCGCCATTGTTCACAGTAATCTGAACTTTTGTCCCCATAGATATATCAGCAAAATTCATAGTGCTATTCTATCATAATTAGAACTTAACAGATGTAAAAAGTTTCAGTTGGTCACTTTGTATATCCTTGCCTCAAATGCACCGATATCCGTTTTTATGATGCCGTCTTTTGATTTAAGCTTCTGCGATTTCTTTGCTTTTGATCCGCCATAGGTTTTCCAGCCGGTATCCGCCACAAGCTCCCACTGTTCATCTTTTATTTTCTGTGCCTTCTTTGTCTTTTTAGTCTTTTCTTCATATGCATCGGCTTTTTCTTCATCCTTCTCTTCCGGAAGCTTTACTGCCGTGAATTCAAAATCCTCCACGGCTTTATCCGAGAAATTAAGTACCGCCGCATATCCACCTTCTTTGACATTCCTCTTCATCACGAACAGAACCCTGCCATCCTGCTCACAGTGCAGCCATTCAAACTGTCCCGGCTCATATTCCCCCTCATAAAAGGCAGGATTCTCCTTATATAGATTATTCAGATCACAGAGCAGTGTATAAAGCCCCTTATTCCGGGCATTCTTCAACAGCTCGAATTCAACTTCCCTGCTTTCATTCCATTCGGTCTCTTCACCAATCTCATTACCCATAAACTGCAGCTTCTTACCCGGATGCATCGTCATATAAACATAATAAGCCCTTAACTGGGCAAACTTCTCCTCTTCCGTTCCGGGAATCTTATTCAGTATGGTGCCGCGTCCCCCTACTACTTCGTCATGCGAAAGAGACAGGATAAAGCGTTCATTGTAAAAATACCACATTGAGAAGGTCATCTTATGGTATTCCCTCGCCCTCGCCTCAGGATCAAGTCCCATAAAATACAGGCTGTCATACATCCAGCCCATATCCCATTTATAATCAAAGCCAAGGCCTCCCTCATCTGCAGACTTAGTCACACCACCCTGCCAGGACGAAGAATCCTCCGCAAAAAGTATCACATCAGGATACATTTCCTTAAGTGTCCTGTTTAGCGTCCTGATAAAGTGACGTCCTGATCCATTCTCCCCCCGGCTTTCCTCACCGCCGTTGTAGATAAGGCAGCTTACCGCGTCTGTACGCAATCCGTCAAAATGGAATTCCTTTATCCAGTAATTTGCCGCAGACATAAGGAAGCTGGATACTTCGCCTCTTGCGTGATTGAATATGCATGTTCCCCACTGGCTGCCCATCTGCTCATTTTCATATAAGGCTGTGGAATCATATCTCTTCAGGGCAAAATCATCCACTGCAAAATGCACGGGTACATAATCCATTATCACACCGATCCCTGCCTTGTGGCATTCGTTTATAAAATACTTAAGGTCATCGGGACTGCCATACCTGCATGTAGGCGCAAAGAAGCCGGTAACCTGATATCCCCAGGAGCCGTCAAAAGGATACTCACATAACGGCATAAGTTCTATATGTGTAAAACCGCTTTTTTTCACATGCTCCGTAGCCGGCTTAGCCAGTTCCCGATAGTTAAACCATCCGTTTTCCTTATCTTTGGGATTTTTCTTAAATGCCCCCATGTGCATCTCATAAACAGCCATGGGCCTGTCTATGCATACACTTCTATTTTTCATCCACTCCGCATCATCAAAAACAAAGCCTTTGGGAGCGGCTATCTTCGATGCACTGCCGGGCCGAAGCTCAGCTGCAAAAGCATAAGGATCCGCATGCTCCATACGATATCCGTTTGCCCCATAGATAACATACTTATACATCATTCCGGGCTTTGCTTTTTTTGATTCAAAGCTCCACACTCCCCTGTCATCCCTTGTCATGGGCTCTTCCTGCCAGGAGTTGAATTCTCCGAAAATATTCACCCCGGATGCAGCCGGTGCATATGTTCTGAATACCGTACCCGACTTTCCTGCATGTGCTCCCAGATACTCATACGCATCCGTACATGTTCCCTCGTAAAATCCTTTAAGCTCTTCTTTTTTCATATTTCCCCTTTCCGGTACTGTTTAATCATTATTTATAGTTACAAATCCCACTCTCACATTATTCCATAATTCATCATTAACCGTTATGGAATAAGTTCCCAGCAGGTCTGTATAAAAGCTTCCGCCTATATCATAGTTTATGGTTACTGCTTCAAGCACGCTTGATGCATCCCCGTTTTCCACATCTTTCTCTGCAAGGTATCTCATATAGGCATGAGCGGTATATTCCCTTTCGGCCATTTCTTTCATCAGTTCTTCGTCAAGGCCGGTATTCTTTCTTGCTTTTTCAGACAATTCAGAATACATTCTTTCTGCGTCATACCTCACATCTGCAAGTTCATCCGTTTCAGGTGAAAAACCGGCTTTCTCGGCTTCCATTCCATACAGAGTATCCCTTATGCAGTAGTCAAGCACTGCATCCCTTGCCAGGTCAGAAACATAACCTGAATTGCTGCCGCCCTGATTCATATACAGATTCCAATAAGCCTTAGGATTTTCAGGATCATAATTCAAGGCTGTTATATTACCCTCTGTTTCTGCTTTGCAGATATAATATCCCAGCTCTTTTAATGTGATATCTGCATTAACAGGCACTGCTGTTTCCGCATCTTCGGCTGTATTTACTGAGTCCCCCTTCTGTTCTATGCTTATTATAACATTGTCAGTATGTGCTGATGTATCAAGCTTTATCGCCCTTCTGTAAAGTAATGTTGCTATCATAACGATTGCAACACTGAATATGATGGGCCGGTAGAGCTTTATCAGTCTCCCCGGCCTGGCAGCGCCGGTCATACTGCTCTTTGCCACTTCCGGCTTTATATCACCATACAGACCGTCCCCTATATTGCGTCCGGTTCTCGGTGACTTACCATCCTTGATATACCGGAAAGTGTACTCCGTATCATTTGACGGAGCATTCTGTTCCCTGCTTTTTCCTTTTTCGATCACATCTATCATAGTATTCTCTAATCCCGGACGCTCATGATACCCGAAGCACAATAACCAAATCCGTTTACTATAGCAGAATAAATACGGCTGCCTTTAATGTTCGAACTGACTCCTGTAAAGCGTCTGATAAAAACCGCCCGCGGAAAGAAGCTCTTCGTGCTTCCCCTGCTCTATTATATTACCATCTCTCATGACAAGTATGCAGTCAGCTTTTCTTATGGTAGACAGTCTGTGGGCCACGATAAAGCTGGTCCTACCCCGCATCATTTCCGCAAAAGCATCCTGAATCTTAAGCTCTGTCCTGGTATCTATTGAACTGGTTGCCTCGTCAAGTATGAGCATTGGCGGAAGCGCAAGCATCACTCTGGATATACAGATAAGCTGCTTCTGTCCCTGCGACAGTGCTCCGCCATCCTCGCCTATCACAGTATCATACCCATGCTCAAGCTGCCTTATAAACGAATGTGCATGGGAATTCCTGCAGGCCCGTATCATTTCATCCTCGCCTGCATCAGGCTTTCCCATAACTATATTCTCCCTTATAGTCCCCGGCTTGAGCCATGTATCCTGAAGAACCATGCCATACTCCCTGCGCAGGGCACGTTTTTCCACACTCATTATATCAGTACCGTCCACCAGTATCTTTCCGGAATCAACATCATAAAAACGCATAAGCAGGTTGATGAGAGTAGTCTTGCCACACCCTGTAGGTCCCACTATTGCATACCTTTCTCCGGGATTCACATGGATATTTACGTTTTTCAAAAGCTCCTTATTTTTATCATAGGAAAAAGATACATCCTTTAGCTCTACTTCGCCTTTTGTGTCAAACTCAGTAAGCAATGCAGGTTCCCCCTCATCTGTTTTCTCATCAATCAGCTCAAACAGACGCCCGGCACAGGCAAGGGCATTCTGAAGTTCGGTAACCACTCCTGAAATCTCATTAAAAGGCTTTGTATACTGGTTCGCATACCCAAGAAAGGCAGTAAGTGCACCCACACTCATTTCTCCGCCTACAACAAGCATTGCACCAAATATTGCCACACAGGCATAGATCATATTATTTATAAATCTTGTAGACGGATTGGTAAGGGAAGATACAAAGGTTGCTTTCAGGGAAGCCTTTGCCAGCTTCTCATTGTTTGCATCAAAAGCTCCAGATGCTTCACCCTCTGCCGAGAAAGCTATCATAAGTTTTTCCTGCTCTATCATTTCCGTAATGATCGCGGTCTGCTCGCCGCGCTTCTCCGACTGCTCTTTAAAGAATCTGAAAGACGATGACGCGATAAAAGATGCCACGAGAATGGAAAGCGGCGTCATCACCACTACCAAGACGGTGATCCTTAAGTCTATGGTAAGCATCATCACAAGTGTTCCGATTATGGTAATGAGTCCTGTAAAGAACTGCGTAAAACCGAGCAATAATCCGTCAGAAAACTGGTCTGCGTCTGAGATCACCCTGTTAACTGTTTCTCCCGTTCTGTGTGCATCATGGTATGCAATAGAAAGCGCATTGACTTTTTTTATGGAATCATTTCTTATATCCCTCACTGTGCTGTAGGCCACATGGTTATTGCAGGCATTAGTTATCCACTGTGATGTGGCGCACACTGCGATTATGGTCGCCATCTCTGTCAGGATAATCTTTAATCCTTCAAAATCAACATTACCCTTTTTCACTATCAGGTCCACAGCATCACCTGTAAGCACGGGAATGTAAAGTGCCAGCATAGAAGATATTCCTGCAAAAACAAAAGCCGCAATAAGGAAAAAAATATATTTGCGCAGGTAATGCAGGATACGCCTTATGATACGCAGATTTTCCGCTGCCGTATTTTTTTTCTCATTCTTTTTTGAATCATTCATGCTCTGATTTAAACGTTACATTAAATCCTTCATACTTTAATTCTGTGACTCATAAATCTCCCTGTAAACAGAACAGCATTCCAGCAGCTGCGCATGTGTTCCCTGACCCACAGCCCTGCCTTCATCCAGAACGATTATCTTATCCGCATGCATTATGGATGCCGTACGCTGCGATACAATAAAAACCGTCGGGGACTGCGCCAGAGACCTGAGATTTTTCCTAAGGGCTGCATCGGTTGCATAATCAAGTGCCGAAGTACTGTCATCAAGTATAAGTATCCCCGGTTTCTTCAACAGTGCCCTGGCTATACATAGCCGCTGCCTCTGTCCGCCCGAAAAGTCAGTTCCGTCATGTGACACCATATAATCAAGTGCTCCCTCTTTCCCCATTACGATTTCATAAGCTTCGGCAGTTTTCAAAGCGCTGTAAATCTCATCATCAGAAACATTCTCAGCTCCCATAAGCATATTCTTCCTGATGCTTCCCGAAAGCAGCACTGATCTCTGCGGTACCACGGCAATCCTTTTTCTAAGGGCACTGTACCTGTATTCCCTTACATCTGTACCATCAACCTTAACTCTGCCTTCACATACATCATAAAATCGCGGTATCAGATTAATAAGCGTAGTCTTTCCCGATCCTGTACCGCCTATCACACCAATGATCTCTCCGGGCATCACTGAAAATGATATTCCATCCAGTGCATTTTCACCTGAATTGCCATACTTTAATGCGCAATTTTCAAAATCAACCCTGCAGGCTGCACCTGTCCATTCTTTATCCACTGTACCTTCTGTCATTGACGGCTTAGTATTAAGCAATGCCGCTATCCTGTCTGCACATGCTATGGACTTTGTGATCAGCACTATCATATTTGCAAGTTTTATAAGCTCAACCAGTATCTGTGACATGTAATTTATAAGAGCAACAACGGAGCCCTGAGTAAGCGTTCCTGCATCCACGCTCATCGCCCCGCTCCATATGAGCCATATTGCCGCCCCGTTTATCATTACAAATGTCACCGGATTCAAAAGTGCAGAAATCTTGCCTGTTCTTAACTGAAGCTGCACCAGGTCACCGTTGGCATCCGTAAACTCTTTCTGCATGCTTTTTTCCAGACCGAAGGCACGGATGACACGCACGCCATTTAGCGAACTCCTCAAAGATAATGTGACAGTGTCAAGCTTCCCCTGAACATTTTTATGCAGCGGTGCCGTTATGAACATCACACCATAGACCACAACAGCCAGAAAGATTACAGTCAGTACAAATATACCGGCTGCATTCAGGTCGATAAAGAAAGACATGATCACAGCCCCAAATACAACAAAGGGCGATCTGAGCAGCAGACGCAGACTCATATTTATACCGTTCTGCAGGGTGTTTATATCCCCTGTCATCCTTGTGATCATTGTGGATGTTCCGATATTATCAATCTCAGAATATGAGAGGGACATTATGTTTCTGAATACATCACTTTTGATAGCTGCGGATGCAAAAACTGCAGCCTTTGCGGAAAAGTACTGTGCAGCCAGCGAACACACAAGGCCAATGAGACCAAGTGCCACCATCAGCGCACCATTCTTTATGATATAATCCGCATCCCTGCCTGCTACACCAATATCAATTATACGGCGTACCAGTAATGGAATAAAAAGCTCAAATGATGCTTCCAGCAGTTTGAACAACGGCCCCAGCACACATTCGAGCTTATAGTTTTTAAGATATTTTAATAAATATTTCAAAATCCCGGCACCATTACGGAAGCGGCTATCCTGTCTGCATTAGCCTTGTCCGTAAGTACTTCCAGCAGCTTCAAACCAAACTCAACGCTTGTGCCCATTCCTCTGGAAGTAATGATATTTCCCGATACTACAACACTGTCCGTCAGCTTATTCGCCCCTTCAAGTGCCGCCTCCATTCCTCCATAGCAGGTTGCATCATGTCCTTTAAGTATTCCCATCCTGCCCAGTATGGTAGGTGCGGCACATATAGCTGCAACAAACTTCCCTGCCTCATTAAACTCAGCTATCTTATCAGTGAGCGCTTTACAGGCTTCAAGGTTCTGATGGCCAATCTTCCCCCCGGGAAGAACTATCATGTCCACGCTGTCAAAATCAAGCTCTGAAATCCTTATGTCAGCCTTTATGTCGATATTATGCGAACCGTGTATCGTAAGATCTTCACCTATAGAAACCGTTACCGTATCGATACCACCCCTGCGAAGTATATCAACAGGAGTCAGTGCTTCAATCTCTTCAAACCCGTCAGCAAAGAAAACCGCAACTCTGCTCATATGCCGCTCCTTTCACAATAATAGATCATAACGAAATCAATTACATCTTCTTTATCCTGTCTATTGCCTCTACTGTATTCTCATAGCTGCCAAATGCCGTCAGTCTGAAATAATGCTCGCCGCTGGGGCCGAATCCGGATCCGGGGGTTCCCACTACATTTGCTTCCTCAAGCATTTTGTCAAAGAACTCCCAGCTGGTCATATTGCCAGGTGTCTTAAGCCAGATATAAGGAGCATTCACACCACCATATACTTCATATCCTGCTTCTTTAAGTCCGTTTGAAATATAAGCCGCATTTCTCATATAATATGCCACCTGTTCTGCAAGCTGCTTCTTTCCCTCAGCAGAATAAACGGCCTCTCCCGCTTTCTGGATGATGTAAGGAGCACCATTGTATTTTGTTCCATGACGCCTCGCCCAGAGGGAATGAAGCTGTACATCACCGCACTTAAGATCCTTAGGTATCACAGTATAACCGAGACGAACTCCCGTGAAGCCAGCATTCTTTGAGAATGAATGTATCTCTATCGCGCAGGTCCTTGCACCTTCACACTCATATATGCTGTGCGGGATATTCTCCTCACTGATATATGCTTCATAAGCAGCATCATATATTATCACAGCTCCCACCTTGTTCGCATAATCAACCCATCCCTGAAGAGCATCCTTGGTAATAACTCCTCCGGTAGGATTGTTGGGGAAGCAGAGATAGATGATATCAGGGGTCTCTGCAGGTATCTCGGGCATGAAATTGTTTTCAGCCGTACAAGGCATGTATATCACATCGGACCATGTCTCGCTTGCCTCATCAAAAACGCCGGCCCTTCCTGCCATGACATTTGTGTCAACATACACGGGATAAACAGGATCACAGACTGCAACCTTACAATCCTTTGCGAAGATTTCCTGTATATTTCCACAGTCGCCCTTTGCACCGTCAGAAATAAAAATCTCATCATCAGCTATATCACAGCCTCTTGCCCTGTAGTCATTCTCGGCAGCAGCTTTTCTCAGAAACTCATATCCCAGATCCGGAGCATATCCATGAAAAGTCTCAGCAACAGCCATCTCATCAACAGCCTTGTGAAGGGCATCTATGATAACCGGTGCCAACGGCTGGGTAACATCACCTATGGACAGTCTTATTATCTTCTTATCAGGATTTGCTGCCTGAAAAGCCTTTTGCTTGTTTGCTACGGTTGAAAACAGATAACTTCCGCGCAGTTTTAAGTAGTCTGAATTAGCCTTGAACATTTTTCTCTCCTTTTCTTAGCATGCCTTTGTGCTGTATTTTGTACTGTATTTTAGTAACTTACTAAAACTTCCCACTAACTGAA
>DGSK01000057.1 GCA_002393955.1 Lachnospiraceae bacterium UBA4364 | reverse complement strand
ACGAGTTCATAGGTACCGGAAATGCGAGTGATGAGTTAACAAAAAAATTGAAATCCGCAGTTATGAAGGCCCGGATAAATGAAGCGTGGAGGACTCAGTACATGAAAGAATGGGTAGTGATACAGGATGCGAGGGACGAGGGATATGAGGATGGACTTGAAGATGGTCGCGAGGAAGGCCGCAAGGAAGGTCGCAAAGATGGTCGCGGTGAAGCGCATTTTGAAGTAATCTCGCGTATGCTGCGCTCCGGAAAGACTGCAGAAGAGATAGCGGATTTTTGCGGTTATCCTATAGAACAGGTGAAGGCGGTGGAAAAAGAAATGCTTGTATCTACAGCCTTGCAACCTTACCCCAGGGAGGTGTCACATCTTCATTGTTGATCAGCCACAGGACCGGTATTCCCATAGAAGCTTCTTCCCCGGGAAAGTCAGTGACATATCCGTCTGTAAGTATTATGATGCTGGCAGGCAGCTGATCCTGCATATGTTTCTTTATATAGTTGAAGATAGGGTGGAAGCTTGTGCCACCGCCTCCCTTAGGATTTATGATCTTGAATTCGTCTATATTTTCAAAAGGCTGTGGCTCTACGATCTCTGCATCAAAGAATCCGAGCCACCCCATGAGCTTTCCGTTAAACTGGTCAATAGCTCCCCTGACCTCTGAATAGGCATCTGTTATTTCTTTATCAGACATGCTTCCCGATGTATCGATCATAAAGAGAATGTCTTTCGCTGTTATATCGGTACCGTTAAAGTCCGGCAGAAAGAAGGGTGATTCATTGAAGCGTCTGTCAGGAGGCATAAAAGAGTAGTCCACGATCTCTTCCTGGATGAAGTCGTTCAGTATGGTTCTCCAGTCGAGTTTAGGGCTGCGCAGCTCTTTTAGTAGCCTTTCCGCTGCAAGGGGAAGGGTTCCGCATTCATTGGAGGGATCCCTGATCTCGATGGCTTTGCATGCATCAAGAAGTCTTTTCTTCCATAGTTCATTCAGTTCATTCTCATCACCGGCAGTTCCCCATCTGCTGTGGTCATCCCAGCCGGATTCCCTATGTTCAGCACCGGAAGGCTTACGGCCGGTCAGGTTTGGAGTGGAACTTATTCCTCCATCACCGTTTCCGCTTCCATACACGGAGAGCATATTATAGACTTCTTCAGCGCTGTAGCTGAAGCCTTCTTTTCCTTCCGGTGTAAGGTGCATGGATTCACCGTGGCTGCGCAGGGTGATGGAAGAAAGATCCATATCATTTGATCTGAGGATTGTTGAGTTTACCACGATATCGCAGGCAATATTAAAGATTTCGCTGTCTCTTTTTTCGCGACGAGTGCAGTGCTGCAGTACCACATGGAGTATCTCGTGCATCATTATGAAGTCGAGCTCTCTGTCATCCAGGGAATCGAGGAATGCCGGACCGAAAATGATTTTTGTTCCGTTAGTTGCAGCAGTATCTAGGCTTTCATCGAGTGCAAACTCCATGTGCATGAGGAGGATTCCATAGAAACCATGCTTTGAAAGGATCCTCATCCTTGAAAGCAGCAGGCGTCTTATGTATTTTCTTTTTTCCTCATCAGACAGAACCATTCAACAGGCTTCCTTTCTTCTGCATCCAGCGTGCAAATTCCGGGATCATCATCAGTTTGTTTTTAAAATCTTTGTCAATGTACATATAGTCTTTCATAAGCATCACGCTGAAATCCGGTGGCATTTTTTCTGCATATTTTATGGAGTTGCCGATTTTATCAGGTTTGTCCTTATGGTCTCTTGCATATTTGACCATGGAAGAGGTCAGTGCATACAGGGCATCGGGATTCTTGGGACAGGAGGGCATTTTTCCTGCAAATATATCTTCTACATCAGGAAGATCCCTGTAAACTGTTGCCCAGGTTCTGAATTCCATTGCCGCGCCTGTACCTACGAGCCCGGAAATAAGGGGATACATCTTTTCAGTGTCATCATCTACCGAGTTAAGTAGATTGCTGACCATCTCCCAGGTGCGGGGAGTAGGGAAGGCCACATCATCGCTTTTGGGATCACATCCCATAAGGTAATCTCTTTTGAAATTCAGGAAGCCTATGACCTTGTCATTTATTCCTTTTTCTATAGCCCATTCTTTCCAGGAGTCAAACTCATCACGTACTTCGATATGTAGCAGACGGTTGGCAAGTGCTTTGGGCATTTTGTATGCCACTGACTTATCTGCAGTCCTGTTGCCGGCTGCGATGACTATGCAGTTTTCCGGAAGTCTGTGCTCACCAATGACGCGGTCAAGAGTGATCTGGTAAGCGGCTGCCTGTACTGACTGCGGGGCTGCAGTGATCTCATCCAGAAAAAGGATGTTTATCATATTTTCGGATTCGTCCATCTGAAAAATTTGGGGCTTAAGCCAGACTGCAAGGGTTTTGCTTTCATTTGCGGTGGGGATTCCCCGTAGGTCTATCGGATTGAAAAGTAGCAGCCTTACATCTGTGACGCTTACTTTCTTTCCGGTTTCACTTTCTATAAACGAAGCAAGCTGTCGTACACCCTGTGATTTACCCACACCGGGAGGCCCCCACAGCATGACGGAGGGAATGGTCGTCAATGGCTCGTTGTTTTTTATGACTTTGCTGTAGGCATGTCCCAGCAGTTCTACGGTTTTGCTTACCGTCATTGAAGGCATATTTGTTGTAGCGTTTTCACTCATTTTCATTTACCCCCAGTAATTCGTCTAACTCAGTGACTTTCATTTCATACAATTCTATCAGATCTGTATAGCTTTCGTCCTTTGCCAGCTCATCTTTTATGCTCTGTTCATGTCTGTACAGATCATCAAGTTTAGCCAAATATTTTTCCCGGGTTTTTTCCAGACCTTCGAGGCAGTTGTTTATTCTCGTTATCGCACCAAGTGCAGAGTCACCCAGTTCGACATGGTATGTTCCGTTCTTCTTAAGCCATACATAGGGCTTTTCTTTTTTCATGTTTGCGGGCAGTATTACATCAAAACCCCGGTACGGGAATAAAAAGCTTTCCTTCAAGGCAAACTCATTCTCCTGTAAAGCTTCCATCAGCTGCTTACCAAGTTTTTCACGATGGTCTCTTTCAGCATTCTTTTCCTGCTCGATATCATCAACCGGATTTAAGGCTTTCCATTCCTCATAGAAAATAATGTCCTGCTCGCAGTTTTCTACGAGTTCCATCTGGTTTCGTATAAGTCCGGGGAATTCAAGAAGGTCTTTCTCCATACTAAGCCTTGATTCCACCAGTTTCTGCTGGAGTCCCCTGTATCTTGCCAGCTCGTTTGCTGCTTCAACACGTTCTTTTACCCTGGGGTTTCCAACTGCGAGGGCTTTTACCTCCGCATAAGAAAGAACAGTATCTTCCACATCTGTTCCGCTTCTCTCCGTTAAAGAGCCGGACAGGAGAGAAGAGATAAAACGCTGTTTTGTTTCAAGCAGCTGCCATGAGTATGCATCAAAGCTGCCTTCTGTTATATAGCGGTAGATAAATACCTGCTTATTGCGGTTTCCCTGTCTCAGGATCCTTCCTTCCCTCTGCGCCATATCCGCAGGACGCCAGGGGATATCGATATGGTGAAGGGCTATAAGCCGTTCCTGCACGTTTACACCGAGTCCCAGTGTAGGAGTGGAGCCTATAAGTACTCTGATGTCGCCCTTGCAGACTTTCTTAAAAAGTGCAGTCCTTTTGGCTTCGGTTTTGGCATCATGGATGAATGCAATGGTCTGTTCCGGTACATTTTTCAGGATCAGAAGACGCTTCAGTTCATCATATATGTTGAAGCCTTCTTTAGGCGTCGAGGAATCGCAGAATATGAGCTGGCTGCTTTTGTCTGCGCCGGTTTTAAAATAAATATCAGCTACATTCTCGGCGCATTTCGCTACTTTGGACTGAGCTGAAAAAGCGGCATTTTCATCAACAAGCCTTAGATCCAGGGCAGCTTTGCGCCCGTCCGTGGTAAGCATCAGCATATTATCGACATTCCTTGAGATTGCACCGCTTCTTATGGCATCAGCCCTTTGGGTTATTGATCTAAGGTAATCATCCAGTTCAGGACTTTTATTTATCAGGGTGTCCGTATAGCCGTTTATCTTCGGTATATCCGACAGGCCTTCCATACTGTGGAAATCTGCAATGTTTGCCAGCATGCTTGTAAGTTCCGGAAGATTATGGAATCTGGCAAATCTTGTCGCCAGCCTGTAGGAGTTGGTGTCCACATGTATCTCGAATTCCGTAGTCTTTTCCGCGAACATGCCTAGCCAGTTATCAAATTTGTCGAGGTCAAGGAGTGAAAGCTCGCCGCTCTGCAGGTACTGCTGCATCACGAAAACATCTGTCACGGAATTCGTGATGGGAGTTCCCGTTGCAAAGACTACGCCTTTGCCGTTATTATTCCGCTGGACCATACGGATCTTATCCAGCATTTCCGCACATTTTTTTGAGCCGCCATGGTTTATTCCGAGGACTTTGCTCACATTAGTCTTTATGGGCACGTTCTTAAAATTGTGGGCTTCATCCACAAACAGTCTTGTTATGCCCAGCTCGTCAAAAAAGACTTTCACCTTTTGGTTTTCCGGCGTAACTGCCAGTTTGCCCAGTTCCTCTCTCAGTTTTTTCAGGTCTGCCTTTAATTTGTTTATCGTCTTGTAGTTATGGCGGCATTCTGCTGTAGTTTTGGATTTAGCTGCAATCGCAGTTTCTATCTTTTTTATACTTTCCTTAAGCTCGTCGGCATAGTATTTCTGAGAAAGCGGAATCTGTTCAAAACAGCTGTAGGCCATAATGATCCCGTCATAGTCATTATTTTTTATGTCGTTCAGGACAGAGTCCCTTTTTTCCGGCTTAAATGAAACCGGATCTACACAGAGGACCTTTGCCTCTGGGTACATAAGGGCAAAGATTTCCATCCATTGTCCGACAATATTGTTGGGGACAACGTAAAGGTTTTTGGTGGAAAGACCCATTCTTTTAAGCTCCTGCCCCGAAGCTATCAGTACATAGGTCTTTCCGGCTCCAACGTCATGGGCCAGCAGTGTGTTGGGGGTGAAGATTATTCTTGCCACCGCATCTTTTTGGTACGGAAGCAGCTCTATGTCCGGCGACATATTTGGGAAAGTCAGAAATGACCCGTTAAAACGCCTTCGCCGTACGCAGCTGAATCTGTTTTCGAATATTTCTTCAAGCCTTTCCTTTCTGCTTTCATCAGTCCAGATCCAGTCCCGGAATTCTTTTATGATGAGCTTCTGTTTTTCCAATGCGATAAGTGTTTCTTCCTTATCTATTACACGTTTCTTGCCGGTTTTTGAAGTGGGATCATTTACTTCCTTAGTAATGGAAACGGTCTTCATATTAAGGGTTTTTTCGATTATCTCCAGAGCAGGGAGTTCCCTTGTACCGTATGTACTCCATACCGCAGCGTTATTGCGATATCTGTCCTTATAGGGAATTACCCACATTCCCGTCAGTTCATCGTAAGTCACACTGAGAATAAAATTCAGGTATTTTCTGTCACGGCTTCTGTAACATGTCTGTTCACCAAAAAGGTGTACTATAAAATCGTCGATTACATCCGCAGGCACCCAGGGGGAGCCAAGAGTAACATATATGTCTTTTGATGCTACTATAGGGGGAAGGATTTTTTTAATGGCAAAGATATTGTCATTAAAAAAGCCTTTGTATTCCTTATTTGCTTCTATTGCAGTTTCCAGCTTTCGCCTGAGATTGCCGGACAGGTATTCCTCCGCAGTCTCCCAGCCTTTGAAAAAGCACTCTCCCCAGGTGTCGGGATTTTGAAATATGGATCCTTTGAGGGTATTGATGACGGTCTTGTAGTCCGCGCCGGTAACTGATGCAATATACTCAATGTCCACGCAACCCAATGTGGTAAGGCTCATTACGAGGGCATCGGGGATATTGTCCGTGTGTACTCCGCGGGTACGCTCGTCTGTATCAAAGACATTGTCCCAGTCCATGGGAAGATCCATGCTGGTCACTTCCTGAATATGGGCATTTTCGAGCTTTTCAAGTTCTGTATCGTACATTCTTCCCTCCTGCTGATTGCTGCGGACAAGCCCGGCAGACCGGTTTGTCTAAACATTGTCCCATTCATTATGGCGCAGGTTATTAAACTGCCGATATTTTTCCGGCAGTTTTTCTGACTATCGGAAAATTTGTTTCAACGGCATAGTAAATGAGATCAGTTTTAGCGCTTTCGTTGAGTATAGCATACCCGATAAACGGCAAAAGGTATTTTTTTGTCATTATTTGTCATTTTTTGTAATAGAAAAAAGGATCAGGATAGGATCACACATTTCCCAGAAATACTCTTTTAAGATTTTCACTTGCCACATCTTTAAGTGATTTAAGAACAGCAATATCCGTTGCACTCTCGTGCATTTTGTAGCGTGGGAAATACCTGGTGATATGCAGGGGTATGGAAGGATCGATGTCTGCTATCCATTCGGCTTCCTTCCTCATATCCTCCGGAGAATCATTTAATCCGGGTACGATCAGCGTGGTAAGTTCCACATGGCAGCTTTTAGCTGAGTGCGTTATGAAATTCTTTACGGTTTCGAAATCGCCGCCAAGTTTTTCGTAGATTTCGGCACTGAATCCCTTAAGGTCTATATTCATGGCATCTATATAAGGGATGATCTCTTCAAGTATATGCAGCTCTGCCGTGCCGTTTGTTACCAGCACATTCTTCATGCCGGCTGCATGTATGAGCATGGCGCAGTCCCTCACATACTCGTATCCCACCAAAGCTTCATTGTAGGTATAGGCCACGCCGATATTTCCTGAGGGTTTTTCCTGTATGGCAAGGGTGCAGAGCTTTTCGGGAGTTACATCATACAGCCTGTGGAAATCAGATTCTCTTGCTGCGGCGATCTCATGGTTCTGGCAGAAAGGGCAGGACAGGTTGCAGCCATAGCTTCCTACAGACAGGATCATGCTGCCGGGATGGAAACAGGCTAAAGGTTTTTTCTCGATGGGATCAAGTGCTATGGATGTGAGTTTCCCGTAATTGACACAGATTACTTTCTCACCGTTGTTGCGGCGGGCGCGGCACCTCCCGTATCCGTCTGCAGGTATCCGGCAGTGATGCGGACACACATCGCAGGTGAGGGGGGCTTTTACGTTTTCCTCATTCATGGGCGTATCTGTCATTTTTGCGAAAACCCTTTTTGTTTTGTTGTTTGCTGCGCCGTTTTTTTTAAACTAAAACTTCCCACATAAGTTTACGATCCGTATTCATACTGTGTGCTGCAGCTTCCCTCCGGGGATACCATGCAGGCACCCTGGGGTGTGGAAGGAGTACAGACTTTCCCGAAAAGTGGGCATTGCTCAGGACTGAGTTTTCCCATGATCACTTTGTCGCAGCTGCAGGCCTTGTTTATTTTTTCGTCACGGTCAAGTCCTTTGCTGCCGGCATCATATTCCGCATATTCAGTACGGAGACACCGTCCGGATCGTGGTACATTCCCGATGCCCCGCCACGAGGCATCCGTTTTTTCAAAATACTTACCGATAAGTTCCTGTGCCTTTTTGTTCCCTTCAGTGCTCACCACTGCGGGGTAATTGTTTATGACCACTCCCTTGCCCCGGTTCTTTACCAGAAGATACAGTGTGCTCAGCAGGTCTTCCGCTTCAAAGCCGGATACTACGAAGGGCAGGCTGTACTTTTCCGCAGCCGGCTTAAAAATATCGCTTCCCGTTATTACACATACATGTCCGGGGGCAATGAAAGCATCAATGCCCGCACCTGAGGAGCATAAGAGGTCTACAACCTCCGGCATCGTTTTAAGGGCAGTCAGGATCTTTACATTTTTGATTCTTTCTTCTATTAAAGTCTGCATAAGCAGGGCATATACGGGTGTAGTTGTCTCGAAGCCGATCGCCGCAAAGACAAAGGTCCTTTCGGGCTCGTCTTTTGCAAGATCTATGATATCAAGCGGAGAGTATACCATCTTATAAGAAGCACCCGCTGCTTCCTGCAGTGAGCACTTGCTGCCCGGGACTCTTAACAGGTCACCGAAAGTGACCACTGTATGTCTGTCGGACCGGGAGATCTCTATCAGCCTGTCGATATACGCGCTGGGGGTAACGCATACGGGACAGCCTGGGCCTGATATCAGTCTGATCCTTTCAGACAGTATCCCCGGTATTCCGTTCTTTGCGATAGCGCCTGTATGGCTGCCGCAAATCTCCATTATGCGGATCTCCGCACCGTCATAGTCTTTTAAAAATTTTGATATTTCTCTTATGTCTGTCATTTTTACGGCTGTTATATGTCTCCCATCTCCTCTGCCAGCTTTACCCATTCATTGTATCTTTCTTCTGATACCTTCTGCAGGATACAGCCTGCATGTACGAGTACAAGCTCACCCTCTTCCACCTCCATAAGCCCCGTGCGGGCCTCAATGATGCTGCCGTGGAAATTTACGGTGGCTGTATTTTTCTCTTTATTTAAGGAAACCACTCTTCCCGTATTTGCTACACACATAATCTACTCCTGTTCTACGCTTCATGATACAAGACCTTAAAATGTTAATAAAACTTTCCACTTATTATATACTACTAACTATTTCATAAATAATGTCATAAATAATATGCAATATCTAAACCACTATGTCATCTGTACTGTTATCAAAAACAGAAGCTGCACCGCAGATGGTTTACGTAAGCCATTATAATGATTTAGGGCAGTAAATTCAAACCTTTTGGTTTTTGGGGCATAATGGAATATAATAAGTATAAAAGCCCTTTGGGTGAATGACAATGCAGGAGATATGTTATGAAAGAAAAACTCTACACCATCCCCTTAAATGATGCCATTGATGAGGGGGGCGAGTGTCCCTTATGCAATGTGGAGCGCTCTCTTGAAATGGAGACACTGGACTTTGTGCTTGGATCCTGCGCCTCCTATATGGAATCGGATGTAAGGGAGCTTACGGACAATCAGGGATTCTGCCGTGAACATTTCAAGAAAATGTTTGAGTACGGAAATACCCTTGGCAACGGCTGGATCCTGAAGACTCATTATATGAAGATGCGTAAGGACTTTGCCAGGACAGTGAATGGCTTCAAGCCTAATAAGCTCTCCTTTGCAGATAAGCTTAAAGGAAAAAAGAGCAGCAATGCCATAGTTTCCTATGCCAGAGCCAGAGAAGAAAACTGCTACATATGCAATCATATAAAGGAAATATATGCCAGATACATTGACACTTTCTTTATTCTTTATGCCCAGGATGAAGCGTTCAGGGAAAAGGTTAAGAAAGGCAAGGGCTTCTGCCTTACCCATTATGCGGATCTGTGCGAGGCGGCAGATGAGAAACTAAGCGGTGATAACCTGCAGAAATTTTATGATGAGACTATCCCCCTGATGACGGAAAATTTTGACCGTATGCAGGAGGATGTGAACTGGCTTATTGAAAAGTTTGACTACCGCAATAATGATGCGGACTGGAAGAATTCAAAGGATGCCGTGCAGCGGGGCATGCAGAAGCTTAAGGGCGGATTCCCTGCCGATCCGGCTTATAAAATGAAGAAATAAGGAGCTTAAATTTAAAATGAACGAAGCGTACGATACGGAAATTGCAAAATTTAATGATCTTATGAAAAAGTACGGCGGTGTTGACAGCTACACAACTGACCAGGCTGTGGATCTGATAGAGCAGCTAAACGTGCTCATAAGGATGCATGGACTGGATCCGCAGACCAGAGCAGGATTCTTTGAAGGCATATGCAAAGTCTTCAATATAGAGCTTATAAATAAGGGCAGCTATGAACACGGAAAATATGTATTTGCCCCAAACCATATCAGTGAGTTTGACGGGCCGATATTCGGCACGATAGTTCCGAATGTGCTGGTGGTTGCAAAGAGCGACTGGGTTTCCAATCCGAAGCTGAATAAACTCCTGGAAAAAATCTGCTCACTGATCAGTGTGGTAAGGACGGATAAGTCAAGCGGAATGAAGGTCTTAATGGGATGCATAGAACACTTAAACAGCTCACCGGATGGGGTGGTGAATATTTTCGTACAGCAGACCATAGCTGACATAGATATAACTGTACCGGAGGATGTGGCAATAGGTGCATGGATCGTTGCGCAGAAAGCCTCTGCTCCCGTGATCCCGGTATACTGCGAACAGGTTTCGACAGAGCATCCCACAAGGATAGTATTCGGTGAGCCGATAGTATGTGCAGATAAGGAAGATTTCGGAAGGCTGTGGCTTGAAAGCGAACTTGCCCTCAGGGATTCCATTAAGGACCCGGCTGCCAGGAAGCCGGTGCTTTGCGAGAAGCACAGGAAGCCCATAAGTGAACGGGCATTTTAGCTTTCAGACAGGAATATTATTATCTTGAAAATGATCCGACCGGTCTGATATCATAGTCTGTATCAAATGGTTCTATGTGGCTGAGGAATAATTTTTAAAAGAGCAATGAGTACGATCAGTATATGGGGAGGGGACGATTATGCTGGGAAAAGCCAAATGTAAGATTCTAAAGGAAATCCGTCAGAAAATAGCAGATGAAAATGATATTCCTTATGTTACCCGTGAGTGCACATATCAGGGAGACTGTTCCGGTACCTGTCCCAGATGTGAGAGCGAGCTCAGATATCTTGAAAAGGAACTTGAGAAGCGTGAGCGCCTTGGCAAAAAGGTAGCTTTAGGTGCCCTCTGTGCAGGTATTGCAATGGGCAGCGCTGCATGTACGGATCCGGGAGCATTGGGAGGCGCACCGCAGCCGATGGATCCGGGAATCGAGCAGCTGTCCGGCGATGTGGCGGATGTTGGTCCTACTCCTGATGTAGATGATCTGGCCGGGGCAACGGAAACAGATGAGTTGTCAGGAGACGTATCGCTGGAAGGAGAGCCTGTGGCAATGGTACCGGCCTGTGATCCGGAATATGAAGAAGAAGCTCTTGCACGTCTCGACGGACTTGATGTTTTTAACTCCAACTTTAATAATGAAGAGATCGATTCAGCGGCACAGTATTGTCCGGAGGTAACGGTTGAAGAGGATATAGTGCTTAAGGCTGTTACCACTGAACACTGGGATTATGGATGGGGGGCAGAGCCCGAGTGCATAAGCATTTATGATGTGACGGACGGAGTCCTTATAGGTACATGGGATGCATACGGCCGTGGTCATGCTGATGTGCCGAATGTATACTGGGATATTTTTCCGGATATCACCCTTAAAAAGGGCCACACCTACCGCGTAGTTGACTCAGCCCCCGGTACATGGAGCAGCAATGAGGCTTCCGGATACTGCGGATTTGTACAGTTCCGTACGGATGAGGATGATGTACCTGCCGAAGTGGGCACTCCCGATACAGGGGAAGAAACCGGTGCTGCCATAAAGGCCGTAGAAAGTGAAGAGGCGGCTGAAAGCACAGTAACGGAGGAAAAACTCTGAATACGCCGCTGTTCCCGTTAATGACTGTTTCCAGGCTTCGTATCGGTATCGATGGCAAGGGGGTGACAACTCTTGTCTGCAGTCCGGGCTGTCCGTTGAGCTGTCGTTATTGCATAAATAAAAAGATTCTTGCAGAAAATAAATTTGAGAATGTAACAGCCAAAGAGCTTGTGGAGAGAGTTCGCTGTGATCACCTCTATTACTGTGCTACCGGTGGTGGTATCACCTTTGGTGGCGGTGAGTCACTTCTGCAGGCATCTTTTTTTTCGTATTTTAAAGAGGTCTGTCCGAAGGAATGGCGCCTGTGTGCCGAGACGTCACTGTCAGTGCCACAGGATATGGTTGCTTTAGCGACAGAAAGCATAGATGAGTTTATTGTGGACTGTAAGGATATGGACCCGGTGGTTTATAATGAATATACCGGTGGCGATGAATCATTGATGGAATCAAACTTACGTTTTCTTATTGAAAAAGCAGGGCCGGAGAGAGTGGTGGTAAGGGTGCCGTTGATACCGGGGTATAATGACGGGGAAAAACGTGAGAAAAGCATAGAAAAATTAAAAGCCATGGGAGTTGAACGCATGGATATTTTTTCATATGTGGTACGGGAATAAGATGCAGGAAAAAGGAGCAAAAAATGGGGAAGAAAAAAACTGATGAAAAGGTAACCATAAAACTTATCACGCCGGACAATATGGTTGAATTTATCCAGCTTCTGACGCCGGAGGATATTTTTGGCATAAACGATGGCGTCCTTACAAGCTTTGCTGCCTGCATAGGAGAGGAAGAGATTCCGGCCAGCATAGTGTCTGCCCATATCTATCCAGAACACATAACGGTGAAAAGATTATTTACCCTGCCCGAGTACCGCAGACGCCATCTGGCAACGGCTCTTATGAATGTGATCAAAAGCCGTCCCGAAGAGGCTAAGCTGCCGATATACGTTTTTCATACTGAAAATGAAGGGCTTGATGCATTTTTGAAGGATGCTTCATTTCATGAAGAGGACAGTAAATTCTGTTTTGTATCAGGTACTTTCGGGGATTTGATAGACCTGCCTGCTCCGGCAGAGGTCAGCAATGATATAAAGATCAAAAGTATTATGGCAGTCCCCAGGGAAGCTGTGGCGGATTTTATATACCGCTCTCCCTATGATGAGCTGATACAGTTCCCCGACAGGGCAACGGAGCTTCCCCTTTTTTCCGATGCCAGCATCCTGAGTATCCAGGGGAAAGAGGTAAAGGCCGCACTGCTTATAGAAGAATCGGATGAGGATATACAGATCACCTGGGCATATGGCCCGGATTACAAACAACTGTATAATTGCTTTTATTATATGAAAAAAGTCCTGAGTTCGGATTTCGGTACGGAGACAGTGATAAGATGTCTGTGTACAGGTGAGAAAACGAAAATTTCGTATTCAAAACTGTTTACAAGACACGAGGAGATCAAGATTCATACGTACAGATTTGACTGAATTACCTGATCAAAACAGGCACGGAGGGACAGGAATATGGATTTCAAGAAAAAAGAGACATATGATAAAACAAATGCATCGGTTTTCCATTATGAAACTGTTGCAAACCAGGATCTTCAGGCGGACCAGAGTGAACTGGCATACCGTAACCTGAACAGTAATTTTTTTAATCTGGAAAAGAGCACAATAACGGATAAGAACAGCCTGAAAGCCTGGGAAACCAGGCACAAAGAAATAAAAGAGGCTATAGAAAGGGAGTGGCACCGGAAAGCCGCCATTAAAGAAAGTGATCTTTTAAAGAAGAGTACTGTGAGAGACAGAACAGACAAGAGGTTCTACGGGCTTTTTACCTTGTCGGAAATGGAAGTTTTTCTGAAGAGCAGCGACCGTGGCGGCAATTCGGATGATTACAATGATGTAGCTACAGGTTTGGAGCTTTACAACAGATTGTCCCAAAAAGGCGAGACATTGGATAGTCTGAAGATCCTTAAAAATCTGAGTAAAAGCTGTGAAAGCTATGTACAGAAAAAGAAGCCGACCTTTAAGTCAGGAAAGACCCGCAAGGCTATGATCGCATCCCTACTGGACAAGGTTAATGCTGAATTCCAGATGAAAATAGGTGAATATAAGACAGAAAAAACCAAGACCTTTGAGAAGTTCCAGAAAGAAAAGAATGAGGAGACTGTCGCAGCAGCTTTCAGGGCCCAGCAGAATCTTATCAGCCAGGTACTGAATGGAAACATGGAAATGTCCGAGGAAGAACTGGCTCAGCTTGATATGCAGACTGAGGAAGTGTTTGAAGAGATGAGGAACGTAAAGGTGGATGACAACCAGAGCCCTACCTTCTGCTCAAAATTCTTCAATGCACTCGGATGGGCGGAAAATAAACCCCGTATCGTTGATGATGATGCTTTGAGTGAAAATGGCGAAGAAATGAAAAAATCACCCATAAAGAAGAAGATGTACCATGCGATTGCACCCAAGAAGGGAGAAAAAGATGCGATAGCACTGGGTAAACAGCTGGCGGGCATAGGGAAAAACAGCCGTATGTACTTCGGAATTGGAAGGTTTGGCAAGGGAGTGTATACTTCCGCAAGAAATAATGACAAGGATGCTACAGATAATAAGGCGATGCATAACAGCTGGAATTATGGAGAGCCGTATGGATCTGTGCAGGTAGTAATGACCCTGAACGAAAATGCTAAGGTTATAAAAAAGAATGAATTAATAGAATTAACCCAAAATGTACTGAAAAAGAAATTTCCGAGAATATATAAATACCTGGAAAAGGCGGATGATAGCAGTGGAAGCGGTTATAAGGATTACCTTACTTCCATGGCTTCTCTGTTCGGATACAATACCATATTGGGAGATTCAGGAATTACGGGTATCGATTATTATGTAACTACTGACAGAAAAGCCCTGTCTGTCAGGAACACGATGATGGTTAGGAGCGAGGCCACTTCATCTATGTCAACGGACTTTGATTCAGACTGGGTAGATCTGAAGAGTGAACTGGAAAAGGAAATGAAGAATAAGCAATAGGAGGCATATTATTATGTATAAACCTACTGAAGGTGATCTTAGATATATAGCAGATGTAGCCATAAGATGGCGGATGACAGCAAATACCATTGCTGAGAATCTGGATTCTGTTCCCGAAGGGATTATAGCTAATATAAAGGATCTTGAGAACGGATATGAGGAAGGACTTGAAGATTTTTACATAAAAGCTATGGATAAGGATCCGGGGCTTCTGGCTGATGAGATAATTGCGGACTTTGATAAGATCTGGATCGCAGACCATCCTGAATTCCACGATATGGAAAAACTTTTTGCGGGATGCAGCAAGGCTGACCTGGAAAAAGTAAAAAAGCTGGCGGATGAGATGAATGCATAGTGATATATATGCACAATTATGAAGAAAATCCTGCTATCCCCTGAAGGGGATGCAGGATTCTTTTGACGTTAAGGATAGCGTAGTATTAAAAACAGAGGGGGAAAAAGTATGAAATACAGGAAAATCATTGCGCTGCTGCTTACGGCGTCGCTGGTACTGTCATCCTGCACACCTTCAGCGCCTGCTTCATCTTCTGAGCAGGGAGTTTCGGAAACTGAAACGGAAGTCACGGGTGAGACCTCCGGCATCGAGAGATATGAGGGCATGACGCCGGAGGAGATCGTTGCCACCCTTACCCTTGAGCAGAAGGCGGCCCAGATGGTTCAGGGCGCAAATTATAATATTGTCTATGACGACCTGAAAGAATGTGACTACGGCTCTGTTCTCGGAAAATTCGAAAAGCTTCCCAATCCTACGGCTGAGGAGTGGTATGACATAACCTGTCAGTACCAGAGCGCCGCCCTGTCATCGGAGGCAGCTATTCCCTATATCTTCGGACAGGACAGTGTCCACGGCGTCAACTTTGCGTATGGCAATGTAATATTCCCGCATAATATAAATATGGGTGCGGCGAATGACCCGGCACTTATGAAGGAGTATGGAGCCCTTGTAGGTTCTGATCTGGTTCATACCGGAATGATGTTGAATTTTTCGCCCTGTGTGGATGCAGCCCAGGATCCCAGATGGGGACGTACCTATGAATGCTATTCCAATGACAATGAGCGCATTAAAGAGCTTTCCGTGGCTTATGCCGAAGGTCTTATGTCCGAGGGCATCGTAGTCTGTGCCAAGCATTTCTTTGGCGGCGGTTATACAAAATATGGGACAGGTGAATTTTCCGACTCAACAATAAGGATAATTGACCGCGGTGATGCCGAGATGACACAGGAAGAAATCGACGCGCAGCTTTCAGTATATGAGGCTCTCATTAATTCCGGCGTGCAGTCCATAATGATCTCACATTCTTCCCTCTGGGGCACAAAGATGCATGAGAATGCGGAATACATCGGTTATCTTAAGGACGACCTTGGTTTTGAAGGCTTTATCCTGTCTGACTGGGATTCCATTGAGAAATGTTCAGGCGAAAATATTAAGGAAAATGTCATACTCTGTGTAAATGCAGGTATTGATATGCTGATGGAGGCTGACAATTACGAGATCTGCAGGGGCTATATCGTAGAGGCTGTCAATGAAGGTTCCATAAGCGAGGAGCGTGTTGATGATGCAGTCACCAGGATAATAAAAGTAAAAATGGAAGCAGGCCTCTTTGAGGATCCTTTTATTGAGAATTTTGAACCATCCTATGATTTCGGAAGCGAGCGTTCCCACGAGGTGGCAAGGGAGCTTGCGGCCAAATCTTTTGTACCCATAAAGGCAGGAAAACATATGACCATTGAGTCCGGCATGAAGGTATATGTGACAGGTCCTGCGGCTACTGATACCGGTGCAATGTGCGGCGGCTGGACTTACTTCTGGGTGGGTTCAAGTGATGGGTACGGTGAGCGCGTGCTTCCAAATGATCCTTCCATACTGGAGGCCCTTGAGGCAGCAGGCGCAGAGAAGGGTTTTGAAATAATCACCGATCCCGATAGGATAGGCGAGTGCGATATGGTGGTTTTATGTGTAGGCGAGTATCCCTATGCGGAGTGGACAGGTGATACAGCGGATCTTTCCATAGTCGGGGATATGGCTCTGTCAGGTAATAAGAAGGCGATTGAGGAAGCTGCCGCTTCCGGTAAGCCCACACTGACGCTTATCGTTGCCGGACGTAATGTGATAGTAAATGATTATATTGATGGCTGGGATTCCTGCATAATATGCTATCTGCCCGGATCCGAAGGCGGAAATGCCGTGGCTGATGTGCTGTCAGGGGATGTGCCCCTTACGGGAACCCTTCCCATGCCGTATTATTCCTCTATCAATCAGATAGGGACCGGTGAATGCTGGCACGAGATGGGGTGGAGCGCATTGCAGGAGTAAAGATAAACAGATTTGCTTTGCAAATCGCGTGCTGCCATTGAAAAATTTATTATATCTGTACGCCCATGAGGATGTACTACAGTGGAGAAAAACGGGAAAATGAGAAAGAAACGGATAATGACTCTTACAGCTACAATCATATTTGCCATGTCAGGCAGCATTTATGCATATGCGGATGCAAAACGCCTGAGCGTTGATGACTATGCTGCCGGGATCCATGAAAGCGACCTGCTTTTTGAGCGGAAGTATATTGAATTGCATACGGACAATCCCATAGGTGACCATCGTCTGCCTGATGTGGATGTATCGGGACTTCCGGATTCTCTTGATCTGCGGGATATTGACGGTAAAAACTATGTTTCCGAGGTAAAAGACCAGGCATACTGGAGCACCTGCTGGTGCTTTTCAACAATGGCCGCTTCCGAAACAAGCATAGCCTATGAATGTGGACATGATTATTCGGCAGGTGTGGATAATGATAAGTATGACCTGTCCGAGAAGCAGTTTGCCTGGTTTGCAAGGTATCACATTCCCACCGAAGGTGACCAGTCCGGGGAGGGTTTTTATGCATATCCGGATGATGATGATGACGTGTCTGATTTAAGCGACAAGGTTTTACGCGCAGGCGGTTTTGCGGAGTATGCTGTAAGCCTTTTTTCAGCCGGAGTCGGACCTGTGCTTGAGTCAGAGGTTCCGTATAAAGCGTCCTCCGACATAAACTACGATAAGATATGTCTGGTAGCCATAGATGTTCCTGAGGACGGCATGCTGGAAAAGTCAGACGTAACAGTTGAGCTTTACGATCCTAAGGAAACAACCACTGAAGAGGTTACGGCTCAGTGGGAAGAAAAGGGATATCTGGCAGTGGACTACTATACGATGTTTGACCTGTACTGGGGAACCGACACGGATGTTACCAATAAGGGACTTAACGGAAAGAAAGTCTGTATGGCCTATACCAAGTACCGGAGCCTGGACTGGACTGTTGATGAGGCCCTGCATTTTACCACGGATTTCCGCGCGACGGACTGCAGCCTTCTGCCATATCCTGCGCTTATGGATGATGAAGGTGCCTATATTTTCAATCAGACGGGTATTGATGCCATAAAATCAGAGCTTTCCCAGGGCAGGGCAGTATCTATTGCATATAAAAGTGATGTTTATACCCCGGAATACGAAAGACCTTCAGGTGGTCCGGCTTATATAAATTATCTGGATGAAAACGGAAATCCCGACAATGATCCAAAGGCTGCCATATGGGCACATTATACATACGACTGTGATTATGATCCGGCAGATCCGGATTCGGTGAACAGGTTTGTGGTGTCTGATCATTGTGTATGTGTGGTAGGATATGATGATAATTTTCCAAAGGAATATTTCATAGATCCGAAGGGGACTATCGGTGGAGACGGGGCATTTCTTGCGAAGAACAGCTGGGGAAGCAGCGGAAACAGCGATCCCGCCGCAGAATGGAACTGGGGCAATGGCGGTTCGGGGTATTTTTGGATTTCCTATTATGATCAGAGTCTGTGTTCACCCGTGAGTTTTGATTTTGACACGAGTGGGGAGATTGGGAACATCAGTAATGTGGATATGTATGACTACATGCCGGCTGTGGTTCCATCTGCAGCAGTATTTGAGGGGGATGTCTACATGGCAGATGTTTTTGAAGCAGAGGAAAACTGCTCGGTCCGTTATATCGGCTTTGAAACCGCCAAGGCAAAAACTGAAGTGGAGTACAGGGTTTACCTTTTGAATGAGGATGCTGAAAGCCCTGTGGACGGAGTTCTTTTGGCTGAAACGACGGAGCACCTTAACTACGCAGGCTTCCACATGGCAGACATTGGCAAAGACGTGGCAATCCCCGGCGGATGCAGGTACTCTGTAGTATTAAAGGCTCAGATCGACGGCAGCAGCATTATTAATTATACGGAGGATCTGAGTGAGGCCGGTGTTGAGTTTTATAATATACGTGATGTGGTCACCGCCTATGTGAAGACAGAGGTAAATCATGGTGAATGCTTCGTAGGCACGGATCTGGAAGACAACGAAGCCTGGACTGACTGGGCAGATATCGTGGCAAGGCTTAAATCAGATAATAAGGATTTCAATGACGACGGCTTTGAATATGATAATTTCCCGATAAAAAGCTATGTTCAGGTCGGTGTGGTCGATGAAGAAGAATTTGAAAATTCAAAGGCAGCCCTGGCAGCAGCAAATGAGGCCGGCATAGAGCAGGCGCCAGATGAAGGAAATGATAATGAAATATCGGCTCCCGCGGATCCTGAGCAGCCGGACAGCCCGGAAATCGGAACATCTATAAGCGAAAAGATACCCTGGCAGGCAATAGCCCTCTGTGGTGTAGTCATTGTACTGATCTGTATTGGGGTGGCTGTGGCAGCTGTGATACTTGTGATAGTTGCGCTGGTGATGAAGAAAAAATGACAGCCGGCTTACTTTACGAACAGCAATGTGAGAGTGCTTACTGCTGTTTGAATGATGAGAAACCTCCATACTACCTGGGGGTCTTCCCACCTGCTTCCTTCCTTGAAGGATTTGCGCACGTGGTCGTGAAGCGGTGTACGGATTTTTTTCATAAATGTCGGATCTTTTACGCGGAAGACTTTTTTAGCTATGCGAAGGACTGTCAGCTTGAAAAGTCCCAGGCCGCCGTCAAAGATCATTACTATTGCGAAAGGTATGAATAAGAACGGATCATGTGATTTCAGTGCGACTATGGCGACTAATAGTCCTATCGCTCTGGAGCCTGCGTCACCCATCAGTACGGTACTCGGTTTTGTATTGAACCAGAGGTATGCAAGGAGTACTGCAATAAAAAGCATTATGCTGTTCCGGCTTTCGACAGAAAAAAGTTTCTCAGGCAGCAGCATAAAAGAACCCAGCGTGACTATGGACAGAGAGCCGCACAGGCCGTCCACTCCGTCGGTACAGTTGACTACATTTATACTTCCGAATACCAGCAGTACTATCAGCAGTCCATACAGCCATACAGGAATGGAAAAACTTACATCCACAAGTGCTAGCGTAACAGTGTTTTCATTAAAATAAAGAAAACTTGCAGCCGTGAGAACGGCAATGCCGGTATCGAGAATGCCCTTGGTGAGATTACCCCAGGGCTTTTTTGATGCATCATCAAAGAAGCCTGTGAGCATTACTGCCACCAGCAGGGTCAGGTAACAGCCCCTTTCAACAGACAGGGGCATGAACACAAGCATGCAGAGTACATAAACGATTATCAGTATTATCCCGGCACCCCTTGCTTTACCTTTTGAATTGGCACCGTTAACCGCAAAAGCCCGTCCCATATCCTGCGGAAGCTTCTTCTTCAGAAACTTTATCGAAAAAAATGTCAGCAGAAAAGTGACAGCAAAAGCCATGGGCATAAGAAAAATTGTATCTGATATCAAGTTAACCATAATGGCTTATGATACCAAAATACACGGCTGATAGCAAGGCGGGACAAAAAAGCTGCTTCTGTATTATTTACTAAAACTTCCCACATATAGTCTGTGGAAAGAGAACGACGACTCGCATATGCACCGGAACCGATGCAACGCCTCGGGAAACTAATTGCTAACAGCCCGTAGTTATCCGTTACATCGCGAGCCGCCCTGCACCGGATAACAACGGGCTGTAAGCACTGGATTTCCCCTCGGCTAACAACGCATCGTGATTGTTCCGGCGCAATTGCGAGTGTCGTTCTAAGTAGTTCAGTTAGTGGGAAGTTTTAGTTATTTAATGATTAAGGGTTCGAAGAAATCCTTAAAAATGAAATGCCCCGATGGTATAATAATTCACGACAGGAAAAACGGCGTAAACACCGTTATACTAAGCCGCATGGCGTGAATCAAAAAAGCTGATTTGGCGAATTAATCATAATATAAGATGTGGAGGAGAAAACTATGGAAAAGACAAAAGGTATCGGATTTCTTATAGGAAGTATTATTTCAGCGCTGGTAGCATTTCCTTCAGTAATAGTCGGGAGCACATTTCTTATCATAGGAGCTGTATTTTCGGCAAATCCCGCCGGCGTTGACATTTCTTATCAGGGTGAGACACTTCACGGTGCGGAAGCTGTGGAAATGGCAGAAAAGCTTGGAGGTATCTTTCTGGTAATCGGCGGAGGCTGTCTTGGCGGCGCACTGCTTTTCGGATTACTGTTTATCATCCTCCTTATTATCTTTTTTAAAAAGAAATCAGCATGACCTGACTATAAAACTTATGTGGGAAGTATTAATCGGCAGCATTCAGTTCAGGTTGCTGTTGACAAGCATAAGCGCAGCCCCCTATAATTGCGTGTAAGCGCTTACATAAAGTTATAGGGGAGATTTTATATGTCATTATTTAACGATTCTTACACCATATCCAAAAAACAGTGGGCAATAATTGCGGCAGTGGCAGCAGTTATACTTTTCATAATAATAAGGGCAAATACACCGCACGAGGCTGCACCGACGGGATTTGTAGAGCTGGGCACCACATACGCTGAGGCAAAGCCGGTGATACAGGCCACTTTTCCCGGAGCAGAATTTGAAATAAATGATGAGATGACAAGAGTTTCTCATGGTGCGATAAAGGTAACAGTCAACGATTATGAAGGTATAAAGGGACAGAAAGCGGTAATTAAATATATCTTCAGTAAATCAACCCAGGAGCTGGATCTGGTAGTTTTTCGGATATCACAGCCCAAAACGAGCTATTTAAATATATACAATAAATGGAAAAAGGTTGTAAATAAGCAGTTCAGCAGGCCTGATGTTGAGTGTGCTGAGGTTAGTCCTGGCGGAGGAGAGATGTTATGGGCAATCTGGAACCGCAATATGACGGAAGTCTCTCTCAACACAATTGAATATACCGATGATTACAAGGATTGTGATCCGGAAATCCTTCTCAGCTATACTACCAGGGAAGAGTTGAAAATGACATACGAGGAAAAAAGAGAACTCATTGAGGAATCACGGAAGATCAGGATATGGTCCCTGGCTCACAGACTGCTTCCATTCGTGTGATAATGATAATTTACAGCATCCATTTCGGTTGCATGGCATCCAAGGATGCTGTAAAATTTTAAATTATGGGTTTTGCTTCATATAAATTTCTGATGCTTTTCCTGCCCCTGACGCTGATCCTTTATTTCAGCTTCCGTCGGCTGGGAAAGAATACGATGGCAAAAGGAGTTCTTGCCGGAGCTTCTTTGCTTTTTTATTATACGTATGGCTATGTTCCCCTTCTGATACTGATCGCCGACAGCATCATAAACTGGAGCCTTTCACGGGTACTGTCCGGATGCGGAAAGGATGAGGCAGGGAAGCGTAAAAAGACTCTGCTGCTGGGAGCGGGTATCGTGCTCAATGTAGCATTGCTTTTTTATTTCAAGTATTTCAATTTCTTTGCGGAAAATATTGTATGCCTCACCGGAGGAGAGTTTACCGCACGGAATATCATACAGCCGGCAGCGATAAGCTACTATACCTTTCAGCAGATAGCATGGCTGGTGGATTCATCAAGGGGCGAGACTAAAGGGTATGACTTACTTGATTATGCCGTCTTTATTTTCTTTTTCCCGAAGCTGATCATGGGTCCCATTATTCTGCATGAAGAATTCATGCCGCAGTTAAATGACAGCAGGCGGTTTCTTCCTGATTTTGAGAATCTTGGAAAGGGGATGATCCGGTTTACAGTCGGTCTCTCCAAAGTGCTGATTATAGAACCGATGTTTACATTCGGTGTGGAGTACGGATTCACTGTACTTTCAGACCTGTCAATAGTGGAGGCATGGTTCTGCTCCTTTGCTTTCGCACTTCAGCTGTATTTCGACTTTTCCGGATATTGTGATATGGCAGCAGGTATAGCCACGATGATGAATCTGGATCTGCCCATGAACTTCAACTCACCATATAAAGCCATTTCGATAGGGGATTTCTGGAAACGCTGGCATATGTCTCTTACAAGATTCCTGCGTAAGTATATTTATTTTCCTCTCGGAGGTAACCGAAAAGGTGCCTTCCGCACATACATGAATATCTTTTTAATCTTTCTCATCAGCGGATTCTGGCACGGTGCCAGCTGGACATTTATAGTCTGGGGAGCAATACACGGTGTTATAATGATAATAGAACGCATGACCGGATTGACGGCAAGGGATAAAGCGGCAGCAGGAGCATTCGCAGCCGAAAATGATGACGGTAATAACACAGGTGAAAAAAAACTGTTACATCATGCTGTTATTATTATACGCCGCATTATCACCTTTATTATAGTAGATATAGCCTGGGTATTTTTCCGCGCAGACAGCCTGGGGGATGCAGTCGAATTTATTAAGCAGATGTTCATTCCCGATAACATCATGCCGGATGCAGTTTTCTATAATTCTTTCGGCTTAAATGATTTTGCCTTTGCCACAAGACACCTTAATATTTTTGTGCCGATGCTTTTCGCAGGTGTTTTTGCTATTGTTTTCTTTGGAAAGAACATATACGAAATGAAATATAAACCCACGCTGTTTACAGCGTTGATTACGGCTGTGCTTTTCCTGGCATCCTTTGTATGCCTTGGAACTGTGGCTGATTTTATATACTTCAAGTTTTAGAGAAAATAAAATTTGAAATTGTTGGTGATATCACAGCGTGAGTTCCCCGTCGTGCAGCCTGTGCTGGCGGTGTTAGAGTGAATTTAGCAGTTCTCGGAACTGCTTATGTAAAGTAGGGACGGGTCACCACGGATGGTGACCCGAGTGAACAACGCTACATGGATGTAGCGTGTGAACGGTCCCGGTTGGACTGAATATACTTAGGCAGTTCCGTAAGAACTGCTTAATGAACGGCCCCACCGCCAGAGCAGGCTGTACGGTAACGGGGAACGTAGGATACTAATAATGAATAAAAATAATCCCTGGAAAAAATTTTTCATAGAGCTATGCGTGATCACCGCGGTACTGTTCCTGGCTGTGATAATCCTTGTCGTCACTTTTGATCCCTGGTTTCACTACCATGCCCCCGTAAAAGGCTTGTCCTATGTCCTTGATAATGAAAGATACCAGAATGACGGCATTGCAAGAAACTTTGAGTATGAGGGTATTATCACCGGAACCTCCATGACCGAGAATTTCAAAACTTCAATTGCGAATGAGTGCTGGGGGATGGATTTTGTAAAGATTTCCTACGCGGGATCATATTTTAAGGAGATATCTGAGTCAACAGAGAGGGCGCTTTCGTATAATCCGGATGTGAAAGTGGTGGTATGTTCGCTGGAAATGGCGTTTATCATGTTTGATAAGGATATGGACAGTCCGGAAGTACCACACCCTGATTATCTTTACGATAATAATATTCTCAATGACGTTGAGTACATTTTCAACAAGAAGGTATTAACCTATTACATTCCTGAAATCTTAGGGCGTACCATAAGAGGTGTGCCTGCGAACAGCTTTGACGAGTACTCAAGATTTGCAGACGCGCGTCCCGTGGGAAAGGATATAGTGCTGGCTCATTTCCCCAAACCATACGTGGCGGATCTGACGGTGCATCTGAGCGATGCGGAAAAAGAAATCATCAGGGATAACATCGAGCAGAATGTCATTGCAAGCGCCAAGGCTCACCCGGATGTGCAGTTTTATTATTTTATACCGCCCTATAGCGGCATCAACTGGTATAACAACCAGATAGCGACCGGGACCTTTGACAGGTATATGGAAACATTCCGCTTCGTATCCGGTGAGTTGCTGCAGTATGACAATATCCATCTTTTCTGCTTTTACGATGACACGGACATGGTAATGGATCTGGACAACTATTCCGACGACTGTCATTTCAGCGGCGAGATCAGCGATATGATACTTGAGGAAATGTCAAAGCCGGACTCTCCCCATGAGCTGACAAAGGATAATTATATGGAATATTTTGATAAGGTTGATGAGTTTTACAGGAACTATGATTATGAGAGCCTGTACGAGTAAGTATAAGTAGCTGAGAAATATCTAAACGCTGATAGTAAAACCATTGTGGTTATGCTATAATATAGCGTTGAAATTTTGCATAGATTTATCCGGGGAATTACTATGAATAAAATGCTTACGGATCTTCAGGAATTCGTTTCGGAAATAAACAAAGCATATAAGGATAAGACTGCATACCGTTATATACAGTATGACAGCATTGTGGAAAAGACCTTCAGTGAGCTGTCAAGGGATTGTTTTGCTATGGCGACCTGGCTGATGGATGCCGGGTGCAGAGGTGAAAAGATTGCTATAATCGGAGGCACTTCCTATCCGTGGATTGTCACATTTTTAGCATCTGCCATAAGCGGAAATGTAGTTGTCCCTATTGATAAGCTGCTCCCAAAGGAGGAGATTCTGGGCCTGATAACCAGGGGTGAAGCCCGTATGGTATTTGTTGCCGAGGAATTTGAGCCCTGGATCAAAGATATCAAAAAGATTGATGATGAATATAAGGACAGGCGGGAGGTTTATTCCTTGTCCGGCACGATGTACCGTGAGATGCTTCGCACTGAGCGTGGCAAGCTTCCCAAGGTAAAGCCGGAGGATCCCTGCCTTCTGCTTTTTACTTCCGGAACCACCGGTGCCGGCAAGGGTGTGCTCATTTCCCATAAAAATGTAGTCAGCAATATCAACGAGATCTACCGCATGGGCTATGACAAGGAAGTACCGGGTGAGCCTGTGGTCATGTCTGTTCTGCCCATATACCATACATTTGAGCTGACTGTCGGCAATCTGGGCATTCTATATACCGGAACCACTATCTGCATCAATGATAAGCTGGAGAATATTGTTGCCAATCTGAAGCGTTTCAGCCCTTCGGTCATGGTGGTCGTGCCTGCCATTGCCGAGATGTTCTATAAAAAGATCATGGAGGCTGTGTCTTCCCCTAAATATAAAAAGAAAATAAAATTTGCCAAACGTGTTGACGGCACCCTGAACAAGCTTAATATTGATGCCAAGAGATCTTTGTATAAGCCTATCTATGATGCTTTCGGTGGAAAGCTCCATACCATAGTGGTAGGAGGTTCGGCACTTCGTCCGGAGATTGCAGAGACCCTGGACGGCTTCGGTTTTCATGTATATCAGGGATATGGCATGACTGAGTGTGCCCCCCTTATAGCTGCGAACTGTCCCGGGAGCGACAGGATAGGTTCCGTCGGAAAGCCAGCTTCCTATATGAATGTCAGGATCAAAAATGAAGAGATCCAGCTTAAGGGTGATGCCGTGATGCTGGAATATTATAAGAATCCGGAGGAAAACGAAGCTGCCTTTGATGAAGGGTGGTTTAAGACCGGAGACCTTGGCTATATAGATAAGGATGGATATTTGTTCATAACCGGACGTGCCAAGAATCTGATAATCCTTGATAACGGAAAGAATATATATCCTGAAGAGATCGAAGGATATCTGATGAAGATATCCGGTGTAAAGGATGCATTTGTATATGAGGACAGCGGAAAGATTTCTGCTCTGATAGTTCCCGAGAGCATGAGGGACACAACTATCCGTGTCATCAAGAATGGAATCCGGGAAATGAACGATAAGCTGCCCCCTTATAAAAAGGTAGTTGGTCTGGATTTCCGTCCCGGTGACCTTCCCAAGACTACCACCCTGAAGACAAAGCGCAATGAAGTCATGGCGTGGTTAAAGAACAAAAAGGAAGAGCGTAAGAAAGATTATGTAGCGCCTTCCACCGCAGAGCAGAAGCGTCTCTGTGATGCAATGGAGCAGGTACTTCGCATCAGCGATGTGGGAATTAAGGATGATTTCTTCGAGCGCGGCGGCGATTCCTTGTCTGCCCTGGAGTATGCCACCATCATAGGCGTCCAGGCTCAGGATATTTATGAGTTCCCTACTGTGGAAATGCTTGAGGAGATGCTCTTAAACGGCAGCTCCCAGGAAAAGAAGAAAGAAGAGGAAAAGGTGGATGTAAATTCACTTATCCGGCATAACAGTAATCTGTTTTATGAAGCGGATCCCCAGTATGTACTGCTTACCGGAGCGACAGGTTTCCTTGGTGCGCATATTTTAAGAGAGCTTTTAAGGCGCAATCTCCATGTTGTCTGCCTCGTCCGTAATATAGACAAGCTCAAGCCTACGCTTAAGACGTATTTCCCGAAGGAATATGAGAAATTCTCTTATAAGGTGGTAAAGGGTGATATAGAGCTGGATAAGTTCGGCCTGACGGAGTCAGAGTATGAGATACTTGCAAAGAAGATCGATATGGTCTTCCATGTGGCAGCCAATGTGCATCATGCCGGACATTATGAGGATTTTGAGCGTTCCAATGTAATAGGAACCCAGCATGTGATCGATTTCTGTAAGGCTGCAGGTGCAGTGCTCCAGCATACATCAACGGCCAGCGTCAACGGAGCGGGAACGGTAGCACAGAGCAATTCCGATGCGAAGTTCGACGAGTTCTGCCTGGATATTGGTCAGAGCTATGAGCAGAATGTTTACATTCATTCAAAGTATAAGTCCGAGGAACGTGTGCTTCTCGCCAGAGAGGCCGGGCTTAAGGCCAATATCTTCCGTATAGGAAACCTGACCTGGAGAAAGTCAGACGGCATGTTCCAGAAGAATGCAAGCGACAACGGATTCCTGGAGCGTTTCAAGGGATTACTCAAGGTCAAGATGTATTCCAAAGAGCTCGCTGAGTATCCAATAGACTTTACACCGGTGGACGAGTGTGCGGAGGCATATGTGCTGCTTGCGATGAACCACCATGTAAATAATATTTACAACCTTTATAACCCGAATGTATATAATCTGGATGCGCTCTGCAAAAAGTTTATGCTTAGTGCCAAGCGTGTTCCCAGGGAAGTATTTGAAATGAGCCTTAAGGAACAGATTGCCGACAAGGGAGTTATGGTGCTTTCATTCTATAATGCGATCGCATCAGCCTCCAAGAATGTACCCATCAGTAATGAGTACACGACGGCAGAGCTTGAGAAGCTGGGCTTTAGATGGAGCAAGATAGGTCTCAGCTATCTTAAATTTATCAAGAGGCTGTAGAGACTGAGGTCGTTTGGCACATTGCGGCGGTGCATCCCCGGTTTGATGAACCTACCTTTCTGGCAAATCGTATCGGTAAGGACTGGTAATGAAATTACTTGAACGTGTCACGCAGAATGAATCAGACCAAGGGAGATGCCGGGTTTATTTCGGGACGGATCCTAAGGGAAGAGGACGAAATGAGAATAGGTATAGATGTAGGTTCCACCACGATAAAGTGTGTGGTGCTTGATGATGAAAATAAGATAATCCATAACAGTTACGAGCGTCATTTTGCAATGATAATCGAAAAGACCAAAGAGGTTGTGGAAGGGGTTATCAAAAAGTTTAATATCACGGAGCCCGTAAAGCTGGCGATATCCGGCTCGGCAGGAATGGGACTCGCTGAAAATGCGGGCATTCCTTTTGTGCAGGAGGTTTATGCCACAAAGGTTGCGGTATCAAACCGTATTCCTGATACCGATGTGGTAATAGAGCTTGGCGGCGAAGATGCAAAGATACTTTTCTTAAAAGGCAATCTGGAAGTCCGCATGAACGGAACCTGTGCCGGAGGTACGGGTGCATTTGCAGACCAGATGGCATCCCTAATGAATATCACCGGTGATGAGATGAATGAACTTGCCATGAATTCGGACAAGGTCTATTCAATTGCGTCACGCTGCGGTGTTTTCGCAAAGACTGATATCCAGCCTCTTTTGAACCAGGGTGCAAGGAAAGAGGATATTTCCGCAAGCATTTACAAGGCAATAGTCAATCAGACTATTACAGGCCTTGCCCAGGGACATCCCATAGAGGGCAATGTGGTATATCTTGGCGGCCCCCTTACATTCATGTCATATCTCCGTGACAGTTTCGACGAGGCACTTCATCTGAAGGGAACCCTTCCCGATGATTCACTTCTTTTCGTGGCTCTCGGTGCAGCATATTATGCAAATGAATCCATAGACTTAAATGAAGCTCTTGCAAAGATAGGCGAGAAGAGGGAATTCTCTGCTGACAATGCCCTTGAGCCTTTATTTAAGGACGAGGCTGAGTATAAAGAATTTTCTGAGCGTCATGCAAAAGACACCGTGCAGCACAGAGACAGCTTTGATATTTCCGAAGAGGTTTTCTTAGGGATAGATTCCGGTTCCACTACTTTAAAGCTGGTGCTGATCGATAAGGACGGCAGCATTCTCTATTCACGCTATACCTCCAATCAGGGACGTCCCATTGATGTGGTGGTTGAGCTGCTTAAGGAAATGTATGAAAAATATCCCGACATAAAAGTCACTAGTGCTGCGGTTACCGGTTACGGTGAGGAGATGATGAAGTCTGCTCTCGGTATTGACCTTGGCATAGTAGAGACTGTGGCACATTTTACTGCTGCTAAATTCTTCCTGCCGGATGTTGAATTCATCATCGATATCGGCGGTCAGGATATGAAATGCTTTAAGATACGGAATGGTGCCATTGACAATATCTTCCTTAATGAAGCCTGTTCTTCCGGCTGCGGCTCCTTCCTTCAGACTTTTGCGGGATCCCTGGGATATGAGATAGCCGAGTTTGCAAAGATCGGGCTCTTTGGTAAAAAGCCGGTGGACCTTGGTTCCAGATGTACCGTGTTCATGAATTCGTCGGTTAAGCAGGCGCAGAAAGAGGGCGTGTCCGTTGAAGATATTTCCGCAGGTCTTTCCATTTCCGTGGTAAAGAATGCATTATATAAAGTAATCCGTGTCAACACTGCGAAGGAGCTGGGAGAAAGGATAGTGGTTCAGGGCGGAACATTCCTTAATGATGCGGTCCTTCGTGCATTTGAAAAAGAGCTGGGGGTAAATGTGATACGTCCTGATATTGCCGGCATGATGGGTGCTTATGGTGCGGCCCTTTATGCAGAGCGTTCACATGCAGCTGCAGTCAGGTCAGGTAAAGTCTCTCGGGACGCAAAAGGACTTATATCAAAGCAGGAACTGGATGAGTTTACTTACGAGACTAAGAGTATTAACTGCAGCGGCTGCAATAACCACTGCAATTTAACAGTGAATACTTTCCCCGGAGGGCGCAGATTTATCGGCGGCAATAAGTGTGAGAAGCCGGTGACGCAGAAGTCTTCCGATGATTCGCACAATCTCTATGAGTACAAATTAAAATATTTTGAAAAGCTTCTGGAGACACAGCCGACAGAGCCTAAGCAGATCGTTGGTCTGCCTATGGCACTCAATATGTATGAGATGCTTCCTTTCTGGCATGCATTTTTTACAAAACTCGGTTACGGCGTGAAGATCTCCGGTTTTTCAAACCGCAAGATGTACATAAAGGGGCAGGGAACTATCCCTTCCGATACGGTATGTTTCCCGGCAAAGATGGTTCACGGACATATCATTAAATTAATAGAGGACGAGGTGGATGCGATATTTTTCCCCTGCCTGACTTTTAATTTCAATGAGCACCATGGTGAAAATCATTATAACTGTGCGGTGATAGCAGGATATCCGGAGGTTATCGGAGCAAACATCCGCAACTTCGGCAAGAGTAAGTACATATGTGAATATTTGGGCCCCCACAATAAAGGTCATTTCAAAAAGAGCATGTGGGAGCTGATGAATAAGCATTTCGGTCCTGTATCAAGGGGCGAGGTGAATGCTGCATGCGAGGCTGCATATGCAGCATATGCGGCTTATGAAAATGCAATGCGTGTAAGGGCTGCAGAGATAATCGATGAGTGCAGGCAGCAGGGCAAAAAGATCGTGTGTCTTGCCGGCAGACCATACCATACGGATCCTGAGATAAACCACGGCATACACAAACTGATAGCACAGCTTGGTTTCGGTGTAATAAGCGAGGATTCAATAAGCCACCATATGAAGAAGCTTACCCTGAATCTTCGAAACCAGTGGACATACCATGCGAGACTTTTCTCCGCTGCGGCGTATGTTTCAAGACAGCCTGACATGTATCTGGTCCACCTTGTTTCCTTCGGCTGCGGACTGGATGCCATCACAACTGATGAGGTCAGGAGCATACTGGAGAGCGAAGGCTGTCTCTATACACAGATAAAGATTGACGAAGTAACGAACTTAGGTGCAGTTAAGATCCGCCTGAGAAGCCTGATAGCAGCGATAAAGCAGGCTGAGGAAGAGGCAAGCAGATGAAGACCACTCTTAAGCATTATAAAAAAAGAGTTGAATACAGCCTGAAAATGAAACGGGAGAAGTATACCATCCTGATACCGGAGATGGCGCCTCTTCATTTCCGTCTGATAAAGCCAATCCTTGCAAGGGACGGCTATAATACTGACCTGATGGGCTATGAAGGTCCGGATGTACTCAAGAAGGGACTGCAGTATGTGCACAATGATATCTGCTATCCCTGCCTGCTGATCACAGGCCAGATGCTCACAGCCATGGAAAGCGGAAAGTATGATCCGAATAAAGTGGCTATGCTTATCACCCAGTCAGGTGGTGGCTGCAGGGATACCAACTATATTAACCTGATGAGGAAGGCTTTTGAAAAGGCGGGCTATCCCAATGTGCCTTTCCTTTCAGCGAATATCTGGTTCATGGAATATAACGGCGGTGTGCTGATGAGGCCCTCGACACTGCTTATGGCAGTTTCCGGAATGGTCTATGGCGACTTCCTCATGATACTGGGCAACCAGATCAGGCCCTATGAAATTAATAAGGGTGAGACGGATGCGCTGATCGATAAGTGGATCAAGTTTATCATTAATGAGTACGAGCATGGAAGAGGCTATACGAAGAAAGCAATGAGAAAAAATCTCCATGCAATGGGTGAAGAGTTTGTAAAGATACAAAAGACTGATGAGAAAAAAGTAAAGGTGGCTATAGTCGGAGAGCTTTTCCTGAAATATTCTGTACCCGGCAATAACCATCTTGAGGAATTTCTGGCGGAGCAGGACTGTGAAGTATATATGCCAAGCATGCTTGGATTCGGTGTCTACAAGACAAACGGAGCTTTGGAAGAGCTTAAGAAATTCGGCGGAAAGCCCTGGAAGAGGGTGATCATGGAAATCGTCATGAAGTGGTTCCTGGGAATAGAGGATCTGCTGATTTCTGCGATAGAAGAATTTCCGCAGTTTACCGCACCTGAACGTGTGGCTGATCTGGTGAAGAGGGCTGACGGCATAATCGACAGGGCAAACAGCATGGGTGAAGGCTGGTATGTGGCAGCAGAGGTGCTGGAATTTGCAGAGCATGGTTATGAAAACGTAGTCTGCGTGCAGCCCTTTGGATGTCTTCCCTGCCATGTGGCAGTAAAGGGCGTTCTTAACAAAGTGCGTCAGGTGGATCCCAGAGTCAATGCAGTGGATATAGAGTATGATCCCGGTGCTACGAAGGTCAATCAGGAAAACAGGATCAAGCTTATGCTGGCTGTAGCAAGAGAGAACCTGGCAAAATAAGAAGGGAGTTTACAAGGCAATGACAAAGATCGGTTTTGATAACGAAAAATACCTGCAGCTTCAGTCTGAGAAGATACAGGAGCGTATAAAGTTTTTCGGCGGAAAGCTTTATCTGGAATTCGGCGGAAAGCTTTTTGATGATTTCCATGCATCCAGGGTACTGCCGGGCTTCCAGCCTGACTCAAAGATCCGTATGCTCAGCAAGATAAAGGATGATGCGGAGATAGTTGTTGTTATCAATTCCGGTGATATAGAAAAAAACAAAGTCCGCGGAGATTTAGGCATTACATACGATATGGATGTGCTGAGACTTATCGATGCATTCAGGGATTACGGTCTGTATGTGGGGAGCGTTGTGCTGACACAGTTTGCCGGGCAGCCTGCCGCAGTTGCCTATCAGAAGAAGCTTGAGACACTGGGGATCAAGGTATACAGACATTATCCCATTTCAGGATATCCTGCAAACATTCCTTTTATAGTAAGTGACGAGGGATACGGGAAAAATGAGTACATTGAAACAACAAGATCTCTTGTAGTCATTACTGCACCTGGACCGGGTTCAGGAAAAATGGCCACATGCCTTTCACAGCTTTATCATGAGTATAAGCATGGCGTAAAGGCCGGCTATGCTAAGTATGAGACTTTCCCCATCTGGAACATACCGCTCAAGCATCCTGTAAATCTTGCATATGAAGCAGCGACTGCAGACTTAAATGATGTAAATATGATCGATCCCTTCCATTTGGAAGCATATGGAGAGACCACTGTTAATTATAACCGTGATGTTGAGATATTCCCTGTGCTCAACGCAATGTTCGAGCGTATCATGGGAGAGTCGCCCTACAAGTCACCTACTGATATGGGTGTAAATATGGCAGGCAATGCGATCATTGATGATGCAGCTGTAAAAGATGCTGCGAATGCAGAGATAATCAGAAGATATTATAATACGCTCTGTCAAAAGAGACAGGGAAATGCAGACGATTCCCAGGTTACAAAGATAGAGCTTCTGATGAAGCAGGCGGGTATTTCCATTGAGGACAGACCTGTTGTGGGTGCTTCACTTGTAAAAGCAGAAATGACCGGAGGTCCGGCGGCAGCAATGGAGCTTCCGGACGGAACCATAGTAACAGGGAGAACTTCTGAACTGCTGGGAGCTTCATCGGCACTGCTCCTCAATGCGCTTAAGGCTCTGGCAGGCATTGATGATGAGGTGAAGCTTATTTCACCTGAGGTTATAGAACCCATACAGGACCTGAAGGTTCAGTATCTTGGCGGACACAATCCCAGGCTTCATACTGATGAGATACTTATTGCTCTTTCGGTCTGTGCAGCTACGGATGAAAAAGCGGCAAGGGCTATGGAGCAGCTTAAGAATCTCCGTGGCACAGAGGTACATACCAGTGTCATACTTTCATCTGTTGATACCAATACTTTCAGGCGTCTTGGAGTGAACCTTACCAGCGAACCCCACTATCAGACCAAGAAACTTTATCATAGATGAAGAAATTCATAAAAAACATCCTTGTTCAAAAAAGGACAAAGCAGTATAAGGAACGTGTCAGATATCTGAAGAATATACGCGGCGGAAATGACCGGCTTGAGGAAGAGGCAGCGAAAAAAAGCGGTGCCAGTGGCTGGTCAGGTTTTTCCGTGTGTACTGTCCCATATTCCGATATAAGATCACTGGCTGAAAAAAAGAAATGTGACATAATCGTAATGTACAGTGATAAAAATGGGGAATTATGCGGATATGCAAATGCGGAAATCTGCCGTTTTTTTAAGGATAATGCGGATATTTCGCTGGTTTACGGAGATGAGCTGATCATTGATGATTCCGGGGCAGAGCGTATATATTCAGATTTTTATCACAAACCTGACTGGTCTCCGGACAGTTACCTTGACGCATTCTATATAGGTAATCTCTTTGCTTTCAGATTTTCACTTTTAGAAAAGATAAGGACTGATATTACTGCGGACTGTGATGCAGACAGGCTTTTCGGTCTGCTTGCTCTTGCTGCGGGAGGATTTGAGCGCAGGCAGGGAATGTATTTTCCAATAGGGCATATTTCCAAAACTCTCTATAGATCATACATAGATTCTGACATTTTTCATGGAAGACGTTTTGGAGGAGCGGACAATGCGCCCGTGATGCCTGAAACGGGAACAGAAAATGATGGTGTTACCATTGTCATTCCATCAAAGGATCATCCTGAAGTTTTTGATGTATGCATGAAATCTCTGGCAAAAACCGTATCCAAAACAGAATATGAAGTCATACTCGTAGATAACGGCAGCAATGATGAGAATAGAGCCCGGTATGAAGAATGTCTTTCATTTATATCAGGAATGCCTGCCTGCAAAGGTGTATCTTATATCTATGAAAAAGAAGAGTTCAATTTTTCAAGGATGTGCAATAAGGGCGCGGCGGCATCAAAATACGAAATAGTACTTTTCTTAAATGACGATATAGAATGTGTAAATAATGATTCGGGAGAATGGCTTGCAAGGCTCTGTTCTATTATGAATAGAACATGGACCGGAGCTGTGGGCAGCAAGCTTCTTTATCCGGAAAGAAATCTTATCCAGCATGCAGGCATAACCAATACCTGTTTCGGTCCTCTGCATAAATATCAGAAGTTCAGCGACGAGAAAGAGTATTATTTTGGCTTTAACAGGGGAATCCATGATCTGTCAGGGGTGACCGGAGCCTGTTTAATGATGCAAAAGCCGCTTTTTAATGAGATTGGCGGTTTTGATGAAGGCTTTGCCGTTGCCTTTAATGATGTGGATCTAAGTTTCAGGGTCATTGAAGCGGGATATTATATAGCATGTGATAATGATATCTTCTTATATCATCACGAATCCCTGAGTCGTGGGTATGACGGAGATGATCCCGTAAAGAATAAAAGGATGAAGCGTGAATTAAGACATCTTTATTCATTGCATCCGGATATGTTCAGGGCGGATCCATTCTATAACAAAAATCTTGTGGGCAGCGTGACATCTTCTATACGTGTTAAGGATCTGCCATTGCCTGAGGAACTTCCATACAGCAAGGCAGAAGTGCTTAAGAGCACAGACGGTTTCACTGAGGATGCCTGCCTGAATGTGAGCGTGGAAAGCAAGGGACCTGTTAGCAGGCTTTACGGTGGATTTGGCGGTGACTACAAGGATTGCGGACATTATATTGCCGGATTTAGTTTTGTGATCGGTTCAGATAATGCATGTTTCGATAAAGAATTATTATTGAAGAACAGAGAAGATGGCACGATCTATAAGTTAAATATAAACGAGCTCTACAGAAAAGATGTGGATGACAATCTTGAAGACCAGGTCAATACAGAGCTTACCGGATTTGGAGTTCACATTAAAGATGATGCAATTCCCACCGGAATATATGAAATCGGAATGGCAGCATATGACAGAACCGGAAGGATGAAGATTATGAACTGGTCTGACCTGCTTTTCTATATGGGAATACAGGATCCCATATGGGAAGATGACGTGTAGTATTGTCTGACGGTGTTTAAGTAAGCCTTAAGAGTTTTAAAACATAGTTTATATAATTTGAAGAATCTGAGGACTTTATATTTATGAGTCAGCCGGTTGGAAGAAAAACATCTGTTATATATAAGGTATATCAATATCTGACCGCGCATCCGGTACTCTTTTATTCAATTGTAAGTATTGCAACACTTATCATATGTTTTCGCGTATATCTTCGCGGAAACGCATATCCGGTTTTTTTTGACGTTGGAAGTGATACATCTGCCCAGTATGTTCCCTATATGAATCTCATGGGGATGTCATTTGGAAACGGGAGTTTTTGGAATGACAGGATAGGTCTTGGTCTCGATATGATAAATCTGCAGTCTTGGACTATGGATTTTTTTAATCTTCCTGCAGAGATACTTTTTTCGCTGGGATTTAAGGAAGCTGCTTTTTTTTCCATAACTGTTATGTTTATAGTCAGGTGTTATCTCTGCGGACTGTTTGCCATCTTCTTCCTGCGTTGCTTCAGGCTGTCCAAAGAATCCGCAGTATTCGGAGCTTATGCCTGTTCTCTGAGCGGTTTCATCTGTCTCTGGGGACAGCATTACTTTTTTTCTACAGCATGTGTATTTTTAATGCTGATATTCTTTCTGATTGAAAAAAGCTTACGTGATAAAAGGACTTTAAGATATCTTGTGCCTGCGGTGGCACTCTGTCTGGTTTTCTCGGTATATATTTCATATATGATAGGACTTGCGGCAGCGATTTACCTGGTATTTCGTTTACTTGTAAGTGGAGAAAAATATAAAGATAAAATAATTAAGTTTGGTCATTTCTGGTCTGCAGTTATGATTGCCGGGCTGATATCTTCTGTCATATCCGTACCTGCAGTTTATCAGCTTACTACAGTTACCGACAGGGTTACCGATGGTGGCGTGTTTGATCGCTTCACGGATGTGCTCACGACATTTTACGATAGGGATACTCTTGTGTCTTTGCTTCTCAGATTATTTTCAAATAATCTTCAGGGTGATTCGGTTACATACGAAGGAATACTGAATTATTACGAAAATATCCAGCTTTTCTGCACTTGTCTGGTATTGCCTTTTACTATAACGATGCTTGTGGATTTAACGGTAAAGAGTAAAAAGAAGATTTTGATGGTGATAGTTTTTATGCTTGGTGCATATACGATACTTACGCCTGTGCTTCCCTGGATATTCAATATGTGTACGGCTGTATCATACAGGTTTTCATTTGTGCTGCTTCCGGTATTTGCTTACGCACTTGCATATGTGCTTTCAAACAGAAGTGAACTGTCAAAGTCTGCTGTGATCACACTTGTGCTTGTGTCGATCGCGTCTGCCATATTCATAATTAAATACTCTGTACCGATATCTGCCGGTAATTTTATTTTTATGCATATGAAATATGTAAAAGTCATGACCATACTTGTGGCAGCGATAATTGTATCTTGCAGTCGTCTTATGGGAGCCGGCAGGCTCAAGGGTTATATTCTAAAGTACGGCCTTCCTGCAATTCTGATGCTTTCAGCTTTGGATATTATCGCAGACAATTCCGTTACGCTTAACAACAGAGTGGCGCTTACCAAAGAAGTGATCAGAAATAATGAGTATGCCGGAGATGATACTGCAGAGACAGTTGCAATGATCAGTTCTGCAGATGAGGACTACTATCGCATAGAAAAAACATATTCCGGCGGAACATATTTTAATGGGAGTATGACATGGGATTATCCGGGAGTGTCGTATTATATAGGGACATACAATAAGTATGTACAAAGCTTCTTCAGGACATTCTGGCCAGAGGCAGTTTATGGAGGAGGAACTCTTGGAGAAAAGTATGTTGTTTACGAACAGGATCCAGCAAATGATGTATTAAATGAACTTCTGGGGATAAGGTACGTAATGGATAAGGGTGATATGATTACCGGATCTGAGGATATGATACTTTACGTACCCGACGTGAATCAGGATGGAGCAGATAGTAATGGGGATATTACAATATATCAAAATAAAGCTGCAACAGGTTTCGGAATGCTGTATACATCAGCAGTAAGTGAATCCGGCATACAGGGACTGGATGATAAACTGTCATTCAGGGATAAGCTTGACAGATATGTTGTCCTTGAAGATGCTGCTATAGTAGATATAGAACAAAAAAGTAATGTTAGTGTTATAGATAATATAGAATCATATTGCAAGGATAATGTTATAGATGATATAGAACAAAATAAGAATAACTGTGTTAAAGATGAAACGGGACAGAATGATAGAATTTTCGTTACGGAAGCCTTACATGTTGAAGTATATAAACCTGCAGAAGGAACGTATACCTGTTCTGCAGATGCAGATACTGATGCAATACTTTTCCTTCCGATTTCATATGATGAAGGCTGGACAGCAATGGTAAATGGAGAAAAAGCAAAGGTGTATCGTGCAGATCTGGGTTTTATCGGTATTTTGTTGTCTTCAGGAAATAATGATATTGTACTATCTTATCGTACACCATATCTTAATCAGGGGCTGATCATGACTATTGTAGGAGTAGTGCTCTATCTTATATTTATCTATATTTTGAACCGCAAGTCCGAAGACAGATCTAAATCATAGTGACGGTAAGCTGTACTATTCCAGAATTCCCCATTTCTCACAGTACCGGATAGCTCACTGCTGTGATAAGTAATACTTATCACTAATGATTAAAATTATCTATACATCAACCTATTGACTTGCTAGGTAAATGGCTGTAATATGAGCAACGTAAGGCAAGGCCTTGCGAATTACTTATACTAAAAAGGAGGATGACAATATGAGTGCAAATGTAGTAAAGACAAACGGCTGTTGCTGGTGTATGTGTCGAATGCTGTGCTCCCGGGCAGGTAATGTGGTCGGGCGTTTGGCTCATTTGTCATACGCCTAATACGGAGATTCGTCATTTCGGATTTAAGTATTCCATTTGCCCGGGAGTAAAAATCACCGGGCATTTTAAATGCATAAATTTACAAGTGCAGATTACAAATGCCCGGTCAATTAAAACTTCTGAGACAGTAGAATATTTGATCAATAAAAAAGAGGAGAAGAACTATGAAAAAGAAACTATTCAGAAACTTACTTACAGGTGTCCTGACTGCGAGCCTTGGACTGGCTGCACTTACAGGATGCGAGAACGCAAATGATCCCGGAACAGCAGCTGCTGCCGGCAATGATGACAGCAAGGTATACAGGACGCTCGATGAGATCAAGGCAGATGGAACCATCAATATCGGAGTATTCTCCGACAAGAATCCCTTTGGATATGTTGATGAGAACGGTGATTATCAGGGATATGATGTTTATTTTGCGGAGAGGATCGGACAGGATCTTGGAGTGAATATAAACTATGTATCAACAGAGGCAGCAAGCAGAGTTGAATATCTTGAGACAGGTAAGGTTGATATTGTACTTGCAAACTTCACGGTAACAGCAGAGAGAGCAGAAAAGGTTGATTTTGCTCTTCCCTATATGAATGTGGCGCTGGGTGTTGTTTCACCTGAAAGCAATGTTATAACAAGCCTTGATCAGATTGGTGCAGATGATCAGGTGATCGTAATCTCCGGTACAACGGCTGAGACATATCTCGAAGAAAACTATCCGGACATCAAGCTTCAGAAGTTTGATACATATGCAACAGCAAAAACTTCTTTTGAAAACGGAACAGGCGTAGCTTGGGCAAATGACAATACAGAAGTTATAGCATATGCTCTTGAGAATGAGGGATATGTGGTAGGTATTCCAGAGCTTGGAAGCCAGGATACCATAGCACCTGCTGTATCAAAAGGAAATGACACATTGCTTAGCTGGCTGAATGATGAGATCAAGACACTTGGTAATGAGAATTTCTTCCATGCAGATTATGAGGCTACACTTCTTGATACCTACGGTGCAGATTACGAAGATACACTCGTTGTTGAAGGCGGAGTTGTCGGTGGTGCATCTGATGACGCTGCACCTGCTGCAGACACAGCAGACGCTCTTGATATCGTACCCGGCAACGGCGAGGTTATCACTGTAGCAGCTTCACCCGTACCTCACGCAGAGATACTTGCTAAGGCAGCAGACATACTTGACGATTACGGATACACACTCGAGGTAACTGAGTTTGAAGATTATGTACAGCCCAACCTTGTTGTAGAGTCAGGTGAGTTTGATGCTAACTATTTCCAGCATGTTCCTTATCTTGACAGCTTCAATGAGGAGCAGGGAACACATCTTGTAGATGCAGGCGATATCCACTATGAGCCCTTTGGAATCTATCCCGGAACAAAGAGCAGTCTTGATGAGATAGCTGATGGAGATTCCATTGCAATACCTAACGATACTACAAACGAAGCAAGAGCACTTCTTCTTCTTCAGGACAACGGTTTACTTACACTGGCTGACGGAGTAGGACTTACAGCAACTGTTAACGATATCACAGAGAACCCTTACAACATTCAGTTCGTTGAGCTTGAAGCAGCACAGGTAGCAAGAGTTGTTGATGAAGTAGCATTCGTTGTACTTAACGGTAACTACGCACTTGAGGCAGGATATTCTGTAGGCCAGGATTCAATCGCATACGAAGCAAGTGATTCAATCGCAGCTGAAACATATGTGAACATCATTGCTGTATATGACGGCAACGAGTCTTCTGACAAGATCAAGGCTCTGGTGGCTGTATTAAGATCTGAAGAGATCCAGCAGTTCATCGAAGAAACTTATGACGGTGCAGTAGTGTTCTACGACAAATAAGAAACTGTAAAACGGTTAACTGAGTTAAGAAGGATAACAAAGCTAATCGGTACAAAAATAAAGAATTGTTATAACGTCTCCCATACGAAATAACGACTATTCTAAGTAACCGTGGCTGTTCACAATCATAAAAGATCTGGACAGTCACGGTATATTATGTTAAATGAATATACTAATCTGATTAGTGTATTCATTTAATACAATAACAAAACGTACAGTTCATAAGCTGTACGAAACAGGAGATAAAATGAGCGAGATAGAAATCAAAAATCTAACAAAAACCTTTAAGGCAAAGGACTTAAATGTCACGGCCCTTAACAATATCAATCTTACCATTGAGAAGGGTGACATCTTCGGAATAATCGGTATGTCCGGTGCCGGAAAAAGTACACTTGTCAGGACTATCAATTTTCTTGAAAGACCTACTGACGGCCAGGTGTTTATCGAGGGTGTGGATCTGGCAACTCTTAGCGAAAAGGAATTACGTAAGAAACGTTCCAAGATTGGGATGATATTCCAGAGTTTTAACCTGCTGGAGCAGAAAAGTGTTACCGACAATGTCTGCTTTCCTCTAGAGCTTGCAGGGGTAAAGAAAAAGGAGGCAAGGCAGAAGGCGAAGGAGCTTCTCAAAACCGTAAACCTGGAGGAAAAGGCGAAGGTTTATCCTTCACAGCTTTCCGGAGGACAGAAGCAGAGAGTGGCGATTGCAAGAGCACTTGCAACAGAGCCGGATATACTCCTCTGCGATGAGGCTACCAGTGCTCTTGACCCCCAGACTACGGAATCCATACTTCAGCTTTTAAAAGAAATAAATGAAAAGCTTGGCATAACCATAGTGATAATAACCCATCAGATGTCGGTTGTGACCAGTATTTGTAATAAGGTTGCCATTATCGATAACGGAGACCTGGTGGAAGAGGGCGCAGTAGAGGAGATATTTGAGTCGCCTAAATCGGATGCTGCAAAGGAACTTATTCTCGATACGAAGATAAGATATTCACCACTGGATGTACTTGAGGCTGAAAGGAAAGTGCGTATAGTCTTCTCTGAAAATTCAGCATACGAGCCAGTAATAGCCAACCTGATCCTTAATTTTAATGCACCGGTCAACATACTGAAAGCGGACACGAGAAATGTAGGAGGGAAAGCAAAAGGTGAAATGATACTGGGGCTGCCTGAAGGAGAAGACCTGCAGGAACAGATGATAGGCTGGCTTAAGGAAAGGAATCTGGCTGTAACGGAGGTGAAGGAAGATGTTTGATCAGAAAGTTATTGAGATGATACTGGTGGGTATAAAGGATACCCTTTATATGACGCTGGTATCAACATTTTTCGGATATGTCCTTGGACTGCCAATGGGTATTATTTTAAATGTTACCAGGAAGGAAGGTTTAAGACCCAACAGGATCATTTATGGTATAGGTGATTTTATCTGTAATATAGTACGAAGCGTTCCCTTTCTGATACTGCTGATACTGCTGATACCTTTTACAAAATTCGTAGTGGGAAAAAGCTACGGCTCCACCGCGACCATTGTGCCCCTGGTGATCTGTGCCGCACCTTATATAGCAAGGGTGGTGGAGTCTTCATTAAATGAGGTTGATGCCGGAGTCATAGAAGCTGCAAAGGCCATGGGAGCAAGCAATCTGCAGATTATTTTTAAAGTACTTTTAGTGGAGGCAAGGGTTTCGCTTTTTACAGGAGCTACTATAACAACAGGTATACTGCTTGGATATTCGGCAATGTCCGGAACAGTAGGCGGCGGCGGACTCGGTGACATAGCCGTAAGATACGGATACTACAGATGGCAGGCCGATATCATGATCGTAACGGTAGTACTGCTCATAATTATTTTCCAGCTGATACAGAATTTCGGAACTGCGTTAGCCAGGTTCATTGATCACAGAAAGCATTAGTATATGGATTTTGAAGTTATAAAATCATACATACCGTTATTTGCGGAAGCCTTTTTACTGACCATAAAAACAGGGTGGTTTGGTATTGCACTGTCTTTTGCACTGGGACTGATATGCGCCTTCATTCTTTATTTTAAGATACCGGTTCTGTCGGCTGCTGTTAAGGTGTATGTGGAACTTTTCAGAAATACGCCTTTACTGGTTCAGCTGTTCTTTATGTATTACGGGCTTCCCATACTGGGAATCAGGGTGTCAGCAGAGATATGCGGCATCATAGGTTTGGGTCTTCTCGGCGGAAGCTATATGACAGAGAGCATACGAAGCGGTCTTGAATCTGTTCCGAAGATACAGACAGAAAGCGCGCTGTCCCTGGGAATGACGAAGCCACAGCTTTTCAGGCTGGTGATACTGCCTCAGGCTTTTGCCATGAGTGTGCCGGCCATAGTTGCAAACATTATTTTTCTGCTTAAGGAAACAAGTGTTTTTTCAGCAATAAGCCTGATGGATCTTATGTTTACGGCAAAGGATCTTATAGGACTTTACTATGACACTACGGAAAGTCTGTTCCTTCTTGTGGTCTTTTATATTATCATGCTCCTTCCGGTTTCGATAATAGGAACAGTGGCTGAAAAGAAGGCAAGATTTAAAATATACGGAGATATATAGTATGGGTTTTGATGTATTATTAAAAGGAAAAAATATGCTCCGTCTCCTGGAGGGACTGGGAGTGGCGATGAAGATAAGTCTTGTATCCGTTGTCATCAGCATTTTCTTAGGGATAATAGTGGGTATGCTTATGTCCCAGAAAAAGCCTTTGATAAATGTGGTGACAAGAATTTATCTGGAGATCGTCCGGATAATGCCGCAGTTAGTGTTGCTGTTTATTGTGTTTTTTGGGTTTACGAAGCTGACGGGGAAAAATATCTCTGCAGAGCTTTCTTCTATTATAGTATTTTCATTCTGGGGAACGGCTGAGATGGCAGACCTTGTGCGGGGAAGTCTTTTAAGTATACCGATGATACAGTATGAAAGCAGCAAGGCGCTTGGTTTTAGCAGGCTGCAGACATATATCTACATTATCATTCCGCAGGTGGCAAGGCGTTTGCTCCCGCTTTCGATTAATCTTATAACGAGGATGATAAAGACTACATCGCTAATTATGATGATAGGAATAGTGGAAGTGCTGAAAACGGGACAGCAGATCATAGAGGCTAACAGAAAGACTTCACCGGGAGCAGCGTTTGGGATTTTTGCAACTATCTTTCTGCTGTATTTTCTGGCATGCTGGCCTATAAGCTGTTTGTCGAAATATCTGGAGAAACGCTGGGAGAATTAAGTGTAAATGCACAGAGGTATACCATGGAAGAGATACTAAAGATAGAACATTTAAAAAAATCATTTGATGACCTTACCATACTGGAGGACATAAATCTTTCTGTAAAAAAAGGTGAAGTGCTTGTGGTGGTCGGTCCTTCGGGATGCGGGAAAAGCACTCTGCTTCGCTGCATAAACGGTCTGGAAGATATTCAGGAGGGAAAGGTGATACTTGAGGGCAACATCATTAATCCTCTTGTGGACCGAAAGTCAAAATATCGTGAGAAGATCGGCATGGTATTTCAGAGCTATGACCTTTTCCCACACAAGAGCATTCTTGAAAATGTGATGCTGGCACCGCTAAAAGTGCAGAAGAGAAAAAAGGATGAGGTGAAAAAAGAAGCAGAGCAGCTGCTCGACAGAGTGGGGCTTTTATCAAAGGTGTCCAATTATCCCAGGCAGCTTTCCGGAGGACAGAAGCAGAGAGTGGCGATAGTAAGGGCGCTCATAATGCATCCGGAGATATTGCTTTTTGATGAAGTGACCGCCGCTCTTGATCCGGAGATGGTAAGGGAAGTACTGGATGTAATCCTCAATCTTGCAAAGCAGCAGAGAACAATGCTGATAGTTACTCATGAAATGGCTTTCGCAAAAGCTATAGCCGATCGGGTGATATTCCTTGACGGCGGCAGCATTGTGGAGGATTCAGATCCGACATCTTTTTTCACTGCGCCCAAGACAGACAGGGCAAGAAAATTCCTGAATACTTTCGAGTTTGAGAAGGTGCACTAGGGCGATTTTCTATTAGGAATAACTCTCCGATTCGAGTGCGCTTTTCAGGTAGAGATTTGAGCCGGGGGTGCTTCGGACAGGAGATAGTCTTCCTTTATCGGTCAGCTGATTGACATATTGCCTTGAACAGTTGAGCATCTGGGCAGTTTCAGCTGTGTCTGTCATCCTGGTTTTTATAAAACAGATAATATCTTCATAGGTTATTTCTGAATTATCGCTGCACTTTCTCAGGGTTTCAGCTGAAATAAACCGTTCTTCCCCCCATTCTATTCCATGTCCTCCGGGAGATACTTTGATGTTTCTGAAATTTTCAATATTGCCGGTTACATTTCCAAATAAAGGATCGTCCTTGCAGATTTTTTTTATATCAGCGAAGGAGTTTTTTCCGTCTTTGAAAAAAACCAGTATCCTGAATCCGTCCAGCGTCATTACATCCAGAACTTTCTTATTTAGTCTATTCTTTATTTCTGTACTGACCTGATCTTCGCGGATCCGTGCCAGACGAAGGTCATCCTGTGCACACTGACCATCGCTTAAAAGCAGCAGTCTGTATTCATCGTATACTTTAAGTCCGTTTTCCTTTAATATGCTTCCAAGATTCTGTCTGTCGGGCGGGATTATTCGCTGTCCTACAAATTTGGCACTCCACATGGAGTCTATGCTGTGTACGCCTTTTTTGATATGAGAGGATATAATATTACCACTAGTTTGATATAACTAACTGCTCGTTGTAATTACACGATTTGTTATGGAGGAGTAGTATATTATGAAGAATTTTATCAAGGAAGGTCAGAAGCTTCCTCTTTTTGGAATCGGGCCGTTTATGATCGGCGGAATGGTCGCCTTGACAGCTGCAGGTGTAATTTTGGCTTTTGCTGTATTGAAATCAGGATGGCTGTCGGGTATATGGTCCTGGGTAAGCATTGGTGTGGGAGCTGCTCTCTGGATCGCAGGGTTTGTTGTATGGTTTATCAGTGCGATACGTTCCGGAATGGATAAGAATATTAGCGAGAATATCCTGAAGACCGACGGGATATATGCATGGGTCAGGAATCCCATGTACAGCGGAATCTGGCTGATGATCACAGGCGGTACCCTGATGTTCCATAGTGCATGGCTGTTCATCCTTCCCTTTGTAAACTGGCTTATCATGACAATTGTCCTGATCAATACGGAAGAGAAGTGGCTGCTTGACCTGTACGGTGAGGAATACGCAGAATACAAGAAGCACGTGAACCGTTGCATTCCCTGGATCCCGAGGAAGAAATAATATTCAGATTAAAGACCATATTCTGTTTATGGCATTGCAATGATGTCAGCGGATATGGTTTTTTTGTGGTTTGTTATCAAAATTCAAAAACAGGGAAGGTGGATGTAAGTAAAAGGATCAGGGATGCATTTTGACTGTCCTTATTATTTCCTCTATCACATTTATATCGTTTACAGGCATTTTCCGCCATTGATATTTCTCAAGATGCTTATCATTTCTGAATGATTAAAGGGGGGGGCCCGATTAAACGTGCCATAGATCAGCTCTCCTTAAAACTTTTTCTAAGATGATTCTATCAGATACTGTAGCTTTTTCTATTTAATATGAACATTCCCAAATCGGTCAAAACGGCACATGCGGGTGCACGTGAACTGTACTTGGTTGTTCTCAAAATGTATTGAATGTGTTACAATTCTTCCGTAAGCAAAAATTCAAAATAGTTTATGACCTATGAAGGTTATCTGTAATTCATATCTGATCAATTCTGAAGTCTTTGCTTATAATCCAATCATTTTATAGGCAGGGACATAGTGAAAATTGTTTATCCATAGGGTTTCTGCCGGCAGCAACATCATCAAAGGAGGAGAATATGGGTAAACAGAAAGTAGTGAAAGATTTTGATGAACTGGAGTTTAGGGATGACTTCATGTTCGGCAAGGTAATGGAGGATCGTGACTTGTGCAGGGGTGTACTGGAATGCTTGCTGCAGGAACCGGTAGGGGAGCTTGAAGAGGTTCAGACACAGAAAGAGTTCAGGTACACTGTGGATGGAAAACCAATAAGGCTGGATGTGTATAATCGGGACAGCGAAGGTATAGTATATGATGCTGAGATGCACAACATGAACAACAAGTCGCTGGAATTTCATCAGCTGCCCAGAAGGAGCCGTTTTTACCAAAGTGCAATAGATATAGACTTTATGGACAGGGGCAGTTCATATAGGGATCTTCCGGAGAGTAAAGTGATATTCATGTGTACGTTTGATCCGTTTATGAGGGGAGAAAGCCGGTATACATTTAGAGAATGTTGCAGAGAGGTTAATGGTCTTGAACTGGAAGACGGTACCGAAAAGATATTCTTTAACTGTACATATGAAGGAGAAGATATTCCGGACCGCTGTAAGAAGCTGTATGATTATATAGAAAATGGAAACGTCACGGATGTCCTTACAGGAAAGATACATGAGGCTGTTATTAGGGGACGAAAAAACCAGGCTTGGAGGGGCCAATACATGAAAGAAAGAATCATCAGAATGGATATGTATGACGAGGGCAGAGAAGATGAACGGGAAGAAATGATATTCGATATGCTGAAGCGAGGTAAAACTGTTGATGAGATTGTAGATTTCTGTGGTTATCCCTACGAACTTGTGGAAAGGGTAGAGAAGAATATGCTGGCATCGGTGGAATGAGTAAAATGCCGGCTTGCATGACGGAACGGAAAAAGTGTTCTATAATTGTAAATATGAGGGTGAGGATATTCCGGATGGTATCAGACATTTGTACGAATTTATCGGTACCGGTAATGCGAGTGACGAACTGACAGAAAAATTGAATTCTGCAGTAGCAAAGGCATACAAGAATGAAATCTGAAGGACGCAGTATATGAAAGAATGGGTTGTGATACAGGATGCAAGGGATGAAGGATATGAGGATGGTCGCAAAGAAGCTGATTACGAGACAATCTCGCGCATGTTGCGTTCCGGCAAGACCGCTAAAGAAATAGCAGATTTCTGTGGCTATCCAATAGAACAAGTGAAAACCGTGGAAAAGGAAATGCTGGTTTCTGCGGATTAAGCCGTATATATGCTGTCGCAGATGATAATCGCCCGTACCGTACCAGACAGACAGGGTAAGTTTGCGCCCAGTACAATTTAATACACGATTTGGATGCGCATATTATCTGCGGGAGTGTTCCGGCAAATAGTATGCGCTTTTTATTTTCATCAAAGGAGGGTGTTGTTAATGAAAAATAAATGATTTTTGACCGTTTAGTCACCAAATCCGACCGTTTGTCGCAATTATATAGAATTTCAGTTCCTTTTCTAGTAAAATACACCAATCAGATTTATTGGTAGGAGGAAAAAGTATGAAAAATGTAATGAAGAAAGTATTTGGAGGCGTGGCAGTTTTTGGTGCATTGGCAGCAGTATTTCTGACGGTAGGTGCACTGAGCAGCACAATAGCTTTTGCCGATGTATCTGAAGAGTCAATAGAAGGCCTTAGCGATGATGATGAAGTGGTAGTCAGCTATAAAGTAGAAGATAGAGACTGCTCCTGCTTCGATAAGACATATAATGATATAAGTATGACAAAGGCCGAGTATAATACGCTGAAGGGTAAAAAAAGAACTGTAATTATATCCGTAAGACCTGCAAATGAAAGCAGTGAGACAGAGGCTGCTACTGAGGAAATCGCTGCAGAGGTAGCTACTGAAGCTTCAGAAGCTGAAGCAACTCCAGAAGCCACAGAGGAGACCGTAGAAGAGACTGCAGAACCCATTCAGATCGAAAGTGCTTTATGGGAAAAGGTTGACGGCGAGAATGTATTCCATGTTTCCGGACGTGTAAGCAAGGAACTGTTGGATCAGGGCTGGAAGCCGGAGGAATTCTATCTGCTTCCCGGAGAAAACGCATCCCTTGACGACTGGATAGGTATAGCGACAGCTCAGGAAGGGGTTGATCTTGATATCTGGGATAACGAGGATGGCAGTATATCATTTAAGTGGTCAGGATCTTTCTATATGCCGGAAGCAACACTTGCTGATGATGCTGAGGCACATGTATGTTTCTCGGTTCATGACGCTGATTATTCTCAGGAAATGCCCAGTGCAACGGTTTGTCTGAAGCAGGGCGAGATGTATGAGAAATAAATGTAATGTACATTAGTGACTAATGCAGTTAAAAAAAACAGCGAATTACTATGAATTATTTTTGAAGCAGATGAGATAGCGTGTGGCTGTTTCATCTGCTTTTATGTATTTTGATAATATTAGGAGGGCGGAGCAATTCATCCGGAATTCACGATCTTAGGATTTGACATATCAGCCTATGTTTTATTCGGAACCATAGGGATGTTTTTTGTCTGCATTTTCAATTCCTTCAGGATGGAGCGGGCAAAGCTTTCCTATAAGGAATTTTTTTTCTGCGCAGCAAGCTGTATCGCTATGATGTTCGTATGCAGCAGGATTGCTTATGCTATATCAGACATTGCCGTGATTGGATTTTCGTTTAAAGGCTTTTTTCAGGATCTGATCTATGGCGGGATAGTTTTCTACGGCGGTATGCTTGGAGTCCTTGCTGGTGCCGCGATTTTTGCAAAGCTTACACACCGGAGCGTGCGTTTGATGCTGGACTATGCTGCACCTTCAATACCATTGTTTCATATATTCGGGCGCATCGGCTGTCTTTTTGCAGGGTGCTGCTATGGCTTCGAATGTTCGTGGGGAGTTCCAAATGAGGATTTTCCGGGGGAACTTTTCTTTCCGGTGCAGGCGATAGAGAGCTTGTGTAATCTGCTGATATTTGCAGGTCTTCTAATAATGCAGAAAGTAAGGAAATCAGATAAATATACTCTTGAAGCATATCTCTTTACCTATGGGATATGCAGGTTCATACTTGAATTCTTCCGGGGGGATACCGGGCGCGGCATCTGGCCTGACGGTCTGTCATCATCCCAGCATATCTCTATAGCACTGGTTATATTTGTGGCAGTGGAGATGTACTGTATCCAGAGACGTTGTTTTCGAGATTAACCTTATATTAATGGAAATTCGGGGGGAGGGTTAGGATAGGCTATATTCCTGATCATGATAAAAAGAATAAGCAGTATCGACCATTGGATAAGACAAGAAGCATAATGCTTTGCGTTGATTCGGTGGTTTTATTTTTCTGAATATCCGGAATGCTATAAAGAAAAACTACTGCAGTTAAATATTTCTTATTCTCTTTCGTGAGAGTCCAAGTAAGTAGTCTGCAGAAACATTATATAATTCGCATAGCCTTATAAGGTGCCTTATAGGCATTTCATTTGCTCCGCGTTCATAACGTGCATACATAGTCTGGGATGTTCCGAGATACTGTGCAACATATTCCTGTTTGTACCCCATATCTTCCCTCAGGTCTCTCATTATTTGGATGTATGCCGGTTTATGATCCATTCACATGTCCTCTGATTTTATTGTAACAAGTAAAAAATATTTACTATTGAATATAGTAAATATGTGTACTAAAATTATCTGCAGAAGCGCATATGATTAGCAGATACTGAATGGATAATAATGTTGCTTGATGTGGAGATACCCGGGATAAAAACTTCGGATAGTTATAGGGGGAACAGGGGACGCGGCTATGCCACAGGATGAAAGGAACAGAGATTTAAACGATGGGGAAAGGGAGATCGATCTGATAGAGCTCCTTGCCTACCTTGTCAGATACAGTCGGATTCTTATTTTTGCACTGGTTGCGGGTTTGGTAATAGGAGCAGGAATTTCAGCGGGAAGTTATTTCTATCGCCAGTTATTTGCGGGGGATTCCGAGAATGATATGGTTGACAGGGCGAAGAACAGCCTGGCAAGCGAGCAGGAGTACCTTCAAAACGGAATCCTGCCCAATATAGATCCATACGCAGAGGGATATGCGTCTGCAAATGTTTTCGTGGAGGTGGAGGATACAAGTTTCTCTCTTTCTATTGGAGCAGATAATGCTGTATCTTATACCAATACTATAGATACTCAGATCATGCAGGAATACGGCCGGTTTGTAAATGGTTCTATTGCTTTTGACAGCCTGGCAGAAGAGATGGGAACCAAGACTTCTTATCTTGCACAGACTGTAAGTTTTTCATCTAATGAAACGAATGGCTACTTTACGGTCAGTGTGCGACACATTGATGAGGAGTCGGCGGAAAGGGTATTGGATTATGTCCTGGCGCAGCTGCAAAATCAGCACCAGGTATTAAGGGGAAATCTCCCCCCGCATTCCCTAAGTATTTCGGACAAGGTTGTGGTTACAAGGGTAGACTCTTCACTTTTTCCTGATGATGATTCTTCTAAGAAAGAGATTACGGATGCCAGCTTTAAGAACTCATACACATTGGCATCGGAAGAAAGAATTGAAAAACTCAAGACCTATATTGCAGACAGGCAGAGGATAATAAATAAGAAGATGGTTCTTATGGGAGGTGGTGTTGGACTGTTTTCGGTGCTGATGATCCTGTCTCTTAAAGCAATTCTTTCCGGGGTGCTGCTTTCTGAAAAGGGTGCCGAGTCGTTTCTTGGGACTATGACAATGATTGCCTTTCCCCATAGCAGAAATATGAAGAAGCGCAGATGGTATGACCATATTGCAGACAATCTTCTTGGGGTATCATATGGTGTGTCCGATAATCAGATATATCAGGCCCTGGCAGAAATCCTGTATACACACTTTATGAAGCTTGATCATGCCCGTCCCGGAGAGAGCATCGGTGAAAAGAAGATGAGAGAAATTTACTCTGAAACCGGAAGTATGAGTGATGTTCGTGATGCTGTCAAGGGAATGAAACTGAAAAAAAGACGCTTCCTGATAATGGCTGACAGTCTTCCGGAGGGGGAGGTAAAACGCCTGGCAAGGTATCTGAATAAGGATGACCTTCCGGGTATGGAGTTTGACTTTATGGAACAGTTCCGTGAGGGATATGAGACCATTGATAAGATTCACGATGCGGACTATGTGATATTATGCATCAAAATCGGCAAAAGCAGCCAATTGACACTGAGAAAGTTCATGCAGACACTGAAACTGTATGGAAAATCGATATTTGGTGTAGTGGTGTTTAATTAATTAACAAAACAGGTGATGATATCTTATGATTTCTTACGGGTGTTTTTCCAGTGTCTTTCTTCGTCAAGATCCATTTCGGGACCGACAAGAAAGGCGCGGTAACGCCGACTGTATTTGACTGTAAAACCGATTTCTGTGAGTTCTTCAAAATCTCTTGCCCGTGTGCGTTCGTTACTGTCAGGAAAAAGTCTGTAGTATTCTGCTTTTGTGTCTGCAAATCGGGGCATGTCAGGCAGTTCCCCAAGATATTCGGGAGGGAATTGTACAGGATCTTCTTTTATCAGCTCCTTATATTCAAAATATTCATCATATTCTGATTCATAACATTCAAGCTCGTATAGCCCGGTTTTAGTCAAACCATATATAAGTGTCCCAAGACGGTACAGCCTTGCAAGGTGTTTTTTTCTGCGTTCAGTCATTTTTATGACCGGTTTATGTGTCGGTGGATCGACAGGCTCGTAATTGTCATTTTTTTTGTTATATTTTAAATATAACAGTCCACAGTCTCTGAGATCCTTGAGGTCTCGCTGAAGCATGCGTGTCCCGATACCGAACTTATTTCGAAGCTCCGTAGGACCATGATAGTACGAGTCTCTAATGTACTGGTATATATAAATCTGTCGTCTGATTGTTTTCATATTAATTCACAAGTCATTTTTTATCATACTTCTTTACATCGGCGGACAAGCTGCCGGTGTGAGAAAGTGAGCGATATATAACAAGTGGGAAATCTTTGTTATTTATTTTATCATACCGCGCCAACCTGACGCTATAGCGTCGCATAGATTTTTAACAGCTGATAGACTGTTTTCAGAGTATCGTAATCGATCCTGAATATGAACGGTTTGTCGTTTTGTTTCCAACACTTTCAGGTAAGTATCCGGTGTGAGGTATTTGGTCCGGGTATTTAAGGGATCGTTATACTAGCTGAAACAAGGAGGTAAGGTCTATGCTGTGTTATGAACTGGTCTATAAATGTGCTTTGAATTGTACCGAAGAAGACAATCATGAAAAAAAGATACAGGCTGTTAATAAGCTCCTGAATATTGACTTCTATGAAAATTATTCATGTATTTTTCGGGCCAGTGAAGATGGCTTTAATGCTGTAGCCATGACAGTTGAGCCTGCTATCCTGGATCAGCTTAGCCGGAAGATTGAAGAACTTACAGTGCAGATGATGAATGCTAAAATGGTGGACTGCTGCAGGATCAGGGAGATAACTGTTAAGGAACTCAGCGTATATGTAAATATGGGATGGGATAACGGGTTTTTCGAATTAGGACGCAGGCGCTTTTCGAAAAATGCAGAAATGAAGCTTGATTTTGAAAGTGGCTGTTTTAATGTCAAAGAGGAAGTTTTGGATGAGATGTTAAAGACCAGGGATGAGGCGGAAAAAAAAGCGAATGTTATAATGGCAGACAGCAGCCTGAAGGAAGAATTGGATAGGATCTATTTTGAAGGCAATAGCAGCAGCTTCTACGGTGTTCCGGTGCATTATCACATAAAGGCAGGAAATATGGAGGCGGCTATGGAAATAGTGTACCTTCTGGCGAAAGCGCTTCATTCCCGGGGGCGTCTTCCCTCCGCACGTATCAGCACAATTACTTCGATCACAGCCGGATGTTTTAATGAGAGCGGTATGGATAATCTTATTGAAAAATCAGGACTTTCTGCGGTAGTAATGGAGCTTAAAGGCGTGTCTGATGAACAGGAATATGCTACGGAGTTCGGGAGAGTTGAGAAGTATCTTTCTGATCATATATTAAAGAATAAAGAGGATACACAGTTTTTCTTTATTGAAAACACATCGGAACCGGGTTTTGGCCGCCACATGATAGACGCGTTGTCTGAGAAAATCGATATCGTTTTGATAAAAGAAGGCAGAGGCGACAGAGATGAAGCCAGAGAGTATCTGAAAGGTTTGATACTGTCATCACGCTATGCGGAATTAGCAGATGACAGAGTTTTTAAGGAACTTGATGACCGGAATTCTTATCTGGCAGCAGATGTTCATAAAACATTTGAATCATGGAAGAGAAGATGTCTCAAGGAAAAAGCGTATATTTCGTACAGCTCTTACAGAAGATATAAAACTAAAAAGGTGTATAAAAAACAGAAAGCTTATGAAAAACTTATGGGAATGACAGGATTAAATAATGTGAAATCCCTGGCAGACAGAATTCTTGCCTTTTACAGGCTGGAAAAAAAGCGGGAGAAATTTGGCGTTGAAAGCTGCGATATTTCACGTCATATGATATTTACCGGGAATCCCGGATGCGCCAAGACCACGGTGGCAAGGCTTATTGCGGAGATACTTTCAGAAGAACAGATCCTGGAAACGGGAGTTTTTGTGGAGTGTGGAAGAAGTGATCTGGTTGGGAAGTATGTGGGATGGACTGCAAAAAATGTAAAAAGAAAGTTCAGAGAAGCCAAAGGCGGGGTGTTATTTATTGATGAAGCTTACGCACTTTTAGATGACAGCCATAGCTTTGGCGATGAGGCAATAAATACTATAGTGCAGGAAATGGAAAATATGCGAAAAGAAGTGATAGTAATATTTGCGGGATACCCTGCACCTATGAATGATTTTCTTGAAAGAAATGATGGATTGAGCAGCAGGATAGCATTTCATGTATCATTTGAAGACTATAGCGTGGATGAGTTGTTAAATATTCTTGAACTGATGTCAAAAGAAAGGGGATACAGAGTAAGCGGTGATGCCTTGGAAAAGTGTAGCAGAATATTCTATAATGCATCAAAAGTGACAAATTTCGGTAACGGTCGTTATGTCAGGAACGTGCTTGAAAAAGCAATGCTAAACCAATCGGAAAGACTATACGGACAGTGCAGCAGAAGCATAAACAAATCTCAATTACAGACTCTTCTCCCGGAAGATTTTGAAGAGCTGAAGATTACATACACGGAAGAAAAAAAGCGAAGGATAGGTTTTTAAAAAGCGGAGGTCTTGATGGACTGGATAAAAATATACAGAGGTGTAAATCAGATTGGCGGAGTAGTTACTGAGATACGAAAAGGAAATCATCGTATTCTCATTGATTTTGGTGCTGTTCTTCCGGGAGCTGATAATGCAGAAGCAGCTGATGATGAATTGGTAAAACAAGTTTTTTCTGACAGAGATGTAAAGACGGATGCAGTGTTTTTTACTCATTATCATGGCGACCATGTGGGACTGAAAAACAGGATACCTGATGATATTCCGCTATTCGCCGGAAGAACCGCAATAGAGATTATGAAATTAATCGCGACCGGCGTGGATTTTGTAAAAATAAAGAATGGAAAAGAAAATGAAACAGAGTTGCCTGTGATAAACAGGATAAAGCCATATTGGCGTCCCGGAACATATAAGGATTTCAGCGGTATAAAGGTCATGCCGCTGGTTTGTGACCATTCTGCGTTAGATGCATATATGTTTGTGATAGAACTGAATGGCAAACGGATACTTTATACCGGGGATTTCAGAGCTCATGGTATACCGGGACATAGTACTTTCGAAAAAATGATAACACAGAGTGTTGGAAAGACAGATATTCTGGTAACAGAGGGAACGATGGTATCAAGGATAGCGGAAAGTGCACATAATTCCATAAGGACTGAGTCACAGCTCAGGCAGAAAGCTATGGAGATATTTTCGTCGCACAGTGAAAATGTGGTGCTGGTTTCTTCAACCAACCTTGACAGTGTTATGAGTTTTTATAATGCGGTTCCGGAGGGAATGGCATTTGTCTGCGATCCTTATCAGGCAAGGATCATGAAGATCGCTATTGAAGCAAGGCATAAACATTTCCCAAAAGATTACAGATACCGTGAAAACATAAATGTTATCTGTCCGGATGATAACGAGTACTGTATGAGAGATCTGAAAGCATTTAAAGTTCCGGGGACAGACAGGCATCCTTTTGTGATGGCAAGGTGGGAACTTATAAATAAAAAAGGATTTGCGATGCTGGCAAGGCCTGATCGTAATCCGGCTGTCAGGCCCGGGAAATTTAAATCTTTGTTAAATGAGATGAATGATCCGTTTATAGTATATTCCATGTGGGGTGGATATCTGAAAGGCGGAAAGGCTGAAGATCCTGCTGTGGTGAGTTTTATGGATGGGCACATGGGTGCCGGACATATGGAATTAGTGCATACAAGTGGTCATGCATATGTGGAAGATCTTGCAAGGCTTATGGATATGACTGATCCGGATACGATCATTCCGATGCATACGGAAAATGTTGAGGATTTTATAAAGGTGGATGCATTTGGAAAGTATATCAGCAGGATAGAAAAAAAGAATGCGGGCGAGGTATATGAGATATGAGTGGAAAAAATGATACAGGATCGATTATGCTGGACGAACTGATATGCGACAGTGTATTGAATGATTATTATTCCGCCGGAATAAAAGCTGAGGTGGTGCTTGATACGATGATGACGCCGGTTATTGCAGATCTTCTGAAAGAGCAGATTTCATTTTCCGGTGAGCCTGTTTATATTACAAAGGAATTTCCTTTGAAAACAGCTACCATAGATCATAGAAACAGAAAAGCAGATTATGTACTTATGGATAATAAAAGCATATACCTTGTTGAACTTAAGACATCTATGGGAAGTATAGATAAAGAGCAGTTGGATGCATATGGGGAAAAGCTGGAAAAATATGATGGAAAAAAACTTTTAGACGAATTTACTGAGCTGCTTAAAAGCGTATTTGGGATTATCGATGAAGAAAATAGCGATTTAGTTTCAGTGACGGATAGAATTGTTAAAAGTCTTACTAACTCGAAGACAGGTTTTAGTGACCGGGTCAGCAGCCTTAGTAAGTCTGATCCGCTGGAAGAGCATAGAGAAGTAACTGAACAGTCTATAAGAACTCTTATGAAAAATAAAAAAATTAAATCATCACAAAAGTTTTTATTTCAGGCAGCACAGATTGTTAATAACAGCATTCCGTCAGACTGGGGGACAAAAGATATCAAACTGATCTATATGATGCCATGTAAGAGCAGAAGCAAAATACTGGAAGATTTTATGGATGGGCGAGAGGCACAGGTTCAGTATTTTTATTTTGATAAGATCAGCTCAGGCAGTAAGAGGGATAATGCCGGGGAAATGTTATACATTGACTGGTTAAAGGAAAAAATATTAATGCCGTTGTTTTTGGCCTGACACTATAATGTCGCATACAGATTTTCAAAATGCTATACTGAGATAACAGTCGCAAAAGTATTTAAGAACCATTATATTAAGGACATAAAGACCGGTCATGATCCGGGATCAGGAAGGAGATCGCACAAATGGAAGAATTAAGAAACAGCAACGGTGAAAAGATAGCGAAGATACTTGATTATACAGGAAATGAGAACAGCAGCATAGTTATAGAAGAGGACTGGGAAATCAGGATCTATCACAGCACGGACTATGAGGACAGAGAAATAATAGAAATGTGTTCATACGCTGATTATAATGGGGATGCTCTTTTTGATCCACTGTTCAGGATAGAGCTTTATCGGGATGAGAACGGAAAGCTTGTAAGCGCAAAAGCCCTGTATTATCTGTCCAGGACCTTTATGGGAGACATAGAGCTGTATTGCACCGGAAATCCCGATTGTTGGAGCAGCAGTCATTATGAAGAGGACGAAGGTGAATTGGATGAACGTCTTTCAAGCTGGCTGCGTACCATAGATATGCGCGGGTATCTTACCAAGGGAAAGGTGACAAGGATATGATCTTATATTTTTCTTCTACGGGGAACTGCAAACATGTGGCCGAAAGAGTTGCTGAGGCACTGGGGGACAGGGCTGAGTCTGTCCTGACATCAGGTGACAGCATACAGCTTAAAAAGGGTGAATATTTTGGGATCATTACTCCTACATACTTTGTGGAGCTTCCTACTATTATAAGAGAATTTTTAAACAGATTGACGATAGAAGCTGAAGGAGATAACTATGTATTCGTCATAGCTACATACGGCACTACCCCCGGATGCACCGGCGCGGATGCTAAGAAGCTCCTGAAATCAAAAGGAGTAACGATGAATGCGGCATTCAGTGTAAAGATGCCGGACAACTGGACAGTCTGGTTTGACTTAAGTGATCCACAAAAGGTGGCCGGTCAGAATGAAAAGGCTGAGCTTGAGATGGACAGAGTCATAGAGAGGATACGGAATAAGGAGCAGGGAAATCATATGTCCCTGCGGTTACCGTACTTTGTGCGTTTCTTCAGTGATATCGCATTCGGTTTTGCCAGAAAGACAAAGAACCTGCATCTGGAAGATGGCTGCATAGGCTGTGGTCTTTGTGCGGAGAGATGTCCGGTAAAGGCAATTGAGATGCGGGATGGAAAGCCTGTCTGGGTAAAGGACAGATGTGCCCTTTGTCTGGGGTGTCTGCATCATTGCCCGAAATTTGCCATTCAGTATGGCGGTGGTGCCACCAAAAAGCATGGCCAGTACAGGAATCCGCATACGAAGATATGATCATACAAATCCGTTGCAAGACGGATCGAATAACAGTCATAGTAAGGCGGTGGCATGGATATAAAAAAGATGTTAGAATACCAAATGGTGTTCAGGAAAGTCTCCATAGAGGATTTGCCGTGCAAGTGCTTCGGGATGTTCTGAATATCTGTCTGTCATAAACAATTTTGAGGGGATATATATGGACAAGAAATTAATCCTTATAACCAATGATGATGGAATCGATGCACCGGGAATAAAGCAGCTTGCCGAGGCATCTTTGAAATACGGTGATGTGTATGTGGTGGCACCTGACGGACAGCGCAGTGCCATGTCTCACAGCATCACCTGTAAAGAGCCTGTTAAAGTGTGGGAATATGATATGCAGATAGATGGTGTAACAGCCTGTGCCTGCTCAGGCACGCCTGCCGACTGTGTAAATATCGGCGTTAAGCAGCTGCTTCCAAAGACACCGGATTATGTCTTTTCAGGGATAAATAAAGGCTACAATATCTCATCGGATGTTCAGTATTCCGCAACTTTGGGAGCTGCCTTTGAGGGGCGTCATCTCGGAATCCATTCCATAGCATTTTCAAGAGGCGCCGGAGACTGCAAGGAAGTTTGTGACAGGTATCTCTTGGAAATGATGGAGTACTGTATGCAGAATCCTCAGGGCAGGAATCAGGTATGGAGCATTAACTTCCCGGAATGCCCTCTCGCTGAATGCAAAGGTATAAAGACGGGAACGGTTGTATTCACTGACGGTTTTTATGATGATTCATACAGTAAGGAATCTGAGGAGGCCGGAGTAAAGGGATACCGTATTTCTTCAAAGAGGATATGGGATGCACCGGAGGGTACGGACCTGCGTGCTATCATTGACAATTATGTTTCGGTAGGATTTGTAAATAATATATCGTAAAATGCCGACGTTTAGTGGTCGGAGCAGTGCTTACTATATTTTTTGCAGAGTGCAGTCGTAGCCGGAAATCGACAGAGCTGGAATCGGTATAGTTTATTGAATAAATATTGTGGAGAAAAATGAAGAGGAAATCTTATTTAATTGTAATGATAATGACTTTGCTTATGTTTTTCACAGGCTGCGGCAAAAAAGCAGAGGTGAAAGGGGATGAGATCTTTTCCTGTAATCCGGACAACCTGCTTGGTCTGGAGTCGGTATATATTGATGACGGGAAAATGTTTATCTGTTTTGACGACAAATACGTTTATGATGAAGAGTATCCCTATGGAGTACAAGGTTTTTTTAAAAATGGAAAACTGCATAATAACAATTATGTGGGTGTGATCATTGCGGATGGCGATCCGGTTTTATATGAAGGTGATGATGTCGCAGTGGATGCTGACGAATCGACACTGAGTTTTTCAATTGATGGTCTGGATCCTGAAAAAATAAACGGGGTCTCTTTTGCTATAGGTGACAGATATAGGGTTGATTTTGAGGCTGGCACTATCAATGGAGACTGCTACGGAGGTGACTGCACCGTTTACTATGAGCAGACCTATAATACTGAATTTTCTTCCTGGGGAGCGGCCAAATCGGAGACCGTGGGAGAGCCGGAGACATGTGAGCCGTGAGAGTAGTATTCGTATCAAATTATTTTAATCACCATCAAAGGCCGCTTTGCGAAGCTTTTTCCGGAGCGGATGGAGTTGATTTTTGCTTTTACCAGACCGAGCCTATGGAAGAGGAGAGAGTTCACATGGGCTGGGGAATAGATATAACAGATTATCCGTATGTGAAGATTTTTCATGATGATATTGATGCCACACGGAAAGATATCCTGGAGAGCGATATTGTGATCTGGGGCGGTGTCGAGATGGAAGATGAGATCGAACCCCGCCTTCAGGCTGGAAAGCTTACTTTCAGATACAGTGAGCGCATTTATAAAGAGGGCCAATGGAAATTCGTTTCACCTAAGGGTCTTAAGAAAAAATACCACGACCATATTCAGTACCGTAAGTCTCAGGTATATCTTCTCTGTGCCGGAGCCTATGTGGGTTCGGATTTCAAGCTTATACACGCATATCCCAAAAAGAAATTTGTCTGGGGCTATTTTCCTGAAGTAAAGCATTATGACATTGATGAACTGATGGCAAAAAAAAGCCATGACGGTGAGCCTGTGCGCATACTCTGGGCCGGCAGGATGATAGACTGGAAACATCCGGAGTATGCCATTGCTTTAGCAGATAAGCTGTTGCATGCGAAGAATGGAGACAGGGGTATCAGACCGGAGCTTTTAGGTAAGCTTCGTGATAATGGCGGCTTCAAAATTACCATGGCCGGTGGCGGCGAGATGGAAGGTGCACTGAGGGCTGAAGTGAAAGAAAAAGGCCTGGAGGAAGTAGTAAGGTTTACCGGTTTCCTTAAACCGGAAGAGATACGTGCAGAAATGGAAAAAGCCGATATCTTTATATTCACAAGTGATGAAAAAGAGGGCTGGGGCGCTGTACTAAATGAAGCTATGAACAGCGGATGTCTTGTGGTGGCAAGACCATTGATAGGAGCGGTGCCTTACATGGTGCAGCACGGATTGAACGGAATGGTCTGTACCGATACGCTTGATCATTTTTGCGGCATGGTGATATGGATGGCTCTTGACCGTAAGGATTGCCGTGAACAGGGGAAACGTGCATACGAGACTATGGTGAAATACTGGAATGCGGAAAATGCCGCTACACAATTCCTGCGTGTGGCAAAAGATCTGCTGGAAGGAAAGCAGCCGGAATATTCTCCTGTCGATGAAAGAACAGGTGCCCTGCAGCCAATGTGCAAAGATCTTGAAATAGGTCCGGGGCAAGGAGGCCGATTTACGCAAAGATGGTGAGGGTGTGTGTGATATCTGTTCTGAATGTTCTGAAAATCTCATGCTGACATTAATTAAATATTATCTGGATAATAACAGCATTTTGTATCCCCCCGGGGGGCTTGTTGCGTATTGAAGCTGTTAATATAATGGAAACGCTACAAACAACAATAGCTCGAAGGAGGAACTGAAATGGCTTGTTTTTTGGTATCAGCAACAGAGGCTGTCGTAGTTACGGCAATTGAAAAAGGGGTGGGCACAAAGGCTGCAAAGGATAGTGAAGCAGCAGATGATGCCGCATTCAAGGTGCCCATAAGGTCTAAACTCAAATGGCTCTCAAATATGCTTTGGGGCGGATCCGTCCTGCTTGCATTTGAGCATGTGTGGCATGGTGAGGTTGTGCCCTGGTTCCCGTTCCTTACTGCAATGAATGATCCCGGTGATACTTCGGAAATGCTTCACGAAATGGCTACCGTTGGTGTCGCAATGGCCGTTTTGATCACGCTTGTATGGGTTGGTATGTGTCTGACCGCAGATGCGATCGCGAAACGGACCGGTGGAAAAATGCAGAAAAATACCAAGGCTTAAGAGGAGGGAGACCATGACGTTACTAATCACTGTTTTTGCTGCTGTTACAGCTACGATATTATGGTATAACCGTAAAGATGATTCTATGAGACTGGGAACGCTCTGTTTCCTGTATTGGGGAGCTTCAATCATGTGGCTCGTAGATGCTATCTTCGAATATGTTGAACTGCAGGCAGAGTATTTTACTCCTGCACTTGAAGATATCATCAACGACAGCTTCCTTGGCCTGTCTGTTGTTGCTCTGGGGCTTGTTATCTGGCTGGTTCGTCTGCTTATAGCTGATCCAAAGGGATCGGTGCGAAAGGCATTGAAGAAGAATGCATAATGAAAAAGGGCTTCACTTTAAAAGGTGAAGTCTTTTTTTATTATAGGATTATGCTAATTGTTTAAATTATCAGGCTGCCTCATTGGGCAATATAAATCTTTACGATAATTTATGAAGATTTTGTGAAACAGTTGAAAAACAGGAGCTAAAAATCATATAATACTATGATATGATTATTATGCACGTATTATATTTTATATGAGGGACGGCTTAGAAAGCAGAATGAACTTTTCTAATATTTTTGATTTTTTTAACAATTTAATAAGGAAGAAATCCGTAATGAAAGAAGATGCCAACAAGGGCAACCGCATGCAGGACAATTCCGGCGGAGGTTTTGGCGGGAACGGCGGCGGCAAAAAGAATAATAATGATAACGGTGGCGACGATAAAGAGCAGAGGCGCGGTCCCAACATAATGATATTTGTCATTGTGACTTTTATTGCGCTTCTTGTTATCAGCTACTTTGTGAGCAGGTCTTCATCCAAGAGCGAGGAGATTACTTATGATCAGTTCCTTACCATGGTTTCTGAGAATAAGGTTGAGAGCATTTCCATCGAAGCTGACCGTGTCATCATAACTGAGAAGGCAAAAGGTGACAGCAAATTCGATATTGGACAGACCTATTTCACCGGACTGGCTGAGGATTCCACTACTCTGACGGGGCGTATGCTGGATTCAGGTGTGGAGGTCAGCAGCAAGGTAGAGAGTGGCAGTAATCTGATAATCAATATACTGCTTACCTATGTGCTTCCTCTTGTTATACTCTGGGTAGCACTGGGCTTTATATTCAACAGGATCGGGCGTTCCGGGGGCTTTGGTTTTGGCGTAGGCCGCAGCAATGCTAAGATGTATGAAGGGAAAGAAACCGGCATCACTTTCAAGGATGTGGCCGGAGAGGATGAAGCTAAGGAATCCCTTGTAGAGATCGTTGATTTCCTGCACAACCCGGACAAGTATTCCAAGATTGGTGCAAAGATCCCTAAGGGGGGACTGTTAGTGGGACCTCCCGGAACTGGTAAGACGCTGCTTGCAAAGGCAGTAGCCGGTGAGGCGGGGGTTCCCTTTTTCTCACTGGCAGGATCAGATTTCGTTGAGCTTTATGTCGGTGTGGGTGCTTCCCGTGTCCGTGACCTTTTCAAGGAAGCGGAGAAAAATGCACCTTGTATCATATTTATAGATGAGATAGATGCCATCGGACGCAGCCGTGATTCTAAGTTTGGCGGAAATGATGAACGTGAGCAGACTCTCAACCAGCTTCTTTCTGAGATGGACGGCTTTGATGCCAAGAAGGGCATCATACTGTTGGCAGCTACCAACAGACCTGAGGTGCTTGATAAAGCTCTGCTCCGTCCCGGTCGTTTTGACCGCCGTATCATAGTTGAGGAGCCGGATCTTAAGGGACGTGTGGAGATACTCAAGGTTCATGCTAAGGATGTGCTGCTTGACCAGACAGTGGATCTTGATGAGATAGCACTTGCGACTGTGGGAGCGGTAGGTGCCGATCTTGCAAATATGATAAACGAAGCCGCTATCCTTGCGGTAAAGCGGGGACGCGAATATGTAAGCCAGAAGGATATGCTGGATGCGGTTGAACTGGTAAGCATGGGTAAGGAGAAGAAGGACCGCATACTTTCCAAGAAGGAAAGACAGATCGTATCCTATCACGAGACAGGACATGCGCTTATCTCCGCGCTGCAGAAGAATACCGAGCCGGTGCAGAAGATCACGATCATTCCCAGAACAATGGGAACTCTTGGTTATGTGCTTAGCTACCCTGAAGAAGAGAAATTCATGCAGACTGAGAAGGAGCTGCGTGCAGAGCTTGTAAGCATTCTGGGCGGACGCGCGGCGGAGGATATCGTATTTGATACGGTAACTACCGGCGCGGCTAATGATATAGAAAAAGCCACACGAATAGCAAGAGCCATGATCACAAGGTTCGGTATGAGCAAGAAGTTCGGTATGATGCAGATTGAAAGCGTAGACAACCCTTATCTCGACCGTTCCACTACCCTTAACTGTGCGGATGAGACTGCCGCCATGGTTGACGAGGAAGTGATGAAGCTTATCAAGGAAAGCTACAAAGAGGCTAAGCGCCTTCTTAAGGAAAACCGTGAAATCCTTGATAAGATAGCTGAGTACCTGATCGAAAAGGAAACCATAACCGGTCATGAGTTTATGGAAATCTACTGCAGGGAAAAGGGAATTCCTGTCCCGGAAAAAGGCAGGGGCGAGGAAAGTTTGGCTAAGATGCGCAGAGAGAAAGCAGCAGAAGATCAGGAAAGCAATAAGGCGGATGCTGAGTCCGGGGCTTCGATTTCTGCAATTCCGGCTGCGGTTCCTGTGCAGACCACGGGTGTTTCATCCGTGCAGCTGACTAAAAGTCCTATGGAAAATCTTTCTGCTGACAGCAAAGATACAAATGGTGGAAAGACCGGTTCTCCGGACGGTACATCTGATGATTCCGGTCGTGTCTCTGCAGATACTGATGACACTGATGATGACGATGATGACGACGACGATGAAATGGATTTTGCTGCTGAATTAAGAAAGCGCGCATTCCGCGAAAAGTCCGATGATGATGGAAATTCGTGAGGATGAGAATAAAAAAGAAGATCATGTGCTGCCGGGAGGCTTTAATGTAACACAGGAGCTTAGGAAACTTCCAAAGCGCCCGGGCGTTTACATCATGCATGATCAGAATGATACGATAATCTACGTGGGTAAGGCCGTGAACCTGAATAACAGGGTGCGGTCTTATTTTCGTAAAAACATAGGCAGGGGCCCAAAGATCGACAGGATGGTGAGCCTGATCCGGCGTTTTGAGTATATAGTGACGGATTCAGAGCTGGAGGCCCTTGTGCTGGAAAACAACCTGATAAAAGAGCATGAGCCTAAATACAACACCATGCTCCGGGATGACAAAACATATCCTTATATTAAGGTCACCGTAAATGAAGCATATCCCAGGGTGCTTTTTTCCAGGCAGATGAAAAAAGACAAGGCAAAGTATTACGGACCTTATACCGGTGCGGATTCGGTCCGTACCACCATAGACCTTATAAACCGGATCTACGGATTACGTGACTGCAATCGAAATCTGCCCAAGGACATAGGAAAAGAGCGGCCCTGCCTTAACTATCATATAGGAAGATGCTGCGGTCCCTGTGTAGAGGGAAAAGAGAGTCCGGAAGCCTACAGGGAAAGGATTGCCGGTGCCATGAGCTTTCTTGGCGGCAATTATGCGCCTGTAATGGATGACCTTCGTGAGAAAATGAATGCCGCATCTAAAGCGATGGATTTTGAGAATGCGGCTGCTTATCGTGATCTCCTGCAGAGTGTGGGAAATATCGCACAGAAGCAGAAGATCGAGGATACCGGTCTGGAAGACAGGGATATAATCGCACTTGCAAGAGACGAGTCTGACGCTGTAGTCCAGATCTTCTTCCTCCGTAACGGCCGGATGGTGGGCAGAGAACATTATTATATGAAAAATACGGAAAGCGAGACGGATGAGAGCATACTGACCAGCTTCCTTAAACAGTTCTATGCCGGAACGCCCTTCATACCGAGAGAAATAATGATGTCCATAGAAAGCAGTGAAAGTCAGGTGATAGAGGACTGGCTTTCTGCAAAACGCGGGGCGCGGGTATACTTAAGGACCCCGAAAAAGGGACAGAAGGAAAAGCTGGTGGAGCTTGCTGCCGGAAATGCCGCATTGGTTCTCTCTAAAGATAAGGAAAAGATAAGCCGTGAGGAAAGCAGGACTATAGGAGCTGTTAAGGAAATCGAAGGACTGCTTGGCATGGAAGGTCTTGAAAGGATGGAGTCCTACGATATCTCGAATATAAGCGGTTTTGAGAATGTGGCATCCATGGTGGTATATGAGAAGGGAAGGCCTAAGAAAAGTGACTACAGGAAATTTAAGATTAAGACCGTAAGCGGACCGGATGATTATGCCAGCATGCGAGAGGTCCTGACCAGAAGGTTTACCCATGGCCTTAAGGAAAGAGAAGAAAATACAGTAAACGGACACTTTGACAGATTTCCGGATATAATCCTGATGGACGGAGGCCGCGGCCAGGTAAACATCGCCCTGCAGGTGCTGGATGAGCTGGGACTTAACATACCGGTCTGCGGAATGGTAAAGGATGACCACCACAGGACCAGGGGGTTATATTATAATAACGAAGAGATTCCCATAAACAGGGATAGCGAAGCTTTTAAGCTGCTTACCAGGGTACAGGACGAAGTACACCGCTTTGCCATAGAGTATCACAGGTCTCTCAGGACGAAGGAGCAGGTTCATTCGGTTCTGGATGATATACCGGGGATAGGACCGAAACGCAGACGTGAGCTGATGCGGGGGTTCGGTTCACTGAATGATATACGTGATGCGGATATAGATACGCTTATGGAAAAGGGAAAACTTCCGAGAAATGCGGCGGAGTCGCTGTATGAGTATTTCCATAAAGCAGACCAAAGTGGATTAAAGGCAGATTGAAAGAAATATGGCAGAAACAGAAAACAAAAATCCTAAAAAACAGTTCATTATATTTATACTTAAGTTTGTGCTGCTCGTACTGTTGGCAACGGCTGCTTACCGGCTGCTGTTCTGGTTTCTGTGGAAAAGCGAGGCGGGGCCTGATGCTTATGATTCTTCCTATCAGCGGGCACTCCTCAGGCAGATTTATGCTCTGGAGGATCCGGAGCGGGATCCGGAGCTGATCATTTTCGGATCTTCCTATGTTCCTTACGGCATAGATACCAAAACCATTGAAGAAACACTGGGGGATGGTACAGAAGTGCAGATCCTCGGAATAGAAGCGGCAATCGGCATACCTTATCTTATCGATGTCCTGAAGGAAGATACAAGGCCCGGTGACACTGTTGTGTATATCCTGGGGGAATCCAATCCAACCGAAACCAGCATAATGTCCATATCAGCAGCGCTTGAGCCGGATAAGGAAAAGCTGCTTTCTTACTGGGATAAAGAGGGCAGCGTTCCGGATACTTATCTTACCTGGAGGAAGCTTTATGCCCTTACGGTTGCGACGCCTCTCGAAATGGTCCGCAGCAGACTATCTGACAAAAAGCAGGTCTACGAGATCGGCTCCTTTGATGAAAAAGGAAACATGACAGTGGAAAGGACGGGAACTGAGATAAGTCCCAATGCGGACAGAAACAACACCATAGACTTTGATGAACTTAAAAATGAGTCATTTGACGCATTGAATGATTTCAAGCATTACTGTGATGAAAATGATATTACTTTTGTCATAACATACTCACCTACTGTTGAGGAATCCTGGAAGGAAGACGAGGCGATGTTCAGCACATTTGATAAAAATGTTGAAGATTACATGGAAGCGGATGTACTGGGCGGATTTGAGGATTTCTTTTTGCCCGGAGAATATTTCTACAATCATCCCCTGCACTTGAATTCAGAGGGAGCAAGGATTTATTCCGCTCTGGTGGCAGAGAAGCTTAAGGAATATGGTAATTAAAAAATCCGGCATATAGTCTGTGGAAAATAGTAGTGGGCAGTTTCGAAATATATTTTTTAACAGATATCCGATATGGTGGTATAATGAATAATTAGTGTTTTACGCTCATAAGCAGGTAATGTCGTTATGGGCAGTTTTAGGCTGTTAAAAGGTTTGTATATCATAGGAAAAAAGTTCCTTATGTGAGGAAGCCGTATAGCTGCGGCAGAAGGAGGTACAATGGCGAGCATCACTCTCCAGAGACTGATCGACAAATTCAAGCTGGTAAACCTTACTGAAGAGGTGGATATAAAGAAGAAAAAGATCCACCAGCCTGATATCAACCGCCCGGGCATACAGCTGACGGGCTATATGGAGCATTATGATGCTACCCGTGTGCAGATAGTAGGTTTTGTTGAGTACACCTATATGCAGTCTCTTTCTCAGGAACAGAAAGAGAAGATTTATAACGAGATACTGAACCACCCCACACCGGCGTTTATTTACTGTCGTGACTTAGAGCCGGATCCTTTCTTTAAGGAGACCGCCATAAAATACGGCGTTCCGCTTCTTGGAACTTCCAAGGCCACATCTGCATTCATGGCAGAAAGCATCAGATGGCTTAATGCCAAGCTCGCTCCCAGCATACAGGTTCATGGAGTACTGGTGGACATCTATGGTGAAGGCGTGCTGATAACCGGCGAAAGCGGTATAGGTAAGTCTGAGGCAGCCATAGAGCTGATAAAGAGAGGTCACAGACTTGTAAGTGACGATGCGGTCCTTATCAGAAAGGTCAGTGAGGATACTCTTATAGGAAGTGCTCCGGAAGTAACAAAGCACCTGATCGAAATAAGGGGTATCGGAATCGTTGACGTAAAGCAGATGTTCGGTGTGTCCAGCGTAAAGGATGACCAGGAAATCGATCTGGTAATAAAGCTTAAGGACTGGTCAAAGGATCAGGAGTACGATCGTATGGGACTTGAGGATGAGTATACCGAGTATCTTGGGAATAAGGTTGTGAGCCATACGATCCCCATCAGACCCGGTCGAAATCTTGCAGTTATCTGCGAGTCTGCTGCTGTAAACCACAGGCAGAAGAAGATGGGCTACAATGCTGTTGAAGAACTGTACAAGAGAGTACAGGCATCCGTAGGCAAAAAGGAAGAGGAAGAGGAGGATTAATGTAATGGGCAAGGTTATATTCGGTGTTGATCTCGGTGGAACAACTGTCAAAATGGGACTTTTTGATCCGGACGGAAATGTTACCGAAAAGTGGGAGATACCTACAGATAAAAGCGATGAGGGAAAAAAGATCCTTCCTGACATAGCAGATTCCATAAAGAAGAAGATGGCTGAAAAGAGCCTGGTTAAAGAAGATGTTATCGGTGTTGGCATAGGCGTGCCCGGACCTGTGGACGGAGAAGGTGTTATTTTTAAGGCTGCCAACTTAGGCTGGGGTACTTTTTCAATAAAGGACACCTTAAGCGGGCTTCTTGACGGCATAAAGGTTGAGGCCGGAAATGATGCAAATGTGGCAGCACTCGGAGAAATGTGGAAGGGCGGCGGAAAAGGCTACAGCAATCTGGTAGTCGTTACCCTTGGTACCGGAGTAGGCGGCGGCATCATAGTAGACGGAAAGATACTGACAGGTTCTACCGGAGCAGGCGGCGAGATCGGACATATACACATTGTGGATGATGAGCCTGATACCTGCGGATGCGGAAATAACGGATGTCTTGAGCAGTATGCATCTGCTACAGGAGTTGTGCGTCTTGCAAAGAGACGCCTGGCTGAGGATGATGAGCCCAGCACATTAAGAGAGAGAGAAATTTCTGCCAAGTCAGTATTCGATGCAGTAAAGGCAGGTGACAAGGTTTCCATAGAGATAGCCGAACGTTTCGGTGAGTATCTTGGAAAAGGACTTGCATCAGTAGCCTGTGTGGTAAATCCTGAAGCATTTGTTATCGGCGGAGGCGTATCAAAGGCAGGTCCCGTTCTGTTTGACTATATAGAAAAGTATTATAAAAAGTATGTTTTCCGTGGCTGCAGCGATGTAAAGTTTGCATTGGCTGAGCTGGGAAATGATGCGGGAATATACGGAGCTGCCAAGCTGGTTCTGGGATAAAGATGGCAGAGCGGATAGTGACGGGCGAAATAATCGAACAATTAAAGCGGCTTGCGGGTGAAAGCAACGTCCGTACGGATGAAAGCATGAGCCGGCATACCACTTTTCGCGTGGGAGGAAGGGCTGCGGCTTTCGTGTCGGTCTGTGATGAAGCCGGCCTGAAGGCAGTTTTGGATTATGTTTTATCCGGGAGTATCCCATACTTCTTAGTGGGAAACGGAAGTAATCTATTAGTGAGTGACAGCGGCTATGACGGAGTGATACTTAAGCTGGCCGGTGAATTTGATAAGATAAAAGTCGAAGGCACGCGGGTAACTGCAGGTGCTGCAGCACTATTGATGAGGACTGCAGCTGTTGCAGCAGTTCGTGGACTCACCGGTCTTGAATTTGCCTCCGGTATCCCGGGCAGTGTGGGCGGTGCGGTATATATGAATGCCGGCGCATACGGCGGAGAAATAGCGGATGTAATAGTTGAAGCCTATACGCCGGAAGGTGCAATAAAAAAGCAAGACCTTGAATTGTCGTACAGGAGCAGTGTTTTCAAGAAAAACGGTAAGATAATAACCGGAGCTGTTTTTGAGCTTCAGCATGGTGACGAGGCTGCCATAAGGGAAAAAATGGAAGAGCTTAAGAACAAGCGCCTTGAAAAGCAGCCCCTCGAATATGCCAGTGCGGGAAGCACCTTTAAGAGACCGGAGGGGAATTTTGCCGGAAAGCTTATAATGGAAGCCGGCCTTTCGGGAGTAAGTGTGGGGGATGCCTGTGTATCCGAAAAGCACTGCGGCTTTGTGATAAATAAGGGAAATGCTACAGCGGATGATGTATATAAACTCATCTGTCTGGTGAGGGATAAAGTAAAAGAGCATTCGGGGGTTACGCTTGAACCTGAAGTTATAATGCTGGGGAATTTTTGAGGAATATAAACTCCGGCAGATAAATTATGCGGTTACGGACAGTGGGAGATGTCCTGTAATTACAGAGGAATACTATGAAGATCAAAGAAGTGGACAAAAAACTGGTTCTCAAAGATGGCGAAACGGGAACCATAGATATCGAGCTGCCCAAGGAAGCTAAGGAAGAGATTGCTCCGAAAGTGAAGGCATCTTCTGAGAAAGAGAAGATTATCGATGACAAGAGTGAGGTACATGCTGATAAGGAAAACAAATCTTCTGACAGGAAAGTAATGCCAAAAGATGCTGAAGATGATTCCGAGTCTGCAGTTAGGGAGCCGATTCACAGAAGGAAGACTCATTCAGGCAAAGCGTTTGGACATAATGATAAGCTGTCCGACATTAATGATCTGTCTTCTGAAGAAGCATCAGATTCCCATGAGCACAGCAAACATGCTGCAAAGAAGACGCACATGCCGGCTGAACCGGAAATCACACAGAAGCATCAGCCGACAAATGAGCTGTATTTTGATGTCATAATGATCGTCTCAATTCTTCTTTATCTTTTTTCACAGACAGAAGGTTTTGAGATATTCGGAAGGGAATGTGAGGCCGGTACTGTACCATATGGGATATTTATGATTATATCCATGATCTCTCTGTGCGGACCTTCCCTTGTATTTATGAAAGCAGGTGCAAAGCTTCTCATACATAATGAGACAAAGCGTTACATCTGGAAGAACCGGATACTCCGCATGGCTGTCCTTCTTTTGATCTTTACGATTTTTTATTATATTTCGGATCTTATGGGCGGACGTGATGACTGGGACATCTGGACATTCATAGGCGACCTTTACTGCAAGGAAAGAATAGTTCCTCTTGCCTATATGTATTCCTTTATCGGATTCCTTATCTGCCTGCCATTCTTAAGGCCGATGGCACAGAATATGAAGAACCGTGATTTTATTTATCTCATAATAATAGGAATAATCCTGCAGACCGTAATGCCTGAAATAGATGATAAGATCTGTGAGGGCAGGTACATAATGAATCCGGCATTTAACCTGAATTGGCTTCTGACCAATTCCATATTCTATCCTCTTGTGGGATACTATCTGCATCACAGAGTGACAAGGGAGCAGATCAAAAAGGTTCTTCCTTTTGCATGGCTGCTGACAGTGATCGATATGTCCATGATAATATATAACACTTACTATCACACTACATATATCGAAAGCGTAGCAATATATATGGATTATCTGTACTGGGTGGGAATCCTTGCATCGTTATCGATGTTTATGACCATCAAGCTGATACATACCGGTCATCCTCACAAAGAGTCTGTTAAAAAAGTGCTTGCTTCCATAGGCGGGTGCACACTTGGCGTATACCTTGTATTTCCTGCGGTGCTTGACCGCATAAAGATATTTGATGACCTTGAGTATATGATATTCGGAAGTATAACAGGACCGGCAAAGATCTTTCCGTCACTTTTATGGATACTGATAGTTTACCTGATATCTTTCATACCGGTTTGGCTTTTCAGGAGGATACCTTTTGTAAAGAAGACCATGTGATACGGTCATTTATGCTTTGAGTCTTCATCTGCACGGATCTCGTCTATCTTTGCGAGGAGCTTTGGGTACTTTTCACGCAGGAGATTTCTGTGTTCATGTCTTTCGGCACGGTATATCTCATATGCTTTAGGATTATGTTTCTTGAAATATAATTCCCTGCGTCTTCTGGCTCTTACCACGTCATTGATCAGAGTGCTGTCTGATTCCGCCAGTCTGCGGTCCAGATCCGCGTGGTAGCGTACCAGGGCTTCCTTTATGTTTTCAATATTATTGGCAGGATCATCATCTTTATCGGATTCTGTATCTGTGGAAGTGCCGGACTGATCATTATTCTGAATACCATACTTATCGGAGTTGTCAATATGAGTGGTACTGTGTTCCGTATCATAGACGGCAAGCTGCATTTCCACGATATCGAGAAATTGCTCTTCATCAAGTATTCCCCATGATGGTATCAGTTCATTCAATATATGGTCCTTTTCATCCCATTCGCTTTCAAGCAGTTTTCTGGAAAAGTCGATTGCCAGTTCCTGCATCCGGTTTTCGGCATCCTTTCCGAAAGCCCACTCAAACTGTGCCAGTACCCTGCGGGCATTACCGGACTGAAGGTCCGATTCGCTTGACTGAAGGTTGCTTTCCGCAATTTCATTCTGTAATTCCCTGGCGATGTCATCTGCGTTTCGTTCATATATGTAGGGATAACTGTAACCACATATTTTGAGAGCTTGTTCTATACGAGGTAGAACAGCCCATTCTGAAAGAAGCACTCCGCACCCAAACTCGTGAAGTTCATCATTTATCTTCCCGTCATGTTCTGTCAGAAAGAAACGGATACCTTTCTTCTTAAAATTTACATAAAGCTTTAAAATATATTCTGCGGCGGTGATATCTATGCTGCTTATGCTGCCTGCATCCACTATCACTACCTTAGTGCCGTTTCCAACAGCTTTTTCAAGATCCGAAGTTAAAATTCCTGCATTTGCAAAAAAGAGGGGTGACATGAACCTGTAAATGACTACACCCTTTATGGGGCGGACATCTTTGTAACGGTCTATGGGGAAGAATCCCTCCTGTCCCGGGATGCATCCGAGGAAGCTTCTTGCGGGCTTGGATGCTCTGATAATATAGATTACGAATGACAGGATGACTCCGGCAAATACCCCGTACACAGTACCGAGGATGAGTACGGTCATGAGTACAGCCATAAAAATAAAGAATTCGATCCTGTCTGCCTTGTAGAGCTTTACGGCAAGCGATATCTCAAGTATTCCGATAAGTGCGGATATGACTATGGCTGTCAATATGGGAACCGGAAGCCAGCCTATGAAGGGGGTGCCAACCAGAAGAATGAGCACCATGGTTATGGAGGCAACAAGGGACATTATCTGGGAACGGACTTTATACTGATCCGCGATGCCGCTTCTGGAGACAGAACCGTTGACCGGGCAGCATCCTGAAAGGGCGGCACCAAACATTCCTGCGGTATATGCTAAGAGTTCCTGTCTTCCGTTTATCTGCTGGCCGTTCTTCATTGCAAAATTCTGTGTGGCAAGCAGTGTTTCTGCTGTGACAACAATCGCTATCACGAGGGATGTAGTGATCATTTCTTTAGGATGTGAGAAAAGCCATGTGAGATTAGGGAATGTCAGGTGCATGAGTCCGGGCTTAGGGGTGTCTAAAAGCCTGACGCCGTGGTCTGCGATCGGTGTGAACTTTCCCAGAACTGCACCGATTATCATCATTATCACTGTCATGGGAATTCGGGGAGATATCTTTTTGAAAATAAGTATTATCACTACGGTAGACAGGCCGAGGATAAAAGACAGGAGATTAAAATTTGTCCGGGCAGAGTGTATTATTTCCGGCACGAGTTCAAAGAGTTCCCCGCGCAGTGCATCTCCGCCGAAAAGCTTTGGCACCTGCATAAGGATTATCTCGCAGCCGATACCTGATATAAAGCCTCCCATTACAGGAGAGGAAACAAAGCGGGTGAGGCGATCGGCCCTGAATATCATAAAGAGTCCCAGCCAGAAAGTGACACATATCGTCAGTGCAGGGATGAGACTTATGGCTTCTTCGGAAAATGCGGTAAGCCCGAGGGAATATACCAATGCTCCTGTAAGTGCCGCAGGGGCAGCATCTACTCCGAATACAAAGCCGGGAGAAGAAGTGATGAGTCCGAATAAAAGTATGGGAAGCACGGAACCGTATAATCCGTACACAGGAGGAAGTCCGGCTATCATTGCATATCCCATGGATATGGGAATGGAAATAAAGGCGATTATTATTCCGATGAATATGTCACCGGGAATGTATGACAACTTGTAGTTTTTTAAATTTTTCAGCACAGTCGGGAGAATACCTCGTATCTTTATGGAAATTCGATATCGTATTCAGTTGTCCGGAGTTTCTTCCATGAATTTGTTCAGGCTTCTGTCGGTGTCGGTAGTCTCTTTCATTTTAAGCAAGCGTTGTCCCGGCATCATTTTGCGGATGTCCCTGATATCCGGAGTTTTTCCGGTGAAAAGATCCGAACGGTACAGATGAGTTTTTATATCAGGCATAGCTGACTTTGATGAATTGTTATTTTTTATATCGGGATGATCAGAATTCTTGTTTTCCATGTAACCCACCTGCCTTTTATGACATTGTATCATTTTTTATTCCAAACGGAAACTGCCGTGCTTTAATTTGTTGGGGCTTGCTGATATAATATTTTATGCGTTGAAAGTGACCGACCATGGACAATTTGATCCACACGGATTGTTTCGCGCTTCGCGTTCCCACAATTCTACCCATATCCGTAGGGCTTAGTCTCCACTACGCTCTATTGAGGTTGGCGCCTCCGGTACTTTTCTCCCACCGCGGGCAAGATATCGGTGTGAGGAAGTTCGTGGTATATAACAAGTGGGAAGTTTTAGTATAGAATATAAATATGAAGTAAACGACAGACTGGAGATAGATATGCCGGAAGTAATAACGACTGCTCATGGAAGCGGGGGGAGTGATACAAAGAAATTAATAGACGGGATTTTTGCGCCGGCTTTTGCAAATGAGACTCTGCTTGCAATGGAGGACAGTGCAGTAGTGCCGGGGAGCAGAAGGATAGCCGTGACTACGGACAGCTTTGTAGTGACGCCTCTTGAGTTTAACGGTGGGGATATAGGCAGGCTGTGTATATGCGGGACTGTTAACGATCTGCTTATGCGCGGAGCTGTTCCAAAGTATATAACCTGTGGCTTTATATTGGAAGAAGGACTTGACATAAGCCTCCTTAAAAGATGTGTGGAATCTCTGGCGGATACGGCAAAGGAGGCGGGTGTACACATAGTGGCAGGAGATACCAAAGTAGTCGGCGGAAACGGTGGTATGTATATCAATACCTCAGGAGTAGGGCTTTTTGAGGGAGAGACCGTGCCGGATATATCGGCTGCAAATGCTGAAGCCGGGGATGTGATAATAGTGTCAGGTACCATGGGCGACCACCACGCGGCGATAATGGCGCACAGGCTGAATATAGATACCGATATAAAAAGTGATAATGCTCCGCTTACGGAGATGACAGGGAAGCTTATGGATTCGGGAATCCCCATTCATACCATGCGGGATATCACAAGGGGTGGTCTTGGTACGGTGTTAAAGGAACTGGCTGAGAGCAGCGGAAAAGCTTTTTATATAGAAGAAGAAAAAATCCCGGTAACAGATGCGGTTAGGGATTTTGCAAAACTGATGGGCATAGATCCTGCATATATGGGAAATGAGGGCAAGCTTGCCCTGATCCTGCCCGGGGAATATGCTGATAAAGCGCTTGAACTTATTAGGAGCAGTGCCTATGGCTCTGAGGCAGCAGTAATAGGTGAAGTAAAGGCTGAAGAAAAACGTGCGGGAAAACTCATAATGAGGACGCGCATAGGCGGCGAACGTAACATGGATATACTTAAGGGCGAAGGTCTGCCCAGGATATGCTGAGTTTATAAAATGTTTATTAAGGCATAGGGCAGTACCGAAACAGGAGTAAAAGATTTATGAGTGCAAGTATCACCGCAGAAGAATTAATAAAAATGGCCGCCGAAGAGTATTATGTGATCGACCTTCGGGACAGGGAAGCATTTGACAAGGATCATATCGAAGGGGCTTATTTTTTTACACCGGAACAAGTGGAGGCCTTTTGTGAAGATAAGGTTTCGAATGACATTTCAAGCGAAGCATCGGGGGGATCCGGACTGAAGCTCTCTGAAATAGTATCCTCCGGAAGGAAGTTAGTAGTACTCTGCCGTTTCGGAAGGATAAGTGCGGATGCCGTTGATCTGATGCGTGAAGCAGGATATGACGCCTATAATCTGGAGGGGGGCTACGGAGCATACGTTTACCGGCTGGCATCCGGCGCTGCCGGGGATGATGCAAGGCGCATCGGCATAGAAGAGAGCATTACCAAAACTTTTAAAAAGGATCTTTTTTCCAGATTTACCAAGGGCATAGTTAATTACGAACTGGTACAGCCCGGTGACAGGATAGCTGTGTGCATATCAGGCGGAAAAGATTCTATGTGCATGGCCATGCTTTTCAAGGAACTGCAGAAGCATCATAAGTTTCCTTTTGAGGTAGTTTTCCTGTGTATGGATCCGGGATACAGCGAAGTAAACCGCAAGGTCATTGAGAGCAATGCAAAGCTCATGGGAATACCTCTGACCATATTTGAGACAAATATCTTTGACGCAGTATACAGTGTGGAAAAATCCCCCTGCTATCTGTGTGCAAGGATGCGGAGAGGCTACCTGTACAGCAAGGCAAAGGAGCTTGGCTGCAACAAGATAGCACTTGGGCATCATTTTGATGACGTGATAGAAACCGTGCTTATGGGTATGCTTTACAGCGGGCAGTTTCAGGCAATGATGCCAAAGCTTCACAGCACAAATTTTGAAGGCATGGAGCTGATAAGACCTCTCTATCTGGTCAGGGAGGATGATATAAAGAGATGGCGGGACTATAACGGCCTGCATTTCATACAGTGTGCCTGTCATTTTACCGATACCTGCACGACCTGCAGGCCGGAGGGTGAGGGCGGCTCAAAGCGGCTGGCTGTAAAGCAGCTGATAGCGGAGCTTAAGAAAACAAATCCCAATGTGGAAAATAATCTGCTCAGGTCTACGGAGAATATCCCCTTTGAGAAAATGCTGGGCATCAAGATAAACGGTGAAAAGCATGCTTTCACCGAATACTATGATGTGCCCCAGGAAGAACTGGCGGTATACCTGAATGAACAGATCGAAAAGCATACAGGGAAATAATGAATATATAGACGAAAATTTCTGCAATAATGATAATCAAAAATACATTGTATAAGTGAAAAAGGAATAGACCGGTCAGGCTGGGGCAAGGTGATTGATAACGGACTGACAGGTTCTGAACAGTAAAAAAAGGACAACGGAGGGAAGGCTTATGTCAATACTTGTGACCGGAGGATGCGGATTTATAGGAAGCCACACAGTGGTGGAGCTGCAGCAGGCCGGCGAAGATGTAGTCGTAGTGGATAATCTGGATAATTCCACAAAAGCGGCTCTGGATAAGGTAGAAGAGATAACCGGAAGGCCGGTTAAATTTTATGAAAAAGATATAAGGGACAGGGAAGGACTGGAGGAAGTATTCAATAAAGAGCCGGAGATAAGCGGCTGCATACATTTTGCAGGGAAAAAGGCTGTGGGTGAGTCGGTAAGGCTTCCCTGGGAGTATTATGATAATAATATACACGGTACATTGGTTCTGCTGGATGTAATGAGAAAGCATGGCGTTAAAAATCTTATCTTTTCATCATCCTCAACTGTTTACGGGGATCCGGATGTGGTGCCGGTGACAGAGGAAAGCCCTAAGAAACCCTGCACAAACCCATACGGTTCCACTAAATCCATGCAGGAGACTATACTTACGGACATTCAGGCTGCCGATCCGGAGTGGAGCATTGTGCTGCTCAGGTATTTCAATCCCATAGGTGCTCACAAGAGTGGAAAGATAGGTGAGGACCCCAATGGTATCCCAAATAATCTTATGCCCTATATCACCCAGGTGGCCGTGGGAAAGCTGGAAAAACTCCATGTTTTCGGAAATGATTATCCCACACCTGACGGAACAGGCGTAAGGGATTATATACACGTGGTGGATCTTGCGAAAGGACATGTAAAGGCATTAAAGAAATTCGATGAAAATGGCGGTCTTTACATATATAATTTGGGGACCGGAAGGGGATACAGTGTGCTGGAAATCGTGGAAAATTTTGAAAAGGCCACAGGAATTAAGATTCCTTATCAGATAGATCCCAGGCGCCCCGGTGATATAGCTGCAAACTACGCTGATGCTTCAAAAGCAGAGCGGGAGCTGGGCTGGAAAGCTGAAAACGGCATACTTGAGATGTGCGCCGACAGCTGGAAATGGCAGCAGATGAACCCGGACGGATACGGTCGCTGAGCGTTATAGCGCACGGGTGTTGTGACAGATAAAGAATTGGTGGTAGAATAAAATCGCAGTAGGGTTTATTTTTATTTGACATACGGAGAACAGGAGCCTGTTAGGATTCCTGATGCCGGGAAAGGAAGCGGTATGGCTGAAGAAAAAAAGACGCATGGTATAACTGTCAACACAGATGATACCTGGCCCGGAGATGTTTTCGAGGGTGAGCATTATCTTTACAGGAGAGACGAAAACGGCGATCTGATCCTTAATGACCGGGACACCCTGGAAATGTGTTTCAAAATGGGCGAGATTACTGAGGAAGAATATACGAGGGAACTGGAGTACCTGAAGGAGCATGCGGAAGAAATAGGAAAGAGCATTCCGGATCTGAAACGCGGAAGCAAAAAGCTTGTGGCCTTCTTTTCCGCAAGCGGTGTCACGAGAAAGCTGGCATCAAGGCTGGCTGAGGCCATAAATGCAGATCTTCATGAAATAATCCCCGAGGAGCCGTACACAAAGGCTGACCTGAACTGGCAGGACAGGGGAAGCAGAAGCAGCGTGGAGATGAACGACAAAAGCATACGCCCCGCTGTGGCAAATTCCGTTGAGCATATTGATCAGTACGATACGATATTTCTGGGCTTCCCTATATGGTGGTATGTTGCGCCCACTATCGTATGCACCTTTCTGGAGCAGTATGACTTAAGGGGCATGACCATAGTTCCTTTTGCTACCTCCGGCTCCAGTGGTATGGGCAGGACGAATGCCGAGCTGGGCGGTTCCGCCCTTGGCGCCAGACTGCTTGAGGGAAAGAGATTTCCGGCAGACGCATCTGCAGAGGAGCTGAGAGCCTGGGTAGAGCAGGTCATGGGCTGAGGAAAGTTCCTAAAAAAATACAACATTTAAATTTTTTGTGTGATAATATAGAACATATAGATAGTGTGTAGGACACACAATACTATCTCCCCCTCACCTTAATGCCCCGGCAGACGCCGGGGCATTATTATTAATTAAAACTTCCCACTAACTGAACTACTTAGAACGACACTCGCAATTGCGCCGGAACAATC
>DGSK01000009.1 GCA_002393955.1 Lachnospiraceae bacterium UBA4364 | reverse complement strand
GATTGTTCCGGCGCAATTGCGAGTGTCGTTCTAAGTAGTTCAGTTAGTGGGAAGTTTTGTCTGCCGGTGTTTAAGTGAGTAGTGCAAACGCACCACCGTCTGGCGGACTGCCGGTGTGAGGAAGTTAGCAGAATATCACAAGTGGGAAGTTTTAGTATATAATATACATCATGAATAGAAAGAGACTTAAAATTACCGCTGTGGCCGGGTCCATTGCGGTTATATGCCTGCTGATGGTTTTAATGTTCGGTCAGGAATGGCTGGATGGAGATAAAACTGAGCCCGGTATTTCAGAGGACGGTCTGTCCACTGTCAGTATTTCTGAAGGTTCACTGTCGGTTGATGATGCCCTGAAGGTTGTTGATCTTCCAATAATGCAGGCCCTTAGCAGGAATGCGGCTGTAGGTGTTACAGGATATGTTGACGCAGACAACCCCTGTGCGCTGGCGGGAATAGAAGCCGATATTGACGCTGTTATCTCAAGACAGAATGCCATAGAAGAGGAAATCAGCATTTACGGATACCAGAATCTCGGTATAGCGGTTGTGGACAATCACCTGAATGTTCGTAAGGCGCCGGTTGACGGTGATCTGGTTGGTAAGATGTCAAACGGTGCCGCATGTGAGATACTTGATGTTACCGATGATGGCTGGGCCCACATTAAGTCGGGCTCCGTAGAGGGCTATGTCAGTGCGGATTATCTGCTTACGGGAACGGCGGCTCTTGCAAAGGCGCGCGAGGTTATAGATACCGTTGCGGTAGTAAATACCACTACACTGAGGGTAAGGGAAGAGCCTAATACCGAGGCTCCGGTTATTACTCTTATCCCTGAGGGGGAGGAAATGCTGGTGACGGGATATGCGGATGGCTGGGTGCAGTTCGAGCTCGATGATGAGACTGCCTATGTTTCACTTGATTATGTGTGCATAGAAGAAAAACTTGCGACAGCAGTTACCATGAAGGAACTTCTGTACGGTAACGGTATATCCGATACGAGAGTAAGCCTGGTAGAATATGCAAAGCAGTTTGTGGGTAACCCCTATGTATGGGGCGGTACATCTCTTACAAAGGGGTGTGACTGTTCAGGGTTTGTCCTCAGTATATATAAGAAATACGGGGTGACGCTTCCACATCATGCTGCAACTCAGGCAAATTACGGAACCAAGGTGGATGATTCTACCATACGTCCCGGAGATCTGATCTTTTATTCAAAAGGCGGCCGTATAAACCATGTGGGTATTTACATTGGAAACGGACAGGTACTGCATGCCTCAAGTCCGAAGACCGGAATAAAGATATCCAGCATGTACTACAGGCAGCCTGCCAAGATGGTGTCGCTGCTTCCTTAGAATTAACGGGAGTGGCGGTTTTCCTGAAGGTGCTACGACAATTACTTTGTTGTTTACATTTTAAAAACAGCGTGGTATAATACCCACTTGTGTGGGCATAGCGTCTGCATTACGTTAACCTAACCGGTTCTGAGAATATGGACTTCCGACCATACTCACGGATCCGGCCGAATTAAAAACAAAGGAGAAAAGAAATGATTTCAGCAGAAAAGAAACAGGCAATCATGAAAGAGTACGCACGTTCAGAGGGTGACACAGGATCACCTGAAGTACAGATAGCAGTACTTTCAGCAAGAATCGAGGAGCTTACAGCTCACCTTAAGAGCCATCCCGGTGATCACCACTCAAGACGTGGTATGTACCAGTTGATCGGCCGCAGGCGCGGACTTCTCAATTATCTTCAGAACGTTGACATTGAGAGATATCGTGCGATCGTTGAGAAGCTTGGCTTAAGAAGATAATATTTTCCTGATGTTAAAGACGGTTGGCAGCAGAAATAAAATGTTGCCATCCGTTTTTGCATATAATAAAAAAAGGATGAAGGCCGTTCGCGAGACCACTGAAGAGAATATTGCAGAATACTTTCTTCAGTGTTTTCGGGAGGCCTGATTCCGCAAGAAGCCGTTAATGGCAGAAGGAGGAACAATGTTTAAGACTTACAGTATCGAAGTAGGCGGCAGAACACTTTCAGTTGATATCGGAAGAGTATCCGCCCAGGCAAACGGAGCGGCATTTATGCATTATGGGGATACCACAGTGCTTTCTACGGCAACTGCGTCTGAAAAGCCCCGTGACGGTATCGATTTCTTCCCGCTTTCAGTTGAGTATGAGGAAAAGTATTATGCGGTAGGCAAGATGCCCGGCGGATTCAACAAGCGCGAAGGCAAAGCTTCTGAGAATGCAGTGCTTACAAGCCGTGTTATCGACCGTCCCATGAGACCTTTATTCCCGAAGGATTACAGGAATGATGTTACACTTAATAATCTGGTAATGAGCGTTGATCCCGAGTGCAGGCCTGAGCTGGTAGCTATGCTTGGCTCAGCTATCGCAACGTGCATTTCCGATATTCCTTTCGACGGCCCCTGTGCAATGACACAGGTTGGTATGGATGAGAACGGCGAGTTCATCATCAACCCCGGTCAGGAAGCATGGAACAAAGGTGACTTAAAGCTTACTGTTGCATCCACATCACAGAAGGTGATAATGATCGAGGCAGGCGCAAACGAGATTCCCGAGTCAAGGATGCTCGAGGCTATCTACATGGCTCATGATCAGAACCAGAAGCTTATCGAGTGGATCAAGGGAATTGTTGCTGAGGTTGGAAAGGAGAAGCATGAGTATACGAGCTGTGCTATTCCTGAAGAGCTTTTTGCAGCTATCAAGGAGGTTGAGCCTCCCGCAGATATGGAAGTGCTTATGTTCTCACCTGAGAAGCAGGAAAGAGAAGCACGCATAAGAAATCTCAAGGATACCCTTGCAGAGAAGTTTGCTGACAACGAAGAGTGGCTTCCTCTTATCGATGAGGCTGTTTACCAGTATGAGAAGAAGACTGTCCGCAAGATGATCCTTAAGGATCACAAGCGTCCTGACGGAAGAGAGCTGACACAGATCAGACCTCTTGCAGCTGAGGTTGATATAATCCCCAGAGTACATGGCTCTGCTATGTTTACCAGAGGGCAGACTCAGATATGTGATGTCGTTACCCTGGCTCCCCTTTCGGAAGTTCAGAAGGTTGAAGGACTTGATGAATTCGTAAAGAATAAGAGATACATACATCAGTACAACTTCCCTGCATATTCAGTAGGTGAAACAAAGGTATCAAGAGGACCGGGACGTCGTGAGATCGGACATGGTGCACTTGCTGAGCGTGCCCTGCTTCCGGTACTTCCTTCAGAGGAAGAGTTCCCTTATGCAATAAGGGCAGTGTCCGAGACATTCGAGTCTAACGGTTCCACATCAATGGCTTCTACCTGCGCATCCTGTATGTCACTTATGGCCGCAGGTGTGCCCATCAAGAAGATGGTAGCAGGTATTTCCTGTGGTCTTGTAACAGGTGAGACTGATGATGATTTCGTACTGCTTACCGATATCCAGGGTCTTGAGGATTTCTTCGGTGATATGGACTTCAAGGTAACAGGTACTAAGGATGGTATCACGGCTATCCAGATGGATATCAAGATCCATGGTCTTACTCGTCCTATCGTAGAGGGTGCTATAGCAAGATGCCGTGATGCAAGACTCTTCATTATGGAGAACTGCATGAAGAAGGCTATCGCTGAGCCCAGGAAGGAAGTCAATGCATATGCTCCTAAGATCAACCGCATCCAGATCGATCCCGAGAAGATCGGTGATGTAGTGGGTCAGAGAGGTAAGACCATTAACGAGATCATCGCACGCACAGGCGTGAAGATTGATATCAATGAGGAAGGTGCAGTAAGCATCTGCGGTACAGATAAGGATGCAATGGCTGAGGCACAGAAGATGATCGAGACCATCGTGACTGATTTCGAGGCAGGTCAGATCTTCTCCGGTAAAGTTGTTTCCATAAAAGAATTCGGCTGCTTTGTTGAGTTTGCACCCGGCAAGGAAGGTATGGTTCATATTTCCAAGATCGCAGACCGCAGGATCGACAAAGTCGAAGATGTGCTTGCTATAGGCGATGAGGTAAAGGTTGTTTGTCTCGGTAAGGATAAGATGGGACGCATGAGCTTCTCCATCAAGGATTGTTCACAGATTTAACAGAGGGTAGAGTTTATGAAATGTCCTTTTTGCGGATATGCTGAAACAAAAGTATCAGATTCAAGACCGGCGGATGATGATTCTTCCATCAGACGCCGCAGGATCTGCCTTGAGTGCAATAAGCGTTTTTCAACGATTGAAAAAGTGGTGACCATACCGCTGATCATTATCAAGAAAGATAATAATCGTGAAGCGTATAACAGAAGAAAGATTGAGGACGGAATACTCAGGGCGTGCCATAAGCGTCCCATAAGTGCGGATCAGCTTACCAACATAGTGGATGAGGTCGAGACAGAGCTTTTCTCTATGGAGGATAAGGAGATTGCAAGCAGCGTTGTGGGAGAGCTGGTTATGAACAAGCTCAAAGAAATCGATGCTGTTGCCTATGTCAGGTTCGCATCTGTATACAGGGAATTCAGGGACGTGAATGTGTTTGTTGACGAGCTGAAAAAGACGCTTGGTATCTGATCTGTGAGGATGTAAAAGGCTCTTCTGCCACGCAGAAGGGCTTTTTTATATATGCTGAAGACTTTGCGGGAAAATCTGTTCAAAAAAAATCTGGTATAATGATACGTGTACTGCTGTAATATGATCTTTGGGTGGGATGAATGAAGAATAAAGAATCGGAAAAAAAAGAAGAACGTTTTGAGCTGGGGGCTTTTTCGTATGCAGACAAAGTAATGGCGGATGATGCGGAGAGAGAGCTTAAGCGCATACAGAAGCTGGAGCAGCAGATAGATTATGATAAGCCCAGGGTGGTACATCTCCTTTATGACAAGATGATAAATGCTTCATCGCTGCGTACGCCGGAAGGTCTGATATACATGTCTCAGATGTACGGATTTCTCAGAGAGCATTCGACAGAGTTAGATCATGAGCTTAAGGGGATACCGGTGGAAATGTTCTCCGGGATCACGAGGACACGGGAAACCGAAAATGTAACTGATATGAAGCTTACGGAGGAAAACTTTAATAAGCTGAGACGGAGTCTTAAAAGAGAAAGGCAGGAGAGCAGGAACAGGATATTGTCCCACAGGATAGTAATAGGCTTTCTTGCTGCAGCGATTGTTGTGATGTTTCTCATAGCATTTAAGAGTGATACGCCTAATATCCTGAATTATGAAACGGCACTCCAGAATAAGTATGCGGCCTGGGATGCGGAGCTGACGGAACGTGAGGCAAAACTTCGGGAGAAGTCGGCTGAAATACAGGCGCAGTGAAACAAAGAGGAGATTTAAATGGCAAAACAGACGATACTGATCGTAGATGATGAAAGCAGGATGAGAAAGCTTCTTTCGGACTTTCTTACCAAAAACGGATACAGCGTGCTTGAGGCAGAGAACGGAAAGAAGGCTTTGGATATTTTTTTTAGTGAAAAAGATATCTCGCTGATGATCCTGGATGTGATGATGCCGGAAATGGACGGATGGGAGGTATGCAGGGAAGTAAGGAAATCCTCGACACTTCCCATCATAATGCTGACTGCAAGGGCAGAAGAAAAGGATGAATTGTTAGGTTTTAAGCTGGGGGTTGATGAATATATATCAAAGCCTTTTTCGCCAAAGATTCTTGTGGCCAGAGTAGAGGCGATACTCAGGCGTACTTCCGATGTGTCGAGCGAGGAACTGATAGAATGCGGTGCGATCAGGGTGGACCAGACTGCACATATAGTTTATGTGGACGGTGATCCGGTGGAATTGAGTGTAAAAGAGTTTGAACTGCTAGTATATTTTATGGAGAATAAGGGGATTGCCCTGTCCCGTGAAAAAATACTCAACAGCGTATGGAATTATGACTATTTCGGGGATGCCAGGACTATAGATACCCATGTAAAGAAACTCAGGAGTAAGCTGGGAGCAAGGGGAAACTATATACATACTATATGGGGACTTGGATACAAGTTTGAACCGGAAAAGTGAGTGGTCGTATGCGCAGGCTTTCGTTGAAAAAAGAGCTGATCTTTATATTTGTGCTGCTGATTACAGGAACGCTGGCTGTCTGCAGTATTGTCAATTCTTTTTTTCTGGAGGATTTTTACCTCAGGGACAAAGAGAAAAAACTTGTGGAAACCTATCTGGCGCTAAAGAGCAGCTATGATACGGGAACTATCGGGACAGAAGAATTCAATTCGGAAATGACCAAAATCTGCAGTATCAATAATATGGATTTTATCATAACGGATGCTGCATCCAATACCGTGTATTCTACGATGAGCGATTCGGAACAGATCACATTGCAGCTCAGGGGGATGATCTTTGAGAAAGAGCAGAACCGGTCTGAAATAATAGAAAGTGCTGAAAACTATGTTATTTCAAAAGTTAGGGATCCGCTTGGCGGCAGTGAATACCTGATAATATGGGGGAATATGGATACCGATAATTTTTTCCTGATCCGGACTCCTATGGAGAGTATAAGGGAAAGCGTGAGGATGTCGGTACATTTCTTTCATATAGTCGGGATCGTTGCCGTTTTTGTGTCGGCAGTTGTCGTATGGTATGCTGCAAAAAAGATAACAGATCCGGTGGAGAAGCTGTCAAGGATATCCAGACAGGTAAGTGAGCTTGATTTCAGTGAAAAATATGAAGGCGGGGGAGCAAAAGAGATAGCTCTGCTTGGTGATGATATTAATACCATGTCAGAGAAGCTGGAGACCGCTATATCGGACCTTAAAAGCACACAACTGGAACTTTTAAAGGATATTGAGGAAAGAGAACGTGCGGATGAACGCAGGTCTGAATTCATAGCAAATGTCTCACATGAGCTTAAAACACCGATAGCACTTGTGAAAGGCTATGCGGAGGGACTCAGGGAGGGGGTAAATGAGGATGCTGAGAGCCGCGAATTCTACTGTGATGTGATAATGGATGAAGCGGAGAAAATGGACCATCTCGTAAAACGCCTTATCCTGCTGAATCAGGTAGAAAGCGGCAGGGACGCGATGGTGATGGAGAGGTTTGATATAAATGAGCTTATTGTGAACTGCATACAGTCTTTTGGTATGGCGGCCGAAGAAGCCGGGATAAAGGTTTTCTATACGGAGAACCGTGGCCTGTTCGTATGGGCTGATGAGTATCAGGCAGAAGAAGTTCTGAGAAACTATATTAGCAATGCGATACATTACTGTGACGGAAAAAAAGAAATACATATAAAAGCCGTAGCTGAGGGTGTGGCTGTAAGGATAAGCGTTTTTAACAGTGGTAATCCAATACCGGAAGATAGCTTGGACAGGCTCTGGGAAAAATTCTACAAAGTGGACAGGGCGAGGACCAGGGAGTATGGCGGAAGCGGACTGGGGTTATCGATCGTGAAGGCAATAATGGAATCCTTAAAGGGCAGCTATGGCGTGATAAATTATGACGATGGCGTGGAATTCTGGTGCGAGTTTGCATCGAAATAGTCTACTTGTCGAAGCTGCCGGCAGATGATAAAATTGTCGTAGTTGTGCAATATTCTGTATTGGATCAGGTATTGGAATTATTTGTACTGAGTTAAGGTATAAGAGGAAGAAAGTGAAAAGAACACTTCAGTTTTTAATGATCAGTCTGGCTGCTTTATGTCTCTGCGGCTGCGGCAATGCGATTCCTGACCTTCCGGAAGAAGATATGCGGAAGGTGGAGGAGTATGCTGCCGGACTGCTTTTAAAGTATGACGCAAATTATTCGGAATCCATGGTGACGGAAGAGGAGTACGCAGAGGAGCAGGCAAAGCTGGAGCGGAAAGCGGCGATGCAGGCACAGGCGGCTGAAATGCGCAGACAGGAAGAAGCAGCAAGACAGGAAGAAGACAAGGACAGCGGGGGGGACTCGGGAGACGGCTCATCTGAAGTGCTGCCGCCTGAACCTGTGTATACAGATATAGATGAGTTTTTTGCCATAAACGGCATAGATATAGAAAGTACGGGATATACAGTCTGTGATAAATATCCGGATACTTCTACAGAGGGGGACTGGCAGGGAATCGTGACTGCATCGCCCGGCAACCGTCTTGTTGTTTTTAAGTTCTCTGCGGTTAATTCATCAGCTGAAGACAAGCTGTTAGATATGGCGTCGATGGATGCGCACTTTGCCTTTAAGCTTGGAGATGGCAGTACTAAGGCCGCACTTACAACTCTGCTTTTAAATGATCTTTCCTCATGCCGTGAGACTATTGCTGCAGGTGCAAGTGATGAGCTTGTTCTTTTGATAGAAGTAGAGGAGTCAAAGGCGGATGTCTCATCCGTGACCATGGTGATGCGGAACGGAAGTGAGCGTGCCGAGCTGTCTATCGATCAATAAGTACCGTTAAATTTCCTGCGACGGTTTTGCAGTCTTCAGATGGTAAGATATTAGATAAAAATAGACAAAACAAGTGGACTTTTGAAACAATATTTTGTATAATGTTTATGATGTCGTGGACATTATATGCGAACAGATCAGGAATGGTGACATATCCCGAGACTGATCTTAAGCAAAAAAAACAGATGAGGTGGAACGTATGGATACAAAGATACTACTTGAAAACGGCACCAATGAGCTGGAAATTCTTGAGTTCATGCTTGATGGCAACTCCTATGGAATAAATGTTGCCAAGATCCGTGAGATAATTCCTTACCAGGCGGTTACTCCGGTTCCCAATTCACATCCTTCGGTAGAAGGCGTGTTTATGCCTCGTGAAAGCATGATAACGGCAATAGACCTTAAGAACTGCCTTCAGAGAGGACAGTCGGAACCTAAGGGCCTTTTCATTGTCACCAATTTCAACGGACTTAATATGGCTTTTCACGTAGATTCCGTTATCGGAATATACCGTGTATCCTGGACAGAGATCATAAAGCCGGATTCTACTATCAATAATACCGAAGACGGTGTATCCACCGGTATCATAAAGAAGGACGGAAAGCTCATAATCATTCTCGATTTCGAGAAGATTGTCACTGATATCAACCCTGAGACCGGTCTTAAGGTACAGGAAATCGACGAGATGGGCAGACGTTCAAGAAATGAGACGCCTATCCTTATAGCTGAAGATTCAGCACTTCTTAATAAGCTTATAGTTGAGAGTCTTCGCAGAGCCGGATATGTGAATACTACGCATACTGAAAATGGCCAGCAGGCATGGGATCACCTCGCAATGTGGAAAGCGCAGGGCAGCATAGCAAAGAACTGCCAGTGCGTTATCACTGATATCGAGATGCCTCAGATGGACGGTCATAGGCTTACAAAGCTCATAAAGGAAGATGATGAATTAAAGGATATTCCCGTAGTAATCTTCTCGTCACTGATAAATACGGAAATGCGCCGCAAGGGCGAACAGCTTGGCGCTGATGCACAGCTGACTAAGCCGGAGATTGGAAATCTTGTCCGCACTATCGATAATATCCTCGGTATAAACGGAGCAGCTGCGGAAGAGTAATTGATGTAAAAAAGATTTATGAAGCATCCTTTCCTTTGGAAGGGATGCTTTTTGCTTTGCTTTTTTAGGGGCTTCTTTTCTGTGACCGTCACCTGTCACATGACGGTCCGTTCCCGGTATAAAGGTCGCAATATATCCGGATTAATCCGCATAAGGCAGTATGCTTAAGGGTGTCAGAAGCAGTGGAAGATTTTGTTACAAATAGAGGGAGAATTATGGTAGAATAAATTGGTCGTGTTTATTAACACAGAGGGTTAGGACATGAGTGCGGAAGAAGAGTATCTTGATCAATTACTTGCTCAGGCATTAAATCCGAAAAAAGAAAATAAGGAACCGGGAAAAAAGACTGCTGCTGATGCCTTGTTAACAGAAGAAACGGCCGCAGCGGGTGATGTTATGGGGACGGCAGAAGTATCGGACGATTTTTCCGGTGATTTTGACATGCCGCATACGGCAGATTTGCCGGAACTGGATCTTAACTCCCGGGGCGCAAAGGATTTTAATCTTGATGGTATATCAGCTGATGAGCTTGCCAGTGAAATAGAAGCTTTTGAAGAAGATGCGGATGACAGTGTCCTTCCTACCGGTGAGGGCAGCGGAGACACCTCCGATACCACAGACACAGCGCCTGACGGAGCGGATGCAGTCCTTGAGGGAGTCGGGGCATTGGACGGTGATGATCAGACGGATATTCCTGATGTGCCGGAAACCGGCATACCGGACGAAAGCGACGGTGCATCTGATGATATCGGTGCTGTTACTGATACGGATATGCCGGACGGTATTTCGGATGACCTCATCAGTGAGACTGCCGATGAGACTTTGGCTGATGAGTCTTTAGTTGATGAAGAGAATACAGATGCTTATTCAGATGATGAAAAAAGTGATGATGAGCTAAGTAAAGCGTTAGATGAATTGCCGGAAGATATTCCGGAGGAGGTCTCGGAAGAGGATCAGGAAGATATAAGCGATGCGGATCCTGAAGCCGGATCTGCCGAAAATGATGGGGCAGAAGCTGAAGCTGTCGATGATATCAGTGCGGCTGCTGATATCAACGCTGTTGACGATCTGTTATCCGGTGTCGGTGAAGCAGGGGGTATTGACGATGAGGCTATCTCTGATTTTTCCGAGGAGGTTGACGCTGAAGGTGAAGCTGACGATCTGATGTCACTGCTTAAAGGTGACGGAGCAGGAGATGATATACAGAGTGACTTAAGCGAGCTGGCTGACATGGATCCTGATGACATTGAGGCACGCATAGCCGCCGCAGAGGCGGATGTCCCGGGGGAGAGCCTGCCGAGTACTGACGGGGATGCAGACATACTTGATATGCTTTCCGATATGGATGTGCTGGACGGGGATCTTGGCGATATAAAAGAAGTTCTTGAGAAATCTGACAATAACGAGGCGTTGAATGCCGATCTGTTAAAAGAGCCGGATGTCGGTCCGGGAAGTTTTTATGATGATTCTGATGAAGAAGAGTCTGAAGGCGGAAAGAAATCCCGGAAGAAAAAGGGTTCCTTCTTTGCAAAGCTTTTCGGAAAAAATAAAAAAGACAAAAATACAGAGGCTGAAGCTGAAAATGAAGGAGAAGTGTCAGCTGAAACGGCTGACAGCGCTACATCGTCAGATATGGAACTATTGGATGATGTATCGGATATACCAGGTGAAGCCTCTGAGGATTCTGTGGTAGCCGCAGATAACGGTGATGATGCCGGAGACAGTAAGAATAATAAAAAGAAGAAAAAAGAAAAGGGCGAAAAAAAGAAAGGCCTGATAGCTGCTCTTTTAGAGGCGGTATTTTACGAGGAAGACATAGAAGGATCCCCTGAAGAAAATGCGACCAAGCTCAGTGACGAGAATAAACAGATACTGAATGAGCTTGATGCTGAGGGAGAAGAAAAGGGCAAGAAAAAGAAGAAAAAGAAAGAAAAGAAGCCTAAGGAAAAGAAGCCAAAGAAACCCAGAGAAAAGAAACCTAAAAAAGAAAAGCCTGCAGGAGAAGCAGAGCAGGGGCCAAAGGTACCGAAGAAATATATCATAAGAACTGCTGCTTTTGCTGTATCCGTACTGGCTGCTGTCATAGTACTGGCTGTAATTTTGCCTAAGGCAAATGTTATGAAATCTGCAAGAACGGCATACTACGATCATGATTATAAAGAAGCTTTTTATTCCATGTATGGAAAGAAGCTGAATGAAAGCGACCAGCTGATATATGACCGTTCCAAGACTATCATACTTATGGATCGTAAATATGAATCATACGGACAGTATAAGGCTATGGGAATGAATGATAAGGCTCTTGATGCTCTCTTCCAGGGCTTAAAGCGTTACGAAGCACTTAAATCTGACGCAGAGACATTAGGGGTGATAAGCGACATTGATTCCACCAGAGACAGCATACTGCTCGCGCTTCAGAATGATTATGGCGTGTCGGAAGAACAGGCTATGGAAATAATCGGTTATAGCAAGACTGACTACACCGGTGCGGTAAATGCCATACTGCGCGGTGAACCATACGTGAAGATGCAGGATGTAGTGAATGCGATGTACGGTCTTGGCGGGGGAGAAACCGCAGCACCGGAAGCAGCTGAAGAGAGCAATCCTTCGGAGGCAGGTCTTCCCGATATGCTTCCCGAAGAAGAACAGTACATACTTGAGAATGGCACTGATCCAAACGGTTCGGATGAGACGACGGTATCTGAAAACAGCACCGCAGAAGAGCCTGCACGGGAGAATGATACGGAGTCAAATACGCAGGAAAATGACAGGGTGGAAGAAAACGCAGCGGAACAGAATTCACCGGAACAGAATTCCACGAATATAATTGTTGACACGGATGATAACGTTAAGGTGCAGATAGAGAGTACACAGTTTTAGTAAAAGAAAGAGAAGCTATGATAGCCATAATAGATTATGATGCAGGTAATATAAAAAGCGTAGAAAAGGCAGTATTGTCCCTCGGGGAAGAGGCTGTTGTCACCAGAGATACTGCTGTTATCAAATCAGCGGACAAGGTCATGCTCCCGGGGGTCGGGGTTTTCGGTGATGCCATGGGGAAGCTTGAGGAATACGGTCTGGTTCCGGTGATCCATCAGGTTATAGATGCAGGCACCCCGTTCATGGCTATCTGCGTTGGATTGCAGCTTCTTTTTGAAGGAAGCGAAGAGTCTCCCGGAAAAGAGGGCTTGGGGATTTTCAAGGGAAGGGTGCTTAGGATACCTGCAACAGACGGGATAAAAGTCCCCCAGATAGGCTGGAATTCGCTGCATCTGGAGAATAAGTCCGTATTATTAAATGGAATAGATGAAGGTTCATATGTGTATTTCGTCCATTCTTTTTACCTGAAAGCCGATGATGAGAGCATAGTGACTTCTTCCGTAGAGTATGGGACGCATATACATGCATCCGTGGAAAGGGGAAATGTGTTCGCAACCCAGTTTCATCCGGAGAAGAGCTCGTCGGTGGGACTAAAGATACTTGAGAATTTTATTAAACTATGAGGTGACTTTTAATGCACACTAAGAGGATAATCCCCTGCCTTGATGTAAACGGCGGGCGTGTTGTTAAGGGGATAAATTTTGTCAATCTTGTGGATGCCGGTGATCCGGTAAGTGTAGCTGCGGCGTATGATGCTGCCGGTGCCGATGAGCTGGTTTTCCTGGATATAACTGCATCAAGCGATGCAAGGGCTACGGTGGTGGACATGGTAAGGCGTGTTGCCGAGCAGGTGTTCATACCTTTTACTGTAGGCGGCGGGATCAGGACCGTTGATGATTTCAGGGCACTGTTACGTGAAGGCGCAGACAAGATATCTGTTAATTCCGCAGCGATAATGAATCCTGATCTTATATCCGATGCTGCGGATAAATTCGGATCACAGTGTGTGGTAGTGGCAATCGATGCAAAAAGGCGTGAAGGTTCCGATGGCTGGAATATCTATAAAAACGGCGGAAGAGTAGATATGGGTATAGATGCCGTGGAGTGGGCTATGAAGGCCTGCAGCCTGGGGGCGGGGGAGATACTGCTTACGAGCATGGACTGCGATGGGACCAAGGCAGGATATGATATCGAGCTTACAAAGGCAATATCGGAGAATGTTTCCGTACCCGTGATAGCATCAGGCGGAGCTGGAACGATGGAACATTTCTATGATGCGCTGACAGAAGGTGGTGCTGACGCAGCTCTTGCGGCATCACTTTTCCATTTTAAAGAGATGGAAATAAAAGACTTGAAGAAATACTTAAGAGACCGCGGAGTATCCGTGAGGCTGTAAAGGCGGTGGGAATTTGGCTCCTATATCCAATGACTGGGCAGAGGCTCTGTCGGCTGAATTTAATAAAGATTATTACAAAAGACTTTATCAGAAGGTCAGGGATGAGTATCATTCACATCTGATATATCCGCCGGCAGCAGACCTTTTCAATGCTTTTCACCTGACACCTCTGCATGAGGTCAAGGTGGTGATACTGGGGCAGGATCCGTACATAAACGAAGGGCAGGCGCACGGACTGTGTTTTTCCGTGAAGAAGCCAACTGAGCCGCCGCCTTCGCTGCAGAATATATATCAGGAGCTTCATGATGACCTTGGGTGCAGCATCCCTGCATCTGGCGACCTGACCAAATGGGCTAAGCAGGGGGTACTGCTTTTAAATACCGTACTGACAGTCCGGGCGCATGATTCCATGTCCCACAGAGGGATAGGCTGGGAGACATTTACGGATGCTGTGATAGAAAAGGTCAATGAGGAGGACCGCCCTATAGTATTTATGCTGTGGGGAAGTCCTGCGGGCAAAAAGGCAGCTATGTTAAATAATCCGGCTCACCTGGTTTTGAGGGCACCGCATCCAAGCCCGCTGTCCGCGTACAGAGGTTTTTTCGGATGCAGGCATTTCAGCCGGGCGAATGAGTTTTTAAGGAGCCACGGCGTGGAAGAAATAGACTGGCAGATAGAAGACTGAATCCGGGTGCAGGAGATGTTCAAAACCTTTCAAAGCATTTGAAGATAGAGAGGACGGAGCTTTAGGGGTTCAGCATATTGTGATGTATCAGATATACCGGCCGGAAAGCGGCCGGAGGAGTATAAAACTAAGGAGAACGAAAACTATGGAAAAGAAACCTTTTTTTAGCAAAGCACAGATCGAGGAGATAGTAAAGACATACCCCACGCCTTTTCATATATATGATGAAAAGGGACTTCGGGCCAATGCGGCAGCAGTAAAGGAAGCCTTCGCATGGAATAAGGGATATAAGGAGTTTTTTGCGGTAAAGGCGGAGCCCAATCCTTTTATAATGAAAGTATTAAAGGAGTACGGTGTGGGCTCGGACTGTTCTTCACTTACGGAACTTATGCTTGCTGAGAAGTGCGGCATTACAGGCAATGACATAATGTTTTCTTCAAACGATACGCCGGCAGAGGATTTTGAGTATGCGGCAAAGATCGGGGCGACCATAAACCTTGATGATTTTTCGCATATAGCATTCCTTGAAAAGGTTCTCGGCAGGCTCCCTGAAAGACTGAGCCTCAGATATAATCCGGGCGGCATTGTAACCATAAGTAACGGCATTATGGATAATCCCGGTGACGCAAAGTACGGCATGACCAAGGCACAGCTTTTTGAGGCATACAGGATACTTAAGGATAAGGGCGTAAAGGAATTCGGCATGCATGCTTTCCTTGTAAGCAATACCGTTACCAATGATTATTATCCTGTGCTTGCAAAACAGCTTTTTGAGCTGGCAGTTGAAATAAAGAATGAGACAGGCGTAAGCCTTAATTTCATAAATCTTTCCGGCGGAGTCGGCATTGCTTACAAGCCGGAGCAGACACCTAATGATATAAAAGTTATCGGTGAGGGAGTACATAAAGTTTATGATGAGATACTTGTGCCTGCCGGTATGGGCGATGTTGAGATTTATACCGAGATGGGACGTTTCATGACCGGACCTTATGGCATGCTTGTTACCAAAGTTATCCATGAAAAGAAGATATACAAGGATTACATAGGTGTGGATGCCTGTGCTGTGAACCTTATGCGTCCTGCAATGTACGGTGCATATCATCATATAACAGTACTTGGGAAGGAAGATGCTCCCTGTGACCATAAGTATGATGTGACGGGATCTCTTTGCGAAAATAACGATAAGTTTGCGATAGACCGTATGCTTCCCGAGATAGAGATCGGTGACTACATTGCAATCCATGATACCGGTGCCCACGGATTTTCAATGGGTTACAATTACAATGGAAAGTTAAAGAGTGCGGAGCTTCTGCTTAAGGAAGACGGCAGTGTACAGCTGATAAGACGCAGGGAAGAACCGAAGGATTATTTTGCAACCCTTGACTGTTTCCCCGAGTTTTCAGATCTGGCGAAATAATGGTCTCAGGTTAAGCAGAGCAGAGTAAAAAAAGCATCGGTCAGTTCCGGAAAGCTCCGGAAAAATTCGGAAGGCTTCGGAATCAGAAACGGAATCGGAAAATGGAATCAGGTTATGTCAGATTAAATAAATATCTTGCGGAGTGCGGTATTGCATCGAGGCGTGAGGCAGACAGGCTCATCGAAGCAGGTAAGGTCAGCGTAAACGGCAAAAAGGCACATCTTGGCGATACGGTTACCGGCAGTGAGGACATCATTGCAAATGGCGTGCTTGTAAAGGGACCTGAGAGAAAGATCGTGGTAGCCTTTTATAAGCCTAAGGGTGTCACGGTCACAGCAGCGGATGAGCATGCGGAGGAGACAATCTTTGACTATATCGATTTGAAAGAAAGGCTGACTTACGCGGGACGTCTGGATAAGGATTCAGAAGGTCTGTTATTGCTGACTAATGACGGTGCTCTTATTGAAGAGATGATGCGTGGGAAGAATGCCCATGAGAAGGAGTACATAGTATATCTTGACCATGAGGTAACTCAGGACGCTGTTGAGCGGCTGTCCAAGGGTGTTTATCTGACTGATATTCAGAAGAAGACCAGACCCTGCCGTATAGAAAAGATCCGCAGAAATGTGGTCAGGATGGTGCTTACCCAGGGATTGAACAGGCAGATAAGACGCATGTGGAAGACCGAGAATTATGAGGTAAAGTCCCTTAAGCGTGTCAGGGTGGTAAATGTCGGACTCGGTGATTTAAGGCCCGGTGAGTACAGTATCCTGGATGATAAGCAGGTAAGTGCATTGAAAAAAGCTCTCCAAAAGGGGAAAGTGTGAAATAGATGAAGATAGGTATGTTTGACTCCGGTGTCGGAGGACTCACATTACTTCATGAGGCTTTGCATGTCATGCCGGATGAGGCATATTTCTATTATGCGGATTCGGATCATGTTCCCTATGGGATAAGGGCTAAAGAAGAAGTAGCGGAATACTCCGATGAGGCGGTTGAGTTTCTTCTGGAACAGGGGTGCGAAGCTATTGTTATTGCCTGCAATACGGCAACCTCTGTTGCAGCCAATCTTCTGAGAGGAAAATATTCTGTGCCCATCATTGGTGTGGAGCCTGCAGTAAAGCCGGCGGTGGAAATGAATTCTGACGGCCGCATTCTTGTTATCGCTACTCCCATAACAGTAAGAGAAAAAAAATTCAGGGATCTTTTAGACAGAGTGGATGACAGGCATAAAGTGGATATGCTTGCACTGCCTGAGCTTGTAAGCTTTGCGGAGCGCGGCGAGTTTGATTCGGAAAGTGTCAGCTCATATATTTCAAAGGAACTGGATAAATATATTTCTGAGCATTCGGAAAACGGTGTGGAGCTTAAGGACTACGACATCCTTGTATTTGGCTGCACGCATTTCAACCATTTCGAAAGGGCATTAAGGCCGTTTTTTAAAAAGGAACTGATAATGATAGACGGGGCGGAGGGAACCATAAGGAACCTTCAGCACATTATGTCGGAAAACGGAGCAAAGAGTGAGGGGAAAGGGTATGTCAGATATTTTGTTTCCGGTAGAGAGGTGACCGGGACAGAGACGGCGGCATTTTATGAAAAGCTTTTGCAGCATCTGGATGCAGAATAGATTATTACTCATTCCATAAAAGAGGGGGAACGGATGGGGAGTTCGAAAAAGTGCAGGGAGATATTGGAGCATCTGTTTGAACTGCAGGATACGGAATACCGGGATTTTCAGTCTAAGCTGATACCAACGGTGGATGCGAAATGTTTTATCGGTGTGCGTACGCCGGATCTTAGAAAATATGCATCGGCTCTGGCAAAGCAGGAGGATATCACGGTATTTTTAAATTCCCTGCCGCATAAATATTTTGACGAAAGCCAGCTCCATGCCTTTATCATTTCCGGGATGAAGGATTATGACAGATGTATTGAGGAGCTGAACAGGTTTCTTCCTTATGTTGACAACTGGGCTACCTGTGACCAGATGTCGCCGAAGGTGTTCAAAAAGCACAGGGCAGAACTGTCAGATCAGATCAGTGTGTGGATAGAGAGTGATCATACCTATACTGTCAGGTTTGGGATAGGAATGTTAATGGAGCATTACCTGGATGATGACTTTGCCACTGAATATCCCGAAACGGTTGCAAAGATAAGGTCTGAAGAATACTACATCAATATGATGATTGCATGGTATTTTGCCACCGCTCTTGCAAAGCAGTACGAGACCATACTTCCTTTTATTGAGGAAAGACGTCTGGACGCATGGACACACAATAAGTCCATACAGAAAGCCGTGGAAAGTAACCGTATCACTGCAGAGCAGAAAGCGTATCTGAAGACTCTGAAGGTTAAATAAGATCTTTCTTTAGTCGTTTTTCTTTACCAACTCCCCGGCCCAGTCTACGGCATCATCTATATGGGGACGGAAATTTTCTTTACCGATAAGTTCTACAAAGCCGCCCTTTTGCATTGTGTGCATGGGCTGCTCGTTGACATGAGAGAACACAAGCTGGATCCCGGCTTCTTTGCACCTTCCATGGAATTCTTCAAGGGTGTGCATAGCGGAAGCGTCAAGTGCAGGAACACCGCGCATCCTCAAGATTATGACTTTTGTGCTCTTGCTGAAATCGATGGCAGCAATCTGGTCAGTTGCACCGAAGAAGAGCGGCCCGGAAATCTCATATACACGGACATGCTTGGGCAGGGGCTTTAAGTTCATACCATCGGGATCCTCATCGGGATCGTAAGAAACCCAGCCTTCGATATGTGTTTCCTCGCTCATGCGTTTCATGAAGAGTATCAGTGCTATTCCCATTCCTACTTCGATTGCTATTACCAGGTCAAATGCAACTGTAAGTATAAAAGTCGTGATCAGTACTATGATGTCGCTCTTGGGAGCTGTCTTGCAGAGATGCACAAAGGTTCTCCACTGGCACATATTATAGGCAACCATAAAAAGGATCGCTGCTATTGTGGGCATGGGTATAAGTGATGCATAGGGCATCAGTACTACGAGGACCAGCACAAGTACTATGGCATGCACTATTCCGGCGATGGGGGTGCGGCCCCCGTTCTTTATATTTGCTGCGGTTCTTGCGATAGCACCGGTAGCGGGGATGCCGCCGAAGAAGGCTGAACCGATATTACCTACTCCCTGTGCGATAAGCTCCATATTGGAACGGTGATGGGAGTTTATCATTGAGTCTGCTACAACGCAGGAAAGCAGGGATTCAATAGCTGCCAAAATAGCTATGGTAAAGCCGTCTGATGCCACTTCCTTAACTGCCGCAAGGCTCAATTCAGGCATATGAAAGGTCGGAAGGTTGTTGCTTATAGTGTAGAGATCGCCGATCGTGTTTACGGGCATGGCTGTGAATTTTACCAGGAGTATCCCTACGATGACAGCTATCAGTGAGCCGGGGATCTTTTCACTGACCTTGGGCCAGAGTATCAGTATCACAAGGCTTATGCCACCTACAAGCAGAGTATAGGGATTGAATGTTGATATATTAAAGACAACGGCTTTTATCTTGTCCATAGTCTCTATGGTCTCGGTACCGGCAGGGTAAGTAAGTCCCAGAAAATCCTTGAGCTGTCCTATAAGTATTGTAACAGCTATGCCGGAGGTGAAACCTGTGGTAATGGTATAAGGTATGAATTTTATAAGACCGCCAAGTCTGAAAGCTCCCATTAGTATCAGCAGGATGCCGGCTATGATGGTTGCTAACATAAGACCTTCCATTCCGTTTCTGGCTACGATCCCGGCTACTATGGTGGCAAAGGCGGCGGTAGGTCCTGCAATCTGCACACGGCTTCCCCCCAGGAAGGAGATTATGAATCCGGCAACAATGGCTGTGTAAAGGCCTTCTTCCGGACGCACGCCCGATGCGAGTGCCAGAGCTATCGAAAGGGGCAGGGCGATTATCGCCACAATTATGCCGCTTACAAAGTCTGTCACAAACTGCTTTCCGCTGTAGTGCTTCATTGTGCTAAAGAGCATGGGTTTTATTTTGTCTTTGCTGTTCATAGTTTTTCCTTATCTGAATTTATTTGATAATATTTACTGACCTATATCCATCTAACCCATAGTTGCTTAATTTATATCTGTTTAATTTAAATCTGTTTACGCAGATATATTTTGCATAAAGGTTAAGATAAACGACCGACTGACGGTTCGCGTCTGAGTCAGGCATGCCCACGCATTATAGCACCGTCGAAAAAAGATTTGTAGCACTTTTTATAAAAAATGACATTTTTTTTGTGGATATTTTTGAAGTGATGAGATACGGGTATATTGGAGATTCGTAATTTAAATGATATAAAAGCGTAAGACCGAAGTATTTGCTGTTTATGCTGATAAAAAATGAAGCAGTCCGTTATTCCAGCAGGTCAGTCAGTTTTATCCCATAGAAATAATCGTGTACCATGCTGTCGAATTTGGTCCACATGGGGAGCGTTCTGCATTTGTCTTTTCTGTCGCATGTATATTTTTTATCAGCAAGGCAGGCAACCGGGGACATGGATTTTTCCATGAGATCGAGAATTTCACCAACGGTATACTCTTCCGGTTTCCTGCAGAGCTTATAGCCTCCGCCTTTACCGCTGTGGCCGAGGATCAGTCCCCCTTCGACCATATCCTTAACAAGTATTTCCAGGTACTTTTTTGATATTTCCTGCCTTTCGGCTATATCTTTGAGCGGAATGTATTTTTCGCTGTTATTTTCAGCCAGATCTATCATGATCCTTATGGCATAACGTCCTCTTGTTGAGATCATTTTCTCTTCTTTCTGCCGTTTTACATCGGCACTGTACATTGTTCTTATTTTGATGATATTTTAACGCTATAACTGGTGATAAACAACTGTTATGATTTTCATAAAAAGCCAGCATTTTGTTTTACAGATTATAAATATATGAAAAGTATTTTATAATGTAGACTGATGCGGAAACATATCATAATAGAGGGAGGTATCGGCAAATGAAGGCGTTGTTTATCGGAGGAACAGGACAAATCAGCATGGCTATTGTAAAGCGTCTGGCAGAGGAGACTGACTGGGAAGTATGGCTTTTAAACAGGGGCAGCAGGAATGAGGAACTCCCGGAAGGTGTCCACAGCATTGTGGCCGATATCCATGATGAAGGTGACGTGGCAGAAAAGATAAGCGGGATGACTTTCGATACGGTATGCGAGTTTATCGGATTTAAAGTAGAAGATGTAGAAAGGGATTACAGACTGTTTAAAGGAAAAACAAGGCAGTATATTTTTACAAGTTCCGCATCAGCATACCATAAGCCTGCAGCAAGCTATGTTATTACGGAAGGTACTGCGTTAGCAAATCCCCACTGGCAGTATTCAAGAGACAAGATCGCATGTGAGGATTTCCTGATGAAGAAGTACCGGGAAGAGGGATTCCCGGTTACCATAGTGCGGCCCAGCCATACATATGATGAGAGGCATATACCGTTAGGAGTCCATGGAAAGAAAGGATTCTGGCAGGTTATAAAGAGGATGATGGATGGGAAGCCTGTCATTATACAGGGGGATGGAACTTCCCTGTGGACAGTTACCTTTAATAAGGATTTTGCTATCGGTTACACAGGGCTTATGGGAAACCGGCACGCTATCGGTGAGGCTTTTCAGATAACCGGTGATGAGACCTTAAGCTGGAACCAGATATATGCAACCATTGCGGTTGCGCTTGGTGTTGAGCTGAAAGCTTATCATGTGTCATCGGAATTCCTTTCGGCAGCAGGGGATCCTTATGGCTTTGATTTTGAGGGAAGCCTTATCGGAGACAAGGCAGTGTCAGTTGTTTTTGATAACAGCAAGCTTAAGCGCGCAGTACCGGACATGAAAACTACGGTCCGTTATGACCAGGGTGTCCGCATCGCACTTAAATACGTCATGGAGCATCCTGAGTGCCAGGTAGAAGATCCTGAGTTTGACGAATGGTGTGACAGAGTGATCAGTGTGCTGGATAAGGCAAAGGCAGAACTGAGGCCGTAATAAATGGCATACTGCCCGAACACATATCGCAGTGATATTGTTCAGGCAGTATGAGTAAGGAGCAGATCCATGGATCAGAAAATGAGTCATCAAGCAATAATGGAGAGAATAAATAACCTGACAGATGATGGTGTGGAACTCATCGACCAGATTATTGATAGTCTTAATCCAAGTTATTTTATTGTTCAGCCTGATGGAATCGGTGGTTTTGATGTAAAGAAGAGGATTGGGGCTGGAAAGGGGATAATCGGTAATACAGATCATTTTGATGATTGTAATGATGAATATTTTTTTGAATGTTATGAATGATTAAGAAAGGGTTATGCACAGAGTAAAAGTTTTCTCGGATA
>DGSK01000017.1:3035-8713 GCA_002393955.1 Lachnospiraceae bacterium UBA4364 | reverse complement strand
TAATTAACTAAAACTTCCCACATATAGTCTGTGGAAAGAGAACGACGACTCGCATATGCACCGGAACCGATGCAACGCCTCGGGATTGTTCCGGCGCAATTGCGAGTGTCGTTCTAAGTAGTTCAGTTAGTGGGAAGTTTTAATCAATAATATTTGCCGGATCGATCAGTCAGCGGAATTGATACCCGGTATATCCATAAGTTCCGGAAAACTGTTTATCATGTAATCCGGTTCGATACCCTCACCGAAACCATATGCCGCGTGTATAAAAGCCACACCGGCCTCCCTGCTGGCAATCTCATCCTTGGCTATGTCACCTACATATACCGGATTTTTCATATTCAATCTTTCTGCTACCAGCTTTATGTTCCCTGCTTTCAGCAGACCACTGTCATCGGGGCAGAGATGGTCTTTTATAAAAGGTTCAATACCGGTCTTCCTCATGACCAATTCTATATAACCCGCCTGGCAGTTGCTCACAATCGCCAGTATATGGTTTTCAGACAGCTTCTCTATCGTCTCCTTCACGCCCGGATAAACAATGCCGCCATTCTTTTCAAGATATTCAAATTCATACCTGCTGCACAGCGGCTCAAATACCTCTGTATCTTCCTTAGCCGCATCAGGCACCAGGCTTTTGAATATCTCATCCATGGGAAGCCCAAACAGGCCCTTTAATTCCGCAGCTGTCGTCCTTTTCTCGTATCCCAGCTCCTTAAAAGCGTCGTTCCATGCCTTTTCCACCACATTAGTGGAATCCCATATTGTTCCGTCTATGTCAAAAATTATTCCGTCGTACATACTTAAATTCCTTTCTGTCTTTTACACGCCCCTTACTATTTTCATATTTTCCATAATAATTGCTATAATTACCCTATGAAAAAAAATAACATCCAGTTCAATTACAATCTGCGTCCATCGGACCCCGCCCTCTTCAGGCAGGCCTGCGACAGGCAGGTGCTCCGTATGCAGCACGCCGACGGCATCGGCACTCTTGGAGAAAAGAGCGTTCATTCCGTGCTCAAGTATTATTACCTGCCCCGTCCCGAATGCCACGAGATCCCCATCGGGCGCTTCGTAGCCGACGCCTGCTGCGACGGTGAAATATTCGAGATACAGAGCAGAGGTTTTCACTCTCTTAAGGGCAAGCTCTCTGCCTTTCTTAAGGATTATGATGTAACCGTCGTCTATCCCATAGCCGCCATCAAATGGCTCCGTTATATAGATCCCGATACCGGGGAGATCCTGCCCCCTAAGAAATCACCAAAAAAGGGACATCCTTATGATGTTTTCAGAGAACTGCTTAACATCAGGGATTTTCTGCCCGATCCACGCTTCCATCTGATACTTTGTCTTCTGGAAACGGAAGAATATATAGTGCAGGACGGATTCGGTAAGAACCGGAGACGTCACGCCACCAAGGCTGACAAAATTCCCCTTAATATAATTGAAGAAATATCCCTTGCTGAAGCAGACGATTATCTCTCTCTTCTCCCATGCGGATTTACGGAAAAAGAATCCTTTACAACTATGGATCTTTCCGAAGCCTCCGGCAGGTCTTTGGATAATGCGCAGTGCTTCTGCTATCTGCTGAAACACCTGGGACTCATCACATCCGACGGTAAGCAGGGACGGTACAATCTTTACCGGTTTTAATTCAGTAGATATAAAACTTCCCATTCACAATCCTAGATAGAACGGCACTCGCAATTGCACCGGTTCCGGCGCATATGCGAGTTGTCGTTCTGCTTCCACAGACTATATATGGGAAGTTTTAGCAACATTGATAAAACAAAACACAGTACCGACTCTCATCAGTACTGTGTCCGATCAATCTGAAATCATTCTCTATCAGTCAATCTTAAGATCCTTCCACTGATCGTGAGGAACAAGACCGATATAAGTCTTACCAGTATTAAGCTCAAGAGGCATTCCGCTCTCAACCTCGAAATAGTAGGTATTGGAATCCTCACCCATCTTCTGCCAGGTAATCTCTATAGCCTTACCGTTTGTGCAGTAGTAACCGCTCTTAGGTGAATCAACCAGCAGGTAATATGCCATATATCCATGCTCATCCAGCTGTACGAAATCTACATCCTCTATAATGACATTCTTGAATGACATTACCTTGTCACCATCAAGGGGATCAATGTGAGCATCACCATAGGTGTAATACTCATAAACACCCTCAGACTCATTGTACTTAAGAGTAGAGCTTGTGTGCTGCATGGGAAGCTTTATCTCTGTAGCATCCGTTGCACCCTCATCAGATGTAAGCTCTCTGTTTCCGCCCTTGCAGAATGTGAAATCAGGTCCTGCATAATGATCATTATATGTGGTGCTGTATCCTGCACTCTCGATCCTGTCGATCAGACCGTCATATGACTTGCCTGTTGAAGGATTTGTATAATCATTGGATGTAACATACTCTGTGAACTCAGTAGCTTTTCCGTTTGAAAATCTTGCGAAACCGCCGCTTAAGTTATTTGTATAATCCTTGGAAACATACTGCTGTATGTAGAAAGGACCACCATCGTGGATAAGAATTGCATTCCACTCACCCGCAAGGATAAAATTGGAAGGTCTTGCGCTGCGGACGGAACCGAACTGCTCGATATTGCCCCAGTCCTTAACGATACACATAAGTCTTGTGATACGTCCGTTAGCGGTACTGTTCATAAGCTCGTAGACAACATCAGCCTGGTTAAGTCCCATATGGGGATAAGCATATGTTTCGTTATCTACCATTACTGCTATAGGTCTCTGATCCTTGAGATCCTCGCTTATGATCTCATTAGTGATCTCGCTGCGGTACATTCCCTCAGGAATCTCCTCTTCCTCCTCTCCGGAAGGTGTTTCTTCAGTAGCTTCAACAGTTTCACCGGAATCTTCAGAGCCGCCTGAAAGATCAAGCTCTACAACAGCCTGCTCAGGCTCACTCCCGGTATTGTTCTCACATCCGCCCATCAACACAGCCGTAGAAAGAAAGGCTGCAATAAATAAACTTCTCTTTTTCATGTTTTTTCCTCCCGTCATGCCAGCATGACAATGCTTTTATTTTTCCCACATACTAGTAATTATCTTACAGGGGAAAATATTGCAAAAAAAAATTAAAAATGTTCCTGGGCGGATTCGAACCGCCGGCCTTTCGCTTAGGAGGCGAACGCTCTATCCTGCTGAGCTACAGAAACACGGTAAACACTATTCGGTTAATGTCCACGGATTGCTCCGCTGTCATACAGCTGCAGCAATCCGCTAACACGAACATTATAATAATAAATTTATAACAAAATTGCAACTAAAATTTATGCAAATTGAATTGTGTTACTTTTCACACTTACATTACAGGCAGCATAACCGGTACTGCCACACCATCGGGACCGATCTGATACGTATTTCCGTCCTCAGCAACTACAATGGTATTGAACATCATCGCACCGGTTGCAGGATCAAAATAGCAGAGCAAGCCATTCACTACCTGAAGTCCTACCTGCATTGTTCCGTTCTTAAGATCAAAGTAGCAGAAAGAACTGCCCACAGGCACAAGGCCTTTCATCATCGCACCGGTTGCAGGATCGAAATAATAGGTATTTGTTCCGTCTGAAACAAGACCGGTAAGCATAGCAAATGATGCGGGGTCAAAATAATATGTAGAACCGTTGATCACCTGGAAGCCGGTCTTTGCAGCGCCTGTCTTAAGGTCAAAATCATAAAACTTATCGCCGACAGGAACAAAGCCCTTAACCTGTGCACCTGTTGCCGGCTCGAAGTAATATGTATTCACCCCGTCTGAGATAAAGCCTGTCTTCATCTCGAAAGAAACAGGATCGAAGTAGCAGTTCACTCCGTTGCCTACATTCTGGATACCTGCCATTGCATAGCCATTCTGATCGAAGAAATAATTCTTGCCACCGATAGGACTAAAGCCTGTAAGCATATGGCCGTCTTCAGCAAAATACTGGCTGTGGAGGCCGTCATTAAACCAGCCCTTTACCATCGAACCGTCAGCACTGAAGAGGAAAGTCTGTCCGGAAATCTTCTGGAAACCTACCAGCATCACGCCATTGCCGTCAAAGTAGTACATATTATCACCGATTGTCTGGAAGCCCGTAAGCATATGACCATCCGTCGGATAATAATATCTGGTGCAGAGGCCGTCATTAAACCAGCCCCTTACCATTGAGCCGTCTTCTGCAAAGAGGTATTTGAACTCACCTACAGTGGTAAGCCCCCTTGCCATACGTCCATTCTCTGCGAAGTAGTAAGTATTTTCAGCAATATTCTGGAAACCTGTAAGCATATGACCGGATGCATCAAAGTAGAATGTTCCGTCTCCTATAGGATAGAAACAGTTCGCTACCATGTGGCCGTCAGCATCCACGAAGTAACGGAATCCGCCATAATCAGCAAAACGGTTACGCTGCATCTTATAATTCTCATAGTAATACCAGAAGCCCTTTCTCTGAAGGAGGCCGGTATTGATTATAAGCTGGCTGTAATCCTTGAACTGATAGTCAATATCAACATGACCGGCTATGCCTGCCATTGTACCCTTGTCGGTGGCCTGCCAGATGGAAGCGTCCGGTATCTGACATGATGATGCATACTGTGCTACCCACTTATCATAGTAGACAGGGCCGATCTTCTGAGTAAAGAAATATTTATTGGCATATACCATCGGGTAGTATCCTGCCGATTCTATGATAGCACAGAAGGTATTGCAGATAAGAGCGTTCTGCTCGGGAGTCATTCCTTTATGAAGGTCACTCTCTATATCGATAACCACAGGCATGCTTACCTGATAGGGCTCGATCATTGCAAGAACCAGTGCCGCCTCAGCCGCTGCCTGCTCAGGTGTTACCGCAGTGGTGTAGTAATAAACGCCCGTCTTTATGCCGGCTGCTGCCGCCCCGGTCATATTTACCGGGAAATACGGATCCAGGCCGCTCTTGCCGTTTCCCACACGCACGATAGCGAAGCTTACGCCTGCTGCCTTTACCTGGGGCCAGTTGATAGCACCCTGCCACTTGGAAACATCAATACCTACGGCAATCGCACCGGTCTTATCCGCCGCGGATGCTTTTTCCTTAGGGGCTACTGTCACCAATGCAGTCAGGGACACTACCGCCGTCAGCATCACAGCCATGGCAGTGGTCATCACGCTCTTAAAAACACTCCTCCTCATTCTCTCTCTCCTCATAATGTATTATGTACTAAAACTTCCCGCTTGTTATGGTATGTATAAAGGTTACCGGATCTCGGTCTGACCGCCCATGTAAGGCCTGAGCGCTTCAGGTATCCGTACGCTGCCGTCAGCCTGCAGGTTATTTTCAAGAAATGCGATAAGCATTCTGGGCGGAGCAACCACTGTATTGTTCAGGGTGTGTGCCAGATACTTGCCGTCTTTTCCGTTTACGCGGATCTTGAGACGTCTTGCCTGTGCATCACCGAGATTTGAGCAGCTGCCAACCTCGAAATACTTCTTCTGCCTGGGACTCCATGCCTCTACATCCAGGGACTTAACCTTAAGGTCTGCAAGGTCACCTGAACAGCACTCCAGAGTCCTTACAGGAATATCCATGGAACGGAAGAGGTCAACGGTATTCTGCCAGAGCTTGTCAAACCACATAGGTGACTCTTCCGGCTTACATACAACGATCATTTCCTGCTTTTCAAAC
>DGSK01000017.1:0-2982 GCA_002393955.1 Lachnospiraceae bacterium UBA4364 | reverse complement strand
GCTTTTCAAACTGGTGGATACGGTACACACCTCTTTCCTCCACGCCGTGCGCGCCCTTTTCCTTACGGAAGCAGGGGGAGTAACTGGTAAGAGTATAAGGAAGCTTGTCCTCCTCCACGATCTGATCGATAAACTTACCAATCATAGAATGCTCACTGGTGCCGATGAGGTAGAGATCCTCGCCCTCTATCTTGTACATCATGGCATCCATCTCGGCGAAACTCATTACACCCGTAACCACATTTGAACGGATCATGAAAGGCGGAACACAATATGTGAATCCTCTTCCTATCATAAAATCTCTTGCATATGCGATAACTGCGGAATGAAGCCTTGCAATATCACCCATTAAATAGTAGAAACCGTTTCCGGCCACACGTCTTGCGGCATCCAGATCGATACCGTTAAATCTTTCCATTATGTCTGTATGGTAAGGAATCTCAAAATCAGGAACTACAGGCTCGCCGAACCTCTCGATCTCGACATTTTCGGAATCGTCCTTACCGACAGGAACAGAAGGATCGATCATCTGGGGAATGACCATCATTATCTTTGTAACCTTTTCTTCCAGCTCTGACTGCTTAGCTTCCAGAGCAGCAAGCTTCTCGGCATCAGCCTGTACCTCAGCCTTTACCTTCTCAGCCTCGTCCTTTTTGCCCTCTTTCATAAGAGCACCGATCTGCTTGGACAGTGCATTCCTTGCTGCCTTCAGGTCGTCAGCCTCGCGCTGGGACTCGCGTCTTTCCTTGTCGAGAGCTATTACCTCGTCAACAAGGGGAAGCTTGTCGTCCTGGAATTTCTTTTTGATGTTTTCCTTTACCGCATCAGGGTTTTCTCTTAAAAATTTAATGTCAAGCATGTTTCCTCCCGGAGTCTCGGACTCCTTATATATAATAAATTATTTTTTATCGATTTTATATTACGCTTCAACGAACCTATAACATCAAGTATCTCAGGCCACTTGGAAAAGATACACCAGCTACGGCAATCTGCAATTAAAAACTGCCAATATCTTATCAGTTACCGCTTACCGCAATCTTAACAGCCTCTGCTTCTTCAGGCGAAAGCTCTATGCTGCACTTTCCTGCCCTTATCTCCTTGGTATAAGAATAGCACCCGCTGCTGGACTGCACTGAATCAAGCAGCACACCGTCATTATTTTCATCAAGCAGAACCAAGGAAAAACTAAGCTTTCCGCCCATTTCCTTGAAAGCATCATACTTAACCATGCCCATCTTCTGAAAGGTAGTACGGTGTTTCTTAAAAAGCTTGGCTATATCATCAGCATTGGTCTGATCATTAGCAATCAGGATATTGACATTTTCCGTAAGGGTGGCTATGTCTTCTTCCAACGAAACAGCAGAAGACCCCAGCATAAATTTCTCATAGCGCTCTTTAAGCTTGTTCAGCTTAACTATCATCACTATCAGAAGCACTATGGCTGCGATCAGGAGTACATATGCTATTATCAGGAAAATGGCTGGATCTACTGAGCCCAGGCCTATTGCCGTCATTATGCCGCTGTTCATAAAACCTTCCTTAATAAAATAAGCAATATACTAATGAATAGTATATAAATAATGAATATTACTGCATCAGCAACTCAAAAAACTTTTCAAATTCATCGCTGCTGTAGAACTCTATCTCAATCTTTCCCTTTTCCTTGTCGCTGAGGGAAGCGGAAACCTTGGTCCCCAGCTTCTCGGCAAGCTTACCCGCAAACTCATCATAGTGAACCTGATACTTCTCCAGATCCTTCTTAACCTTAGGTTTTGGAGGAGTCTTAAAAGTCTTGACTAACTGCTCCACCTGGCGTACGGAAAGCTTCTGCTCGTAAGAAGTCTGCGCCAGCTTGTACTGCGTATCCGTTTCTTCTATTGCAAGAAGCGGACGTACATGACCTGTGGTAAGCTTCTTATCAATGACCATATCCCGGACTCTCTCGTCAAGCTTAAGCAGACGGAGGCTGTTCGTAACGGCAGTACGGCTCTTTGAGACCTTTTCCGCCACCTGCTCATCTGTAAGCGAGTACTTATCCTTGAGACTCTTATACCCCAGAGCCTCTTCTATGGGATCCAGATCCTCACGCTGAAGATTTTCTATAAGGGCGATCTCTGCGATCTGCTGCTCTGTGAGATCCCTTACTATTACGGGAACCTCCGTAAGCCCGGCTGCCATTGCCGCACGCCATCTGCGCTCACCGGCAATGATCTGAAAGTGATCACCACGGTCTTTTACCAAAATAGGAGTCAGGATACCCTGCTGTTTGATGGACTCAGCCAGCTCAGCAAGACTTTCCTCATTGAATCTGTGCCTCGGCTGCTCTTTATTTCTCTCTACCTTATTAATAGGAACAGTCTTTAACACGCCGTCTTTAGCCGTAAGCAGCTCGGCTTCTTTTTCTGTGACCATTTCCTTAGGATTGGAACCTAATTTGGTCTGTAACAAACCCTCAAGTCCTCTGCCGAGACGCTGTTTTTTAGGTGATGGCATAATTTCCTCCATATATTGATACGGCCACTGTACGCTTCTATCCGCAGACCTGACTATCTGTCCGTCATACTGTCCATATGCAGGATGTGGAGCGTCAGGCTCTGAGCGGACACCTTATGAGCTGTCCGGACAATCTGCGAGCCACGGTCACAAAATTTCACATACGGATTTAAGTATACCACTAATGAAGAGAAATATGCAAATTCTATTCGCTGAGGGCAGTGTTTTAGTTCCCTCGGATTTTTAAAGAACGGGTTCCCCCGACCGCTTCTGATTGGGTATCGATTACTACATCATACACCAACTTTAAAACTTTTAAAATCTGACTGCAACATCATGACATTTCTCATAGAGTAGCATTAAGTCTGAATGCTACTCTATGAGAAATGTCATGATGTTGCAGTCATGACATTTCTCATAGAGTAGCATTAAGTCTGAATGCTAGCATCTTGCTGCTCTGCGGAGAGAGTGAATGCTGTATTATCTCGG